>NZ_JBJEIO010000014.1:0-30531 GCF_051877095.1 Methanobrevibacter sp. | reverse complement strand
AACGTAAAAAATAAATTTATCTATAATGTTTTGAGTTAATTTAACTTAAAACATTCTTAATTTTTTTAAACTAATTTTATAAAATAAAAAATATTGTAGATTTTAGAATTTCTAGCTTTTTTTCACTATTAAATTATCTAATATGTATATCGATTATTTTTCATTAAATAAGAACTCATTTATCTATTTCAGTAATGATAATAAATTTTATATAAACTCAACCAATATATATTAAAAATATATATTCTAAGAACAATTTTTCAGATTTATATACTTAAAAAAGCATTAGATAGTTTTGAAACTGAAATCATAATTTTAACAAAGAGAAGTGATTAAAATGATAAAAGGTGGTGATTTTGGACTTGGAGCAGAAAATAGTGCATTTGAAGAATATTTTATAGGAAAAAGCTACTTAAACATACTTACAGATTCCGACTGTCCAATGTTAGTAGCTAATGTAACTTTTGAACCTGGATGCAGAAATAATTGGCATATTCATCATGCACAAAAAGGTGGTGGACAGATTTTACTATGTACTGAAGGTGAAGGTTGGTATCAAGAAGAAGGTAAAGATGCTCAAAGCTTAAAACCAGGTGTTGTTGTTCAAATACCTGCTAATGTAAAACATTGGCATGGAGCAAAAAAAGACTCTTAGTTTAGTCATATAGCTATTGAAGTTCCAGGAGAAGACACCTCAAATGAATGGTGTGAACCTGTAGAAGATGAAGAATATTTAAAATTATAAAAGTTGATTAAAAATCAACTTTTTAAAAATTTAAATAATAATTGTTTTAATGTTTTTAATTCATTTTTATCCATATTATGCTCTTTTTCCCATTTGATAATGTAAGTTAATATTTCATCTGTTTTTTCAATGCCTTTTGGTGTTAATTTAACAATTTTTCTTCGCCTATTATTTGGATCTTCTTTTCTTGTGATAAATCCTAAGTCTTCAAATTTTCTTAGTATTTTAGATACATAACCATTACTTACACGAAACAATTTAACAAGGTCCTTTTGTGTGCTATTGTCTTTAAATCTTATTCTGAGTAAAAAAGGTAAATCTGATATTGTGATTTCTTCATCCAAATAGTTTTCTTTTATATATTCTCTAAAATCCCCCACTAACTCTTCTACATAATGATATATTAAGATATTTTCAAAATTTTCTTTTTTAAATTGATCAGGTAGATTCATAGATATTACTTTATTTTCACATATATAAAAATATTTCACTTAGAAAATGTTTCATTAGGAAATAGTTATATAATACAACAATACATAATATAGTATAGGTGAAAATTATAGAATATGTAACATTAAATAATGAAGTTAAAATGCCAATTTTAGGATTTGGTGTATATCAAATTCCTCAAGAAGAAACAAAACAAGCAGTTTTAGATGCAATCGATACAGGATATAGATTAATTGATACTGCACAAAGCTATTTTAATGAAAAAGAAGTTGGTGAAGCAATAGCTGAATGTGGAGTTCCTCGTGAAGAATTATTTATAACTACAAAAGTCTGGATTGAAAATTATGGCTATGATAAATGTAGAAAGTCAGTTTTTGAATCATTAGAAAAATTAAACCTTGACTATATTGATTTAGTATTATTACATCAACCATTTGCAGATTATTATGGTGCTTACAGAGCAATTGAGGAGTTATATGAAGAAGGATTAGTTAAAGCTATTGGTGTTTCTAACTTTTATCCAGATAGAATAACAGATATCTGTTTATTTGGAAGAAAAATAATTCCTGCTGTTAACCAAATTGAATGTAATCCACTAAATGCACAATACACTGCACAAGAAAATATGGAAAAATATGGAATTACAACTTCAGCTTGGGCACCATTTGGTGAAGGATTAAAAGGAATGTTTACTAACGAAACTTTAGTAAATATTGGTAAAAAATACAACAAAACAGCAGCACAAGTAATATTAAGATGGTTAATCCAAAGAAAAATTGTTATAAACTGTAAAACAACACATAAAGAAAGAATGATTGAAAACTTTGAGGTATTTGATTTCACTTTAACTGACGAAGATATGAGTGAAATAAAAGCATTAGATGATTCAACAAGTTTATTCTTTGATCATACAGATCCATCAATGGTTGAATGGTTTGATGAAATGGTTGAAGTTAAAAAAAAACAACAAAGAGCAGACTTAGAACAAAAAAAAGGTAAAATGAATTAAAAAGATTAGAAAAACAGATTTATATGTAAATCCTATTGGTCTTGGATGTATGGGATTAACACATGCATATGGTGATGTAATACCACAGGAAGATAAAATAAATTTCTTAAAAAAATCCATTAAAACAGAATATAATTTCTTTGATACTGCAGAAGTCCATGTTGGAAAAACAGTTAATGGGAAAATCAGTGATAATGAGGAATTATTAGGTCTAGCTATTGACTCATTTAGATAGGATGTTGTAATAACCAGTAAATTTGTAATAACATGATGGAACTTCACTTGTTCCTGTTCTCCCCCCATACTATTAGAAAATCAATTGAAGGTACTTTAAATAGATTAAATATTGATTGTCCTGACTTATATTATCAGCATAGAATTTTGATCCTAAAATAGAATCTGAAATGTTATAATGCTATTGAAATTAATCATAGAAGTATCATGTTATTGTTTCTGTTGTATGCAGTAAGTAACATTATTAATGTTATTATTGCACATATTAGGGTTACTGTACTTATCATGTTTTTTCAGCCTCCTTATTTTTTTCTTAGAAAAATATAAATAATAATATATTTAAAATTTTATATTAATGATAGGGATTTACCCCATCATTAATTTTAGTGCAATATATGGCTTGGAGCAGTATTTCCGAGCCATGCAATGAATTCTTGTCTTTCGATTTTTCTCACTCATCCATATTCATCTATTATTTAGTTGCCTAAGGATTTCTATTTTTCAGGAAAAAACAATGATTATTATCAAACATGATTATTGGATTAAAAAGTAAAAACTGAAAGTTAATAATGGCCTGATTAAGGATTTCCACATTATTAATTCTATTTGAACATTTAGTTTCAATTATTTCTTCTTCACCATATATTCAATTTAAACATACTTATTATTTTCCATATAATATAAATTTAAAGAACCATATATCTTATGGAATATAACATGAATTAATTAAATTTCAACTAGAAACTAGCAATAAGTAAGTGAAATAAAAAAAAGAAGTTGAAAAAAACTTAAATCATCACTAACTGTTAAAATAAGATAATTAAAAAAAGAAAAAAATTTCAATGATAATAACTCACATTATTCAAACATTTAAAACTAAAAATTATCTATTTACTTAAATTAGCTCCAATTTCAAAAGCTTTTTCTAAATCCTTAGGAAATTGCATAATCCATTGTTTTTCCTTTGCATCTTGTGAAAAACCAGCCATGTTGAATTTAGAATAATCACTAACTTGAATTGTGTCGCAAACAGGATATGTTACAATTTGCCCGTTTAAAAATGAGAATAAAAATTCTGTACTTGATAAGCTTTCTTTCATGGACTGTTCATAGAACTCAAGAGGAGCATTCATTGTATAGAATATTCCTACATTTACTTTACCTGTAAAATAGCTTGATCCATCATCATATGAAGTTATGCAGAATATTAATCTTTCAATTAATGCTCTAAATCCACTTGTAGGTTGTCCAAAGTAAATTGGAGATCCAATAAGTAATACATCTGCATCTAGAATTTTCTCGATGACTTTTGTTAAATCATCTCTCCAGTAACATTTTCCTTTGGTTTTTTCTTTGAGTTTGCATGCAAGGCAACTTCTGCAACCTGTAAAGACTAAATCATATAAATTGAAATATTCTGTTTGGGCTCCAACGGATTCTGCTCCTTTTTGAGCAGATTGCAATATCTCAGCAGTGTTCCATTCTTTTCTTGGACTTGCATTAATCACAATAGCTTTCATAAAAAAACACCTGTTGCAATATAAAAAGAAGCTAATATTTAGCTTCTATAATTGTTTTTCCATTCATGTAAGGGACTAACACTTCAGGAACTTTAATACTACCATCAGCTTGTTGGTAGTTTTCTAAAATACAACACATGGTTCTTTCAGTTGCAATAGCTGTACTGTTTAATGTGTGAAGGATTTGAGCATCTCCAGAACCTGCTCTACCGTAACGTGTTTTTGTTTTACGTGCTTGGTAATCTTTACAGTTAGTACATGAGACTAATTCTCTAAATGCTTTAGAACCAGGGAACCATGCTTCAAGGTCATATTTAATAGAAGCATTATCGTTTAGAGCAGATGATACTATAGCTATTACTTGATATGGAATACCTAATTTTTGATATATTCTTTCAGTGACTTCCATTAAGTGTTTATGTTGATTTTTAGAATCTTCAGGTGTTGAATATATAAATTGTTCGATTTTTTCAAATTGGTGAACTCTAAATATTCCTAAAGTATCTTTTCCGTGTGATCCTGCTTCTTTTCTAAAGCATGTTGAAAGTGCACAGTATCTTAATGGTAATTCATCAGGAGATATGATTTCGTTTCTGTGAAGAGCTGCTAATGTTTGTTCTGCAGTTGCAATTAAGTACATATCTTCATTTTCTACTTTGTATAATGTTTCTTCAAATTCACCAAGTTCTGAAGTTTCAGCTGCAACTTCCCCTTTTACAAAGAAAGGAGTTTGCATAGGAATATATCCTTCAACTTCAAGTTCAGATAATGCAAATTGAATTAATGCAAGGTTTAGATGTAATATATCTCTTTTTAAGTAGTAGAAACGAGCTCCTGCAATTTCTGCTGCAGTTTCAATATCTGCACCGTCTATTTTATTGATTAATTCTACATGGTTTAAGAGTTCAAAGTCGTATTCTGGAATTTCCCCATGGGTTCTAACTACTACATTATCATCTTCAGTATCTGATATTGGAACGTCTTCATCAACAATGTTCCCAACTTTGTACCTGTAATCATCTCTAAGCTTAAGATATTCATCATTTTTAGCGCTTAACTCTTTAATATCATTAGCTACTTGTTTGGATTTAGCTATTACTTCTTCAAAGTTGCCTTCTTGTTTAGCTTTTTTAAATGATTTTGATAATTTATTTTTCTCAGATCTAAGTGAATTGAGTTTCTTTTCACCTTCTCTCCATAAATTATCATATTCAATTACCTTTTCGACATTTGTTGTATCTCTAAATCTCTTTTTTTCAGAGTCCAAAATAATTTCTGGGTTTTCTCTGAATAATTTTATATCTAACAATTTTTGTCCCCTAATTTTTTAATCAATATATAATATGATTTTTTTGTTTTTTAAATTTAATGATTAAGTCTAAAAATTCTAGTGAAAAATAGTTAAAATAAAAAAAAAGATAGAAAAAATTTATAAAAGTTTTTCTTTAAAAACTGTTTTTAATTCAGTTTTGGTTTTGTCTGTGTAGTTTTCTGAATCTACACTGAAAATTGCCATTTCATAAATGATTTTATTTAATGACAACCCCTTTTCTGTTAGATAATACCTAACATTCTTTTTATCGTATTTATCTACAATACGTCGAATTAAACCATTGTGTTCCATGTCCTTAAGACAACTACTCAATACACGGTTAGACAATTTAGGTTTATTTTCTTTAAATTCATGGAAACGGGATTTACCAAAGAATAAATCATTTATAATTTGTACAACCCATTTTTTCCTAATTAATTGAATTACATTATCTATTGGGAAATTCATTAATTGAGCATTCGCATTCATAATAAAAACTCCAATAAAATTATTATTAATAATGGATTATTTTTGAGACATATAAAGTTAACTATTATAGTGAGTAAAAGGTTACCATAAGTTTTTAAATATCATTCACATATGTTTTAATTGAAAGTACAAAATTTGTATCTTTCAGAGATGGCAAATAAATCAAGAAATTAAAAGAAATGAACATGAAAACACACCTTTTTCCTCCATTAATAACACAAAATTGAGAAAAGAATAATCATGGGATTTTCAAAAGAATTTTTTGAAAAAAGCATTAAGCTTTAATAAAACCTTACTTATAATTCCCTTTTACAATTAATACCTCAAAAAATTCTTACCATCTCTCTTTTATATTTTTTTAATTTATAACAATTTTTCTTCCCATTCCTTAACCTTAAAACCAACTAAAACAAAATCATCCCCAACAACTATCGGTCTTTTAACAAGCATACCATCACTAGCTAGGAGATTTAACTGTTCCTCTTCTGACAGTTCAGGGATTTTGTTTTTTAACTTTAATTCACGGTATTTCATACCACTAGTGTTAAAAAATCTTTTAAGAGGTAAATCAGATATTTCCCACCATTTACGTAATTCAATAGCTGTAGGATTATCTTCCACAATATGTTTAGATTCATATTCTATATCATGGTCATTTAACCAGTTTTTAGCTTTTCTACATGTAGAACATTTAGGATATTGAACAAATAATAATTTAGTTATCTCATACTTTTTTGATACCATGATATAAAATATGAAAATACCATTTAAAATAATTAATGAATAATCATATCTTCATATATTAATAATGCTTCAATAAGAGTATGTTTAACATATTACCCCTCCTATTTTAATTTCATATATTATATAATTAGCTTAGAAATAGTTAAGTATTTCATATGGTTTTTCAACTACATCCAATAAATATTCATTTTCATAGTCATTTTGATTTCCATAACCCCATTTAACAATTATACAATTTATTTTAGCATTTTGAGTTGTTTTTATATCTGTTTTAGAATCCCCAATATATAATGAATCCTCTTTTGATATATTCAATTTACTTAATATTTTATTAATCCCATAAGGATGGGGCTTTGATGGATAATCAGGATTATGTCCTTCAATAGCTGAAAATTTAATGTCTGGAAAATATTTATCCACAAAACTTATAATAGACCCATTTTCCCTATTAGAATTAATCGTAAGAATTATTCCTTTTTCTTGTAATTGATATAAAACTTCATGCATTCCCTCAAAAGGAATAGAATTTTCCTTATCAGATTCTAAATAAATAGAGTTATAAGTTTTTTTGACAAACTCCCTATTTTAAGGTGTGTTATTATCTTTTAGACTTAATGAAACTAGATCATCAATGTTTCCACCTAATATTCCCAGATATTCATCATAGCTTAATGTGGGAAAATTGTTAATTGATAATGCTTTATTAAAACAGATAATAACATCGTTTATTGAGTTAAATAAAGTCCCGTCAAAATCAAAAATTGCAAGTTTTTTCATAAAGACACTCCTTTTTAAATTTTAAGTTATAAATCCAAATACATACAAATCCAATAAATGAACCGATACTCATTCCAATTATAGACCCAAGATATACTCCAAATATTCCCATGCCAAAGGTAATTCCAATTAAATAAGCAATTCCAATACTTAAAATCAATTCTCTAAGCACTGTTAAACCAAAAGACTTGAACCCTGAACCAACACCTTGATAAACATAACCTGCAGTTGCACCAAATGGAATTAAAAAATTATAAAATACTAATAATTGCAGAATCTCTGCTGAGCGATTAATTAGTTCAGAATTGTTTGATGTGAAATTAAAAACATCACAAATTGGATGAGCAAATAATAAAAATACCACAGTAAAGACTAATGTAATGATTAAACTAATTAATGTAGAATATCTAATTGTTTCATTAAAATTTTGCCAGTTACGAGCTCCGTAAGCAACACCTGATACAGTGATTGTTGCAATTCCTATTGCCATACATGGCAAGAATGCCATTGAAATAAATCTCCAAGCTATTGTAAAAGCTGCAACCTCACTAACCCCTGAAGTCATAATGATTAAATAATTCAGAATTATTGCAACTATAGAAAATATAATTTCTTCCATACCTGCTGGAAGTGAAACAACTAATATTTCTTTATATATTTCAAGTTTTGCTTTATAGTTTGAGAATTTGAACTTAAAATATGTGTCTTTTTTAATATAAATCAAGTAAAACATCCATAATAACCCTATAAATGATGCTATTACTGTTGCAAGTCCTACTCCAAAAATACCTAAATTTAAACCATAAATAACAATTGGATCTAAAATCATGTTTAAAATAACTGTTAAAATTAATGGATTGGTTGCTCTTTTAACATCCCCTTCTAATCTAAATATGCTAGCTATCACAATAGGTAGTAAAAATACAATGTTTAGTAAAAATATGATTTTACCATAACTTAAGCAATGCTTACATCACCTGCTCCAAGTAATATTACTAAATCATCTAAAAAGAAAATACCGACAATTAAAACAATGATTGAAATGATAAACGTTAAAATTATTGAGTGCATTATCGCATTATTTGCATCATCAATTCTTTTTGCTCCAAGATATCGTGATATTAAAGAATTAGTACCTGCACCAATACCTGTTCCAAGACCAATGATAACTAAATAAAGAGGAGATATAAATCCTAATGCTGCAAGAGCCTCACCGTTAATTCCTGCAACCCAAAAACTATCAATTAAATTATTTAAAAACATCAAAAACATTGAAAATATAGTGGGAAAAGCTAATTTATTAATTGCTTTTCTAGGATTGCCTAAAATAGATTCAATGTTTTCATTAGTTTTCATATTACTCAAAAAGTTAAAAAAAAATTAAATTTAAATTTTATCTAAAGCTTGATCAACATCAGCTAAAATATCTTCAAGATCTTCAATACCTACAGAGAATCTTATTAAATCAGGAGTTACCCCAGTAGATAATTGTTGCTCTTCAGATAATTGGGAATGAGTAGTTGAAGCTGGATGAGTAACTAATGATTTAGCATCACCAATATTTGCTAAAAATGATATTAACTCAACATTTTCCATGAATTTCAAAGCTCCATCATATCCTGCTTTAAGACCAAATGAGACCATTCCACCATAACCTTTTTCAGCATATTTTTTAGCTATTTCATGGTTAGGAGATGATTCTAAGCCTGAATAAGTTACCCAAGCTACTTTTGGATGTGCTTCTAAATGTTTTGCAACTGCCATTGCATTTGAAGCATGCCTTTCTATCCTAAGTCCTAAAGTTTCTAAGCCTTGTAATAATAAAAATGATCCAAATGGAGAAGGTACAGCACCAGTATCTCTTCCAATTACTGTTCTAATCCTTGTTGTGAAAGCAGAACCTTTAAATTCTTCTCCAAATATTAATCCATTATATGTTGCATCAGGTTCAGATAATGTTGGGAACTTTCCGTTCATCCAATCAAAATCTCCTTTTTCAATAATGATTCCTCCAAGAGTAGTTCCATGACCTCCAATGTATTTTGTTGCAGATGATGCAATAATATCTGCTCCATGGTCAAATGGTCTTACAGAACCAATACCTACAGTATTATCTGCAATCAATGGAATGTTATGACTATGAGCAATTTCAGCTAATCTATCAAAATCAGGAATATCCAATTTCGGATTTCCAATAGATTCTACATAAATTGCTTTTGTTTTATCATTAATAGCTTCTTCAAATAATTCAGGAGATTGAGAATCTACAAAAGTTACACTACGTCCTAAATCCTCCAATGTATTTTCAAATAACTCATATGTTCCCCCATATAAGTTATCTGCAGATACAATATTATCCCCTACACATGTTAGATTAATGATTGTATAAAAAATAGCTGACATTCCTGTTGCAGTAGCATATGCTGCTGTCCCTCCTTCAATAGCAGCCATTCTTTTTTCAAATGCTTCTGTAGTTGGATTGGAAAGTCTTGAGTAAATGTTTCCACCTTCTTTAAGTGCAAATCTATTTGCAGCCTGCTCTGGTGAATCAAATACATAAGAAGTAGTTTGATAAATTGGAGTAACACGTGAACCGGTTTCATCAACCTCTTCTTGGCCAGCGTGTACACCAATTGTTGATATGTTTTTCTTGTTTTTAATTTCATACGCCATAGTAATCACTTAACATATTTGTTTTCAATATAATATTAAAGTATTTCATAAAATCTTTCAACAGTTTCCGGATTTTGATGATTGAAAGATGATGTTCCACCTTCATTTAAATTCATTATTTCAAGCATATCCTCCTCATCAAGGGCAAAATCAAAAATATCAATGTTTTCAGACATTCTATCTTTATCAGTAGTTTTAGCTAAAGCAATGATACTCCTTTCAACAAGCCATCTTAAAATTACTTGAGCAGGAGTTTTACCTCCATTTTTATCACCAATTTTAATTAAGGTTTCATTCTTAAAAATATCTCTTTTACCTTGGCAAAACGGTGAGTAAGCCTGCATCTGCACTCCATTATTCTCCATATTTGCTTGTGCTAGGTATTGTGCATTAAATGGATTTACTTCAACCTGATTAATTTGAGGAATAATCCTTCGTTTAAAAAGGCAAATATCAGTCAACCTATCCGGATAGAAATTAGATACTCCAATAGCTTTGATAAATCCAGCATCATATAAATCTTCTAAAGCCCTATAAGCACCATAATAATCTGAAAAAGGTTGATGGATTAAAACTAAATCAATATAATCTAAACCCAACTTTTCTAGAGAATCATTAACAGAATCCAAACATTCTTCATAACCATAATTGCTTATCCAAACCTTAGTTGTAATAAACAATTCTTCACGCTCAACATTGCTCTCTTCTATGGCCTTACCAACTTCTAATTCATTATTATAAAATTGTGCTGTGTCAATTAATCTATAACCCACATCAATTGCATCAAGAATAGCTTGTTTTGTTTCTTCTGGAGGTATTTGATAAGTACCAAATCCTAAAATTGGCATTTTAATACCATTATTTAATGTTAAATATTGTATATTACCACCTATAAATCAAATAAGTCTTGTACATCAAGCATTACATCAACAATAGCTACATTGAAAGGACATCTTTCTTCACAGTCCCCACATGCAATACAATCAGTTGCATTAAATTTTAAGTCATTATAATGTTCTTTAATACTTTCAGGAACTTTATCATGATATTTTGCAAGGTCAAATAGTTTAATTACCATTGCAATATCAATTTCTGATGTACATGGACTACAATGACCACAGTATGTGCATTGTCCTTTAAATGAGTGTTTTGGAGCATTTTTTAAGACATCTTTATAATTTTTTTCACTTTCACTAGCATCACAATATTTTAAAGATTCCATAAGCTCATCAACTGTTTTTACACCTACAAAAATACTTGAAACACCCTTTTGTTCCAATGCATAATAAATACATTGAACAGGAGTTAATGCAACACCAAATGGGGATGTTTCATCAGAGAGTAAATTTCCACCAGCAAAACCTTTCATCACTGTTAATGCAGTACCATTGTTTTGACATGACTCATATAATTCTGCTCTTTGAGGATTAATTGAAGATAAATCTTCACTGTCATATGCATCTTCTTTTCTATAGTCCATAACATCATCCACAGGCCCAAACATGTCAAATGCAGGATTTATTGAAAACATCAACAATTCTATTTCAGGATTTTGAGCAGCTAATAAAGCAATATCTAAGTTATGTGTGCTTAATCCTATATGAGCTATTGTTCCTTCTTCTTTTAATGTTCTAACATACTCTATAAATGGACCATTCATTATCTCATTGTAATCATCAAGTTGATCAACATAATGAATCATTCCAAAATCAAGTGTATCTATCTGAAACCGTTCCATGAAATCTTCAAAAGCAGGAATTACTTTATCCATTTCTCTTGTTCTTACATATTGATTGTTTTGCCAAGTTGCACCGATATGGCCTTGAATTACCCAATTTTCACGATTAGGTTTAATAGCTCTTCCCAAATGGGAACGTACATCAGGCTCACTCATCCAACAGTCAACAAAGTTAATTCCGTTTTCTTCACAAGCTTTAATCAAGACTTCAGTGTCCTCATAAGGTCTTTCAACCAAAAATTCAGCACCAAAAGCAATTTCAGATACTTCAATACCTGTATTACCTAACTTTCTATATTTCATTAATTTTCCCTCATAAGATATATTTATAAAAGAGATTATTAAATTATTGTGTTTATACTGAGAATTTTGATATAAAAACATTAATTAACATTACCAATATAACATTAACTAATATCTGAAAAAGTGAAACAATGTATACTAAAGAATTTATTTTAAATGAAGTTAACTCAATAAGAAACGATATAGGTCATGAAAAAGTGAGTATTTTTATTGAAGAACTTTATTTTAATGAAAAAACCAATGAATTATGGATCATCACTGAAGATAGACCGGATAAATCAGCTATTATTGGAAAAGGTGGTTGGGTAGTTGGAAAACTCAAGGAAAAATTAGGTCTTCAAAGTATCCATGTCGAATCATATGGTGATTTTCTAAATAAAAGATATAAATTGGAATTGTCAAGAAAGACTATCAAAAACCTAAATTCAAATTTAACTGGACTAGAAAACCTAAAAAAAGCTATTGATGATAAATTGTCAAATATTTACAGTTTTAACTTTGAAAATTATCTAAATGAAAATGAATTTAAAGAATCTGGAAATATTGAAGCAGTTGTTGCATTGTCTGGTGGAGTCGACAGCAGCTTTTCATTAATTTTAGCTAAAAAACTTGGTTTTAATCCAATTGCTGTTACAATTAATCCAGGAACTATTATTCTTCCAAAACAATTTAAAAGAAATATTGAAAAGTTATGCAATGAATTAAACGTTTCTCATGAGTACATAAAAACTGATTATTCAGAGGTTATTAAAGAATCTTTTACAGGTAAAGTTCATCCATGTGGTAGATGTTCTAAAAATACTGAAAAACTCGTAAATGAATATGCAAAGTCAGAAAAGATTCCAATAGTTATCTTTGGAGATATGCTTGCAACAGGTAGTCAATGTATAAATTTACAGGAGAATTCATTATATCGTTTAAACCTTCCAGCAAGTTTAAGTACTGGTAAACAAGAGATAAAATCATTAATCAAGAAATACAATTTAGATACATTCAAGGGATTCGGATGTCCTCTTCTTTATGAAGTTCACAGAAAATTTCCATATATGAAAAAATTTTCAATACAAAGAATCCTTAGAGAAACACGCTCAGGAGCATTAGAACCTGGGGAAGCATTAGATTTAATATGGAGCTTTTACAAGATTTGATACTATGATGCATAAAATTTGTCCTAGATGTGGTTCTAAAAAAGTAAAATGGATCATACCTCAAAATTGGTCTCAATGGGTTTGTTATGACTGTGATTACACAGGCCCTATTATTGAAGGTAATGATGATTTAGCTGAAGAAATCCATGAAAACTATTTAAAAACAAAAAATAAATCAGAAGAAACGGATTAATAGAATAAAAATAAATAGAAGCTGAGCCTACTTATCAAAAAGAACCAATAAGTATTCTATAACATTTTTATTCCATATATCCATGTTGCAATAATAAAATAATTATCCCAACATTATTATATTAGTAATAAAAGTATATAAATATTTAGGTTAACCTAAATATCTTTTTTTTAAAAAAATATAAGAATTTAACTAAATTCCATGTTTTTCAAATTCAGTATTTAAAAATTCCTTAATGTTTTCACGTGCAATTTCAACCATTTCAGGTGCAGGTCCACCAGGAACAGCCCTAATTCTCACATTTTCAACAGGATTTAAAGCTCTTTGAATCAAATCATTAGACAAATTTAATTCATCAAATCCTAGTTCAACTGCAATATCATCAATGAATTTAGAAGTAATATCTTCTTCTGCCATACTATTAGCAGTTGCTTCATTAACAATCCTTCCAACAATTTTATGTGCAGTTCTAAATGGAATCTGTTTTTCACGAACCATAATATCTGCTAAATCAGTTGCAGTTGCAAAATTTTTACCTGCAAGTTCAGCACATCTTTCAGTTTTAAATTCAACAGATAATAACATTTTAGTTACAATAGATAAAGTGTCTTTGGTAACTTTAATTGAATTCCACAAGTGAGGGGTAATTTCCTGCAAATCCCTGTTGTAAGTATATGCAATAGCTTTAAGAATAGTTAAAATAGTAACCAATTCACCATTAACAATTGCACATTTACCTCTTGCAAGTTCAGCAACATCCGGATTTTTCTTTTGAGGCATAATAGAAGAAGTTGAGGAATATTCATCCGCCATTTCAATAACACCAAATTCATAAGTACTCCATAAAACTAGCTCTTCACAGATTTTAGATAATGTAGTACATAAAGATACTAAGTCAAAAACAGTCTCAGCAATGAAATCTCTTGAGGAAACTCCATCCATTGAATTTTCCAAATATGCATCAAAACCAAGTAAATCAGTTGTTAATTGCCTATTAATTGGAAAACTAGTAGTTGCCATTGCAGCAGAACCTAATGGGTTTAAATTAACCCGTTTGTAAGTATCAGCTAAACGTTCATAATCCCTTTTAAGAGATTGTACATGAGCCATTAAATGATGAGCAATAGTAATTGGTTGAGCATGCTGTAAATGAGTAAAACCAATGAAAACATCTTCTAAATGTTCACCAGCCATTTCAACAAGACCTTCCATAAATTCTAAAATACCAATTTGAATATTGACGATTTCCTCTCTTAAAACTAATCTAACATCACAAGCCACTTGATCATTACGTGATTTAGCAGTGTGCATAAAACCAGCTTCAGGACCGATTTTAGAAGTGACATAATTTTCAATAGCCATATGAACATCTTCAACAGAAGGATCGAATACTAATGCATCATAACCCTCCTCTTTAAGAGAATCAAGAGCACATAAAATGTTATCTGCGATTTTCTCATCAACAATACCTTCATGCTTTAACATTGAAGTATGGGCAAAATTAGTTTTAATATCTGCTTCAAAAAGAAGTTTATCAGCTTCAAGTGATGAAGTATAAATAGCAGCTTCATCAGTCATTCCAGTTTTAAAACGACCATTCCTAATATTATCCAAAAGAATCCCTTCATAAAAATGATTAAAATAAATTATAAAATAAAAATAAATAAAAAAAGAAAATAAAGATTATAAAAATCTTATTTTTTCATTTCAGTGTATCCACATTTACCACAAGCGAATCTATCACCGTGATCAGCCATGAATACACCTTCACCACAACGAGGACAAATTGGATTTTTTCTTTCAATTTTGTCGCCATCTACTTTGTAAAGATCAGATTTTTTTACCATTAAAATCACCTATTCTTCATCTTCTGCTTCTTCAGCATTTTCTTCAGGTTCTTCATTTTTAGCTAATACATGATTAGTTTCAATGTATTTTAAATCATCCACAGTTGCATAAACTTTAGCATAACCTAATGCTTTAGGTTCACCGTAGTGAGGTTGTACATTGTCAACTACAAGTAAATCTTTTTTAGTGTTTAATAAAGCAACTAATTTAGATTTAATATCTAAAATTTTAGGAGTTGATTCTCCATCATAATCAACATAAAATTTAATTTCTTTTCTGTTAAATAATTTATTTTCTTTTTCTTCAATGAATTCGATTTCCATAATAAAACCTCATTTAATTTATTCTTTAATAAATCCGCTAATAAGCTTTTCAGCTTTATCTTTTAAATCAGAAACTTTTAAAAGCACTAAACCTTCATTTGGCTGACCATATAAAATGGTAGTTTCTGGACTTGCCATTATGATGCAAGGAAGAACTGCAAGATCTTCTTCCCCTGCTACTTCAATTACATAACATTCGCCAGAGTTAGATAATTCAAGAGCTTGGCCTATGGTTTCCCATAGATCATCAGTAATAGTTCCAGCAGGATTATTAGCTTTTAAAATATGATTTGCACGTATAATTTCATGAGTATGATTTTTTCTTTGAATTACATTATCAATTATACCAATATTTGGATATAATTCATGTTTGGTAAGATTACTAAATGTTGCATCACCAACAGAAATTAAAAACTCAGAAGATTTAATTTCATTAATTGCATCTTCAAAGTTAGGATATAATTTACCTAAGGGCTTTTTAAGCTCAGAAATTATATCATCATTTTCTGTATCTAAACGTAACACAATGAACCCCCTATCTTACTCTTAAACAATATTCGCCCGCAACAGTAATATTTAATTCACGAGCTACACTAGATTCTTCAGGATCAGTTATTATTAAAAGGCCACTCCAATTGTCAGAAGTTGGATTTCCACAGTTAGGACAGTGATCTTTATTTGAAATTAATTTACAAGCAGTACAAGCTTTCATTCTTTAACCTTCTTACCTTTTTGTTTGGCTTCTTCAATCCATTCGAATCTGCCTAAATTATTTTGTCTCATTGTGAGAGGAATTTTAGAATTCCTACTATTTTCAATGTTATTATTTGATTCATCTTTAATAGAAACACTAACTACTCTAGCTCTAACTAAATCCCCTTCTTCTAGGACTTTGTTAGATTCTTTTGCAATTAAAGCACCTCTTTTAGGATCATAATTAATATAATCATCAGTTACTTGAGAAACATGGATTAAACCATCCATAGGCCCAATTCTTACAAAAGCTCCATAATCAACAATATCAATTACTTCACCATCGAAAATCTCATGTTGCTCTGGTTTAAAGAAAATTGCTTCGAAAACAACATTATGGTATGTAGCTCCATCACCAATAATGAGTTTACCTTCACCAATTTCAAGAACATCATTAACACAAATGAGCAAACCTAATTTTTTATCTAAACGACCAGAATACTGTTCGTTTAAAGTTTCAATAGCGACTTCATTAATAGGACTTTCAAATTTGTAAGGTGGAATTCTTACAGTATCCCTAATTTTTGTTTTATAATACAAAATAATCCCTCATTTTATTAATAAGTTTAATTAATATTATATTTTGCCTTCAACAGCAATATACTTTTTTTGTCTTAAATATGCAACGGTTATGCCTCTGTCTTTTGCACGTTTTTTTAATTCAATATCATTCGTAGCTAAAACTTCTGAAACTCTAAGTAATGCATCATCCACAGTTTCATTTTCAAGCAATGAAATATCCTTTATCTCAACTTTTGAAGAATTAGCTAATTTTAAAGCCAAATTTGCATTTAACCTTACTTTTGCATTTTTATTTCTTTTCAAACCCTTCAATTCATTGATAACAAAGCTTGGAGTAGTTAAATTATAAGAAGGTAATAAATTTTCAAGTTCAGTGATAATATCAACATTGAACTGAAAAGGAACCATAAAAAAATTGGTATCAATTACAACTTCTTTAGAGTTCATTATTTTCCCTCTATTTAATAATACCGTAACCGATTAATCTCCAACGAGCTCCAACTCTACGACTTAAAGCTACCCTATCACCTGGGCTTGCACATACAGGTAATTTGAGCATTACTTCAACATTATTTTTCTTAGTAGATGTAACAACACCTATTGTAGTTGTAGTACCACAATTAATCATTAAAGGCTCTTTAAGTTTAATAGGAGCAACATCACGTTCTTCTTTAGTACCTACAACACGATCAAGCAAATTAGTATCCATTTTAAAACTATCTAATACATCAGGTAAAGTACCTTCTTCACCAGCAACTGTACCAGATAATGAATCTGATTTAGTTAAAGATGGATCTAATTTAGTTGCAATACCAACAAGACCTCCAGGACCAATCTCCTTAACTTGTTCACCATTAGCTTCAAGACCAATAATTTCTGAAGTTAAAGTTATCCTTTTACCATCATTATTAGGACCTGGCTTAATTTCAATAGTGTCACCAAGTTTGAATTTACCTTGAATTAAAGTACCTCCGATGACTCCACCTTTGATTTTATTAGCACCTGAACCAGGCTTATTAATATCAAATGACCTAGCTACATGCATTAATGCAGTGTCATCAACATTCCTTTCAGGAGGTTGGATTTGTTTAAGCATTGCTTCAATCAAGATATCTACATTAGCTCCTTGTTGAGCAGAAACTGGAATAATTAAAGCATCTTCAGCACAAGTACCTTTAACAAATTCCTTAATTTCATTATAACTTTCAATAGCTCTTTCTTTTGAAACAATATCAATTTTATTTTGAACTACAATAACATCTTTTACACCGATAACATCAAGTGCCATAAGATGCTCTTTAGTTTGTGGTTGTGGACAAGTTTCATTTGCAGCAATAACTAATACTGCACCGTCCATAATTGCAGCACCAGATAACATAGTTGCCATAAGAGTTTCGTGACCTGGAGCATCAACAAAGGATACTTTTCTAATTAATTCAGTTTCACTCCCACAAATTGAACATTTCTCATTTGTAGTGTAACATTCAGGTTCACCACATTCTGGACATTTTCTAAATTCTATATCTGCATATCCTAAACGGATAGAAATACCTCTTTTTGTTTCTTCACTATGAGTATCAGTCCAAATTCCAGATAATGCTTTTGTAAGAGTGGTTTTACCATGATCTACGTGACCAACTAAACCTATGTTAACATCTGATTGTACGTTCACAGATAACCACCTTTTTTATAATTTTAATTCGACTTAAAAGTAAATAAGAAAAATAGTATAACTATTCTTCCTCTTCTTCACCAGCACCAAGAATATCTGCTATTGATTTATTTCCAGCTTGAGTAACTACAGTGTTGATTTGTACAATATCTTCAGCAATAGTGTTTCCTCTGACAGTTTTTCTTCTTTTAACACCATCAGATTTAGGATGATAACCTATACCGCCGGTTAATAAACTTTTGATTCTTCTAGTACCGCTAACATCTTTTTTCATAGTGAAACCGTTTTTATCACTACCACCGGTAATTTTTAAAGTGTAACCATCTAAACCGACAAGTCCACCATCAAATTCTTCACCAATAGTTAATCCGTTAAAAGCTTTGGTTTCATCTACTTCAATTTGATGAGTTTCAGCACCTTGAGATACAACAACTTTGAATGCCATGGTATTTCCTCCTTAATTTTTTTATATAATTAATTTATTATTCGAAAAGACCGAATTTACCCCAATCAGGATCGTTTTTACGTTTAATCTCCACTAACTCATAAAGAGTTTCGAATTCATCTTCAGTTAATTTATCCTTGAATTCCCTTTCAATGAATTTATAATGTTTCTCAGAAACATCAACATATAATTCATCACCTTCATCGAAATGTTTTCCAACAATAGCATCTTTAATAGCCATAGCCACCCTTTGACCTCTAGGAATAGAAGGTAATGTTTCACCTTTATCTTCCATACTAGCTATTACTCCAACATATTCACCATTCTTATTGATTAATATTTGACCTTGTTTAACTGTACCACTAATTGATTCAATTCCAATAATAGCTGGTTTGCTTTGACGGAAAACTAATTTAGGTAATGCAACGAATTTTGCAGGTTTAACAATAGCATCATAAAATGCTTTTTTCTTAGCTCTTTCAATTTCTTCAGTCCATTCTTGATAGTCTTCAATGATTTGATAAATAACATCTCCCTTGAAAAGTTTAACTTTAGAATTGTTTAAATCATCTAAAGAGTTAGAATGAACATCTACATTAAATGCAATTATAGCACCATGTGCTTCATTTTCAGTTAATGCAATTTCAGAGTTAATAATGTCTCTGCGACTTACATCACCAATATCTGCTTCACGAATAGGGATATTCAAATCTTTTAATAACTTAACTACAGCTTCAAGAGATCCTAATGTGTCTGCTTTAACTAAGAGTCCTTCATCTTCAGTATTAATAGTAATATCTTCAATTTCTTTTAATAACTGTTCTTCAACATCTTCTTCATCACTTAACACCCTAAGTGGTGAACCTGAAACAACATCATCTAAATTAGGTGCAGCAATCTTAATACCTGCAGCTGCAACAACTTCATCCAGTTTTCTAAATTTCTTTTTAGAATCTCTCATTTCTTCAAGAGGGAGTGGTCTTAAAATAGACCTAATTTTAGTAGTTACAACTTCATTTGAAGCATTGATTAAAGCAATTTCATCATTAGTTCGTAAAACACCATCATAAATAATACTATCAACAGTAAGACCTAATCCTACTTCTTCTTTAATTTCTAGTATAGTACCTTTAGCAGGAGCATCTTCATTAATTTCTAATTGTTCAGTTAAATATTCTTGAGCAAGTCCAAGTAACATTGCTAATACTTCAATGATACCTTCACCGGATTTAGCACTAATAGGAATAATACTAATCTGTGAAGCAAAATTACTAACTCTATCAAATCTTTCGGATTGAAAACCTTCTTTATGAAGAGTACCAACAAGTTCGTAAAGTTTAAGATCTAAATCTTGTTTAACACTTTGAGCTTGTTGATTAAAAGATTCACTAAAAGAAGCTCCTTCATGTGTCTCCCAACCAAAAAGTCTATCAATTTTATTAGCAACAACAATAAATGGAGTTCTATACATTTTAAGAATATTTAAAGCTTCATAAGTTTGTGGTTTAAATCCATCATTAATATCAACAATCAAAATTGCTAAATCAGCTAATGCTCCACCACGTTTTCTTAAACTAGTAAATGCAGCATGCCCAGGTGTATCAATAAAGAATAATCCTGGGATTAAATCTTTGATAGTTAACTTTGATATGAAATTTCCACAGATTTCTTCAATAGTATCGTTTGGTATTTCAGTAGCACCAATATGTTGAGTAATACCTCCTGCTTCTTTATCAGCAATGGTACTTCCTCTAATATAATCCAACAATGTAGTTTTTCCATGGTCTACATGTCCTAAAACTGATACAATCGGGGATCTGATTTTCATAATATCGTCTTCGATAATAAATTTTTAAAACTTAAATTTATTCATAAATTAAATCGTTATCAACAATTTGATAATCGCAAATTTCATCTTCACTAAAGAAAAGAGCAATTTCTCTTTTTGCAGATTCAGGAGCATCGGATGCATGGATAATGTTTCTTCCAGTGTCCATACCGAAATCTCCTCTAATAGTTCCAAGATCTGCTTCTAAAGGATTAGTTGCACCAACTAATTTCCTAATAGTTGTAATAGCTTCATCTCCTTCAATTACCATAGCTAAAGATGGTGAAGAAGTGATGTATTCAACTAAACCTGGGAAGAATGGTTTGTCCGCATGTTCTCCATAATGAGTTTTAGCTAATTCTTCATCGATTTGAATTAATTTACAAGCAACAATTTTGAGACCTTTTTGCTCAAAACGAGACAAAATTTTACCCATAAGACGTCTTTGAACAGCGTCAGGTTTCATCATAACAAAACTTTTTTGAATCATTCTTTAACCCATTTAACTTTTCTTGGAACTCTTCCGAGTTTAATCATATTTTTTTCACATTTACTGCTACAAAAGAAATAAATTGAGCCATCTCTTTTGACGTACATTTTACCTGTACCATCTTCAATTTCTTTTCCACAGAATGAACAAGTTCTCATGTTCTTACACCTTCTTAAGGAGTTCTAATTTCCTTAGCTTCTCTAATTGTATCAAGTAACATTAAAATGTCGCCTTCTCTTACAGGTCCCATAATGTTTCTTGTTAAAATTCTTCCTTTATCTCTACCATCGAGGATTCTGCATTTAATTTGCATTACCTCACCAGTCATACCAGTTCTTTTTAGAACTTTAATGATTTCAGCAGGAGTTCCTTCTTCCATGTAAATCACCGTTATTTAATTAAAAGAATCTAGTCTTTTAATTCAGCGACTTTTTCTACGATTTCAGCAACAGCAGCTTCAGCATCACCAGCATCTACAATACATGCAGAAGCAGTACCAACGGTTAATCCAGCAGCTCCACCAACTTGTTCTTTGGTAGGTAAGTAAACATAAGGAATTTCTTTTTCATCAGCTAATACAGGAATGTGTGCAACAATTTCAGCAGGGTCAACATCTTCTGCGATAACAACTAATGCTGCATCTCCTCTTTCAATAAATTTAGTTACTTCGTTAGTTCCTTTTGCTACTTTACCAGTAGTAAATGCAGTTTCTAATGCTTCTTCAGCTTGTTTAGCTAATTCTTCAGGTGTGTCAAATTTTACATAAATGTTTGCCATAAAATATACCTCCTTTTTCATCTGGCTATGCCATCCATCGGCAGATATTACAATTCATTTTGAATCATAATATAATGTAATTATATATAGTTATATTATTTTTTAACTATAGAAATTACTCAAATTATTCAATAGAATAATTTAATATAGTTTTAATAATACTAATTCTTGAACAATTCATATATCACTAAATATAATCCCGAGAAAAAAATAAGAGGGATTAAACTTTCAATATAAATACTTCTGAATTTCATATAATTTTTAGCAAAACTAAAAATAAAAATTTAGTAATTAATGAAATAATTCTAGAGAACTAGACATTTAATAGATTAGTTTACATAGTATATAAATGTTATTAAAAATAAGGTAAAATAAGTAATTTTTAAATAAATACTAAATTCATTAATAGAAAAAAATGTAAAAGAGATAGTAAAAATTTACTATCAAAAAAAGATTATTAACTATCTATCTAATTGCTAATTTTACATCTGCTGCTTTTACAGTTTTTCTACCAGCATGACGAGCAAAACCTATAGCTTTAGAAGCAACATCGTTTCCGTAATCTTCGATAGCTTCAGTTAAGGCAATTTTTGCATCATCACTTACTCTTTGAGCACCTGCATTTTTTAAAATCCTTTCTACAGGAGCAATTGGTAATTCAGTCATGATAAAACACCTCACAATTTTGTTAATAATAGTTATAATTTGCTTATATATAAATATATTGGTGCATTAGTGTTAATTTTCGATAATTTCAACATTTAAAGACAAGTTTTTATAATATAAAAATTGCAAGTATTCTATTTAAAAATGTTTTTCATAGCATAGTTTAAATAAAAAAAGTATTATTTAAATTTAAATAAATAAGAATTAAAAGAAAAAATAAAAAGAAAATGGGATTTAAAGCCCAATTCATTTGTTCATTAAGATTTTTCTTAATGTATCAATATCAGCATCAACTTTAGTAGGTTGAGTACATGCTTCAATAGCAGTATTAGGATCTTTTAATAAATGTCCAGTAACAACACAAGTGACAGTTTCACCTTTATCAACTACACCTTCATCAACAAGTTTTTTAAGACCTGCAATTGAAGCTGCAGAAGCTGGTTCAACACCAATACCTTCAGTTCTTGCAAGTAACTTTTGTGCATCGAG
Organism: Methanobrevibacter sp.; assembly: GCF_051877095.1. Taxonomy (GTDB): domain Archaea; phylum Methanobacteriota; class Methanobacteria; order Methanobacteriales; family Methanobacteriaceae; genus Methanocatella. The sequence goes on along the minus strand of NZ_JBJEIO010000014.1, from coordinate 7,383 downwards.
AATCTCTTCATCACTGACAGTTTCAGAGTAACCATTTGAATCATAAATTGCATTTAATGCTTTAATATCACTAACAGGAGCACCAATACGTATAGCTGTAGCAATAGTTTCCGGATTTTCAACAGGTACTACTTTTTTATCTCCTTTTTTAAATGCATTAGTTACAGGACATGCTCCTTCAGCTTGGATACCAGTCATCATTGGTAAATCTTTAATAAATCCAGCATTGTAAAACTCAGAAACTCCTTTCCATATTGCAGAAATATTTCCAGCATTACCAACAGGTAAAATAATTCTATCAGGAGCTTGCCAACCTAAATCACGAACAATTTCATAACCAATAGTTTTTTGTCCTTCTAACCTGTATGGGTTAATTGAATTTAATAAGTAAAGATGCTTTTCCAATGCAAGAGCAGTCATTGCTTCAAGAGCTTCATCAAAGTTTCCATTAATAGACATCACTTCAGCACCATGGAACATTGCTTGAGCTAATTTTCCAAGTGCAACTTTTCCAGAAGGTAAAAATACAATACATCTTAATCCAGCACGTGCTGCATAAGCAGATAATGATGCAGAAGTATTTCCAGTTGATGCACATCCAACAGTATGAACACCTAATTCCATTGCTTTGGTCATACCCACAGTCATTCCTCTATCCTTAAAACTTCCGGTAGGATTAGAACCTTCTACTTTAACATATAAGTTTATTCCAAGTTCATCTCCTAATTTGTCACATTTACAAAATGGAGTTCCACCTTCTTCAAGAGAAACTATTTTAGTTTCATCTACAGGAATACATTCTTTAAATTTCCATAAAGTGTCTTTTCTACCATCAAAAATATCTTTAGAAATATCAATTTCGTTAACGAGTTCAAGTACAGATCCACATTTTTCACAAGTGTAGATTACTTCATCATCATCGTATTCTTCTCCACAGGATACACATCTTATCATATAATCACATCTATTATTTTTAAAATTATCTTTATATTAAATTTTTAGCTATTTCACGAGCTTCAACTTGCTTTTCTTTTAAATCATCCATGAATTCTTCCATCAATTCTGCAGTTCTAACTTTACAATCACCGCAACGAAGAGTTCCATTTAAACATTCATGTCTAATCTTTTCAAGTTCATTATCATCATCAATGAAATGGTATAATAACATTTCATATATTACACATTTATCAACTTCTCCACCTAATTCTTGTTGTTCTTTTAAACTTTCCCTACCTCCAGTTTTAGCAGACTTGACTTTCTTAACTGCACTTTTTGTATCATCATTGAGATAAATCGCAGTAGCAGGTTTAGAACTACTCATTTTATCACCGGTTAAACCTGTTAGGAACCTATGATACGTAGATGCAGGAGTTAAAAATCCTAAGTCTCCATGAAGTTTTTGAGCAATATCTCTTGTTAATCTAATATGAGGGTCTTGATCGATTCCAACAGGAACAATAACCTTTTTTGGACCTCCAAACTCTTCAATTTGAGGAAGTAATATATCTGCAACTTGAACCAATGGAGCTTGAACATGAGCAATACTTGTAGATTGTGTAAATCCATATATTGCTTTAAGCTGATTGAAATTAGTTTTGCCTGATGCAATAAAAGCCAAATCTTGAAGTGGCTTATTTTGAGATTGTAAATACACATTTACATTATCCTTTTCTAAATCAAGTCCCAAAGCTATCCAGTTTGTTAAATATTCATTTATAGCAATTTCACGACCTTTTTCAAAGCTCATTCCACGAGCAGCATAAGATTCTAAATCTGCAATAGGAAGAGATAGCATTGCTCCTTTTTCCTGATACCATTTCAATTGGTCAACAACCATTTTATGACCAATATGCATCTGACCACTTGGCATCATACCCGATACAACAGCAAAATCTTTATTTTGATTGATTAACTTATTAATTTCATTAAATTCTCTATGTCCAAATATTACTCCTCTTTTCATTAGCCTTTGAGGATTTTCAACTTCATTTAGAATATCTGAAATTTTACCAATACCAAATTGATTAACTAACTTATCATAATCTAAGCTAAATGATGCCCATGGATCAATTAAATCCGCCATTTTTTCACCAACAATTACATTAAATCATATATATGATTAAAAATTATCATAATAAATATATTAAGTTAAGAAATATAATGAATTCCTTTAATTTAACTAAGGTCTAGTCCATTCAATATTATAGTATGTAATATCAAAATCATCATCCACAATAGCTAACAATAATTTTTTGTTAACTCCGTGTGAAACTCTAACATAACTTGCAAAATCAAGAGTATTGATTTCATAATTTTCAAAAATAATTTTAACTAAATAATCAGAATGCTCCTGACCCGGACCTCCACCACGATTATACAATCTAAATTCAGACCCATATTTAAAACCAGTTTTAATTACAAATCCACGATCTTTCAGATCACGGTAAACGACATATTTTCCAAATAGCCCATGACCTTTTAAAAGATCAATAATATAACCAACACTGCATTCAACATCATCTTCATAAATATCTAAACGACCCTTTTCTAATAGATAACAAGCTTCAATCAAAGAAAGATTCAATGAATTAGCTTCAATTTTACCAAAAAGACTTTTTTCATGTAAAGCTATTGGCTTTTTACTTCCTTCTTCAATCTTAATAGATACAATATCATTTGATAAATTACCACGCATTAAAACACCGTAAAAAGAAATAAATTATATTAATGATATTATTTTGAATAAAATATTATATATATTTTTGTTTGTAAAAAAAAGAAAAATAAAAGTTAAATTCTAATAAAAATATTATTAGCCATTTCTTTAGGAATATTAAACTCTTTATCATCAATGAAAACCAAATAAGAATTTTCATCTTGATTATCATTAATTACATACTTTAAGTGGCATCCAACTTTAATATTTAAATCTGAAATACTATCTAGAAGATCAGAATTTCCACGAATAAATGAGATTGTCCCCTCAGCATTTGAAGTTAATTCTGAAATAGATAATAAATTGAATTCCCTATTAATAATTTGGTCAAAGTCCTTCTGAGAAAAACATTGACTACAACTTTCAAAATTAAAATTACAAGCAGGTATAACACTATCATCAGGAGACACATCAGGATGTTGTAACATATTACATAATGCCCTTTCCGCCTCATCAGATAAAGCATGTTCCATTTCACAAGCTTGTTCATGAATATTCTCTTCCTTGACTTTTAAAACATCCAACAAGAACTTTTCCAAAATCCTATGTTTTCTTGTAATTTTTCTAGCTATTTTCATGCCATCATGAGTCAAAGTAGCTCCTTTATAAGGAGTATACTCAATATAACCTAATTTTTCTAATTTTTTGAGCATTTGAGTTACGCTTCCAGGTGCAATATCCAATTCATCAGATAATTTAGTAGTAGAAACCTGTTCCCAATTGCTTCCATTGCAGTAAAGAACTTCAAGGTATTCTTCAATATTTTCACTAATTTTACCATTAGCCATAGTTTTCACCTAAACTCAATAATTGGTTTAATGTTTATGGCTCAAAGTATAAAAAAGTTTTTTCATACCTAAAAAATAAGCATTAAATTAAAATTTAAAATAAGTTTAAAAAAAATAAAAAAAGAAAGTAGCGAAATTAGAAATCAATCTCTGCTACACATCCACTTTTCAATGAAAATGTGTTTGGATTCCAATTTGCTACTTTTCCAAGAGAATTTCTTGAACTTGTTGCATCAGCAACAGTCCATTGACCATCAACTAATACTTGAACCCATACATGACCATAGGTATTTCCACTTGAAAAAGTACAAGTTCCATGGACATATCTAGCATGAATACCTGCAGTCCTAAACATAGCTACGAGCAAATGAGACTCGTCAACACAGTTTCCCCGTTTATTTGATAAAGTTTCAGTGGCACCATATTTAGTATCATAGTAGAAAGCATATGCGATTTTATCTCTTACATAATTGAAAATTGCAGTAGCCTTATCTTTTACAGAAGTTAAACCCTTAGTTACTTGATTAACTATAGATTTAATATTAGCATCATTCACTTGACAATTTTTAGTGGCTTTAAGATATTTATCTAAATCAGTTTCAGTATTTTTCTCATTCAAACCATGACCACTACCAGAAGTTCCAGAATCTGATCCAGAACCTGATGAATAACTAATAGTTACAGAATTAGGTAAACGATTATTTGTACCATAAAATGCTAAAATACGTGAAAAAGCATCAACATATTCATAATATATGATTTTACCTACATCAGATTCTGAATAATTAGGAACTCTTTTATTTTCAATTATATAATTAGCAACCTTCAATGCAACATTAAGATAACCAGTTTTTGACAAATCCTTTGAATTGATAGTATCACCAGAATGATTACTTGGATTAGCTATACCTGTTATTATAGTAATTGCTTTTGTATTAGAATTACCTAATTGATCAATAGCCTTACTCATCAAGTATGTAAATTCAGCTAATGTAAATTTAACTCCACCTGCAGTAACAGTATCTGGTAACTTCTTATTAGTTTCATAGTACTTTTTCAAATTAGTAGCACCAGCAACAATATCCTTAATAGATATTGTTTTAACAGTTATTTGCTCATCCTTTGTACCATTATTAACTTTTATTGAAGTTGGTAATTTACCATTAGTCTTATAATCCACTAAAATATTAGCAAACATTTCGATTAATGAATCATAATCAATATCCCCTAATGATGATGAAGCAAAATTAGGAGCCCTATTATTATTTTTAATAAAGTTAAAAACCCTATTTACAATATCCATATATTCAGTAGTTGCAATACTACCTGATTTAAATAAACCCTCAGGATTTAATGGAACATTAACATTTATAGGCAATACTTGTAGAGAAGTTTTACCATCCTTAATCTTCTTGATAGCATCACTCATCATATATAAGAATTGAGCAATAGAATACTCTACTCCACCAACACTAACTGTTTTAGGAATTGTATTCTTTGAATCAATAGTGTTTTTTAAGGTATTTGCTGCTGCAATTATATCATCAATACTTACAGATCCAGAAGTATTAGGAGAATCTGAATTATCCACAAGTGATTTAAAATCAACAAAGTTAGTTACACCCCATCTAAATATAATTACACCTGGAGCTCTACCATCTAATGCAGCCTGTGAATCATCTTTGATTTCAGAAGCAGACAGTTTAGTAACATCATCATCAGATTTATATCCTTGTAATCCTGCCCATACATAGGCACCTTGTGAATTATCTACAAACCATTTTGTAGTTTTAGTAATCCAAGATGAAGTTGCCTCATAATTTCCTTTATAAATCATTGGAATAACCACATCTAAGTATTTACTGAGTACTGAATAATCTTGACCATAGTACTTTAAATTATCAGTAGTTTCAGGCATCAATGCAGCTGAAACAATGATTTTAGAATTGATATTATGAATAGCTTCAGTAGCATCTATAACAAATTGACTTATAGCTTCAGCACCACCATTAGTTTTATAAGCATTACCAGGATATCTTAAATAATCAAAGTGAATACCATAAACACCTTTAATTTTTGCATATGATTGTGCTTCAATTATTTTTTTCTCAAAGAATTCTGTATCTATTTTTCCGTTTTTAATAGGATTTACCCACTGTTTATTTTCATAGAATGTTTGCATCCAAATATGAACATTAATACCTAATTTATTAGCACCAGCAATCCATGATTCAACATCTGCTTGACCATATTGCTCAATAGCTGCAAAGTTTAAGAATAAATCAGTAACTCCTTGGGAAGCTAATGAATTAAGATTAGCCTTTTTCATATCTGCACCATAAATCCAATAACCATATCCCGCACCCTTTTTCTTCTCAACAGTTATATTTGCAACACCTGAAGTTGAAAGATAATCATTATCAGTATTAGCAAACTCAAATGAAACAGAGTAATTACCAGAACCAACATTTACATTAAATGTTGCATATCCATCGGATGCTGTTTTAGCTGAATAAGTTTTACCATTCACAGTTAATAAAATAGTTTTACCAGACAAAGCCTTACCAATAGAATCTTGTAATAAAACTTTATAAGTCTGAGAACCTTGATAAAATGAAGTTCCACTCTTCCAAATAATTTTTGTAGGAGTTCTTTCTTTGACTTCAATATTACTAGATCCAGTTGCTACTTTTACCTTGGAATCACCATCAAAACTATAAGTCATAACATACTTACCAAGATCTAAACCACCAGTAGATAAAGTAGCTAATCCTTTACTATCAGTAGTCTTAGTATAAGACTTACCATTAACAGTAAAAACAACCTCTTTTCCAGCTAAAGGAACACTACCAGATTTCAAAGCAACTACAAAACGAGTACCAGAACCTTTACCAAAAGTAGTAGTACTCTTAACTGTAAAAGTTGCAGTAGATCTTAAATCTTTAACCTCAATAGCAGTAGACCCAGTTGCTACTTTTACCTTGGAATCACCATCAAAACTATAAGTCATAACATACTTACCAAGATCTAAACCACCAGTAGATAAAGTAGCTAATCCTTTACTATCAGTAGTCTTAGTATAAGACTTACCATTAACAGTAAAAACAACCTCTTTTCCAGCTAAAGGAACACTACCAGATTTCAAAGCAACTACAAAACGAGTACCAGAACCTTTACTAAAAGTAGTAGTACTCTTAACTGTGAAAGTTGCAGTATTACTTGGGAGGATAATCAATTTACTAGATGCACTAGATGCAGTATAAAAGTTATTACCATCAAAACTATATTTTACAGTATAAATACCTGCTTTTAAAGTAGGTAATTTAAGTGAAGCTACACCATTAACATTAGTTTGCCTAGTATATGTCTTACCATTTACTACAAATTTAATAAGTTTACCTGCACCAGGTGCATATCCTAAACCATTATGTAATGTAACTTTAATAGTTTTACCATCCTTTAAAAGAAAAGTATAATCACTGGCAATAATCTTGGAACTAGTTTTAGACACTACTTTAACAACATTAGTTACATTTAAACCATCCACATTAGATGAAATCATCTCATATGTACCTGATTTAAGGTTAACTAATGAAAGTCTAGCAACACCATCACCATTAGTTTTCTTGGTGTATGTTTTACCATTAATCTTAAACTTAATATCTGTATTAGCTAAAGCTTGTCCATTACTCATTAAAAAAGTTGCATAAAAATATTTACCATCAGTATAAACCTTAGTCACATCACTTGCAGTGATTGTGGATAAAATCTTAAAAATGGTAGTTAAATTAAACTTAGTAATAGGATTTTCTGCAATAATAGTATATGTTCCAGGATTACGATTAATATCTAAGGAGACAACACCATTACTGTCAGTTG
>NZ_JBJEIO010000013.1:0-94325 GCF_051877095.1 Methanobrevibacter sp. | reverse complement strand
GTTTTTTCTATGGGAATTTCATTTCGCTGCAAGCCTTCTTTATATTACATTTATTTACTACTTTTTTTTAACAATTTTTATAGCCTAATACATCTATTACATAATTTTTGGTGATTTTTTATGAATATTAAAGTATTGGATACTACATTACGTGATGGGGAACAGACTCCAGGTGTTTCTTTAACTCCAAATGAAAAGTTAAGAATTGCAACTAAACTTGAGGAAATTGGTGTTGATTATATTGAAGCAGGCTCTACAATTACTTCACCAGGAGAAAGAGAATCTATTAAAGGAATTATGCAACAGGGTTTTAATTCTGAAATATTAAGCTTCTCAAGACCATTATCTATTGATATTGATTATTGTTTAGAATGTGATGTTGATGGTGTTAATTTAGTTGTTCCAACTTCTGATTTACATATTCATGATAAATTAAAAACTACTCGTGATGAGTTAATAGAATTATCTAATAATGCTGTTGATTATTGTAAAGATCATGGTTTAACTGTTGAGTTATCTGCAGAAGATGCATCAAGATCTGATTTTGATTTTTTAAAGTCTGTTTATCAAGATGCTATAAATCATGGTGCTGATAGAATTTGTGTTTGTGATACTATAGGTGTATTAACACCAGATTCTTCATTTGAATTATTTAATAAATTAAATGATATTGATGTTCCAATTGCTGTTCATTGTCATAATGATTTTGGTCTTGCGGTTGCTAATACTTTAGCTGCATTGAAAGGTGGTGCAACAGAATTTCATTCAACTATTAATGGTATTGGTGAGAGAGCTGGAAATACTTCTTTTGAGGAATGTGTTGTTAGTATTGATAGATTATTACAGAATTTTTCAACAAATATTAATATTCATGAAATCTACGATATTTCTAAATTGGTTGCTAGATTAACTGGTGTTTATATCCAGCCTAATAAAGCAATTGTTGGTGAAAATGCATTTGCTCATGAATCTGGCATACATTCAGATGGAATTATTAAAAATTCTGCAACTTATGAACCTATGACTCCAGAACTTGTTGGTCGTAAACGTAAGTTTGTTATAGGTAAGCATATGGGAACTCATGGTTTAGAAAATAGGCTTAAGGAAATTGGTTTAACAGTTAATGAAAATCAACTTCAACAAATTTTCACTGATATTAAAGATTTAGCAGATAAAGGTAAAACTGTAACTGATGTTGATTTACAGGCAATAGCTGATAATGTTTTAGAAATAAACCATGAAGATAGAATTAAACTTAATGAATTAACTATTGTTTCTGGAAATAATGTCATGCCAACTGCATCTGTTAAAATAACTGTTGATAATGAAGAGATTCTTAATGCAGGTGTAGGTTTAGGTTCTGTTGATGCTGCAATTAATGCTGTTAAAACGGTTGATGCATTTAGTGATGTTGAGTTAATTGAATATCACGTAGATGCTATTGCAGGGGGTACTGATGCATTCATTGATGTAATTATTAAATTACAAAAAGGTGATAAAGTCGTATCTGCTCGGGGTACTGAGTTGGATATTGTTAATGCTAGTGTGAAAGCATATATTGCGGGAATTAATAGACTATTACGTGATTAGGTGTTTATATGTACATGGACAATATTCAAATTTTAGGTTTAAAAGGTACTATTAATTCTATTGAAGAAACACTTAATTTAATTGATAGTATTAAAGAAGATGGTGAAATAATTCAGCTGTTAAATGCAGATTCTATTGTTTCAAAGAATCATGTAATTCATGGTGTTAATCAAGCAATTCTTGCTTTTGATAGAGATGAAAATTTAGCTAAAGATTTAAGTGTTGAGATTGTTCTTAGATGTTCTGCACAAAGACAAATTTCAAAAGCATTTAAATTATTAGGTTTAAAAGAGGGGAACATGAATTTATGTGCTATTTTGATTAATAGTAAAAATCAAACTTCTAAATTGTCTGAAATTTTTTCATTAGATGATGATGTTTTTATTCCTGATGAAGAAAAATTAATAAAAATTTATGATATTAGTGATGAAGAGATGAAAAATATGTCTCTTGAGGATATAATTATTGATAGAATTACAAAACTTACTGTAAATTATTAATTTTTATTTCATTTATTATTTTATCTAAATATTCTTTTTTAAGGCATTTGTAATTGAGATTTTTAACTTCAATTGCAATTGCTTTTTGTTTTACACGATTATAATTAGGACAAGTTGTAATAAATCCACTTTTATCGGTTTTTAATGTTTTTTTCAAATTCCAACTTATTGACTTTGCATCATTATGAGGTATAATTACATTAATACCTCTTTTATTTGAATGTAATGTATTGTGAATATGTTTTTTTAGATAGTTTGTTGCATTTAATGTGAGTTCTAATTTTTCTTCAATATTTTCAAGTTCACTATCTATACCACTACACACAATTTCGGAAGTTTTGCTTAATTTTTCTGGCATTGTTGTATTTTTGAAAATTTCCTTGTTATTTGTTGCAATAAATCCACCTTGACCAACATTGATTATTTTAGGTGATCCTGTTGATGCAAGAATAATATCTGAATATTTTCCAAGTTTGTTTTCTTTATCGCCAATTCCGGCAGATGAATCTTCAATTGTTATAATATCATTGTTTTTACAATATTTTGTAATATTTTTTGTATCTTGTTCTGCACAGTATCCTGCAAAACTAGTGTAAATTAATGCAGAACCTTCTTTAATATTTAAGTCATCCATATAATTAGGATTAATAAGACCTAAATCTGTTTTTAATGTTATAATATTCTTATTTAAGAATTTTGCAATTTGTTTAAATCCGTGCCATCCTCCTTGATCTGGAACAATAATATCTCCTTTAATAGCTGCAAGTGCAATAAAAATACTATTATTCCCACTAGAAGTTATTTTAACTTCTTCTTTTTCAGTTAATTTTCTTATTTTTTCACAGCAACTTTCTTCAAAGTTTGTATTGTTATTGCCTAATGCAACTTCAGACATTATTTTTTTTGTTTTTTTGGAGGGGGTTTTAAATTTAAACATAATTATCCACTTTTAAAGTACATATCTAGTGTAGTTTGCTTAGAGTGAAGCATTTCATTCATGAGAGTTCCTTGTTTTACATATTTGTTAATAGGTATTTTGAGTTTTGTACCTGCATATTCTAAGCATGCTTCTAGTGTTTCAAATTCTGTGTATGGATTTTTCATTGCTTCTTTAATGTTTTCCCTTACATTGAAAACACCTAATGGGACATATCCATCATATGCTTCTCTTAAAATTAAAATACCTGATTGTCTTTTGATTTGTATTAAATAATCTAGAACTGCCATTTTTGCAGTATAATAACATCCACCAACAATTGAATATTCTTTTTTACCACTATTATTCTCATAATCTGAAAATATTAACTCTTCATTTTTCATTATTTTAATAAATGCTTCATACCATTCATATTGCCATTCTGTTGGGGTTAAAATAATCACATAATAGTTATTTAGTGCACCAAATTCAAAAACTCTATAGGTATCTAATAATTCAAATTTTCTAACTTCTTTTAAAAATTCATCTGCAAGTGTTGAATCGCATGCTGTAATTGACCAACGTGTTGGAACAAGTTTTCTTTTATTTTTAGTTCCAATTGCTCCAACTGAAAATGCTTTTTGCATAGCTGTAAATGGAACTTCTTTATTGTGAAGGTTAACAATTGCTTCACTTGATTTTAAATCAGTGTCATAAAAAGTTTTTTCAAGTTGTCTATCCCATTTAACAGCATCAATGTCAAATTTTTCAATAACTGCGCTTGGACCATGAGGCATACTATCTTCTGTAAGCATAGATCCAGTTGGTCGTCGTCCAAATTTTGCTTCACTATCAATTGATTTAGATGCAAGTGATATATCTTGAAGTTTTTCAATAAATGGATTTTCTAAATCATCAATTTTAATTAGTTGTTTTCCACGTACAAGATTCATTCGGTAGTTGATGATTTCATCCTGTGTTTTATTTTGAACAAGCCATTCTTCAGGAGCATCCATAATTGATGTATCTCCCATTTGTGAGCTCATCATTGGTCCGGCATAGACTTTAGGATAAGACCAGCTTCCAATAAATACTGATGGAGGGGTTGTTCCTTCTAAATCTTTTCCAATTTTAACAGACTTCATTTTTATCTGTTCTGTTAATTTGGCAAGATAAGCATTTTTAGTGGTTTTCATTTTATATCTTCAGTAAAAAAAGTAAAAAAGAAAAATACTATTAATTAAAATAGTATTTAACAGAATTCAATGGTTGCAGGTGGTTTATCACTTACAGATAAAGCGACATGGGTAACTTCAGAGATTTCAGAAGTAATTCTTTTTGAAATAGTTTGAACAACTTCCCAAGGAAGTTCAGCAACAGATGCAGTCATAGCATCGATGGAATTAACTACTCTTACTACAACTAAATGTCCGAAGTCTCTTTGATCTCCTTTAACACCAGTAACTTTGGTATCAGTTAATACTGCAAAGTATTGCCATACATCTTTATCAATACCTGCTGCTTCTATTTCATCACAAACAATTTTATTTGCTTTTCTGCATACTTCAACCTTTTCTTTTGTAAGTGCTCCAACGACACGTACACCAAGACCAGGTCCTGGGAAAGGTTGTCTGTATACTGTAGTAGCTGGTAAATCTAATTCATCACCAATTTCCCTTACTTCATCTTTATATAAATCACGAATTGGCTCACATAATTCTAATTCCATTCCGCTTGGAAGAGCTAAATTGTGGTGAGATTTAATTTCACCTTTGGTTTCAATCCAATCAGGAGCAATAGTTCCTTGTACTAAAAATTTAGCACCTGATTTAATTGCTTCTCTTTCAAATACATCAATGAATACTTTTCCAATGATTTTTCTTTTTTCTTCTGGATCTTCAACGCCTGCAAGTGCATCCATAAATTCATCGGAAGCATCAACAAATTTGAAATTTAATCTGTCTTTAAAAGTGTTAGTTACTTGTTCCACTTCTCCTTCTCTTAAAAGACCATGGTCAACGAATACTGCAGTTAAATTATCACCAATTGCTTCTTGGACAAGAACTGAACATACTGAACTGTCTACTCCACCAGATAATGCGATAATTGCTTTTTCATTACCAATTTGTTCTTTAATTTTTTGGATTGATTCTTCAATAAATTCTTTTGGACTTAACATTATAATTCCTCATTTTCCTCTTCTTCGTAATTTTCAATGAGTCCTTTAATCATAGATTCAAGACCATTATCATTCCCTGATTCAATAGCTTCAAATATTTCATCAAATTTAACATATTTTTCCAATTTAACGGATTTTTGTCCAATTCCGGAAATTCTAAAATTGTATTCTTCATCACCAATTGGGATATTTAGGGATTGTTTTTTTAATCCGGTTTTAAATTCATTTGCTTTATCTCTTAAATCATCAGCATTATCAATCATTATTACACCTATCTTTACAAATTTTATAAAAATTATTAAAGATTACTTCTCCTTTTGGAGTGTGATGTACTTCAGGGTGGAATTGAATTCCATATACATCTTTATCTTTATGTTTAAATGATTCAACATCGCATAATTTAGAACTAGCTAAGATTTCGAATTTCTCTGGGATTGTTTTTACTTCATCTTTATGGGATGACCAAACATCGATTTCAGGAGCTAGACCTTTAAATAAGTTTTCATCATTCTTAATATCTATTTTAACTTGAGCATAACTTTCAGTATCTGAAGTAGTAACTTCTCCCCCATAGGCTTTAGCAATTAATTGATGGCCGAGACATATTCCTAAGATAGGTAGATTGAAATGTTTAATATATTCTTCACTTAATCCAGCACCTTCGATTGATGGACCTCCACCTAGTATTAATCCGATTGGATTTTCAGCTTCAATTTCTTCAATAGATAAAGTATTTGAAACTAATTTAACTGGAATTTTTAAGTATTGTAAACTTCTAGCAATCCTATGATTGTATTGACCTTTGTTATTTATTACTAAAATTGTCATATTATACTCCATTAAAATATAATAATATTATTTTTAGTTTTTTTTATTTATTATAGTTTATCAAAAGTTTATATATTAAATAAAATAAATCAATGTTACATGGAACTTAAAGATTTAATATTCATTATTGTTGCAATATTAATAGCAATAGCTTTACTTAAAATATTTTTATGGTTATTACCTGTACTTGTAGTATTAATAATCGCATTCTTTATTTATATCTTCTTACAAGAACATTATAATTAATTTTGAATGTCTTCAAATGCGGAAGTTGCAGCAACTGCTCCTTCTCCGCAAGCTACAATCCATTGTTTCAAACCGATGCATACGTCACCTATTGCATATACATAGTTAATATTAGTTTTTTGTGATTTATCAATTATTATATGTCCAGTTTCATCTAATTTGACTCCTAATTGTTGTGCAAGGTTTGTATGTGGGATATATCCGACACTAATAAAAACACCATTAGTTGGAAGGTTTGTTAATTCACCAGTTTCAGTATCTTTTAATAAAACAGATTCAACAAGCAGGTTACCTTTTATTTCTTCAATTGTAGCATTTAGTATTGTTCTTATACCTGCTTTTTTAATCATTTCTTGTAAATGTTTTTGAGCTCTAAATTCATTTCTTCTGTGTATTACTGTAACATTAGCCCCAAGATTATTCAGATATAATGCTTCTTGAAGTGCACTGTTTCCTCCACCCACCATAACTATGTCACGATTTGTAAAGAAAAATCCATCACAAGTTGCACAATAACTAACGCCTTTTCCTTTAAATTCTTCTTCACCTTTAACATTCAAGTGCCTATGTGAACTTCCAGTTGCAAGAATAATTGTTTTAGAATAGTATATGTCCTTGTTTGTTTTAACACTAAATCGGTATTCATCATCAGTTTGTATAATTTCTTCTACATTTTCCATTTCATGTAAATCACAGTTTTTAATGGCCTGTTCTTTCATTTTATCAATTAATTCAAGTCCTGAAATTTTATCAAAACCAGGATAATTTTCCATTTCAGGAACTTCACGACCGAGTCCACCGGCTAAATCCCTATCTAAAATCAAATTTTTAGTTCCCTGACGACCTGCATAAATTCCTGCGGTTAATCCTCCTGGACCTGCTCCAATTATAATAATGTCATATTGATTCATTTTAAAACCTCTAGAATTATTTTTATTTTAATATAAATTTTAATTATTTTTCAGTGTTAAAAATTATTGATATGATTATTTAGAAAAAAATTATTTAATAGGAAAAATAAGATTTAGTGGAATCCACATCCACTGCAAGTTTCACATTTCTCTTCTTCTATTGGATCATAGGTTTTATCTTCTTGAAGAGTAGCTGAAATAAAATATTGGTCGAATTCATCTTTATTTTTTAACACAGGGGAAATACCTTTGAAATCACATTTAATATCACCAGTTCCACCAATATCAACCAAAATTGGTTCACCTAATTTAAATTTTTTAAAATAAGCTTCAACTTCATCTTTTAAATTTTTTGGAACTCTAAAATTAAAAGATAAAATATTATTCTCCTTCATTTTTAAGCCAACGTATTTTTGGTCTATTTCATAATTTAAACCTAATTGTTTCTTGAAAAGTACTTTAGTACCAATCTCATTAGATGACATTTTGATAATCTCCTTTCAAATTAATAAATTAAACTTATTTTTTAAAGTATTTAAAATCTTTTATTAAAATAATAATGCTCTGTAATTAAATAAAAAAATTTTGTTTTATGAATTTATAATGAATTATCACGATTCTGAATAACCTTTATATAATAATAATCATATATTTTTTTAATGTTATATGATATAATTTTATTAGATAACTAGAATCAATTATAAAAAAACAGGTGTTTATTTTGAATGAATACAACAAAGATATTGGAAATAGAATTAGAGAATTAAGAGAATTGTCAGATATTACTATTAGTGAAATTGCATCTGACTTAAACATTAAAGAAGAAACTTACATTCAATATGAAAATGGAGAAGTAGACATCCCAGCAAGCTTCTTGTATGAACTTGCACATATTTTTAAAGTTGATTTAGGATTATTATTAACTGGTGAAGAAAGTAGAATGAGCATATTTGATGTGACTCGTGCAGATAAAGGTGTTTCAGTAGATAGACGAAAAGAATATCTTCATGAAAATTTATGTTCAAAATTTATTCATAAGAAAGCTGAAACATTCCTTGTTGTTGTGGATCCTAAAAAAAATCCTGTTCCTTCACTTAATTCACACCCTGGACAAGAATTTAACTATGTCCTTGAAGGTAGTTTAAAAATATACATCCACAATAATGAAATAATACTTAATGAGGGAGACTCAATATTCTTTGACTCCGCTCACAAACATGCTATGGTAGCACTTAATGATAAACCAGCTAAATTTTTAGCAGTAATTATTTAAATTAATTGAGATGATATAGATGACCTCTTTAATAGGAAATTTCGTAGAAAGAGTTGATTTTAACTCTTATGAAGATTTTATGAAAAATTTCAAACTTACCTATGAACCAGATTTTAACTTTGGATTTGATGTAGTAGATAAGTATGCTGAAATAGATCCAGAAAAAGTTGCATTAATCTGGACTAATGACGATAATGAGAACCACACTTTCACATTTAGGGAAATGAAAGAGTATTCAAACAAAACTGTTAATTTATTAAGAAGATTAGGCATTAAAAAAGGTGACAAAGTAATGCTTACATTAAAAAACAGATATGAATGGTGGTTCTGTATGGTTGCATTACACAAACTTGGTGCAATAGTTATTCCTGCAACTCATATGTTAAAACTTCATGATATTACTTTCAGATTAAAACAAGCAGAAGTAAAAGCAATTATTAGTGTTGAAGAAGATTCATTACTTCCTGATTTTGAAGAAGCAGAAAAAGAATTAGATTGGGATTTACAAAAGCTTGTAATTGAAACAGATAGAGATGGATGGATTAATTTCAATGAAGCAATTGAAAAAGAAAGTCCTATTTATGAAAGACCAACTGGGGATGAAAACCCGATGGCTAATGAAACATTCTTAATTTACTTTACATCTGGAACTAGTGGAAACCCTAAAATGGTTTCACATGCCCATACTTACTGTTTAGGACACATTCCAACTGCTAAATATTGGCAGAATGTTGTGGAAGATGGAATTCACCATACTGCAGCTGATACTGGATGGGGAAAAGCAGTATGGGGAAATATTTATGGACAATGGATTTCAGGAACTTCTGTATTCATTTATGATTATGTAAGGTTTAATGGAATCAAGTTACTTGAAAAAATCATTGAAAATAAAGTGAATACTTTTTGTGCACCTCCAACTATTTACAGGTTCTTAATTAAAGAAAATATAGAAGGATATGATTTTTCTAATTTAAATTATGTAACAACTGCAGGAGAGCCACTTCCTCCAGAAGTATCCGAAAGATTCTATGATGTTTCAGGTTTAAGAATTAAAGAAGGATTCGGGCAAACTGAAACAACTCTTTCAATTGCAACATTTATTTGGTTAGATGCAAAAGTTGGATGCTTAGGTAAACCTTCCCCTCTTTACAATTTAAAATTATTAGATGAAAACAACAATGAAGTGGATATTGGTGAAAAAGGAGAATTATGTTTTGATATATCTAAGGGACCAACACCTGGATTGTTTAAAGAATATTATAAAGATCCTGTAAAACAGGCTCAACAATGTCATGATGGTTTCTATTACTGTGGAGATACTGCATGGGTGGATGAAGAAGGATATGTGCACTTTGTTGGAAGAAATGATGATATTATTAAATCTTCAGGTTATCGTATTGGACCATTTGAAGTAGAAAGTGCAGTTTTATCTCATGAAGCAGTATTACACTGTGCGATAACTGCTTATCCTGATGAAGTAAGAGGTCAAATTGTTAAAGCAACTATCGTTTTACAATCTGGATGGGAACCATCAGATAAACTTACAAAAGACATTCAAAATCATGTGAAAAATGTTACAGCCCCATATAAATATCCTAGAATGATTGAATATGTGGATGAAATTCCGGAAACTATAAGTGGGAAAACTAGAAGGGTTGAAATCAGAGAAAATGACCAGAAAAAATTTAATTAGATGATATAATGATTGAAGAAGAAATATCTTACCCAGTTATTAATAAAGAAATTTGCAAAGGCTGTATGAGGTGTATAGTCGGATGTCCTCAAAATGCAATATTACTTAGTGAAGACATGAATAATGCAGGATATCAATTTGCTTATTATAGTGGAAATGGATGTACTGGATGTAAAGACTGTTATTTTACATGTCCTGAACCATTAGGGTTAGAAGTACATCAAATAAAAAATATTGCTAATGATTCAATTGCAAAAATGATTAAAGCTAAAGTAGCTAGCAAAGGAGGAAATTAAATGAGCAATCAAATGGTAAAAGGAAACACTGCAGTTATTGTTGGTGCAATGTATGCTGGTTGTGATTGTTTCTTTGGATACCCAATTACACCTGCAAGTGAAATTTTACACGAAGCATCAAAATATTTCCCAATGGTTGGAAGAAACTTTGTTCAAGCAGAAAGTGAAGAAGCATCCATTAACATGGTTTATGGTGCATCAGGAACTGGACACAGAGTCATGACTGCTTCATCTGGACCAGGTATTAGTTTAATGCAAGAAGGATTCACTTACCTTGCTGGTTCTGAATTACCTGCAGTTATAGTTGATATTATGAGAGCAGGGCCTGGGCTTGGAAACATCGGACCGGAACAAGGTGATTATAACCAAATTGTTAAAGGAGGAGGACATGGGAACTATAAAAACATAGTTTTAGCTCCAAACAGTGTTCAAGAAATGTGTGATTTGACCATGAAAGCATTTGAACTTGCAGACAAATGGAGAAACCCTGTTGTTGTTTTAGCAGATGGTACTTTAGGTCAAATGGCAGAACCATTAGAATTTCCAACTGAAGCAACTGAACCTAAAATTGATGAATCATGGGCAGTTAGAGGTAACAAAGAAACTATGGGTAATCTTATTACTTCTATTTTCAATGATTTTGATGAATTAGAAGATTTCAACTACAAACTTCAAGAAAAATATGCAAAAATTGATGCTGAAGAAGTTATTGTTGATGAATATCAAGTTGAAGATGCAGATATTGTTTTAGTATCATATGGTATTAGTAGTAGAATCGCGAGATCTGCTGTTGATAAAAGTCGTGAAAAGGGTATAAAAGTTGGACTTTTAAGACCTATCACATTATCACCATTCCCAACTGAAAGAATTAAGCAATTAGCTGATAAAGGCGTTGAATTTATTTCTGTTGAAATGAGTAATGGCCAATTACTTGCTGATGTACAATTTGCAGCACTTAGAAAAGAAGGAACTCACCTTGTAAACAGAATGGGTGGAAATTTAATTGAATTAAAACAAATTCTCGCTAAAATTTATGAAATTGTTGGTTTTGAAGATCATGACTTAGATTTATCTAAAAGAAGTGAAGAAAAAGCTAGCCCAAATATTATTGACTGAGGATGTGGAAAAATGAGTGATAAAGAAATTAGTAAAGATTATGAATTAAAAGTACGTAGAAATCCACAATCCCTTTTAGAAGAATATCCTAGAAAAGGAAGTAATATTCAATCAACTCACTATTGTGCTGGTTGTGGACATGGAATTATACATAAATTAATTGCAGAATGTATGGATGAACTTGGAATCCAAGAGAGGTGTGTTTTAATTTCACCTGTAGGTTGTTCTGTATATGCATACTTCTACTTTAACTGTGGAAACTTTCAAACTGCTCATGGAAGAGCACCTGCAGTAGCTACCGGTATTTCAAGAGCGGAAGATGATGCAATTGTTATGAGTTATCAAGGAGATGGAGACCTTGCATCCATAGGTTTAAATGAAACATTACAAGCAGCTAACAGAGGAGAAAAAATTGTAGTATTTTTTGTAAACAATACTGTGTATGGAATGACTGGTGGACAAATGGCTCCAACTACTTTAATTGGAGAAAAAACTGTAACTTGTCAAACTGGAAGAGATCCAAATTACGCTGGACACCCTACTCATATGTGTGAGTTAATCAACACTTTAAAAGCTCCAGTATTCATTGAAAGAGTATCTCTTGCAAACCCTTTAAAAATCAGACTTGCGAAATTTGCTATTAAACAGGCTTTAACAGTTCAAAAAGAAGGAAAAGGATATGCTTTTGTCGAAATTTTATCTCCTTGTCCTACTAACTTAAAACAAGATGTAAAAGGAGCTCAAAAATTTATTGAAGAACAAATGGAAAAAGAATTTCCTGTTAAAAACTTCAGAAATGATTTATACAGAAAAGAACCTGTTGAAAGACCAGTTAGTGACTTTTCTGTTGAAGCATTAGATAAAATATTTAATGTAAACAGAGATGGAAACTCAGGTTATGTTGATGATTCAAGCATTACTCCAACCAGTATTAAAGTATCTGGATTTGGAGGTCAAGGAGTGTTAAGTGCTGGACTTACTATTGCACATGCTGCTTGTGATGAAGGAAAACATGTTTCATGGTATCCTAGTTATGGACCAGAACAAAGAGGAGGAAAATCCAATTGTTCAGTTGTAATTTCCAATGAAACTATTGGTACTCCAGTAGTTGACGAAATCGATATTCTCATTGCTTTGAATAAACCTTCATTAGAACAATTCTCACAAGATGTAAAAACTGGAGGAACTATTCTCTATGATTCTAAAATTGGAGAATTTGAAACTGACAGAGATGTTAATGTAATTGCTATGCCTTGTATGGATATTGCAGAAGAACATGGTAATGCAAGAACTGCGAATACTGCATTACTTGGAGCATTAACTGAATTAACTGATTCTTTAAAAGTAGAATCTTATGAAAATGCTATTCGTGACATGTTCGCATCAAAACCAAAAGTGATTGATGTGAATATTGATGTTTTAAGAGCTGGAGCAGAATGGTTAAAAAACAATTTATAGTGTGATTTAATGACTTATAAAGAAAATGCCAAGAAATTTATTGAAACCTATGGTTTAAGTATAGGGGATGAAATCAAAGTTAATAAGGAAGACATAACCTATACTGGTATATTACTTGACAGACCAGAGGATGCTGATGATGGATATTTAGTTTTAAAATTATCTAGTGGATATAATATTGGAGTAGCTATTGAAAATACCACTGCGGAGTTAATTAAAAAAGGCGAAAAACCGAAAATTGGATTTGGAAAAAGTGAAATTCCAACAGATCCAAATAAGCAAAATATATCTATTGTTTCAACTGGTGGTACAGTATCATCTGTTATTGATTATAAAACTGGAGCTGTACATCCAGCATTTACAGCTTCAGACCTTGTAAAAGCTAATCCGGAATTATTAGATTATGCTAACTATAATGTTAAAGCATTATATAATATTTTAAGTGAAGATATGAAACCTGAATACTGGGTAAAGGCAGCTTCTGAAATAGCAGATGATATTTCAGATGGAAGTGATGGTGTTGTAATAGCTCATGGTACTGATACAATGCATTATACTGCGGCAGCATTAAGTTTCATGTTAAAAACTCCAGTACCAATTGTTTTAACTGGTGCACAAAGAAGTTCTGATAGACCTTCAAGTGATGCTAATATTAATTTAATTGATTCTGTTGTTGCTGCAAAATCAGATATTGCGGAAGTATGTGTATGTATGCATGGAAGCTTAAATGATGAATATACTTACTTACACAAGGGAACTAAAGTTAGAAAAATGCATACTTCAAGAAGAGATACATTCAGAAGTATTAATGCACAGCCAATAGCAAAAATTGAAAATAAAAAAGTAGATATTAATCCAGATTATTCATATACTAAACGTGGCACTAATGAATTGGAATTAAACATTAATATTGAGGATAAAGTGGGATTTATTAAGAGTTTTCCTGGAATTTCCTCTGATTACATTGAATATCACATTGATAAAGGATATAAAGGTCTTGTTATTGAAGGAACTGGTCTTGGACATGTTCCTAATAATTTAATTGATTCATTTAAAAGAGCAAGAGATGAAAATATCCCTGTCATCATGACCTCACAATGTTTATATGGTAGAGTAAACATGAATGTATACTCAACTGGACGTAATATTATTGATGCAGGAGTAATTTCTGGAATTGATATGACTCCTGAAACTACTTATGTTAAATTATGTTGGGCATTAGGTCAAAGTGACAGTTATGATGAAGTAAAAGAGATTATGCATGAAAATATTGCAGGTGAATTTAGTGAAAAATCTTCTATTAAAGATTTCTTAAATTAGGGTGATTAGTATGGATTACGAAAAATTAGGATTAAAAATGGGACTTGAGATTCACCAACAATTAAACAGTGAGCATAAATTATTCTGTCCTTGTAAAACAGAACTTGTTGATGATGATTTTGATGAAATAGTTCAAAGGAAATTAAGACCAACACAATCAGAACTTGGAGAAATCGACAGGGCTGCACTTCAAGAATCTTTAAGAGGATTAAATTTTAAGTATGAAAATTTCGCAGAACATACTTGTCTTGTTGAAAATGATGACGAACCACCTCATAGCTTAAATGAAGAAGCACTTGATATTTGTATTACAATTGCTTGTTTGATGAATATGCATATTGTTGACGAATTTCATACAATGAGAAAACAAGTTATTGATGGAAGTAATACTGGAGGTTTTCAAAGAACTGGTATGGTTGCAACTGATGGATATTTAGAAACACCATATGGTAAAGTTGTAATTGAAAGTCTTGGTCTTGAAGAGGATGCTGCAAGAAGAATTGAAACAAAAGAGGGATTTACTGAATTTAGATTAGATAGGCTTGGAATACCTCTTGCAGAAGTAACTACTGATCCTTCAATGCATCATCCTGATCAAGTACGTGAAGTAGCATACATGCTTGGTCAAATCTTAAGAAGTACTAATGTTAAAAGAGGTCTTGGAACAATCAGACAAGATTTAAACATTTCTATTGCTGAAGGTGCACGTGTAGAGATTAAAGGTGTGCAAGATTTAGATTTAATGGTTGAAATTGTAAACCGTGAAATCCAAAGACAATTAGTTTTAATTGAAATTAAAAAGGAACTTGCTACTAGAAATGCTGAAGTATTGGATGAAATTCATGATTTAGATGAATTGTTTAAAGATACTGAATCTAAAATATTAAAATCAGCTGAAACCATTAAAGCAGTAGTACTTAAAGGTTATGATGGAATTATTGGTCGTGAAGTACAGCCAGGAAGAAGATTAGGTACTGAAATTGCAAGTTATGCTAAAAAACGTGGAGTATCTGGTATTTTCCATTCTGATGAATTGCCTGCTTATGGAATTACTAAAGAGGAAGTAGACAGAGTAATTGATTATTTAAATATTGGTGAAGATGATGCATTTATTATTGTAGCTCATGATGAAGATATTGCAATATCTGCACTTGAAGAAGTGAAAAGGAGAGCTAATTTAGCTTTAGAGGGCGTAGTTGAAGAAACCCGTAAAGCATTAGAAGATGGAAATACTGAATATATGAGACCACTTCCAACTGCAAACAGAATGTATCTTGAAACTGATATTCCATTATTTAAAATTACTTCTGAAAGAATTGAACCTATTGCAAATAATTTACCGGAATTACCTGATGTTAAACAAGCAAGAATCATCGAAGAGTATGACTTAAGTGAAGATTTAGCTACACAACTTGTTAAAAGACAAGAAGCAGACATGTTTGAAGCTATTATTGCTGAGGTTAATGTGGATGCAACACCAGTAGCATCACTTCTTGCATATGATTTACGTGAAATCAAAAGAGAAGGGTATGACATTAATGTTTTAAATATTAATCATTTCAAAGGAATATTTACATTATTAAGTGAAGGTAAGATTGCCAAAGATAGTGTATGTAAACTTACAATTGAAACAATTAAATCACCTGAAAGTGATGTTGATGAAATTGCAGAAAAAAGTAATTTAACCATGCTTAGCGAAGAATATGTTAGAAAAATCATTTGTGAAATTATAGCTAAAAATGAAGGAATGGTAAAAGAACGTCAAATGGGTGCTATGGGTCCTTTAATGGGAATGTGTATGAAACAACTTAAAGGAAAAGCTGATGGTGGTATGGTTAACAAAACCGTGCGTGAGGAAATTCAAAAATTAATTTAGAATATATTTTCTAAATTTTTTTTCTTTTTTTTAAAATTCTTAGGTTATCCTAAAAATATGTATTTTTTCAAGTAATAATATTTATATATTTTTATAAGTATATTTATTAAATAAGAGGAGTCTTAATAATATGTTTAATTTGGTAGATAGTGTCCTATTTTTTGCTTATAATGGTAATGAGTTTGGATTTGCTAATATAGCGATTAGTCCAAAGGATATTATTTTAGCTTATATTGTAACTATTATTGTATCAATAATTGTTGCTTTTGCTTTAAAAATTCCATTATTACCAAGCAAACCATATAGGTATTCTTTTGATGTTAGTGCGATATACCCAACTCCAATTATTGCTGCTGGTATTTTTTCAATATTTTTAGTTTTGAATTATACTTTTATGTATAATGGTTTGGTTTTAGCTATTATAATTGGTATTTTATCTGCATTATTTGTGAAATATTTATTTTATTTTGTATTTCCAAAGCCTCTAAATGGAGATGAGGGGGATGAGATTAATGAATGAGGTAATTGGAATAATAATTGCTACAATTCTTTGTTGGTTGAATTTTGTTATTGTGGATACATATTTCGGGCTTCCCGAGCAACCGGGTGTTAAAGGAGCTAGGATAATTGGTCAAGATGTTGAAAAAAGAGGGGGAGACATCTCTGGTGGATTTTTCCAAGGAAATATTTTATGTTCTCCAGATGCATCTGCTGGTACATTATTAGCTTCTATTGGATATTTAGTTTTAGGAATTCCTGGAGGAATAATTGCTGCATTTTTAGTATTTATCGGAAATAGATTATGTGCAGATCCAGGGTATGCAGGAACTTGTGGAAGTTTAACAGCAACTTGTATTATTTTTATATGTTCCTTTTTAGGAATGACTCCTGAAATGTTTATTGTTGGGATGATTATTGCAATTTTAACTATTATGGGCATAAGTCAAACCAAAGCTTCTATACTTTTAGGTAAAATTGCAGAAAAATTCAATAGGTATGCTAGAGAGTGATTTGTATGTATGTAGAAATTATTGGTGTAATAGTCATATTTGTAGCATTAAGGGCTTTAATAACAAGAAATAGAGCAGAAAGGCTATTGTACGTGAATGTAATTGGATTTGGAGTATCAGCTATTATAGCTTTAGTAATTAATACTCCATTCGCCTTAGTTGTTGCTGCAGCATTCTTCATATGTTCTACAATTAGTGCTAATGCGATTGCTTATACCTTGAAAAGGTTAGATGATGAAATACTTTTGGAGTAAGATAAAATGGAGTTTTTAGTATCAATTATTGCAATTGCTTTAATGCTCATTGGTGCATTTGGTATTATATTCATGAAAAAACCATTAGACAAAGTCATAATGTTTTCAGTACTTGATGCAGGATTTGTATTAGTAATTGTTTTATTCAAATATTTGGATGTTGCGATGTTTGCAGCATTAGCAGATCCATTATCCACTTTAGTATTCATTTTAGCTATTGTTAAAATAAATGAGATTAGAAAAAAGAAACTTATAAATGGTGATGCAGATGATTAGTGTTCCATTATTCTTTTACTTTGGAATTTTCCTTGCAATTGTTGGAAGTATTGCTACTGCATGGGGTCCTGGTGTTAATGATCCAATTATAAGGACATTTAATACTGAAGTAGCATCAATTGGTGTATGTTTAGTGTTATTATGTTATAATCATGTTCTAGCATTATTAACCTTGCTTGCAACTACTGTTATTATTAGTTTAATTTTATTTAGAGCTATTATTCGTTTAGAAGAAATGGGGGCAGATGTATGAGAATAGGAGTTTTATGGAATAAACTTGCTAATCCTAAAAATATTCCTCGTTTATTTGCATTTTGTTTAGGGGTAATTTTAATTTTAGGTCTTATTGTTCCATTGGCTTTAAATCCAGATCAATTATATGTTAGACCTGCTCCACAGGAACAAGTTGATGATGGTATGGCTATTGCACCTTATGATAGAGGTGGTGAAGTTTTAACTCAGCCAGGACAGATTAATCCTCAGTATCCAGATAATTCTGCTCAATTAGGAATGATAACTGGTTATATGTCTCCAATATCTCAGTGGATATCTTCAATTTCCCCATATTTTGGAACATCAATTTATTCATCTCCTGGTGGACTTATAGATGAAATATTGTACTACACAAGAGGATTTGATACTATCTTAGAATCTTCAATTTTAATGATGTCTTTCATCATTGCTTCATGGTTGTCTATTAATTATACAATGAATAGAAAAAATGATGAATCTGAAATTAAAAAGGATGTTAAAAAAGCTATTGAAGATTCAACAAAAGTAGCTAATGAAGTTAATGTTAATGATGTTAAAGCGAGAGCAAGACAATTAAGGAGGGATAATTAATGGTTGTTTTACCAACTTTTGTTCCCGCTGAATTTTTAAGTATGTATTTGCCAGCAATTTATGCAGGGTTAATTATTGGATTTATTGGATCAATGGCAATAGCATTAAAAAGAGAAGAGATTCATATTCTTATCTTAACAGATATTATAGGTCTTGCTATGATTTTTGTTGTATCTGCTGTTGGAACAGATTTAGCGGAAGCATTAATCTTACCAGGTTTAGTAGTAGAACTTGCAGAAACATTAGCTATTTCAGAAATTTTAATTACAAGAGAAATGCGTATTATTGAGAATAATCCGAGAAGAAACTTAAATAAATCTAGTTCTCTATTCTCACAGCCATTTGCATTAAATATGGAGATTTTAAACACTGCTCCTAATTTTATTGCATTGGTATTAATTGCATATGGTATATTCTTAACTGGTTTTACTGGAGGTGCAGTAGCTGGTGGGGGAATTGTATTATATGCATTATCTAAAAAAGCAAGAGGACTTCCAGTACTTATGGTAGATGGCATAGCTGGAGTATCAGGTATTGCATGGTGTTTATGGATAATTGGATTTTTATTATTCTTTGTAACTCCTCAATATTGGTTATTGAGTTTATTCTTGGCAGCATGTGGATTATTACTAAAAGTAGCTTCAAAAGTTGGTTTAATTGGACTACTTATGAGAGAGGACATAGATAAGGAGTAAGTGATGAGTATGGATTTTGTTACACTTGGTGGAAATTTACTTGGAACAATCCCACTTGGGGATATTGTATTGTACTTATCTCCGTTTAATTTGTTCTTGTTTGCAGTTTTACTTGGATTTACAGTAATGATTGGATTAAGTAAACCTGAAACTCAAGTTGAAGCTACAATGCATGTTTTAAATAATACTGAAGTCAAAGTCGGAGAAAAAGAATTTAAACAAAGAAGATTTCTGTCTGTAATATGTGGTATTGCATCTGCAGGTGCAATGATTACTGGAGATTTATTTAATTTCACATTATTCATGGCATTAGTTGGAATATTAAATATTGGTATTGTATCAGCTGTAAAACAAACAAGTGTGTTAAACTCTGCATTTAATTATGGTTTAATAGCTATGATGTGTAGTTTACCATTGTTTGGTGGTGCATCTATCATTCTTGCATCAACTGGAACTTTATCACTTGCTGCATTGTCTCAAATGCCTGCAAGTCCAATGGTTATCTTTGGTGCAATTTTGATGTTAATTGGTATATTAGGTGAAAGTGGGGTAGCACCATTCTTTGCAAGTAAAGCAGAGATGTTTAGGACTGCTGGTTCTCCATTTATTGTTATTATTCATTTAAGTTCATTATTTATTATTGTAAGAGCGGTTGAAATTTTATTATTGGTATTATGGTAAGTGATAGTATGGATGGTCAAAAAAGTTTATTTATTGTTTTATTGGTATTATCAACAATAGCTATTCTAGCTTGTTTAGTTATAAACTTCGAAGCGTGGATTGTTTATACTGTAGCTATCTTTGGTATACCTGTATGGGTGTTATCTTTAGGTTTACTTACTATGGCTAAACCAAGACCTGAAGATGCAGAAGAAAGGGTGAAAGAACCATTTACTGGATATTAGTGTGGTATTATGAATTTAATGGCAGATATTTTAATTCAAGTTATTATTGCATTCATTGCAGGAAGCTTGCTTCTAGGTTTGCATAGAAAAATTATGGCTCGTGTTCAAAAACGTCCAGGGCCACCTATAGTCCAGCATTTGTTACACTCTTTGAAATTTTTCTTTAAGGAGACAGCATTTCCAAAAACTGTTTCAAAAATATTTTATATAGGAATCGTATTTATATTAGCTTTAGTATGGATTGTAGGTGTTATTGCAGGTCCTGTAGCTCATGATTCTTTATTAATCATTTTTGGTGTTTATGCGGTTTACAAAATTGTGGAACATAACTCTGGATCAAGTTCAGGTTCACCATATGGTAAATTAAGTTGTGTGAGAGCAGTACTGTCTGCGGCAACTGAACTTCCATTATTCGCAGCAATTGTATTTGTTTACCTCGTAACTGGTTCAATGAACATAAGTGAAATTATTACTTATCAATCAGTCAACGGGCCTTTAGTGTTTACTATTCCACTTGCTGCTTTAATGTTCTTTATGTTGATTATAACAAAATCACCATATTCTCCATTTGCAATAACAAAAGACAAAGCATTAGTTTCAGGTTTTGAAACAGAGCATTTTGGATTTTTAAGAGGATTTATGTTATTTTCAGAATCTATTGCATGGTATGTGATGTTATGGGTATTTTTAACAATATTCTTCGGTCCGTTAAATGCTATTGGATATGTAATTGGAATGATTGTAATTACATTTATTACAGGATTTATCAATGCTACAACTCCTATATTTTCTCCAAATCATTCAGTAATGACTCAAATTACCATTGGAGCAATTTGCTTTTTTGGAACAATATTAATGTTATTTAGTGGAGGGATATTATGAGTAGTGAAGATGTAATAGTTTATTTCACAGCATTAGTTGCCATCGGTATAATTGTTGTAGGTTTGCTAACCTCTATATTGCATTCAATGATTATTGTTCCAATAGTGATTATTGGAATTATTTTAAGTATTTTGGTATTGCTTTCTAGAGGTAATTTTCCACATAAAATAGAAAATATTGAGAAAGTATGTTTTGTAATAACATTAATAGCAATTATTTGTTCATTTATATTACTTTATAAACCAATGTAGGAGATATTATGTTAGATTATATGATTTATATTCTTGTATTTGCTGTAGGTTCTATTCTTGGTTTGCTTTACAGTTACAAATTACATGGTGAACCTTACGTTGTAGACACTGAGTTTAATGTATTATTGGCTGTAGTTTCAGTTGTAGGTTGGTGTTTAGGTTTCTTATCAGGTAATATAATTTTATCAGCTATTGGTTTCCTGTTAGCAGGATTTGTAATGGGAGGAAGGCCAGGATATGGTAGAAGAGAAACCGTTGTTGGTTTAATAGTTGCAATTGTTTTATATTTCTTATTAAAGTATGGTATGTTGTGATTTAAATGGATGATGGTGTTAATTTAAGAATAATACAAGATAGGATAATTAAAAGCTATGCTTGGCAAAGGGATATTATAGTTCCACTTTCTGAGGAATTTAATTGTACTACTGAAGAACTGGAAGAATTATTCTTCGATTTATTAGATTTAGATTCACTTGAAGCTTTACACGGTACATTTGAATCAGCAAAAGATATTTGTTTATATCAAAAATTCAATGCAGACTTAAGATTATGTTGGTTTATTGATACTTTGGAAATAATGTCTCAAGAAGAAGGTAAAAAACTGAAAATGAAATTAGTCGAAGAAGTTAAAAAGGGCAGATTTTATGATGATGTCCTAAAAGAAGGAAGATTAGAATTATTTGAATTATTAAAAAAAGAAAGTAATTATTAATGTTTATTTATTTATAAAATAAAAGAGGGAATGCATGTTAGACGCTGTTAAAGATGCTGTGAGGAAAAGCTCAATTCATGTCTGTATTGTAAATTGTGGAGGATGTAATGGATGTGATGTTGAAATTGTTTCATTATTATCTCCAAGATATGATTTAGAGCAGTATGGTATTTATGTTCAAAATAATCCTCGTGAAGCTGATGTCTTATTGTTAACTGGTGCTGTAACCGAACAATGGGTTCATAATCTAAAAAGAGTTTATGATAAAGCCCCAGAACCAAAAATTGTTGTAGCTGTTGGAAACTGCCCTCAATCTGGAGATGTATTTGCTCAAGAAGGTGGTAAAGTCTATGCACCTGCATCTAATTTCATCCCAGTTGATGCAGCTATTCCAGGATGCCCACCTAGACCTAGTGAAATTTTAGAGGCTATTTTAGCTGTGGGTCCACAAGCTATTGCTGATCGTGGGAGGGAAGAAAAATGATTGTACCAATTGGTCCT
Organism: Methanobrevibacter sp.; assembly: GCF_051877095.1. GTDB lineage: Archaea > Methanobacteriota > Methanobacteria > Methanobacteriales > Methanobacteriaceae > Methanocatella. The sequence goes on along the minus strand of NZ_JBJEIO010000013.1, from coordinate 71,794 downwards.
ATCCATCCTGCTTTAAAAGAACCTATAAGACTTAAACTTCAAACTGAAGGGGAAATGGTTGTTAAAGCAGAAATTGAATATGGTTATGTTCACAGAGGAATTGAAAAGATAATTGAAGGACAAACTTGGCAAAAAGGAATTTATCTTGCTGAAAGAATATGTGGTATTTGTTCATATGAACACACTCAAACATTCGCAGAAACAATTGAAAAGATTTCTGACGTTGATGTTCCGGTAAGAGCTCAATTCTTAAGGATAATCACAAATGAATTGGATAGAATCCAAAGTCATTTACTTGCTAATTCAACATTCTTCAAATCATTGGATCATGAAACATTATTTATGCATGTTTTAGAATTAAGGGAATATGCAATGGATTCAATTGAGTTATTAACTGGAAATAGGGTTAATATGGGTTGGAATGTTGTTGGTGGAGTTAGAATGGATGCTGATGAGCGCCATTTCAAACCAATATTGGAAAATCTTAAGAAAATTGAAGATGGTTTTGAAACTACTAGATCATTATTTGCTGAAGGTCCTGCCATAGCATTAAGATGTAAAGGGATTGGACATATGAATAAAAAAGAAGCTATTAAGGGACGTGCAGTTGGGCCTATTGGAAGAGCTTCTGATATTAAAGAAGATTATAGGATTGGTCATTATACTTATGATGATTACTTCGATTTTAAAGTAATTAGAAGGAAAGAAGGAGATAATTATGCAAGGACATTAACTAGATTTGATGAAATTCCAGAATCAATAAGTTTAATTAGGCAAGCCATTGAAAACATGCCTAAAGGTGAAATTCGTACTCCTGCTAATTTAAAATCTGGTTATGCAATGACTAAAAATGAAGCTCCTCGTGGTGAAGTTAATTACATGATTGAAACTAATGGTAATTTAATTAAGCATATTTCTATTAGAACTCCAAGTATTTCAAATATGGATTCTTGTGCAAAATATATGATTCGGGATGTTCCAACTGTAGCAGATGCTGTTGCGACTTATGCATCATGTGATCCTTGTGTTGCTTGTGCTGAGAGAGTAGCTATTACTAATGAACATGGAAAAACAGAAACTAAAAACATTTATGAGGTGATATAAGTGTCATCTCTAATGTGGTACATTTTTGATTTTGCAAGAAAGGCATGGGCTGATGCGTTCACTAATGCAAAAACTAATCCTGAAATTGCAGAAAAACCAGAAAGATTTAGAGATTTTCCTAAAGTAAATAAAGAATATTGTATAGGTTGTGGAGCATGTACTGTCTCATGCCCATCTCCAAATGCAATTAAACTTGTAAGAGAAGAAGATGATGAAACAGGAGAAGGTTTAACATACCCAGTTATATTGCCAGGTGCATGTATTCGTTGTGGTTTTTGTGCTGAAGTATGTCCTACTGATCCAAAAACATTAGAATGTGGTTTAAATCATTTAATTTTACCAGAATTTAATCTTATTCCTTCAAAAAGACAATATATTGTTGATGATTTTTTATGCATCAAATGTAAAAAATGTATTAAAAAATGTCCTGTTGATGCAATAAGTGTCATTGATGGAAATGTTGTAGTAGATCAACTCAAATGTATTTCTTGTGGAGAATGTCTTGATGTATGTCCAGTTAGTGGTGCAATGAAAGGTGTATTTGTTGATAATTTACAGAATCAGAAAGAATTGTTTGCATTAATTGTGAAATATCTTGAAGATTTCATCAATAATAAAGAAGATGATTTAAGACAATTAGACCCTAATGATCTTTTACAATATAATGTTCCTCTTTCTGAGATTTGGGATGATGCATTAAAAATAATGCCTGATGAAGAAGTAGCTCTAGAAATTATTACTAATGCAGTTAATAGGCTTAAAGTCAGAATTATTGATTGGCATGAATCAAAATGTGAAAAATGCCAATTATGTATTCCTGATTGTCCAACTAATTGTATTTCATTTGACGAAGTTAATGATACAATTGTGAGAGATAAAGATAGATGTTTAAGATGTAGTATTTGTTACCAAACTTGTCCATTTTCAGTTATTAAATATTTCATGGCTAAATTTTCATTAGATGATAATGAAAATATTCATGTTACTGTTAAAGCATCTAATTTAAATGAGAATATTGTGGAGTGAGTGTTATGATTGATAATTATACTAAAACACCAAGACCATTAAGACATGTTGATGTTGATTACTTAATAGATCAAACAAAATGTGCGAAGTGTGAAGATAAACCTTGTCTTAGTTCTTGTCCTATTGATGCGATATATTTTGATGAAGATGATGGTTTAATAAAAATAAAAAGTACTTGCTTTGGTTGTGTATTATGTCGCAATGCTTGTCCGTATGATGCTATTTCTCTTGATGTACACATGGACTCTCCTATAAAAGAAAATATTCCAAACATCAATGTAAAATTATGTAAAGCTTGTGGTGCATGTGTTCAAGCATGTAAAAAAGGTTCAATTCATGTTGTTTCAGATGGAAAGCAACCTCCTCACAGTGAAATTGATAAAGATACTTGTGTACGTTGTGGGTACTGCTTTAGAGTATGTCCAACTGATGCGATTAAATATGGGAAATTACTTCCTAAAACAGTTAAAGGTGGTAAAGCAATTGTTGTTAACCAAAAGAATTGTATTGGTTGTATGACTTGTACAAGAGTTTGTCCATCAACTGGAGCTATTAATGTTGCTAGAACTAATAAATTACCTTATATTAACCCAGGATATTGTGCAAGATGTGAGGAATGTATGCATTCTTGTCCTTCAGGAGCTATTAAGTATTCTTCACGTAAAAAAGCTTATAAAATGTATAGTGAAATAAAATCATTTGATATAGTATCAGGAATCATTGATTATGATAGTAAAATGCTTTCACTTGATTTAATCAGTTTAAATACAGTTTTACATAGGGTAGGTAAATCAATAGCTTTGGAATTCAATGACCAAAATTTTGAAAATTTCATTGAGTATAAAGTAAATGACTTAATGGAGAGGGAATTAAATATTAGCCTTAATTCAAATATGGAAGTTGGGGAGTTCACAAAGCTTATTGGATCTTATTTAATGGATAGAAACATTGAAGTTTATGATAAGAAATGTATTGCTTGTGGAGAATGTTATAATGTGTGCCCTGTAGGTGCTATTGAATTAAATGGTCCAAATCCAATTACAATTACAGATGATTGTATTTATTGTGGAAAGTGCGTTGAAGAATGTAAGTTTGACGCAATTGGAGCATATGATGATTATTTCTATAGTAAAGATGCAGATTTATATTATGCTAGGTCTTATTTACATGGTCAAAGATTAGGTGATTTAACACTTTCAAATCATAAATGCCAAGCATGTTCAATTTGTGCAAAAAATTGTCCAACTTGTGCATTAACTTTAGGTGACGATATAATAGATTTTGATAGTGAAAAATGTATTTATTGTAGAACTTGTGAGGAAATATGTCCTCTTGATGCAATCAGAATAGTTAATTTCAGGTGATTTAATGTTTGAAAAGTCATTTATTACTGATTGTGAAGGCCCATTGACATTAAATGATAATGCATTTGAATTAGCAGATAATTTCATTGAAAATGGTGGGGATTTATTTAAAATTCTTAGTTTGTATGATGATTATTTGGTGGATGTTGTTAAAAAGGAAAATTATAAAGCAGGTAATACTTTAAAATTGATTTTACCTTTTTTTGTTGTTGAAAATCTTAAAAATGAAGATTTAGTTGAATTTTCACAAGAACATATTTATTTGGTTGAGGATTCAAAATTTCTTTTAACTTACTTACAAAACGTAATGAATACATATATAGTTAGTACTAGTTATGGCCAATATATTGAAGCAATATCTAATTATATGAATTTGCCTTTTGAAAATACATTTTACACTAAGGTAAATCTAGATAGCCTTACACTAACTGATGAAGAAATTGTAAAAATCAATGAATTTAAACAATTGATTTTGGATAATCCTAAAGATTATAAATTATTTGATGATATTTTTTTCTCACAAATAGCAAAAATGAGTATATATGAAAATATCCGAGATATTGATGTAGTTGGTGGACAAGGAAAAAAAATAGCTATTGATCAAATCATTAAAAGGGATGATATCAATAAGAATGAAATTTTCTACATTGGGGATAGTATAACTGATGTGGAACCTTTAGAATTTGCTTATAAAAACAATGGTATTAGTGTATCTTTTAATGGTAATGAATATCCTCTTAAAGTTGCTGAAATAGCTATTGTATCTCCAAGTGCAGTTGCAACTGCAGTAATAGCTAATATTTACGTAAAATATGATAAAAGTAAAGTATTAAAATTTATTAATGATTATAATAATTTAAATGATTATAAAAAACTATTTAATGATTACCATATTGATAATGAAGTTAAAAATAAATTTTTCTCAGTTTTCAGCAATAGAAATTATCCAATAATACAAATAATAAAGGAAAACAACTTTGATGAAATTTTAAAAATCAGCAAAGAAATGAGAAACAATATTCGTGGTCAAGATATAGGTGGATTAGGTTAAAATAGGTGTATTAAAATGAGTTATGAGAAAGTAGATGACACATTCTTCGAAGCTTTTGAAGGGAAATATGTAAGGGCTTTAATAACAGGTCCTAATGAAAAAATTGTAAAAAGAGCTGCTTATGATTCAACTTCAACTCCTAGTGCTGTTATTGGTAGAGTAGAAGGTGGTGTTGAAGGATTTTTAGATGAATCTCAAACTCCTGATGGAAGGTTTGGTGCTGTTGTTCAATATTGGTTAGGTGGTGATGATGTTGAAAAGTTTGCTTTTGAATTATCATATAGATTAAGGCAAGATGTTTTAGTAAAACCATTTACACGTATTTTTGATTATTCTACATCTAATAATGATGAATGCATTGAAATGATGGATATTGTTGGGCACTGTGGTGATGGATATGAATGGATTGTTGAGCAGTACGGTAGAAAAATGATTAATATTCCAATTGCAGTTCCTGATTTCCAAATTGAAGAAAAGTTCAAAATTAATGATGGGATTATGGGTGGAAACTTTTGGTATTTATGTTCTAGCGAACAAGATGTAATAGAAGCGGGTGATGCAATAATTGATGCAATTATGAATGTTGAAGGAGCTACTACTCCATTTGATATTTGTTCTGCAGCTTCAAAACCAGAAACAAACTTCCCTGAAATTGGACCAACTACAAATCATGTTTATTGTCCTTCTCTAAAGGAATCATTAGGAGATATTTCTAAAGTCCCAGAGGGAGTTAACTATATTCCTGAAGTAGTAATTAATGCAGTTGATGAAAAATCTATGAATAAATCAGTTAAAGTAGGTATTGATGCTGCTTTGGAATTTGAAGGTGTAATTGGAATATCTGCAGGTAATTTTGATGGTAAACTTGGAGATAAGAATATAAATTTATTAGATATTTTAAAGTAAGGTTTTAAAATGGAAATTCTAGATGACGATATTAATGCAGAAGTAGTGGGATTCGGAGCATTAAATGTTGATAAACTGTATTCTGTTGGAAACATTGCTTGTGAAGATGAGGAAAGTTTTATAAAATCTGAAACTAAAACTCCTGGTGGTTCTGCAGCAAATACTATTGTTGGTTTATCAAGATTAGGTTGTTCCACATCTATTATTGGAAAAATAGCTGAAGATGATGATGGAGACATAATAGAATACAATTTAGCTATTAATGGTGTTTATTCAAATAATTTAATTTATTCAGAAACAGGAGCAACTGGAAAATGCTTAGGCTTTGTTGATGAGAATGGTGAGAGATGTCTTTACATTGATCCGGGAGTCAATGATGAAATTCAAATAGGTGAGATTAATCCATTAAACATTATGAGATGTAAAATAATGCATTACACATCTTTTGTTGGTGATTCTTTTAAAACTCAAATAGAATTATTGGATTTACTAAATGAAAATACTGTATTAAGTTTTGATCCTGGGATGTTATATGTCCAAAAAGGATTCAATGAGTTAAAACCTATTCTTGATAGGACTAATATATTACTTATCAATGAATCTGAATTAAGATTATTATGTAATAATAATGAGGCTTCCTTAAAAGATTTAGCTATTGGTTTTCTTGATTTAGGAATTGAAATTATTGTTGTAAAACTAGGAGCAAAAGGAGTATTTGCAATGGATAACTCAACAAGTTGTTTTGTTGAATCATACAAATGTGATGTTGTTGATACTACTGGGGCTGGAGATAGTTTTAATAGTGGATTTTTATATTCTTTCTTAAGGGGATATGATTTAGAAAAATCTTGTAAAATCGGGAATTGGGTTGCTAGTAAATCTATTGAAGGATTTGGAATGGATAAATTTCCTTCAGTTAAAGATTTAGAGGATTTCTTTTAAGTGAATTTAAGATAATAGAAAAATATTAAAATAAAAAAATTGATTAGTTGGTATTAAAATGAATGTATCTTTTATAAAACAGATGAAAGATTTGGAACGTGAAGTTCTTTTAAAATCTGTTGAATTAGATGATGATAATGATGATTTCCAATTTGAACTAGATGCTTTTAGTTCACATGATGAAATTATTGCAATTGCACCTAAATGTGTAAGGTGCAATACTTGTGTTGGAGAGTGTCCGGTTAATGCAATTGAACCAGCTAATATTTTTAGAATAGCTAAAATAACTGATAAATGTGTTAAATGTGAAATTTGTATTCAATCATGTCCAGTTTCTGCAGTTAAATTAATTGATAATTCAATTGTTTATGACAATGACAATGAAGAAGGTATAATTGAATATAAATTGTCTAATGTTAGTTCCCGTCATAGGGTAATTCGTATGAACAGTATTTCAATTGATTATTCAGATGATAATAATTGGTATGATTGTGCGAAGTTATGTCCAACTAATGCGTTCACTCTTCAATTTAGAGATTTCTTTGAAGATTTGGATATTGATTTAGGTATTGAGCTAATTGATGATGAGTTATATCCATATATTGATGAAAAATTGTGCATTGGATGCGGAGCTTGTGTTGAAATATCACTTAATGACAATGCAGTAGAATTGGATCGTTATATTGGACCAATTATTCACAGTCGGGTTATTGAGGTTAATCATGACTTGTGTGTGAATTGTTTTTTATGTGAAGAAAATTGTCCAACTGGAGCTATTGAGTTGGTTGACGGTAAAGTTGTTTTAGATGATGATAAATGTATTAGATGTATTGAATGTACTCATCATTGTCCGGTATTTGCTTTAAAAAGAGTTGAAATTGAATAAAAAATGGGGTTTGTTTATGAGAGCTAAAGAGTTAATGGATAAAAATTTTGTATATTTGAATGCAAATGATAGTGTGGTTGAAGTTTCAAAAGTAATGGAAGAAATTAGACGTTTCACTTGTCCTGTTGTAAATGATAATAAACAATTAATAGGATGGGTAACTTCTTTTGACATTACTAAAGGTTTAAGAGAAGGCAATGAAAAAATTTCAGAAATAATGAGTGGTTATGAGGAAATTGGTACTGTTCATGCGGAAGATCCTGCAAGAAAAGCAGTAATTTTAACTGCAAACAATAAATTTGTAACTGTACCTGTTGTAAATGATGATAATCAAGTTATTGGAATGGTTCGTGCTTGTGATATTGTTGAGTTAGTATCAGAATTATATGATATTAAAGTTTCAAAATTATACGAAGCAATGCAAAATCAACTTAGAGGTGTTTCTTGGGAAGAATTGATGGCAGCATCTGCTCTTGTTTCTCAGAAATCTACTGGTGTTAAAATTTCTCCTGAAGATTATGAAGCTAATATTATGGATTCTACTTTCGGAGAGGCTATTTGGTCTACTGGAGGTTTAGAAAAATTCTTCGCTGGATTAATCTCTGTTGGTGAATTAGTACTTGCTCGTAGAGTTGGAAAATCAAGAAGATAATATTATACTCTCATAGAGAACTCTTAAAATTCAATTAGATTATTTTATACATTCTAAAGTTTCAATTGAATCTTTAGAATAATCTATTTATTTTTAAACTTACTTTTTTTTTAATGTGAGTTAACTTTTTTTATGTTAAATTTAAATACTTTCAAAACTAATATTGTCTTGTATGAGTTTGAATGTTGATTTTACTGAAAAACGTGTGATTATCACTGCATTTTTCTGTATGGCATTCACAATAGCAAACTTAATCACTGTTAAAGTTATTAATATTGGATTTTTAGGTATGGAAACTCCTGCTGGTGTTTTAATTTATCCATTAGTATACATTTTAACAAATGTAATTGCAGAAGTTTATGGTGAAAAAGTAGCACAAAGAACAATTATTTTAGGTCTTTGTGTGGATATTTTATTTGTTTTTATGACAACTTTAATATTGTTCTTGCCTTCTCCATCATTCTATACGGGGGATTCAAGTCTTCAATTTGTATTTACACAAACTCCAAGGATTCTTGTAGCATCTTATATTAGTTACTTAATTGGTAATTTTGTAAATGCAAGAATTACAACTAAATTAAACAAAGGTAAAGATTATTCCTCTGTTAAAAATTTAGGAATTATTGCTTTTAGTGAATTAATCGATAATTTTGTATTTATTGGTCTTGCATTCATTGGTGTATTTGCAGTTACTGATATTTTAATAATGATTATTTCTCATTGGATTTTAAGTTTGATTTGGAGTGCAATTGCTCAACCATTTACAAAAATGACTGTAAAATGGGCTGAAAAAGGAAAACCTGCAGAAATTTAATTATTAGGGATTATTTCCCATTTTTTATTTTTTTTACTTGATTATTATTTATAATTTGAATCTTAGAATTATCAGAGATATTGAAAATCTAATTTCAAGAAAATTTATTTAAATATTTAATTGTAGATAGTTATATTAGCTATTATTTCACAAAGTTTTTAGTTATTCGAATGTCTATTTTGTGGATTTATATTTCGAATAATATGAAATATTGGGAAACTTTCAAAGGTGATTAAATGAAAAACGATAATTCAAGAGTGATTGCTGAGAAAAGGTTGATGCAAAAATCAAATTTTATAATGATTTTATAGTTTATATTGTTGTTAATGCAATATTAGTGGTAATTAACTTTTTATTTACTCCAGATTTCTGGTGGGTTGTATTTCCATTATTCTTCTGGGGTATAGGAATATTAATTGATTTTTTAAAAGTTTTTGTATTCAATAGTAAATTTGATACTGAAAAATACTGAGAGCAAAAAATTCAAGAAGAGATGCAAAAATTAAAGAAATGAACTGAAATATTCAAACGTTCGATTCAATAATGTTAATGTAATAATCATATTCATGTAAAATTTATTTAATTTTAAATTAAATATTATTTAAATTATTTATTTTTTTCTATTATTTTATTTAGTATATCATTAAATTTTTATGATTTAATTAATTATTTATTCGTTATGAATATTATTTCATATTTTTTTTAATTTAATTTATATCTTATTTTTAATATTAAGTAAATATTTATCTTTAAATAAAATTATATAGTTAATTTTAACCTTTATTTAATAATTATAATTAATTTCTATCTTTAAATAGTAATTATATTGTTTAATATCATTTTTAATACTTATCGATAAACAATAATATTTATATTGCAGTTCGATATAATATAGTATTGGTATACGTATATTCGAATAGTTATTTAGATATTCTAGATTCAATATTCGTATATTAGATATATTGGAGGAAAATATGAATAAAAAGATAATCATGTCTTTTTTGTTAGTTGTTCTTGTTGCACTTTCTGTAAGTGCAATTTCTGCTGCTGATAATGATACATCTGTAGGTGAGGGTTCTGATTCTATAGATGTTAATAGTCCAGCTGCTGATGTTGAAATTAGTGATGCAGATAATGTTCAAAATTTAGTTAATAATGCAACTACTGGACAAATTATTACATTAGAAGACAAAATATATGATTTTAATAATCAAACTGTAACTATTTCTGGTAAAGATAATATTACTATCCAAGGTACTGGTAACACTATTATTAAAGGCCATGGTGGTCAAAACGCAAAATCTGGTGCTTTATTCGTTGTATCTGAAAGTATTGGTGTAATTTTTAAAGGAATTACTTTTATTAATACTAATCCGAATCTTAATTTGACTTATGATGGTAATGTAGAAGGATATGGTATTACTTATGATGGAATAGATGCTTCATATGGTGTTGTAGATAATTGTAGTTTTGCAAATTTCAGTACTGCTGTTAATGTAAAATCATGTAATCATATAACTGTTAAAAACAGTAATTTTACTGGAGGTATGGCTACTAAACTTATCAACGATCCTACTGTAAACAAAGAAAAAGGTTCTAAAGTTATTAGTGCTGGTGGATCTTTCTTCCTTAGTGTTTTAAACTGTACTTTTGACGGACCAATGCTTGATGCAATATCTATCTACAGTGGTAGTGGAGATGCTAGAATTATTGGAAATAAATTCAAAGGAAATGTATATTCCATTTTCTTCGGAGGTGCATCTACTGAAGGTACTTACATTAATGACAATACCTTCATTGAATGTGGTCAATTTGTTAAAGATGCAAATACTACTTGGGGAGGATTCCCTGTAATCAGTATTGAAAAAGCTTCTACCAAAATTTACATGAATAATAATACTTTTTATGCAGTAAATAATAATAAATTAATTGCAGCTGAATCTGCTAACACTGCTCACGGTGCTCCAAGTACATTAGGTGATATTAATATTACTAACACTACTGTTGCACTTGCTAATGATAATGTTGTTGCTGGTTCCGTAACTTTCTTACACATTTTAAGCAGGTCTGGTGCTCTTAATCCTCAAGCTCCTATTACTTTAACTGGAAACAAATATGCTGATGGTGTTAAAGCTGTTGTTTTATGGTATAATGATTGGGGTGAAGAAAATTCAGGAGATATTGTAATTAAACCTTCTGAGCCAGAGCCACTTCCTACACCTATTTCAACTTCAATTGTTGTAAGAACCACTAATTTTGAGGTTTATGCTGGAAATACTGGTAGACTTACACTTACTTTAAAAGATGCAAATGGTAATGTTCTTGCTAATAAAACAGTATCTATTATAATTGATGGTGTTGCTAAAACTGTAACTACTAATGAAAAAGGAGCTACTATTTTAACTACTAACTATGCTAGTTCTGGAACTCATTATGCTAATGTAGTTTTCACTGGTGATAATAATTATACTGGTGCTCTTAAAACAATTAAAATTAGCGTACTTAAAAAATCTCCTTCTTTAGCTACTGTTAAAAAAACATTTAAAGCTAGTGCTAAAACTAAAAAAGTAACAATTACTCTTAAATCTGGTAAAACTGTTCTTAAAAACAAAAAAGTTACTTTAAAAGTTAATGGTAAAGTTTATACTGCAAAAACTAATTCTGTAGGTAAGGCTACTTTTAGTATTAAATTAACTAAAATAGGTACCTTTAGTGCATATTATAAATTTGCTGGTGATGGAGCTTACAAATCCATAGGTAAATCAAACAAAATTGTTATAAGAAGATAATTTTTATTTTCTTATTTTCTTTTTTTTACAATATGTATTTTTATTAATTTTGAGAAAATAATATTTTATTTTTTAATTGTTAATATCATATTTTTTGATTATTTATTAATTATTTAATTATTAATCTAATTAAATTTATTATTTTAGTTATTTTATTTATTTTCATGCTATAAATCTATTTTTAAAAGTTTATCTCGATATATTTATATATTCATATTGATAAATATTAGATTAATAAAAGGATATAAAGGTATGGAATATGGATTTGATTGGAGGGTATTTATTAGTACTTTTAGTATTATTCACAGCAAATATTGCTTTAATATTTGGTGGTTATAAATTTAATAATATTAAATTGGTTATTATTTCTTCAATAGTTTCCATTGTTTCATTTATATTAATGTATGCTTCAAGTTTTTTAAAAATTCAATTATCCTTTTTAATGGATAATTATAGTTATGTATTTTTCATTATTTTTATCGCACTTGTTTTTGTAATAATTAAGTACATAAAAAATAATGAATTTAAACATGCCCTATATGTAACTTCAGCTACATTTTTAATTACAATAATTTTATTTGCTTCCCAGTCAAATTTGGATGTTTTTAAAATGATTGTGTACTCTTTATTTGGTTTTATTATATTGTTTGTTGTTTATCAACTTTCAAAATTATTACATCATGCAAAAAGACAATATAATGTAATAACTAGTGAATATATGTGCTTATTATCTATACTGATTTTTATTTTTGCTTTAACTTATAATTCAACCAGTTCTCTTGAATATAATTCTTTTGAGGCTTTTTTAATTTTGACTCCCACTTATCAGTTAATCTATGCAGTTATTGCAATTATTGTTATTTTGATTATTGGTGTATTTATAAATGAGATTAAAGGAGGAAATTCATGATTATTCAGGGAACTGAGACATTAACTTCAATTATTCATATATTTTCTGAAAGTCTCTTAACACCTGTTGTTGTGTTACTTGTTGTTTCAGGAGTAATTACCATTCTTACTTTGGGTGGTTTAATTAATGAGTATATTTCAAGAAAACCTATTAACTCAAGAGATTTAGAAAATTTAGTTAGAAAAATTTCATTTTCAAATAATGTAGATCAAATGAAAAATGAAATTGTTAATAGTGATTTATTTGATTATCAAAAAGAAGTTTTAACCAGAATTGCTAACAATTATGATATTGGTTGTGATGCAAGAAAAGCATTTGCAAGCGAATTAATTTCTGCAGAAGAAACAAGACTAATCAAAAAAACTAATAAAACGGATATTTTAGTCCGTGTTGGTCCTAGTTTAGGTCTTTTAGGTACTTTAATTCCATTAGGTCCAGGTCTTGCTGCACTTGGAACTGGAGATATTATGACTCTTGCTCAATCATTGACCATTGCTTTCGATACAACTGTAACTGGTTTAACTATTGGTGCATTAGCATATATTGTTTCAAAATATAAAAAGCAGTGGTATGAGACAGAATTAATAGATCTTGAAACTCTTGCTGAGGCAGAATTAGAATCTATTAATAATTGGTGATAATATGCTTAGAAAAAGAAGAAGGATTTCCGAATCTGTTGATGATGATCCAATGGGTGGTTTGAGTAACCTTTCAGATGCCATGTTAGTATTAGCATTAGGTTTTTTAATATTTGCAATTATGGCATTATCAGTTAATCCAGATATGATTACTGAACAAACCCAAACTCAAGATGTCTCAACAGAGAATACATTTACTCAAAATTATACTGATGCTGCTGGAATGGAAGATAGTGGATATAATGAAGTGGGTAAAGTTTACGAAGATCCAAGTACTGGTAAATTGGTAATGGTATCGGGTTAATAATTGGAAGTTTTAAACTTCCTATTCTTTTTTAGCACCACATTCACTACATTCCCGTGTTTGAAATTTAATAACTCCACCACATTTATTACATAACCATTTTTCATGGTCTTGTGTCATCATTCGTCCAATACCTGTTGTTTTTATTCTTTTAGCACTTTCTAATGTGTTTAAATCATGTCTTTTAATGTATTTTTTTGAGTGCTTTTTCATTAATGGGCATGGAAACTCGCTGCAACGTCCACAATAGCTAAAATTTTTGGAATCAAAACAAGTTTTAATTTTGCACTTTAAACTTGATTTGCTTTTTCCATCATTGCTTATTAAGCATCCAGCACAGGGATTTTGGTATTTTTCACAGCTGATGCAGTTAATTCCACAAGGAGCTAGTAATTTTGAATCTAAAGTTTCAGGCATTTTCATAGTTTCACACTCATTAAGAAAGTTATATATTCATATTTGATTTTATAGTTATCATATGTTGTGATTTATGAGTTATATAATTAAAATAATTGTAATTATTTTTTTAAATAATGATTTTACTTGTTTTTACGATACATTTATAAATACATAAAACAAATATTTGATTACTGTTATTTTTAACAGTAAATAAATTACTTTTTTCTGGGATAAGTTCCCAAAGGATGTGGCCTTCGTGGCTGAACAAAAAGGTGTTATTTATGTATAAATATATTAGAGATGCATGGAAAAATCCAGATGAGTCTTACGTACGTGAACTCATGTGGCAAAGAGCTCCTAAATGGAGAAGACAAAAAGTAGTTCAAAGAATTGATAGACCTACCAGACTCGATAGAGCAAGAAGTTTAGGTTACAGAGCTAAAAAAGGTTTCGTTTTAGTAAGAACCAGAGTAAGACGTGGTGGAAGAAGAAAAACTCGTCGTTTCAACGGTCGTAAACCTAAAAGAATGGGTGTAAACAAAATCACTCAAGCAAAATCTCTTCAAAGAATTGCTGAAGAACGTGTAGCTAAAAAATACCCTAACTTAGAAGTATTAAACTCTTACTGGGTATGGGCGGACGGAAAATATAAATATTTCGAAGTTATTTTAGTAGATCCACAAAGTCCTTCTATAGTTAACGATAAAAAAATCAACTGGATTTGTTCTAAAAAACACACTAACAGAGCTTTAAGAGGTTTAACTAGTGCTGGTAACAAAGGACGTGGAATTAAATCCAAAGGAAAAGGATCTGAACAAGCTAGAAGAAGAAACTTATAAGTTTTCTTCTTTTCTTTTTTTTTCGATTTAAATGATTCATAATATTAAATTCAGAGCTTTCGTTTATGAAAATGAGAGTATTGATGAAATTTCCCAAGCTATTTTAAATTTACTTCCTGAAGCTGAAATTGAAGTGGAAGAAGCTGAAGGATTACTTGAAGATAAAATTCTTATCTTAACTGGTGTTGTGTCTAAGAAAAGATACACAAAGACTTTTTTTAATAAACTTTTAGAATCTGTTGATTTAAATAAGTTGAATGATGATTTAGAGAGTAAAATGGATGAAAAAGGAAATTGGTTTCTAAGATTTGATAAAACCGATGCTCTAGATGAAAAATTAACTATTTTAGATAAAGGAGATTCAATTCATTTAAAAATCAAAATCGCTGCTTTTCCAGCTAAAAAACAGATGGCTGTTGATAAAGTGCGTGAAGCTATTTTAGATAGTATTTAAATGAGTAGTGGTCCTGGTCATATGATGCATACTTTCTAATTAATTATTTATATTATAAAAAATAATTAAATAATTAATCATATATTAGGAGGAGTTATATGAAAGACCAAGTATACTATGGAAAAGGAATAAATCAATTGGAAGATGATAATCCTGATTTATATGAACTTGTAAATAATTTAAACTCTACTGTTTGGAATGGTAAATCATTAGATTATAAAACTCAGAAATTAATAGCTATTGGTATTGCTGCTTCTCGTGCAGATGCAAGAGCTACTAAAAAACAAATACAAAGTGCTATTCAAGAATTAGGCATTACAAAAGATGAAATCGTTGATGTTTTAAGAGTTGTGTTATTAACATCAGGAATGCCTGCTTTTTCTAAATCACTTCAAATATTAAACAGTGTTACTGCAGCTATTGAAGAAGAATAATTCTTCTTCTCTTTTTTTAACTTATAGTTTGTAAAATCATTTTTATAATAAAAAATAGTATAAAACAAAGCATTCCAGCATTTAAAAATGTTGTTTTTAATGGTTGTTTTAATGAGATTTCCGTTTTTTTACCATTGAATTTTGCTTTTTTATATTTTAAAAGATTAATTATTCCAATAAATAATGCAATTATGAATACTAATGAGTAGATTATTACAAAACTCAAATCAAAAGGATTAATTATTCCAGTGATTAAGTTAGTTACACTTTTGGTTAAAAATAAACTGACAACTGATCCTGTTAAGTTTATAGTCATATGTAATAAAATGGTATATGTTATTTTTCCAGTTTTTATATAAACATATGCAAAAAATCCACCTAGTAATGTGGCATAAAAGAACTGATTTAAGTTTCCGTGGAATAATCCAAAAAGAATTGCAGATAATATAATTGATATTTTAACCCCATACTTAATTGTTCTGTCAATTAATAACTTTCTAAAGAAAAATTCTTCAAAAATTGGTGCAATAATACTTATTAGTAAAATATTTAACCATAAATCAGTAGAATTAATCAAATTTTTAATAGGGTTGGATATATCATTTTGAATAGCTCCACCAAGTACATTGGTTATTATGATTCCAATAATATTCCCAATCCACATTAATGTAAATGCAATACAAAGGTATGTTAAAAATGTTTTAATATTTAGGTTATTGACTTCTAGTTTTTTAGCATCTAATTTTCTCATTAAAAATACTAAGATGGGTAATGGCAAAAGGTAATTGCTAATAGCTGTTATAATTGTTGATATATTTATATTATTAAGAATTTCTGGTTTTGTAAATGCAATAATGTTTGCTAAAATAATTGTAATTATTAATGTGGATATTGCATAAATTAAGTAATTGAATCCTATTTTTGAGAAAAATTTTTTATTTGAGTTCATTTTATAACATCCTATTAGAAGTATATTCTTTTTTTATGCTATTTAACAGTATCTTTAAAAAATTTAGTTATATAAACAATGCTATTTGGAATTTTAAGTATTGAGTCTGTTTAAGTGATGATAATTATGTTATAATGGGCATAGAAGCTATTTAATGAATTATGATTCTTAATGTTTATTTTTTAAAAGTTTTTATAATATGAAAAGTAAAAGTATTAGTGTATTAATTTTTAATAAGTGATTTAATGTTTGAAAATTATAATAATAAATTTATTCCTTTGGTTTTACCAGTAATTTTGATACTATTCTGGTATCTTATTACTAATGCTTTTGGACTATTTAATTCATATATCTTACCGGGTCCTTTAGATGTGGTGAATTCAGCATTAGTAGTAATCGAAAATGGTAAGCTCTTAGCCAATACTATTGATACATTGTACAAAGTATTCGCGGGTTTAATATTGGCATCTATTGTAGCTATTCCTCTTGGAATCTTACTTGGATGGTATAAAAGACTAGAAGACATATGTACTTTCGTAATCAGTATTTTAAGGCCGATTCCACCAGTTGCATGGATTCCATTTTCTATTTTATGGTTTGGAATAGGTACTTTTCCAGCAGTATTTATCATTTTCATGGGTTGTGTTTTCCCAATTTTAATTTATACAATTGATGGTGTTAAAAGGACTGATAAGGTTCTGGTTGAATCTGCACAAACCCTTGGTGCTAATGATTGGAATGTCTTAAAAAGGATAGTATTACCTTCTGCAGTACCATATATTGTTTCTGGTTTGAAAGTTGGTATTGGTATTGCGTTAATGTGTACTATTTCTGCTGAAATGATTGGATCAAGTAGTGGTTTAGGTTATATGATTTTAACTGCAACAAATCTTTTCGATACCGGTACAACTGTTGTTGGTATGATTGTAATAGGTTTGATTGGACTTGTATTTGACTTTGTATTTGGTAAAGTTCAAGATAGAATCTTTTGGTAGGTGTTTTGCATGTCAATTGATGTTAAAAATATTTATAAAAAATTTGAAACTAAAAAGTCAGAAAATTTGTCTGTTTTAGAAGATATTAATTTAACTATTAATGATGGTGAATTGGTATGTCTTTTAGGACCATCTGGATGTGGTAAAACAACTCTTTTAAGATTAATTGCTGGTCTTGAAACTCCGAGTTCTGGTGAAATTGTTGCAAATGGTGAGGTTGTTAAAAAACCATCTGGGGACAGAGCAGTTATTTTCCAACAATATTCTCTATTTCCTTGGTTAACAGTTCTTGAAAATGTAACTTTTGGTTTGGAGATGACAAAATCTGGTTCTAATGAAGAAAATATTGCAGCTGCTGAAAGGTATTTGAAAAGTGTCGGTTTAATTGACTTTAAAGATAGCTATCCACATGAACTTTCTGGAGGTATGAAACAAAGGGTCGCAATTATTAGATCTTTGCTTAATCATTCACCTATATTACTCATGGATGAGCCGTTTTCTGCATTGGATATGCAAAATAGACATAATCTTCAAGAACAGTTAATTGGAGTTTGGAAAAGATTTGAGAATACAATTGTTTTTGTAACTCATGATGTTGATGAAGCGGTTTATTTAGCAGATAAAATTGTTATTTTAGACAAAAATCCTGGTAGAATTTCAGATATTGTCGATGTAAATTTAGAAAGACCAAGAAAAAGACAATCTCCGGAATTTATTGCAATTCAGGAGTCTATTGTTAAAGATTTAAATATGGAAGAATAATTTATATTCTTTTATCCTTTTTATTATATTTTAGCTATTAATGTGCCATAATTTCCATTTTTTATTCCTTCATACACATAATCTAGTGCTTTCACGATTGATGTGTTAAGGTTATTATTTTTAGCAAGGTATGCAACAATTGCTGAAGATAAATTACAACCAGTACCATGTAAATTTTCTGTTTTTATTAATTCTTGTTTGATAGTTGTAACTTCATCATCAATGCTTATAGTGTTTAAACCATCTAGATGACCTCCAGTAATAATATTATTACAAACTATCTTTTTAGAAGCTTTAATAGCGTCTTCTTTTGTGTTTATTTTCAAATTTGTTAATTTTTCAGCTTCAGCTATATTTGGTGTGGTTAACATTGAATTTGGAAGTAAATATTTATTAAATGCATCTGCAATGTCTTCTTTGGTTAGGTCTCCACCGGATGTTGCAACCATTACAGGGTCAACTACTGCTTTTAGATTATATTCTTTAATCTTTTTTGAAACTAATTTAATAATTTCTGGTGAATATAACATTCCAGTTTTAATAAATTCCACTTCATAAGAGTCAAGAACTGCATCCATTTGTTCTTCAATGTAGGCTGGTAAAACAGGTGATGTTGAAAAGAATTTATATGGATTTTGTGCAGTGATTGCTGTAACAATTCCAGTTCCATAAACTCCAATAGCTTGAAATGTTTTTAAATCAGCATAAACACCAGCACCGGCAGATGGATCAACACCTGCAATAGACATTACTATCATTAATTAACTCCTTGTGACTTTTAAACGTTCACTTCCACGGTAAGGTTCTACTTTAACTTTGAGTCCCTTTAAGTATTTTCTAGTGTGAGTATGTTCTCCATGAATCATGATTTCACCTAAATCTTCAGCAGTGTTAACATCCAATGCCATAAATAAAGAATCATGAACTTGAGGATTTAATTTTTTTCGCTCAGCAGCATTTACATGTTCTTTGTAACTTAATCCTTCAAATTTAGTGTGTATTGCCATAGGTTTCATAATAATCATATTAGTTCCACCACCTTTTGATGGTACTATTATGAAATCTAAGTTTTTAGAAGCTTCAATTAGCATTGAAATATTTGTTTTCCCAATTAAAGGAACATCTGAAGGAACAATGATTACTTTTCTTGTTTTTCCTTTACATTCTTTCATTGCTTGTCTTAATGCTTTATTTAAGTTTGAATCTTCATTTTCTAAGATAGTATCTAGGTTTAAGCTTTCAGCATACTTTAGAACATCTTCATCTCTACTAATAATGAATATTTTATCTACATGCTTTTTTAAAGCCTCAGTTACATCCTGAAGCATTACTTTTAAGAGTTTTTCCCTTTCTTCTTCTGATAAAAAAGGGGAAAGTCTTGTTTTAGCATTTTTGAACTTACTCACTGGAATTATTGCGTAGAAATTATCCATTTTAATCACTTAGTATGTTTTAGCTATTAAAGCAGTATATTTAGCATCTCCTTTACCTGAGATGCATTTACCTTCCATGACTTCTTCTTGAATACCTAAAATGTCATATCCAGTTTGTTCTTCAATTTCCCTACCAATAGCTTCATCCCCACACCAGTAGAACTTAACAACATTACCAGATTCAACAAGTTCTTTAACTTCTTCTATTTTTTCTGTAAATTTAACATGATTTTCTTGGAAATTCCATGCAGATGAAGATAAATTTTCTTCGGTTTTATTTAATAAATTAATAATATTATCAGCTAAAGAGTCATCAAGAGCAATTTCAATTTTTTTTCCTTCATCTCTTCTCATAGCTACTGTAATATTGTTTTCTAAGTCTCTAGGTCCAAGTTCAAGTTTTAATGGAGTTCCTTTTAATTCCCAATCGTGGAATTTTTTACCAGGTCTTATGTCTCTATCATCGATATTTACTCTAAGTCCTGCATTTTCTAATATAGTTTTAATTTCACTACATTTTGTTAAAACTTCTTCTTTTCCTTTTTTAAATAAAATTGGAATAATTGTAACTTGGTTTGGTGATACTTTAGGTGGTAAGCGTAATCCAGTTTCATCTCCGTGAATTCCAATTACGGAAGCAATTACTCTATCAGATAATCCAGCACAAGTTTGATATACAAGTTTGTGTTCTCCGTCTTTGTCTTCAAAGGTTATATCAAATGTTTTTGCAAAAGTTTGACCTAAATTGTGGATAGTACCTATTTGTAATGTTTTGCCATTAGGCATAATTACATCAAAAGCCATTGTATAATCAGCACCAGGGAATTTATCCCATTCTGGTCTTTTAGAAATTAAATATGGAAGTCCTAAATCGTCAAAGAATTCTTTATAAATCTCAATAAATTCTTGGATTTGTTCATCAGATTCTTCTTTAGTTGCATGAGCAGTATGTGCTTCTTTAAATGTTGTAATTTCTCTTACACGAATTAAAGGTCTAGTATGTTTTGTTTCATATCTAAAGGTATTTACAATTTGATAATATCTAATTGGAAGATCCATGTGTGTTCTAATCCATAATGAATACATTGGATAAATTGCAGTCTCACTAGTAGGTCTTAGTGCTAATTGTTCGTTTAATTCTCTTTGACCACCTTTAGTTACCCAGTATACTTCATCTTCGAATCCTTTTACATGAATTCCTTCTTTTGCAAGTTCACTTTCAGGAACAAGCATTGGAAAGAGTACTTCTTCGTGATCTTTATCTAATAATTCTTTAATAATATTCATTGTGTGTTTTCTAATTTGAAAACCGTATGGCATCCAAACTGCCATTCCTTTAATAGGATATCTTGAATCAGTAATATTTGCATTTTCTAAAATATCATGAAACCATTCATCAAAATTTTCCACCATATCACCTAAATAAATTTTATAACATTAAACTTTTTGTTTTTAATAAGTATTAAGTTTATTTAATTTATATAATAAACAAAATTAATGTTTTATTTAGTATAAGTTATAAGTTATAACTTATGAATTATATGTAATAAGAGGTACATTTCAAGTGTAACTTTTAGAATAAGAAAATTATTTATAACTATTTTTATAATAATTAATATTGATTATAATTTATTTTTAGGAGATATTATGACTAATAGGAAAATACAAATGCCTCGTGAAGTTTACATAGATCCAGGTATTGTACATGATACGGCTGAAATCTGTAATTCTTTACATCTAAGTGATGATTTTTTAATAGTAACTGGTTCACATACTTATAATATTGGTGCAAAACCTGTTATTGCGAGCTTAGAAAAGAATAATTTATCTTATGAGGTAATTAAGGTTGCTAATGCTTCTGAAGAATCAATTTCAGAAGTTGAAGAGTTAATAACTTCTAAAACTACTGTTTTAGGTGTTGGTGGTGGAAAAGTTATTGATGTAGCTAAATTATCATCATTCAATAAAGGCGTATACTTTGTATCCATGCCAACAACAGCTTCACATGATGGTATTGTATCTCCTTTAGCATCAATAAAAAATCCGAATACTTCAATATCTGTTGCAGCACACTCTCCAATAGCAGTTATTGCTGATTCTGAGATTATTGCACAGTCTTCATTTAGGTTACTTGCAGCAGGGTGTGCTGATTTAATTTCTAACTTTACAGCTATAAAAGATTGGGAATTAGCTCATCGTTTAAAAAATGAATCATTTAGTGAATCTGCTGCTGCGTTATCAATAATGTCTGCTCATTTAATTACGGATAATATAACTAATATTAAACCTAATCTTGAACCTAGTGCACGTATTGTTATGAAATCATTGTTTAGTGGAGGAATGGCTATTAGTATTGCAGGTTCATCACGTCCAGCAAGCGGATCGGAACATTTGTTCTCACATGCATTAGATAAGATTCTTGAAAAGCCTGCTTTACATGGGGAACAATGTGGTATTGGTACAATAATGATGATGTACTTACATGGTGGTGATTGGAAAAGTATTAAGAATTCATTGGAAGCAGTTCAAGCTCCAACAACTGCTACTGATGTCGGTATATCTGATGAAGAAATAATCGATGCATTAGTTATGGCAAATAAGATTAGACCTAATAGATACACTATTTTAGGTGATAATGGAATTTCTCGTGAAGCAGCTTATGAGCTTGCTTATAAAACTGAGGTGATTTAGATGATTACATTAATAGGTAAAGATTTGGCTAAAAAAGGTCAAGAATTTGTTTTTTTAGGTCCAGCTGATGAATGTGAAAATTGTAGATTCAAATCATCTTGTGTTGGAAACTTAGAATTAAATAGAAAATATGTTGTTGTAAATGTCAAAGAGAATGAGCAGAAATGCCCAATTCACTCTGGGGGTATTGTAGTCCCTGTTGAAATTGATAGGGCTCAAGTTGATTTATTAACTGCTTCTAAAAATATTTTTGAAGGATCTACATTTACATTTAATGCTCCTGATTGTGATGAGACATGTGAATTCCATGATTTATGTTTCCCAGAGGGATTACAAGAAAATGATAAATGTATTTTATTGAATAACAATGGAAAACATAAAGAGGAATGTAAAAAAGGATATAAACTCAATAAACTTACTTTAGGATTTGTGATATAATGAAAAACACTAGTGGTAATAGTTCTAGTAAAAAGAATGCAGGATACAAGGCTGCTGAATATGTGGAAGATGGAATGGTTTTAGGGTTAGGTACTGGTTCAACAACTCACTTTTTCATTGAAAAAGTTGGTATGAGAATTAAAGAAGAAGGAATAAATGTAAAAGGTATTCCAACATCTTTCCAGTCATTATTAATTGCAAAACAATGGAATATTCCAATTACTACTCTTGAAGAAAATGACATTGATTTATCTGTTGATGGTGCAGATGAAGTAGATGATGAATTTAATTTAATAAAAGGTGGTGGAGCAGCCCATACAAAAGAAAAAATTGTTGATTATGCTGCAGATCAATTTATTGTCATTGTTGATGAATCAAAAGTTGTAAAAGAATTAGGTAATTTCCCTGTACCTGTTGAAGTATTGCCTGATGCATCTCGTATGGTAATTAAAGAATTGGAAGATATGGGAGCTAAATGTGAAATTAGAATGGCTCAAAGAAAAGATGGTCCTGTAATCACTGATAATGGTAATTTTGTAATTGATGCTAAATTTGATAAAATAGAATCACCAAAGCACTTAGAAATTGATATAAATACGATTCCAGGTGTTGTTGAAAATGGAATATTTACACAAATGGTTGATAAAGTTATTGTTGGTACAGATGATGGTACTAAAGAGTTGGAGATGATATAATGCCTATTGGTGCTGGAATACCATTTGATTTAAAGGATATGAGTTACAAAATAGCTATTATATTTGGAGTATTAATTGTAATTTATGGTGTTTTATGGTTGCTTGTTGAGTTAAATATGATTCCTGCATTATTTTTTGTAATATTTCCTCAAATTGTTTTGATTTTAATTGGAATTGCTATTATTTACTTTGCTGTTGATCGTAAAAAGAAATATTATTAATTTTTTTTAAAAAAAGAAAAATAAAAGAGATTTTATATATCTCTTCTATCTTTTAGTTGTTAATACTATTTTAGTATTTGTGGAACTATAATAGTTGTTTCCATTATATTTAATGGATGCTGTGAATTTTCCTGCTTTAGTTAATCCAGTAATCTTAAATGTAGCTCTACCTTTAGAATTGGTAATTGCTTTGTAAGTTTTACCGTTAACTTTAAGATAAACAGTACCTTTGTAGATATATTTACCTTTATTGTCTTTTAAAGCAATAGTGTATTGTTTAACTTTTGTTTTTACTTTGAAAGTCTTTTTATAAGCAGTGATTTTTGATGGTTGTTTTATTGCTTTAATTACTACGTTTCTGGTAACAGGTTTGTATGTATTATCACCATTAAATTTGATGGTTGCTTTTTTAGATCCAAGAGTAGTAGTTTTTATTTTAAATACAGTTATTCCTTTTGAGTTTGTTATTGCAGTATAAGTTTTACCATCATAGTTCATAGTTACTTTTTTATTAGCTAAAACTTTACCATTTGCATCTTTGAATAGTACATTGTAAGAGTATCCTTTAACAAGTATGGTTAAGTAAAGATTTTTATTAGCTGAGGAGAAAGATGTTGTAATTCTGTCATCTGTAACTGTAATAGTTTTATTTACATTAGTTGGAGCATAATTATCATCACCTGCGAATTTAATAATTGCATTGTAGGTACCTGTAGGTAATGAAAGAGAAATAGTTGCAGTTCCATTTTCATTAGTTTTAAGAGAATAATCAATACCATTAATATTGATGATTACATTTTTATTTGCTAATATGTCTCCATTTTGACCAATTAATGTAAAATTAAATTCACCTTTTCTATATCCTGTGGTTATATCAGATGCATTAATGGTTACGGTTTCTTTATCAGAGTAAGTTCTAATAACATCGTCTGCACTTTGATATTTGCTATCTGCTCTTACAAGGTAACTTACAAAAGTAGGAGGGAATGGTAAGAAATCTAAATTGTATGAATTTTCACCGATGGTTACGTTGTAGTATCCTCCACCAAGTAAAATACCAATTCTACTTCCAGAAATTGAATTGTTAAATATAACTTCATTTCCAGATCCATAAGCTGTAATTCCACTTATTTTACAGTTTGAAATAGTATTGTTGTATACAGTGTGTCCTGTAGAGTGCATAAGGTAAATTCCTTCTTTTGCACTAGAAATTGTGTTATTGAAAACAGTTACATTTGGTCCGGTTCCGTGTCTTACATCAATACCATGATTAGTAGCATTGGTAATTGTATTTTCAGCAATAATTCCAT
Organism: Methanobrevibacter sp.; assembly: GCF_051877095.1. GTDB lineage: Archaea > Methanobacteriota > Methanobacteria > Methanobacteriales > Methanobacteriaceae > Methanocatella. The sequence continues at coordinate 46,788 of NZ_JBJEIO010000013.1, read as the reverse complement.
TAGGAGAACGAAAGTTCATAATACCTGTGGTGTATACATCATGGACATTATTTTTGGTAATTATACTATCACTACAGGATTCTTGGAAAATACCCCAAGAAGCACCACTTACGTCACATCCAGTAATTATTAAATTGGAATTTGAACCTGCAAAAATTCCTGCAGTTTTATATTCGTTGGTTTTTTCGTTAACTTTGGTAGTGTCGTATTTAGGATATTGTGCTTTAATATTTAAGTTACTTACAGCAACATTGGTAGTATTTACTACATATAATACTGCATTGTATGCTATAGCATATCCTCCATCGTTAGTTGGTTTTTTAACTTTCTCTGCAACATTATTTAAGTATTGTGTTTCATTGTTAAAGTTAATTCCAGTACATCCAACTAAAGTAGCATTGTTACCCATAATTTTAATATTTTTATCAATGTAAATTGAAATGTCATTGTAAACAGCATTTGGAGTGAAACTTAATGTATCTCCGTCAGCCATGTTATTGATAATGTTTTGAATATCAGTATTTGATGAGCCTTCTGGAACAATAAATTCAGTTCCAGTTTTATTTAAAATAGAATCATAATTAATACTAATATCTTTTGGTTCAGTAATTCCTGTAAATGCTATGTAATTAGGATTAAAGGAAGAACTATCACTGAATGTACCTATCATATCTTCAGGACCTTGGTATTCAGATTTTGCTTCTGCAACATAATATACAAAGGTTGGTGGGAAAGGTAAGTTATCTAAAGCAAATATATTTTCACCAACAATGATGTCTTTGTATCCACCACCAAGTAAAATACCAATTCTAGATTTTTGCATTTTATTTCCATTTAATTTAATATTTGATGAACCATAACAACTAATTGAACTGATAGTACAGTTAATTAAAGTGTTGTTAGAAACAGTATGGCCGGATGAATGCATTAAGTAAATTCCTTCTTTTGAGCCAATCACAGTATTATTAATAACTTTAACATTTGGTCCGGTTCCGTGTCTTACATCAATACCATGATTTTTAGCATTAATCACTTTGTTGTTTTCAATTAGAGTTCTCGCAGATCCAAAGTTTAAAAATCCTGTTGTCTTTTGATTTTTAATGGTATTATTTGTTACATGTCCATCAGCACAGTGTTGAAAGTATAATCCCCAAGAGGATCCATCTAAAGTATTATTTTTGAAAGTTAAATTGTTTGCATTCATTGCATATACTAATGCATTAGAATAAGTAGCAGCACTATTTGCACCACCAATTATTTTTAAACCATTAATCACAACATTATCTGCTTTAACAATGTATAATGTAGCAAAATTTTCAATTACATATCCTCCGTCATTAGTATCTTTGTAGATAATTTCAGGAGTGTTATTTTTAGAAGGAGTGTCATATCCTATTAATTCTGCACCATTACCATTTATTGTAATGCTCTTGTTTACATAAATACAAATATCTTTGTAAGTTCCTTTTTCAAAGTTAAGAACATCTCCATCTTTCATACTATTAATTGTATTTTGGATTGTATCACTATCTGATCCAGCTGTAATAGTGTGTTGTGAAGATGTTTGAGTAACGTAGTTGTTACTTTCATCTAATGTAGGTATATCATTATTTTCTTGTAATATATTATTGTCTGAAGTTGTATTTTCAGCAGATACATTACTTATACAAAGAAATAAGAGTAAAACTAATGATATAACTAACATATGTCTTTTTTTATTCATTATTATTTCCTCATCTTTATATAATATATTGCTTAAAGATACAATATTTGTCGATAAGCAATATGTTACATGTTATATTTTTTATTATATTTAAATTAGAATACTTTAATTATGAAATATAAATGAGTTATTTTTTTCAAAATAATGATTTAGTTTATTTTTAGTCTTATTTTTTAATAAAATTTATATATCTATATTAAGTAAATGATATATTATGAAATCAATATGAATATTAATACGGTTCATTCTTTTTTAATAATAATTGGGGTGATTTGAGTATTAAATTTTAGTCAATATTAAAATAGTTTCATATTAGTTTAAATTATTTTTACTTGATGTATTGATTTTAAATTTATATGGGGAGGATTGGTATATATAGGAGGATGGATATGAATAAATTCTTAAATGTTTTATTCATATGTGTTATTGCTTTATGTGTCATTTCAACTGTCAGTGCAAGTGATACACCAGATAATGCTACTATTAGTCCAACTATTGGTTCATCTTATCAAATAAGTTCAGATTTGTCCAATGATGAAATTCAGACAATGTTTGATAATGCACAAGATGGAGATGAATTTGTATTTACAGATAAAGAATATAAGAATATTTCTTTAGTTGTTGATAAGAAATTAAATATTGTTTCTAATAAAAATTCAAAAATTCATACTTTAGACCAAATAACTGATAGGGCAAAGAATTTGGGATTAAGCAATTCTTTCGGGTTTTATTTCACATCTCATAGTTCTGGAAGTATATTATCAGGATTAACTATTATATCCAATAGTGATTATGGTGTTGTTGTTGATTCATCAGATAATACAACAATCAGAAATGTTGTTGTTCAAAATGGAAAAACAGGTATTTTAGTTAAAAACTCAAATAATGTAGGTGTATTATTTAATAATATTTCAAAAGTTACTGGTAATGGAATTCATTTAGAAAATGTTAAAAGGTCAACAATTTCTAAAAATACAGTTTCTTATAGTAAAAGATCAGGAATACATCTTTCAAATATTTACTATTGTAATGTAACTAATAATACTGTGCATCATAATGGATTTAATGGGATTTCCTTATTTAATAAGACTACTGGAAATATAATTAAATACAATTTGGCTTATGAAAATCCTAATGGGATTTATATAAATTCAATTTCAAGTTATGATGTTATTAATGCAAATACTTTTACTAATAATAAACGTCATACTGATTATGAATTAGGAGCATTTGAATCAGGTAATGGATTATTATTTGGAGCTGATTTTAAAACAGCAAAAGAAGGAAGTTCTTCAAGATTAGAAGTTAAATACAATGTTTTAACTCATAATGAGGGATACCAAGCTAAAAATAATCCTGAGTTGCCAGTGTTTAAACTGGGAGATAATTGGTTTGATTCAACTGATGATGCAAATACATTTGTTTGTCCTATGCTTCTTGCAGGTATCATGAAAATGGGAACTTTTTCAATTAAAAATGGTATTGGTCTTCAAATGTATGATACTAATGGAAAAGCAGTTAATGAATTCGGTACTTTTGATATAAAGGTTAATATTAATGGAAATCAGTATACTGCAAAATTTGTAAATGGTAAAGCTATAATTGATGCAAATCTTGATCCAGACACTGAATATGAAGTTGAAGTAATGATTGGTGGTAAACCAGTTAAATATACTTATAAAACAGCATATGGTGATAAGAATGATGGTCCTGATTCATCGACATCAACATCACCAGATGGTAATCATGGAAACTCAGGAACAAAACCTGATGATTCTTTAAATAATGATAATGGTGCTTCAAAAGGTGGAAATTCTGATAATGGAACTTCAAAAAGTGCTCATTTCGCAAATTCTATGAATTTTGGAGTTTATGGTACGAATGCTTCTGGATTATATCAGGATTCATCAGATAATGGTGATAGTGCTTTAACTAATGGTGATACTAATGCTGGAGATTCCAATGAAGGTGAACAATCTGAAGAGGGCGAAGCATATGAAATAGTCCCTCCAAGTAAAATTTCAAAAGAAATCACTGACACTTCAGGCCTTGTAGTATTAAGCATTGTTTCAATTATGGGAATGATTATTTATGGTTACTGGAGAAAACCTGAAATAGAAAATTAAACTTTTCTTTTTTCTTTTTTTATTTATTAACAAGTTTTAATAAAATATATTTGATGACTATTAAATTTAATTCTTTAAAAATAAACACGAATAAAAATTTTGAAATAATTGACATTACTTCTAAAATTAATGAATTGATTAATATTGATGAGGGAATAATATCTATTTTTTCGAAACATTCCACATCAGCTATTGTTGTTAATGAAAATGAAGCAGGATTATTAGATGATTTAGAATTTTGCCTTGATAATATTGTTTCAGATAAATTTAGTTATTCTCATGATAGAATTGATAACAATGCAATGTCACATTTAAAATCATTTTTACTTTCATCAAGTGAATGTTTACCTATAAAAAATGCGAAACTTGATTTGGGTACTTGGCAATCTGTATTTTTTATAGAATTAGATGGGCCAAGAGACAATAGAACAATAACTTTGACAATGGTTGGTGAATAATTGAATAAATGGTTAATTATTTTAATAGTTATTGTGATTATTTTATTTATTTTAACAGTATTTTTTAATAATTATGATGTCACACCAGAACTAAGTAATTATTCCCAAATAGAAATTCAAATGAGAAAATTATGGTATTAAAAAAAGAATTAAAGAATTTATTTGTTAATAAATTCTATTTCAAATGCAATTACTGGATAATCTAAGTTAAAGTTTGTAATAACTTCAGGTGATATTTCACCAAAGAATCCTTTGATGGTACCTTTTTGAGCTTCACCAGTTACATTAGCTACTCTTCCTTCAATGAAAGTTTTATTTTCACTGTCCTCAATTTCCATAGTATATCCTAAATTTGATAAAACACTACTCATAATAGATTTAATTTCAGTAAAGTTAGCAGTTGAGTGGCAAACGAGTGCTGCTAGTTTTTTGGAAGAAACGGTTTTATTTTCTTTAGTTTCATCTAAGTATAGAACATCTCCTATTTCGAATATTTTTTGAGGTAAATCTTCGTGTTTATTGTCTTCTAAAAATTCCATAAGTGAGTTTATTAAACTGGTTCTAATAATTGTTCTATCAATTGTAATTGGTCTTGCAACTTGAACATGAGGTGCTTCTTCTTGGTTCATTTTTTTATAATGTGCTTCTTCATTGGTTAACATTAAACTCATTACTTCTTGGAAGCCCATTGCAATCATTACTTCACGAATTGTACTTTCTGCTTTAAACCAGTTATTCTCATAAGCTACAGTATTAATGTCCGGAAGTTCTGCAACTACATCGTTAATATGGTATTGTACTGCAATATTTTCAACAATATCTACTTCATGTAAAATATCTACTCTATATGATGGTATTATAGCTTTAACTTCGTTTTCATTGATTATTTCAGCATCAAAACGAGCTTTTAATAATAATTCTTTAATATCGTCTGCAGTTAAATTAATTCCACCAATTAATTCATTAGCAGTAGCTACATGAACATTCATTTCTTGAGGAGTTAAATTTGGAGTTATTATTGTTTTATCTTCATATTTGACTTCCATAGACTTGATTTGACCACCTACTTCTGCAAAAGATGAACAAATAATATTTAAAGACTGATTAACTGCTTTTTCATCAGTACCAGTTACATCAACAATAATATTATGAGTATCTTCTTTGATTTTAGTTAATTCTCCGTTAATAATTGGAGGCATTGATAATACATTGTCATCTTTATCAAGAATTAATGGATATTTTTCAAAATCTTCAATTAAATGAGCATAGTCTTTTCCTTTATCATGTTCAGTTAATATTTTGTGAGGAGTCATTTTGTTATCTTTTTCAAGTGGAACGAATGAATTGTCATCTTTTGGAGTTGCAATATATTTAAATGGACCATTTACAGCATCTGCATTATGAATACCAATAGCTACTTTTTTTCTATCTCTTCCAATAACCCAATGGAGGTTTTCTTGGAAATCCATAATATATTTTAATTTATCTCCTGAAAAATCAACATTATCTATTTTAGCAAAGCCAATGTATGGTCTAATTGCTGCAACATCATTATCTACAGTAACATATTCGCCAGATTCTTCAACTTTATAGTCTGGAAAACCTACTTCTTGTCCAATAAATCCTTTAAATGATCTAGCTACTCCTTCAACAGAGAGATTGTCTGGTCTGTTCGGGAAGAATTCTACTTTAATTTCTTCATCATCAAAGTCTTCAATATCACTAGACATCATTGGTAAAGTATCGATTAATTCGTCTTTTTCCATATCTATTCCTAAATCTTTTAAATCTTGATATTTGAATGTAATAACTGGCATTTAAATAACTCCATTAGATTTTATAACCCATATATTATCATAAAGAATAGAGATTCAATAACAAAATGAAGAGCTCTATGTTCTAATTCACCTAAATTAGGTAGTAATATTGTATGGGATACATCTATTATAAAATGAATCAGGGCTGCTAATAATCCAATAATTGGATTTAAAAAAACAACTGATAAGATGATAAAATGGAATGCTGCTTCCATTGTTTCATGAATTAACCAAGTCTGCCATGAAGAATGAGTAGATTGTTGAATAAACACACCTAACAAAATATAAAAGTTATTTAAAACTTTCCACATTAATGTAGTATGTAATACATCACTTATCGCTAAAACAATGGCAACATAAAACCAAATCATTTGCATTTTTCTTACAGTCCTTTTAATTGATAATACTAATATTTTAGTTTTATTATATAATATAGTTACCTATTAAAAGATATTTCTAATGTATTATGAAAGTTTTTTAAATAATAAAATACATAATTAATAGTATTATAATTCAATATTATTATGGAGAAAATGTATGTTAAACGAAGAAATCCCTAAAGACTATGATTTTAAAAGAGAAAAATTTTGGGAGAAAAAATGGGAAGATGAAGACATCTATAAATATATTGGAGATGGCTCTCGTCCTAGATACATAATTGATACTCCCCCACCATACCCAACAGGACTTATTCACTTAGGTCATGTTTTAAATTGGGTTTATATTGATATGAATGCAAGATACAGAAGATTGAAAGGTCATGATGTATTATTCCCACAAGGATGGGACTGTCATGGTCTTCCAACTGAAGTTAAAGTTGAAGAAACTCATGGAATCAAGAAAAACGATGTTTCTAGAGCTAAATTTAGGGAATATTGTGTTGATTTAACTACTAAAAATATTGCTAGTATGAAGTCACAAATGAAATCAATGGGTTTTTCACAAGATTGGAATCGTGAATTCATTACAATGACTCCTGAATATATGAGAAGAACTCAATATTCATTCTTAAAAATGTATAATGAAGGATTGATTTATCAAGGTATTCATCCGGTAAATTGGTGTCCTCGTTGTGAAACAGCTATTGCTTTTGCAGAAGTTGAATACAGTGATAATACTACATTTTTAAACTATGTTAACTTCCCACCAGCTGTTGAAGATTCTTATGATGATATTGTGTCTTCACAATCTTCAGGTAAACAAGCTAACCCAAAAGATGAAGGTATTTTAATTGCAACTACAAGACCAGAATTAATGTCTGCTTGTGTAGCTGTTGTAATTCACCCAGAAGATGAAAGATATACTCATCTTTTAGGTAAATATGTGGAAGTGCCTTTATCACATCAAAAAGTAAAAATAATTGCAGATGAAGAAGTCGATCCTGAATTTGGTACTGGTGCAGTAATGATTTGTACTTTTGGGGATAAAACTGATGTAAGTTGGGTAAATAAATATGATTTAGAAATTATTGATGCGATTGATGAAACTGGTAAATTGACTGTTGCTGCTGGAAGATATGCTGGAATGGATTTACAAACCTGTAAAAAACAAACTATTTCTGATTTAGATGCTGAAGGTTACTTATTAAAACAAGAACAAGTTGATCAAAATGTTGGACAATGCTGGAGATGTAAAACTCCTATTGAAATTCTTGTTAAAAAGCAATGGTTTGTAGCTGTAAGAGAATTAATCCAAAAAACCAAAGATGCTGCAGATGAAATGAATTGGATGCCAGAACATATGAAATCTCGTATGCTAAATTGGGCAGATTCAATGGAATGGGACTGGTGTATTTCAAGACAAAGAATTTTTGCAACTCCAATTCCTGTATGGTACTGTAAAGATTGTGGAAAAGTTATTTTACCTGATGTTGAAGATTTACCAATTGATCCAACTCAAGATAAACCAAAACATGCATGTGAATGTGGGTGTGAAGAATTTATTCCTGAAGAAGATGTTCTTGATACTTGGATGGATTCATCTATTTCTCCATTATCTATTGCAGGTTGGCCTAATGAGGATTATGTTAATCATTTCCCAGCAGATATACGTCCACAAGGGCATGATATTATCCGTACATGGACATTTTATACCACACTTAGATGTCTTGCTTTAACTGATCAAAAACCATTCTCTGATGTTGTAATCAATGGTATGGTATTTGGTGAAGATGGGTATAAGATGAGTAAATCTAGAGGGAATGTGATAGGTCCTGAAGAAGTTATTGAACAATATGGTGCAGATGCACTTAGAACATGGGCTGCAAATAGTATACCTGGATCTGATGTAATATTTGATTGGAAAGAAATCAAACATGGATACAGATTTATAAGAAAATTCTGGAATGCATTTAGATTTATCAGTATGCAAATTTTCGATGAAGAAGTATCATATGATGGAGTTAAAGATAACTTAGGACCACTTGATATGTGGATTTTATCCAAACTTAATAATCTAAATAAACATGTTGATAATGCATTTGCAAATTACAATTTTGCGGATACAATTGGATTAATCGAAAAATTCTTTTGGCATGATTTCTGTGATGAGTATATTGAAGCTGTAAAATATAGATTATATAATGATGTATCTGATGAATCACGAAGAGCTGCTAAATACACTTTAAGATGTGTAATTGAAACATCCTTGAAATTACTCGCTCCAATTATTCCATTCTTTACAGAAGAAGTTTACCAATACTTTGATGATAAATCTATTCATACTACTTCTTGGCCTGAAGTAAATGAAGAATTAATCAGTGAAGAAATGGAAATAAAAGGTGAAACTACTATTGAATTAATTGATGAAGTTAGAAGATTTAAATCAGCATCAAAAATCCCATTAAATGCTGAACTAAATGAAGTAAATGTATATACTTCTGATGATGAGTTAGTTGATGTATTTAATATGTTTGATGAAGATATTAAAGGTACTTTGAAAATTAATGATTTAACTATCAGTTCAGGAAAACCTGAAGTTCATGAAAAAATTATTGAAGTTGAACCAGATATGTCTCAAATAGGACCAAAATTCAAGGGGGATGCTGGTAAAATTATTGGTTATTTAAAATCAACAGATATCGATGAGATTGCTAGTGTTTTAAATGATTCTCAAGAACTTGTTGTTGGAGATATTGTAGTTCCTGTAGATATGTTAAATATTAAAAAAGAGATTGTAGGGGCATCTGGTAAGAAAGTAGATATCTTACAGTCTGAAAACTTAGATATGATTGTTGAAATAATTAGATAATTATTTCTTCAATTTCTTATTTTTTATCAGATTATTTTTTTATTTTATAATTATATTATTTCTTTTTCCTTAGTTTTAATAATAGGTAACTATTTATTAAATTTAATTTAAAATATTATTAATGATTCTTAAGGTAAAAAATATCTCAAATATTGGTGGTGAGGTTAAAGCACCTCCATCTAAAAGTTATTCTCACAGAGCAATTATATTAGCTTCATTAGCTAATGGTACATCTAGACTTTATGACATACTATACTCTGAAGATACATTAGCATCTATTAGGGTGTGTAAAGCATTGGGCGCTCAAATTAATAATAAAGATGATTATTTGGAAGTTATTGGAACTAATGGGATGCTTCATAATTCTTGTGATGGACCAATTGACCTTGCAAATTCAGGAACTACACTTAGATTAATGACTTCTGTGTCTGCATTAAGTGATAATGAAGTTATTTTGACTGGTGATGAGTCTCTTCATACACGACCCATGGGTCTTTTGATGGATGCATTAAAACCTTTAGGAGTCGAATCTGAATCATTAAACAACAACGAAAGAGCACCAATATTGATTAAACCAGGATATGTTGGTGGTGAAACCAATATCATGGGTAATGTTAGTTCACAGTTTATTTCATCAATCTTAATATCTGCTCCATTGTCTAAATGTGGAGTTACGTTATATGTTTTACCTGAATTCAAATCAAAGCCTTATGTTTATATGACTTGGGATATCATGAGAAAATTTGGTATTAAAACAGATAAGGCATATTATTTGAAACATGATTCATGCAGTCAAGAGCATCAAAGTTGTAGAATTGATGAATTTAAAATTCCCAAACAAGAATATGTTGCTTGTGATTATACTGTTGAGGGAGATTATTCATCAGCATCTTATTTGCTTGCTTTAATTGCTATTAATGGTGGTAGTGCTAGAATTAAAAATTTATTTAGGACATCAAAACAAGGAGATAAATTTATTTTAGATATTCTTCAAGACATGGGAGCAACAATTGTCCGTGGAGAAGATTATGTTGAAATTACATCTAGTGGACATTTAGAAGCAATTGATGTTGATTTATCAAATGCACCTGATTTATTAATTACTGTTGCAGTTTTAGCAGCAATGGCTGAAGGAACAACTAATATTACAGGTGTTGCCCATGCAAGAGTAAAGGAAACTGATAGAATTGATACAACTTGCCGTGAATTGGAAAAAATTGGTTGTAAATTAGTTGAGCATGAAGATGGAATGAGTATAACTGGTGGTGTATCATCAGGGGTTGTTGATTCACATGGAGATCATAGAATTGCAATGGCATTTTCTTTAATAGGTCTTAAGCATGATATTGAAATAACAAATGGTGAAGTATTTGATGTTTCCTTCCCTAATTTCATTGAAGCAATGGCAAATCTTGGTTTTGAATTGGAATTGATATGATGAATAAAGAAGAAAGAGTAATTAAATTAGTTGAATGCCTAGATAATACTTTTGATATAAGAATATTTCAAGACCGTGATCCTTATCGAGTATTAGTTAGGACAATTTTGTCTCAAAGGACTCGTGATGAAAATACTGATCAAGCTACTAACAATTTATTCGCTAAGTATAAAGATATTTATGAAGTTGCAGAAGCTCCAATTGATGATATTAAAGAATTAATTAGACCTGCAGGTTTCTATAATGTAAAAGCAGCAAGAATTCAAGAGGTTTCACAGATTTTAATTGATCAGTATGGTGGAGTTGTTCCAGATACTGTAGAAGAAATGTTGAAACTCCCAGGTGTAGGTAGAAAAACTGCTAATTGTGTAATGGTTTTTGCTTTTGAGCTTCCAGCAATTCCAGTGGATACTCATGTTCATAGGATTTCTAATAGATTAGGATTAGTAAATACAAAAGACCCTGAAGATACGGAAGATGAACTTAAAAAAATAGCTCCTAAAGATTTATGGATTAAATTAAATGATTTAATGGTTCAGTTTGGTCAAAATATTTGCAAACCAATATCTCCTCAGTGTGATATTTGTCCTTGTAGTGAAATTTGTGATTATTATAATGATAATTTTTAATTTTTTTATCACTAAATTTATATATTGATTCATCATTATATAACAATAGTTATCTAATTTTAAGATGACTCTTTTAATATATCATTAAAAACAAATAATTTATTGGAGAATAGAATATGGTAAATATTCCAGAATTAAAAAGAGGAGTGCTTGATAGTGTAATTGATGCAATAGGAAACACTCCTATAATAAGATTAAACAATTTAACAAAAGATTTAAATGCAGAAGTTGATGTAAAAATGGAATCATTCAACCCAGCAGGTAGTATAAAAGATCGTGTTGCTGTTGCAATGATTGAAGATGCAGAAGAAAAAGGATTAATTGGTGAGGGTTCTGTGATTATAGAGCCGACTAGTGGAAATACGGGTATTGGAATTGGTTTTGCGGCTGCTGCAAAAGGCTATAAAGTAATATTGACCATGCCTGAAACCATGTCTGTTGAAAGGAGAAAATTTTTAGCTATTTATGGTGCTGAAATTGTATTAACTCCAGGTTCAGAAGGTATGGGTGGTGCTATTACAAAAGCAGAAGAATTGCATAAAGAAAATCCAAATTCAATTATTTTAGGTCAATTTGATAATGAAGCTAATGTGGCTATTCACTATAAAACAACTGGTCAGGAGATTTTAAGAGATACAGAGGGTAATGTAGATTATGTTGTTGCAGGAGTAGGTACTGGTGGAACAATTACTGGTATTGGTAAAGCATTAAAAGAGGTCCTCTCGGATGTTAAAATTATTGCAGTAGAGCCACAAGAATCACAAACATTAGCTAAAGGTGTAAAAGGACCACATAATATTCAAGGAATTGGTGCAGGGTTTGTCCCGTCAATTTATGATTCGGGGGTTATTGATGAGATTATTCCAGTGCCTAGTGATGAAGCAGAAAAAACTTTAATTGCACTTGCTAAAAATGAAGGTGTTTTTGCAGGTATTTCTTCTGGAGCTGCTACTTGGGCTGCTTTACAATTAGCTAAAAGAGAAGAAAATAAAGGTAAAAGGATAATTGCTATCTTACCTGATAGTGGAGATAGATATTTATCAGAAGAATGGTTATTTGAATAATATGTTTTATTCCAAATAATATATATACCATATGTTATATAATTAAATTTATTATATTATTTTTGAGGTTTATCAATGTTTGATAATTTAAAAGCTGAAATTAAAGCGGTTAAAGAAAAAGATCCTGCTGCAAGGTCAACATTAGAGATTTTCTTATGCTATCCTGGATTCTATGGTTTATTAATGCATAGAGTTAGTCATTGGCTTTGGAATCATTCTTTTAAGCTTTTAGCTCGTATGAACTCTAATTTAGCTAGATTTATTACAGGTATTGAAATTCATCCTGGTGCAACATTTGGTAAACGTGTATTCATTGACCATGGTATGGGTGTTGTTGTTGGAGAAACAGCGGTCGTTGGTGATGATGTATTAATTTATCAGGGAGTAATTCTTGGTGGTACTAGTACTGAAAAGACTAAAAGACATCCTACAATAGAACGGGGAGTTATTATTGGTGCAGGTGCAAAAGTAATGGGTAATATTACTATTGGAGAATATTCTAAAATTGGTACTGGTGCTGTTGTTTTAAAGGATGTTCCTTCTGAATCAACATGTGTTGGAATTCCTGGACGTATTGTAAAACGTAAAGGTGTACCTCATGAAAAAGTTGACTTAGATCACAATAAACTTCCAGACCCCGTTGCAGATGCATTTAGGACTATTAATAAGCATCTTCAAGAAAATGATGAACATATCAGGGTATTATGTGATAAAAATGAAATTTGCTTAACTGATGATATTCTTGATGAACAGGAATCTTTAGATGAGTTATTTAAAAAAGAGGAATGATATTATGAAGCCACCTTGTGAAATTGTAGTTTGGTATGTGATACCAGCTATTAGGTCAGAACTAGCTAAAGAACTTTTGAATTTGGGTATGAAACAAAAAGAAGTTTCAGAAATTATGGATATTACTCAGCCAGCAGTTTCCCAGTATATTACTGATAAACGAGGTAGTGGAATCAAACTCGAGGATAATGTTAGGGATATGATTAAAGAATTTGCTTTTAAATTATATCAAAATGAAGCAACTAAAGCAGATTTGATTTCAACAACTTGTAAAATTTGTAGGCATGTTGAATTAACAGATGTTTTAGATCAACTTAATATTGATAAATCTGAACTTGGTGAAGAGTGTCAATCATGTATTGGGTCTGATGTAAATTAAATAAATATAAAAAAATAGTAAAGTATTTATATAGTTAATTACTAATACTTTATTATCCTTTAATTTTATGGCAAGTTTACCGAGTGGCTTAGGTGTGTGGCTGCAGACCATAATACGGGGGTTCAAATCCCTCACTTGCCTTTTTTTAAATACTATTTTTTGAGGTTATTTTTTATGGACGTCTATTCAACTTTAACTCGTAGTAAAGAGGATTTTGTAACTATTAATAAAAATAGGGTTAACTTATTTGTATGTGGTCCAACTGTTTATGATGATGCACATATTGGGCATGGAAGAACATACATTTCTTTTGATACAATAAAAAGATATTTGGAATACAAAGGATATGCTGTATTTTACATTCAAAACATTACTGATATTGATGATAAAATTATTAATAGGTCAAAAGAAAGTGGAATTCCAGCAAGTGAATTAGCTCGTAAATTTGAAAAAAGATACATTGAAGATATGAATAAATTGAATGTCAATGGTGTTAATTTATTTGCAAGAGCAACTGATCATGTTGATGAAATTCTAGACCAAATCCAAAGATTAATTGATAAAGGATTTGCTTATGAAACTGAAGATGGAGTTTACTTTGAAATTGACAAGTTTCCTGAATTTGGTAAGCTTTCAAATAGGAATGTTGAAGAATTAGAATCACATAGGGATATTGCAGAGACTACAAAGAAGAATCCTCAAGACTTTGCACTTTGGAAAAAACGTATTGATGTAGATGAACCAACTTGGCCATCTCCATGGGGAGACGGAAGACCTGGATGGCATATTGAAGATACTGCAATTACTGAATATTACTTTGGACCTCAATATGATGCACATGGAGGAGGCTTAGATTTAATTTTCCCACATCATGAAGCTGAAATCACTCAAATGGAAGCAGTAAGTGGAAAAGCTCCGATGGTAAAATTCTGGTTGCACACTGGATTTTTAAATGTTAATGGGGAGAAAATGTCAAAATCATTAAATAACTTTATTACTATTCGTGAATTATTAGAAGATTATGAGCCAGATACTTTTAGGTTTTTTGTACTTTCAACTCATTACAGAAGTCCTATTGATTTTTCAAAAGATTCACTTCACCAATCTGAAAGAAGCTTAGATAGAATTAGGAAATATTATAATCTTTTAGATGTTGAAGTAGATGATAATAAATATGAATGTGATGCTTTAATTCCTCACATGGATGAATTCTTCAGTAGTATGGATGATGACTTTAACACTCCAAAAGCTATTGCAGCAATTTTTGGATTAATAAATGATACTAAAAATGAGTTATCTAAATTTTCTAGTGAAGATAAAAAAGCTATTAAATCATTTTTAGATATTGTATCTGATATTTTTGGTGTTAGCTTTGAAGTAAATGAAGTAAATGCAGGATCTGATGAGTTACTTAATGTAATTTCTGAAATTAGAGGTCAGTTAAGAGCTAACAAACAATATGAGTTATCTGATAAAATTAGAGATGACCTGCAAACATTAGGTTATGAAATAAATGATTAAGAGATTTTTTATCTTTTTTTTTATCGGGATTTTTCAATATCTGACTGATATACCTGTTACTATATATATCTTTCTTTAATTTACTAATGCTTGTATTTATTTTAATAAATCATATTTGATAGTATATAAATGGTTATTTTATAATTTAATTTGTTGATTTTTTAATTCTGTAATTATTAATCATTTTTTCTAATTTTTACTGAGCAAGTTTATGTGTTATTTTTAACAGACTATTAATTGTATATTATTTTCACTTCTAATTTTCATGTTAATAAAAACATTTGTATATTCTAATAACATATGTTATATGTATATAACAATGGTTATAATTATTTTTTGGAATCTTTTGATTTGGGTAAATCAAAACTTTTATATATTAAAAATAACTATTGTTATATAATTAATATAACACGTGACATATTTATGAAAATTAAATTATAAAGGTGATGATTAATGAATAATAAAGAGTATGGTTTAGCAACATTGGGTGTACATGCAGGTCAACAACCAGATCCTGCAACTGGGGCTCAAGCAGTTCCTATTTATCAGACAACTTCATATGTATTTAAAGATGCCGGTGAAGCTGCTAGGAGATTCGCCCTTCAAGAGTTTGGTCAAATTTATTCCAGGCTTACTAATCCTACCAGTGATGTATTTGAAGCAAGAATTGCTGCTATTGAAGGTGGTAATTCTGGTCTTTCAACATCAAGTGGTCTTGCAGCAATTTCATATGCAATTTTAAATGTAACTGGTCCTGGAGACAACATTGTTTCTGCCGATAATCTTTACGGTGGTACTTACCAATTATTTAACTATACTTTCAAAGATTTAGCACGTGATGTTAAATTTGTAAATTCACAGGATTTGCAAGCTTTTGAAGATGCAATTGATGAAAAAACAAAAGCAATCTATGTAGAATCTATTGGTAATCCAAAATTAGATGTACCTGACTTTGAAGCATTGGCTGAAATTGCTCATTCTCATGATATTCCATTGATTGTGGATAACACGATTGGTGTTGGATTAGTTAGGCCATTATTACACGGAGCTGATGTAATTGCTGCTTCTGCAACTAAATATGTTGGTGGTCATGGAACTGCTGTTGGAGGATATATTGTTGACTCCGGTAAATTTAACTGGGGTAATGGCAAGTTTGATAATTTCACAAAAGCAGATCCAAGTTATCATGGATTAGTGTTTTGGGATGCATTTGGCGATGTTCCAGAATTGGGAAACATAGCATTTACTGTAAGAGCAAGGGCAAGACTTTTAAGAGATTTGGGAGCAACTCAAGCACCGGTACATAGTTTCATTTTCTTACAGGGACTTGAAAGTTTAGATGTACGTGTAAAAAGACATTCTGAAAATGCACTCAAAGTAGCTAAATTTTTAGAATCACATCCTAAAGTTAACTGGGTAACTTATCCGGGATTAGGATCTCATGCAACTTATGAGAATAATAAAAAATACTTAAAAAATCATTTTGCAGGTATTTTAGGATTTGGTGTTAAAGGTGGGGAGGAAGCAGGTAAAAAAGTCATTGAAAACTTAAAATTGTTCTCGATACTTGCAAACATTGGCGATGCAAAAAGTCTTGCAATACATCCTGCAAGTACAACACACCAACAATTAACTCCTGAGGAACAAGAATCAACAGGCGTAACACCTGATTTTATTAGGCTTTCTATTGGTTTAGAAGATGCTAATGATTTAATAGAAGATTTAAGTCAAGCTTTAGATTGTATTGATTGATATACGATAGAATTTAATTTATAATATATTGAGAGATAGTATGTATTTAGATAACTCAGCTACTACACAAGTTAGCAAAGAAGTATTTGAAGAAATGGAACCATATTTTAGAGAAGAGTTTGGAAATCCTTCAACTCTTTATAAACTTGGTCGTGAATCTAAAAAAGCATTAGATCAAGCTCGTCAAAGAGTGGCGAATGCAATTAATGCAAAACCTGAAGAAATTTATTTCACAAGTGGGGGGTCAGAGTCAGATAACTTAGCTATTAAGGGTATTGCTTTTAAATTAGCAAAAAAAGGTAAGCATATAATAACAACCCAAATTGAACACCCTGCTGTTAAAAAAACAGTAGAATTTTTAGAGTCTTTAGATTTTAAAGTCACTTATTTGCCTGTTTATGAAAATGGTATTATTAAAATTGAAGATTTGAAAGAAGCTATTACTGAGGAAACCATTTTGATTAGTGTAATGCATGGTAATAATGAGTTGGGTACTATCCAACCAATTGAAGAAATTGGTAAAATAGCACATGAAAATGGAATTAAATTTCACTGTGATGCTGTTCAAACATTTGGTAAAATTGAAGTGGATGTTGAAAAATTAAATGTAGATTTGCTAGCTTTATCTTCTCATAAGATTAATGGTCCAAAAGGTGTTGGAGCATTATATATTAAAAAAGGAACTCGTGTAGAACCTTTAATTCATGGTGGAGGTCAGGAAAAGGGAATTCGTTCAGGTACTGAAAATGTTCCTGGAATTGTTGGATTTGGAAAAGCATGTGAATTGGCTGTAAATAAACTTGATGAACATTATGAAAAATTAGTATCAATTAGGGATGAGATTTCTAATAAAATATTAAATGCCATTCCTGATACTTATTTAAATGGTGATGCAGAAAATAGATTACCTAATTTACTTAATTTTAGATTTAAAGCTATTGAAGGTGAATCTTTAATATTATTACTTGATGCAAAAGGATACCAAGCTTCAACTGGATCTGCATGTTCTTCTAATACATTAGAAGCATCTCCAGTTTTAACTGCATTGGGATTGAATCCTGTTGATGTACATGGATCACTGAGAATATCTCTTGCTCCAGAAAGTGAAAAATTCGATGTAGATGATTTTGTTAACACTGTTGCAGAATCAGTTGCAAGATTAAGAGAAATATCACCACTTTGGAATCAAGAAATTGATTATAATGATGTAATGTGTAGGAGATAATGAGTGTAGGTGTTAATATGGATTATTCAGATAAAGTAATGGATCATTTTACAAATCCAAGAAATAGTAGGAAAATGGAAGATGCAAATGGAATTGGAACTGTTGGAAATCCAACTTGTGGTGATTTAATGACAATTTATATTAAAGTTGAGGATAATGTTATTCAGGATATTTCATTCCAAACATTTGGTTGCGGAGCTGCAATCGCAACAAGCAGTATGATTACTGAAATTGCTATTGGGAAAACATTGGAAGAGGCATTGAAAATTTCAAGAAATGATGTGGATGAAGAACTCGATGGTCTTCCACCTGTTAAAATGCATTGTTCAAACCTTGCTGCTGATGCTTTGCAAGTTGCCATTGAAAATTATTATGAGAATAATGGAAAATATTGCCAATAAATAATCTTTCTAAATTATAGCTATTCTTAACTATCATATAGGTAAAACATCCTTTTTAAAAAAGTATGATTTAAATTTTCACTACTTTTTGGTTTTTAATTTAAAATAATATTAATTAAATGCACAATAATTAATAAGATATATTAAGGATAAAAAATATAAAATTAATATATTTTATTGGAGATGTTATTCATGGCAAATTTTATAAAATGTGAAAAATGTGGAAGTATTTTAAGTATGTTTGTTAAAGGTGAAGGAGAAGTTTGTAGTCCAGATTTACTCAAAATACCTGTACAAACAGAAGGAGAAAAATCTCCTAAACATAAACCTGTTTTCGAAATGGATGGAGACAATATTAATGTAAAAGTTGGAGAAACTGCTCACCCTATGGATGATGACCACTTTATTCAATTTGTTGTTGTTGAAGCAGGTTCTGAGTTATATGCAAAATGTTTCAAACCAGGAGAAGTTGCAGAAGCAACATTCACTATTGGTGCAGATAAAGCTGCTGATGTAGTAGTATATGCATTCTGTAATTTACACGGACTTTGGTCTAGTGAATAAGTTTAGAAATCATTTCTAGACTTCTTTTTTTTATTTTTTTAAAATAGTTTTATTTTTGATAAATTATATTTTTCATGAAAAATTTTAATAATATCTTTTTATATATTACAATATTGTGTCTAGTTATACTAAATTAATAATTTTTATTTTAGTTTTGTTATTCATTTCTGCAACTATTATCTTTATTGATAGTTCAATGGATAGTATTAATAAAACCATGCCGGATATTAGTAATTCCATTGTTAATGGGGATAATGAATATAATGAAGCTGTTCAATTAGTTAATGATAAAAACTTTGATGAAGCAAAGAATAAAGCAATATCTGCGGGAAAGGATTATAATAGTAGTCTGGATAAATTAAATGATATACGAAATAATTTTTCTTCAGATATAAATAATGTTCAAATAGAGTATATTGATACTGTTATCAAAGAATTAGAATTAAAAATTAATGCTGTTAATAACTTAAAAGAAGCTATTGGATGTTTTGAGCTTAATTCAAATTATACTGGTACAACTTATGCTTCACAGGCTAATGATTTGATTTATGAATCTAGTGAGTATCAATACGAACGTGATTTAATAGTGGAAAATAATTCAGATTTATTCAAACAACAAAATTTTATTATATAACAAGGGGTTTTTTAAATTGAAAACTAAGTGTCCAAAATGTAAAGGGATTGGTTCAGTTGTTGTGGACTATAAAGAATGTGAATCTTGTGGTGGAACAGGATATGAAGATGATGCTTTTGATATTGGTAATCATTTTAAAGGTGTAAACAGTAATGCAAAAGCAAAATTTGACTTAGGCGGTGAAGAAGATGTTCCCTGTGAAGTATGTAATGGGAAAGGCCAAGTTGAAGTTTATGAAGAATGCTCTCATTGTCATGGAACTGGTGAGATTAATGTATGTAGAGATTGTGGTAAGTCAATTAGTGATCAACATGACTTATGTGCTAGCTGTGAAGAGAAAAGAAAGTTAAAAAAAGCTAAACATGATAAATATGAAGCTAGTAGGAGTGCAGCTCGTGATGTTTATGTATTGGATTCATTATGTCAAATGAGTGACATGGACAAGGATAAATTATACAAGGGAAAAATTACTAGAATCGAAAAATTTGGTGCTTTTGTTACTTTAAACAAAAATGTTTGGGGGCTTATGAGAGGGGATAACTTCGGTCATAAGGTCGGTGATGATGTAATTGTGTTTGTTACAGCAATTAAATCTAGAGAGAGAAAAATTGATTTAGCTCCTGCTCATGTTGAATCTTATAATATTAAAAAATTAACTAAAACATTCTCTAGAACTTTAATCAGTGACCTTGATAAGAAAAAAGGTAAAATGGTTAGGATTCATGGGGAAGTCCAGCAAATCCAACAAACGTCTGGACCTACTATTTTTATAATTAGTGATGAAAGTGGAACTACTGAAATAGCTGCTTTTGATAAAGCGGGTGAGAGATCATATCCTGAAATTGAACTTGGTAATGCTGTGCAGGTTGTAGGTGAAGTTAACGAACATAGTGGAAAAACACAAATCGAGTCATCTTCAATGGTAAAACTTAATGAAGAAAATACTGTAAAGTTGCATAACTTAATTGATGATGCATTGAATAAGAAAGCTGAACCACAGAATGTTGATTTCTTAGTCAAAAGTGATATTTTAAATAAACTTAAACCTAAGATGAGAGAAGCAGCACAAAGAATCAGAAGAGCAATACTTGATGGTAGGACAATTTTGATTAGACACCATAATGATGCAGATGGTATTTGTTCAGGAGTTGCAATGGAAAAAGCGATTATTCCATTAATAGAAAAAGAAAATCCAAGTAATGATGCTCAATATTATTATTTTAAAAGATCTCCAAGTAAAGCCCCATTTTATGAGCTTGAAGATGTAGTTAAGGATTTATCTTTTGCATTAGAAGACCAAGAGAGGCATGGTCAAAAATTACCATTAATTGTTCTTTTAGATAATGGGTCTACTGAAGAGGATATTGTTGCTTTAATGCAAGCTAAAATTTATGATATTGAAGTTGTTGTTATAGATCACCATTCTCCAGGTGAATTACTTACTAAAGATGTTCAAAATGGAGAGATAATTGGTGCTACAGTTGCAGTTGATGAATATGTTGATTGTCATGTAAATCCATACCTCGTTGGGGGAGATTCACAATTAACAGCAGGAGCTATTGCAACAGAAGTTGCACATTTAATTAATCCGGATGTAGAAGAATTAATTAAACATTTACCTGCTATTGCAGCATTAGGAGATAAGGCAGAATGTGATGAAGTCCAGCAATATCTTGAAATCGCAAGTCAAAAAGGATTTGTAAAAGAACATTTAGCTAAAATTGCAGAATGTGTTGACTTTGAAGCATTCTTTTTAAGATTTATGAATGGTAGAGGAATAATTGATACAATTCTCGCTGTTGATAATATTGATAAACATGAAAAGATGATTAATGCATTATATAAAGAATATCAAAAGAGAGTTGATACTCAACTTAAAGCAGCACTTCCAAATATTAAAAGGACTCAACTTGAAAATGGAATTTACTTTAATCTTATTGATGTTGAAAAATATGCTCATAAATTTACATTCCCTGCTCCAGGTAAAACTTGTGGTTTTGTGCATGATGCTATAAAACAGAAGTTAGGTGAAGATAAACCTATTGTAACCTTAGGTCATGGTCCTGATTTTGGTGTATTTAGAGCTACTGATGCTGTTAATGAACAATATGGTTTTAATGTAAATGAAATTGTATCTAAAATGATAGAACTTGTACCTCAAGCAGGTATCGATGGTGGAGGTCATGAATGTGCTGGATCCATCAAATATATTGAGGGATTAGGAGAAGAAGTTTTATCTAACGTTATTGGTGAAATTCAATCTTTATCTAAGATATAAAATGACTTTAAAGAATTATTGTAAAAAATGTGGTCAAAGGATTCTTCCAAATAATTCGTATTGTCCTAGGTGTGGATGTAAAACAGGATATGCACAAACGGAAGATGTTTATGTTTTCACACCTCCAATACATAATATTGGATTTTTTAATTTTTCAATTGATTTTTCTCCATATATCATGAGTAATCGGGACGATTTTGAATATGATATATGTCAATGTGGATATATAAATGATGTGGAAAATAAATTCTGCAATATGTGTGGGGAGAAAAGGTCCCATAGTAAATTAGCTAGACTTTTAAAAAATAAATCTAAACCAAAATTTAATTTAGATAATATTTTATGTGAATGTGGTGCAGTTAATTCTAAAGAAAGTTCCTTTTGTGAGATGTGTGGAAAACAATTGCATGAAAATAATATCTATAAAGAAAACAACAATTATAATAATTTTGATTTAGAGTTTAGGGATTCTGTTTTTTGTTTTTGCGGTGAAGAAAATGATGTAAATTCCCAATTTTGTAGAAATTGCGGATTGCCGTTGGTAAGTTATGGTAATTTACCTAATTTGTCATTATTATGTGTTTGTTCTACTTTAAATGATATTAATTCATCTTTTTGTATTGAATGTGGAGCAGATTTAAAAAAGGAAAAATCAGTTATTGTTTGTGTTTGTGGACATAAAAATCCTATTTCTGCTAAATTTTGCCAAAATTGTGAAAGACCATTAAATTCTAAGAGATTAATTAGGTCAAGAATTGTCTGTTCTTGTGGGGAAATTCTTGATTGGAATGCAAAATTTTGTTCTAATTGCGGTAGAAACATTAGATAGAATAATTGTAAAAAATTCTATTAATGATGTAATAACAAATGTGGAATGGGTTTTAGGTAGGTTGTGATTATTTTGAGAGTTTGTGATGTTTGTGGGACTTTAAATTTTAGAGAAAATAATTACTGTATTCATTGTGGTAATAAATTTGTTTTAGAGCATATTTGTCCTTTTTGTGGTTCTGTTAATGAGGATTATGTAGATTTTTGTGTTAAGTGTAATAAACAAATTAATCCAATTTCTATCGATGATTTTGATATTTTATTTAGTGAATTTAATGAAAATTTATTATTAAATGCCAAAATCACTGATGAGGAGTATAATAATTTACTAAATAATATTTTCTTAAGAGCAAATTATATAGAAATTCAGGGTAATACAATAAAAGATAAAATTTTAAACTTAGCTAGTATATTTACTCAATGTAAACCTAAAGCAAGAGGATATGAAAGAGGATTTCTATTTTTAGGTGATAATATTTTTTATGATGATAGATTAGATGATTCTGTTCAAATTGCAACTATTATTCATGAATTAGCTCATTATTTATTATTTAATATTATTGAATCATTATTATGTGATATTTTTAATGTAGAAACATCAAAAACATTGAAAAGCTTCATATGGTATTTTTTAATGATTCCTGAATTCAAAATTGTGAATGAATACTGCGCACATACTGTTGAAGGTAGATTTATCCCATATGGGTATCAAAATTATGGATCTTTTAATTTATTGGTGAAAAATGCTCCATTTGATGAAGATTCTATAAATACTATGATAATGTTTGGTAATTCATTTGCAAATGAAATAATTGTGTATTTAGAAGAATATATATGTGATGATTTAAGACAAGAAATAAAGATACAATATAAATTAGATTCAGGAAGCAAAAGTTATGATTCAATATTGTTGGAAACAGATGATTGTTTTAGTTTAAATGATAAAAATAGGATGCTAATTAAAATTTTGTATGATATTTTTAAAGAAGCTTCAAATATTAGTGTTAGGGAAGAATTAGAAAGTATAATGGATGGTTTGATTTAAATTATTTTTCTTCTTTTTTTTCTTTTACTTTAATAGTGTTTAACACATCTTTTCCAGTTTCTGTTAGTCTATATAATCTTCCTTTACGAGCTTCTTCATTTATACATTCAACAATTTCTTTACTTTTCAATTCACTTAAAACCTTTGATATATGATTGGTTCTAATTCCACTATCTTTTGCAATGTTAGTTGGTATTTTAACATCATCACCAATGGATTTAAGTGTTTTCTCTCGGTATTTGGAAATTTGAACATATGAAGTTAATTTTAAAAGTTTATCATTTTCATTTTCCATGTTTCAATATTATGTTATTTATATTATTAAATATTTTATGACATATTACACACTAATTAAATTATTATATATTCTCCAATTAATTTATTAATAAGAAGTGTTAAAAATTATATCAAACGATAATTGAGTAATTGATTTATATGAAATGCAAAAACTGTGGTGCTGAAAATAAAAAAAATGCTAAATTTTGTATAAAATGTGGAAGTCCACTTAATGTAAGTAATAATAGTGGAAATAACTCCAAGTATGTAATTGTATTATTAATTATTGTCATTATAACTCTTGCAGGTATTCTCGGATTTTTTGTATTAAATAGTTCTGATAATCATGATAGTGATATTCCACAAAATAATAATTCCAATGAAGTCAATTTAGGGAATAGTCAAGATTCTAGTAGTAATGATAAGACTCAAGAAATTTCTTCCAAAACAACTGAATCCAAGTCTTGGCAGCTAATTGGTAGTTATTCTGGATCAGGTTCTGGTTCTAAAGTAGTTACTGTGCCTGAAGGAAACATAAAAGTTGAACTTTCTGCATATCCTATTAAAAATTATGCAACTAATTATTTGGCAGTTTCTGGATCTAATGGTGAGTCTGGTGGAGTAGATTGGGGTTCTCGTAGTTCTGTTGAAACTAGGTCTGATTCATTTACTTACACTTCAAGTAGTTCTGAAACATTTACCATTGATTATTATGAAACTGTAAGTTGGGAAGTTTATTTCTATAGATATCAATAAAGAAATGATTTTATATCATTTTTTCACTCTTTTTTTTTAAAAAATTATTTAATTGATAAAATTATAAATATTTAATATGTTTTTTGATTTAAATATTAAAGGAAGTAATTTAGAAAATAATATTAAATTAGCTAAAGAAGCTTCTTTTTATGGTTGGAATCATATTAATTTTTCATATAATGTGGATAACTTTCCAGATGCATTAGATTTTAAAGAGGATTTAAATAATTCATTGGAAGATGTTATAAACTTTGATTATACTTTAGAAATTAAATCATCAAACATCAATGAGATTAGAAAGTCTGTTAATAAATTTAGGAATAAATCTTCATGTATTTCTGTTGTTGGTGGTGATTTAAAAGTCAATAGATCTACATTAGAGAATATAAAAATTGATATCTTGTCAAGACCATATTTTAGAAGGTATGATTGTGGTCTAAATCATGTACTTGCAAAGGAAGCTGTAAAAAATAATGTAGCTATTGAATTATGTTTTAAAGATGTATTAAAAAGCTATTTGTCTCATAGGTCAAAAGTTATTTCTAATTTTAAGGATATTTATGTATTATATAGGAAATTTGAATTTCCTTTGATCTTATCTTCAAGAGCAGAATCTATATTTGATATTAGAACTACTCATGATTTCATTGCTTTTTTTAAGCAAACTGGTTTAACAGATGTAGAGATTAATAAATCATTTAAAACAGCAGATAATATTTTAAAATATAATCAAAGTAGGGAAGATTTAATTTTAAAAGGTGTTAGGAGAGTTAGTGATGAAGCTTAAAGTATTGCCACCTACACTTAGAAAAAATAATAGATATCTTACGGTTGATATTAAAGTTAAGTCTAAGATTACTAAAGATGAATTAGTTACAATAATTTGGGATGCTTGTACTCGTTTTCAAGGAGAACTTAATACTGCTGATTTTAACTTATGGGTTATGAGATTCTTTGAAATTGAAAAAAATGATGGTTATTATAGGTATAAATCAATTATTAGGTGTCAAAGAGATCATGTTGAACAAGTAAGATCATCTTTTGCTTTAGTTAATAAGTATAATGGTGATAGAATTGCAATTACTACTATTGGATTATCTGGCACTATAAAAGCATCTGAAAAATACATTTAGTTACTTTTTGTTATTTTAAAATAGAAAACTATATAAATAATTTATTAATATAAATATCAAATGGATTTATGGAAAAAAGAATAAAAATATTTTAATTGTCTATAAAATTAGAAATTAAAATGGAAATTTGCCTTTTCATGGAGATTTGGTTTTATTTTTTTATGTAGTTGAACTTAAAATTTATAAAATATTTATTAAAATGTGAGGTATAAAAATGCAACCTTTACAAAATGCTGGATATGATAGAGCTATTACTGTATTTAGCCCAGATGGAAGACTTTTTCAAGTAGAATATGCAAGAGAAGCTGTTAAAAGAGGAACTACATCTATAGGTGTAAAAAGTTCTGAAGGTATTGTTTTAGCTGTTGATAAGAGAACTACTTCTAAGTTAGTTGAAGCATCATCTATTGAAAAGATATTTAAAATTGATGAACATATTGGAGCAGCTACTTCAGGTCTTGTTGCTGATGCAAGAGCTTTAGTTGAAAGAGCAAGAGTTGAAGCACAAATGAACAAAATAACTTATAGTGAACCTATTCATGTAACTAGTTTATCTAAAAAACTATGTGACATGTTACAATTATACACTCAAAACGGTGGAGTAAGACCATTTGGTTCTGCTTTAATCATTGGTGGAGTATATGATGGTAAATGTAAATTATTCGAAACTGATCCAAGTGGAGCACTAATTGAATACAAAGCTACAGCTATTGGTTCAGGTAGATCTGCAGCTATGGAAATTTTCGAAGAAAAATACGAAGATGACTTAACATTAGATGATGCTATTGAATTAGCATTGACTGCTATTAATGAAGCTACTGAACATGATACTACATCTAATAATGTGGAAATAGCTGTTATTAAAGTTGATGATGATAAATACGTTAAACTTTCTCAAGATGAAGTGCAAAAATACATTGATGAGATAATTGTTGAAGAAGAGGAAGAAAGCGTGGAAGAATCTGATGATTCCGAAGAAGAAAATGAAGAATAATTATTTTTTCTTAATTAATTAGTTAGGGGATACTTTAATGGTAAATATTGATGAAGCTATTATCGCTAAATATGAATATTGTGGTGAACACTTTGAGATATTAGTTGACCCTGATTTAGCAGCTGATTTTAGAAATCCTGATGGCCAAGATGTTGCCATTGAAGACCTTTTAGCTGTTGAAGAAGTTTTCAAAGACTCCAAAAAAGGAGATAAGGCTTCTGACGAAGCTATGAATAAAATATTTGAAACTACTGATCCTATCGAAGTTTCTAAGATTATACTCGAAAAAGGAACTGTACAATTAACTGCTGAGCAAAAAAGGAAAATGCAAGAAGATAAAAGAAAATTAGTTATTAATAAAATAGCTAAGGAGGCAGTTAATCCTCAAAATGGTTTACCTCATCCAGTTCAAAGAATTGAAAATGCATGTGAGGAGGCTAGAGTTAAATTTGATCCTTTCACTTCTGTTGACCAGCAAGTACAAATAGCTCTGAAAGCTATAAAACCACTTATTCCAATTAGATTTGAAAAAGTTAAAGTTGCTGTTAGGTTGCCTGGTGCTTCTGCTGGAAGTGCTTATTCTGTTATTCATGGATTTGGTGAAATTATTAATGAAGAATGGCAACAAGATGGCTCATGGATTGGTATTATTGAAATGCCTGGTGGTCTTCAAGATAAGTTTTCTGCAAAAATGGCTGAAATTTCTAGTGGAGATGCAGAAACTAAAACTATTAAATAATTTATGTTTATGGGATTATTATGATATATGTGGAGAATAAAGATTTAGTTATTCCTGGTCAGATATTGTCTGATGATGAATACTATTCTGGAAGAGGTACCTTTAAAGAGAATGGTAAAGTTTGCTCTTCTTTGATGGGACTTGTTTCTTTGAGGAATAAAAAAATTAGAGTTATTCCTCTTAAAAGCAAATATGTTCCTAAAAAAGGGGATGTTGTAATTGGTAAAATTAGTGATGTTAGATTCTCAATGTGGAATGTTGACATTAATTCACCTTATTCTGGAATTTTACCTGCTTTTGAAGTGTTTGGTCGTGAAAAAAAAGAACTCAATAAAGTTTATGATATTGGGGATGTTCTATTTTTAAGAGTTGTCGATGTTGATGAAATCAAAAAGGCAAAACTTGGTTTAAAAGGAAGAGGAATGGGTAAATTCAAAGGAGGAATTATAGTAGATATTGCTCCAACCAAAGTTCCTAGATTAATTGGTAAAAAAGGTTCTATGATCAACATGATTAAAGATAAAACCAATTGTAAAATTGTTGTTGGTCAAAATGGTCTTGTCTGGGTAAAAGGTGACAAAGACATGGAACAACTTACTAAGAATATAATTAATTTAATTGAAGCTGAAGCTCACACTTCTGGTTTAACCAATAAAATTAAAAACAAATTATATTTAGCTATTGATGGGGAATTACCTCCTGAAGAGATAGAAGTTGAAGAAGAACAAGAATTTGTTTTGGAAAAACCTAAACTCCAAGATTTTAAAGAAGAAATAGAACGCGAAGAACGTGAAGCAGAAGAAAAAAAAGAAAAAAGTGATAAACCTAATATTGCTGAGGTTATCGAGGAATTAAAAAGAAAGAATAAAAGTAAAAAGGATAGTGGGTTGTCCTATGATGATAAATCAAAAAATTACTTTATATTAAATGATAAATAATTCTTCGCAGATTAAGAGGTTGATATGATGTCAGAGTTTATTAGAAAGGACGGTAGGAAATATAACGAATTACGTCCTATTAAAATTGAAGCAGGTGTACTTGAACGTGCAGATGGTTCAGCTTACTTGGAATTTGGTGGAAATAAAATCCTAGTAGCTGTTTATGGTCCTAGAGAATCATATATTAGAAGATTACTTAAACCAAATACTGGTGTAATTAGATGTAGATATAATATGGCTCCATTCTCAGTAGATGACAGAAAAAGACCAGGACCAGATAGAAGATCATCTGAAATTTCTAAAATCACAGCTGATGCATTAAGACCAGCTTTAATGTTAGAAAATTATCCTCGCTCAATGATTGATATTTATATAGAAGTAATAGAAGCTGAAGGTGGAACTCGTTGTGCTGGAATTACAGCTGCTTCTGTTGCTCTTGTTGATGCAGGAATTCCTATGAAAGATATTGTTGTAGGATGTGCTGCTGGTAAAGTTGATGATGAAGTAGTACTTGATTTATCTGAGTATGAAGATAAAGAAGGCCAAGCTGATGTCCCAATTGCTATAATGCCAAGAACTGGGGAAATTACTTTATTACAAAGTGATGGTGACTTAACTGAAGAAGAATTCCAAAAAGCTATTGATTTAGCTATGGAAGGTTGTCTTAAAGTTAGTGAACTTCAAAAAGAAGCTTTAATGAAAAAGTATTCTACTGAATAGTGAGGGGATAATATGGATATAGTACCAGAAATTACAAGACAAAGTATTGCTAATCTTATCAAAAATGATAAAAGAGAAGATGGTAGGGATTTAACTGAGTATAGGGATATTACTATTGAAACTGATGTTATCTCTAAGGCTGAAGGTTCTGCTCGTGTAAAACTTGGTAAAACTCAAGTTATTGTTGGTATTAAACCACAAATTGGAGCTCCATTTCCAGATACTCCGGATTTAGGAGTTTTAATGACTAATTGTGAAATGTTGCCAATGGCAGATCCTAGTTTTGAACCAGGTCCACCTAGTGAAGATTCCATTGAACTTGCACGTGTAGTTGACAGAGGTATTCGTGAAAGTCAATTAATTGACTTAGATAAGTTATGTATTGAAGAAGGAAAAAATGTTTGGATGTTATTTGTAGATTTACATATTATTGATAATTGTGGAAATCTCTTTGATGCATGTGAATTAGCAGTTATGGCTGCTTTGAAATCTACTAAATTACCTGTTGCAAGTATTGTTGATGATGAAGTGATTCTTAGTGAAGATGAAACTTTTGATTTACCAATTAATAATGAATTAGCATTATGTACTTTTGTTAAAATTGCTGATAAAATGGTAATTGATCCAACTTTAGATGAAGAAAGAGTTGCAAGTGCTCGTTTAAATGTTGGTGTTACTAAAGATGGCCATATATGTTCAATGCAAAAAGGCGGTGAAGAACCGTTATCTAAAGATGAAATTTTCTATTGTGTAAATATTGCAATAGGAAAAGTTAAAGAATTAGTTGAAAATCTTTAAATGTCTTCTGGACGATTAAGATTTTTAAATTCTTTTTTTTCTATTTTTTCATTATCAATTAAAATAAATTTTGTATCTATTTTTTCTATTAATCCTTTAATGTGTAATGTGTCTTCATTTACTAATTTTTCAATTTCAGGAATAATATCTTTTTTATAGATGGAATGAAGAGGTTCTGATGTTTTTAATTTATCATCTTTGTCATGATAAGGAACAATAGCTTGATAATTTTCATCTATTTGTGAGAAAATAGTTTTAATATATTCTACTGAAACATATGGACTATCACATGGTAATACTAAAGCGTAATTGCTTGTTATTTCTATAAGTCCAGTCATGATTCCTGGTAGAGGGCCTTTATTTTTAATTTTATCCTCTAAAAATGTGATGGAGTAAGTGTAGTCGTTTGGGTTGATAAATTTATTATATTTGTTAATCCTTGCTTGATCATTTAAAACAATTATTGCTTCGTTAATGTGATTATTTAAAGTAGAAAGTATGTGTTTTATCATAGGTTTATTTTGAATAATCATAGAACCTTTGTCTTGACCCATTCTTCTACTTTGCCCTCCACATAAAATGATGCAAGATTTAATATTTTCATTGTTTTTAATTGAATTACTCATATTAAATCCCTCATAGTTTATTCTGTTACATATACACTTGCATCTTCATCAAATGGATTAGTACGTATTAGTAATGCAATCATATATGGGTGGTGTTTGTTAAGGTATTTTAAATAATAAACCCATTCATGTACTAAAATATTGTATACTCTATTCATATCTATATTCAAATGATTAAAATCAGCATCATTTACTAAAGACAAGTCTTTTCTGTGTTCTAATTCTTCATCCAAGTGAAGAATAGCAGTGATTAAGTTAGTAAATTCTTCTTTTTCAAGTAAATTGGGATTGTTTATTAAATTAATAATAAATTCTCTTTTATTAACAAGCAATTCTCTTAAATTTTCTAAAAATTCTTCTCTATTTTCAGGTGCAACATCTGCTAAGAAATCAACTGGTGAATCTTTAAGTTCTTTGAGTTTATTGTTATAATCTTCGTCATCCCAATCTTTAATAGATTTTAAGTTAGTAGTATTTGCTTTATATTTGTTTGCAATACTTAATTGAGTTATTAAATCATTACCTAATTCAGAAAAGAAAGTACTCATGAGCATATCTAATTTTTCAAGCATAGCTTCTTTTTCTTTTTTTTCTATTATGCCTTCAAGTAAGAATGCTACAATAAGAATGTCTAAAGGAATAAATCCTAAATGAGTCCAGACATATGAAATAATATGTTCTCCATCTCCTAGTACAAGGTAATTTGATCCATAAATAATGATTATTAAAATAACCATTATAAGTGAAAATTTAATCTTCCATTTGTTATGTTCTTCCATTTTACAATCTCCATATATTTTTTTATCTTTTACTAGCAGTAATAATTGCTATTGGGTTTTCACTAATCATTAAAACACCACGGTCAAGGACTCTTCCATTAGAAACATTAATTTCCATTATTTTTGGATTATATCCTAAATCTTTGAGTTTATTGATTGCTTCAATTTTTGTATCAATTAAAATAGATGTGATAATGATTCTACCTTTTGAATTTAAGTTTTCATGAATAATATTTAAGATATCTTCAAGTTGTCTGCCACTGCCCCCAACAATAGCAATATCAATATCCTTAATATTTTTCAATGCTTTTGAGCCATCATCATTAATTAATGTAACATTATATCCAAGACCAAATTTTTTAAGGTTTTTTGAAGTTATTTCAATTGCTTCAGGATTTGTATCAATAGATATTACTTCACCAGCCCTTTGTGAAAATTCACAAGTAATCCCACCAGTTCCACATCCACAATCAACGACTTTATCATTGGAGGTTACTCCAGATTTATATAAAATAATAGCTCTAATAGCTTCTTTTGTAGGTCCTGGCACATCGCAGGATTTAATGAAATCATTATCATTTAACATTTATTTCCACCTTTTAAATAAATTATTTTCAATTTTTAGTGAGTCTAAAATTTTCCCAACAATAAAATCAATTTGATCTTCAATTGTTTTTGGGTTTGAGTAAAATCCAGGCATTGCAGGTAAAATTGTAGCTCCTTCCTGTGATAATGTTAACATGTTTTGTAGATGAATGCTTCTAAGTGGGGTTTCACGTGGGACAATAATAGTTGGTCTTTTTTCTTTTAGACTAACATCTGCTACTCTTGTTATTGTGTTTGCTCCATATCCATTAGCTATTGATGATAATGTTTTCATTGTACATGGGACTATAACTAGACCATCAGTTTTAAATGATCCACTATTTATTGAAGCGGTTAAATCATGGAAATCATAGTAGTTATCTGCTATGTTTATTACATCTTCAACTGTATAATCAGTTTCTGATTCAATAACAACTTTACTTAAATCACTCATTACTAGTGCACTTTCAATATCTAATTTTTTAAGAGCTTCAAGAAGTCGTATTCCATATATTACTCCACTTGCTCCTGTAATTCCAACAATTATCATATTTTCTCCTTTATATTAATTTGATTTGGTCATAATGAATCCCATAGTATTTTTCTCTATCAATTTCAGGTAGTTCTAAATAGTTTTCTAATTTGAATTTTTCGAACTTGGATTTTTCACTACTGTCTACATAAAGGCTTATATCTGGTATATTGAATCTAGCTTTACTTAATGCAGAAATAATATTTGATATTTTTGTTAAAGGGTATAATTTTCCATCTACATTAACTTGTGTTTTCATTTCATCAAATCGAGGATATTCAGCAATATTTATAAATACATAATCTTTATCAAGATTATAATCTTCAGCGATTTCTTCTTCAGCTTTTTCCAATATTTTTGATTCAATCTTATACATTTTTTCAGGGAATTTAAAATTATCTAATCTTATGGTTTTTACTCTTTTCATTATATTCCTTGTATCCAATCTATTCATGATATCATTTGCAAATTTATTGTCACAGTGCCTAAATATGCTAATTATATCAGTGTCATCATATTTGTGAATGTCATTTTCATTGATTATTTTTTCATCAATAATTCTTTTTAATGCTCTTCTAAACATTGAATTGACAATTCTGGTAGTATGGTGTTGATAAACACTAGGATACATAAAATATCTAGAAACAAGAGCTCCTTCTGCTGCTTGAACTCCTTTAATATCTAATATTAATCCATTTTCCAGTTTTAAGTTTGATATGATTCTTTCATAGTCTATAATACCATATGCTACGCCAGTATTATGAGAATCTCTTAAAAGATAATCCATCCTATCAACATCTAGTTCGCTTGAAACGATTGGGCCAAGATGTCCTTTTCCATTAACAATATCTACGATTTCATTAACATCAAATTTTTCTTCCAGTAAATCTCTCATGGATGTCTTAGTGATAACGAATTTAGTTAATTCTTCATGAGGAACAGA
Source organism: Methanobrevibacter sp. (assembly GCF_051877095.1). Taxonomy (GTDB): domain Archaea; phylum Methanobacteriota; class Methanobacteria; order Methanobacteriales; family Methanobacteriaceae; genus Methanocatella. The sequence goes on along the minus strand of NZ_JBJEIO010000013.1, from coordinate 13,049 downwards.
TAAAACTCCTTCGGATACATGTGAAAATGGGCCGTGACCAATATCATGTAATAGTGCTGAAGCTCTGATTAATTCTATTTCATCTTTTTCCAACTCAAGCTCTTCTGCAAGTTTTGAACCTAAATTCATTGTCCCAATTGAATGTTCAAATCGAGTATGGGTTGCGCCAGGATAAATTAAACTGATTAAACCTAATTGTTTGATTCTCCTTAGACGTTGAAATTGTGGCATATCCATAATTTTTACTTCAAATTCGTTTAGGGTAATATCGCCATAGACACTATCTCTGATAAATTTTTTCTTTTCGTTCATTTTATCAGTCCTCTTAATCTTCGTAGGTTTCAATCCATTCTTTATTTGTATTATTCAAATTTGTTATATTATATGTAGTATTATCTGTAGTATTATTTGCAGTAGTGTTTGTAATGTTTTTTGTTTCAATTTTTGGAATTATAGTTGGAACTTTGTTAATGTAGTTTGGTTCAAATGAATCATTTTTAATAGGGATTAATTTGTATGAATCATGTGAATCATTTATTGTTAGACTAGCAAAAGCAGAACTAATACTGAATGCAAGGAGTGCAATAATTAAAAATACTATTAATTTTGCTTTAACTGAATCTTTCATAATAACACATTCATTTATTTTATTTATATTAGTATTATCTTTTTAAGGGGATTATATTTAATATTTTCTTAAACTATTGATTTTTAAACTTATGATTCACTTAATTTAAATGAGAATATATTATTTTTTATTGATTGTACTTTTTTTAGCATTTTACTCAATTCATGCTTGGGAAATATTTATATATGATGAAGTTCAATATTGCTATGTCGGAATAATACTTCCGACATATTACTTCCGATATTCAGGATGGATGAGAATATTGGATAATTTTTATAATTTGATTTAAGAGATTTGATATAAATGGTTATGTTTAGTGCAGGTGATACTGCTTGGGTTCTTGTTTGTACAGTTCTTGTACTTTTAATGAGTATTCCAGCAGTAGCCTTTTTTTATGGAGGATTAAGTAAAAGAAAAAATGTTTTGAATACTATTTTTTTAACTTTTATTGCATTTTCAATAATTAGTGTGATATGGGTTATTTTTGGTTATCAGTTTGCATTTGGAGCAGATATTAATGGATTTATTGGTTCACCAACTAATTTCTTCTTACAAGGAATTGGGCTTGATGATTTAACTGGATCTATTCCAACATTATTATTTGTTATGTTCCAATGTGCATTTGCAGGATTAACATGTGCAATTATGTCTGGAGCTTTAGTTGGAAGAATGAAAACAAAAGCTTGGGTTATTTTCACTATATTATGGATATGTCTTGTTTATGTCCCTATTGCCCATTGGGTATGGGGAGGTGGATGGTTAATGCAAATGGGTGCACTTGACTTTGCTGGAGGTGCAGTTGTTCATATTAACTCAGGTATTTCAGCATTAGCTGTCGCATTAGTATTAGGAAGAAGAAAAAACACATCATTAATTCCACATAATTTAGGATATGCTGTTTTAGGTGCAGCATTACTCTGGTTTGGATGGATGGGATTCAACGGAGGATCTGGTTTAGCAGCAAATGGACTTGCAGCAAATGCAATTATTGTATCTAATGTTGCAGCAGCAATGGGTCTTATCGTTTGGACAATGATTGATACATATCTTGTTGGAAAACCAACAGTGTTAGGTGCAATCTCTGGTGCAGTAGCAGGACTTGTTGGTATTACTCCTGCAGCAGGATTTGTTGATGTTTATGGTGCATTAATTATTGGTGCAGTAGCTCCATTAGTATCTTACTTTGCTGTATATTACTTAAAACCAAAACTTGGTTACGATGATGCATTAGATGTATGGGGAATACATGGTATGTCTGGTGTTTGGGGAGCGATTGCAACTGGTATCTTTGCAGTACCTGCAGTAAATGGAGCAGCAGGTTTAATTGCAGGAAATGCTAATCAAGTTGTAATACAAGTAATAAGTGTTGTAGCTACTATTGTTTATGCATTTACAATAAGTTTCATCCTTGCTAAAGTATTAGATAAAGCTATGGGTGGAATTAGAGTTGATGAAAGTGATGAAATTGGTGGATTAGATACAAATCTTCACAAAGAATCTGCATATAACTTCAATTCATAAGGTGATTTAAATGAAACGTATTATTGCGATTATAAGGCCTGAAAAATTTGAAGATGTAAAAAGAGAATTAATTGAAGCAGGTTGTGAAGGAATGACTGTTTCTGAGGTAAAAGGAAGAGGAAGTCAACAAGGTATCAAAGAATCATATAGAGGTTCAAATTTCTGCATTGATTTGATTCCAAAAGTTCGTATTGAAATTGTTGTCAATGATGATAGATTAGATTTAATTGTTGATAAAATTATCAAAGGAGCATATACAGGAAACATTGGGGATGGTAAAATTTTCATACAATCTGTTGAAAATGTAATTAGAATTAGAACACAAGAACAGGGGGACGAAGCAGTGTAGTTCCCTAATAAACTAAATGTATTTATCTACTTCCTAGGAAATAATTTTTTTAAATTATTTCCTTTTTTTTTAAAATTAAATAATCAATAACTTGCTAGCAGGTTAAAATTGACTTATGTTGTTATACTTGATATAAAACACCATTAGTATATTTTCTGAAAGCAAAGATAAAATTAAAATATTTTTTTAGACATTTAACTCTTTAATCCATTATGTCTAAATTCATATTAAGTAATGCTTTCATAGTCTCAATATCGATTTGTCCAGGAGCTGTTACATCTGTTCCAGCAGCAAAAGTAATTGGAGAATTAAATTTTGAAGCCATAACTCTAGTATAGCTTCCTAAATCAGCCATAGAAATAGCGATTGTGTCTTCACAATGGGAAAGAACAGCTAATATTGTTAAAGTATCTTCAAGATTTTGAGGCATAAATGCAACTTTAGCTATGTCCCCTAATTCATGTTCTTTTTCAACAATATAATTTATTTCACTTAATTTTGGTGTTTTTTCAAAATCATGGTAAGAAACAATGGTTGTAGTGTTAGTTTCATGGATTTTATTAATATATTCGTTGTTGCTTTGGAGTTCAATATCCACATAGTCAACTAAGTCACAGCATTCATATAATATATTGAATCTTTCTTCTTCACTACCTTTAAAAAGTCCACCTTCTGTGATTATTCTATTTGTAGCAATCATTGGAAAATTAATTTCTTCGATTGTCTTTTTTATTTCATTAATTTTTGGATTTTCAAGAGCATCTATCCTGAATTCTAAGACATCTGCTCCTTTTTTAATACAATCATTAGCTACTTCAATTACATTTTTACAATTCTTTTGAAAAATAGGAATCGCGATTTTTGTTTGAGAATACATTAATATATCTATTAGTTTATTCCTATTAATTAATTTTTTTTGTAAGTAATAAAACTGATTTTTTTTTAAAATGTTGAACATAGTTAATTAGATTTATTTAAGTAATATATTATTTTAATCAAATAATCTTTTAAAATATAATAATGTTTATATAATGTATATGGGCATATGGTTAATATATAAATAAAATTAATTTTTAATGTTGGAGATATGATGGGAGTTGGGGATATGAGGGAATATGATGTTAGTTTTGATAAAGATACTTATTCTCTTATGATTACTAAAAATAGTAATGAGGGGTGGTTCACTCCAAGTATCACTGTTTATGATGTTAAAGAATACACTGGTTTTTTAAAAGAAACATCAATGAACTTAGATATTATTGTTCCTGTCAATAACTTCCAAGATTATGCTTTTGTTTATTCTAAAGTTTTTATTCCAGAATTAGGTATAGCTACTAATAATGATATTATTGGACTAAGTTATGGGGAGTCCTATAAATATTTAAAAAAAGATATTTTTCCTATTTTTAAGGAAGTTTACTAGACACATGAAACAAAAACATTACACATATATTTTGAAGATGATAAGGGTTATGTAAAATATTTATTTTTTTGAAATTGTTTTTTGATAATGGTAATTAATATTTATTAACAACTGTACTGATTCATTACTTAAATCATAACAGGATATTACCTCAGACGTTTATAAATATGATGAATTTTACGTATATGTTAAAGATACCAATAGTAATAACTATTTCTGGGGATCTCCTATATATGATTTGTTAGAAAAGGAAAAAACAATCAGATGATTCTAAAAAGGATATTATTTATGATTTAATTGTTTCTGAGGAAAAAAATTATATGAAACTTCATTGAACAGCAATATGGGGGATGAAAATACTATTATCCGTATTAAGACAGAAAAAGGTACAAATAAAACCTTAAATATTAATGTAAAACATTTACATAATAATGGTGCATTGTCACATATTGCAGTGTATATAATGGATATTACTGATGAGGATATTGATGAAAAAGATAATTTTTTATCAAATAAATTATTAACAAAAATGAATTTAAAATTAGGATTTGCTACATTAATTAGAAAAACAAATGAGGAGTATGTGGTGGGTAATACATTTTATGATATATTACATATTCCTAAAAAGAATATTGATGGATTATTAAAGGATTTTAAGGATAATATTTTAAATAGTGAAGACAGGTTAATGGTTCAAAAGTTTGAGTTAGATGAAATAAACCATTTTGAAAAAGTAATTGAATATAAATCTCCATTTTATCATAAAACACAACAATTATTTTTATATATGGAACACTATGAAGATGCTACTAATAAGCTTTTATTTACAAATATTAAAGATGTAACTGAGGAATATGAAAGGGAAAATGAGTTAGAAATATTACCAGAAAGTTTTAATTAAAGAGGTTCATCATAGAGTTAAGAATAACCTGCAACTTATTTTAAGTTTACTTAATTTAGAATTAAAATTCAATGAAGGTAATTATGAAGAAATTTTAAATAAAACAAGAAATAGAATTTTAACAATGGCTACAGTACATCAGCAAGTTTATGATTCTTCAGATTTAGCTCATGTAGATACTTTAGAATGCACAACCTCCTGTTTTAAAAAATTATTTGGAGTAGACAATTCAAATATCAACTTACATTTGGATATAGACTCTTATGATTTGAGTATGGATAGCAATACCATTCAATTTAATTCTAAGTGAATTAGCATCAAATTCAATTAATTTTGCTTTTAAAGATGGTGAAGGTAATTTCTATGTGGATTTCAAATTATTTGATGATATTTATGAATTAAATGTTTGGGACGATGGTGTAGGACTACCAGAGGGTATAGATATTAAAAATCCGAGAACATTAGGTTTTACAATTGTTAAAAATCTTATTGGTCAGTTAGATGGTGAATATGATGAATTACCATTATCCAAAGGTTTTAGTATTAAAATAAGAGTTAAGAAAGCTACTTAATTTAACCTATTCAATAAAATTTAACTAATTTTAATCTAAATATTTTTTTTAAAATGAAAATTGGAAATAATTAAATAAATTAAATAATAAATAATATATCAATAAAATTTAATATTTTATTTATTTTAAAAATCAATTATTCAAGGTGTTAATTTGAAAATTACAGTTATAGGTGCAGATATATCTAGTAATGATGTATCTTGTAGTACTATGCTAGTAGAAACTATTGAAAAAAACCTTCATAAAGTTAAAGAATTAGGTGCAAGAGATGTTGCTTTAAGTAATGTCACTGGTGATGATGTTGTTATAAGTGCATTTGTTGAAGATGAGTTACTTGAAATTGTAAATGAAGGGATTGTCAATGTTTTAAAAGAAAGTGCAGAGAATTTAGGAGATTTATCTGGGATTTCACAAACTCCCGAAGGTGCTGGAGAGGGAATTTCTTATGCTGAAGCAAATATTAGACAAGATAGATATCCTGATGCTATTGTTTTAGGTTTTGATACTTATGGTGGAGAACCATTTGTTGCAGATGTTGCTAATTCAGCAATTGATGCTGCAAAGGGCATGAAAAATTTAACTGATGTTTCCAATTATATTGAACCTAAATTAAGAAAAATACCTGGTGTAGGTTATGTTTCACCAGAAACCGATGATCCTGTTGTTGTTGCCACAGTTGAAAATATAGAATCTGTTGGTATAATAGCTAGTGCAATGATTGGAGCTGCACTTGGAAATAAAAATGTTTATTTAGTCAAAAGAGGAACAAGTTGTAATGTATTGCCGGGTAGTGTGATATTTTCAGCTACTGCAGTTATGAATGGGAATATAATTGATTTAGCTGTTCCATTTGAAAACAAAACTAGAATATTAAGATAGGAGCTATTAATTATGATTTTATTAAATGAAGATACAAAATGTTTAGTCCAAGGGATAACTGGTAAACAAGGTTCATTCCATACAGAACAAATGTTAAATTACAATACTAATATTGTTGCTGGAATTACTCCAGGAAAAGGCGGTCAAATGTTTTTAGATCAAGTTCCAATTTTTAATTCCATAGAAGAAGCAAAAGAGAAAACTGACATTAATGCTTCAATTATTTTTGTTCCAGCAAGATTTGCAAAAGATGCTGCATTTGAAGCAATAAGACATTTAGATTTAGTTGTTATAATTTCAGAACATATTCCTGTCCATGATAGTATGAAAATCATGGCATATGCAAAACAAATGGGAACAACTGTAATTGGTCCGAATACTCCAGGAATTATTTCTCCAGGTATTGGTAAATTAGGTATTATGCCTACTCACATTTTCAAAAAAGGTAATGTTGGTTTAATCTCAAGAAGTGGTACATTAACATATGAAATTGCTAGTGAACTCACTAATGCAGGAATAGGTCAAAGTACTGCAGTAGGTATTGGTGGAGATCCAGTAACTGGGGATAATTATGTTGATATTTTAAAAAGATTTGAAGAAGATAATAACACTGATGCTGTTGTTTTAATTGGTGAAATTGGAGGAACTGCAGAAGAAAGAGCTGCAAAATTTATTACCGAAGAAATGACAAAACCAGTTGTATCTTATATAGCAGGAAGGACTGCGCCTCCAGGTAAAAGAATGGGACATGCAGGAGCTATCATTCAGGGAAATTCTGGAACCGTGGAAAGTAAAACTAAAGCTCTAAATGAAGCTGGTGTTGAAGTAGCTGTAAACCCATCTGAAATTGTAGATTTACTTAAAAAGGTTATGTAATGTCAAATCAAGAAATTATTGATAAATTATTAAACGGTGAAATGAAACTTTATCAAGTTGATAAAGAAGTTTCAGCAAAAGAAGCGACTGATATTCGAAGAGAATTTTTAGAGCAAAAATATTCTATTAAATTAGATAATATCTCAAATTATACTCTTGATATGGAAAGAGCATCTGCTCGTAATATTGAAAATTCTATTGGAGTATTACAACTTCCTATGGGTATAGCAGGACCATTAAAAATCAATGGAGAATACTGTAATCGTGAAGTATTTGTACCTCTTGCAACTTCTGAAGGGGCACTTGTAGCTTCTATTAATAGAGGAGCATCTACTATTACTGCATCAGGTGGTGCAAATGTAAGAGTAACCTCTGATGTTATGACTCGTGCACCTGTTATTAAATGTGATGGAGTAAATGATGCATTAAAAATTAAACAATGGTTTATTGATAATTTTGATGAATTAAAAACTATTGCTGAAAGTACTACTTCTCATGGTAAATTAATTAAAATTGATCCTATTTTAATAGTTGGAAGCTATGTTTATCCAAGATTTGTTTTTTCAACTGGGGACAGTATGGGAATGAATATGGTAACAATTGCTTCTGAAAAAATATTGGATAAATTAGCACAGGATACTAGTGCGACTCATATTGCATTAAGTGGTAATGTTTGTGTTGATAAAAAGCCCGCTGCAATTAATCTTATTGAAGGAAGAGGAAAAAGTGTTATTGCAGATATATTAATACCAAAGGATATTGTATCAAAAAAACTTAAAACTACAGCAGATGCAATTGTTGAAGTAAATACTGCTAAAAATTTAATAGGTTCAGCGGTAGCTGGAAGTATGGGATTTAATGCTCATTATGCAAACATGGTTGCAGCTATATTTTTAGCAACTGGTCAAGACCCAGCACATGTTGCAGAGGGGTCATTGGGAATTACAACAGCTGAAAACAGAAATGGGGATTTATACTTTTCTGTTAACTTACCTGATTTACCAGTAGCTACTGTGGGTGGAGGAACAAGTCTTGAAGTTGCTCATGAAGGATTAGAAATTCTTGGTGTTGCAGGTTCTGGTAAAGCGCGTGAATTTGCAGAAATTGTTGCATGTACTGTACTTGCAGGAGAATTATCTCTTGTTGGAGCATTAGCTGCAGGGCATCTTGCAAGGGCTCATCAAGAACTTGGAAGAGGATAATATGGATGATTTTCTCGATGATATTTATCCAGAAATCACTCTTGAGACTGATGATATTATAATGGAAATATCTGTAAAAAAAGATTATTCTCAAATTAAAGATATAAATATGAGAAAAAAAGAATTTATAAAAGATTTAAATGATTTTATAAAAGAATTTGATGAAACAGATGAATCTTTGGAGTTTATGAGATATTTCGATGATTAGTATTTAGAATCTATTTTTTCAAATACTTTTTTAATATTTACTTTTGTTTCGAAACAACCTGTTTTATCAAGTAATACACCTTGAGGGCAGAAATCGGATAATAACATCATCATTTGGTTTAAATCTTCATGGCAGGCTATACCAAGGACTGCTTTGAATTTATTTTCTTTAACTATTTTTTTAACAAAACTTGATCCTGGCACAACATATAATTTATATCCCATTGGTTCAGATTTTTTCTTAATAACTCCTATACTACATAGTCCACATTCAGTGCAGTTTAATCCTTCTTTTTGAAGTGTTGCAGGACAGTTTCTATGTCTTAAGCAATGAGGTATGAAGATTAATGTTTTTTTAGCTGGAATGGATTTAAATTTTTCTTTATTCAACTCATCTCTAACCTTAATTGCGATACCATCAATTAAGTGTTCATCAAGTTTTAGAAGTTTTGCCATAGTTTTAAATGGGAAATATAGTGAATCAACAACAAATAAGATGAATCTTGGAAATTTAATTTTGTTTTTTCTAGCTATTAATATTCCTAAAATTAAAACTACAATAAAGGATATTATAATAAGAATAGCTAATAAAACTACTAATTGCCCTAAAAATGTATAAAATGAATCAATAAACATATTATCCTAAAATTTTTCTATTGTGAATTTATCAAATTTTTTATTTAATTTAATTCCAGTTTTGGTTTTTACTATTTTTAGTCCAGATAAACTGTCACAGGAACATAATACATTTTGTTCAGGATGAGTTCCTGGAATAATGTTACAATTAAGATTAACTTCATTTCCAATTGATATAACAGTTTCTAAACGTTTAGTTGATGGGTGATCTTTATTTAAAATTACCAGTGGGGAAGATTCTTCACGGCTAAGATATGCTTGTGATCGGATTGCTCTTTTATCTTTTTTAAAGTTAGATACAGCAATAATATCATCAGATTCTAAAAATTGGACTATTTCTTCATTATCTTGTGTTGCAATGAATAACATCTTATTATCATATGCCACTTTAACAATACCTACTATTCCAGTTTTTCCTTCAAGAAATAGTATTTCATCATTTTTAAAATTGATGTTCATAGTATCACTTAAAATAAAAAAAGAGAGTAAATAATTTACTCTGCAAGTTCAACATTGTCACTTTGGCAAGATGGACAAATTACTTTTTTTCCTAGACCTTTGAAGGAATTTCCACAGTTTTTACAATGGTATTTTTTTGTTTTTAATTTTTTTAAATCAATATCGGCCATTGGCCCTCCACTTGAGCACATTAAAAATCACCTTTAATATTATTATATATAATATTATATTAATGATTTAGTATTGTTTTAAGATTTTTGATTTTTTGAAGAATTATTTCATCGTGGGTTAAATCATATTGTAGTTCATAGAAGTATAATGCTTTATTTAAGTCTTGTTTTTTATCATATTTGTTTGACAGATTATCTAATCTTTTTATAATAAATGGATTTACATCAATTTGTATTTTTTTACTTTCAATTAGTGATAAACATTCTTCTAAACTTAATTCACTATTAATTCCTTTTGATTTTATGTGTTGGAGTTTTGTATATGCAAGAGGATTTAACTCATATTTCATACTATAATTATATAATGCAGCAGCAACTTCTAAATTCATTTCTTCCATGTAATATTGTCCTAAATTTCTATAGCATCTAGCAATATCTTGTGGATAATAAGCATATTTAAGTGCCTGAGTGGTGTATATGAAAAATTTATTAAAGTTTGGTGCTTTAATTCTATAAATTTCAGATAACTCTAAAAGTATTCTTGCAGATACTGGATTGATATTTAATGCTTTTTTAAGGTATTTTTCAGCATTTTCTAAATCTTTTGCCTCTAAAAATAAAAATCCGTATATATAATATAAATCAAGTATTGGTTGATTATAAGGTATGTATCTAACTACTTTTTCAGCACCAATATATTCATTGAATATGTCTTCTTCTAGTTGATTTGTAAAATAATGATATTCACTCACAGAATCATCTTCAAATAGGGGTGGAAAACTTTTCATAAACTTATCAAGTTTATCTAATGCATCATCATATTTCCCATTTTCAATAATTGGAAAAATTTCTTCTAAAATATCAATAATTGGAGTTTCGTTTTCTGAAATTTCAATGTATTCCCTTTTTTCTTCATCATCTAAACAATCCCATAACATACGAGAAAGTTCTTTTATGATTTCTGTATTATAAGGGTGGTTTTTATATTTTTCAATTTGTGAGACTAAATATTTCCTATTTAAATCTTTATTCTCACCTAAATTTAATTTAACTTTATTTATTATTTCAGTATACATTAGAACACCATAAATTTATTTAATAAGTAATCTTTTTATATAACTTCTAATCCATATTATATATGTATAAAAACTTAGTTTTATATTGTTTTATTAGAAAATTTTGAAGGTGAATAAAAAATGGCAAATCAACCAGTTTTCATCCTTCCTGAAGGAACTGAAAGATATTCTAAAAGAGATGCTTTAAGAATGAATATCACTGCGGCTAAAGTATTAGCAGGTATTGTAAGAACTACCTTAGGTCCTAAAGGTATGGATAAAATGTTAGTTAATTCATTAGGTGATGTAACTATAACTAATGATGGTGCAACTATTATAAGTGAAATGGATATTGCACAACCTGCAGCTAGAATGCTTGTAGAAACCGCTAAAAAACAAGAAGAAAATGTTGGAGATGGAACTACTTCTGTTGTTGTAATTGCTGGTGAATTATTAGTTAAGGCTGAAGAATTATTAGAAGAAGGAATCGCAACTTCTGTTGTTGTAAAAGGATACAGAAACGCAACAAAAAAAGCTGTAGAACTTTTAAAAGACATTGCTATTGATGCTGATGATAAAGAAACTCTTAAAAAAGTAGCTATTACTGCAATGAGTGGTAAAGGCTCAGATTATGCTAAAGAACATTTAGCTGATCTTGTTGTTGATGCAGTATTAAGAATTGAAGAAGACGGTAAATCTGATATTGAGAATATTAATATTCAAAGAGTTTCTGGGGATTCTGTTGAAGATTCATTTTTAGCTGAAGGTATTGTAATTGATAAAGCTCCTGTTTCTAAATCTATGCCTAAAGATATTGAAAATGCAAAAATTGCTATCATGAAATATCCTATTGAATTAAAAGATATTAACACTGATACTAAAATTGATATTACTAGTCCTGAACAATTTGAAATGTTCTTAAATAATGAAGAACAAATGATTAAAGATTTAGTGGACAAAGTTGTTGATTCTGGTGCTGATGTATTATTCTGTCAAAAAGGTATTGATGATATGGCAGAACATTACTTGAAAAAAGCAGGAATTATGACTTTCAAAAGAGTTAAAAAATCTGATATGGAAAGAATTGCAAAAGCTACTGGTGCTAAATTAGTAACTGATATTGAAGATTTATCTGAAGATAAATTAGGTTCTGCAGGTCACATATACCTTGATAAAGTATTTGATCATGAATTAACATTCATTGAAGAATGTGAAAATCCAAAAGCTTCTTCTATTGTCCTTAGAGGTAGTACTCGTTATGTAACTGAACAAATCGCAAGAGCAATTGATGATGCTTTAGGTGTAGTTGCTGCCACCATTGAAGAAGGAAAAGTTCTCATTGGTGGAGGAGCATGTGAAGTTGATTTAATAAAAAGATTAAGAGAATATGGTGAAACTGTAAGTGGAAGAGAACAATTAGCTATTTTAAAATATGCTGAAGCATTAGAAGTTATTCCTAGAACTTTAATCGAAAATGCAGGTTTAGATACTATTAACTTAATTGCTGATTTAAAAGCTGCTCATGAGGACTCTAATTTAATAGGTATTAATGTATTTACTGGTGAAGTTGTAGATATGAGGGAAGCAGGGGTTATTGAACCTTTAAGAGTAAAAATCCAAGCTTTACAATCTGCAGGTGCTGCTAGTGAAATGATTTTACGTATTGATGATATGATTGCAGCAAGAGATGCTCTTAATTCTACTGGACCTGATGAGTCTGGTAATGATGCAAGTGGTATGCCTCCTATGCCTGGTATGGGTGGGGGAATGCCTCCAATGATGTAAAATTAATTTATTTTACATTTTTTTATTTTCTTTTTTTTTATTATGAATTTTTTAATAATGCCATGTTTTTTTTATAGGTTAGTTATAGTGTTATTCTGTTATTTTGGATATTTTTGTCTTTTTTGTTTATTTGGTCTTATTTTTTAATATTCTTTATTTAATTTGTTGTTTTTTATTTTAATAGGAATAAAATTAACTATTTTTTATTATATGAGTTATAATTGTGTCTTATTTTATATAATAAGCATTGGTAGTAGTGTTTTTAAATTTGTATTGTTAGTTATCGTGGAATATTATTTGATATCTTTTAATCGTTTTATAGCTTAATTTAACTATATTTTTACTTAATATTTAATTTTCATAATATTTTAACCTTATTTTTAAAA
>NZ_JBJEIO010000012.1:0-108003 GCF_051877095.1 Methanobrevibacter sp. | reverse complement strand
TAATTTGGAATGACAACCGCAAAAAGGATTTTGAAAATCAACAAAGTTTTTGAAAGAGTCTTGAAAAAGCTTAAATAAATATATATTTTTTAACTATTTAAATCAATATTAAACAAAAATAATATTTTCTAAAACATTAATAAACTTAATTAAAAAAAGAAGATAAATTATTCAAAATAATCTTTCAAATAACTTACAAAAATAGAAGCTGCAGTTAAATCAGCAGTTGTTCCTGGATTATACTTATTTTTAAATAAAAATTCATCAAATTCTTTAACTTTATCTTCAAAATCACTTTCATCTTTAATATTAAGCAAATCCCTAGTCATCATAGATATCTTTAATGCTTCATCAGACCCATATTTTCTTGAAATTAAAGTATCAGGAACCTGTGAAAGTATTGTTAAAAATGTTAAAACACAAGATTCATTTTTGGATTTCTCTTTGGATAATTTATGATAAGTAGGATAACCAATTTCAAAAACCGCAGGCATGTCAGATGTCATCTCACGGGCTAGCATGTCCCATGGTGCAGAAATTTTTAAAACATCAAACATTGTCTGCTTATTTTCCCTAAGCTCATTTTTGGCATTGCCACTGGCAACGTCATATTCATCCTGGTCACCCATTCCTCCAGCATCTGCAATACTAATCGCATCATACAAGTTACATGCATCATCAACTGAAGTATTTGCCATTAATACTTTTATGTTTTCACGAATTTCATCAAATGACTTACTAATAGCTGCTGCAACTGCAATTGGAGTTATCATCATGACAATTCCAAGGTTAGTGTTATTTTTAATCCATCTATCGGTTTCAGCTACTGCCTGCAATATGAATTTACCTAATTTTGGATTTTCAACATCAACATCAGTACATGCTTCACGAATAGTATCTCCAATTACAATTCCACTTATTATAAAGTCTTCAAATTCCATATCCTCATAATCACGAGTTCTGTGAACATTACCTGGTTTCGGATATCCACTAACTTCAAGTGCTGATGCAATTTGAGCCATTTTTGCAATTTCATATGCATTCATTCTATCACATCATTTAAAAGTAAATAAGATGCAAAATTAGTGATTATTAAGTCTGCTCCAGCTCTTTTAATTGAAAGCAATGATTCCATAATTGCTCTTTCAGTTAGATATCCTTTCTCAATAGCTGCCATAATCATTGAATATTCTCCACTTACATTGTATGCAACTAATGGCAACATGAACTCATCACGAACCATACGAACTACATCAAGATATGGAAGTGCAGGTTTTACCATTAAAAAGTCACATCCTTCAATTACGTCAAGTTCACATTCACGAATTGCCTCAATTGCATTGCCAGGATCCATTTGATAAGATTTTCTATCCCCCAAATGAGGTGATGAGCATGCTGCAACTCTAAACGGTTCATAAAATGCTGATGCATATTTTGCTGAATAAGACATTATCATTACATTATAATATCCATTTTCATCTAATGTTTCACGAATAGCTTTTATTCTCCCATCCATCATATCAGAAGGTGCAACAATATCTGCACCAGCTTCAGCATGAGATAGTGCTACTTTTGCAATATACGGTAAAGATTCATCGTTTAAAATTTCAATTCCATCATCAGTATCTTCATTATCCTTAATCATACCACAATGACCATGAGATGTGTACTGGCATAAACATACATCACTAATTACAACAAGATTTGTTTCTTTTTTAAGTCTCCTAATAGCTTTTTGAACAATACCTATTGGTGAATAATCAGGAGAAGCAATTTCATCTTTAGTTTCTTCTTTTGGTATTCCAAATACAATAATTGATTTTAATCCTTTACTTTCAAGTTGTTTTGCAAATTCAATACCACTATCAAGAGAATATCTAAATTCACCTGGAAGGGGTGAAATCTCTTCTTTTTCCATTCCTTGGAGTTCTTCTTTAAAATAAATTGGATAAATTAAGTCTTCTTTTAGAAGTTTAGTTTCACGAACAATATCTCTAATTTTAGTATTTTTTCTAAGTCTTCTCATTCTTGTAGTTGGAAATTCCATAATAATCACTTAGTTAATAATTATTGATTTAAAAATATTTAAACTAATATATTAATATAATTTAAAAATTAAAATTATGAATATTTATTAAAAAGAGGCTAAACATGTCAAATTCAATTGGAGAAAAATTTAAAATAACAAGTTTTGGCTCAAGCCATGGTATTGGAGTAGGTGCAATTGTAGATGGATGTCCTGCAAACCTTGAATTGACTCAAGAAGATATACAAAAAGAACTTGATAAAAGAAAACCAGGAACAAGTAGTGTGACTACCCCTAGAAAAGAGAGTGATGAAGTTCAAATACTTTCAGGAATATTTGAAGGTAAAACTGATGGAACACCAATTGCTTGTGTTGTTTTTAATAAAAATCAACATTCAAAAGATTATTCTATGTTTAAAAATACTCCTCGCCCATCTCACGGTGATTTTGGCTGGATGATGAAATACGGAAACTATGATTACCGTGGAGGAGGAAGAGGTAGTGGAAGAGTCACTATTGGCCATGTTATTGGTGGAGCAATAGCAAAAAAACTCTTAAAAACACAAGGAATTGAAATTATCTCACATGTAACTCAAATTGGAAATATTAAAGCAGAGCCTCAAGAATATGATATTATAAAAGAAAATATTGAAAAAAACCCAATTAGATGTGGTGACCTAAAAACATCAAGAGAAATGGAAGAATTAATTTTAACTAAAAAACAAGAAGGAGATTCTATTGGAGGAATTGTAGAAACAATAGCTATTGGAGTTCCCAAAGGTTTAGGAGAACCAATTTTTGAGAGATTAGATGGTGATCTTGCAAAAATTTTAATGAATATAGGTGCAGTTAAAGGAGTTGAAATAGGTCTCGGATTTGATGTAGCGAATCATAGTGGACTTGAAATTAACGATGCATTTGAGATTAAGAACAATGAAATTACAACAAAAACAAATAATTCTGGTGGAATTATTGGTGGAATGAGTAATGGAATGCCAATAGTTTCAAGAATTGCAGTTAAACCTACACCATCTATTTCTAAATGCCAAGACTCAATTAATTTGGAAAAAATGGAGAATGAAAAAATAGAAATTAAAGGACGTCATGATCCTTGTATCTGTCCTAGAGTGACAGTGGTAGCTGAATCAAGTACTGCAATTGTTCTTGCAGACCACATGATTCGTTCAGGATTCATTCACCCTAACAATTTAGAGAAAAATATTTAATTTTTCTTCATTATAGACATCTCATCAAACTCTTTTCTTTTAACAGAAGTTTGATATGAGTTTCTCCTACCACTATTAAACAATGCATGACTAGTACTATGCATTGAAGATTCAACATCTTTAAGTGAAATTAATCTAAATTTCCTTGGATTATTGTAGTTTATATTAAATGACAATCCATCAAATGCTGCTATTGTTTTAACACCTGTTTTTTTAGAAATTTTTTTAGCTTCAACAACAGGATTATTAGATATCATTTTAAGACCTAAATGAGTCATAACTGCAACTTTCGGTTCTATTTTTTCAATTAAACTAATAAAATCACTTGAACACATGTGTCCAGGTATTGGTTTTTCCCCAGGCCGCAATACGCTAGCGATTAAAATATCCGCACCCTCATGGTCTTGTACTAATCCATCAAAATAACCAGTATCAGAGGTATAAGATATTTTGAATCCATTATAATCTATTTGAAATCCTGAACCTGCAGGGTCACTATGTTGAGTTTCAGTACCTTTCACTTTAATTGAATCAATTTCACTAAATTCACCATGTTTTAATATAACAATTCGTGATTTTGACTGATGATATTTTGAAATACATGGCCCCCATTCTTTATAACCCTCTAAAACACTGGAACTTCCGACAATAGTCCCATTATTTTTAGTCATACCTCTTGTCATTGATTCAATCAGAATCTCGGCATCATTATAATGGTCTGTATGGGCATGAGAAACAAAAACTCCACTTAAGTTACGAGGATCAAAACCAAACTGATATGTTCTAACAAGTGCACCAGGACCTGGATCTACATGATAATTCTTACCACCTAGATTATCAATTCTAAATCCTCCAGTCATTCTTCTTTGAGAAATAGCTGAAAATCTTCCCCCACCACTTCCTAAAAATGTAATTTTCATTTTAATCACCTTATAAAGAACATAAAATTATATCACATTTAAGAGAGGATTTATCTTTTTTGAGACATAACTCTTCATTTTCAATAACAACTTCATCTCCAATTTCTACATTATTACTTTCACTAAACATTAATACATTTTTACCTGGTGCTGCTAATTGTTTCCAATTACTATCCATTGCTTGTGTTTTATCATTTAATTGAACAATTACCATATTTCCTTCAACATTTACAACATTACCAATACTACCTTTGTTAATAATCTTATTAACCATTTCAATTTCAATAGATTGTTGAACAAGTTGTTCTGTTAATTCCTGTCTAAATTTAGTTAATACTTTAATGTCATGGTCAATAGTTAAATTCAAGTGATTTTGAGCTTCACCTTTATTGAAATTAGGTTGTTGCATTAAAATATCAAAATTTTTTCCAACAGTGGGAGTTTTAGAAGAAACTTCCTTTAAAATGTCTTCAAATACTTCTCCCATATATCTTAAACTTTTAGAGCCTTTTAATTTTTTTGAAATTAAATTGTGAGCTAGTTGCTTTGCAAAATTATTACCAAAAATAACAATTCCACTTTCACCAGCAGTACGTGATTTTGTCTGTGAACCTAACAATTCAATAATCTGATAACCATTGGTTGTACCATAAATTCTTTTTCTTTTTGTTTCCATAGCTCCTTTTGTACTTACTTCACCACGAATACAATTTCCAACTGTTTTTAATTTATTTGCATCATCAGTAATTTTAACTGAAATTCCAAGTTCTGATGCTCTACTTAAAAAGTCTTCATCATTACTAATAGATCCACCATACAATTCTTCTTCTAATAAATCTAAATTCTTTTTATCACCAAAATACCCTACTTTCCTTTTATCAGCCGCCATTACACATCCTTTTTTACCTATGTAAGCAATAATTAAGCTCATAATATCTCCTAATTTTGATATTTATTAAAATATTCAAATATTGCAAAATATCAATTATTTAATAATCATATATATTTATAGTAATCTTATGTTATAAAGTTTAACAGACACGATTATTAAAAAAAATATTTAAAGATGTATGTACTTCTTAAAAATTTTTTAAGGCAATTTTATAATAAAACAAGCAAAATAAAACATATATTTAAATATAACGAAAACTAAGATTATAACCAGTATAAATTTAATATAATTTTTAATTATTTATCATTATAAATTATTATTAGATTTAAAAGTATATAAGGAGACAAACTATGGTAGATCTCAATAAAATGTTTAAACCTGAATCTGTAGCAGTTATTGGTGCATCCAATACTCCTGGAAAAGTGGGATATATTATTGTTGATAATCTTATCAATGATGGATTTGAAGGAACAATTTATCCAATTAACCCTAAAGGTGGAGAAATATTAGGCAAAAAAGCATATACAAATATAAAAGATGTTCCTGAAAAAGTAGACCTTGCTATAATTACTATTCCATCAGCATTCGTTAATACTGCAGTCAAAGAATGTGGTGAAATCGGTGTAGAAAATATGGTAGTCATCACTGCTGGTTTTAAAGAAGTAGGTGAAGAAGGTGCTAAATTAGAAGAAGAACTAACAGCACTTGGTAAAGAATACGGAATAAATATTATTGGACCAAACAGTTTAGGAATTACTGATTCACATACACCATTAAATGGATCATTCTCACAAATGATGCCACCAACTGGAAATATGGCATTTATTTCACAAAGTGGGGCTATGATGGTAGCTATCATAGACTGGAGTGTAACTTCTGGAATTGGTTTCAGTAAAGTTATAAGTTTAGGTAATAAAGCCGGTGTAAATGAAATTGAATTATTACAATACTTAGCAGATGATGATGAAACTAATGTAATTATTTGTTACTTAGAATCTATTTCTGAAGATGAAGACTTTGTAAGAACTATGAGAGAAACTGCACTTAAAAAACCAATTATTATACTTAAATCTGGTTCAAGTTCCGCAGGAGCAGAAGCTGCATCATCCCACACTGGAGCACTCGCAGGTAGTGATTTAGCATTTGATACATCCTTCCGCCAATCCGGAATTATTCGTGTAGAAACTATGGCTGAATTATTTGACTTAGGTTTAGCATTCTCAAAAGCACCTCTTCCAAGAGGAGATAATGTAGCAATTATTACTAATGCAGGTGGTGGAGGAGTAGTTACCGTAGATGCTATGGAAAAAGCAGACTTAAAACTCGTTCAATTTGATGAAGAAACTACTGCGAAACTAAAAAAATGTGTTACTGAAGAAGGAAGTGCTAAAAACCCTATTGATGTATTAGGAGATGCACCTGTAAGTAGATATAAAGAATCCTTAGAAATTGTATTAAGTCAAGATGAAGTTGACAGTTTAATCGTTATGGTTTGTCCTACCGCATCTGCAGATCCTGATGGAATTGCAAATGCAATATTAGAAGAAAGAAAAGAATTTGACAAACCAATTATAGTTGTAAATATGGGTGGTCCATCCTTTGAAAAAGCAAACGATGTTTTAAGAGAAAATGGAGTGCCAACCTATGTATTCCCAGAAACTGCAGTAACCGCACTTAAAGCAATGACTGATTATGCAAAACTTCAAGATAAAGTATATGATGATGTTGTTGAAAAAGTAAGTGATGTTGATAAAAACAGCGTAAAAAAAATATTTGAAAAAGTTAAAGCTGATGGAAGAGACACATTACTTGGTAGTGAAGCATATGCAGTAGCTGAAGCATATGGAATTTCAGCAGCACCAATTAAATTATCTACTAGTGCTGATGAAGCAGCTTTACTTGCAGAAGAAATGGAATTCCCTGTTGTGCTTAAAATTGCATCTGATAAAATTTTACACAAATCCGATATTGGTGGTGTAAAAGTAGGAATTAATAATGTTGAAGAAGCTAAAGCAGCTTATGATGAAATTATCGCAAATGCAAAAGCAGCACACCCAGATATTATCCCTGATGGTGTGGAAGTACAAAAAATGATGGATTCCGGTGAAGAAGTCATTGTTGGTATGATTCGTGACAAACAATTTGGTCCTATGATTGCATTCGGTATGGGTGGAATCTATGTCAACCTTATTGAAGATGTTTCATTTAATCTTGCAAAAGGTATGAGCTCTCAAGAAATCGATGAGCAAATAAACAGTACCAAAGTATCTAAATTACTTGCAGGATACAGAGGAGAAGCAGCTTGTGATGTTGAAGAAGTTAAAGAAGCTATTAAAAGAGTAGCTAGATTAACTTTAGACTTCCCAGAAATATCTGAGTTAGACATTAATCCAATCTTCGTTTACGAAGAAGGTTCAAGTGCACTTGATATTAAAATTAAATTATAATTTCTCACATGAGAAATTAACTTTTTTTTATTTTTTTAAAAAATTAGTATTTATCATATTCAGATTTTAATTTATTCATTGCTTTTTTAGTTCTTTCATCTGAAACTTTATTTATAACTCTTTGGTTTTCAATTAACCTATCTATATACTCTTTTCTTTTTTCATCATCTACAATTTTATACCTTGAAAAGTTAACTAATATCTCAATTAATGATGAGAGTCCTCTGTTAAATGCAGTTGCTCTTTTATCATTAACAACTAATTCTCTGATTTTTCCATATATTAAATAGATATTATTATCTCCTTTAATGGGGAAATTTTCCGGTGTTTTAATTTCAATATTTTCAACATCAACAATAATGTAAGCTGGAGTATTTTTAATGATTGCTATTGAGTCATCCTCAGTATAATATTCATCGCCTAAGCATTTTAATGTAGCATATGTGAAAACTAGTGGATCTTGTGTAATGTTAACTACATATTCACGAGTATCTAAAATATTCTTTAAGGTTTTTGATCCTTCAAATATATTACAATAAACTTTATCTTCACCTAAATATTTAAATGCAAAAGCACCAGCATTTTTCACACCCTCTTTATCAATAGTTGTTGTAATACATTCATATTGTAAATTTGTTTCGATTCCTATTTTTAATAAATCATATTTCATTTAAATGCACCCCTTTTTTCAAAATAATCATTTTCTTTTTTAGTTAATTTTACAAAAATATCTGATAAACTAATTAATACAAGTTTAAGATTTTCATCATCTGTTTTTTCTATTGTCTCATCAATATTTCGAATATATTCTGGAAACATCACATCCCATTTTCAAAAAATGGATCATACTCATTAATATTAATTTCATATTGTGATAAATCATTTAAGATACTTTCATATAATCGGTTTAAATCATTAAAGCAATCTTCAATATCTGGAATTATATTAGTTACTATATCATTATTTTCAATTTTTTGAAAAATAGAATTTAAACGAATCATAGATATGGTATATAATTCTAAATCAATTTCACCATCCATAATATCACCAATATGGTTATTATTATGAATTTAATATTTTATTAAAGTTTTTAAAAAAAAGAAAATTAAAAGCATAGTTAATTAACTATGCTTCCCAGTAAATTTTATCTTGAGGAATAGTATTATTTAAAAGTCCAATATCTGCTTCAAGTGCTTGGAATTCATCTACATCTGATTTGAAATCATCATCAATACCAGATATGAATGGGAAACTACCTAAAGAATCAGCTTCTAAACCAGCATCAGAAACAATATCTTTTGGTAATAGTTTTACTATATCATCAACTTTACCTGCTTTGATATTATCATTTATGAATTTAGTTGCATTTTCATGAACTTTTACAATAGTTTTTGCTTGGTCTTCATGGTTTTTGATGAAATCATCAGAAGCAGCAACCACACAACATGGGTGGTCTGGTAATATTTCAGAGGAATTTTCTAATACATGAGCATTACTTTGATTTGCAGCAATGGACACATAAGGTTGATAAGTAACAATACCATCAATTTGACCAGTTTTTAAAGCATCATTCATAGAAGGCACTTTCATTGCAGATATGTTTAAATCATCAACTGTTAAATCATTTTGATTTAAATAATAAACAAGTAAAGCATGTTGAATAGAAGCTTCTCCAGGAGTTGCAATACTTTTTCCTTTTAAATCTGTAGGAGATTTAATTCCAGAATCATCAGTAACAACAATGCCTGAACCTTCAGTTTGAGCAGATGAAATAACTTTTACAGGAACATTTTTTTCAATTGAAGATAAAATCGGAGTAATTCCCGCATAACCAACATCAACCTCTCCACTAGCCATAGCAGTCATTAAATCTCCACCATTATTAAATTGAACAAGTTCCACAGTAATGTTATTATCCTCATACATGCCTTTAGCATCAGCAACAAATAATGCTGCATCGTGATCAGAAGGCAAGTAACCTATTTTTACAGTATCATCTCCTCCACCTAAAAAGTCGAAAAGACCAGCACTAACTGAACCAATAGCTAAACATGCAGCAAGTGCTAACACTAAAATAAATGTAATCTTTTTATTCATTTTTTATCACCATGTATTTAATTTAATATTAACTACATTATTTAATATTTAAAACATAATTATAAATACATTGCTTTTAAACAAATAATAGTTCCCTAATAATTATACTATATAAAATAATCAAATAAATAAATTAAATTAGAGAAAGTAGCTATTTATACAATATACTAATCTCAAAATTAAAATTCATTTAACTTTTCTTTTTTCTTAACATAGTTACTTAAGAAAAATTAAAAAAAATAATTAATGTTGGATTAGATCCTTTTAAAATAATAATAATTCTAAAAATTACAAACCAATTAAATGAATAACTTTAATTTTTATTAAAAAAAATAAAAAAGAAGTTATAATAACTCTTTTCTTAAATCAATTGTATCTTTCAAATCTGGTCCAGTGGAAATAATAGTTACTGGCACTCCAGTTGCAGATTGAATATCTTCAATGAAAGATTTAGTTTCAGCAGATAACTCACTATAATCTTGAGTTCTTGCACAATCAGGATATAATTTATCAACACAAGTTAAAGCAATTTGAGTTGCACCATTAATTCTACAAGATTCTTTTGCAAGATCCATATCAAAGTATCCTATTCTTCTACGACGTCCAGTTACAACACCATATTCTTCCCATCCATGACGTTCCGCTTCTTCTTGAGTCATTTCAGTTGGAAATGGTCCTTCACCAACACGAGAAATATAAGATTTAAATACATTAATAACTTCATCTATTTTAGTTGGTCCAACACCAACATCTGCAGCAAATGTAGATGCAGTAGTGTCTTTACTAGTTACATATGGATAAGTTCCATAATAAAGAGATAATGCAAAACCTTGGGATCCTTCAATAAATACATCTTTGCCATCATCAATAGCTTCATTACATTCTAAAGAAACATCAGTTATATACTCTTCAAGCTCAGGAATATCACGAGCTAAATCAATTGTTCTTAATACTCTATCAGAATTTGCAGGTCCACAACCAGACCCAGTACTTCCAATCTTTTCAGCTAAGTGTTTAGAAGATTTATCTCTTTCCATGTGTTCTTTACTAATGATAGCACATCTAGGATCAACACACATCCTCTCTTTTACATTATACTTCTTTAAATCATCAAATTCTTTAAATAAAACATCTGGATTTACTAAAACTCCAGCTCCAATCATAAGTTTAGCACCAGTATGTACAAAACCAGACGGTGTTAATCTTAAACCATATTTTTCACCATTGAATTCAACAGAATGGCCTGCATTTGGCCCAACTCCTGCACGAGCAATAATATCTGGTTTATCATTGTTACAAAGGTAAGTAATACATTTTCCTTTACCTTCATCACCCCATGCACCACCAACTAAAATATTACAAGTCATATAATAACTCCTTAAAAAAATTAATATTTGAAAATCTTCATGAAAATCTTCATAACAATAATATTATATATTTCATGATTAAAAAGCTTTTCCAATAATATAAATATCATGTTAAATAAAAATTCTATTATATTTAATAAATTCAAGGTAATTCGAATGCATATTGAAAAACAATATAGAGAATTAGAACAGATTGAAGAAGTTCGAGTTTATAATATAAACATTGTTAATGGATATTCTGGTTCTTTAGGTGGTGCAATTTATAACCAGGGTAATGTTAATATTTCCAATTCCACTTTTAAAAATTGTTATTCAAATGATGGGGGGGAATTTATAATAATCATGGTAATATTGATATTT
This sequence comes from Methanobrevibacter sp., assembly GCF_051877095.1. Lineage (GTDB taxonomy): Archaea > Methanobacteriota > Methanobacteria > Methanobacteriales > Methanobacteriaceae > Methanocatella. The sequence goes on along the minus strand of NZ_JBJEIO010000012.1, from coordinate 96,668 downwards.
TTAATTCTGAATTTAAAGAGTGCCATGCAGATAGATATGCTGGTGTAATCTATAATAGGGGACATCTTAATATTTTTGATTCTAAGTTTGTAGGTTGTTATGCTAATAATTATGCAGGTGTAATTTATAATCAACAAAATACTTTTAATTGTTATAATTCCAGTTTTATAAATAATAACGTGCGAGTACTTGGTGGAGTAGTCTTTAATTATCTTGGAGATTGTAATTTTGACAATGCTGAATTTATTAATAATTCTGCAGTTTATGGGACAATTTATGATTGGTCTGGAAGAACCAATATTAATAATACTAAATTTATTAATAATACTGCAATAAGAGGTACTGCACTTTACGCCTGGGAGAATTCTAAATGTGTAATTATTAATTCAACATTCAAAAATAATTTTGCTTCTGATGCTGGAGGAGTAATATATTCTCATAATAGAAATAAATTAGATTTAATTAATTCTGCAGTGAATATTGATATTTATAATTCTACTTTTGTAGAGAATATTGCTGGTAATTATGCTGGAGCAATTTTAAGTGCATTTACTAAAGTTAATATTCAAAATACAACTTTTGTAAACAATACTTCAAATGGTCATGGTGGAACACTTTATAATTGTGAAGGTATGTTTATAATATCTGATTCTGACTTTTTAGGAAACTATGCAAACGAAAGTGGTGGAATTATATTTAGTAATAATGGAGTTAATGTAATTTCAAACTCAAATTTTATTAATAATAGTGCAAGGTATTGTGGTGGTGTAATTAATGGTGACTTAAATTCAACTATTAAAAATTCCAATTTTATTAACAATTCCGCAGCATATGGAGGTTGTATAATGGATGAAATAGCTGATATTGAAAATTGCGTTTTCATCAATAATTCTGCTGCTGAAAGTGGAGCTATAGAATCCGGTCATTTAAATCTCATTAATTCAACTTTTTAAAATAATAATGCAAAAGGTGTTGGTATAGTTGCTGTTGAAAATGCTAACATTATGAACTCTACTTTTGCAAACAATCATGCATTGAAGAACACAATAGTATATTCAGTAAATAATTTAAATCTAAAAAATAATATTAACCTTTCAGATAGTCAAATATTCATAGAGAAAATTTAATAAGAGTCAATGTTACACAAGATTTGTCAAATATGATTTTTACTACTGAAGATGGTTTTATTGGTTTATGTATTCAGTTAGGGATGATGAATTCAACTAGTGTTTTTATAACAAACAACACTGATTTAGTTATTGATACAGATGGAAATAATGTTTTTGATTATTTAAAAATTTTGATTTATTTAAACTGTACCAAACAAATAAATATAGATTTAAAAGATTTCCAGAGTTATGTCCATAGGTTTACAAATAATGTAACTTACGGAAATGTATCTGAAGATGTGATAAATAAGATTATTGGATTATATGATTCTGGTTTCAGAGTTCCTAGTCATAATGCTACATATATACTTGAGAATAAAACCCAAGCTACAATTAATTTCTATGTTGGGGCAGCTGCAGCTGTTCAAAATCTATTCATGTTTAAAATAGACTATTTAGGTAATGATTATAATTATACTGTCGATAAAATAACCAATGATTGGAATGTGACTATTGGTGATGAAGTAGAATTTATTATAACAATAAAGAATACTGGTGACACAATTCTAAACAATATTCGTGTTAATGAGAATTATCCAGATAATTTAATCTTCAAAAGTTTTGAAGGTGAACACTGGATTCGTGAAAATAATACATTCATTTACCAACAACAATTAAGAATAAATAAAACAATAATCTTAAAAATCATTTTTGAAGCAGTGAAACCTGGAAATGCTACTAACATGGTTATTGTTTCAACTGATGAAGTAGGAGACAAAAATGCTAGTGCTAATATCAAAATATTGGATAAAAATGAAACTCCAGTAACTCCTGTAGATCCTGTAAATCCAGTAACACCGGGTAATGATACAAATCGGAGTGATAATGATAATACTGGTGTAGATGCCTTAAATAGTGACAATAATAAAAGTGAATTAATCACTAGTAGTCCTAAAACAGGTAATCCATTATTATTAATGATGTTATGTTTATTAGCTTTAATTTTCCCAATTAAACGTAAAAAATAAATTCAACTAATTCAGGTAATGTATAAAATCATTACCTTTTCTTTTTTTTTTAAAAAATTTCATATATAAAAAAATAAAAAATTTTTATAGATAAAAGGGCAATTTTTATATTATTTAATCTATATAAATTATTATATTATTAATCTATAATTTTATGGTGTTTAAATGAGTGAGCATATTAAAAAAACCATTAATGAATTACATATTTACGAAAAGAAACTTTTAAAAGAATTAGAAGCAAATGTAAATGCAACTCCTGAAGAAATAGCTGAAAAAACTGGTATGGATATTAAATCAGTTATGAGTGCAGCTGGATCTCTTGCTTCAAAGGAGATTATTGAAGTGGAAAAAGATGTTGAGGAAGAAATCTCTTTATCTGATGTAGGATTAGAATTTGCTAAAAATAAACTTCCAGAACGTAGAATTCTTGATGTTTTAACTGAAAAAAAAGAAATACACATGAAAGATTTAGCTAGTGTTTCTGGTCTTGATAAAAAAGAATCTAATATTGCAATTGGTTGGTTACGACGTAAAAATTGGGCTCAAATTGACAAAGGTGTTGTTAAAGTAACTGATGGTGGTATTGCATTTAAAGATAAATTAGGTGATGATGAAGAATTGATTAATGTTTTAATCGAAACTAAAAATGTCATTAAGGAAAAATTAACTGGCGATTTAATTGATGGATTTAAGAAATTAAATGACAGAAAAAACATTTTAAATATTAAAAAGAATACTTCACATTCTTTTAAGGTTTTGGATAAAGGTCAAAAAATACTTAAACAAGGTTTTACCATTCAAGAACAAGCTACTCAATTAACACACCAACAATTAAAAGATGGTGAATGGAAAAACCTAAAATATCGTCCTTATGATATTAATGCTGAAGCTCCTATTGTTTTTACAGGTAAAAAACATCCATTAAGAGTTATTATTGATGAAATTAGGGAAATTTTCTTGAATATGGGATTCTCTGAAGATAAAGGAGAATATGTTGAATCAGCATTTTGGAACTTTGATTCTCTTTTCCAACCACAAGATCATGCAGCTCGTGAAATGCAAGATACTTTCTATTTGAAAAATCCATTGACTTGTGATTTACCTGATATGGATTTAGTAAAGTTCACAGCTGAAACTCATGAAAATGGTGCAGATACAGGTTCAATTGGTTGGCAATATGATTGGAGTGATGATATCGCACGTCAAAGTGTTTTAAGAACTCATACAACTGGAATATCTACAAAACATTTATTTGAACATGAACCCCCAATCAAAATGTTTTCTGTTGGAAGAGTATTTAGAAGAGAAACTTTTGATTATAAACATTTGCCTGAATTCCACCAAGTCGAAGGGCTTGTATGTGGTGAAGGAATTAGTTTCCAAAATCTCCTTGGAACTTTAAAAGAATTTTATAAAAAATTAGGTTTTGAAGTAAGATTTAGGCCAGCTTACTTCCCTTATACTTATTTATCTACTGAATCTGAGATTTATCTTGAAGAAAAAGAAAGTTGGATTGAGCTTGGAGGAGCTGGAATGTTTAGACCTGAAGTTTTAAAGCCTCTAGGAATTAATCAACCTGCTTTAGCATTCGGTTTAGGTATTGAAAGACTTGCAATGATTAGATATGATGTAGAAGATATCCGTATGCTTTATAAAAGTGATATTAAATGGCTTCGTGAATTACCTATTGATAAGGGAATTGAATTATAATGTCAATTAAATTAGTTTCTTGGAATGTTAATGGAATTAGAGCAGTCTCTAAAAAAGAGGAATTTTGGGATTGGTTTGATAATACTAATGCAGATATTATTAATTTTCAAGAAGTAAGGTCTACACAGGAACAAATTCCCAAAAAATTAAGTAATATTGAAGGATTTCACCAATCATTTAATGAAGCTGAAAAGAAAGGATATAGTGGTGTTGCAACTTATTCTAAAATTAAACCCCTTGATGTTGTTAAAGGATTAGGTGTTAAAGAACTTGATAGTGAAGGAAGAGTCTTAAGAATGGAATATTCTGACTTTTTCTTATATAACATTTATTTCCCAAATAGTGGTATGGGAGCTAAAAGGCTGGATTTTAAAGTTGATTTTTGTAATACATTACTCAATCAAATTGTTGATTTAAAAAATGATGGTAAAAATGTTATTATTACTGGAGATTATAACATTGCTCACAACCCAATTGATGTTTACAATCCTAAAAATTGTGAAGGAAAATCTGGATATTTGCCTGAAGAACGTAGGTGGTTAGACGAACTTGAAAAAGCAGGTTTTGTTGATACATTTAGAATGTTTAATGAAGGTGAAAATAATTTTACTTGGTGGAGTTATAGAACACGTGCTCGTGAGAGAAATGCTGGTTGGAGACTTGATTATTTCTATGTAAATGAAGAAATAAAAGATAATGTAAAGTCAGCTAAAATTTTAAGTGATGTTTTTGGCTCAGATCATTGCCCTGTAACTTTAGAACTTAATTTTTAAAAAATTATTGGTTGGTGATTATAATATTGTATCTACATCACCAATATCATCAATAATTGTAATGTTTAATTTATTTTTTTTGATAAATTTTCTATCGTCTTCTGTAACTTCAGCATTTACAAGAATAGCACTCATTCCAACATTAACTGCACCTAATGCATCTTCTTTTAATTTATTACCAATCATGACAGATTTTTCAGGATTTCCGTTCATTTTTCTAAGTGCAACATTATATATTAATTCATCTGGTTTTTCTTTACCTACTTCTTCGGAGGTAATTACTGCATCGAAAAATGAATAGACATTAAGTCTAACAAGTTTTTCCCATTGTTTGATGGATATGCCATTTGAAATAACTGCTAGGCGATATCCTCTACTTTTAAGATAAATTAGTGTGTTGATGGTTTCTGCAAAAGGTCTCAAAAGTGCCATTTTAACGTTGTGGTAGGTAACCATTCCCAGTGCTATAAGCATTGGATCTTCATGTCCTAAAACAACTTGGGTTAATATATTAAAATGACGAGGATAGTTAGATCCTTTTTCACGGATAATTGTTTTTAGAACACCATATGCTTCATCTTTATCTAATGGTAATCCATTATCTACCATCAATCCAATAGCTGCTTTTCTAGCTGTTTCAGCAAAGTTTGAAGTGTCGAGTAATGTTCCATCTATATCAAAAAAAACTACGCGATCATTATTATTAGTCATATGATGTTTATTATAATCTTATGATTATTTAAATTTTTTTAGAAGAATGCATCTAAACTTTGTTGGATTTCACCCTTTGCCATATCTTCTAAATCACTTTTTGTATATCCAAAAGAATACATGATTCTCTCAATAGCTGGAATTAGTTGATTATTAATATAATAATTCTTGTCATATTGATAACCTTCACTATATTCATAAGGAATAGCACGTTGACTAATTGAACCTTTTCCCTTAACGATTATATACTGTATAATGGTTCCACTAGACACTTTAATTCCATGTTCTTCAATTTTCCTTGCAGCTATTACATGGGGTCCAACTTGCTTATATTTGTCAAGAGGTTTGGTGATTTGTGTATGGATAATCATTTCTTTTTTATCCACTTCACCTTTTCTAATCTTTTTTAGAACTTTTTTAACTTCATTGATTGCTTTATCAGCATCTCCTTCCTTTAAAATAGCCATTAAAACAGCTTCTTGAGTTTTCTTAACGATAGGTGCCCAGTCTCTTCTAACTAATTCTAATCCTTTAGCTATGATTTCTCCATTTTCAATTACAGCATATCTTTTTTTACTTACAAAAAATCCTCTTCTATAAAATCCTTCGTATTCGAGCTCCATGCTTTCTGGAAGAGTTGAATTAAGATATTTTAAGAATATTTGAGCTTGGGTCTTGATTTCTTCTTCAAGTTCTAATTGTTCTTTTGTTTCATTAACCAATTATGACACCTATTTTAAAATTTGATGTAGCTTATTAATAATACTTTTCTAGTACAATTTTTTAAAATCATGTTTGTTTTATTTACTTAAAATAGTATTATTCATGTTAAAAATACTTTAAATTACTTTTCAAATGCTATTAGGCGTATTTTATATCTTTTAATCAATAATATATCTGTGAGGTCTGGTATAATGAAGAAAAGATTAATTTCAAGCTATGATGAGATAAATGACATTTTTGTCGGGAAAATTGATGGTGAAAGTGGTTTTTGTAGAGACTTTGGTATTTCAGATGGAGTATTTATTGGAATAAACAAGAATAACTTCCCAAATTCAGTATACATATGTGATGCATCTCGTGTACTGAATGTTTCAAAACAAACTTTAGAAAATTCAAATGTTAAAATCAACATTAAATGTAATTCTATATGCTTGTATTTTACAATGTTTATTGAAAATCTGCGTATCTGTTCTCTTAAATGTAAAAATATATTTGATATTCCAATTGTTGACTTTAAAATGGATAGTAACTTTTAAAGTTGCTATCTATTAAATTTTAAATATTACTAAATAAATATAATATTTATACTAATGGAGATGATGTCGTGAATAATCCGAAAATAAATGTTAACTCTGGGGATGAAATTGTGATTGTTATTCCTGAAGGTGTTGGCGAAGACGAGTTAGTAATTGATTTAGAAGAGTTAGGCATAGATCTTGAGCAATTAGGTGAGGATGTCAATATTGTAATTAAAGTTGAAGGTGCTGATGAGTTAGGAGAGGATTTCATCGACGATGAGGAGTATATATTAGAGCCGAATGAATGGTATTTTGATGATGATCCTTATGGTATTGTATATTATGAGTTTCCAGAAGAGGATTAATTAGTAGGTGAAATTATGGATTATGAAGTTCCATATTATGTTTTAGATGAAGATGGAAAAGTAAATTCAAGTAATGAACCTTATATTGCTGATGATGATTTAAAAGAATTATTATTATCTATTTTGGGTGATGAAGTTTCTGAAGAAGAAATTCAAAAAATTTTAGATGCCTCAGCTAATGAAGAGTTAACTGAAGAAGAATTTGATAAATTAGTTGATGAATTTATTTTGAAAAATAAAGAGTAAAATTACTATTTTTAATCTTAAAAATAAAACATTTATATATAATGATAAAGTAATATTTTATTATCATTATTCAATAAGGCTCTTTTTTGCTCTCAAAGTTAGCTTATTATTAATCTTGCAAATAAGTTAATAGAAAAGAGGTTTATTGGCAGCGATTATTATTTATATAATTATATTTATTAGGTGAAATAATGGCAATTTCTCAAGGAAAATCAACAAGGAGTCCTTCAGGTGCAAGAAATGTTGCAAACCGTGGAAAAAGGAAATCTGAATTAGGAAGAGACCCAGCAGAAACTAGATTAGATGAAAAAAAATTAAGAAAAATTAGAACCCGTGGTGGAAATGAAAAACTTAGGTTAGCTACTGGTAATAAAATCAACGTTACTGATGCTGATGGTAAAACCAAAGTTTTAGATATTCTTAATGTAGTGGAAAACTCTGCAAACCCTAACTACGTAAGAAGGAACATTATTACCAAAGGTGCAATTGTAGAAACCGCTGAAGGTAATGCTAAAGTAACATCCAGACCAGGTCAAGATGGTGTTATTAACGGAATTTTAATTTAAAGATTTTTTCTTTAATTTTTCTCTTTTTTTTTACTTTTTTTGATTATATTAATATACTTGTTTTTACAAATGTTATTTCATTAATTATTTTTAATTAGGAGATAAAATGTCACAAGATAAAATTAATATGAATCATGGTGCTGGCGGAGAAGTAATGGCTAATTTAATAGCTAGCACAATTTTAGATAATATCACTAAAAAAAGTGTTAATGGTGGTATTAGTTTAGATGCATTAGATGATGGTGCATCAATACCAATTGGAGATGATTATGAACTTGTTTTAACAACTGACGGTCATACTATTGATCCATTATTCTTCCCTGGAGGAGATATTGGTAGGATTTCAGCTGCAGGAACAATTAACGATGTTTCAGTAATGGGTGCTCGTCCGTTAGCTATTTCAAATGCGATAATTATGCAAGAAGGATTCCCAATTGAAGATTTAGATAAGATTATTAAATCATTAAATGAAGCTTGTGAAGAAGTAGATGTTGCTGTAATTACTGGTGATACTAAAGTAATGCCTCAAGACAAACTTGATGGTATTGTAATGGTTACAACTGGTCTTGGAATAGCTAAAAAAGGTGAAGTTATTCGTGATTCAACTTTAGAAGTTGGGGATAAGATTATTATAACTGGTAGTTTAGGTGATCATGGAATGAGTTTAATGTCTTTTAGGGAAGGTTTTGGATTTGAAACTGACTTAAAATCTGATGTTGCTCCAATGTGGAATATCATCAAAAAAGCTTTGGATGTTGGAGGAGTTACTGCTATGAAAGATCCAACTCGCGGAGGTTTTGCAAATGCTATTAATGAAATGGCCTCAAAATCTGGTGTGGGTGTTGTTCTTGAACAAGAATCAATCCCAATTAAAGAAGAAGTTCATGCTGTATCTGAAATGTTAGGTATTGATCCATTTGAAGTAGCAAATGAAGGAAAAGTTGTTATGGGTGTTAAAGCCGATAAGGCAGAGGAAATCCTTGAAGCTATTAAAAGTGAAAAATATGGTGAAAATGCAGCTATAATTGGTGAAGTTATCGAGGGAGATTATGTTGTAATTAATACTCCTATTGGTGGTGAAAGAATACTTGAAGCACCGATTGCTGATCCAGTTCCTAGAGTCTGTTAAGGTGATAAAATGATGAGTGTATTTTTAAAAAGAGTTATTGCATATTTTATGGATTTCTTTGTAGTTTCAGCATTTATGTGGATTGTATCTTATTTATTATCATTAGTATTAAGTGTTAATAATCCAATATATCATTATTTCATATATGTGGTTCCAGTTTTAATTATGGTTTACTTTGTAGTATGTGAGAAGTTTGCTGGTTCTAGTGTTGGTAAATCATTAATGTATTTACAAGTAATATCTCAAAATGGTGCACCTATCTCTTGGAGTCAAGCTATTGTACGTAATCTAACTAAAATTTATTGGATTCCAATAATTTTTGACTGGGCTATTGGTAAAATTTTAAAAGAAGATAGATTCTTTAATGTTATTTCAAAAACTGTTGTTATTGGAGCTTAAATAAGCCCACTAATTATTTTTTTTATTTAAATTTGGTGAGTATTTACAATCATGTTTGAACCTGCAAGCATGGCATTTTCTAGGATTTTTTGTTGGTATAAATGGTTTTGTCCCATCAAATAAACCATGGATTCTATTGATTGTGAATTTGATTTCTTTTTCAATATCTGGAGTAAATATTTCAATCCAAAAGAGATTATTTGTTCCTCGTTCTCTTAGTGCTGATTTGATAGTTATTTCATCACCTGTCATATCTTTATATGCAAGGCAATATGCTCTTACTTGATTCATTGTTGAGTTGTAAGGTGTTCTTCCGGGTTTGTCATCAATTATAATAATTTCATTAGGTTTCATCCAGATTTCATCTATGAATCCTCGGATTCCATAGGTGGGAGATACTACAAAGCATTCTCTTGACATTGATTCTTCTGTTTTAGATGTTTCAACGGCTTCTTCAAATGTTGTGGGTAAGGCTTCTTTTTTGAATATATCTTCAAGTTGCTTGTGAATTGCACTTCCATGTGTCATTTCTGGTGTTGGTGGAGTTTTTATATTTTTTATGTGCTCGAGATATAGCTGATATTCACAATATCTTGCTTATTTAACCAACTAATTGGGAAATTATTCTTACCTTTGATTATTTGAAGTCCTTTTATGTTAGGATGGTCTTTAATTTCATATTCCTTTGAATATTCAATAATGTTTTTTTCTATCATATTTTATTATATTTTTTTTTGAAGTATAATTATTTATCTTTCAAAATCAAAATTATATTCATGCATTATACTACTGTAAAAAGCATACTGTCACCAAAAAATAGGATGAATATTTATAGAGGGTGTAGTCATGGTTGTATATACTGTGATTCTCGTAGTGATATTTATAATATGAATCATGACTTTGAGGATATTGAGGTTAAGGAAAATGCATTGCTATTACTAAAAAAAGAACTTATCAAAAGGAAAAAAGCTATGATTGGAACAGGAGCAATGAATGATCCATATATTCCTCTTGAAAAAAATCTTAGATATATTAGAAAATCCTTGGAATTAATTTATAGGTATGGATTTGGTTTTTCATGTATTACTAAATCTGATTTGATTTTAAGAGATTTGGATTTACTTAAGAAGATTAATGAAAAGTCAAAGGTAGTCATTCAGATGACTTTGACAACTGCAGATGATGAATTGTGCAAAATATTAGAACCGAATGTCTGCACTACATCTAAAAGAGTAGATGTCTTAAAAAGATTTCAAGATGAAGGTATTCAAACTGTTGTTTGGTTATGTCCAATATTACCTTATATTAATGATACCTATGATAATATTGATTCCATTTTAGATTCATGTATTGATGTAGGGGTTTCTGGAATATTATGTTATGGTATGGGTTTGACTTTAAGAGAGGGGGACCGTGAATATTATTATAAAAAGTTAGACCAACATTTTCCCGGTCTTAAAGAGAAATATATTCGAGAATTTGGAGATAGTTATTCTCTTCCAAGTCCAAATAATAAGGAATTGATGGGTCATTTTTTAAATAAAACTAAAAAACATGGGATTTTGAATGATACTCGGGAAATATTTGAATTCTTATCTGATTTTCCACAAAAATCTGTTCAATCTAGATTAATATAAATAGTTATTTCACTAAATATTAATGTAATGAATTTTAATGAATTAAATATTTCTGATAAAATTAAAAAATCAATGAATGAAATGGGATTTGCTAAACCAACACCCATTCAAGAAAAATCTATTCCTGTAACATTAAAAGGCTGTGATGTAATAGGTCAAGCTCAAACAGGGTCTGGTAAAACAGTTGCATTTGCAATACCAATCATTGAAAAGATTTTTATTGAAGATAAGTCCCCTCAAGCTATTGTTTTATGTCCAACAAGAGAATTATGTATGCAAGTGGCAAATGAGATTTCAAAAGTTGCATCTAATTTTAAGAAACTTAAAATCTTATCTGTTTATGGTGGTCAACCAATTGGAAAACAATCAAGAGTATTGAAAAAAGGGGTTCATATTGTCGTTGGAACTCCTGGTCGTGTAATTGACCATATTAAGAGAGGTAATCTTGATTTAAATGGTATTGAGAGTGTTGTTTTAGATGAAGCTGATGAAATGTTGAACATGGGTTTTATAGATGATATGGAATTTATCTTAAAAAACACTCCTAAAAACAGACAAACATTGTTATTTTCAGCTACAATACCTAATGAAATAAAAAAAATAGCTAAAAAATATCAAAATGATCCCAAATTTATCAAAGTTAAAGCAAATAAGAAAAATACTCCTAAAATAACTCAATATTCTTTTAAATGCAATGCAAAATATAAATTTGATGACATGACAAGGTTAATTGATGTATATGATGTTGAACTTGCATTGATATTCTGTAATACTAAAAAAAGTGTTGATTATGTTGCAAAGCACTTAATAAAAAGAGGATATTCTGTTGATAGTCTTCATGGGGATATGACTCAGAAAATGAGAGATAAAGTAATGAACAAGTTTAGAAATGGTAATATTAATATTTTAGTTGCAACTGATGTAGCAGCACGAGGATTGGATGTTGACAATTTAGATGTTATAATAAACTATGATGTTCCACAGAATCCTGAAAATTATATTCATAGAATTGGAAGGACTGCAAGAGCAGGTAAGCTTGGTTATGCTTTTACTTTAGTATGTAGAGATGAAACTAGAAGATTTACAGCTATTAAAAAGGCAAATAATACTAAAATCACAGAAAAGAAAATTCCATCATATAAAGATGTTGAAAATATCAAAAATAAACTAATTTTAAATAAAGTTATAAATATTATTGAACGTGGACAAGTGGATGATTACTATATTGATTCAATAAAAGATAATACAAATAAAAAAATAAACGCACAGCTATTGGCTGCGGGTTTATTGAAGATGATAAGGGAAGATTAGTTACTTTTTACCATCAATAATATTATATTTTATTTTTTCAGATTCAAGTTCACGGGTAAATGCTTTGCTCATGTCACCGACACAAATGGCAAGGACATTTAATCCTTTACGTGCAGCATTTGCTGTAGCATAAGGTGCAGCATATTCTATATCAAGTGGTAAATTTAGTTTATTAATAATTGCACGTGCAACAGTACCTGAACATGCAACTTTATCGATTGATTTACCACTATTTGTTCCATTTTCATAAACTCTTTTAATTAACTCTAAGTTAGAAGCATTAGATCCTCCATCATTTATGGTTGGAACATTAATGATTGTTACATCACCAATACTTACATCGATAATTCCTGTAAGGTTTGATAATGATACATCCATTCCTTTTTCAGTATCATTTATGACAATTCCTGTTGCATTTTCTTCTTTTTTATGAGCATATAATATGCCATTTTCCATAAAAAGACCCACCATATCATCTTTTTTAAGATCTTCTTTTGCAATAGCTGGCCAAATAGTTTTAAAATGATTCATAGTTTCTAAAACTGAGTCAGAATATTTTCTAAGACTAATTGCATCCTTTTTAACTCTTTCAATACCTTTTTGAGTTATTTTGTAAGGAGATCTACCATCTTTAGAAGTAATATATTCTTCTTCTATTAATGTTTTAATATTCTCGGAAACTGCTTGAATTGTGATTCCTAATGTATTAGCTAAATCTTTTTGTTTGAGGTGAGGGTCTTGTTTTGAGATTTCACTTAAAATCTGAAAATGAGTTAATGCACCTCTTTTTTTAAATGCTTTCATCATACTTCACTCCTCAATTAAAATTGATTAATTTATATATTTAATTTTATATTATTTATATTATCTTTTCTTTAATTATTTTGAGGAATTTTAAAAATTTGTTTATTATTAATTAAGTGAGGTGATAATTGGATTTATTGAATCAAAAACATTTTAGTAGTATACTTTTTTTGATTCATTGGATATTGTTTTCAGTGATTATTAATAAATGTATTATATTTAATTTTTTCTTAGTTTATTTTGTTAATTTTCCATCTAATTTATGATTGAATTCTTCTAAAAATTTTTCTTTTTTATCAATTGGAATATATGCTCCACAAGCCATTGAATGACCTCCACCAGTTCCTCCAACTGTACCTGCGACTTCACGGATAATATTTCCAAAGTGAATTCCATCATAGGAAAGTAATCTAGAACATCTAAGTGATACTTTAAGACCGTCACTTTCTGTTTGTGTAAATCCTATAATTGGTTTTTTCCAATTACAGTATCCTAAAATCATTCCAGTAATTGTTCCAACAATTTCAGGAGCAATCCCTGTTCCATCAAAGTACTGTAAATTTTCAAGTTCGATGATGTTTGTTTCATCACTTTCTGCAACACTACTGATTCCTTTGGCAAGATTAGTTCTATGAATTTTACTTACTGCTTCAAGTTCGTCAAGTGCAACAAACCTATCTCCTTTTAAAACTTCCATAGCTATTTTTTCTTCATGATTTCTTCCACATGCGTTCATTGCTGTTGAAAATTCAGATCCATCTCTTAAAATACTATCCTCTTCCTCTTTTAAGAAAGTATATGAATCACCTAATATTAACTGAGGCAAATATTGGATATATTTTGGTGGAACTGCTTTTGTAAGCATTGACATTAAATATTGGAAAAGTTTACCTTTCTCTTCATTTGTTAATTCATTTAAAGTTTTCCTATTATGCTTTTCATCAATACCTAACTCTTCTAGAATAGCCATGGTTTCATTAGTGTTGTTGGTGATTGGAAGTTTAACATCACTAAAATAAGAAAGAGCGACAAATAGTGGGCGTGTATTTCTCCCATAAATATTAATGTCATTTTTCACCAATTCAAGGTATCCTCCGTCAATTGCATCTTGTTGAATAATTTCATTTAATCCTTCAAAATGACCTGTCTTTGTGTTTTGCATATCTCCAATTGCTGATAGAACACCAATCCAACTCAAATCATTATATCCAAATTCTTTTGCAAGAAAATAGCATAATCCTCCACCGCAAACATAGTATGATCCATCAATGCTATGGTGGTGTGGGTTAATTTCTAAATAAGTATATTCCTTATCATTTTTGTAATTTAAGTCTCTTAATGGAGGATGGTGATCTAATATGAGTATTTTTTGATTTTTTTTGGCTTTTGTATCTATTTTTTGCCCAGACCCTAAATCAGAGAAGATTGTAAGTTCATGTGTAAGTTCAATATCATCTAAGACATCTAAATTTACAAATTCGATTTCATGTTCTTTATTTTGTCTATCTAGTATGGTTGATAAGATTGCACCGGAACATATACCATCACAATCAATGTGTGAATAAACTTTAATATCGGAGGTATTTTCGATAAGTTCTTTTGCTTGACAGTATTGCTCGTGCATTAATTGAGGTATTTGCATTGTAATCAATTTCTCATTTCTTTAATTTTTAAACTAATTTCTCTTATTAATTCTAATTTGGTTTTATCCCATTCAACGAGAGCTCTTCCAGATTTTTCATACCATTTTCCAGGAAATGATTTATTTTTTTCAAGTTCATATTTAAGTCCTAATCTTTTTAGAGCTCTTTCTATGTCGTTTATGGTTGGATCTTTCACTGCATCTTTTAAACTAATTTTCCGACCTTCACCAAGGGTCAAATTTTTATTTAAATATTGTGGCCAAACAGTAATCATATTTAACACCTATTTAATCTCTTTTTCAAAAATTTCTAATGCATCTTTAACAACTAAATCCATATTATAATATTTGTATTTAGCAAGTCTACCTGCAAAGATTACATTTTCTTCTTTTTCCATTTCTGCTTCATATAATTTGAATTTATCTAAATATTCTTGGGTGGGGTATGGATAACATTTTTCACCATTGAATCCAGGATATTCTTTCATAATAGCAGTTTTTCCATCAACTTTTTGTTGAGTTAATTTTTTAAATTCAGTTATTCTTGTAAAATATGGGTGATTTGGATAATTAACAACACCAACTTCTTGATATGAATCTTCATCTAAAATTTCATATACAAAGTTTAAGCATCTGTATAATAATTCTCCATATTTGTAATCGTAAAAGTAATCAATTGGACCTGTGTAGATTAATTTTTCGTAATTAATTTCATCGATATAATCTTTATAGTCTGAGTTAAGTTTAATGTGAATGTTATCGGACTTTACCATGTTTTCACACATTTTAGTAAATCCTTCTTCGGGCATTCCTTGATAAGTATCGCTAAAGTATCTATCATCATGATTAAATCTAAATGGAATTCTTGAAATTACTGTTGGGCTTAAATTAGCTGCTGATGTTCCCCACTGTTTTTCAGTATAGTTCTTGAATAATTTATTGTAGATATCACGACCAACGTTCTTCAGAACAACATCTTCAGAGGACTTTATCTCGTCAATATCTTCTTTGTGTTCATCAATCCATTCTTTCATTGAATTTTCGTCTAAATCCAAATTATATAACTTATTTAATGTATCTATGCAGATTGGCATTGGGACGAGTTTATCATTAACGTAGCTTAAAACTCTGTGTACATAATTGGTCCATTTTGTAAATTTGGATAAGTATTTGTGAACTTTTTCATCACTAGTATGATAAATGTGAGGGCCGTATTTTTGAATTAGGATGTTTTCTTTATAGAAATCGTAAACATTACCTCCAATGTGGTTACGTTTTTCAATGATTAATACTTTTTCATCTAGTTCATTTGCAATCCTCTCAGCAATTGTCAAACCTGAAAGTCCAGCACCTACAATTACATATTTATAATTTAGCATTATTTTACTCCTTTTGAATTTGAATTTTAGATTCAATTGCTTTTGAAATTGAACTTAGTAATAGTTTAGTTTTAAAATCAGTATTGTGAATACTTTTAAGTTTATTTACTTTACTGAGTAATAATTTATTTTCTTCTTTTGTAAATGAAGAGTTTTTCCATGAATTAGTCCAGTGGAGTAAATGTGGATTTAATGATACAGTTTGAACTTCTTTTGAAAATTCTTCAGTGCATTGTCTACAGTAAATGTATGATTCCATTAATTCATCTAGCAGTCTAAAATTGACATTATTAGTAATTGATTTATCGTCTGGTAAATCTCTAATGTAGTAATCATAACACATGAAATTATTCAAAAATATGATTCCTTTTGCTTTTAATAGAGCTTCTAGTGAAAATGCCATGTCATCTCCTGAAACAAATGGTTTGAATCTTAAATTATTGTCCATGATTAATTCTCGTTTATAAATTTTACTCCAGACAGCAGGGGCCATTTTTAATAAGTCAGGTTCCTGTTCGATATTATCAATGTTTATTGTGTCAATTTGAGTATCTCTTGGGTAAGTCACTTCTAATGTTTTACCATAAAGGAATCTTTCAACAAAATTATCCCAAATGAAATCAGGGATATCTAAGAAGTTTGCGGTTTCAAAATGTTCATTAGGGTATGTTGTTTCTAAACTGTCTAGATAAGGTGAAAATGATTTTTGAACTTTATTTCCATATTCAAATATTCTTCTAAAACGAGCAAATGCAACATCTGCATTGTTTTGTTTAGCTGCATAGTATAATTTTTCACATGCAGATGGTGTGTATCTGTCATCAGGATCTAAAAACATTATATAATCTCCAGTACAAGCATCAATACCAGTATTACGTGGTGTATATGCTGCACCACTATTTTTTTCATGATGAATTGCAATACAACAATCATATTTTTCAGCATATTCATCTATAATTTTATCAGATCCATCAGTTGAACAGTCATTAACCATGATAATTTCTAAATTTTCATTTCCTATAGTTTGATTAATAAGTGAGTCAATTCCACCTCTTAAGTGGTCACCAACATTAAAAATTGGTAAAATAATACTTATTTTATCATCCATTTAACTCTCTCCATTTTTTAAATAATAATTCCATCATATCGGGAATTGTGTAAGTATCAGGGTAAATGTAGGTAATATTATATTTTTCCAAAACTTTTGCTGTAATGGGGCCAATGCAAACAGTCAATAAATTATTAGATAATAATTTAGCTATTTTTTCTTTATCTTCAACTATTTTAAAGAAATTTTCAACAGTTAATGGGCTTGTAAATGTAATAGCATCAATTTCTTTTTTTTCAATTTTAGAAATCAATTCTTTAACTGCAACTTTATCCATTGGGAATAATGATTTATATGCTTCAGCTAAAATGACTTTATTTCCTAGTTTTTCTAATTCTTCTGGTAAAATTGGTCTTGCAGAAGCAGTTCTTGGAATTCCAATTGTTTTATTTGTAATTCCACGTTTTTTAAACTCTTCAATTAAACCTTCAGCAGTAAATTCTTTTGGAATTAAATCAACTTTTAAACCATTTTCTTCAGCAAGTTTACCTGTTTTATTTCCAATAACTGCTAATTTGCATGTTAAACTTTTTAAAAAATCAGGATAAAATTTATTTAGTGAAATAATGGTTGTAGGAGATGTGAATATGATCCAATCAAGTTCATTTTTTCTTTTTACTAAATCTTTTAAAGATTTACTATTTACAGGTTTTAAATCAAGTGTTGGTGCTAAAATAGCTTCTCCACCTAATTTTTCTACAATATCACAAGCCTTTTTTGCCCTATCTTTAGGTCTTGTTATTGCGACAACTGGTTTTGACATTTTATATTACCTTCATTAATTTATAATGTTATATATTTTGTTTTAATTCGTTTATATTATTTGCTAATTTGTAATTATATTAAGATTTATGGATTGAATTTTCTATTTATAACTAAATATTCTTAATTTTGGCAAGTATTAATTTTTTATATTAAGAAATTAAGATATTTATTCATGTTTTCGAATATTGGTGTTGTTGGTGCAGGAGCTATGGGAACTGCAATTTCTCAAACTATCTGTGAAAATACTCAAAAAGTTTTATTATATGCAAGGCGGGAAGAAGTATCAAATTATATAAATGAAACTCATTTTAATAAGGAGTATTTTCCAAATATTCGCTTAGAAGATAATATTATAGCTATTAATGATTTACATGATTTAAAAGATGCAGAGATTATTTTTTTAACATTGCCTTCTTCAACCATAAGGGAAATTGTTGTTGATTTAAAAGATATTATCTCTGAGGATTGTATTTTAGTAAATACAGCTAAAGGTCTTGAAAAAGGAACTCAAAAGAGAATGAGTGAAATTATTATGGAAGAAACTGGAAGACCTGCTTGTGTATTGTCTGGACCAAATATTGCTGCTGAAATGGTTGAGAGAACTTTTTCTTCAGCATCAATTGCATGTAGTAATAAACAATATCTTAAAAAAGTTAAAAAAGCTCTTGAAACTCCTAAATTCAAAGTTTCTGCAACTGATGATGTTATTGGTGTGGAATATTGTGGAGTAATCAAAAATGTAATTGCAATATCTCAAGGAATTTGTCAAGGAATGAAAGTAAATGAAAATGCACGTT
Organism: Methanobrevibacter sp.; assembly: GCF_051877095.1. GTDB lineage: Archaea > Methanobacteriota > Methanobacteria > Methanobacteriales > Methanobacteriaceae > Methanocatella. The sequence goes on along the minus strand of NZ_JBJEIO010000012.1, from coordinate 77,948 downwards.
TTTCTGTATTTACAAAAACATATAATGAAACAAAAGAGTTAATAGAAAAATTTGGTGGTTTACGAGACACTGTTGATGATTATTGTGGATTTGGTGATATTATTACTGCTTCAACATTAACTGTAAGTAGGAATCATACTTTAGGTGTGTTATATGGTCAAAATATTATAATTGATGAGCAAGCATCTGGAATTCTTTTTGAAGGAAAAAATACAATTGTAATAATGAAAGATTTATGCAAAAAATTTAATATTGACTCTGCAACGGTTGATTTTGTATATGATGTAATTATTGGTAGAATTAATCCTAAGGATGCTTTTAAGAAGTTTTGGGATAAATTGTAGTGTGGTGTTTTGATGATATGTGCAGCATTGTTAGCTGGTGGTATAGGATCTAGATTAAATCAAGGAAAACCTAAACAGTTTGTTAATATTAATAATAAACCAATTTTAGTTCATTCTGTTGAAACATTTTTAAATGTTAATGATTTAGATAAAATTATTGTATCTTCTCCAAAAGAACATGTTGATAAAACAAATAGTTTAATGGATGAATATTTCCCTAATTGTGATAGGATTGTTGTTATTGAAGGTGGAGAGACTCGAAATGACACTATTTTAAATTCTATTAATTATATGAAAAATCAAAACTGTGAAAATGACTCAATTTTAGTAACTCATGATGCATCAAGGATATTTGTGTCTGAAAAGTTAATTAAAGACAGTATTAAATATGCAATTGAAGTAGGTGCAGCTAGTGCAGTAATACCTGCAACTGATGTTATATTTGAATCAAAAGAAGATGGAAAATTAACTGATGTTCCATTGAGAAAGTATTTATGTCATGCACAAACTCCACAGTCATTTAATATTGATAAATTTTTAGAAATTTACGAAGATTTATCTGATGAGGAAATAGCTAAATTAGATGAAGCTATGGTTCTTTTTCACTTAAGGAATGTGGAAGTTAAATTATTTGAAGGTAATCAAGATAATTTTAAAATAACTCGCCCTTTTGATATTGTACTTGCAGAAGCTATGTTTAAATAAATATGAGGTGTGGATATGGATTATAAAATTAGTATGATTGTACCAGTTTATAATGCTCAGGAATTTCTAGAATCAGCAATAAATTCAATTATTAATCAGACTATTGGATTTGAGAATATTGAATTAATTTTAGTTGATGATAATTCTAATGATGGATCTCAAGAAATTATCAGGGAATATGCTAATAAATATGATAATATTATTGGTGTGTTTTTAAGTGAAAATTCAGGACTTCCTGGAAAACCGAGATCTACTGGAATTAAATATGCAACAGCACCTTATTTGATGTTTTTAGATGCTGATGATGAATATTTACCAAATGCATGTGAAAAACTGTATGATACAATAACTAGTGAAAATTCTGATTTTGTAATGTGTGCTCATTTCTGGAATTTAGATGGTGAAAAAATGAAAGTAACTATTCTCCATAATTGTGAGGATAAATCTGATATAATTAATATTAACCCATTATTAAATGAGATAAATTTTATTAGACTTAGTTATAATCATGTTGCACCGTGGGGTAAAATTTTTAACAAAGAGTTAATAGTAAACAATGATATCTATTTCCCAGAGGATACTTTAGCTGAAGATACTTATTTTTATTTTAAGGCTTTAATTAATTCAAAAAAAGTAACATTACTTCCTAATGATAGATTATATATTTATAATGTACTTGAAAGTCAAAATTCAGTCATACATGATCATAATTTGAAAAAATTCAATTATTTCTTTGAAGGTTTCAAAAATGTAATGGATTTACTTAAAGATGTTCCTTTCACAAAAGAAAGAATTTTATTTAGTAATATGGGAAGTTTATTATTAATATTTTCAAATTTAAGTATTAAAGATAAAAAAGAGAATATTTCAAAAATTTATGATTTTGAAATTTCTTTAGACCAACAAGTGGATTTCCAAAAAAAAGAGCTAGACTTTTTAAATAATTTAATATTAAAAAGACATTTCACACTTGCTATTATTGTTTCAAATGTTTATTCATTATTATATAATAATAAAAAAATTAAAAAAATTTATAGAAAATTTAATCATAGACATTAAATTTTCTATTATGCTCCACTAAATCTTTTTAAATGTGGGATTTTGCTTACTATATACGGTAATAACCAAGATAAGAAAACAATAATAATAAACATCACTGGAAACATTAAATGAGAGTGTGGATTGTAATAAGATAAAAATTTAGTCACAATAACATGTGAAAAGTACATTCCATAACTACACACACTTAATGATACTATTGATTTTCCAATAAAATTATTTTTAATTGATTTAAATTTGTTTAATTTATCTGCATATTGAATAAACAAGAATAAACCTGATGCCATGAATATCATTGGTACATTTTCGTAAATAGATTCAATTGCTGAGCTTCCAATGTAGTTTAGATACACAAAGCAAGCTAGTGAAATTAAAAGGATAATCAATCCAGAAATACAAACTTTTTTATCACTTATTTTAAATTCTTTATTTGCTAAATAATAACCTAAAATAGGATATCCAACATAACCTGTAAAGTAACTTAAATTAAGATGCTCCCATAACTCGATATGGAATGTTTGCAATACCATAAGTGCAAACCAAATAATTAAAAAGTATTTTAGTGCTTCATCACCATATTCTTTTACAAATGAATTAAGAATAGGCATAAATAAGTAAATTCCAATTAAAACCCAGAAATACCAAGTAAATGATGGATTTCCAGTAAATACATTCCAAAGATAAGTTTGATTACCTCCAGTATATGCAATTGGAACTAAAATAAGTATAATCCAAAAAATAAACGGATAAATAATACGAACGAATCTTTTTTTTAAGAAAAATTTCAAGCTAGGATATTCTCGATTTAAAATAAGTGCCCCACTTATCATGAAAAATATAGGTACACCTATTCTTCCAATGTCATGGAATGTCATTTGAGCAACAATTTGTGTTGTATTAGTTAATGGACCGAAAAAAGCATCTACATGACAAATAATAACTGCAATAATTGCGAATGCTCTTAAAAAGTCGTAATAAAATATTCTTTCTTTTTTAGTTTTCATTGTAATCAGTAAATGTTTAATATTTTCCAAAATCAATGTAATCAGGTGCTGGACGCCATCTTGATTCTTCTGGAGGTAATTGCATATAATTTCCATAGGTTCTAGTTAATACTTTATCATAATTATTCGGGACATTAACTTTAATATCTCCAAATTTTGCTTTTTTTGGAGGTAACCAATCCTTTTTATCATAAACGGGCATTTGACATATTGCTGGAAAATCACATACTTGTTCACAATCGTCCTTTTGATACTTTCTGTATGTTTTTACACATTTCTTTTTAATGTTATATGGTGAAATTGGAATTATTTTTAAGAAATAATATAATGCCTGTTCAACTATCTTCTTTATTTTGGAGTTATTGTCATATTTAAGAAATGCATGCATTGTTAATTGATTAAGTAAAAAGCAAGTCCATTTATGGGTAAATCTTTTAAATTTGTTGTTTGGGATATTATCTAAGATAAAAACATCAATAAAAATATTTTGAGTGTAATCAACTTGATCTGCCCACCATTCATTAAAGACAGTATTTTTTAACATTAATCTGCCCCAAGTATAATGATAAGTTTTCTCGTTTAAAACATTAATAAACTTATATTTCTCATCAATCTCTTTTTCTAAAATTTTATTTAACTTTTCAAAGTCTTCTCTAAACATTATCACATCAATATCATCATCCCAAGGTATGAATTCTTGATGTCTTATAGTTCCAAGTAAACTACCTCCATAAATGAAATAAGTTAAATCATGTTTGTCACAAACTTCAATGAAATATTTTAAAATTTTCATCTGAACTCTTTGTAAGTGTTTTAATGTTTCATCGTCATATCTTTTTGATTTAAACATAGTTTTTTCCCAATATTATTTTTATTAAATTTATTTATGTGTTGGAAATTTTTAAATATTTCTTTTTTTAAAGATTATAATAATATTAAACACAATTTTAGTAAATTTAAGGTAATTTTATGAAATCTGATAATCCAATTGTATACACTTGTTTTTGTACTGATGTTATTCATGAGGGACATTTAAATTTAATTGAGGAGGCTAAAAAATATGGTGATGTTGTTGTTGGAGTTCTTTGTGACTCTGAAATGGTGAAATATAATAGATTCCCATTAAAAACAACTGAAGAACGTATGGAATTAGTTAAAGAAATCCCTGATGTTAAAGATGTAATTGTCCAAAATAAAATAATGTATGATGATGTTGTTCGTGAACTCAAACCTGATTATATTATTCATGGGAATAATTGGGCTGAAGATTCTATGAAAGTAATAAGGAAAAATATTGTTTCTGTTCTTGATAAATATGGTGGAGAATTAATTGAAGTTCCATATACTTTCAATGAGAAAATACAAAAAGTGGACAGGCAAATGAGGGAAAAATTAGCTATGCCTGAACTCAGAAGAGCAAGGTTAAAAAAATTATTAAATATGGTTCCAATTGTTAAAACAATTGAAGTTCATAGTGGTTTAACAGGATTAATAGCTGAAAAAACTGTTATTGCGGATGATGAATGCATTGATCAGTTTGATGCAATGTGGATTTCAAGTTTATGTGATAGTACTGAAAAGGGCAAACCAGATATTGAATTAGTGGATATGACCTCAAGATTTAGAACTATTAATGATATTATGGAAGTTACTACAAAACCAATCATTTTTGATGGAGATACTGGTGGAATAACTGAACACTTTGTTTATACTGTTAGGTCTCTTGAAAGAATGGGCGTTTCAGCAGTTATTATTGAAGATAAAATTGGATTAAAGAAAAATTCATTATTTGGAAATGAAGTAAAACAAACACAGGATGAAATCGATCATTTCTGTGAAAAAATAGCTGCAGGTAAAAATGCACAATTGTCTGATGATTTCATGATTATTGCAAGGATTGAAAGTCTTATCTTAGAACAAGGTATGGATGATGCACTTAAAAGAGCTTTTGCATTCCGTGATGCTGGTGCAGATGGAATTATGATTCATAGTAGAAAAAAAGAACCTGATGAAATTTTAGAATTCTGCGATAAATTCAGACAAGAAGATAAAAAAACTCCGCTTGTTGTAGTTCCATCTTCATATAATACAATTACTGAAGAAGAATTAATTAGTCATGGAGTTAATATTGTAATTTATGCAAATCAGTTATTAAGAGCAGCTTTCCCTGCAATGCAGAATGCTGCAAAAAGTATTTTAAAACATCATAGAGCACATGAAATTGATGAAGAGTTATTATCTATTAAAAAGATTATTACCTTAATTGATGAGTTATAGGTGTTTAAATGTCAAAATATGCAATTTTATCAGATATTCATGGGAATTTATTTGCTTTAGAGGAAGTTTTCAATGATTTAATTAATCAAGATATTGATTCAATAATCCTTTTAGGTGATTTAATAGACTATGGGATGCAATCTAATGAAGTTGTTGAGTTCATTCGTGAAAAATTCTCTTCAAAAATTATTTGTAATATTTGGGGAAATCATGAAAAAGCTATTTTGACAAAAGATTTTAATTATTTTTCAAGTTCAAGAGGTATTGAATCAGCAAAGTTTACTGAGTCTATTTTAACTGATGAATCTAAGGATTATTTAAATAATGAATTAATTCAAGGTGGTCGAATAGATTTTGAATTAGATGGAAAACAAGTTTTAGCAGTTCATGGATCTCTAAATGATAATTATTGGAGGGCAATTTATCCAGATAATCTAAATGGAAATTATATTGATTATGATATTGTTTTATCAGGTCATTCTCATTATCCTCATGTTTTTCAAAAGTTTTATGAGTTTGAAAATCCATCTATGAGAAATAAAAAATCAGTGTTATTTATTAATCCGGGGTCTGTTGGTCAACCTAGAAATCATAATCCTAATGCTCAATATGCAATTTTAGATACAAATTTAATGAGTGTTGAATTAAAATCTGTTAATTACCCTAAACATGAATCTATGGATTTATATGATGGAAGTATTGATGATTTTTATAGAAAAAGATTAGAAAATGGGATTTAGTAAGGAGGAAGAGAAATGGATGTGTTATATGTTATTAGTGGTATTACAGGAATGACTGGTAATGAATTAGTCCGCCAGTTATTAAATCAGAGTGAAAATACTGTAAAAATCATTGGTTTTGATAATTTTTATGCATCTTCAATTGATACTGTAAGTGATTGTATTGAAGATGAACGTTTTGATTTTTATGAATATGATTTAAATAGTATTGAAGATATGGATAAAATTGAATCAATAGTTATGGATTTAAAAGATGATTTTCATGAAGTAATTTATATTAATTGTGCAGCTGTTGTTCACACAGAGCATTTTTATAATGTTTATGAGACTTATGAAACAAATGTTGTTAGTATGAATCGATTTTTAGAACAAGCTATTCGTGTAGGTGCTGAAAAATATATTAATTGTTCTACATCAGAGATTTATTCAATGAATTCTTGGAATGAAGATGGCGGAGTTAAAGAATCTGATTATATTACTATGGCTAATGCAGAACACAGCCAAAGGACTAGTTATGCAACTGGTAAATTATTAACTGAGTTTTTCATGAAAGATGCAGTTGATGCTGGAAAAATTAAAGGTTGTTCTATTCGTTTTGCTAATGTTTATAGTAAAGATGAGAAATATCCAAAACATATTATTCCATATATTATTGACAGCTTTAAAAATAAAGGAGAAGTTGTTTTACTGGAAAATTCTAAAAAGAACTGTAGAACTTTCTTAAACAATTATGATAGTTGTAGTGCAGTACTTGAATTAGCAAAAACAGACTCTGCACTTGATGGTACTATTTACAATGTCGCTACAGATGAAGAGATTTCTATTATTGATTTAACTAAATTAATTGCTCAAAAAATGGATATTGATGAGGTAATTATTAAATTTGAAGGTTATCGTGAATCTGATCCTGAAAGAAGATTATTATCTACAGAAAAAATTAGAACTAGAACTAATTGGAAACCGATTATTGATTTAGATAAAGGATTAGATGAATGTGTTGAAAATTACACTAAAAATTAGGTGAGTAAATTTGAAAATTTCTATTATTACAGTTGCTGGAGTTTCTAGTAGATTTAATAAAGATATTGCTGATGAAAAAAAGATTTTAAAATGTTTATATTATGATGAAAATCCTAAAGATACTTTAATCTATCAAATGCTTAAAAAATTAGAGTCTTATGATAAAATAATTATTGTTGGAGGATATAAATATTCTAATTTAATGGAATATGTTGATAAACAAATTTCACAGGAACTACAAGAAAAAATCATTCTTGTTGAAAATGACCATTTTGATGATTTGAGTTCAGGTTACAGTTTATATTTAGGAATTAAAGAAGCTTTAGATAATTTTGATGAAATTGATGAAATACTTTTTGTTGAGGGGGATTTAGATATTGATAATGAATCATTTACAAAAATTATTGAATCTGATAAAAATGTTTTAACATTTAATAGAGAGCCAATTTATTCAAATAAAGCAGTAGTTTTATATCAAAATGAAAATGATGAGTATAAATATTTATTTAACAGTGATCATGGAATGTTAAACTTAAAAGAACCATTTAAAGCTATTTTTAATTCAGGTCAAACTTGGAAATTTAGAGATATGGAATTACTTAAAATTGCTAATGATAACTTTTATAATAATAGTATAGAGGATACTAATTTAGGTATAATTCAGAAATATTTTGATTTGATTAAAAATAAAGAAGATATTGAGCTTATTGGATTGAAACATTGGGTTAATTGTAATACTCGTGATGATTATCGATTTATAGTGGAATACTGGAGGAAATGATTATGAAAAATTTAGATGAAAGGTTAAAAATTGTAGAAAAACATGTAAATGATGATGAAATAACTATAATGATTATTGGTTTAGGTAGTGTTGGAACATATTTGTTAGACTTTTTAGTAAGTAAAAATGATCCTGCAATAAAATTAGTTGTTGTAGGAAGAAACCAAGAAAAAATGCAATCTGATGTCAATATTGTTCGTGTTGCTAGTCTTATTCGTGAAACTAATAAATCTCAAATTAAAGTTGAAGCAGGAGTGGACTTAAATGACATTGAATCAATTGAAAAAGCAATAAACAAATATAATCCTGATTTTATTGTTAATTCCAGTAGAGCATATCCTGGTCTTAAATATGGTAGTATTTCTTGGAGTAATGTAAGGGCATATGGTATTTGGACTCCATTATCTATTAGATTTACAAGGAATATAATGGAAGCATGTGAAAATGCGGATACTAATGCTGTAGTTATTAATACTTCTTATTCTGATGCTGTTATTCCATGGCTTAAAAGTGCTGGAAAAGCATATCCTGATTTTGGAAGTGGAAATTTAAATCATTTAATTCCTAGAATGAAATTTGCAGTAGCAAATATTTTAAAAGTTGATGATTTCTGGAATATTGACTTTAATTTCGCAGCAGCACATTTCCATGATGTATGTATCAGTAAAGAAGGACAAACTGAAGGTGTCGATTTACCTCTTAAAATATACTACAAAGGTGAAGAACAAGATATTCCTCATGATGAGATATATAAAGCATGTTCTATTAGTATGCCTGTTGACCAAAAAAGGAATATGATGAATGCTTCAAGTAATTATCGTATTATTTCTGCAATAATTGATGCAATAAGAACAGGTAATAATCAAAAAGTATTCTCACCAGGAGTATTTGGAGAAATTGGAGGATATCCTGTAATTATAGGTTATAAAAATGGTGAAATTTCTGCTTGGATTGATGAATCTGTATTTACTTTTGATGAAATGAATAAAGCAAACCGTGAATCATTAGCTTTAGATGGTGTAGAAGATATTCGTGATGCAACATTAATTTATACTGATGATTTAGTTAAAAAAGTCGAAAACGCTTTTGGAGAATCTTTACCAAAAGAAGTTAAATACGATGAAATTGATAAAACAGCAGAATTCCTAATTGAAAAGATAATTACTCCTCAATTAAATAAATAGGATTAATAAAATGAAAGTTGAAGATTTTGTTCATGTTTTAGATTCTGAATTTTATACAGGGGTTCCTGATTCACAATTAAAAGCATTATGTAATTATTTAATAAATAATTATGGTATTGATGAAAAACATCATTTAATAGCTGCAAATGAAGGTAATTCTACAGCTCTTGCTGCAGGTTATCATTTAGCTACTGGTAAAATTCCTGTTGTTTATATGCAAAATAGTGGTGAAGGGAATATTATAAATCCTGTTGCATCACTTTTAAATGATCAAGTTTATGCTATTCCAGCTATTTTTGTTATTGGATGGCGAGGACAACCTGGAATTCATGATGAACCTCAACATATATATCAAGGTAAAATAACCTGTGAATTACTTGATTTAATGGACATTGAAAACTTTGTAGTTAGTGAAGATACTACAATTGACGAGCTTTATGAAGTAATGGTCAAATTTAATGAGAGTCTTAAAGCAGGTAAAAGTGTTGCATTTGTTATTCGTAAAAATGCTTTAACATATGATGAAAAAGTGGTTTATGAAAATGATAATGAGATTTTCCGTGAAGAAATAATTGAACATATTGTTAATGTGTCTGGTGAAGATCCAATTATTTCAACAACTGGTAAAGCTAGTCGTGAACTTTTTGAAATAAGAGAATCTAAAAATCAATCTCATAAATATGACTTTTTAACTGTTGGATCAATGGGTCATTCTTCTTCTATTGCTTTAGGTGTTGCTATTAATAAACCTGAAAAACGAGTTTGGTGTGTTGATGGGGATGGTGCTTTATTAATGCATATGGGGTCCATGCCAGTAATTGGGAATGTTCATCCTGATAATTTAGTTCATATTTTAATTAATAATGGTGCTCATGAGACTGTTGGTGGAATGCCTACTGTAGCATCAAATATGGATTTTATTGCTATTGCAAAAGCTTGTGGTTATGATTATGCAGTGTCTGTTGATAACTTGAAAGATTTGGATGAAGAACTTATTAAAATAAAAAATATGGGTAAATTATGTTTTATTGAGGTTTTATCTGCAATTGGTGCTCGTAATGATCTTGGAAGGCCAACTACAACTACTTTAGAAAATAAAGAAAACTTTATGAAATTTTTAGATTGATGAATTGAATGTGATATTTTGAAGTATAATGAGTATGATGATAAAATTTTAAAACATTTACAAAGTTTAGAATTAATGATTTTAAAAGATTTCATTAAGATTTGCGAGGAGAATGATCTTACTTACTATATGTATGCTGGGTCTCTCTTAGGAGCTATTAGGCATAATGGTTTTATTCCTTGGGATGATGATTTAGATGTCATCATGTTTAGAGATGACTTTGAAAAATTCAAGAAAATTTTCAATTCACCTAATGATAAATATAAATTATTATCTATTGAAACTGAAAAAGATTATTTCCATTTACTTTCTAAATTAATGCTTAATAATACTAAGTTTGAGGAAAAGTGGGTTAATCAGGTTGATTTTAATATTGGAATTAATATAGATATTTTTGTTTTGGATGATTTAAGTGATAATAAATTAAAAAGAAGCTTCCAACTTAAAAAATCTTTTTTATATAATAAATTATTAATTATGTCTAAAATAAAATTAGATGATTTACCGTTTATTACAAAAGTAATAACTCATGTTGGTTATCATATTTTAAATTTATTTAGAATTAAACCATCAACAATAAATAAAAAATGCCTTTCTTTTTTAAAGAAATATAAAAATCCTAATGCAGAGTATGTTTTTGATATTTCAGCTAATGCAAATGAATATCCTCAAATATTTCGTAAAAGTGATTTTGAATCTATAAAACGGATTAAATTTGAAGACATTGAAGTTAATGTACCTGCTAATTATGATTATATTTTAAAAAGTTTGTATGGGGATTATATGCAATTACCTCCAAAAGAAGATAGGTATAACCACATTACAGAAACCTTAGATTTTGGTCCTTATGAATTATAATGTTTAAAATTATTTAATAAATCTAATAGTTTTCATACTTTTTTTTAAAATCTTGATTGATTTGTAAAATATTAATTAGGTTGAATTTCTATTCCAATTAATTCACTCTTAAAAATGGAAAAATATTTTAATAGATTCATGTTAATTATATTCAATGAATTTTTATTGAGGTGAAAATTATGAAAAACTATGTTATAATCTTGATTGGTGTAATCATCGCATTGATAATTGTTGTTGGTGCTATTGCATATACATCTATGCAAAACTCTCAAGATGAACCTATTGCGGTAGAAAACAATGTTTCAAATGCAACAAATGTAATAAATGCAACAACTGCAACTAGTGATAGTCAACGCACAACTGCTAATTCAGATTCATCTGGTCCTTCTGTTGTTAGTGAAGACGTAAAATTTAATAAACAAGCTGGTGAAGGTTATTACCGTGAAGTAAATTATGATGATGGTAATTTCCGTCAATATGATGTTGACACTGGTAAATTAATAGGTTCTTCATATGATTCAGATCAAGATAAACTACCAAGTATGGAATGAAGTAAATGATTTTTGCTGAATTATTAGAGTATTTTAATATCAAAGAGGAGTTTCCAACATATCTTCTCAATCAGTCATTTAATGATGTATTTATTGATGGAAATTTATCTAAAATTGATGGAAACTATAAAATAGTAGTTAAAACACGTCAAAATGTCACTCATCAGATGTTTATAATGCCCAATGATAGTTATCCTGTAACTATATTGTCAAAGCTTCCAAATGGTCTTTTAAATGGGATGAAATTTGGGCTTACTGAAGATGATGTGGATTACATTAATAAAGTATAATACTACTATTTTCTTATTTTTTTTAACTATTTTTATATAATATTAAAACTAAAAACTATATTATAATAATTTAATTATTCTGTTGATATCATGAACAAAAAAGAGTTAATTAATACTGGTAAAGTAAAAAGTGTATTCAATACAGATGATGACGATAAAGTAATCATCGAGTTTAGAGATGACATGACTGCTGGTGATGGTGCAAGGAAAGAGACAATGGATAATAAAGGAGCTTATAATGCAGTAATCTCTTCTAAAATATTTAAAGTATTAGAAGAGAATGGTGTTGCAACTCAATTTATTGATCTTCCACAACCAAATGTTATGATTGCAAAAAAACTTGAAATGATTCCTATTGAAGTTATTGTTAGAAATATTGCAACTGGTAGTTTAGTACGTAAATATCCAATTGAAGATGGGACTGAATTAAATCCACCAATTGTTCAAATGGATTTTAAAGATGATGAATATCATGACCCTATGCTTAATGATTCAATTATCAAAGCATTAGGAATAGCTACTCAAGAAGAAATTGATATTTTAACTGAAAAAGCATTAAAAATCAATGAAATTTTAACTAAATTCTTCGCTGATGCAGGTATTATTTTAGTTGATTATAAAGTTGAATTCGGTAAAGATAAAGATGGAAATATTCTTTTAGGTGATGAAATATCTCCTGATGGATGCAGATTATGGGATAGCGAAACATTAGACATGTTAGATAAAGAATTATTTAGAAAAGGAAAAGATGATGAAGTTATGGCTGCTTATATAGAAGTTTATAATAGAATCATGCCTGAAGATGAAAAGGTGATTTAAATGTTATTTGATATTGAAGTTAAAATCTCACTTAAAAGTGGTATGTTAAACCCAGAAGCTACTACAATTGAAAGATCTCTAGATTTACTTGGTTATGAAGTTAAAAATGTGAAAACTGATGAAATCATTAAATTCCAAATGGAGGGTGAAGATAGAGAAGTAATCAGAGCAAATGTAACTGATATGTGTGAAAGATTACTTTGTAACCCTGTAATTCATGATTATAAGATTAATGTTATTCCACAAAATATGGCTTGTGGTAAATAAGGTGAAAAGATGAAAATTGGAGTAATTAGATTTCCAGGAACTAATTGTGACAGAGATGTTGCAAAAGCTTGCGAGCTTGCAGGCCTTGAACCAGAGTATGTTTGGTGGAGTGAAGAAAAGCTAACTGACTTTGATGGTATTGTTATTCCTGGGGGATTTTCTTATGGAGATTTCTTAAGAGCTGGTGCAATGGCTTCCATCACACCAGTAATCGATGGAATTAAAGAATTAGTAAAAGAAGAAAAACCAGTGCTTGGAATTTGTAATGGTGCTCAAATTTTAGGGGAAATTGGTCTTATTCCTGGAATTTTCATTACAAACGAAAATCCTAAATTCAATTGTGAATGGTCTAAATTAAAAGTTGCAACTAACAGAACACCATTTACAAAAGCATTTAAAAAAGGTCAAATTATTGATCTTCCAATTGCACATGCAGAAGGAAGGTTTTATACAGAAGATATTGAATTGTTAAAAGATCAAGATCAAATAGTATTACAATTTGAAGGTAAAAATCCTAATGGATCTATGGAGAATATTACAAGTGTATGTGATGAATCTGGTCTTGTTGTTGCTATGATGCCTCATCCAGAAAGGGCTTGTGAAAGTATATTTGGATCTGGTGATGGTTTAAACTTCTTTAAAGGATTCTAATAAAGTGATATAATGGTAGTTTATTTAATTGGTGCAGGACCTGGAGATGCTGATTTAATAACTCTTAAAGCGGTTAAAGCTTTAAATAAGGCAGATATTGTTTTATATGATTATTTAGCTAATGATGAAATATTAGTCCATGTCCCTGAAACTGCAGAGAGAATATATGTAGGTAAAAAAGCAGGTGAGCATTACAAAACTCAAGATGAAATCAACGAATTAATTATAAAACAAGCCAAAACTCATGAAAATGTTGTTAGATTAAAAGGAGGCGATCCTTTTGTTTTTGGTCGTGGAGGAGAAGAAATATTGGCTTTGATGGAACATGATATCAAATTTCAGGTTATTCCAGGTGTAACTTCAGCTATTGGAGCACCAACTTCTTTAGGACTACCAATAACTCATAGGGGAGTAGCAACATCTGTTACTGTTGTAACTGGTCATGAAGATCCTACAAAACCTGAAAGTCAAGTTCATTGGGATTATACTGCTGATACTTTGATTATTTTAATGGGAATTGGAAATATCAAAGAGAATACTGCTGAAATTATGAAATATCGTTCACCTGATACTCCTGTTTGTGCTATTGAAAGTGGAACATTACCTAATCAAAATTTAATATTTGGCACTCTTGGAGATATTTCCGATAAAAAAATTAATACTCCAGCTATTTTAATAATTGGTGATGTTGTAGATATGTATAAAGACATTTATAATTATCAAGGTGATTAGATGTGTGGAATTGTTGGTTGTATATTAAAAAATGATGAGGATGTAGCTCCAATTCTTTTTAATTGTATTTCTAAATTGGAATATAGGGGGTATGATTCAATTGGTTTTGCTACTTATAGTGAAAATAGAATTCACATTAAAAAAGACAAAGGTAAAATTGAAGAAGTAGAGAATAAATTGAATCTCTCTAATATGCCTGGAAAGTTAGGTATTGCTCATGTAAGATGGGCAACACATGGTGATCCATCTAAATTAAACTCACATCCTCATGTTGATGAAAGAAAAGAGTTAGCTATTGTCCACAATGGTATTATTGAAAATTATTTGGAAATTAAAGAAGAATTAATAAAAGAAGGTCATGTATTTAAATCTGATACTGATACTGAAGTTATTCCTCATTTAATTGAAAAATTTATGAATGAAGGTTTTGACCTTGAGCATGCACTTAGAGAAACAATTGATGTTATTCATGGAGCTTATTCAATTGCAGCAATATCAACAAAAGAACCAAATAAAATTGTTGCAACTCGTAAAGATTCTCCATTAATTGTTGGGATTGGTGAAAATGGATATTACCTTGCATCAGATTCTCCAGCTATTTTAAAATATGCTCGTGATATTATTTATCCTGAAAAAGGAGAAATTGTTATCCTTGATGAGAATGGTGTTGTTGTTCATGATGAATTTGATAATATAGTCAACAAAGAAATAGAATCAATTAACTGGACACCTGAAATGGCTGAAAAAGAAGGTTATGATCATTTCATGATTAAAGAGATTAATGAACAAGCAAGTGCTGTTAAGAATACTTTAACTCAAAAAGAACATATACAAGAGATTATTGATGATATTGAGGGAAATATTCAAAGAATTTGTTTTGTTGCATGTGGAACTTCTTATCATGCATCATTGACTGGAAAATATTTAATTGAATCCCTTGCAGGCATTCCAACAGATGTTATTCTAGCTTCAGAGTTTAAATATTCAGCTAATACTTTAAATGATAAAACTTTAGTTATATTTATTTCACAATCTGGTGAGACTGCTGATTCTCTTAAAGCATTAGATATTGCAAATCAAACATCAAAAACTTTAGGTATTGTTAATGTAGTAGGTTCATCAATTACAAGAAGAGCTCAATATGTGATTCAAACTCAAGCAGGTCCTGAAATTGGAGTTGCAGCAACAAAAACTTATTTGGCTCAACTTACAGCAATTTATCTATTTTCAGCATTACTTGCTAAAAATGAAGAGTTAGTTAATGAGCTTGATAAGGTTCCAGATTTCATTGATGAAACTCTTGAAAATATTGACTTTATAAAAGGAATTTCAAAAAGATATAATTATGCTCGTGATTTCTTTTATTTAGGAAGAGGTTTTTCATACCCTACTGCTCTTGAGGGTGCTTTAAAACTTAAGGAGATTACTTATATTCATGGTGAAGGTTATGCTGCAGGTGAGCTTAAGCATGGTCCTTTAGCTTTAATTGATGAAGGAATTCCAGTTGTGGTTATTGTTCCTCCAGGTGATTCTTACAGAAAAACAATGAGTAATTTAGAAGAGGTTAAATCTCGTGGAGCTAATGTGCTTGCTATTGGTTCAGCTGATGATGATGCTTTGAAGGAACAAGCAGATGATGTTATTACAATTAATCCTGAGATAGATGAATTAATTGCACCTTTGATTTATGTGGTTCCTCTTCAATTAATCGCATATTTCATTACTCTTGAGAAAGGACATGATCCTGATAAACCTAAAAATTTAGCAAAATGTGTAACTGTTGAATAAGGTGTTTCAACCTTATTTGATTTTTTTTATTTAACGATTTTTCGTACTTTATTCTTTATTTTAGCATCTTTAAAATAGCTATTTGTGTTTTATCTTAAATTATTAATGTTAATTTAATTTCATTGAGTAAATATATGTTTATATTTTGTATATAAGTTGTTGAGTTTTTAGACTCCTTTTCTTTCATTTTTCATTTTTGGGATTTAAATTTCTATTTGCTTTTTTCTTTTGTTGATAATTTCAATTATTCCAACATATTTGTTACGATTTTCAGCTTTTTATTTCTTTATTTTTTTAATTTAGGCTTATTTAAGCTTATTTCGTAAAACAAAAGCTTTTTATACATTAAACCAAATAAGAATTAAATACAATAATATTAAATGGAGTTTATTTATGGTTAATAAAAAAATTTGTTTAAGTTTATTAACACTAATTTTTATGTTATCTATTTCTGCAGTTGTTGCAACTGATACGAATTCAACTGATGATGTAATGCTTAGTGATGATAATATTGATGATTCGGTGGAAGTTCATCAAGAAGCATCAACTAATAATAGTAATACTATTAATTCGACTCAAAAAGAAGATTATACTTTAAAAGGTAATGATGTAACTACTTATTATAAAGGAGATGCTAATTATAAGGTATCTTTATCTAATGGTAGTTCTCCTGTAAGTGGAAAAATAGTTACATTAAATATTAATGGTAAAAATTATAATAGAACTACTGATTCTGAAGGTAAAGTTTCTCTTTTAATAAAAAATTTACCTGTTGGAAATCATATTATTACTGTTATTTATGGTAATTTAACAACAAAGAACACTATTAAAGTATTGGATATTGTAAAAGGAAAGGATGTTACAACAACTTATAAGCATACTGTACTATATTCTGCTACTTTTTTAAAAAGTAATGGTAAACCGTTAGCTAATACTAATGTTAAATTTAAAGTAAATGGAAAAACATACACTAAGAAAACAAATTCCAAAGGTGTAGCTCAATTAAATATTGGTTCAACAATTGGTACTTATAAGATTTATGCAATACATCCTGATGGACGTACAATTTCAAATAAGATTACTGTGAAAAATTCAATTGTATCTAGCAATTTGAAAAAACATTATAAAAGTTCAAGAGTATTCAGTGCGACTTTTTATGGTACAAATGGTAAGGTATTAAAAGGTAAAACTATTAAATTTTACACTAAAGGAACTTATTTCTATAAAAAAACTAATTCAAAAGGTGTAGCTTCTATTAGTGTAATTTCAGCACCAGGAACATATAAGATTACTTCAATTAATACTAATACTGGTGAGAAAAAATCTAATACTCTTGTTGTATTACCAACATTAGAGGCTAAATCAATGACAGTTTTCACTGGTACTACTTCAAAATTCCAAGTTAAACTTTATAAAGGTGAATCTGTTGCTAAAAATACTAAAATGACTGTTTATGTTGATGGTGCTAAAAAAAGAGTAACTACAAACTCAAATGGTGTTGCAACTGTTAATTTTAAATTAAGTAAAGGAACTTATAATTTTAAATCTGTTGATCCTTTCACAGGTTATGTCTTAAATAAGAAAGTATCTGTAAAATTATCTTCAATTAATGCTATTGATGTTAATGCGATAGAAGGAAAAACAGGTATGTTCCTTGCTAAACTTTTAAAACAGGATGGTAAAGCAGCTACCAATACTTATCTTGAAATGACTGTTGATGGTGTAACACACAAAGTTAAAACTAATTCAAGGGGTATTGCAAGTTATAATTTTACTTTTAAAAATCCTGGTGTTCATACTGTAATTTGTAAAGATTTAAGCACTGGATTTAAGATAACTAAAAAGATTAATGTTGTAGAAGTGGGTAAAGGTAAATCCTATGATAAGTTTGGTGTTTCAGAAGATGGTAAATCAATGTTAGTAATTGGTAGACCGTCTGCTTCTGGTGAAACATCTAAATATGGTTATACTTATTATAAAACTGAATTAAGTAGGACTTGCCCAATCTGTGGAAGTCATGAACTTTATTGGAGTATATTTTGGGCTTCTGGTATAGTAGATGGTGGAACTTTTCCAGCAACACCTAGTCGTCCAGCTCATTATGATGAGGGTAACCTAGAGGGTATTATTATTTGTATGCATTATACTGGTGCTGGTGAGTATTGTGATGCTGATTGGTCTGTTTTCTCACATAACCATGATGGTAGTGGTAGAAACTTAAAACTTTTATCAAAACCAGTTAAATCATCAGAATTAGAGGCATATTTACTTAAAAGCGGATATTATGTTGAAGTATAATATCCTTCTTTAACTTTTTTTAATCTTTTTTTCATATCTAATATTCTAATAGTTGAATTGTTTTTTTCATCTTGTTTTTCTTGATATTCGTTTTCACATTCGATAATGTAGAATGCTTCTGGTGAAGTTGTTGAGGATATATTCATTTTTTTAAGGTTTCTTTCAACACGTCTTTTTAATTTTTCATCATTTTCCATTGCATCTCCTAAAAAAATAGGTGTTTTAACAGCAGATGAGATTTTAGTATTATGACGTGCATCATGTCTTTCTTCAGAACGTTTATTTAAGATAAATTCACTGGAATTATTTAAGCCAGGGTCTCTAAATGGAATTCCAACATCTGAAAGTGCAATCCTAATCTCATCATTTTTAGGAAGTGAATAATCAAGCATTTCTGGATTTGGACTAGCAAGAGTTCCTCCTTGTTTTCTTCCAAAGATGGGACCAAGACCAATATAGAAACCAGCTTCAATAAATGCTGCTCGAATAGGTGCTGATGAGGTATAAGTTGCAATAATACCATCATCTTTAATTATTCTTTTAAATTCTTTGAAAAATTCAAGTGAGAATAGTTCTGGAGCCATATTTTGGCTAAATGGGTCTAAAAATATTGCATCGTAAGTATTGTCCTCAAGATTTTGGACAGTTTGTCTTGCATCTTCAACAAATACATTAATATTAATATTTTTTGGGATTTCACATTTTTCTAAACTTAAAGTCGCATAATCTAGTCTGATTAGTTCATCTTCAATTGCTTTTTTAGTAATATCATGTTCTGGTATTGGGGAGGGAACTAAAATACCACATGCAAAGGTTGCTTTTGAAATTTCCACCATATCTACTTTCAAATTTGAATTATGATTATTTTTCATAAAATCAGCAATAGCTGCTGATGAATTATAACCTAATCCTGCACAAATATCTAAAATAGCAATATCTTTTGTGTAATCAAATTTCATAGGTTTGATAAATTTCTCAAATGACTCACTTATTGCTCCTGTAGATGTATGTAATGTTTCAACTTTGTTGTTTATCTCTTTTGAATTAATAGAATATGATCCATCATCAGTTAAAACAAAATAATCGTTGTAAGTATCAAAAAAATTAAGTCTATTTTTATTATTTCGACTATTTTTTTCTTGATCAAAACATTCGTTTACTAAATCAAAAATATCATCATTAATTATTCTAGCACTATTTTCATAACTCATTTTATCTAAATTTAATTTTTGGAAGTCCTTTTTAATAAACTTTAAATTTTGAGCAAACTTTATATAATTTTCTAATTAAAATAAAATCTAGATATTATAATGTCCAAAATTTTTGGATATATTTTTTTTAATAAATCTAAATTATTTATTTTACTAGAATTAAAATACAATGGTTACAATATGTTTGAAATTAAAGCAAAGGATAATATGGGTCGTGTAGGTGTTTTAAAAACTAAACACGGTAATGTGAAGACTCCTGCATTAATGCCGGTTATTCATCCTAGAAAACAAGCAATTGATGTTGCAAAATATGGTGCAGACATCGTGATTACTAATGCTTATTTAATATATAAAGATGATGAATTAAAACAAAAGGCAATTGATGAAGGATTACATAAATTAATTAACTTTGATGGTCCAATTATGACTGATTCTGGGTCATTTCAGTTATCTGTTTATGGGGATGTAGAAATAACAAATAAAGAAGTAATTGAATTTCAAGAGTTAATCAAGACAGATATTGGAACTAGTCTTGATATTCCAACAGCTCCATTTGTAGATAGGGAAAAAGCAGAAGAAGATTTAAAGATTACTTTAGAACGTGCAAAAGAAGCAGTGGAATTTAAAAAAGAAAATAATATTGAGATGTTATTAAATTCAGTTGTTCAAGGATCTACTTTTCTTGATTTAAGACAAGAATGTGCTCGTGAACTTTCTAAACTTGATGCTGATTTATATCCAATAGGTGCAGTTGTTCCTTTAATGGAATCTTACCATTACAAAGAATTAGTGGATGTTGTAATGAATTCTATGAAAGAATTATCTGATAGTGTTCCTCGCCACTTAATGGGTGCGGGACATCCTATGATTTTTGCATTATGTGTAGCAATGGGTTGTGATTTATTTGATTCAGCAGCTTATATATTGTATGCAGAAGATGACAGATTCTTAACAACAAGAGGAACTTACAAACTTGAAAACTTACATGAAATGCCCTGTTCTTGTGAAGTTTGTACTAAATACACTCCTGATGATTTAAGGGCAATGCCTAAAAAACAAAGAAGAGATTTAATTGCTCAACATAATTTACATGTTTCATTTGCAGAATTAAGACGTATTAGGCAAGCTATTTATGAAGGTAGTTTAATGGAACTTGTAGAAGAACGTTGTCGTGCTCATCCTGCACTTTTAGATGCTGTAAGACAACTTGGAATGTATGCTAATGATTTAGAAAAATATGATCCAAGAAGTAAAAAATCTGCATTCTTCTATACTGGTCCTGAATCATTAGGAAGACCTGAAGTATTAAGACACATTCAAAAGTTAATGGCAATGCCTAAAAAAAGAGATTTAATTTTACTTCCTCCATCAAGAAAACCATATTCTAAATTTATTTCAGGAAAACTTGGTGATTTCTATAGATATGGTGAAGAACATGAAATTGATTTGGATAATGCTGATTTTATGGTTGTAGATGTTCCATTTGGTTTAATTCCTCTTGAAATTGATGAAATTTATCCATTAAGTCAAAGTGCAACTCCAAAAATACGTGATGTAGATGCAATTGAGTTTTTACAAGATTTTGTTGATGAATTCTCCGGATATTATGAGCAAGTTCTAATCCATTCAAGAGTTCTTAAAGATTTAGAAATTGAAGAGGAAGATAATCTTGTTGATGTGGAAATTAAGTATGTTAAAGATGATGTTAAAAAAATAAAAGCTATTGCTGATTATCAATTTGGTGTAGGTGCTGGTGAAGCATTATTTGCTGGTAATATTAATATTGAGAAAAGTAAAAAAACAGGTAAAATAAGACATATTTATGATGGTAAAACATTACTTGTTAATATGAGAGCTTCTGATTCATTTTTAGTTTTATCAAAAGAAGGTGCAAGAAGACTTCATGCTGCAATGCCATCTCCATGTAATAGGGTTGTTGTAAATAAAGATTCTGAACCATTTGCACTTGATGGTAAAAGTGTATTCTGTAAATTTGTTGTTGATTGTGATGATAATATACGTTCTAATGATGAAGTTTTGATTGTAAATGAAGATGATAAATTACTTGCTTATGGTAAAGCGTTACTTGGAGCTTGTGAAATAAAAGAATTAAAAACAGGACAAGCTATTAAAACACGTAAAGGTATGAAAAAGTGATATTATGGTAGATAACGATAAAGTAAACACTGGTCACAATATTGAAGATAAAGAACTTATTATAAATGCAAGAAAACCTGTTGGCGAATTAGGTCATCAAATATTAGATAGGATGAATAAATCCCATGAATCTATGGCACAATGGGGTGTAAGCCATTTTGAAATCCAAAATGATAGTAAAATATTGGATATTGGATGTGGTGGTGGAAAAAATATTGAAAGATTTGCTAAACAAATATCTGAAGAGGGAAAAGTAGTTGGTATTGATTATTCTGATGTAAGTGTTGAAAAATCATCTAAATTAAACCAAGAATTCATAGATCAAAAAATCGTGGATGTTTTACAAGCATCTGTTTCTGATATGCCATTTGATGATGAGACTTTTGATATTGTTACTGGTTTTGAAACAATTTATTTTTGGCCAGATTTTATAAATGATTTAAAAGAAGTTAATAGAGTTCTTAAAAAAGATGGTTTAATATTTTTCTGTAACGAAGCAGTTTATAGGGAAGGTGAAATGGAAAAATACGATGATTTAGTTGAACTTTTGGATATGAAAATCTATTCCGAAGATGTATTGAAAGAATCATTAGAAAAAACTGGTTTTAAAGATTTTAAAGCTTATTTAAATGATGAATACGATTGGATTTGTGTAACTGCAAGAAAAATTTAAGGTAATATAATGGCTAATAAAGTGAGAACAGTATTTGCAAATATGAGTTTCATGCTAATTTCACAGATTATTGCTAGTGTTTGTGCTTTTGTTTGGACAATTGTTACTGCATGGTATTTAGGACCTTCTGATTATGGTATATTTGGTGCAGCAGTATCATTTGCTGCACTTTTTGGTATTATCCTTGATTTCGGTCTTCCTACTTATGTCGTTAGAGCAATATCTACGGATTTTGCTAATGAACATAAATTTTTAGATAATTCAATATCTCTTAAAATATTTTTATCAATATTTTATGTTATTGTAGTTTATGTTTCAGTTTTAGTTATGGGTTGGCATTCTAAGCTTGTTATTGCTTGTGTATTATTAGCATTTGAGAATATTATAAAATCTTATCATGCTATTTTATTCACTTCATTCCAAGCACATGAAAAAATGAAGTATCAAGCAATTACCAATACTGTTCTTAATGTTGGCACATTATTATTCATTCTTTTAATAACTTATACAGATTATGAGTTAATGGGAATTTTAATGGCTTATATTGTTGGAAATTTCATTGCATTAGTTTATGAGATATATGCGCTTAGAAAACATATTATTAAACCTAAATTATCTTTTGATTTTAGTGTTTATAAAGCATTGTTAGTTGCAGGTTTTCCTTTTGCTTTAACTAGTCTTTTCTATACTATTTACTATTCAATTGATCTTGTTATGCTTACTCAATTTGCATCTACTTATGCAACAGGTCTTTATAATTCAGCATATAAATTGATATCTGTTTTAACATTGTTTTATACAATTTATTCTTCAGTTATATTCCCAGTAATGAGTAAGCTATTCACTGATGAGAAATATTTACTTAGTTTTAGTTTTGTAAAATCAATTAAATATTTAATGTTAGTAACTATTCCAATTGCAGTATTCACTTCATTTTATTCATATCAAATTATTGGAATTTATGGGGCAGAATATATTGAAGCTGGTGGTGTTTTGCAGATATTAATATGGACAGTCTGTTTCTTATTTATTAATGGAGCATGTTCATTAGTATTGAATGCATCACATCAAGAATATTCAGTTACAAAAATTTATACAATTGCTGCGATTTTTAATGTTGTATTGAATTTAGTTTTAATTCCAAGGTATTCAGTTTATGGTGCATCAGTTGCAACTGTTTTAAGTGAAATTTTAATATTGATTTTAGAGTTGTATATGCTTAGGAAAATTAATCAATTGCCTGATAGAAATTTAATTTATGATATTTTAAGGATTATTTTCGCATCTGCAGTTCTTGGTGTTGTTTTATATGTATTTAATCTTAATTTGTGGGTTGCTATGGTTGTATCAGTATTAGTTTATTTTGCAGTTATTATATTAATTAAAACTATTGATAATGAAGATAAAATGATTATTAAGCAAATTATTAATCGATAATAGAAACATTTATATATGATTAAAACATAACTAAGTATGTTGTTAGTTACATGCGGTGTTAGTCCAGCCTGGTTAAGACTCTAGCCTGCCACGTTAGAGACCCGGGTTCAAATCCCGGACGCCGCATTTTTTATGGCAGTTGTGGTATAGTCTGGTTATTACTTGGGCCTTCCAAGCCTACAACCCGGGTTCGAATCCCGGCAACTGCACCTTTATATAATGTTCTTTTTTTAAATTTATTGTTTTGTTAAAATATTTCTTAATTTTTAGTTAATTTTATATAATAATATTATAATACATATAATTAAATTATAAATTTCTTATATATTAATTTAAGGTGATTTAATGGTCGGAATAGTAGGATATGGGGCGCATGTTCCCTCATATAGAATTAAAGTAGAAGAAATTGCTAAAGTTTGGGGGGATGACCCTGTAGCTTTATCAAGAGGATTAGTAGTCAATGAAAAATCCGTTCCTTCTCCTGATGAAGATACTGCAACAATTGCAGTTACTGCTGCTAGATATGCTCTAGCAAGAGCTCAAATTGATCCAAAAGATATTGGTGCTGTTTATGTTGGTTCTGAATCACATCCCTATGCAGTAAAACCAACTGCTTCTATTGTTGCTGAAGCAGTTTGTGCAACTCCAAAATTAACTGCTGCTGATTTAGAATTTGCTTGTAAAGCAGGAACTGCTGGTATTCAAATGTCTATGGGGCTTGTTGAATCTGGTATGGTTGATTATGCTTTAGCTATTGGTGCTGATACATCTCAGGGTGCTCCTGGTGATGCTTTAGAGTATACTGCATCTGCTGGTGGTGCAGCTTATATTATTGGTAATGATAACACTATTGCTGATATTGAACACACTTGTAGTTACACAACAGATACTCCTGATTTTTACAGAAGGGAAGGCGAACCTTACCCATCTCACGGTGGACGTTTCACAGGAGAACCAGCTTACTTTAAACATGTTTTAAGTGCTGCAAGGATGTTATTAGATGAAACTAACACTACTCCTGAAGATTATGATTATGCTTGTTTCCACCAACCTAATGGTAAATTTTATTTAAGAGCAGGTAAAAAGTTAGGATTTGCTCCAGAACAAATTGAAAGAGGATTATTAACTCCTAATATTGGAAACACTTACTCTGGTGCTGTACCATTAGCTTTATCTAATATTTTAGATGTTGCTAATCCTGGAGATAAAATATTTGTTATATCTTATGGATCTGGTGCTGGAAGTGATGGTTTCAGTATAACTGTTAAAGATGAAATTAAAGAAAGAAGAGAATTAGCTCCAAAAACAGAGAATATCATCAGTAAAAAAACCTATGTTGATTATGCTGTATATGCTAAATTCAAAGGTAAAATTAAAATGTAAGGGGGCTTGGATATGAGAGATGTTGCTATTGTAGGAGTTTCACAAACAAAATTCGGTGAATTATGGGATTCATCATTTAGAGATTTAATTGCTGAAGCGGGTGTAAAAGCTTTAGTTGATGCTGAAATTGATGGTTCAGATATTGAAGCAATGTTTGTTGGAAATATGTCTTCTGGACTTTTTGTACAACAAGAACACATTGCGGCTCTTATTTCTGACCATGTTGGTCTTAATCCTATTCCAACTACAAGAGTCGAAGCTGCTTGTGCATCTGGTGGTTTAGCTTTAAGACAAGGTATTATGGCTGTTGCTTCAGGATTTCATGATGTAGTAATTTCTGCAGGTGTAGAAAAAATGACTGATGTAGTTGATGCTACTCCAGCTATTGCTACTGCATCTGATCAAGAATGGGAAGCACAACAAGGGGCTACTTTCCCATCATTATATGCAATGATTGCTAAAAGACATATGTATGAATATGGTACTACTCGTGAACAATTAGCACAATTTTCTGTAGTAAATCATAAAAATGCATCTAAAAACCCGAATGCACAATACCCATTTGAAATTAGTGTAGATAAAGTTATAAATTCTACTAAAGTAGCTGATCCATTAACTTTACTTGACTGTTCTCCTGTATCTGATGGAGCAGCAGCAGTTATAATGGTTCCTGCTGAAGATGCTAAAAAATACACTGATACTCCAATTTATGTAAAAGCTTCCGCACAGGCTTCTGGAACTTTAACTTTACACGACAGAAAAGATTTAACTACCATTGAATCTACAAAAGTCGCATCCAGAAAAGCTTATGATATGGCAGGAGTTACTCAAAAAGACATTGATTTAACTGAAGTTCATGATTGTTTCTCAATCAATGGACTTTTAGCTGTAGAAGATTTGGGATTTGCTGAAAAAGGTAAAGGTGGAATAGCTATTGAAGAAGGTCAAACTGAAATTGGTGGTGATTTCCCTATCAATACTTCTGGTGGTCTTAAAGCACGTGGACACCCATTAGGGGCAACTGGTATTGCTCAAGCTGCTGAAGTAGTATGGCAACTTAGAGGAGAAGCTGGTGCACGTCAAGTGGATGGTGCAGAAATTGGTATGACTCACAACATTGGAGGTACTGGTGGTACTGCAGCAGTACACATTTTTGGAAGAGATTTATAAATCTCTTATTTCTTTTTTTATGGTTAATAAATTGGCGCTAAAATTTATCTTCTTATTTTTTTTTTAGTGAATGGCTTTTAGATAGGATTGACGAGGTTCAATTTGCACTAAAATCAATATAATAAGTATATTACAAGAAATATTAAACTATTATTCATTATTATCTTAAATTATATTATTCTCCTATTATCTCAATAATATGAAATATAATACATTTTACATTTATACTGCCTTTTTTTAGAATGTCATTAAATAATAGTATTGGAATAATAGAAAAAGCAAGCACATAACTAAGTTGAGTTATCAATTATTAGTCTCTAATTAAGAAATATTCAAAAAATAGAGAGTATATACCCAGAAAAACAAAAAAATAATAAAAACAATATGTATAAATATGGAATTATATTGGAGATGTTCTTCTATAAAAGTTTCAATCTCCAAATTCATATATTCTCACTAACCATCATAAGAATTTGCTTTCTAACTCTTTGATTTTTTTTATTGAGATTATTTTAGATGTGATTTATTCTATTTTAAAAAAGAATAGTTATCTATAAAGATATTGATGCAAATTCTGAATCAAGGTTATCATAATTTTTTAGATGTACTGTTTTATTATTCATATCATAAACCACACTATAAATAGTGTACTCATATTTGTTATTTACTGGTGTTACACCATATATTTGTTCAACACTTGATAAAAGATGAAATGCTTCATTTATTTCTTTAAATGAATTATTAGATAATTCTATTTGTTTTTTTAAATAGGATAATCTTTGGAATCTACCCATGGATGTATAATCACCTTTCAGATTAATAGTTTCCATACCTCTTGAATTATAGTCAATTGAATATCTATCATTTACACCTACATTAGTTAATTCATCTTGAGATAATTTTAATTGTGTAGGGTAGATGGGGTTATTTGTCATAACATCACCATTATACATTTTCAGACCATCTTTTGTCTGTTCTACTATGATAGATTCTTCTTCGTCAGCAATGAACCAATGTAAATCTGCTGGGGGTAATTCTTTTGAATATGCTTTATTTGTAATATTCACGGATTTTAAGAACTTACAAACTTCTTTAACAGATTTAAAAGAAGATAAAATTTGAAAGACAAAATCAAATGAAGGAATATTAATTTTATTTTCCATTTCATCATTGTATACTGCATTGTCTGTAAATGCTAATCCTCCACAAACCAATCCATATTCATTCATTCCATCATAAAGAAGAGGATAATCCTTAATAATCCCGGCACATATGCCAATTATCTTAAATCTATTACCATACTCCATTGTTGAGATAATTTTCAATTCCTCATCATATGAAATTTCATAATCAAAGTTTCTCCCCACAATTGAATTATATTTAAAAATGCTACACATTATATTTGCCTCCAATTTTTTATAATATTCATTATTCTTTTTCAAATTGAATGTTATATGAGGTAACATTCGCTTAACATTGATTATCTCTTTTTCTTTTAATTATTTAACATATTTATTTTTCTTCTTTATATCTTTTTTCATATCATTAATTCATTTATGAAAAATGTTGTAGTTATCCTCAGTATTCAAATAACTTCAATAAACATGATTTTTATTGTCTAAAATCTTTTATTAAATCATTAAATTTGTTCTTGGGTAAATGTTAAAAAGATAAACTAGGTTATTTTAGTTAGAAAATAATAATTCATCGATAATGCTCATATCTAAATTTTCTTCAACAATTTCAGCTAATTTATTTAGAGAATAATCTTTTTGAGTTTCATATGGATCTTCACCATATTTAGCTTTAAGACCTTTTTTTGTTCTGATATAGTTTAAAAATTCTCTTCTAAAATTATAATTATGAAATATTCCATGGAAGTATGTTGCAAATACATTATCATTACATGCACCATCAAACATTCCATCATCATTATTTCCTTGTCCTTTTTTAATATTTAATAATGCTTTAGAGTTTAATAGAGTGGTAGTTCCTTCATGAATTTCATAACCAGTAATATATTCTCCAGTGATGTTTTTAAAGATTTCTCCAGCAATACCATCAAGATTATCGGGTATCATTGCACTAGATTGAGTTACGATTTTATCAGATCTTGAAAACTGGGATTCAATATTTAAGAGCCCAAGACCTTTTATGGTCCCATGTTTTGATTCTTGTTTGTTTTCATCATAGATTATGTTTCCAAGAATTTGTAGCCCTCCACAGATTCCAACAATTGGTATGTCTTTTGATTTTTCAATTATTTGATCTGCAAGTCCACTTTGCTTGAGAGCAAACATATCTTCTGTGGAATTACGAGTTCCTGGAATCAAAATAGCATCAACATCTCCAATCTCATCGTTAATACCAATCATTTTAATTGAAACATCATCTTCATATTCGAATGGATCAATATCTGTAAAATTAGCTATTTTTGGAAGTCTTATAACTCCAATTGTAATGTCTTTATCTTCTGCAAATTCGTGTGTAGTTAAGGATGCTGAATCTTCTTCGGGTAATTTTAAGGTTTCATCATATGGAAGAACACCTAAAACAGGTTCACCAGTAATTTCTTCAATTCTATCAAGGCCAGGTTTTAAAATATTTAAATTACCTCTAAATTTATTAATGACAGTTGCTTTTAATCTTGATCTATCATAATCATCAAGTAAAACATAAGTTCCAGCTATTGCTGCAAAAACACCGCCCATTTCAATATCTGCAATTAAAATGACATTTGCATCTGCAAGATGTGCAATTTCCATATTTGCAATATCTTCTTTACGCATATTGATTTCAGCAGGAGATCCTGCTCCTTCAATAATAATAATATCATATTCTTCTTTTAAAATATTGAAACTCTCTTTTATAGCTGCCAGTGCTTTATCATGGTATTTGTGTTGGTAATCATAGAAATCCATATCTCCAATTGATTTTCCTTGGATAATTACATTGGATGTGAATTCTCCTTTTGGTTTGAGTAAAATTGGATTCATATGAATACTTGGTTCAATCATTGCTGCTTCTGCTTGTAACATTTGAGCTATTCCAATCTCACCATTTTCTTTTGTAGTATATGAGTTTAAAGACATGTTTTGAGATTTAAAAGGAGCTACTTTGTATCCTCTATTTTTATATATTCTACATAAAGCAGCTACAAGCATACTTTTTCCGGCATTTGAAGAGGTTCCCTGAACCATGATACAATTTGTCATGTCTATAATATATTTAGTTAATGTTATAAATAATTTTAAAATGAGTTTTATTTAATCATATTTGAGGTATGGATTTTATCATTTAAAATATAACTTATAAACTTGAGAATTAAAATAGTTCTTTTAGATTTAAACTATATTCTCATTTCCAATTCCTTGAAAATAATGCATGACAGCTACCAAAAAGGATTTATGATTACCATTATAAACATAAATTAAAAACAATTATGGGACTGCAAGTCTCATTATACTTTTTTGATTCATTAAACATATTGGTGAATAGATGATTGAGAAAAATCTTTGAATTTAAAGTTTTATCTTAAAAAAGCAGTTTTATTAACATAGAAACTAAAAGAAATTTTATATAAGTGAGAAATATGAAAATAGTCAGCTGGAACTGTAATATGAATTTTAGAGAAAAAAATAATGACAATTACTGATGAGGATTCTGAATATTATTTGGATGCTGATATTTATGTAATTTGTGAATGTGAAAATCCAAGAGATTTTAATCCAAAATATAAGAATTACAAAAAAACAGTAGAAGATTTGGTAGGAGACAACTATTTTTGGATTGGAGATAATCATTGGAAAGGATTAGGAGTATTTGCAAAGGAAAATGTAAAATTAAAAAAATTGAAGGGTTGAATGAAAATTTTAAACATTTCATTCCTCTGAGAGTTAATGATTCATTTAATCTGTTAAGTATTTGGGCAATGCCAAGATATGTGGAGATGATTCATGATTATTTTGATGAAAATCATGAAAAATTAGTTAATGAAAATCTCATAATGTGTGGAGACTTCAACAGTAACGCAGTATTCAACCATAAACACAGAGCCAAAGATAAAAAAGGTAATGCTAAAGATCATAATAATCTTGATGTTAAATTAAACAGTAAAGGATTATACAGTTTATATCATAAATTATCAAGTGAAGAAAATGAAAAAGAAAGTAAATTTACTTTTTTTCCAAGCTAAACATTTAAATGTACCGTATTATATGGATTATTTCTATGCAAATGAAGAAATGATTAATAAAACAGAATTAATGGATTTCTGGAGAAAATCTAATTAGAATTTACCAAATAAATTTGAAATTTTAGACAAAGGAGCATGGATTACTTTAAGTGATCATTTACCTATTGTTTTTGAATTTGAATGAAAACTTTTGATGAGTTAATATTGGCGTCTATAATTTTAAAAGTCAGTTATTAAGAGGAGTATATTTTTTTAATGTTCTTCCACTTTTTTTTAATATGATATTATCATCAATAAAAATCACGAAATGAAAAAATTAATCAGGAATTTTTGCCATCATATATTATAAAAATTAGAAATTACTAAACTCAATGATTAAAATAACTTTTATTTACTAAAATAGAAATCTTTTTATATATTGTTAATTTAAATAATATTTAAGTACTATATTCAACTTAACTTTTTAATGATAAAAGATAAATAAAGGAGGTTTATGTTATGAAATTTGAAGAACAAGAAATAATTGATGATACTTCAAAAGAAATAGTAATTGAAGAGTCAGATGATAATGAAACTAAACCCATGCTAAATTATGATAATATTAAAAGTTCAAAAGATATTGAAGTTCCACCTTTATTAATTGATCAAGTTATAGGACATGAAGAGTCTATTGAGACAATTAAAAAAGCAGCAAAACAAAGGAGGAATGTTTTACTTATTGGAGATCCTGGTGTAGGTAAATCTATGCTTGCTAAAGGGATGGCTCAAATATTACCTCATGAAACTCTAAAAGATATTCTTGTATATCCTAATATGGAAGATAATAATCATCCATTAATAAGGGCAGTACCAGCAGGTGAGGGTAAAAAAATTGTAAAAGCCACTAAAGGTTCTGCTAAAAATCACGAAGAAAAGAAAACAATAATTACAATGTTTGCAATCGGAGGTATTTTAGTAATCGGATTTATGTATGGAAGATTACTTGAATCTATTATTGCAGCTGCTTTAATTTTATTAATTTCAATTCAAATTAAACCAAAAAATAATACTATGTCTCCAAAATTATTGGTTAACAATGAAGATTCAAGATTTGCACCATTTATGGATGCAACTGGTGCTCATGCAGGTGCTCTTTTAGGAGATGTACGTCATGACCCATATCAATCTGGAGGATTAGGAACTCCTGCACACGAACGTGTAGAAGCAGGTATGATTCACAAAGCTAATCGTGGAGTTTTATACATTGATGAAATTGGTACAATGTCTATGAAAACTCAACAAGAGTTATTATCTGCAATGCAAGAAAAACAATATTCAATTACAGGTCAAAGTGAAAATTCAAGTGGTGCAATGGTAAGATCACAAGCAGTACCATGTGATTTTGTACTTGTAGCATCTGGTAACCTCCAAGTTTTAGAAGGAATGCACATTGCAATGAGATCTAGAATCAGAGGATATGGTTATGAAGTATTCATGAAAGATTATATGGATGATACTACTGAAAATAGGGAAAAATTAGTCCAATTCGTAGCTCAAGAAGTTAAAAATGATGGAAGAATTCCTCACTTTTCAACTGATGCATTAGATGAAATAATCATGGAAGCAAAAAGAAGATCTGGAAAACAAAATGCATTAACTTTAAAATTAAGAGACCTTGGAGGACTTGTAAGATCTGCAGGTGATGTAGCTATTGAAAAAGGAGCAGATCTTGTAACTGCTGAACATGTATTTGAAGCTAAAAAATATGCAAGAACATTAGAACAACAAATAGCTGATAGATCTATTTTACAAAGAAAAGATTACAGTATGGTTTCTGCTAAAGGTGGAAGAGTTGGTCTTATTAATGGTCTTGCAGTAATTGGAGATAGAAGTGGAATTGTATCACCAATTGCAGCAGAAGCAGCTCCAACTCAATCTAAAACTGGTGGTCAAATCATTGCTACTGGTAAATTAGGAGAAATTGCTAGTGAATCTGTTCAAAATGTGAGTGCATTAATTAAAAAATACACGAACAAAGACATTTCAGATTATGATATTCACGTTCAATTTATCCAAACTTATGATGGTGTTGAAGGAGATTCTGCTAGTGTAAGTATTGCAACAGCTGTTATTTCTGCTATTGAGGAGATTCCAATTGATCAAACTGTTGCTTTAACTGGTTCTCTTAATGTACGTGGTGATGTAATGCCTATTGGTGGAGCAACTGCTAAAATTGAAGCAGCTGCAGAAGCTGGAATGAAAAAAGTTTTAATTCCTAAATCTAACTTAAATGATGTTATGATTGAGAAAAAATATGAGGATATGATTGAAATCATCCCAACTGAAACTTTAAGTGATGTTTTAGAAAATATTTTAATTAATGGATCTTCAAAAGATAAATTAATTGCAAAAATGAAAGATTTAGGTTCAAAAGTAGCAGATAAAGTACCACAAACAACTTTAAATAATCCAACTACAAATTAAGTTGGATTTATTTTTTTCTCTTTTTTTTTTACTTGTTATTAAACCATATTAATTATGTGGATTACATAGTATTATATAGATGTAATATACATTATAATATATGTTTAAAAATTTCAAATTTAATTTTGCAAAGTGTATTGGAAAAACATTATGCATTTTACTTGATAAAGGTCCTACTGGAGGAATGAGTTATCCCGGTTATATATTCTCCAGTATTGCTGGACAAGATTCTATAGTTAATTTAACTAATGATTTAGGGATAGGTAGTATTTTAGTTACTGGTACAAATGGAAAAACTACTACAACTACTCTTTTAATTAAATTAATGCTTAAGGATATTTTTCCAATTAGATACTGTTATGAAAATAATACTTTAAATTCAATTGTAACTTCTTTATTAAAAGATGATGGAGATTTAGGTATTTTTGAATATGGTATTCGCAATATTAAATTTGGGATTCCAGCAACTGTTCAAAAATTATTAAATCCAATTGGTGTTGTTTATACAACAATTTCTCAAGAACATGCTCAAGTAGCTGGTGTCAAAAATCCATTTCCTGATTATTTAAATGCTAAAAAATTATTATCTCAAGATATGAAAGATGGTGTTTTAGTTTCAAACTCTGATGATCCAAGAACTGCATGGATAGGTTGTGAAAAACAAAAAGAAATTCCTGTTAATTTTTATGGAATTAATATTGCAGACATTAAAGACTTTGATGAAAATCCTGCTACTTGTCCTTATTGTGGTGAAATATTAGATTATTCACAGTATTTTTTGAATCATAGGGGAATTTATACCTGTAAATGTGGTTTTAAACGTCCAGAACCTAATGTTAAGCTTGTTGATGCTAAATTTGATAGTGAATTTTGGAAATTGGTCATTGAAGGGGAAGTATACAATTATTCAGTATCAAAAAATGTTGGATTAAATTTAGAATTAAATGTTCCTGTATTTGGTTTTCATAATATTTACAATACATTAGCTTCAATTACAGCTTATGCATCATATACTCCTAAAATTGAAAACATCGAAAAAACAATTCATGAGGTCTTTGATAACTTAGATATGTCTTTTATTCCGCCTGGAAGATTTGAAGTTGTAAAATTTGGAGATAAAAATATTGGGTTAGGTCAAGGAGATAATGGTGATGCTCTTAAAATTAATGCATTATTCATGAAAAGTTATTTGGATGGTCCACTAGAGTTTATTTATACAACTCCTGATGTTGGTGAAGAGGAAATATTTAAAGACCATTTTAAGGTCATTAAAAATATGAATCCTGAACATATTATTGTTCTTCCTGGAAGGCATTCAATTGAAAAAGCTAAAGAATATTATGATATAATCAAAGAAGAATTTGAATCAGTGGATTTTTATCCAATAGGTTATGATGAATTGGATAAAAGAATTGATAAGTTATCTGAATTGGCTATGAATTCTAATTATAAAAATGTCATGATGTCTGGGTGCGGTGAAGAACAAAATATGTGGGAAATGATTAAAATTAATTTTGTTAATAGATAATTTTATTATTTATTATTTCCTCAATCTTTTTATAAAATTTCCCATCTATTTTTTTAAATTCATTAAATGATGCACTAACACTGCAATTGCACACATCAGTTTTTCCAATTTTATAATCGGTTGAATCTTTTTTTATTAAAATTCCGAATAATTTCTCTTCATTTTCACTATATTCATCGAATTCTTCTTGTGTGAGCTTTAAGTTATAGTCTGTTGTAGAGAAAATATCGCATTCATTTAAAATTGGTATGAAAGTAATCATTCCACATGGTAAGAATATATTTTCACTTTTATGAATTTTTATAAGTCTTTCTTCATAAGTATCATTATCTTTTATATTATATCCATTAATTTCAAGGATATTATTTGCTCCCATATAGTTATCATCATCAATTATGAATGATAATAAGTCTGGGTCTATATAATTATCACAAGTTGCTCTAATATTTTTAATAGTTTCATAAATATTCATCACATACTACCTCGTATTTTTCACATAAATCAAATATGGTTTCAATTTGGCGAATTTGATTAATCCAATCTATAGGGATTTCATCAAAACCATAATAAATACCAGCAAGTCCACCACAAATAGCAGCTACAGTATCAGTATCTTCACCTAGATTGAT
Organism: Methanobrevibacter sp.; assembly: GCF_051877095.1. Taxonomy (GTDB): domain Archaea; phylum Methanobacteriota; class Methanobacteria; order Methanobacteriales; family Methanobacteriaceae; genus Methanocatella. Next base: position 42,608 of record NZ_JBJEIO010000012.1, on the reverse strand, counting down.
TGCTTTTAATACTGCATCTTTATAATTATCGGTATTTTCAAGACAATAAATAACAGCTTCAAATGTATAAATAACAAAACCTGTGCTAGAAATGCCTTTTGAATAATCATCATCAAAGATTCTTTTAAAATGAATAAGTTCTTCTGAATTTTTATAATATTCCATAATTTTAGCACTAGCAGTTTTAACATGTTCTTTAATGCTTAAATTGGAGTTATTAATCATTGATTTAGCTATTTCAATATATAATACACAAGCGATTCTTGATATTTTGTGTCCATGGGTCAAAGATGAAACTTTTTCAATAGTTTTGTAATCAATGTTGTTGATAAAAGCCAAAGGTAATATTCTCATTAAGGAACCATTTCCATTGTTTCTATAATCTGTCCTTCCACAAAATGGAGTTGATCCAGGTGTATAGCTAGTTAATGCCTCATAGGTTGTAGTACCTATATCAAATGTTTCTTCTTGACAATATTTATTATTTTTTTGCCATTCAATAAACTCTTCAATGATATCGGTATAATCAATACATTTTTTGTTTATAATACTTGCCATTGTAGCTATTGTTAATGAAGTATCATCAGACCAAGTTCCTGCTGGTTTATTGTATGTTCCATAACTTCTCATTCCAGTTACAGGGTGATTTTTGAGGTTTTCACGGCTGTAAAATTCAACAGGGACTCCTAATGCATCACCTACTACTAAACCAATAATTCCGTCTTTGACTTTCATAGTTATGTATTAACTTGTGTTTGTATTTAAAATTTTTATATTATTGAAAACATAATCCAATTAATGATTTTCAAAACTACAAATCTTATTTTAAGACCGTGGAAGGTTGAAGATGCAGAATATTTATATAATCTTGCTAAAAATCCAAATATTGGTCCAATTGCTGGCTGGCCACCACATGAAAGTGTTGAAGATAGTTTAAATATTATTAAAACTGTATTTTCGAAAAAAGAAACTTATGCTATTGTTTTAGATGATATTCCAATTGGTTGTGTTGGATTATTGTTTCATCCTGACTGTAATCATTATTGGGGGGATAACTCTGCAGAACTTGGATATTGGATTGGTGAAGAGTACTGGGGAAGAGAGTATGTTGTTGAAGCATCTAAAGTTTTAATTAAAAGAGCATTTGATGATTTAAATGTAAATCAAATTTATGCAACTTATAGATGTGAAAATACACAATCAAAGAGAGTTTTAGAAAAGTTAAATTTTAAATATTTTGATAATTTAACAAATGTTGATTATTTAGGAATCGAATTTAGTGAAATAGTTATGATACTTAAAAAATAATTATATATAATGAAGTATTAATCTTAATTGATGACAAGATTATGTAAAAATTGCAATTTCGAAAACCAAGATGATTATGATTTCTGTGCTAAATGCGGTACTCCGTTAGTTGAAGGTTTAAAACCTACTCAATTTAATGTTTATAGAGCACAAGATCTTAAAGTTAATAAAAAAGCATTGATTGCAGCTTATATTGCCACTATATTTTTATCATGGAGTGGTGTTTTCATTGGTTTGATTTCAAAAAATACAGTATTTGCAACATTTACCTTTTTTGGATTTTTTATGCCATTTTTCTTAGTGCAATCAAGACACCCTACACTTAGAAAACATGGTTTAGTCATGATGATTATTTCACTTTTAGGTGTTGCACTTTCATTTTATATAATGATGCATTAAAAAAAGAAAAAAGGGGAAATTAGACAAAGTGGACACCAATATTCCCACTTAAAAATTGTATAGGAATTTCAAATATGTTCATTCCATTTTGAGCCATTGCAGTTCCAACAGCATTGCCTCTGCTCATACTTCCTGAAACTTGATCATTACTTGCATATCCATTATATCCATCATTTACACGAATATTATCAATGATGTCTTCTCCAAAAATAGCGGTAGCAGCATCATTATTTATACTAACTATGATATGTGGGGTAAAATGATAAGTATAGCTCATTATGTCACGGGCAGCACCGTATGGATCATTAGGATAATCTGCATAAACATTATGTAATGTTTGACCTTGTGCATTAACGGAATTACCCGGATAAATCCACTCAAAACCAGATAAACTAAAGGTAGCAGCCATATCAATACCATTATCTTCAGATGCATCTTCAGCAACTATTAGAACTGGGCTTACAATAGTTGATGCTAAAAATATAACAACTATTAATACCAATGCTATAAGAGCAACATTTAATTTTCTCATGATTAACTTTTATGATATTTTTAAATATTAATAATTAACCTTTTTAATTACAAAGAACATAAATTATATTTATATAAAATTTTGGTGATATTATGATTATAGGTGGTTCATCTTCACAAGATTTAGCTGCTAGTGTAGCACATGAACTTGGAGAAGAATTATGTTATGTTGAAACTAAGAAGTTTCCAGATGGAGAAAGGTATTTAAGAATTAATGCTCAAGTTAAAGATGAGATAGTAACTGTTATTCAGTCTACTGGATATCCTCAAGATGAAAATTTAATGGAATTATTATTTATTATATCTAATCTTAAAGATTTAGGTGCTAAAAAAGTAAGAGTTGTAGTTCCATATATGGGATATGCAAGACAAGAAAAACGTTTTAATCCTGGAGAAACAATTTCTGCTAAAATTGTTTGTGAGTTAATTCAAACAGCAGGTGCTGATGAATTTATAACATTCAATATTCATGAAGCATGTGTATTAGACTTTTTTGATATTCCTGCAAGAAATATTTCTGCAATGTCAGATATTGCAGAATACTTAGATAAAAAATTCTTTAAAAAAGAAGATCTCAAACCATTAATTATTGCTCCTGATAAAGGTGCATATGGATTTGCACAAGAAATTTCTGAAATTATTGGATGTGATTGCACTTACTTAACAAAAGTACGTTTAGGTCCGGATAAAGTTGAAACTAAAATTGTGGATGTAAGATGTGATAGTGAAAGTGAGAATACTGTTAATATTGACTCTGTAAAAGGCATGCATGCAATCATTGTTGATGATATTATTGCTACTGGAGGAACTATTGTTAATGCAATTAATATTTTAAAACAATATGGTGCGTCCTCTGTTGATGTATGTTGTGTTCACCCAATTTTAACCAATAATGGTGCAACTAGAATATATGCTGCAGGAGCAGGTAAAATTATTGGAACTAATTCATTATCTTCTGATACTTCCCGTGTATCTGTAGCTAGAAGTATAGCTAATGCATTGAGAGAGTAATAAAATGGATAAAGAAGCAATAAAAAAGGAATTAGTCGATAAATCTAATGAAATTTTAGCTAAATATGATGAACAAGAAATGGTAGATGCTATTTCAGTAATGAATATGGCTGCTAAAACTGTATTTTTAGGATCTCTTAGAGTTTATAATTTTGATAATGTGGGAAAAATCAAAAAGGATTTAGAAAAAGAGATTAAAAGTTATGGGAAAGTTACAATAAGGGATGAAAAAGTAGTTCCTTGTTGTGCTCCAAGTTATATGCATGTCAGTTTCAATGTATCCATCAATAAGTAGGTATTATGAAAGAATTCAAATTAAATTCACCTTATAAACCATTAGGTGATCAACCAAAAGCCATTAACTCTTTAGCTGAGGGTATTAAGAATGGAGTAAAGAATCAAACACTTTTAGGTGTAACTGGTTCAGGTAAGACCTTTACAATGGCAAATGTAATTGAAAAGGTCCAAAAACCTACTCTTGTTATTTCTCATAACAAAACTTTAGCTGCACAATTATATGAAGAATTTAAGGAATTTTTCCCTGATAATGCAGTTGAATATTTTGTTAGTTATTATGATTATTATCAACCTGAAGCATATGTACCTAGAACAGATACATTTATTGATAAAGAAGCATCTATTAATGAAGATATTGATATAATGAGGCATTCTGCAACTCAATCATTATTATCAAGAGATGATGTTATCGTAGTTAGTAGTGTAAGTTGTATTTATGGTATTGGTTCACCTGAAGATTATGGTGAATTTGCTTTTGGAATATCTGTAGGGGACATTTATGATAGATCAGAAATTTTAGCCCGTTTAGTTTTTATGCAATATGAACGTAATGACATTGAATTTGCTCGTGGTCAATTTAGAGTTAGAGGTGATGTCATTGAAATTAATCCAGTTCATGGAACACCTCCAATAAGAATAGAATTATTTGGTGATGAAATAGATGCAATCAGTATCATTGATAGAGTTACAGGTAAAAAACAGGAATCACTTAAAAGATACATGATTTTTCCAGCAAAGCACTTTGTAGTTGGCCAAGATAAAATGGAGGATGCACTTTCAAGAATCTCAAATGAACTTGATGAAAGATTATCTGAATTAAATGCAGTTGGTAAACTGCTAGAAGCTCAAAGATTAGAGCAAAGGACTCGTTTTGATATAGAAATGCTAAAAGAAATGGGATATTGTGCAGGAATTGAAAATTATTCTATGCATTTATCTGGACGTAATTGGGGAGATAAACCCTATTCTCTTTTAAAATATTTCCCAGATGATTTTTTAACAATCATTGATGAGTCCCATGTTACTGTACCTCAAATTAGAGGAATGTATAATGGAGACCGTGCACGTAAAGAAACTTTAGTTGATTATGGTTTTAGATTACCATCTGCTAAAGAAAATCGCCCTTTAAGATTTGATGAATTTGAATCATCTGTTAATCAAGTAATTTATGTATCTGCAACACCGTCTGCATATGAACTTGCAAAATCAAGGAATGTTGTTGAGCAAATTATACGACCAACAGGGCTTGTTGACCCGGAAGTCATAATCAGACCTGTTTCAGGTCAAGTTGAAGATTTGCTTAAAGAAGTTAGGGAAACTGCTAAGAAGGATGAAAGGGTGTTAGTTACAACTTTAACTAAACGAATGGCAGAAGATTTAACTGATTATTATGCTCGTATTGGTGTTAAAGTAAGATATATGCATTCTGAAATCGATACATTAGAGCGAATTGAAATTGTAGATGATTTAAGACGTGGTAAATTTGATGTTTTAGTTGGTGTAAATCTATTACGTGAAGGTTTAGACTTGCCTGAAGTATCTCTTGTAGCTATTTTAGATGCAGATAAAGAAGGATTTTTAAGAAATGAAACTTCATTGATTCAGACTATTGGTCGGGCTGCAAGAAATGTTAATGGTCGTGTTTTAATGTATGCTGATGAAATGACTGATTCTGTTAAAAATGCATATGATACAACACTCAAAAGACGTAAATTACAAATGAAATTCAATGAAGTTCATGGAATTACTCCAACATCAACCCAAAGAACATTAAAAGAAAAATTAGCTGAGGAAGATGAAAAATATAGTGTTGGAACCAAAATTGAAAAAATGCCTAAAGATGAGCTTCGTCTACTTATTAAAGATATAGAAAAAGATATGAAAGATGCAGCGGCAAGACTTGACTTTGAAAGAGCTGCTGATTTAAGAAATAAGCTTTATGCTTTAAAGGATATGGATAAATAATGTTGTATAAATTATCATGATTTATATAGCTATTTATTCATATTTTAGTATATTATTTTTATATATTGGAAAAAGATTTATATATTTTTAAAATCAAATATTTGTTTTATATTGTACGAATGATTATTAGATTTCATTTGCTCTTGCAATATTTTTTTAAAAGAGTTTTGAATAAAGTAATATAAAAGAGGTTTATTATGACTGATGATTCTAAAAAACAAATTGTCATAAGGGGTGCACGTGAACATAATTTACAAGATATTGATATTTGTATCCCTCGTGATGAATTCATTGTAATTACAGGTTTAAGTGGGTCTGGTAAGTCTTCATTGGCATTTGACACAATCTATGCTGAAGGGCAGCGTAGATATGTTGAATCTTTATCTGCTTATGCAAGGCAATTTTTAGGTCAAATGAAAAAACCTGAAATGGAGTCAATTGAAGGATTGTCTCCAGCTATTTCAATTGATCAAAAGACTACAAGGGAAAATCCAAGATCAACTGTAGGTACTATTACTGAAATTTATGATTATTTAAGATTATTATTTGCGAGAGTTGGAATTCCTCATTGTCCTAATTGTGGAAAAGAAATCTCACAACAAACACTTGGACAAATTGGTGATGCAGTTATTGAAGAAGGGGAAGGACTCAAAATCCAAATATTAGCTCCTATTGTAAGGGATAAAAAAGGCCAACACAAAGATGTTTTTGAGGATTTAAGAAATAAAGGTTTTGTAAGAGTCCGTGTTGATGGTGAAATAAGAGAATTAGAAGAAAATATTGATCTTGCAAAAACATACAGACATAGTATTGATGTTGTTGTAGATAGACTTAAAACAAGAAAAGATGTTGACTTTAAAAGAAGATTAGTTGATTCTCTTGAAACAGCATCTGAATTCTCTGAAGGTTTAATTACTGTATTATTCTCTGGTGAAGATGAAGATTATGAAAAGAAATATTCAGAGCATTTTGCTTGTGTTGATTGTGGAATAAATTTCGAAGAGTTAACTCCAAGGATGTTTTCATTTAATGCACCTCAAGGTGCTTGTCCTGAATGTAATGGGATTGGTTCTAAAATGGAAATTGATCCTGACTTAATTGTTCCAGATAAGACATTAACCTTAAATGAAGGAGCTATTGCACCTTGGTCAAAATCTTCAACAAAAGAAAATTATTATTATCAAATGCTTGAAGCTGTTTCTAATTATTTTAATTTTAGTATGGATGTTCCATTTAATGAATTAGATGAAGAATATCAAAATAATATTCTTTATGGTTGTAATGATAAAATTCCATTTAATTTTAAAAGAAGAAATAAGTCTTATATGGTTAATCGTAAATTTGAAGGTGTTATTCCAAGAATGGAAAGGTTATATGTAGAGACTAAATCTAACTATTCAAGAAAATACCTTTCAAAATTCATGTCTGATAGAAAATGTCATGTTTGTGGTGGTAAAAGACTTAGACCAGAAGTTTTAGCTGTTACTGTTGGTGGAAAATCAATTATTGATGTTTGTGATATGTCAATAAAAGATTCTTATCAATTCTTCCAGCATTTAGAATTAACTGATAGGGAAAATTTTATTGCAAAAGAAGTTTTAAAAGAAATCAAAGAACGTTTAAGCTTTTTAGTTGAAGTTGGGCTTGATTATTTATCAATGTCAAGGTCTTCAGGTACTTTATCTGGTGGGGAAGCTCAAAGGATTAGATTAGCTACTCAAATTGGTTCTGGTCTTGTAGGTGTATTATATATTTTGGATGAACCAAGTATTGGTCTTCATCAAAGAGATAATGTAAAACTTATTGAAGCTCTTAAAAGGCTTAAAAATTTAGGAAATACTCTTGTTGTAGTAGAACACGATGAAGAAACTATTTTATCAGCAGATTATGTTGTGGATATTGGTCCTGGTGCTGGTGAGCATGGTGGAAAGGTTGTTGCTCAGGGAACTCCATTAGAAATTATGAATAATTCAAATTCCATAACTGGTCAATATATGTCTCGAGCTAAAAAAATAGATATTCCTAAAAAGAGAAGGCCTGGAAATGGTAAATTCATAAAAATAATTGGTGCTACTCAAAATAACCTTAAGGATATTGATGTAGAAATTCCATTAGGTAAATTTACTTGTGTAACTGGTGTTAGTGGATCTGGTAAAAGTAGTTTAATTAATGAAATATTATACAAAGGAGCTCAAGGTAAACTAACTAAAAAATTCACTTTTGCAGGTACTCACAAGACAATTGAAGGATTGGAAAACATTGATAAAGTCATTGCTATTGATCAAAAGCCTATTGGAAGAACTCCACGTTCAAACCCTGCTACTTATACTGGAGTGTTCACTGATATTCGTGATTTGTTTGCAAATACTTCAGAGTCTAAAGCTAGAGGTTATAAACCTGGAAGATTTTCATTTAATGTTAAAGGTGGAAGATGTGAAGCATGTTCTGGTGATGGTATTGTTCAAATTGAAATGCACTTTTTAGCAGATGTATATGTGCCATGTGAAGTATGTGGTGGTAAAAGATACAATGAAGAGACTTTAGATATTAGATACAAAGGTAAGAATATTTATGAAGTCTTAGAAATGACTGTTGAAGAGGCATTAGAGTTCTTTGAAAATATTCCTAAAATCACTAAGAAACTCCAGACTTTATATGATGTTGGATTAGGTTATATGAAGATTGGTCAACCTGCAACAACATTGTCTGGTGGTGAAGCTCAAAGGATTAAATTAGCTAAGGAGTTATCCAGAACTAGTACTGGTAAAACTTTATATATTTTGGATGAACCTACTACTGGTCTTCATTTTGCAGATATTAAGAGATTATTAGAAGTTTTAGCAAGGTTAACTGATGCTGGTAATTCAGTCGTTGTTATTGAACATAATTTGGATGTTATTAAGACTGCAGATTATATTATTGATTTAGGTCCGGAAGGTGGTGATGGTGGAGGTCAAGTAATTGCCACTGGAACACCTGAAGAAATTGCTAAATCTGGAACTTACACTGGTGAGTTTTTAGAAAAAATGCTTGATGAAAACATTACTCCCTATGCAAAAGAATTAGTTGAAGATATTGGTAAATAACTAATTCTTCTTTTTTTATTTTTTGAATTTACTAAACATTTATATACTTTTTTTTATAAAATATTCATATGGAAGATATATTCCGACAATATATTTCCGACAATATATTTAGTTTATTTATTTAGTGATTATTATGGTTTTAAGTACAGGAAATACATCATGGATGCTCATTGCAACAATTATGGTATTATTAATGAGTGTTCCAGGTATTGCATTTTTTTATGGAGGTTTATCAAAAAGAAAGAACGTATTAAACTCTATGTTCTTATCTTTAATAGCATTTGCTATTGTTAGTGTTCTTTGGATAATGTATGGTTATCAATTTGCATTTGCTGATTTAAGTCTCAATGGTTTAATTGGAATTCCAAAAACTTTATTTATGGAAGGAATTGGTGTAGATGCCCTAACAGGAGATATTCCAACATTAGTATATGCTGGATTTCAATTAACATTTGCAGGATTAACAGCAGCAGTTGTTTCAGGAGCAATTGTTGGAAGAATGAAAACAAAAGCATGGGTTATATTTATTATATTATGGGCAACTTTTGTCTATATTCCAATTTGCCACTGGATTTGGGGTGGTGGATGGTTGATGAATATGGGAGCAATTGATTTTGCAGGAGGAGTCGCAGTAGAAGTTAATTCTGGTTTTTCAGCTCTTGCTCTTGCTTTAATACTTGGAAAAAGGAAAGACACATCATTGCTTCCACATAATTTAGGATATTCAGTTTTAGGTGCTGGATTCTTATGGTTTGGATGGATGGGATTCAACGGAGGATCTGCTTTTGCAGCTAATGGACTAGCAGGTTCAGCAATTCTTGTTTCAAATACTGCTGCAGCTGTTGCAATGATTGTATGGTTGATTTTAGATGTATTCAACGATGGAAAACCAACAGTTTTAGGTGCAATCACTGGTGCAGTTGCAGGACTTGTTGCAATTACTCCAGCAGCAGGTTATGTTTCATTTGCAGGATCAATGATTATTGGTGCAGGAGCAGCTTTGATTTCATATTTTGCTGTTTATAATATTAAAAATAGATTTGGTTATGATGATGCATTAGATGTATTCGGTGTTCATGGTCTTTCTGGTGTCTGGGGACTAATTGCAACTGGTTTATTTGCATCACCTGCAATAAATGGAGTTGCTGGTTTGTTTTATGGAAATCCTGAACAGCTATTTATCCAGTTAGTTGCAGTTGTCGCAACTATAGTATATTCATTTACCGTAAGTTATATTATAGGAAAAGTATTAGATATTGTAATGGGATTAAGAGTAGAAGATAAAGATGAAATAAGAGGTCTTGATTCTGCATTGCATGAAGAATCAGGATATAGAATTTAATTGTGGGATATTATGAAAAGAATTATTGCAGTAATACGTGAAGAAATGTTTGAAAATGTTAAAGTGGCACTTTTAACTGCTGGTTGTGAAGGAATGAATGTTTCTACTGTAAAAGGAAGAGGCAGGCAAGTGGGTATTAAAGAATCTTATAGGGGTTCAAGTTATTGTATTGATTTAATTCCGAAAACAAGAATTGAGTTAATTGTTAATGAAGAAGATCTAGATAAGATTATTGATATTATTCTTGAAAGTGCTAGAACTGGTGATGTTGGAGATGGAAAAATATTTGTTTCTGATGTTGAAGAAGTAATCAGAATTAGGACTGGTGAGCGGGGTTCTGATGCTGTTTAGTTAATTCAATTTCATTCTCCTTTTTTTTATTTTATTTATTATTTCTTTTTTTCAATAACTTATTTAAATTAACTTAATCAATATTATAATAATTAACTTTTTAGGTGATAGTTTGAATTTTAATTTAAAAGAAACATTTTTAATATTTATTCGTGGAATATTAATGGGTTCGGCAGATATTGTTCCAGGAATCTCTGGAGGGACTATTGCATTAATCACTGGAATTTATGATTATTTAGTAGAAGCAATTAGTAATATTAAATTTGCTTTTTTAAAACCATTGTTTAAAGGAAATATTGATGGATTTATAAAGGGTATTTCGCAAGAGATTGATTTTAAATTCTTTATTCCATTAATTTTGGGTATAGGTGTAGCATTTTTAACTTTTGCAAATTTAGTTACTTATTGTATGGATTATTATACTGCAAGTACTTATTCATTCTTTTTAGGATTAATTATAGCTTCTGCAGTAATTTTATTTAAAAAACTAGATAATATTAACTTTAAACATATATTATTTGCTTTAATTGGAGGTATTCTAACTTTTATATTTGTAAGTTTAAACCCAATAGCTGCTAATCATTCATTGTTTGTATTGTTTATATCTGGGATGATAGCTATTTGTGCAATGATTTTACCTGGTATTTCAGGTTCATTCTTATTATTGCTTCTTGGACAATATGAATACATGTTAAATACACTTCATAATTTTAATATAGTTGATATTATTGTTTTTGTAGTTGGTGCTTTAATAGGTATTCTTGGATTTTCAAAAATCTTAAATTATTTACTTAAAAACTATAAAGAAATAACAATGGCTTCTCTTATTGGAGTAATGATTGGATCTCTAAGAGTTCCCGGTGTAGAAATTGCAAATTCAATTGGTTTAAACTTTGCTGGATTATTACAATGTTTGATTATTGCATTAATTGGTTTTGCATTAATCATTATTTTAGAATCAAGATTTGATTATATTGATTAATCAAATTTAACTCTTTTTTTTAAAATTTATTAACAATTAAAAATATAATTAATAGTAATGCTAGTTTTAAAAAAGATTAAAAAACAGTGGAGATTATACCCTATTGGTTCACCAAAAGGTGCTTTAAATCATAAAAGAAGACCTGAATTTGTTGGAAATATAAAATTCTCAAGAAATGGTGATTCTCTATCGATTTCAAGATTTGTCGCAGATTATAATTTCAACGAAAATTCCACATTAAACGAAAAATTAATGTCTCCCAGTGAAGTAATTAGGCTTTTACGCTCTCAAGCTGTTTTTCTTGCAACTCCAGATGGGGATATTGAGAAGTTTTTACTTTCCCTTAATATTAAAGTTAGGAAAACTCAAGTTTGTGATTTCTGTGCTTATGATGGATATATTACAATTGTCAATTCTTCTTATTCTTATAAGTATCACAATCAATTGATTTGCAGAAAATGTGCTTTTGATACGATAAAACAGGAGCTTAAACTCCAAGGTTTTGATAAAAAGATTTTTAGAAATTTAAAATCTATTCTGAATAAAACTGGAAGCTTAGAAAAAACATTGTCAATTCTTGACCCTCATTTTGATCCTTTAAAGAATAGAAAATTAACATTATTTGATAAAACCAAAAAATCAAAGCACATCATACCTCCTGTAGATATGAAAAGGCTTAAAATTCCTAAAAACTTCAAAAAAGTTCTTTTAGACTCTGGAAATACTAAATTATTGCCTGTTCAATATTTAGCTATTAAGGAAGGTCTTCTTAAAGGTGAGGATTTACTTGTTGTAAGTGCAACAGGTTCTGGTAAAACATTAGTGGGAGAACTTGCAGGTATTACCAAGGCTCTTAAAGGTAAAAAATTTATATTTCTTACTCCATTGGTTGCTCTTGCAAATCAAAAGTATAGGGATTTTAAAAAGAAATATTCTAAATTAGGTCTTAAGGTAGCTATTAAAGTTGGAAGAAATAGGGTTAAGGCAAAAGGAGAGCTTAATCTTCCAGATTCAGATGTATCGTCTTCGGATATTGTTGTTGCGACATATGAAGGAATTGATTATCTGCTTAGAAGTGGTAATTCTCAGGCATTATCTAATTTAGGTGTTGTTTTAATTGATGAAATTCATATGATTGATGATGAGGATAGGGGAACTCGTTTAAATGGTTTAATTAAACGTTTAAAAAATTTATATCCTAAAACTCAAATTATTGGTTTGTCTGCCACAGTTAAAAATCCAGATTTTTTAGCATCTGAATTCAATATGAAACTAGTCCAATACTCACAAAGACCAGTTCCACTAGAAAAACATTTAGTTTATATAAGAAATGAATCTCAAAAAAGGCATTTGATGAGAATGCTTGTTCAAAGGGAGTATAATACGAAATCTAAGAAAGGTTATAGAGGACAAACTATAATATTTACAAATTCAAGGCGTAAAACTCATCAAATAGCTAATTATTTAAATAATAAAAGGGTTAATGCTCAGGCATATCATGCAGGATTATCTTATTATAAAAAAGAGAAAATTGAAAAGGATTTTGATAAGGGTAAAATTTCTTGTGTTGTAACAACAGCAGCTCTTGCAGCAGGTGTTGATTTTCCAGCTTCTCAAGTAATATTTGATTCACTTGTAATGGGAAATAAATGGATTAATCCAAATGAGTTTTCACAGATGTTAGGTCGTGCAGGAAGACCATCTTATCATGATAGGGGTATTGTTTATTTAATACCTGAAGTAGGTAATGATTTTGCGGGTGAATCAGAAGAGGCAAAAGCATTGGACCTTTTAGAAAGCAATAATGAAGATGTATATATTGAATATGATGAAGATTCATCTTATGAACAAATTCTTGCAGATATTTCATCTAATTCAATTAAGACTAGAAAAGAATTAAGAGATTTCTATGAAAATATTGATGTTCCGATTTCACTTAAAACTGCTATTGATGAAATGGAAGATTTAAGATTGATTAATTATGCTTCAAGCGATAAATTGGAAATTACAAAATATGGAAGAGCAACTTCAGTGTCATTTTTATCAATTTATGAAGCAGAATTTATTAAAAATACATTAAATAATAATGAGTATTTAAAAAGATATGTAGGACATTCTCCAATGTATAAGAAAAAAGAAAAGTATGATAAGCTAAAAGTTTTAATTTTAGCTATGGCATTGGATTTGGAAATGTTTGAAAATGCGTATTTATCAAGTGTTATTCACAATCAAATTGCTAATGCACTTAAAATTAAATTTTCCACACGATTATTTGCAGAGTCAACTCTAGATATTATATCTAGTGGTGAAGCAATTGAAAAAGTAGATAAAAAGTTCCAAGATGCATTAATTGCTCTTCAAAGTGATTTCATGCAATGTAAATGCCAAGATAGGCCATTTTGCACATGTATGCAGAGAGGTATATCTGAAGTAATTATTCATGAAAGAATTAGGGGAAAAGATCCTCAAGATATCTCAAATAGGTTATTTGGAAAATATCAAATTCAGGTATATCCTGGAGATATTTTTTCATGGTTAGATAATTTTGTTAAGAATTTAGATGCAATTAAAAGAATTGCTAAGTCATTTAATAGGAATAATATTGTTAAAAAGACTAATTATCTAATTAAAAAAATTGAAAATGGATGAAATGTATTCTAATAATATTTTAAAAAAAATAAGGGATTTATTTTTTAAAAAATGTACAAGGCATAGCTATTGAATCATAAGCATTTAAAACACATTCAATAGCTTCATTTCTATTTTTAAAGTAATATAAATGACTTTTACATGTACAATCAGAGCATCCAAATCCTGCAATTCCATTAGTTTTACTTGCAATAAACTCGGATAGTTCACATTCCACTTTTCTTGTTGATTCATTGTATATTACATCAGTAATTTCAGCATTTTCTAATAAGTAATCAATATGCCAATGAAGCTTTTTTTCGTTGCTTAAATGTCTTTTGATTCTTGCCATTAATGAATTCATGGCAGATCCTACATAAATATAATGTCCTTCATCAAAGTGGATTTTTCCTAATTTTTTACCAATTTTAATTGTTTTTGGAGAATTGATGTTAATTATTAAGCAGTAACAACCTTTCATAATTTATTATTTTCAATTAACTTATATATTTATGTAGACTAAAAGATTAGTTTGATTTTTCAGTATCTTTAAATTAAAATAATGATTGATATTTTTTAATGTAGTGATTAGGTAATTAAAATTATAGTTATTTTGTTGGAAAACTTTAATTATTTTTTTTAACTGATTATTAATTATGATTTTTAAACTTCAAACTAAGGGACATAAAAATGTCACTTCACTTCATAAATCTACTTTTGAAGTAACTAAAGATGTTGAAATTGGTCCAACTGCTGATTGTATTATTGGAACAAGTATGGACAAATCTATGTTTGATTTTCCACAAGAATTTAAAGATAAGATAGCTAATTCAAATACAATGATAACTGTTATTTTAGATACTGAGAATGGGCATGATGAAATAGTAGGTTTTGGTCATGAAGATTTAACTTTAAGTCATCCAACGGACATTGTTTCAAGGACTAGTGATTATACTTGCTCTCGTACTTTGATGATCAGGGCAAATAAAGCTGCAAGGGATTTGGATTTAGATTTGATTGAAGATTTAAAAAATGAAAAAATGATGGATGTTATCATTAAATTAGAGTAAAAATAGTTAACTATATATACATTAATAAATATAATTAATAATAACTACTTTTGTTATATGCGGGGGTGGTCGAGCGGTCAAAGGCGCTAGGTTGAGGGCCTAGTGGGTCAGTCCCTTCGCGGGTTCAAGTCCCGTCTCCCGCACTATTTACTTTCAATTATTTTTTTCGATATTTTCTTTTTAAGGTTATTTTTTCCTAATATATTTATAATAATTAAATTAAAATATAAATAATTAAAAATTATTTTGGTGATAAATTATGAAAGCTGTAATTCCTGCAGCAGGTTTTGGAACTAGATTTTTACCTGCTACTAAAGCACAACCTAAAGAAATGTTGCCTGTTTTTGATAAACCGACTATTCAATATGTTATCGAAGAAGCAGTAGCTTCTGGTATTGATGATATATTAATTGTTACTGGTAGAAATAAAAGATCCATAGAAGATCATTTTGATAAATCATTTGAACTTGAGCAAACTTTACAAAGTGCTGGTAAGGATGATCGTTTAAAGCAAGTTCGTGATATTACTGATTTAGCTGATATTTGTTATATAAGACAAAAAGAGCAAAAAGGTTTAGGTGATGCAATCTATTGTGCTAAAAAGCATGTTGGCAATGAACCATTTGTTGTAATGCTTGGGGACTCTATTACAAAAGGACCAGTTCCATGTACAAAACAATTAATCGATGTTTATGAAAAGTATGGTGCATCTGCAATTTCTCTTGAAGAGGTTCCGAAAGAAAAAGTAGAAAGATATGGTATTATTAAAGGAGATGAAGTTGAAAAAGATATCTATAATATCACTAAACTGGTCGAAAAGCCATTAGTTCATCAAGCACCATCTAATTTAGCTATTATGGGTCGTTATGTATTAACACCAGATATTTTTGATAAAATCGATGAAACTGAACCTGGTGTTGGTGGTGAAATCCAGTTAACAGATGCACTTCAAAAGTTAGATTCTATTTATGGTGTTCTTTTTGAAGGAAAAACTTATGATATTGGTAATCGTTTAGAATGGTTAAAGACATCAATTGAATTTGCTTTAGATGACCCGGAATCAAAAGATATTTTAATTGATTATATGAAAGAAATGATTAATGGAGTATGATTACTTCAATTATTATTTTTAAAGATTTTTATGCAGTATAGGTTAATTAAAAAAACAGGAGATATGATTTCTTCGATTGGTCTTGGAGCTATGCGTTTACCAGTTAAAAATGGTAAAATTGATAGAATCAAAGCCAGTAAACTTATTTTCCATGCAATAGATAATGGGATTAATTTTATTGATACTGCTTATTTATATGGTGATAGTGAAACATTTATAGGTGAGATTTTAACTGATGATATGATACGATCTAAAGTTAAGATATGTACTAAATTACCTTCGATAAATGTTAGAAAGTATGAGGATATGGAACCTCTTTTAGATGAGCAATTAAAAAGACTTAATATTGATTGCATTGATTATTATCTAATCCATGCAGTGGATTTAAAAAATATGAATCGTTTATTAAAACGTGATTTAATTAAATTCATTGAAAAAGCAAAATCTGATGGTAAAATAAGACATATTGGATTTTCATATCATGGTCCTAAAGAAGAATTTCAAGAGGTAGTGGATTGTTGTGATTGGGATGTTGTAATGGTTCAGTTTAATTACTTTGATGAAAATGTTCAAGCTAGTGTGGAAGGAATTGAATATGTGGCTTCAAAAGGCATGGGCATTCTTGTTATGGAACCATTAAAAGGTGGAATTCTTGCGGGTAATATGCCAAAAGAAGCAGAAGAAGTTTTTAGAAAAGCTAATTCCAATAAAACTAATGCAGAATGGGCTCTTGAATGGGTTTTAAATAATCGAAATGTTACTTGTGTATTATCTGGGATGAATAGTTTTGATCAACTTAATGAAAACATAGCTGTTGCAGATAAGATTACTCCAATGTCAATGTCTTTTGAGGACTTAGAAACAGTTGAACTTGTTAAAAGAGTAATGAGAAATTCCTTAAAGATTAATTGCTCTACTTGTGGTTATTGTATGCCTTGTCCTCAAGGAGTGAATATTCCTGAATGTATGAAAATTTATAATGAAAAATATTTATTTAATCATAAAGGAATTATTAATCAGTCTTTTATTGATTACTATCAATATGTAGGGGGAGTTATGGGAAATTCTGGTAATGCAGGTAAATGCAATGGTTGTGGTAAATGTTTAAGAAAATGTCCACAAAAGTTAGATATTATTGCAGAATTAGATAAAGTTAAAAGAGAATTTGAATTTCCATGTGTCAAGTATATATTGTCATTTATTAGGCATATAGGATTCCCACTTTATAAATTTATAATTAAACTATTAAACTAATATTATTATATATTTCTAAAATAAATTAACTATAAGGTGAAAAAATGAAACTTGAAGAATTATTAGCACCATGTCCAAAATGTGGTTCAAAAGATAAAATAGCTCATAGAAAAATGTTAGATAATCATAGAGCTCACGCAGAAATGGAAACAGTAAAATGTGAGGAATGTGGTTATATTTTCTTCGTAAATGAAAATATGGAAGAAGATGAGAAAAAACAATTATTAAATGAGTTAAACAAAATATATGGTTAAAATGACATTTCATATTATGATTATCCCTACTTTGAATTGTCCATCTAACTGCAAATATTGTTGGGGTTCTGAAAATAAAAAAGAAATGATGGATATTGAAATTATTGACCAGATTATAGCTTGGCTAAGTGATTTTAGGGATGATAAAGTTCATTTTACTTTCCATGGTGGTGAACCGCTTCTTGCAGGATATGATTTTTATAAGGAAGCTTTAGAAAAATTATCTGCATTACCTAATTTAGAGGGATTTTCACTCCAAAGTAATATCTGGCTATTAACTGATGAGCTTATAGACTTATTTATCAAGTATAATGTTGTTGTAAGTACAAGTATTGATGGACCAAAAGAAATTAATGATTATCAAAGAGGAGAAGGCTATTTTGATAAAACAATGAGTAAATATGAAGTAGCTAAGAGTAAAGGATTGTTAATTAACTTTGTTTTAACTGTAACAGATTATTCAAAGAATTTTTCAGATGAATTATATGATTTCTTTAAAAATGAAAAAATGAATCTCAAAATTCATGCAGCTCTTCCATCATTGCGTGGAGATAATGCAGATCCATGGGCACTTGAACAAGAAGAGCATGGAAAACTTTTAGTTGAATGGTTAGATAAATATCTTTATGATTTAGATAAATTTTCTATTATGGACTTGGATCATATTTGTAGAAGTTCATTTAGAAGAAGAGGGACTCTATGTACTTTTGCGGATTGTATTGGAACTACACTTGCTGTGGGTTTTGATGGTTCAATTTATCCATGTTATAGATTTGTTGGAATGTCAGATTATGTTTTAGGTAATGTTAAAGATAATCCAAGTTTTGATGATTTAAAAGCATCTAATGCATGGGTAAAACTTCAAGAATTCAGAGAGTATGTTGATGAAAACTGTAAAAAGTGCAAACATGTTAAATATTGTGAAGGAGGATGTCCTTATAATGCTATTGTTGCATATCAAACACCTAAAGCAGTTGATCCGCAGTGTACAGCATATAAAATGATATTTGATGAAGTTTCAAAAAGAATGAACAAAGAATTCGCTCGTTCTGCTTTTGGTTTAGGTGGTTCTACAGTTAGAGCGGAAGGTGAATCATTTAGTATAATTGATTTAGCTATGAAACGCTAATCTTTTTTTATTTTTTTTTATATGAGTACATATTTTCTGAGAAGGTTTAATATACTTAATAAAATTAACATATGCATACTCACAATATGCATTTGTTAAGAGTTTGTGAAATTTATCATCATGGATTTATTTAATCATCATGATAAATCATTAATATTTATAAAGTATAGTAACATAAATTAAAATATTAATAATATTTTGATGAGGATTAACATGTTAACATCTGTTCAAAAAGGAATTTTACAAACTTTAATAAATTTATACCAGTCATCTAATGGTAAATCTATTAAAGGGGAAGATATTGCTGAGGTTATGGGAAGGAATCCAGGAACAATTCGTAATCAAATGCAATCATTAAGAAGTTTAGGTTTAGTTAAAGGTGTACCTGGTCCTAGGGGAGGATATAAACCTACTATTGAAGCTTACCACTCTTTAAATATTACTGTTTCAGATAAAGATTTTAAAGTACCTATTTTTAAGAATGGTACTAGACTTGAGGATATTTCTGTTGCAAAAATAGAATTTACTAGTGTTCCACAACCTAGTGAATGTGAAGCAGCCATTAAAGTTTTGGGAAGTATTAAAGATTTGAATCTAGGGGATATGGTGAGTATAGGGCCAACTCCAGTAAATAATTTAGGAATTATTGGAACAATTGTTGGTCGTGATGATATGGATAATATTCTTTTACTTGGTACAAATAGTATTAGAAGTATTCCTAAGCAGACTGTTGGTGAAATTGCAAGTCGTGATGTAATATCTTTCAAAGTGGATTGTACTATAAAAGAAGCTGCTAAAAAACTAGCTAAAAATGGAATTGATGGTGCTCCTGTAATGAAAGATGGAAAAGTAGTTGGCGTATTTACTGTTTCAGATATTGTTAATGCAATTGCTAATGATAAGGATGATTGTACTGTTGGTGAATTAATGTCATCAAGTCTTGTTATAGTTAATGAAGATTTAAAAATAGCTAATGCGATTGAAGTAATGATTAAAAGATCAATTTCTAGGTTAATTGTTGCAGATAATAATCAGGATTTACTCGGTATAGTTACAAGAACAGATATAATAAACATAATTGCAAATTTAGAACAATTTCCAATAATTACAAATTAATTTTTAAGTGATTTTTAATGAAAGTTAACCAAATTAATGTAGAAAGTAATATGGCAGTATCTGATTTGATAGATGCTTTTGATGAATCTGGAGTTTTAGGTGCTGGTAGAGTAGCTCGTGCACGTAATATTTTAGTGGATATGATACAAGATGAAGACATGAATGTATTCATGAGCCTTGGAGGTCCTTTAATACCTGGGGGTATGAGGAAAGTTGTATCTAAAATGATTAATGAAGGACATGTTAATTTAATAGTTTCAAGTGGTGCTAATTTAACACATGATCTTGTAGAGGCTTTTGGTGGTTCTCATTATCGTCACGAAGGAAAAGATGATGAAGAGTTAAATGAAGAAGGAATAGGGCGTATTGCTGATATTAATGTTGGTTCAGATGATTTCACTATTTTTGAAACTGAAATAACAAAAATATTTGAAAAAATAGCTTCTAAAAAGAATGTTATTTCAATTCAAGAGTTATTATATGAAATTGGTCTTTTAGTTGAAGATGAAGATTCCTTTATTTCAAGCGCTGCAAAAAATAATGTCCCAATATTTGCGCCTGGATTAATTGATTCAATGATTGGACTGCAACTTTGGATTTTTTCTCAAGATCACGACTTTACAATTAGTGCTGCAGGAGATATGCCTTATTTATCTGATATTGTATTTAATTCAAAAAAAGTTGGTGCAATTCTTTTAGGAGGAGGTCTTACTAAACATTATACATTAGCATCTAATGTAATTACGGGTGGATTAGATTCAGCTATTCAAATTACAATGGATAGACCTGAAGCAGGTAGTTTAGGTGGTGCTCCATTAGAAGAAGCAAAATCATGGGCAAAAGCAAAATGTGGATCTAATTTAGCTAGTGTAGTTGGGGATGTTACAGTTATTCTTCCTTTAATTTATGCGTCAGCATTAGACAAAATCAATAGTGATTAGATGGAATACATTGTTTTAGCAATTTTATTTTTATTATCTGGATTTTTCATGAAATATTCAGATGATTTATTTGATAGTAAACATGATTTAAAATTTGCAGGTATTTTTGGTGTTTTATGTGCTATTGTATCAGCTTGTGCTACAATTTATAGTACTGAAGCAGCTTATATTTTCATTGCTATTTTGTTAGGTAATTTAATAGCACTAAAAGTAGATGGAATCCATCATATTATAACATTAGTATTATTTGTTTTAATATGTTTGATAGGTGGAATTCCTGAATTAAGTTATGTTATCTTATTAATCTGTATCTTAGCAGCCTTTGAAGATGAAGTTGGGCATGAATTAATCTTAAAAGTTACAGATAACAAGTTTTTAAATCTATTTTTTGAATATAGGTTTTTAATGAAAGTTGTAATTTTACTTTTAGCTATTTGTGGTGTATTTAGTATTTGGATATTCTTATGCTTTTTATCCTTTGAAATAGCTTATGAAATTGCAGGAATCATTTTTGAAAAATTAAATTAAAAAAGAATACTGATTCTTTAAAATAGTTTAATATTATTTTAAAGATTCAATTAAATTTTTGCAAGCATTTTTTGGATTTTCTGCTTCATAAATACTTCTTCCGACAATAATTGCATCAGAATATTCAAGTGTTTTTTTACCATCTCCACCTTGTTTTCCAACACCTGGTGAAATAATGTATGAGTCATTCCCAACAATATTTCTAATATCGGATAAACGATTTAGTCTTGTTGCTGGTGCAACATAGTTCTTAATTCCCATATCTACTCCCATTTGAGCTATTGCATCAGCATTTTTTTGTAAAAACATTTTAGCACCAGGATGAGACATTTCAGTAAGTAAAAATAACTCTTTTTCATGTTTATTTGCCATATCGAGGCATGCTTGAACACTATCTTTTCCGACAAATCCATGGCAGATTATTGCATCTGCACCTGCTTTGAAAGTTTCATCACATATTTTGGAGTTTGTTGCATCGATATCTGCTACTTTAAAATCGCAGATTACTTTGAATTGGAATCTATTTTTTAATTTATTGATGATTTCAAGGCCTTCAGCTAATGCTAATGGATAACCAATTTTTATGGTATCAATATATTCTTTAATTGAATCACAAATTTCAATAGCTTCGCTTTCATTCATTACATCAAGTGCTAGAATTAAGTTATTTTTAATATTCATATTATCAGTTTCCTTTTTTGTTGTTTAATTAGAATAAATCTTTTTAATAATATTTATATAATAGTAATTCATATATTATATTGTCAATAATACTTTAGTTTATTTTAATTATAATTAAGTTTTTATTGATTATTTTATCAATTTATATTGATGTATATTATGGAGGAAAATTTATGCATATTATGGAAGGATATTTACCGTTGAACTGGTGTATTGTATGGTTTGTCATATCATTCATCGTCGTTGCGTTTGGTATTTATCAAATTAAAAAAATTGTTGATGAAAACCCTGAATCTAAGGCATTACTTGCTGTAAGTGGTGCATTTATGTTTATTTTATCATCATTGAAATTACCTTCTGTTACTGGAAGTTGTTCTCACCCTTGTGGTAATGGATTTGGTGCAGTAGTATTTGGTCCTGCAGTAACTGCAGTATTAGCAACAATCGTTCTTTTATTCCAAGCAATTTTACTTGCTCATGGTGGTTTAACTACTTTAGGAGCAAATATATTTTCAATGGGTATTTTTGGACCATTCGTTGCATGGATTGCATATAAAGGTTTAACTAAAGCTAATGTATCTTCAACTATTGCAATTTTCTTTGCAGCATTTTTAGGAGATTTATTAACTTATGTAGCTACTTCATTCCAATTAGCAATTGCTTTCCCAGCACCTACTTTTAGTGCAGCATTAGGAAAATTTTTAGTTATTTTCGCAGTAACTCAAATACCATTAGCTATTGGTGAAGCTATATTGACTGTAATTATTTGGGATAGATTAAAAGCTTACAAACCAAAATTATTAACTAAACTTGGTGCTTTAAACCCTAATGAGGCATAGGTGATTAATTATGAAAACATCTACATTAATTATTTTAGGAGTAATTTGTATTGTATTATTTATAGCACCATTAGTAATGTATAGTGGTCTTGGTGAAAATGAAGGATATTTCGGCGGTGCTGATGATGCTGCAGGTGAAACTATTGAAGAATCTGGTTTTGAACCTTGGTTTTCATCAATTTGGGAACCACCTAGTGGTGAAATAGAAAGTTTATTATTTGCTCTTCAAGCAGCTATAGGTGCAATTATTATTGGATATGCATTTGGTTATTGGAGAGGAAAAGGTAAAGAAGAATAACTCTTCTTTATTATTTTTCTTTTTTTTAAATATTTAGTGATTTTATGAAATTTGACATGGATTATATTGCACATAATAATGCTTTAACAGAAGTAAATCCTTATTTTAAGTTATTTTTAACAATAATACTTTTAATTACTACATTAGCATTGGATAATTTATATTTTGATGTAATAATTTTTATTATATTATCTATTGTCATATTAACCATTGCTAAAATTGATTATAAATCTTATTTGAAATTTTTATCAATTCCAATGGCTTTTCTTATTATAACTTGTATATTTTTAATATTCTTCTTTGGAAAAGGAGATGTTATATATGAAACAGGTGTATTTGGTATTGTAGTTACTACTGATTCTTTACATTATGGTGTTTATACCTTTATGAGGGTATTAGGATGCCTTCCTTGTTTAGGATTTTTAGCTCTCACAACACCAATTGCAAATATTCTAAATTGTTTAAGGACTTTGAAAGTTCCTAAAATTTTAATAGAAATAGCACTTTTAATGTATAATACAATTTTCATATTTTTAAATGAAATTGATACAATGCAAAAAGCACAAGAGACTAGACTTGGATATCATTCTTATTTTTCTTCAATTAAGTCTTTAGGTGCCCTTGTAAGTACAATATTTTTAAGATCTCTTGATAAAAGTGAAACTCTACAACATTCTTTAGATTCAAGGGGTTATTATGGTGAACTTCCAGTTTACAAACCAAGAAAAAGAGATGATTAAATGTTAGAAATAAAAAATATTAAATATTCTTATAATACAAATTACCAAGCACTTAAAGGAGTAAGTTTAAAAATTAAAAAAGGAGAAATTGTAGCTCTTTTAGGTAAAAATGGTGCAGGTAAATCTACTTTATTTCTTCATTTAAATGGAATCTACAAACCAGATGAAGGACAAGTTATGATTGATGGTGAAGAATTAAAATATGATAAGAAATCTTTACTTAAAGTTAGACAGAAAGTTGGTATTGTATTTCAAAATCCTGATGACCAAATATTTGCTCCGACAGTTGAGGAAGATGTTGCATTTGGACCTCTTAATCTAGGATTGCCTATGGAGGAGGTTCAAGATAGAGTCGAAGAGGCATTAGTTCGTGTTGGAATGTCAGGATATGAAAAAACTGCTCCTCATCATTTAAGTGGTGGACAAAAGAAAAGAGTAGCTATTGCAGGTATTCTTGCAATGAAACCTGAAATAATGGTTTTAGATGAGCCTACCGCAGGTCTTGATCCTCAAGGAGTTGTTAGTTTATCTAAATTATTAAAAGAACTCAATGATGAAGGAATTACAATCATAATTTCCACACATGATGTTGATTTAGTTCCAAATTATGCTCAACGATTGTTTGTTTTAGTTGATGGTTTATTGATTGCTGAAGGTACTCCTAAAGAGATTTTTGCAAAGCCAGGAATTTTAGAACAGGCAAATTTAAAGGTTCCAATTGTTACTGAAATATTCCAAAAACTTGAAAATGAAGGTTTTGACATGGAAGGGGATTATCCACTAACAGTTGATGAAGCTAAGGATAAGTTTTTGGAATTATTATCTAAAAACTAATTTTTTTTGAATTCTAATTTTTTATAATTTTAATATTTAAAATTACTTAAAACATTTATATTAATAAAAACATAATTTTTTTTAAGGTGAATTTACATGAGAATTGGAATTTGTGATACAACTTTTGCTCGTTTTGATATGGCTGGAGCAGCTATTGATGAGCTTAAAAAGAATGCTTATGATTTAAAAATAATTCGTCAAACAGTTCCTGGGGTAAAAGACTTACCAGTTACTGCTAAAATTCTCATTGAGGAAGAAAACTGTGATATTGTAATGGCACTTGGTATGCCGGGTCCAATGCAAAAAGATAAAATGTGTGCTCATGAAGCATCAACTGGTCTTATTAATGCACAACTCATGACAAATAAACATATTTTAGAGGTATTTGTACATGAAGATGAAGAGGAAGATTCTGTTGAACTAGCTAAACTTGCAGAGAATAGAGCACGTGAACATGCGCAAAATTTAATTAAAATGATGTATCATAGAAAAGCAATGAGAAAAGAAGCTGGAATGGGAATGCGTGAAGGAAAAGAAGATGCTGGACCATTATGAGATGGTGTAAAATGGGATTTGGAGTTAGTGAAGAAGATAAGAAAAATACTTATGTTATTCTTCCAGCATATAATGAATCTACAAGAATCCAACCTGTAATTGAAAAGATTGCAGAAAAAGGATATAATATGGTCATTGTTAATGATGGTTCTTCAGATAATACTCTAAAGGTCATCAAAGACTCTCAAAGAAAATATCCTAACCAGATTTTTATTTATTCTCATATGATTAATCGTGGTGTTGGAGTAGCTATGCAAACAGGTTTCGAGGCTGTTTTAAAATACAATCCAAAATATATTGTTAATATGGATTCTGATGGTCAACATGATGTTGATGATTTGGAAAATGTGTTGGAACCATTAATAGAGGGTAGGGCTCAAGCAGTAATAGGAGTTAGACCTTTAAAAGATATGCCTTTGACTAGAAATATAGCTAATGCAATAATGAATCTTCTTACAAGAATATTTTATAGAGTTAATGTAAGTGATTCTCAAACTGGATTTAGAGCTATAACAATTGATGCTTTAAGGAAAATAGAAATTAATTCTAGAGGATATCTTATCTCTTCTGAATTCATACGTGAAGTTAATGATAATAAAATTCCATTTGAGGAAGTTGAGATAAAAACAATATATACTCCTGAAACTCAAGCTAAAGGAACTAATACCAGTGCTGCACTTAAAATTTTATTTCAAATGATTAAACATCAGTTTAGGTGATTAAATGTTATTTTATTCAATTGTATTTCCAATAATATCTTTAATTGTTATTATTTGGCTTTTACTTAGGTATTTAAAAGGAAATGATTCTTTAATCTCAGTTATTTTATGGTCTGTATTTCTAATTATTGTTAGTATATTTTCAGTTTTCCCTAATGCTAGTACGACATTTGCTAAATTGTTCGGTATAACTCGTGGATTAGATTTTATAATTATAATCGTATTTGCAGTTTTAGTATACACAATTTTTAAATTATATTCTAAAATCGATAAATTAGAAGATAACATGAATAAAATAGTTAAAGAAGTAGCTTTAAACAATGAAATATCTCTTATAGATGAAGAGGAATGAAACATGCTATATTTTAGAGGATGTACTGCAAGAGAGAAATTAACAAATATTCAATCTGCAACTGAAAAATTATTAAGATTAGCAGGTGTTGATTACCATATTTTAGATGATGAAAAGTGTTGTGGGTCAGTATTAATTAGAACAGGTTTTCTAAAAGAGGCTAAAGAACAAATTAAAAAGAACACTGAAATTCTTAAAGGAGAAACTATCATTACTTCATGTGCAGGGTGTTATAAAACATTAACAGAGGATTATGATGGTTTAAATGTAATTCATATTTCTCAATTACTGGATAAACTAATTAAAGAAGGTAAATTAGATTTATCAAAAATAGAATTTGATGTTACTTATCATGATCCTTGTCATTTAGGACGTCACTGTGATGTTTTTGATGAGCCTAGAAGTGTGATTAAATCTGTTGCTAATCTTGTTGAGATGAAAAATATTCGTGAAAATAGTTTGTGTTGTGGTGCTGGTGGTGGTGTAAAATCAGCTTATCCAGAAATTGCAAACCAAATTTCAAAATTAAGAATTGCACAAGCAGTGGAAACTGGTTGTAAAACATTAGTTACTTCATGTCCTTTTTGTAAACTTAATTTAAAAAATGATGATATAGAAGTATTGGATTTAACTGAGTTTTTAGTATCATATGGTGGTTTAAATGAAGAATAGTGAACTTGAAACAATGAGAAAATCATTTAACACTGTTAAAAATAGATCAAACACTCTTAAGGATTCACCATCTACCAAAAGATTAATATCAAGAGTTTATGAAATCAAAAAATATTCAATTGAAAATAATGAAGAATTACTTAATCAGGTTTTCGAATCATTTAAACGTAATGGTATTGATTTTAAGATTGTTGAAACTGCAGATGATGCTTTAAAAATAATTGATGATTTGCTTGTGGAATATGAGTGTAATACAATTGCAAAAAGTAAATCTAATACATTAGGTGAAATTAATCTTAAAGACCATTTGTCTAATAAAAATATTGATGTTGTTGAAACAGATCTTGGAGATAGAATTTTACAACTTAAAAAAACTGATAATAAACCTGTTCATCCAACAGGTCCTGCTTCACATTTAAATGTGAATAATATTACTGAAATTGTAAATGAGTCTTTAAATGTTAGTCTTAATCCTGTTCCAAAAGAAATTATGGAAACTGTAAGACATGATGTTCTAAAACGTTTAGAAAATGCAAATGTAGGTATAAGTGGAGCTAATGCAATAGCATCAGAAGAGGGTTCACTTGTAATGGTGCATAATGAGGGTAATATTTCAATAGTTTCCCTAAAAGATTTGCATATAATTGTAGCTGGAATTGATAAAATTGTACCTACATTAGAAGATGCAATTTCAATTGTAAAACTTGAAACAATCTTCGCTACTGGAAATTATGTAACTTCATATATGAATGTAATTTCTGGACCATCAAAAACAGCTGACATTGAGAAAAAACTCTTAAAAAAAATGTATGGTGCTGAAAAAGTCGTTGTCATCTTACTTGATAATGGAAGAAGTGATGCAGTACCTGAATGTCTTTATTGTATTGGATGTGGAAATTGTGTTGTTCATTGTCCAGTATATAATGCAGTTGGAAATGAATTTGGATTTAATAATTATTTAGGTGGTCGTGGTGTTGCAATGTCAAAATTCATTGAAGATGATGAGACATGTTATGATTCAGGATTATATATGTGCACATTATGCGGATTATGTACTTTAAACTGTCCAGTTAGCATTCCAACTAATGAAATCATTGAAAATATGAGAAAATTATCAACTGATGTTGGTTTTTATCCAAAAGCCCATGGAACTATTAAATATAATGTTTCTCATAAAGACTCTCCATACTAATTTTTAAAACATCTTTTTTTATTATATTTTTTTAAAAAACAATAATATTATATGTAATAAAATAGTAATATTAATATATTATAATATAATATTGGAGGGTATTTATGCTTCTATTAATAAGTCCTATAAATCGTGAAGAAGCTCTTGAATCTATTAAAGGTGGAGCAGATATTGTTGATGTAAAAAATCCTAAAGAAGGTTCTTTAGGTGCTAATTTTCCTTGGGTAATTAAGGAAATTAGAGAATTAACTCCTGAAGATAAGCTTGTAAGTGCTACTTTGGGTGATGTACCTTATAAACCAGGTACAGTTTCTCTTGCAGCAATGGGTGCTCATGTTTCTGGAGCAGATTATATTAAAGTAGGATTATATGGAACAAAAAATCATGATGAAGCTGTTGAAGTCATGGAAAATGTTGTTAAAACTGTAAAAGAAATAAGTGAAGAAACTATTATTGTAGCAGCAGGATATGCAGATGCTCACCGTGTGGGTGCAGTTGGTCCTATGGAAATTCCAAAAGTCGCAAAAGATGCTGGTTGTGACCTTGCAATGTTAGATACTGCTGTTAAAGATGGTCATACTTTATTTGATTATTTAGATTTAGATCAATTAAAAGAATTTGTTGATGAAGCTCATGGGTATGGTTTATTAACTGCACTTGCAGGTTCTGTTAAAAAAGATCAATTAAAACAATTAAACGACATTGGTTGTGATGTTGTTGGTATTAGGGGAGCTGCTTGTGTGGGTGGTGATAGAAACACTGGTAAAATACATCATATTGCGGTTGCTGAGCTTAAAAAATTATGTGACTCATTTTAAGTAGGTGTTATTAATGTCATTTTCTAAAAAAGTTCAAGAAGCAAGAATGTCTTATACTTTTGATGATTTTCTTTTAACTCCTAATGCAAGTTATGTTGAACCAAAAGACATTGATACTAGAATTACATTAGGAAAAGGAATTAAATTAAATATTCCAGTTTTAAGTGCAGCTATGGATACTGTAACTGAAGCAGATCTTGCAATTGCTATGGCACAAGAAGGTGGAGTAGGTGTGATTCATAGGAATATCACACAAGAAAGACAGATTGAAGAAGTTAAAAAAGTTAAAAACGCTGAAGATTTAACAATTCGTGATGTTATTACCATAAATCCTAATTCCACTATTGCAAATGTTCAAGCTAAAATGCAAGATGAATTAATCAGTGGTCTTCCAGTTGTTGATGGTGATAAAATTATTGGCATTATCTCTAAAAGAGATATTAGACCAGTTTTAAAATCAGATCCTAATAAAACTGTAAAAGATATTATGACTTCTGATGTTGTAACTGTTGAAGAAGGAGTTACAGCTGAGGAAGCATTAAATGTTGCTTATGAAAATAAAATAGAAAGACTCCCTGTTGTTCGTGATGATAAATTAGTTGGAATTCTTACTATTAAAGATATTTTAAATCAAGCACAATATCCAAATGCTGCTCGTGATAAGGAGGGTAACTTTTTAGTTGCTGCAGCTTGTGGACCATTTGATTTAGATAGGGCAATGGCACTTGACCAAGCAGGTGCTGATATTATTTCTATTGATTGTGCTCATGCTCATAATATGAATGTTGTTAAATTCACTGAAACTATTAAAGATAATATTGATGCAGAATTATGTGTTGGTAATATTGCAACTGCTGAAGCAGCAGAAGACTTAATATCTATGGGTGTAGATGCACTTAAAGTTGGTATTGGTCCTGGTTCAATGTGTACTACTCGTATTGTAGCTGGTGTTGGTGTACCTCAATTAACTGCTATTTCTGATGTTGCTGATGCAGCAGAAGGTAGTGGTGTTCCTGTTATTGCAGATGGTGGTATTAGATATTCTGGTGATGTTGCTAAGGCTATTGGTGCTGGTGCAGATGCAGTAATGCTCGGTAATTTACTTGCAGCTTCTCTTGAAGCTCCAGGTGAGATTGTTGTTATGAATGGAAAACAATATAAAAAATACCGTGGTATGGGATCAATGGGTGCAATGACTAGTGAATTTGATGGTGGAGCAGATAGATACTTCCAAGGTCAAAAAAGTAAAATGAACCATACTAAATATGTTCCTGAGGGGATTGAAGGTGCTGTACCTTACAAAGGAACTGTTGCAGAAATTTTATTCCAATTAATTGGTGGATTAAAATCATCCATGGGGTACTGTGGTGCTAAGGATATTGCAGCTATGCAAGAAAAAGCTAACTTTGTTAGAATTACTAGTAGTGGTATTAAAGAATCTCACCCTCATGATTTGTTAATTACTAATGAGAGTCCTAATTATCCAACTCTTGACTAGTTTGATATTATTTATTTTTTGATGAGACAAGCATATAATATAAAAGATTTATAGGAAATAGTTTTTTCTCATCAGAATTTTCATATTTTTCATGTGAAAACGTGTTTTTTTCTTAAAATCACCTCTTTTAAGAAAACCTTTAAATATTAGTAAGTATAATATTACCATATTAGATAATTTTATGTTTATTTGACATAATTAGTGTAAATTAAATAAATTTACATATTTTATTAAATTTTATTATTAACGGAGAGAATATAAATGGCAAGAACTAAAAAAGTTGGTATTACAGGAAGGTTCGGTGCAAGATACGGAAGAAAAGCTAAAAGATCTGTAAAGATTATTGAAGAAAACATGAAAAAAGATCATGTTTGCCCTAAATGTGCTAGACCTTATGTTAAAAGACAAGCTGCTGGAATTTGGAAATGCAGAAAATGTGGTGCAGTATTCACTGGAGGAGCTTACATTCCACAGACTCCTATGGCAAAATCTGCAGCACGTAGTATTAGGGATATTAAAGTGGAGGAATAGGCCTTGTATAGGTGTCCAAGTTGTGGAGCAGAAGTAGATCATAAAAGTTACATGGAAAATAAATGTCCTAAATGTAGATATAGGATTTTATTTAAAAATGTGCCTGAGACTACTAGAATAATTAAAGCAAGATAATTCATCTGCTTTCACTAAATTTCTTACTATTTTTGATTTAAAATGTTAATTTCAACTTCTAGAAAACCTTCTCAAAAAACTAGAAAGTTTTGTAAGAACTTAGCTCATGCTACTGGTTCAACTTCTGTTAACAGAGGTAAAATGAATATGCGTGAGTTATTAATTAAGGCATTAGAAGTTGAAGAATATAATTTAGCCATTGTAAATGAAATTAAAGGAAATCCAAGTAGAATTTCATTTTACTCTAATAAAGGTGAGTTATTATTAACACTAATTATTGGGGCATCTGAAGAAAATGAAAAAATGAATATTGCTCCTTCTCAATTGAAAATAGTTTCTAAAGTAAAAGAACTGAATATTTTAAGTGAAATCTTAGATATGGAGTTAGTAGATAATGCTGAAAGTAATTATGTGCTAATTTCTGAAAGTGAGAATTCATTAGCTAATATTAACTTCGTCAATAAATTTGGTGATATGAATAACTTTAAAATTATTGTTAAAAAGATTTTAGAGGTTTCAAATGATTGATGAAAGTCCTCTTGAGAGGGTTAGAAGTAATATAGTTATTGAACTTGAAGATAATACTCAAGCTAAAATTATTTATGATTCTATTATTTTAGAATTTAGTACAGCTCCTGATTTTAGATCATCTATGACTATTGATTTAGATGGGTCTAATATTATAATTAACATAGATGCTGAAGATTCCACATCGTTTAGAGCTTCTATTAATTCAGCTATCAAGTGGATTAAATTAGCTTTAGAAATAAATAATTTAACAAGTTAATTCTTATTCAATAATTAAGGTGATAATATGGAGATTCCTGAAAACATTCAAGAACAATTAAATCAATTTCAACAATTACAACAACAAGCTCAAGCTATAAGCATGCAAGTTCAAAATGTTGAAATTCAAATTCAAGAAACTGAAAAAGCTTTAGAAGAACTCAAAAAAACTGATGAATCTGCTGAAGTATTCAAACAAGCTGGTACTTTACTCATTAAAGTTGAATATGCAGATGCATTAGCTGACATGGAAGATAAATTAGAAACTTTAGGTTTAAGAAAACAAACCATGTCCCGTCAAGAAGAAAGAGTTATGAAAAAACTTGAAGAAATGCAAACTTCTATTCAATCAGTTATGCAAGGTATGAGCCAATAGGCTTAATACTTTTTCTTTTTTTATGATTTTTATGTCAAAATTAAAAATATTATCACAGGATGATTTATCCACTATTTCTGATAACTTTGGAGAAATCCTTGAAAAGGAAATTTCAAAATCAATTTCCATGAAAGAATTGGAAGATTTAGATTTAGATATTATTCTCAACTATGAAAATGAGCAATTAGATGTTAATGTTGATGTTGGGGTTTTATTTGATGAGCTTTCTGAAATCACTCAAGATCAAGTCATGCAAGCTATTGATGAGGCTTATTTAAAGTTTGATTCATATATTGATGATAATTTTAGAGTATAATTATTTTTTTTTAAATTTTTATGTATTACTTTTACTGTATTTTTTATTATAATAAGTAATACTTATTTATAAAAAAGTATTTATATGATTAAGGTCAACTATTATGTAGAGTTTGGAGTAAGTTTTATTGTCATATAAATTGAATAAATAAATATAATTTCTATCTTTCTATTTCCCTCTTAATGCTTCAAACTTTGTTTTTTTTTTTAAATGGGATTTGTCAACTTTATTTTAAAATTTTTTTATTGTTTTTAGATATCTAAAATTTGTTGTTTTATTTGTTTCATATTTTTATTGATTATTGTTAATTTTATTCTAAGTTTTATAGATGTGTAGTTAATTTTTTCTTTTTTTATTAAAAATTATTTATTCAAGTCTACTTTAATTTTTCTAAATTATAGTAATATTTATATAGTATGTGAATTAATCTATTAATAGAGATTTATATTAAAATTATCTCTAATTGGTCATTATTTTTAGTACTTTGGATGAGGTTAAAAAATGTTTTACTCATCCTCCCCCATATTTTAATACTAGTTTTATATAATTATTATCATGATTAAAAAAATTCCAGTTATAGATTTAAAACAGCATCAAGCAGTAAGTGGTAAGTCTGGAAATAGAGATACTTACCAACCATTAAGAACAATTTTTGCAAATTCAGCTAATCCAGTTGAAATTGCCCAAGGATTAAAGTTAAATGGTGCAGATGAAATGTATATTGCTGATTTGGATTTAATTGAGTCATTAGGCCATAATATTAATGATATTAAAATGATTAATACAATTTTACCAGTAATATTTGATGGGGGAGTTAAAAATTGTGAAAGTTTTGAATTTTTCCTTGATTATGCCTACAAAATTATTATTCCAACTGAAACAATTGAAAGCATTGATGAGATGAGAAAAATCTTTGATAAGTATCCTAAAGAAAGGATTGTAATTAGTGTTGATGTTAAAAATGATGAATTGTTTGCAAAACATTTGGATTTAAACTTGTCTGAATTTAAAGAAATTTTAAAAGAACTTGATCCTAATGAAATTATTCTTTTAGATATATCTGGTGTTGGCACTGAAAAGGGATATAATGAAAAATTACTTGAAGAATTTGGGGATTTAAAAGAAAAATTGATTATTGCTGGTGGGTTAAATAAAGACTCTTTGGTTGAATTAGAGTCATTAGGTATAAAAAAAGTGTTAATAGGAACTAGTTTACACTCTGGTGAGGTTAAACTTTTAGATTAGTACACTTAAAACTACATAAGGGAAAACACAAGCTATAATAAATAAAATAATACCTAAAGCTAATTTACTATTGCTGTTTTCTAAAGATCCAGAAATAATCATTACTATTCCAAAAAATCCACAGATTACTGGAAGAATATGAGAAAATATTGTTGTTCCAATCATCGCCATTTTAAATCACTATTATAATTTACATTTTTCAAATTATATAAATATAACTTAATTAATAGTGCGTTTTTTAATAAGTTTTTTATTATTGTAATTTTATATAATATATTTATGAGAATTGATACGCATCATCACCACAAGAAAGCAGGTGAAAATTTAGCATTTGTTTTTTTTATGAATTTAACTTTTAATATAATTGTTATTGTAGGAGGCCTTGCAACAAATAGTATGGCGATTCTTGCTGATTGTATTCATGATATGTCAGATACGATTTCTATTGCTTTTGCATGGTTTTTAGAGCATGTTGCTCAAAAAGACTCAAGCGATAAATATTCTTATGGTTACCAAAGATTTTCAATTCTTGGTGCAGTGATAATATCTGTTTTTGTTATTTTTATGGCATTATTGATTCTTAAAGAAGCTATTCCTAGATTATTTGTTCCAGAAATTGTTGATGCTGGTGGAATGCTTTTAATAGCTATTGTTGGATTGGTATTTAAATCAATTTCAGTTTATCGTTTGCATGATGGTGAGACATTCAATGAAAAAGCAATTTTATTGCATCAATTAGGTGATGTATTTGAGTGGGTTGCTGTTTTAATATTAAGTTTGATTTTAATGTTTTGGAATGGTGCTTCTTATTTAGATCCTTTTATATCAATTGGTATTGCTTTATGGTTATTATTTAATCTTGGAAGGAATTTATATAAATCTTTTGAAGTATTGCTTCAAAAGACTCCGAATCATTTTGATGTTAAAGAATTTAAGGAAAATGTTCTAAGTATCAAAGGTATCAAATCATTCGATGATTTTCATGTTTGGTCACTTGATGGAATTGATTCAGTGTTGACATTAAAAGTTTCTATCGATGATTGGAACAACCAAGAAAAAATTAAAGAGGATATTTACAGTATTGCATCTGAATATCATATTGTGGATATTACTATTGAATTTGATTAATTGCTTAATATTTATTCATTAATCTCATAGTACACTTTTGTACTATGTTTAAATCTATATTAGGATAATATTATATAGTTTTAATGGAATTATTTATTTTATAGGTGGTTTAGGAGTAAAATTTATTAATGTAGGAATTTTATATTAATACTTGTTATAATATTAGATAATGGAGAAAATTACATGGTAGAAAAAGGAACTGATGTATTGAAAGAAGGTTTTGCTAAAATGACAAAAGGTGGAGTTATTATGGATGTAGTAAATGCTGAACAAGCAGCAATTGCAGAAGATGCAGGTGCTGTAGCAGTAATGGCTCTTGAAAAAGTACCTGCAGATATTCGTGCTGCTGGAGGAGTAGCTAGAATGGCAGATCCAACAATTGTAGAAGAGGTTGTTGATGCAGTATCTATTCCTGTCATGGCAAAAGCTAGAATTGGTCACATTGCAGAAGCACAAATTTTAGAGACTCTTGGTGTGGATATGATTGATGAAAGTGAAGTACTCACTCCTGCTGATGAAGAATATCATATTAACAAAAAAGAATTTACCATTCCTTTTGTATGTGGTGCACGTAACTTAGGTGAAGCATTAAGAAGAATTGATGAAGGTGCAGCTATGATTCGTACTAAAGGTGAACCAGGTACTGGAAATATTGTGGAAGCTGTACGTCACATGAGAATGGTTATGGGTGAAATTAGAACTGTTCAAGGAATGGAAGAGGAAGAAATCTGGAAGTATGCAAGAAAAATTGAAGCACCAATTGAACTTGTTAAAAAAACAGCAGAGCTTGGAAAATTACCTGTTGTAAACTTTGCAGCTGGTGGTATTGCAACTCCTGCAGACGCATCCTTAATGATGCAATTAGGTTCAGATGGTATTTTTGTTGGTTCTGGAATATTCAAATCAAATAATCCAGAAGCGTTTGCAAAGGCTATTGTAGAAGCAACTGCAAACTATGATAATCCTGAAGTATTGGCTGAAGTATCCAAAGGATTAGGCCAAGCTATGAAAGGTATTGAAATGTCAACTTTAAATGAATCTGACAGAATGCAGGATAGGGGAATTTAAATTCCTTCTATTTTTTTAACATGACTTTAATTATTATTGGTCCGGTAACACATGATTTGGTTGTTATAGGTGATAAAAGAAAATATAAAGTTGGTGGAGCTACTTATTTTCAATCTTTTGTTTTTGAAAAATTTTATAATGATTATCTAACTATTGTAAACTGTTCTGATGAAAGTATAATTGAAGAGTTTCCTTCAAAAGATAAAGTTAAGGTAATTTTAAAAGATGATACTCATTTTTTCATAAATAACTATTCAAATGCATATAATATGGATTGTAGGGATCAATTAAGTAATTTTGCTCAAATACCCATACTTAAAAGTGATTTAGAGGAAATTTTACCTGAAAATATTGATGGATTTGTTATCAATCCTCTTAACAGGTATGATTTTCCAACTGAAACAATTGATTATTTAAAAAGTTTTAATGTTCCTATTTTCTTATCAGTTCAGGGATTTTTACGAATTCGTGATGTTGAAGTAAATGAAAATTACGCTATCAAATTAGATACTTTTGATAATTTGAGTACTATTTTAGAGGGGGTTTCTTCAATATTTTTAGATGAATACGAAGCAAGCATAATTGGAATTGACTTTGATGTAGATGAGATTATTATAACTGATGGAAGTAGGGGATCTAGAATAATTTCGAATAATCATGAAACTAAAATTAATGCAGTCAAATGTGAAAACATTACAGATGCAACAGGCTGTGGAGATACTTATATGGCAGCATATATTTCTAGGAGATTAAATGATTATTCTATCAAACGTTCTGGTGAATTTGCCTCTCAAATTGCTAGTGAAAAATTAACTAGATTTGGGCATTATTAATTTTAGGTGTTATCATGGTAAAAATAGGAATATTGAATTTACAAGGTGCTGTAAGTGACCATTATAATATGACACGTAGTGCAGTAGAGAACATGGGAGTTGATGTTGAAGTTGAATCTGTACGCTATGCAGAGGATGTTGAAACATGTGATGGTTTGATTATTTCTGGAGGAGAAAGCACTGTTATTGGTAAATTAATAAAACAAAGAGGAATTGACAAAGTTATTAAAGATAATAATATTGCAGTTTTCGGAACTTGTGCTGGGATGGTGTTGCTTAGTAAAAAAACAGATTTTGATCAACCATTAATAGGATTAATGGATATTACAGTTAAAAGAAATATATATGGTAGACAAAAAGATTCTTTTGAAAGTCCAATATCTATTTTTGGTAAAGAATATTTAGGAGTATTCATTAGAGCTCCGGCACTTGATAGTTATAATCATTCAAAAGAAGATATTAAAGTTTTATCTGTTTTAGATAATGAAATTATAGCTATTCAACAAGGACCACATATAGCTATTTCATTTCACCCAGAACTTACTGGTGACACTCTAATTCATGAATATTTTATTGGTGAAGTAATGAGAAGAGTTTGAATAGTTTATATTTTTTATTTTTTTTAAATTATTATTTTATTCTAGTCAAAAATTCATTAATTAAATTTATTTTTTTTCTTAAAAATCATTGTTTAGAAACTTTTATTAATTAATATTATTATATTTATATAATGTATTTTTCAATTTTTTAAACACTACCCAGGGTCATTATGTTAAACAAATCATCTAATATAATCGAAAAGGAATTTAAAAACTTACGTAAGGAATTATTAGATTTAACTTTAAGAAATCCTCTTCTTAACTTTAAATCAAGGGCAAAAACCATTACTATAGTAAATCAGACTCCTTCAAATCTTTTTCAAACATTAGTTCTTCAAGATAATAAAATGTATTTTGTAGCTAATAAAAAGGATAAAAAGGAGGAGAAGTCATCTGTATGGGATCATATTCCATTTGATTTTTCAAAGTTTTCAGAAGGAGATAAGAAATTAGCTACTGATTTAACTCCAAAAGAACTTCAAAAAAGATTATATTATATAAATAATCAAGCAAAAACAATGCTTCAAGAACAAGGTTATAATATCTTGTATTTAGCTATTGGTTTTCTTGAATGGGTGGATAAGTCAAAACCAAAACAAAGAAATAGTGCTCCTTTAGTGTTAATTCCAGTTGCAATGGAAAGGAAAAAAGTTGGTGAATCATTTAATCTTGAATGGACTGGAGAAGATATTCAAACTAATATTTCACTTAAAGCTAAATTATTAGAAGCAGGTATTGATTTTCCTGATTTTGAATTTAAAAGATATGGTGAAGTAATTGATCATTATATCGCTAGTGTTCGTCGTTCTATTAGTGGAATGGATGGATGGATAGTTAATGATAATGTAGCTTTAGGTTTTTTTAGTTTTACAAAATTTGTAATGTATAATGATTTAAATCCAGAAGCTTGGGAGGATAATGTAGATTTAACTAAAAATGAATTAATTCAATCTATTTTTAATCCTGCTAAAAATGATCATGATGCTTTTAGGGAAGAAGAGATTGATTCAAGGTTAGAATATCAAAATATGTATCAGGTTTTAGATGCTGATTCATCTCAAATTGCAGCTATTCAAGATGTTAAAGCTGGACGTAACCTTGTTGTGGAAGGACCTCCAGGAACTGGTAAGTCACAAACTATTGTAAATCTAATTGCTGAATTGCTTGCTGAAGGTAAATCAGTTTTATTTGTATCAGAAAAAATGGCTGCACTTGATGTTGTAAAAGATAGATTAACTGCAGTTGGTCTTGGTAAATTTGTCCTTGAATTGCATTCACATAAAACAAGAAGAAAAAAATTTCTTAAAGATTTACAAAAAGCTACTAATGTAAGGTCTCAAGAACCATTGAACATTGATCAAACTACTCGTAAATTGGAAAATTTACGCAGACAGCTTGATGATTATTCTCAAATTATTCACAAGCCTGTATTTGATGTTAATTTATCTGCATTTCAGTTATATGGTATGAAAGAATCTGCAGATGATCATTTTGCGACTAAAAATATGTTAATGCCTTTAGTTAGGTTTGATAATCCAGAATCTATTACTTTAAAAGATTTGGATGATATGAAAATAGCTTTGGAAAATTTAGCTGAGTTATATCAAACAATTTCTAAGGAAAATCCTTGGAGTAAATGTTCTCCTAAAAGCTTGCTTCCTGCAGATTTAAGAGAAATTGAAATGTTAATTGGGGATTCATTGTTTTCTCTTGATAATTTCTTAGTTGAACGTGGAAGAGTTTATGATATTTATGGAATTAAAAAGCCAGATACCTTAAATGAATTCCAGAATTCTCTTTCAGCTTTTGAAATGATTAAATCTCAAAATGCAGAATTGATAGATGGAAGTATATTGAAGTCAGGTGTATGGGATAATAATAATGATGATGCATTTAAATTAATTCAAGAGCTAGAAAGATATCAAAAATATGCTGGGGCTTTAAATAAATTTAATCAAAGTATTTTCCAAGCAGATATTGATAGATTAATCTATGAGTTAAGAAACATTTCTAATAAAAAATTCAGATTTTTTAATAATAAGCAGCATATTGAGCTTGTTGAAAGATTTTATTCAGTACCTGTTTCTGGAAGTGCTGATGATATTATAAGAGAGTTACAAGAAGTAAAAGCGATAATTAATATGAGGAAAGTTCTTGAATCTAATAATACATTAGGTCAAAAATACTTTGGTGGATATTGGCATTTAAATGCAAACATCAAGGATTTAAAAGCTATTGCAAAATGGATGCATGAATTTACCGCACTTGTACATGAAGGAACATTTTCTGATAACACTATTGAACTAATGAGTAAAGATTTATTTGATATTAAACCTGAACGAGATCTTGCAGATTATATTGATGCTGGTGAAGAATTTGTTCGTGTATTGTCAAAGC
Source organism: Methanobrevibacter sp. (assembly GCF_051877095.1). Classification (GTDB taxonomy): domain Archaea; phylum Methanobacteriota; class Methanobacteria; order Methanobacteriales; family Methanobacteriaceae; genus Methanocatella. The sequence goes on along the minus strand of NZ_JBJEIO010000012.1, from coordinate 2,693 downwards.
TTAAAGATAAATTAAATCCAAGAAGCAAATTAATCTTTAAAAGAGAAACAGGTGATGTTCCATTTGAAGCATGGAAAGAGCAATTATATAATTGGAGAGGGCAGTTATCTAGTCTTCATTTATGGTCTCAATATTTAAATACTAAAAACTCACTTAAATCATCCAATGCTAAAATGTTTGTAGATTCAATTGAGAAAAGAAACATTAAAAAGGAAGATGTTGGAGCATTAGTTGATGGAAATTTTGCAGATTCACTTTTAAATATATTATTTGTTGAAAATCAGGAACTTGCAACATTTGTTGGGGAACTTCATGAAAATAGGATTCGTGAATTTAAAGATTTAGATAAGCAAATTTTAGTATTGAATCGTAAAAGGATTTATCAAAAATTAAACAGCAATATTCCAAAAATCTTTGGTGGAACTGAGAATCCTCAAGCTAAAATATTAGCTGGTGAATTTACAAGAAAAAGTGGGCATATGCCAGTTAGAAAACTCTTAGAAAAAACTGGTGGAATGATAAAACAGATTAAACCTTGTTTTATGATGTCTCCTTTATCAATTGCACAATATTTAGACCCAACAAATGAAGAACTACAGTTTGATGTTGTTATTTTTGATGAAGCAAGTCAAGTAAAACCTGAAGATGCATTAGGTGCATTTATGAGAGGAAAAACCGCTGTTGTTATGGGAGATACTCAACAATTACCTCCAACTTCCTTTTTTGACCAAATGTCTGATACAGAAAGTGATGAAGAAGAGGCAACTTCATTAGATATGGAAAGTATTTTACATCTATGTAAATTATCATTCCCGGTTAAAATGCTTAAATGGCATTATCGTAGTCGCCATGAATCATTAATTACAGTTTCAAATAGTGAGTTTTATGACAATGATTTATTAGTTTACCCTTCACCTTCACATAATGATCCAGAACTTGGTTTGAAGTTTCACTATAATCCAAATACTGTATATCATAGGGGTTCATCCTCTGCTAATCCTTTGGAAGCTCAAGATGTTGTGGAAGAGATATTTAATCATTTTGAAAAATATGGTGATACAAAAAGTTTAGGTGTTGGAACATTTTCTGTTGCTCAAAAAAATGCAATTTTAGAGGCTTTGGAAGTAAAACGTAAAGAAAGACCTGAATTTGAACCGTTATTCTCAGACAATAAAGATGAAAGATTTTTTGTTAAAAACCTTGAGACAATACAAGGTGATGAAAGGGATGTCATATTAATCAGTGTAGGTTATGGGTATGATCAAGATAGAAAAATGTCTCTTAACTTCGGTCCTTTAAATCAAAATGGTGGTGAAAGAAGACTTAATGTTTTAATTACAAGGGCAAGAGAAAAATGTGTTGTTTTCTCAAACTTTAAAGCTTATGATATGAATTTAACAGCAAATCCACCATATGGTGTGAAATCTCTTAAAGAATTTTTGGAATATGCTGAAAACTTGACATTGGGAACTGTTAATCAAGATTCTTACTTAAAAGAACCATTTGAAGATGCAATAGCTAGTTTTTTAGAAGAAAATGGTTATTCAGTTGATAGGCAAATTGGCTGTGCAGGATTTAGAGTAGATCTTGCTATTGTTGATGATGAGAATCCTGGAAAATATATACTAGGAATTACAACTGATGGTAAAATGTATTCATCAAGTAAAGTAGCACGTGATAGGGATAGATTACGTGAACAAGTATTAAATGGTCTTGGATGGAAACTTTATCATTTATGGTCAACTGATTGGTATAGGAATAGAGATTTAGGACGTAAAAAACTATTGGATTTTGTTCAAAAATCAATTAGTCAAACTCGCGAAGAAGAAAAACGTAAATCTGAAGAGGAAAAAAAATTAGCTGAAAAAAGAAGATTGGAAGCAGAAAAGAAAGCTGAAGGGTTACGTATCGCACGTGAAAAAGAAGAAGCTGAGAGGAAGGCTAAAGAAGAACAAGAAAACAATAATGAAATAAATATTGAAGATATTGGTCCAGTAGATTTTGTTGAAGTCGAAAAAGTTGATGATGGGGATGTATTGGAAAAACCAATTGATGTAGGTTCAATTGATCCTTCTGAGTTCTTTGAAGATGAATCATTACAAAATACCTTAAACGAGAATAATACAATAAATGAAACTACTTCTGAATTTGTTAATGTTAAATTTTATGATGAAGATTCTCAGGGTATTGATTTTGAAACACAATATGAATCAAATGAATTTGGTGATGAAGTCAAAGGAGATTCTAAAGTTGGATTAAATATCAATGAACTGGATAATAATGATGATGAAATTTCTCAAGAAAACAATGTTGAAATTGAAGAAGACTATGAATATTCTGATGAATCAAATAATATTTCTAAAAAACTTTCTGATAAATTCAAATCATTTTTAAATTTTGATGAAAAATCTGGAGAAAATAGTCATTCTTCCGTCTCAGCTTTTAAATCTAAAAAAGAGTTGAGTAAAAATTCAGATGAAACATCTTCTGAAATAAATGATAATTTTGATTCAAAAGTTAATGAAACTACTGATGATGAAATTGTTGAAAAACATTCTAAGGATTTAAATTCAAAAAAAAGTCCTGCTTCAAATTTTAAAAAACCAAAATTTAGCAATAAAGTTGATTTAGAATCTGTTGATTTTATTGTTGTTGATCATAGTAATGATAAGGAGTCTAAAGAAGTATCTGAT
>NZ_JBJEIO010000011.1:0-39212 GCF_051877095.1 Methanobrevibacter sp. | reverse complement strand
TTAATCGAATCCCAATAGCAGTAGCATCTGCCAGGATCAAACAGAATTGAACACATAACAGATCATAATAAGCTAATATTAAATTGAAATTATGAAGTACGCTAAAAAATATAGACGAGTATACACATAAATTTGAAACAAATAAAATTGTAAATAATTCACCACATCTACAAAACTAACATCATACTTGAGAAATTCAAGTACTCATAAATTATAACTACATGTGGAATGCAACCATCATAGTAAACATTGCTCTATGCAATATACTTAGGTCATCGCCATATAACATATAGTACATCTAATAGATGGACAAATTTTATTAACAAAAGTAATTATAAAATATTGCAAAATATTTTAAAAAAATAAAATAATTAATTATATTAATTTTTTAATCAAAATAAAAATTTTTATTAAATATTTTGATAAATAAACCTTAAAATATTATATTTATAAAATAATTTTAAAAAAATAATAAAACATTAACTAAAAAAAAGATAATTAAAGAAAATAATAAAAGAAAAGAAAACAATGAAGTTTTAGATATTTCAGCATAGACATAAAATAACTAGTATATAAAGATACTTATTATTCTAATGCTTTTTACGAATAACGGAAATCATTCTAGTTAAACTTCTATGCATTTTGATTCCATACTGTTCTACAATATCAAACCCTGCCTCACTAGCAATTGGCTCTAAATCGACATAATGAGGACTAGCCATACAAAGATAAGCATCATCTTTCATGTTATTATAAATAGATTTAAAAAATTCTTTAAATATATCATCACCTTCAATATCTCCAGTAGATGTAGAAATACCATAAGGTGGATCAGTAACTACAGCAGCTACTTTTTCATACATTTTAAGTTCACGTACATCCAGATTAAATGTTCGATAATCCGTAATTCCATAATAATCTAAATTAATTGAAGTACCATTTTTCATTTTCCAATAAATATCTGATCCAACTACCTTACAACCAATTAATCCTGCTTCAATTAAAATTCCACCAGTTCCACAAAATGGATCAAGTAATAATTGGTCTTTTTTGACTCTTGACAAGTTAACCATACATCTTGCCAACTTTGGACTCATAGAACCTGGATAAAAAAAGGGTCTTTTATGTGGTTTGCTATCTTCAAAATGTTTTTTATTTAATTTAAATCTCTCAATAGCAATATAAAACTCATTTTGAAAAACAACAATACGTATCAATGTTTTAGGTTTTGATAAATTAACTTTAATATTATCACAATTTGAAAGAATTAAAGAACCAGCATTTCTTTCAGTTTCCACAGTATCAATTTTCGTATGGAATCTTTTCACACGAACAGCAAAATTCTCATCAATATATGTTGACCAGTTAATAGATAACATATCCTCATCAAAAGTATCAAGATTAGATTCTTTTATAAGTTCATGCACCTCATGAGTATATCCTAACCTTCTAGTTAAAATTTCATAATAAGAATTAAAATTATCCTCTGAAATATTTTTTAAAATAACTAACCCTTCAGTTATAACCTCTATATCTGCTGAAATATTTTCACATTCTATAACAGCTTTTAACTCTGCAAGAGGCAATTGTGAATGTTCTTGTGACTGTATACATAATAATTCCATTAAATTCACCTAAAATAAAAAAATATTATTTATTAAATTTATCAAAATGTCTCCTAATAACCTTTTCACTTGATTCATCCAAATCTATATTTGAAAATTCACTTTCTTCGTTATTATACTGATTTTGAAAATCATCCTCATAGAAATAGTCCTCTTGTACCTCATTAGAATAATAATCATTTTTAGGTTCTAATTCTTCAATGACCCTACTAACCTCATTTTCAAATTTATCCTCATATGGTTCATATTCATATTTGTGTCTTGTTTGACTAAAACTCCTATCTTCAGGATAATATTCATAATCTCTTCTTTGCATATCCCTTTCACGATTAATAGGAGTAATTGGTTCGAATTCATCATATATTTCATCTCGATTAAAATAATCACCATCATCCAAGTAATTATCCTCTTGACGATACGAAAAAGATCTATGTTGATGAGGTTGGAAACTTCTAGAACCTTGCATATATGAGAATATTATATCCTCAATCTCTGAAGGATTTGAAATATTTTTTAACTCTAACTGATTATTATCATAAGCACTAAAGACAGATACAGTGCCTATATTAAGTAATCTTGCAAGAATGTTTTGAGAAGTATTCACATCTTGAATAGTAGCATAAGGCATATAATTCTTTTTAGTTGATATGACACCAGATTTAACCATGATTTTTGAATCAGTTAAAATATACTCAAGAGAATACCAACCCATAATCTGCCATATAATATATATTACAATAATAAGAATGATAACAAAAAAAGCTATAGCTGCATATCTAGTTAATGGTAGTTGAATTTGAGAAATTAAATACACTTGCATTTTACCAACAAATTTAACCACAACTGGTGAAATAGATAAAATAGCAATTAATAAAACTAGAGCGAAAATTGCCTTTTTACAGCCAAAAATCATGTTAGATTTTGTTTTATAAATAATTCGTTCATTAGCTTTGTTCTCATTTTTATTAAATAACATGATTATAATATTAGAATTTACTTTTAAATAAAGTTTTAGAAAAAAAGATTAAATAAATAAGCCTCAGCTCGCCCATCATTCATCACATATCAGAGCTCATAGGGTTCATCATAGGCTTATTCATTAATAATTAAATTAATTATCCAAACATTATTCCAGCTTCAGTATTGAACATTTCATCTTCTTTATTTTTGCTCATTACCTTATCAACAGCATCCATAAAGTCTGTAACACTGATTTTATCACGTTTTTCACGAATTGCGAACATACCTGCTTCAGTACATACTGCTTTTAAATCAGCACCAGATAAACCATCAGTTAAATCAGCAAGTAAGTCAATATCTGCATCATCATCGAAAGACATGTTTTTAGTATGGATTTTAAGAATTTCGCGTCTTCCATCAATGTTTGGAAGTGGAACTTCAATAAATCTATCAAAACGACCAGGACGCAATAATGCTGGATCTAAAATATCTGGTCTATTAGTTGCACCAATAATACCAATATCTCCTCTTGATTCAAATCCATCTAACTCTGCTAAAAGTTGCATTAATGTTCTTTGAACTTCTCTATCCCCACTGGTTGAACTTTTAAGTCTTTTAGCTGCAACAGCATCAAGTTCATCAATAAATATGATTGCTGGAGCTTTTTCTTTAGCAAGTTCAAATACTTCACGTACTAATCTTGCTCCTTCTCCAATGTATTTTTTAACAAACTCTGAAGCAACAATTTTAATGAAAGTAGCATTAGTTTCATTTGCAACTGCTTTTGCGAGTAATGTTTTACCAGTTCCAGGAGGACCATATAATAATATTCCTTTAGGTGGTTCAATTCCTACTTTTTCAAATAATTCTGGTTCAGTTAAAGGTAATTCCACAGTTTCTTTAACTTCTCTAATTTGTTCTTCTAAACCACCAATCTTTTCATAGGTAATATCTGGTTTAGTTTCAATTTCCATTCCTGAAACATTAACATCTTTTTCAGATGGTAAAACTTCAACAATACCAAAAGTTTGTTGATTTAATGCAACCCTTGAACCAGGGACTAATAATTTTTCATCTAAGAATTTTGAGTAATTAACAAGGAAACTAGGTCCTGTACTACTTTTAACAGTCATTCTATTATCATCTAAAACTTCAGTAATAGTAGCTAACACTAAAGGTGGAGATCTAAACCTATCAACTTCTGAACGTAATGATTTAGTTTCTCTCTCAAGTCTAATCTTTTCATTTTCTATTAAGACTTTATCTTTTTCTAATTTCCTAACTTTCCACATTAAGTTACTTTTTGCTTTGGATTTTTCTTCTCTTAACAATTCAATTTCATTTTGTAAATCTTCTACTTTTTCCATTAATTGTTCTTTTGAAGAGTTTTCCAAATCATTAAAATCATCCATGTGAATCATCTCCAGTTAGCGAATAAATTTTTCATAACATTCTACTTTAATAACAATTTGTAATTTTAAAGTATATAAAATTATTCATTTAACAACTGTATCAACAAACATTTAATAACTTAATGATATATATTATTTATTAAAATTAAATAAAGGAAACTGATTAATATGGAATGCGAAATTTGTGGTAAAACAGTACCTGAAGATAATCCAATAAGAGCAAAAATCGAAGGATCAGTTATGGTTGTATGTAAAGAATGTTCAAAACTTGGAACAATACAAAAGGCACCATCTCAACCAAAATTTAGACAACAACCAAAAGGGAAAAAAGCAAAAAGTGCTAAACAAACTAATAATTATTCTAGAAGGGATGAACCTTCAGAAGAATTAATTGAAGATTTTGAATTAAAAATTAGAAAATCAAGAGAATCAAAAAATTGGTCTCGTGAAGATTTAGCTAAAAAAATTAATGAAAGATTATCTGTTATTACTAGAATTGAAACTGGAAAAATGACTCCAGATACTAAATTAACAAAAAAAATTGAAAAGGCTTTAAATATAAAACTTCTTGAAAAAATAAATAATGTTGATTTGAATCAATTCGTAAATACTTCTACAGGCGAACGTACCTTAGGAAGCATAATGAAAATAAAAAGGAAATAACTTTTTCTAGTTAAGACATAAGTAGGAGTTATAGCTTCTATAACTTCTTCTTTTAAATAATTACACAATACAAATAATAATCAATTTTTGATTTTCTACATCTCCTATATCTAATATTTGAGATGAAATAATAAAAAAAAGTATAGTCACTACTTAAGTGACTTATTTAACATAACTGTTTAATTTTTCATTTTTAACATGTCTTTTTTTTCCTTTAATAGAATAATCTATTAAACCATCATTTTTTGCTTTATGAGAATAATAACCTTGGAATACTTTAGCATTATCCAATAATTTCTTTAATTTATAATAACCATCATATTCATCACTAACAACAACTACATGTGCTGGAGGATGAATTTTTTTTACTTGCATAATACTCAAGGTAGTATCTTCTTTTACAAAAAAAGCAGTAGCAACTTTAGATTTTGTTCTAAGTTTTGAATTTAAAATTTTTTCAACCAATGAATCTGCAAATTTAGAGTCAACAACTTTAGGTCGAGTAATTAAATTCAAATTACCATGACGTTCCATATCCGCAATTGCATTAAGTAGTTTTGGATTAGTTTCCCCTCTGATTAAAATTAATGCCATATTAAACACCATATAAAAAAAATAAAAGGTGATTTATCACCTATTTTGGAAAGATTTAAGCAATCTACTTCTGAATAATACTAATAAAATCAAGATAATACCAACAGCCGTTTGGATGCTTCCAAGTATTGTTAAAATGTTTCCATCAATTGGTAAATCCCATGAAGGAGATGATCTCTCACTAGGAAGTGAATTATAATAAACACCAACAGCTTTTGAACCTTGTTTTACATTAATATCTTTAGGTTCAACATGATCAACACCCACTAAAAGACCATTATTAATACCTCTATTAATTGAACCTGCAATCGCAGATGCATCATACCCATATTTAGAAACAGATGCTTCGACAATCTCTTTAGTAGTTTCAGCTAAACCTGGCCTATCACTTCCATAGACTGAAACACTAACCGCCTTAGAACTAACAGTTAATGCATCACCTAACGCTTGATATGCATAAACAGTTCGCACATTACTATTACAAACAGGACATTTATCATATGCTTCTGCCCCAGGGAATCCCATTGCCCATCCACAATCATCACAAACCTTTGAATATGCTTCATCCATTGGATAACCCGTGGAGTTCATTTCTTTAGGTGTAAACATGTCAGAAGTTGAAATACCTGACACTAGGTTTACTCCACCCCCACCATATTTCTCACCAGAATCTTTAGCTACTTCACCCATAGCTTCCGCGAGAATGGTAGTTGCAGGATAACCATCTCTAATCATTTTACCAATATTCATTGCAGTTTCTTTTCTTACAGAATCTGCAGTACCATACAACGGATTTCCTACTGTATTCCTCAAGTGAATAATAGCTCCTTTTTGACCAGGTTGTAATGTTGCTACACCACTATTATATGGAGTCACTTTAATCTCATTACTTGAATCATCAACTGTAATTACATATGCATCAAATGATCCTCCAATAGCAGCACCGATATTCGGACCACCAACAAGCAGACGTGCTCCTTTAAATTGAGATGCTAAAGAAGCAGCAGATGCTGCAGAAGCATTATTCTCCAAACTAGCAACTGCATCAACAATAGACTCTAACCTAGTATCTGAACTACCAGTACCTCCAGATAGCACAGTAAAATGATTAGTTCTAGATAATAAGAAAGTTGACTGGAACATATTGTCTGCAAAAGACATACTTCCAGCAGCTGCACCATTAGGATCTTGTCCAGTAGGATCAGTAATGACCATAATATTACAAGTAGCAGCTACACTACTCATTGTCAACAAGAATATAACAAAAAATACCAATGATATTTTAAATTTATTCAATTTTATTCACCCACCACTTGTTTTATTATCTAATTTCACAGATGAAAAGTCTTCTATTACAGTAACTGTAACTACACCAGTATTTTTATCTACTTGAACATCCGCTGCAGTAATAGGTTGAACAGATGTACCTGGTACTGTGGACCGTGTTGCAAATTCTTGTGCCGTCTGAATGGCATCTTGGAGTGACACTTCCCTTTTTGAAGTCTTTAGAATATCTCCATAAATTACACTACCATCCCTAAAACCTGCTTGCATAACATTTGATCTAATAGTATCAACTGGAACGATATCATTACCTTTAATAATAACACCCGAAATAGCAATACCATCATTTATTTCATCAGAAGATGCAAATGCAACATAGGTAATCAAACGACCACAAAGAATTAAAATAAACGCCAATAATAAAATTATTAATGTGTCTCTTCTAATCTTTATAAACATGATTATTTCCTCTTGTATCAATATTCTTTTATAAAAAGAATCAATTTATACATTTATTATATTGAGTTAATTTAATATTTATATTTATTTTATCTCGTTTAGAACTGACTCAGCAGGATCCATTCCCTGAGCACCAATCAATAAAATAATATCTTTTTTATCAGCTTTTTCATAAACTTTACTTAAACAATCTTTTAAATTATCAAAATGAACATAACGAACATTATTTTCATTTAAAACATTAAAGAAAACTTCTCTTTCTTCTTCATTAACCCAATTTAAATTATCAACAACATCATTACTTGAAGATAAAATCAATTCAATATTATCCCTCATAGATTCTGCAAGAGCTTCGGCATTTAATTGATTAATTTCAACACCTCTTGAACCTCTAATAGCGCATACAACATGTAATTTTTGATTATTTTGAAGTAATTTCAGAGTTTCAGAAATTGTTGATTTAATTCCATCTGGATTATGTGCAAAATCATCATAAATTAACGGTTCATCATTTAATTTTGTAAATCTCCTATTAAGTGCTTTATAAGATTTAACTCCCCTAATAATACAATCCATTTCTATATCCAAAGAGATACATACAGCAATAGCTGATAAAATATTTTGTATAAAATGTTTACCTGTAAATGGTAATTCATCAACAGTTAAAATTGGATTTTCTTTATAATAAATAGCACCCTCATCAAAATAGACTGCATTTAAACAATTCATTTTAGACATAGAAGTATAAAATGGATTTTTTGCATTTAATCTCATTACTAATTCATCATCATAATTTAAAACACATATTCCATCCTCAAATACTTTTGGGACTTCATTTATTTCATTAAATACATCATCAATAGAATTTACAAGACCCACATGATCCATTTCAATATTTGTTATTACACCAACTTGTGGTTTAATAGCTTCACTCATTAATGCTGCATGATTTTTCATTAATTTTCCAAGCCAACCTTGAACTTCAGAAACTTCAATAACTAAATAATCTAATTCACCATTTTTCCTAACTTCATCAGAAATCAATTTAGCAACCATTGGATCAATTAACGTGTTAAATTCAGATTCACTGTCAGTATTTGTAAGAACATGAAAACCACTACTATTTAAAATATGATATATTAAATGAGAAGTAGTTGATTTACCATTTGTTCCTGTTACAATAATATTAGTTGAATTAGGTGAATATTTACTAATGGCATGTGAAAGTGCTAAAGCATTAGCAAGTTCAATTTTATCTGTAATTATTAATGGAAAATTAAGTTTTTCAGCCATTTCAATAGCATCACCCTTTGGATTCTGTGTTATTAAACATGCAATATTTTTTTTAAATGCCATTGCAACACCAACACTATCAATCCAATGTCTTACAACAATATCTCCAGTGTGTGCATCATTTAAAAAAGTAAATCTACCTGAAAACCCTTCTATTGAAAAAAAGTCAACATTCCCCACAAGTTTTCCTTCGACTAATCTGACTAATTCTTGAATATCCATATTATCACTCAAAAAAGAAGAGAATTAAAATATATACATTTTAGCAAGAATACCAATTATACATAATAATATTGTAATTCCCCAATAACTAATTATAATTTTTGTTTCAGACATACCATAATGATTTAAAGTGTGATGCAATGGTTCTACAGGCAATTTAATAATATTTGCTCTGTGAAGCAAACTAACTACTACTGAAATAATAGGTACTCCTAATGCGAGAACTCCGAAATAAGGAACATCACACACTAAAACAGCAGCTGCATAACCAGTACCTAATACAAATGAACCAGTATCTCCCATAAATATTGATGCAGGATATTTATTGAATACTAAAAATCCTAAGCATAAACCTGCAAGAATTAAGAATGGTGGAATAATTGTTAATGGTCCAAATAGATAACCATACACACAACAAGCAATTGAAGCAATTCCCACAATACCTGCTGCAAGACCATCCATACCATCAATAAGATTAACAGAATTAATAGAACCAATAATAGCAATTATTACAACAGGAATAGCTAAAATACCTAATTCAAAACCACCAATTGTTGTAACAATACCAGTTAAAGCAAAGAATAAACCTAATACAATCTGACAGATGATTTTCTCAAGTTCCTCCGGCTCAGTTTTAATTGGAACTTCACCAATAACTTCAACTTTACCCTCTTTAAGTAAATTATCAATTTCAGCTTTTGCTTTAGGAGTAGCAACACGTACTTCTTCTCCAGGTTCAACATCTAATCTTCCAAGAGTAATAATCTCATCAGAACTATTTACAACAATTTTTTGAATTTCTTTAACTTTAAGACCAATTAAATCATCAACTAAACCTACAATTCCTGCTGCAAGCATTATAAAAGATACAAGTAAAATTGGAGTATTCTGATAATATAATGCTATGATTAAAGAAATAGTAAATAAAAATGCAATACCACCCATTGTAGGAGTACCGCTCTTATGTCTATGTTCACTAACTATTGGATTATCAGCAATCCTTGCCTTAATTAATATCCTTTTAACATACCATGTAAAGAATATTGTAGCACATAATGTTATTAAAAAAATAATTAACATGTCTGTATTATTCATTTTACCACACAATAAATCTTTTAAATTAATTAAAATATCTATTGATAATAGTATATAATTATAACTTATAATACATAGTTATATCAATTTTGAAACTAACTTTTCAAGATTATCTTTAGAATTAGCTCTTGCAGTAACTCTTTGATAACCTTCAGGACCATGAACAATAAAGTTATTGTCTTCAAATGATTTTGCAGGTTCTTTTGGAGCTGGACCTTCATAATTACCAATTGGAATTTCAGTTGAATAATAATATCCTAATTTATCTGAAATATTTGCCAATGAAAATTCACCAATAGCCATATTAACCAATTCACATAATGAATTAACACCACAAGTTGCAGTTGTTAAATATCTTGTACCATTAGGACGAGTATTAACCTCAATAGCATATAATTGATCATTTTTAGCAGAATACATGAAATCCATCTCAAAAATACCATCAGAATCCAAGTATTTAGCAATTTTATAAGCAATATGTTGGACTAAATTATTATCTAATCCTTGAACCATACAAGGACCTGTTTTAACTTTATTTAATGGATGTGTTCCTTCAAAAGTAGTTTCACCTTTATATATCGGAGGCAAAGCAACATACTCTCCATTAAATCCTAATACCTCTATAGAAATTTCAGATCCCTCAATAAATTCTTCACATAATGCTTGATTGAATTTTTCAAAGTATTCATTAACATCTTCCATCGATTTGGCAATTTTAATATCTTTTCCACCTTGACCTTCACCCTGCTTCAATACAATTGGAAAATCTAATGTTAACTCTTCAGGACTATTCAATATTTGGTAATCTGGAGTTACTACACCAATTTCTTGATAAAATTTTTTAGTTTTAATCTTATCAGAAGTTAATTCCACTGCACTTACTCCAGCAGCAATTACTGGAATCCCATATTCCTCTTCAATTTCTTCTTTCATGTGTGCAACATCTATTAATGGAGGATCAATTCCTATTAATGGAACAATAGCATCAACTTTTTGCATTAATGCAACTTGTTTTGGACCATCCATTCCACGAGGAACAATAAATACTTGATCAGGCAAATCAAGATTAATAGCATTTTCATTAGATTCAGTTAAAACACTTTCAATGTTTTTTCTTTTTACATACCAATCAATATCATCATATAATCTTGAACCAATAAATAATAATTTCATAATATACTCCCCTTTAATAAATCAACGAAATAAAAAGCTGTTTTTTCAACATTTTCTGTCGGCTTTTCACCCCACTCCATAGTTTCAGGTTCAATTCCAACAAATATTATTTTAAAATCATTATCTCTTTCTAAATATTTGACAAAATAAGATAATGACATTGAATGTGTTGAAATACCAATTTTTGCAAATTCATCTTTATCAACAATTTTGATATCTCCGGGTTGAGCTCCCATTAAGCATGCATCAACTATAATTACATGACTTGGTTGTTCTTTTCTAATTTTACCTGTGAAATTCTCAGGGACTGTTTCTGCATTAATTAATATTAAATTATCTTTTTCAATATTTTCTTCAATTAGTTTCTTAATAATAAATGGTCCTACACCATCATCAGTTTTAAGCTCATTACCAACACCCAATACCATTAATTTTTTAAAATCAACTAAAAAACTCTTTAATTCTAAATCAAAAGACAATATATCACCTTAATAATATTCAGTATGAATACTTTCTATTCCATTCCCCATTATATATTTTAATCTTACATTTATTAAATTATTTACACTTACAGACTTTTCATCTAATGGTATTAACAATGGTGGATTCAACATAGGTAATGGTCCTACAATTAAATCATCATTAAGTTTAGTGTAACTTGTAATCTTTAATCCATTAATAATCCCTGATTTATCTGTTTTTAATGTCAAATCAACTTCCAATTTTGGATTAATTTCATTTAAAAAATTTAATTCACAATAAACTATTGGTTTTGAATAAGTCTCATAATTTGCCCCTTCATCCCAATGAATATAATTCCTTTCAAGATTAACAAGTTCAACTGTGTTAATAATACCTTGAGGTATAATCATGCCCTCTTCTTTTAAAAATTGCTTAGCATAATTAAGAACGGGCACCTCTTCCTCATCAATTAATGCAGTATCCAACATTTCACAAACAATTAAATCAGCTTTTTTTGTAAAATCATATTTTAAAATATCTGAATTAATTACTTGGACATTTTCAAATGAGTTTAAATTTTCTTTAGCACAATCATATGCTTTTTTATCAATTTCAAAAGAAATAACTTCATCGAAATACTCATTTAAAAAATAAGATAAAATACCACTGCCACATCCTAAATCATAAGCTAGTTCATTATTTCCTTCATAATCAGCAATAGCTTCAAAAAAAGCAGATAATCTATTATTATCTTTAAGTAAATCAAAATGGTATGGTGTTGTTTTAAATTTCATGTCACTAAAATAAAAAAAAAGAAATTAATGGTGATGATCGTGATCATGTGAATGACCAGGTTCACTGAATTCTTCACCATTTGCAGTACTTGTGAGTTTTACGTGTTCAACTCCTTTAAGCCTCATGATTCTTTCAGTTAAATCACGAATTTTGACAATATCCCCATTTACCACAACAATTTCCATACAATACTTATCAGTCATGTGAATATGCATGCTACTATTAATTTCATCTCTGAAACTATGTTGAATCTCAGCAAGATTCTCCATAACACCAGTATAATGATGATCATAAATAATAGTTATAATACCTATCCTTTGACCTTCCATAGAATTCATCCATTGATATCTTACAATATAATCTTGAAGTGCATCACGAATTCCTTTTGAACGAGACTGATATCCCCTATCTCTTAATACTTCATCAAAATTAGCGAGTAATTTTTTTGGCAATGACATACTTATTCTCATCATAATAATACACATTAAAAATCAATTATTACTTATATGTAGGATAATTAAGTATATAAATATTATGATTAATTCATAAAATATTATTAACAATAATATTAAAAATTCATTGAAAAATATTATTCAACTAACAAATAATACTCGCCATCACTCTTATCAATAGGTTTTAGAAGACCTTTGTTTTGAAGAGATAATATAATATGATACATCCTAAAATTAGTGAGTTTCAAATCACCATAAAGTAAATGACCCTCAAGGATGTATTTTGAAATTAAATTTTTATCATCAACTAAACTTTTGATTAAATTATAAGATTCTTTTTCTTTTAAATTTAGTTCTAACTCTTCAACATCCTTTCTAGAATTAACAGTATTAATTTCCTTTTCACTTCCAGATAAACTAACTTTATTATCTTTAAAAACAACTAAACATTTATCTTGAAGCTCTTCAAGAATCTGAACTAAATCATATTCATGAAATCCTAATTCCTTTTTTAAAACATTTACTGGGATTCCATCAGGATATTCCAAGTTAAATATTTTAACTTGATCTAAAACCACTTCTTCTTTTTTGGTAATAGTTATCATACAATCAGAAAAATTTAATTTTATACTAAATAATATAATAATAATGATACTTAAATATTTATGATAATTGTAATTCATTTTCAAGTGCTTCTTGTTCTTGTCTATTTTTCTCAGCATTTTCCTCAGGAGTTAAATCATAAGGCCTTGTGAAAAATAAATCAATATCATTAACAACTTGACAAATTGACATATGCAATAACTCTTTTAACGCTAAACTTTTTTGGACTCTGTTTAAAGAATCATCACAGTAAATTTCATCATGATCTTTTTTATAGTCTTGACGTATTTTAGAAGGATCTAAATCAATTTCCAATTTATTTGCATCATATTCTTCAGTTAAGACTAAAAAATTAATTAATTCTTCTTTTTCATCTTCAAAATCATTATTCTCATCTGCAATAACATCATGGAAATAACTACTTACTGAATGAAAAACATCTCTTGAAACATTTCCATTAATAATATTATTCATAAATAAACTAAATATCTCTGAGATATAATATTTACCATTTTCTTCTTTTGTTTGAAAAACTAATTCATTTTCCACATTTGCAACATATTGGATTAAACTAATCTCTTTACCTTTTTCAAATGATTTGATGTCAAATTTAGTATTATTTAATTTATAATCAGCATTACTTTTTAATGCATTATCAATATTTTCAATATCTTCTTTTGTAATTTCCATAAAATTTTCAGACATTTCATTACCCCATTAATATTTTTGATATCATGTTAAAAGTATTTATTTATTAAACTTTATAATAAAATCATGAAAAGTAAGTCTATACTATTTGAACTTAAAAAATTATCTTCACAAGATACCATTACAAAAAAAGAACTAATGAATTTATTAAAAAAATATGCTAATATCATCTCAGTATACGACTTAATGATGGCTACAGCACAAATGAGAAAAGATGGAGAATATGTTCATGCTAACTACCGTGAAAAATACTTAAAAGTTTATATTGAATATTTTATCATGCGTATGAGAGAAGTCTTAGAAAAAGAAGAATATAATCATGATAGTAACATTGATAAAAAAGCTTTTGATCAATCTTTTCCAATGCTTGAAAGAGTCTTCGAAAAAGAAAGAATAAGTTCATCAGAAGAAGATAAATTTCCATTAATTTATGTTATTACTTCATTATACACCACATTTATTTTAGAAGAACCAATTCACCCTGTTGGAAGTGAATTTCCAGGTAGTTTAAAAGTGGAAGAAAGAAATGGGAAATTTTTATGCCCAGTTAAAGATAAACAAGCAGACAATGTTAATGCGATTTGTCATTTATGCCTTGCAGAACAAACACCAGATATTTAGGAAATTGAAAAATATGAGAATTTGTCTTTATGGATCAGGAAGTGCTGAGATAGATAAAATTTATACCAATGCTGCATATAAATTAGGCTGTTTAATAGCTCAAAAATCCCATACTCTTGTTTATGGTGGTGGAGACAATGGAATTATGGGTGCATGTGCTCAAGGAGTTCTAGAGAATAATGGAAAGTTAATCGGAATAGCTCCTGAATGGATAAAGGACTACGATAAATTATGTAAAAATTGTAGTGAATTTATTTATGTTGAATCCATGGATAAAAGAAAAAATAAATTTTTAGAAGAATCTGATGTATTTATTATCGCACCTGGCGGAATTGGTACTTTAGATGAATTTTTTGAAACAATAGTCCTTAGAAAACTCGAAAGGCATAATAAAGAAATTATTATTTTTAACATAGATGGTTTTTACAATAAAATGTTTGATATGTTTGATGATATGGTGCAAAAAAGATTCCTATTCAACCATGACAATCTTGTCAAAATTGCAAATACAGTAGATGAAATCTTTGAGTATTTAGAATCATCTTAAAAACCATAGGACGCATCTAAAAAAATTTATAAAAAAAGAGAAAAGAAATAAAATGTTCATTTCTTAATTGTTTCAATTGCGCTTTTAGCACCTGTTTTTACAAAAGCACTTTCATCATCAAGTAATTTTTCAAGTTCAGGAATAGCTTTCTCATCACCTAAGTTTCCAAGTGCCCAAGCAGCTGCTCCTCTTACTTTCCAATCTTCATCTTCTAAAATTTCAATTAATGGATCAACAGCAGGTGCACCCATACGAGATAAAGCAGTGGATGCTTCTCTTCTAACGAGTTTATTATTGTCTTTTAATGCTCCAATTAATGCAGGAATAGCTTTTTCATCATTAATTGCACCTAAAAGAGTAGCAACATGTAATCTAACATTTTTCTTTCTGTGTGATAATGCATCAATTAGATCATCAAGTGCTTGTGAACCTTTCATTTCTAATTGTCCAAGTGCATCTTCAACAACAAAATCATCTTTATCATTTAATAATTCAATCAATTCTTCAGTAGTATTTTCCATTCTAATCCCTCAAATTGAATATAGTTACTATAATTTTAGTAATTAATATAATATATATTCTTAATGTATAAATATATTTCGGCGACATACGAACAAATTCAATTATCATTTTAAATATAATTAAATCAATATTAATAGTATATCAAAAATTATCATAAGTGAGACAATGTATAATATTGCAATAATAAGTGGAGATGGGATAGGTAGAGAAGTAATGTCTGCCTGCGAATATTTACTTGATAAGTTAGATTTAGAGTTTAGCTTTAACTATGGTGAAGCAGGCTTTGATTGTTTTAATAAAAATGGAACAACATTACCTGAAGAAACAATTAAAATAGCTAAAAATAGTGATGCAGTACTATTTGGAGCATCAACTTCAACACCTGGAGAACCTAGCCCAATTATCAATTTAAGAAAAGAACTTAATGTTTATGCAAATATAAGGCCAATCAAATCATACAAAGGAGTAAATGCAATTCGTGATGATATTGACTTTGTAATTGTTAGAGAAAATACTGAAGGATTATATTCTCAAGCAGAATATGGTGATGAAAATAAAGTAATCGCTGAGAGAATAATCAGTAGAAAAGCATCTGAGAAAATATCACGTGCAGCATTTAATTTATGTATTAAACGAGGTCAAAGCAAAGTTACTTGTGTTCACAAAAGTAATGTCTTAAAAAAGACTGATGGCATATTCAAAGAAAGTTTCTACAAAGTAGCACAGGATTATCCTCAAATTACTACAGAAGATTTATATATTGATGCAACAGCAATGTATTTAATCACACAACCTCAAAATTTCAATGTCATTGTTTCAACTAATTTATTCGGAGACATATTATCTGATGAAAGTGCAGGACTTGTAGGAGGACTCGGTCTCGCCCCATCCGGAAATATTGGAGATCACAACGGATTATTTGAACCTGTTCATGGATCAGCACCAGATATTGCTGGAAAAAATATTTCAAATCCATGTTCTATGATACTCTCTGCTTCAATGATGCTTGATTATTTAGGTGAATGGGAAATTTCAAATAACATGAAAAATGCAGTTGAAAAAGTAATTTCAGACTGTAAAATAAGAACCCCAGACCTTGGAGGAGATTCCTCAACTATGGAAGTCACCAAAGCAATAGTTAAGGAGTTAATATAAATGTTAAATATCACTACTTTTTTAGATGCAAATTCAAAACGTCTAGATAAAAATGTATTATATAATCCAACAACCGGAGAAAAATATAATTCTAGTGAAATTTTATCAATTGTTTCTGAAATCGGCAGAACATTAAAAGAAATGGGGATTCAAAAAGGTGATAGAGTCTTAATATACTTAAAAAATTCTGAAGAATATTTATTTTCACTTTTTGCAATATGGAGAATAGGTGCAATAGCTATTCCAACCAACAGAGTTTTTACAGCTAATGAACTCGAATACATTGTAAGCGACTCAAAAGCAAAATTAATGATTACTGACATGGATGCAAAAGACATTATTGATATTAAAACATATATCCCAGAGAACATTTCTAATTTTAAAAATTGTGAAGTTTTAGAATCTGAAAATACTAACTGGGATGATTTATGTCAATTACAATACACTTCTGGAACTACTGGACAACCTAAAGGTGCAATGCTCACTCATGGAAATTATTTTACTGCAATACACAATGAGTGTGATGTTTTAACTTTAAAACAATCCGATGTATTTTTAGGAATATATCCAATGGCACATGTTGGTTTATCTTGGGCAATAGCTGCACTAAGAGCAGCTGCTTATTATATTTTAATTGAACAATTCAATATTGATGAATATTTAGAATTATGTGAAAGAGAAAAAGTAACTGTTTTAACTGGAATGCCTCCGGTAATACATTCATTAACTACAATAGATGCACGCAAACAACTTAAAAGTGTGCGTGAAATTATTTCAGGTGGTGGACCACTACATAAAAAAATATGGAAAGACTTCCATCAAACTTATCAAATACCGATTATTAATGCTTATGGATTATCTGAAACAATTGTTATTGGTACTGGTACAGTTATTCGACCAGAAGACTATTGGGAAGCAGATAAATTTGAAAGTGTAGGTCATCCCGTTTGTTTTTCTGAAGTTAAAATTGTTAATGAACATGACCCTAGTATGACTTTACCTAACTATGAACAAGGTGAAATTGCACTTAGAGGACCTGCAATTGCAAAAGGATACTGGGGCAATGAAGAAAAAACAAAATCATCATTTTTAGATGATGGTTGGTTTTTAACTGGAGATGTTGGATATCTTGACGAGGATAATCGTTTATTTATTACTGATCGTAAAAAAGACATGATTGTAATGAGTGGATGGAAAATATATCCAACAGAAGTAGAAGAAGTATTAATCAAATACCCTGCCGTTAAAGAAATAGCTATTTTCAGTATAAATGATTGCCATAGAGGTGAAATTCCAGTAGCTGCAGTTGTTTGGAAAAATGATGAAGATGAGGAAGGACTAATTAGTTATGCTCGAGAGAACTTATCTAGATATAAAGTTCCAAGAAAGATATTTACACTTAATGAGCTTCCAAGGGTAAATGGTTGGAAATTACTTAGGAGAGAATTAAGAAAAATGTTTAAAGAATAAAAAAGGTAGTATGGAATTATTTATAAACCATAGTTCCAATACCATTTGTTGTAAATATTTCAAAAAGTAAAGAATGTTCTTTACGTCCATCAATAATATGGCATGATTTAACACCATTATTAATAGCATTTACACAAGTTTCTATTTTTGGAATCATACCGCCAGATATAATACCTTCTTCAATAAGACCAGGTACTTCATCCACTTTAATTTTTTGAATTAAAGATGTTGGATCTGAAGGATCTCTTAAAACACCTGGAACATCGGTTAAAATAATTAATTTTTCAGCACCAACAGCACTTGCAACTTCTCCTGCTGCAGTATCAGCGTTTAAGTTAAGACTAGTTCCATCTTCAGCAATCCCTACAGGAGATATTACTGGAATATAATTATTATCTAAAAATAAATCTAATAACTCAGTGTTTATACTATCAACTTCACCTACAAGACCTAAATCAACTATTTCTTCATCTATCTTTTTCACTTCTTTTTTATGAGCAAATATTAAACTTGAATCTTTTCCAGATAAACTTATTGCTTGACCATCATGCTTAATAAGTTCTGATACAATTTCAGTTGATATTTTACCAACCAATACCATTTCAATAATTTCCATAGTTTCTTCATCAGTAACTCTTAATCCTTTGATAAATTTAGCTTGTTTACCAAGTTTATCCATAGATCTTGATATTTCAGGACCTCCACCATGTACAATTAATGGTTTCATTCCAACATATTTAAGTAAAACAGTATCACGAGCTGTGGAGGACTTTGCATCATCATCTACCATTGCATGTCCACCATACTTAATCAATATTTTTTTATCATGAAAATTTTTAATATATGGTAAAGCTTCAATTAAAACATCTATATCTTTCATCTAATCACTACATTAAACATTTCTATTAAATCATTAATAAATTTACAGTATTTTATACTTAAAAAAATATTTTTCTTTTCATAATATAATCAAAATTATTTTTGTAATATTATTAATTTATTAACATTACATTCTAAAACCCATATATAGTACCATTATTGCACTATTTTTAAAATAAAATCTTTTTTAATTCATTTTGTATTTAAAATGGATTTAAATTATTTCTATCAAAAAATGAGAATTTTAGAAATAATTAGAAAATAATCCATGATACAATTTAAAATTATTATAAAAAAAAGAAATAGGGATTATTAACCCCTTACAAACCAAGTTCAAAAGTGAACCTGTATTCTTGATTAACAATTTGCATTCCTTTAAATGAACCTTTTAAAATATCTGCAACTTTTTGTAAATCCTCTACAGTTATAGAATTACCATTTCCTAATGGAGAGAAAAATGTAATTTCATCATCAGTAATAATGTAATTCAAAAGTTTTGTGTTTTCTTTCTGATATTTTTCAACAATCACTAAAATTTCTTCTTCAACAGATTTATCTAGATTTGTCATAATATCACCTTCAAATATAGTTTAGTTAAAAAACATATAAATTTTATTATATTAACTTAAAAAAAATGTACGATGAAAAAATATGTACATATAATAAAATAAAAATTAACGAATTATCCATTAATATACATATAATACTTATTTCAATAATTACTGATTCAAATATTGTAAAAATTCTTAGATTAAATAATACTCAAAACAAAAGAAAATTATACTCTGAATTTCGAGTTCAAAAAATAGTATAAAAAAATAAGTATTGAAAAGAAAATCTTTAAAGTTGCAGAAATATATTTATCTAGTAATTATAAACAATAAACATAGTTCCCAACAACTTTATTTCTCATATTTTAAATTCCAAACTTTTTATTAAAATATTTCTGTTTTAAATCTAAATTAAGCTCTTCTATATCTGCACCAGACATTGCTCTTTGTAAAATTTTATAACAAGCTTTTTTAGGTACAGTAATATTTTTAATGTGAGATTTAATCCAAATTTTATCAAATCTTTTCTTCAAACTTCCTAAATCAAGTTTTTCTAATACATTTTTTAAATTAATGACATTTGCATAATCAACAACATTATAAGTAGCATAAGTTTGAGGATCCATTACAATAGGATTTAATCCTAAAATGAAACGTTGCAAATCATAGTCTAAGAAAGATTCATAATCTTTATTGTAAGCATAAACATGTGCTTTTGCAGTTAATGCATCAATGAAAACTAAAAATTGATTACTAATTAATGATCTAGATATAATTTCATCACAAAACTTTAAAGCAGTTTTGAGATTATCTTCAGAGGAATTTTTTCTATATGCTTCATAATCTTCAAATCTGAATGCAACAAGAGCAAACATGTATAAATCTATCCATTCATTTTCTTTTAAAAATTCTTTTGCTTTATCAGTCAATACTAAATCAGAAGATATATCCTCAGTACTATCAGAAGTTTCTCCATTGTCTTCATTTAATATAGGTAAAACTCTATCTATAAGTTCTTGTTTTTTACCAGAAACTTTTAAACCATTTTCTCTTAAAATATCCTTTAATTCAGCAACAGTGTATTTTTTGGATATTTCCTCACTAGTTACTGATTCATCATTACTGACTGCGACATTGAATTCCCCTTCAAGATATCCTTCACCAATCATATATTTAATACAATCTTGTCCTGAAGGAAAAGTTCCAAATTGACCTTCATTTAAAATATCATCAAGTTCATATCCATTATCTAAAAAATTCAAAACATTAAAAACTTCTAATTTTTGTTCACTCACATAAACACCTTTTATCTCTAATTAACAATATTTTTAAAAATTGTCAACTGTAATAATTAAACTTTCTTTAAGAAATTATATAACTTTATTATATCGTTTAATTAATTTAATGTTTTGCCTAAAATTCAACTAATTTTCTATAAAAATAGTTTGGAAAGTCATTTACAATTTCTACGGTTAATTTATTAATATTTATAATATAATATAATATTATGAAGTCCTGTCCAAGATGTATGAGAGAATTAAAAAAAGTTTTTCATGGCCCACCAAGTGATGAATTAGCTATTGAATCACTAGAAAATGAAATAATCCTTGGAAACTGCTGTACAAACAAGTATAATTATTATTGTGAATACTGTGATGAATTTTTTCAATTATAATTTTCAAAATTTCATAAATAAATTAAAAGAAATTTTATTTATGAATACTATTTTATATGTTTTCAATCTAAATACATAATAGGTTAATAATGAGTATTGAGTTAGTTCTCATAAGAATATTGGAAATTTTAATATACAAAATTGAAATTAAAGCTTATATGAAATACTTATTCAATTAATATTTCAGTCAATGAAAACTTACCCAAACTTGTAAATATAAATTGACCTAAAATGTATTACATTAAAAAATTGAGGTTTAAAATGAGTAAAATAAATTTTAGTAATATTACTGAAATCATAAAACATGATTTAAAAGCATCATTTTCAAATCCAATAGTAATATTAGTATTAGTTGCAATAATTATTCTACCTTCACTTTATGCTCTTCTCAATATCCAAGCATGTTGGGATCCATATGAAAATACTGATGAAGTAGAATTTGCAATAGCTAATCTCGATAATGGGTCAACATTTGAAGGTACCTATTTAAATGTTGGAAATGAAATTGTTAAAGATTTGAAAAATAATACTAAATTTGATTGGAAGTTTGTAACAGAAGAGGAACTACGAAAAGGTGTTCATGATGGTGATTATTATGCGGGAATTATAATACCTAAAAATCTAAGCGAAAATATAGCTTCCATTACATCAGATAATCCAAAACAAGCAAAACTTGAATATCTTGTAAATATTAAATCAAATCCAGTAGCTACAAAATTAACTGATAGTGGTGCGAATACAGTTTATACCACAGTTAATGCAAAAATTGTTCAAATTATAAATCTTGCAGCTTATGGAAAACTCGGAGAACTGCAAGATGGCCTTTCAGCAGGTGCTGGACAATTATATAGTGGTGGAAGTCAACTTTCAGCAGGTGCATCACAAATATCTGCTGGTGCTGGGCAAGTATCTTCTGGAGTGAGCGAAGTTCAAAATGGAGCAAGTCAAGTCCAAAATGGTGCTAATCAAGTACAACAAGGTTCTTCTGCAATTAATCAAGGTGCAAGTGATGTGGAAAAAGGCTCATCATCTATCAAAGAAAGTGCTAGTACTTTAGAACACGGATCACAAGAAATTCAATCAAAAGTGGATCCATCAACACTTCCAGATCCTATGAAAGAATACGTTGAAGGAAATATTAAACTTGCAAATGGAAGTGGAGAATTAGCTAAAGGTTCATCTCAATTAGCAGATGGTTCTGTTAAACTTGCAAATAGTTCATCAAAATTAGCTAATGGAGCTAGTGCTGTTGCAGGTGGTGCAAATCAACTAGCAGGAGGTTCTGTTGAACTTGCTGAAGGATCATTAAGTCTTGCAGCAGGTGCTCAAATGCTTTCAAGTTCTGCATCACAAGCATTATTTTCAGCAGCAGGAGCCCTCAGTTCATCTGCAAACTCACTTTCAAGTGTAACTGGAATTAACGAAAGCGAACTTGGAGATTATTTCTACTCACCAATTAAATTAGATAGACATGAACTTTTCCCAGTACCAGATTATGGATCTGATGTAGCACCATTTTATATTGTATTATCTATGTGGGTAGGTGCTATTATTACATGTGTAATGATTACACCGGGAACAAGCCAAGGGACAAAATATACTCCTCTTGAAATGTATTTTGGTAAAGTGGTATTATTCATAATAATGAGTATACTCCAAGCCGCAGTTACAATAGGTGGAGCTTACCTTTTAGGTATTCATATAGCTAATTCACCATTATTTATCTTCTCAGCAGTATTAGTGTCAGTAATTTTCATGATTCTAGTATATTCAATCATATCTGCATTAGGACAAGTAGGAAAAGGAATAGGAGTTATTCTTTTAGTGCTCCAAATATCTGGAACTGGAGGAATTTATCCAATTGAAATCATGCACAGTTTCTTCCAAACATTATATCCTTACTTACCAATGACATATGCTATTACATTAATACGTGAAGCTCAATTAGGAGTTGTTTGGTCAAATTACATTCCTGCATTAACTATCCTTATTTCAATCGGAATAATTACTATTATTGTAGCATCAATTATCAAACAAAAAGCAGATAAATCCTCCAAATACTTCGAAGAACGTTTAAAAGAAAGTGGATTATTTTAGAAGTTAATTATTAACTTCTATTTCTTATTTTTTTATATAAAACAAATTTTTTTCTTGATTCATACTTCTCATTATAACCATTACTTAAATATCACAATAACCAATATAAAAAAGTATGACTAATAAGAATGTAACATTAATGAGAGGAGAACCTGAAATAGCAGTAAAAAAATTAGCTATACCAATTATGATATCAATGATTTTAACTGCATTATATAATATTATTGACGGTATTTGGGTGGCAGGTCTTGGACCAACAGCAATTGCAGGAATTGGATTTGTAACACCAATATTCATGGTATTAAACGGAGCAAGCGTAGGACTTGGGAACGGAGCTACAAGTAGTATTTCAAGATTCATTGGTGCTAAAAACCATGAAATGGCAAATAAATCTACAGAACATTCATTATTCATTTTTTTAATATCATCAGTTATTTTAACTGTCATTTTTTTAATCATTCAAAAACCATTGCTTGCAAGTTATGGAGCTAATGGGCAGACATTAAATGAAGCAATATCTTATGCTACACCATTGTTTTTAGGTTTAATTGCATTTATGTTTTCAAATGGTTGTAGTGGAATCCTTCGTGGAGAAGGAGACATGAAACGTGCAATGTATGTTGTAATTGCAACAGTCATTTTGAATGCAATATTAGATCCCTTATTTATTTATACATTAGGATTAGGTTCTGCTGGAGCATCTCTTGCAACAATTGTGAGCTCTGCAATTTCAGCAGTGATAATGTTATACTGGATTTTGATTAAAAAAGACACTTATGTTAATATTAATCTTAAAAAATTTAAATTTGACACTAATTTGACAAAAGACATATTAAAAGTTGGAATTCCATCATCACTTGACATGTTAATAATGGCAATTGCAATGTCTATCTTTTTAATTATGATATCAAAAGTTGGAGGAGATTATGGTATTGCTATATTTACATCTGGTCAAAGATTATATTTATTTGCAATAATGCCTCTTACAGCTATTGGATCTGCAGTTATTGCAGTGAGTGGAAGTGCATTTGGTGCTAAAAATGGAGATTACCTTTCAAGAACACATAAATATGGAGCTAAATTCGGATTAGTATTAGGAACTGTGCTTACTTTAATATTAGTACTTTTTGCAAATCAATTAGCAACACTATTTGCATATACTCCAGAAACTGCAAATTTAGTCCCTGGAATCGTCTCATATCTTCAAATTGCATGTCTTTCATTAATAGCAACAGGTATTGGAATGCCTTCAAACTTCTTTTATCAAGGAATAGGAAAAGGAATTTACAGTTTGATGTTTACTATCCTTAGGGAGATAATATTCGTTGTTCCTTTAATCTTTTTATTTGTATATATCTTCAATTTGGATCTTATCGGAATATGGATAGCACTATTCATTGGGAGAGCAACTGCATCCATCTTAAGTTATATCTTCGCAAGATATGAAATCAAACGACAAATAAAAACTTTTGAAAATTAATATTTTCACAACTCTTTTTTCTTTTTTAACCATTACCCAATAACTTATTCTAAAATTTATTTAACCTTTTAAAATTGCTTTAAAAAATAACTTACTAATTTATAAATCTTAAAATTAGATATAAGCAATACAACTTGAAATTAAGAGGTTAAATAATGCCAGAACAAGATTTTATAATAAAAACAAAAATCATACACGAAACATTTGATGATAAAAGAGAAATAAAGTACCAAATCCCTATCCAAAATTTAAAACTAAAACCACATATTCATCAAGAAGGTAGTATTTTTATTACAGAAAATGACGAAATTATTGATTTAGAACTGCAGATAACAAATTTTACCGAAGAAGAACTTGTGAAATACATTGAACTTGCAGAAGCATTGTATGAAACAAATAATAAACATGTTTCAATATACATAATTTGCCCAAATACTGTTGATATTTGTATGAATGAATGTGAAATTAAATCAGAAGCCGATTTTACAATTAGACTAGCTTCAATCACAGAAAATCCTGCACAAATAGTATTAGATATAATAAAAAATAAGCTTAAAAAAGGAGAAAAACTAAATAACAATGATTTACACGCATTATCAATGATGCCAATATTATGTAAAAAAGAAGAAAGAAATTATTTTAGAAAAGAATATTTTAAAATAATTAACACTCTAAATCAACTACTTATTCCATTTTAGAATTGTTTTACCAAAAGTAGAAATATAATCCTTATCAAAAGACTCTTTTAAATCATTTAATGAATTTATTTCACATATATTGGTAACTAATTTTCCTAAATATTCAAAAAGTTTATGGTTTTGTTTGAGAGTTTCAATAACTCCAACAAAATCTTCCCTATCAGAACGACTATTACCCTGAATCGTTAATCCTTTTTCTAAAACCATACGCGTATTAACAGGTACTGGATATTCACTTACACCAAATAAGTTTATTGTACCTTGAGGTCTAATCAAATCAATAATTTGTTCAATAGCTAATTGAGAAGCACTTGAACCTACACATTCAAAAGCATGATCAATTAATAAATCATCTGGAACATTATGAATTTGGTAAGTTTCATCAACAAATGAAAATAAATTAAGATTTTCCAAATGTTTTCCAAAAATAAATACTTTAGAGTCTGGAAATTTCTCTTTTAAGAAAAGTGCAGTAATTAAACCTAAATTACCATCTCCCCAAACACCTAAAACATCTTTCGGAGTGATAGCTATTTCATTAAACTTAGAAATACCTTGATAAGCTACAGTCATTAACTCAATAAATGCTGCAACATGAAAATCAAAATCATCAGGTATTTTAACTATCCTATCAGGTTCTAATTTAATCAAATCTGAAGTAAATCCATCAAATCCACTACCTCTGAACTTAGAACCATATGAATAATTGGCTCTATAAACATCATCACTTTTAGGAGTATTTGGAATCATTACGACTTTATCTCCAGGATTAAATTCACCTGATTCATCAAATACAACTTCACCAATTCCTTCATGAATCAATGCCATAGGTAATTTTTTTTCGAGTACATCAACAGGTCGTGAGCCTTGATAGTATCTTTGATCTGCCTGACAAATTGAAAGATAAGTAGGCCTAACAATAACACCATCTAATTCAATTTCAGAAATTGCCTCTTCAAAGAATTTTGGAGATTTTAACCTATAAACAATATTAATCATTGAATATCCTCAAATAATATATTTGCTAATTTTAAATCATAAGGGTAAGTAATCTTAATATTCGTCACTTCACCATCCACTAGATATACATCTTCATCTTTAAGTGTGAATATTTTACATGCATCTGTAAGTATATTAGATTCTTCTTCTGTTAAACTATTAATTAAGTTAAAAAGTTTCTTTATATTAAAGCTCTGTGGTGTTTGACCTTGATAATAATAATCTCTTACAGGAATACTTTCAATAGTCTTACCATTAATGCTCTCAACAATAGTATCACTAGCAGGAATTACAGTATCACAAGCACCATACCTTCTTGCAGCATCAATATTATCTTCAATAATCCTATGAGTTACAAATGGACGCACAGAATCATGAGTTATAATAATCGAATCATCATCAATACCAAAATGCTCATCAATATAGTTAATACTATTCATTAATGTATCATTTCTTGTTTTACCACCTTCAATGACAATAATATTCTCTTTATATGAGATATACTCATCAATTAGGTGATTAGTGTGATTGATAAAATTTTTAGGTGTTAAAACAATTATTTTATCAATTTTATCGTTTATAACAAACTTTTCAATAGTATGAATGATAACAGGTTTGTTTCCTAATGTTAAAAATTGCTTAGGAGTGTCTGTTCCTCCCATTCTTGAACCTATTCCACCAGCTAAAATTGCTGCAAAAATCATTTAAAATTACTCCTTTTCAAATATTATAATATAATGAGTGTTACCTTCCCCACTCTCTGGACCCATTTCTTCATTCAGATAACTTTTTTTAAAGCCATGATTATTAAAAAGTTCTTCCAATTCCTCTGGAGAACATTTAATTTCAAGTGAAGGTCCAAATGGCAATTCAATAGGTCTAAAATCCATAATAGCAATTTTACCTTCATTTTTAATTAAACGAGAAAATTCCTTAATAACAGCATCACGATGAGAATCTTCTGTAAATCCATGAAATACATTAAGCATTAATAAAACATCAATAGAATTATCTTCAACACTAGAAACTCCTTTTGAAATATCTGCTTCAATGTTAATTAAATTTTCAATAGAATTATCTTTTTTATATGATTCCATCTCTTTAATAGCTCCATCATAATTATCTACTGCATAAACAAAACCATCAGGAAGATAATCTTGAAGGGCTTTTTTAGAGATATATCCATCACCACAACCAACATCCATAAAGACTTCATTTCCTTTAAGATTTAACTCATTTAAAATTTCATCTGAATCTAAAAACTTTGCACTTGATTTGCCATGATGTCTATGCTCCATAATTATCACATTAAAAATTTCTAAATAATATTCTCTGAAAAATAGTATTTAATAATTTTCAAAAAAAAAGAACAATTATAAAATTAACATTTAATAAAAAAATACTGAAATAAAAAAAAGTAGCGAATATTATGGATTGTCAAAGATAATTATAAATTTTTAAAAAAAAGTTTTAAGAGATTTTATTAGCTATTCTTCTAA
This sequence comes from Methanobrevibacter sp., assembly GCF_051877095.1. Classification (GTDB taxonomy): domain Archaea; phylum Methanobacteriota; class Methanobacteria; order Methanobacteriales; family Methanobacteriaceae; genus Methanocatella. The sequence continues at coordinate 11,219 of NZ_JBJEIO010000011.1, read as the reverse complement.
TAAAATAATGTTTTCAGGATTTATTTTTAAATACTTTGGAACTTCAAATTCATGACTGTAAATCTGCTTATCTACTTTCCACCATAACCCGTTTTTTAATGTTATTTCCCACTCAAAAGGCATTTCTAATACTGATGAATTTATAACTTCAATCGCATTAACATCACCTTCTTCACAAGGATAAAAATCATGGGCTCTTATTCCAACATGAGAAATATTTTGTGAAATCTTTTTAGATACTTCAAGTATAATTCCCCAATCTAAAGCTTTGAGATGATAATCATCAATTATTTTAATTTTAGAAATATTTTTACAGCCTGTAAGCTTAGCAACCTGAACTTTTTTTGGATTTTCAAATATGTCATAAGTATTTCCTTTTGCAATGATTTTACCTTCATCCAATATTAAAAGTTCATCACAAAATTGGAATGCTTCATCACGATCATGAGTTACTAAAATTGAAAGTCCATCAAAATCTTTTAATAAATTAACAAGTTCAAGGCGTAATCGTTCTTTTAATACAGTATCCATAGCACTGAAAGGCTCATCCAATAACATAACATCAGGACCATAAGCTAATATACGAGCTAAAGCTACTCTTTGCTGTTGACCTCCAGATAATTGTCTAGGATATCTATTTTCTAAACCTTCTAAACGAAAACGTTTAATCATATCATTCACAATTTTTTTATCTTGATTTTTAGATAAACCTGCAGCAACATTTTCTTCAACTGTCATGTTTGGAAATAACGCATAATTCTGAAATAAGTAACCCACATTCCTATCTTGAGGTTTTAAATTAATTTTTTTATTAGAATCATAATAAATTGTTTCCCCATCAGTAGTTAAACTTACAATACCCTTATCTGGATCTACAACACCTGCAATAGACTTTAATGTCATACTCTTACCACAACCAGAAGGACCCAGAATGCCTAAACAACCTTTTTTTAATTCAAAATCAATATCTAAGTCAAATTCTTTAAGTTCTTTATGAATATCTACCTTTAACAATTTATTACTCATAATCTATTCCCCATAACATGAAAAAATATAAAAAAAGATATGTCTATTTTCAATATTAATTTATTTCCATTGTTTCTCTTTACGTATAGAAACATAATCCATAATGAAAATAGCTATAAATGCAATAATAACAATGAATATTACATAATTAAATGCCTCTCCCATATTACCTGCTGCTACTTCCGAATAAACAGCCATAGGGAGAGTTCTTGTTTGTCCTGCAATATTACCTGCAATCATAGCAGTAGCACCAAACTCACCTAAACCACGAGCATAAGCAAGAATTCCTCCACCAATGATTCCTGGTAATGAATTTGCAAATAAGACTTTCCAAAATATTTTCCACTCAGACATACCTAATGTACGACCAGCATCCAATAAATTAGAATCAACTTGTTCAAATGCACTCCTAGCAGAACGATACATTAAAGGAAAAGACATGACTACTGCAGCAATAACAGTTGCAGACCATGAAAATGCTATTTTCACAGAAAAGAAATCTATGAGGAATTTACCTATAAGACCTCTAACCCCAAAAATATATAGTAAAAAGAACCCAACAACAGTAGGTGGCAATACAATCGGGAGTGTGAAAACACCATCAAGGAAAATTTTTATTGAGTCATTTTTAATTTTAACGATAGCCCAAGCACTAATTAAACCTAAAAAAAAGGTTATGAATATTGATAAACTTGCAGTTTTCATTGAAATTAAAATAGGTGACCAATCCATCATGTATAATCTCCTTTACATTTAATTATTATATATATTCATACTAAAATATCAATCTATTTATGAATAGTGAATCCATATTCAACAAATACATCTTGAGCTTCTGGAGTTTGTAAGAACTCAACGAATTTGTTTGCAGCATCAGCATGTTCTGAGTCTTTAAGTGGAGCTACAGGATAAACAATATCTTTTAAAGAATCTTCAGGAGCTTCAGCAATTACTTTAACATCATCACTAGATTTAGCATCAGTAGTATATACAAGACCACATTCAGCAGATCCTTGAGCTACTTGGTTTAATACAGCAGTTACATCAGTAGCTAAAGATAATTTAGATTCAACATCATCCCAAATACCAAGATTGTGTAATGATTCATTAGCATATTGTCCAGCAGGAACAGATTCAGGATCACCAATAGCAATATTACCTTCTACATTTTTTAAATCTTCAAATGAAGTCATGTTAGAATTTGAATCAGCAGGCACAATTAAAACAAGTTTATTTTCTAAAGTTTTTACATTAGAACTATTATCAATGTAACCTTCTTCAATTAAAGCATCCATTTGTTTATTACCTGCAGACATAAATACATCTGCTTTTAAACCATTTTCAATTTGTTTTTGTAAATCCCCACTAGAAGCATAAGTAGGAGTGACATTTACACCAGGATTTTTTTCTTCAAACATAGGAATTAATTTTTCATCATATACATTTTTTAAACTAGCTGCAGCAGCTAATTGAATTTCTTGTCCATTAGAGTCATCACTAGCAGTAGTAGTGGTAGTAGTACCTAAAGAACCAGTAGCATATGCACCTGCAGCAATAATAATTACTACTACAATAATTGCAATAGCTAAATTTTTAAAAGATTTCATAATTATACACCTTTAATTAAATTTACTAATACTCTCAGAATAAATTATTAAACTAATCAACAACAAAGAATAATATCCGATATACATTCAATAATTCTTCGTCCATTAAAATTACTTATAATGAGATTGCGACATGCAATTAATTAAATAATAATTATAATGTTTCCAATAATCATAAATTAGAAATTCTGAGTAGCAATTATAATTTAAGCATATGATGACATATAAATGTTTTCATATCGAACTAAACTAATTCACATCGAGCTAAAATTACCCATATTACTTTTAATATTCAATTACATCATGATTTAGAAAATAAGATACTTTTTTCTTTAAATAACGCAATTTCTTAAAGAAATATTCAATAAAAACTAGTTTTATAATCAATATATAAATTTAATACGTTTTCATAAAAAATAATAGGAAATGAATCCTATTTACTTAATCTTTTTGAAATACCATGAAATTATGAGATTTACCTTCAGGAATATTCTCACCAATTTCTTCATTTAAATAAATCATTTTGAGACCATGATTATTGAAAAATTCTTCTAATTCTTCTGGAGAACTTCTAAATGCAGTTGGCGGTCCATTTGGAACATCCCATGCTTTATAATCCATGATAGCGATTTTACCATCTTTTTTAATAATTCTTTTAAATTCTTCTATAGCCTCATCAATAGTTCTTGAAGCTTTAAATCCATGAAATACATTAACCATCAAAACAACATCAATAGATTCATCCTCAACACCCGGAATTCCTTTAGGGATATCTGCTTCAATGTTAATTAAATTCTTAACATTATTTTCATTTTTATATGTTTCCATGTCTTCAATAGATGCATCATAAACATCAACTGCATAAACAGTACCATTTGGAAGATAATCCTCAATTACTTTTATTGCAATGTGACCATCTCCACATCCAGCATCCATGAATGTTTCATTGCCTTTAAGATTTAATTCATTTAAAATCTCATCAGAATCTAAAAAATGCACACTTGAAAATCCATGAGCCCTATGTCCATTCATAAATATATCACCAAATAATTATCTTTAAAAAATAGTATTTAATAGTTTTCAATATGATGATATATACATAACATTAAAAAATAGTTAAAATAATAAAAAAAGATTTAAGAGGATTATTTTTTCCAAGTTTGTTTAACTCCTCTTCCTCTTTTACTACCAGGTTTGGTATAACTCCTTTTTTGTCTAGTTCTTCTGTTAGTTCCTTTAACTTTAGCCATATTTTCCCCTCCCTTCAATTTGATAATAAAAATATTAGAATTATATCTATAACATAAAAATATTTGTTTTTAAAATATTTAAAGGTTTTCTTTATGTAGTATATTCAGCATTAATTTTAACATAATCATATGTTAAATCACAACCCCAAGCTGTCGCCTCACCATCACCTAAATTCATCTCAATATTAACTTTAACATTTTTTGATTGCATTACCTTTTCAGCCCTTTCAAGATTTGAAGTATTCTCAAATGCTAAAATTTCACCATCACAAACAAGATCCACTTCATCTGCATCATTTGCAATAGCTATTGTTACAATATCTGGATTTAAATCACAGCCAGAATAACCTATTGCAGACACTATTCTCCCCCAATTTGGATCTCCACCAAATACTGCAGATTTAAATAAACTTGAGGATATAATTGATTTTGCAGCTAATTTCGCATCATTTTCATTTTTTGCACCGTAAACATTAGCTTCAATGAATTTAGTAGCTCCTTCACCATCATGAGCCATTTTTTTAGCTAAATCAACACAAACATAATTTAAAGCTTCTTGGAAATTAGAGTCTAACTTGCCATCTTTTACAACTTCAACATTAGATGCTCCATTTGCCATCATCAAACATGTATCATTAGTACTCTCATCACCATCAACAACAATCATATTAAAACTAATATCTGCAGATTTCTTTAATGCTTTTTTAATTTCATCAGATGGAACCACAGCATCAGTCACAATAAAAGAAAGCATAGTCCCCATATTTGGAGCAATCATACCACTTCCCTTAGTGATACCTGCAATTTTAACTGTTTCACCAGTTGTTAATGTAACTTCAACTGCACATTCTTTCGGAAATGTGTCAGTTGTCATAATAGCTTTTGCAGCTGCAAGAGAATCTTCAGGAGAATTTCCCAATTTTGAAAGTGATTCATAAGCGACTTTAGAAATAATATCCATAGGCATTTCACGACCAATAACACCTGTTGAAGAAATAGCAATTTCATCTTTAGGCACATTCAAGTCATTAGATACTAATTCAACTAATGTTTCACAATCTTTTAAACCTTGTTTACCCGTAAAACAATTAGCATTACCACTATTTACAAAAACAGCTGAAATAATTCCTTTTTTAAGTACATTTTTAGTATATTTAACTGGAGCTGCAACTACTTTATTAGAAGTAAAAACTGCAGATGCAGTACTGTTTGGTGAATAAATAATTGTAACACCAAATTTACCTTCACGTGCTCCAGATACTTTAAGATTTTCTATAACAGAAAATCCTCCATTCAAATCTTTAATAAACTCCATAAAAATCACAAATTAATTAATATGATGGTTCAACCGTAACATTCAATTCATTTAAAGTGTCATTATTATTATAATCAACACCATCCACTTCAGCATCATAAGTTAAATTAGTAACATTATCTAAATTGGTAGTCATTTCTTCTGTAACATTTTCCCAATGAGTATCCTCATCACTTTCAAATGTTAATGATATCCCACTTCCCACACCCACAACAAATGCAACTAAAGCTAAAATAATGAGAAATACAGTAATATTGCCCCATTTCCTTTGTTTACGTGATTGGAAAGTAGGTTTAAATTTAGGTGCTTTTCTTTTATTAGATCTCCTTGAACGATTATTATTTGGAGAAAATAAAACCCTCTTATCATCTTTTTTTCTACTCATATTACTTCACTTCTTTATTTGTTAAGCTACAAATGCATAAATTAAAGCTATTATAACACCTATGAAACTAAACATCCCAAGTCCTAAAATAGACATTAAAAATGTAAATATAAATACAAATGCAAAAACTCCAATCAATTTAGCTTTTTCATTTTCTATTAAATTGATTAAAGTCCTTGTAAATTCAGATGGAATATTATATGCATATAATCCATTTGCTAATTCAAATACAACTAAAGACAATGGTGAAACTGCTTTTAAATCATCAACAAGTTGTGCTCTTTCACCTGCCTCTCTTCTACTTCTACCTACTCCAGCTCTTATCTTAGCACCATTATCAAGTGCAAACCATGCTGCATCAAGTCCCGCACGTATTGCTAAGTCTTTAGATGGGAATTTTGCAATAAAATCATCCCCTCCTTCACGATAACCTTCTAATTCACCATTGCATTCTCTTTCAATGAAATTTTTAATACCGGTCATTAACTCAACAAGTTTATTACGACCATTTTTATCTATGAACTTAGTAGAATCAATTAAATCAATGAATAAATAATTTTCCAAATTCATTGGCCTTGATTCTTGAAGTAAAAATGGAGAATCAAAAACAAGGGCATATTCACCACCTAATTTAGTAAATGCAATACCTGGAAAACTACCCACATTTTGAGTATAATGAATCGCTCTTTCAATTGATGCTGCACCAGTCATTCCAACAGCAGAAATCACTTGAATTCCTTCAGATAACCCAATACCAATTAATTCAATAGCTACACGAATCGCATCATTTTTACTTAACATTTTAGCAACCAGTTCTGTAGCAGTTTTTTCTACAACTTCCCCTCTTTCATTTTCAATTATTTTTACAAAAACATTGATTAAATGAGAAGCATCTGGAAGTTCAATGTAGAAATAACGATCATTACCCATGATAATATTACTTACTAAAGCATATTCCTCAATTCTATCTTCAGCAGGCTTCAATTCATAAAAATTATAATCTTTTGGAAGATTTTCACCACCAACATCACGAATCAAATTTTCCAAAATGGAATCTGATGTTATTTTTGCTTTATCAAGTTCAAAAAGGATAGTTTGAGTGTAATTAAATAATTCCACATATTCCGTTTCAAGTGAATTTGTTGGGAAAAATTTAGTCCCAATAGAAATTGGATTTAAATTAGTAATTAATTTAATTAAAGACTTGGTTAATAAATTAACCATCTAAACCTCCTCCCTTTTCAAGGTCTATTTCAAAATCACCAGGTTTTTCTAAAAGCATATCTGGTTTTACTGAAACAAATGGGAATTTCCAAGATCCAAGTCTCCCAGCTATTGTACTTGCAATATTCCTTGAATTTCTTTTAATGAATACTTCATCATTGCTACATACACGAACTGAAATATTATATGGTGCATACTCAGTTACCTCATCAGCCAGCATGATATTTAATTCAAAACTACCTGGTTTAGTAAATAAATCATTTCTAACTGCAATTAATGGTTTTTTTTCAAGCCCTAATCTATCTGCAACAGTAACTGAAATATTACCTGCATTCTTAACAGCTATTTTATAATCCCTAGGATGTACTAATACAAAAATCACATAAGGTGCAGCTATTTCAACATCATCAACCATTTCTACAATTTTATTAAATAATGGAATTTTAGCAAAGACATTTTCAAGTTTAGATTCCGTGTTATTTTCATTATCAATACGAATAATAGCTTGTTTAGCAATATTTAATGGGGAAATTTCCAAACCTTCCTTACCCTCATAAATTTCCCATTTTTTAAATTTTAATTCTTTTATAATTTCATCACATATGTTCTGAAGGATATTTTTATCTTTTTTAACTTTCTTAGGCTTACCAAATGTGAGTCTATTATTTTCAATTATAAATGGAATTCTCATAGAAGCAATATTCCTAAATTCAGCAACATAATCTCTAAATTTATCATTTGACAATACTTTTGCATTTTCACGTGAAGCAATATCTAAAATGAAATGATCTGCATCGTTACCTGGTGGGACTTCTTCTACATTATCACTTTCCAATAATTTTAAAAATGTTTCTTTATCATCAATATCATGACGAAGTGATGCATCTGCTATAATTACAAACTCATCTTCTCCTTCTTCTAGTGCCTTAACAGCTGCAAGTATATTGGACATTTGAGGTTGTCCCATTTCATTTTTAACACTAAATGCCACATTAGAAGCATCTACAACCACTTTCATAATATCACCTAACTAATCTAATCCAGTTAATATATCTTTGTATTCAATTATTTAAATTTACTTTATAACACATTTTTTGCATATTTTCCAAATAAAAATCTTTCTCCACCGACATTATTAAGAAAAATTTCTATTTCATCATCCGTAATATTGTAAGTTATATAAGAATTGTTTATTCTACCTCTAAGCTTTTTAGAAGAAAGAGAACCTGCATTAACCACAATAGTGTTATTTAATTTCCATATATTTGGAACATGCTTATGTCCAGATACTACTAAATCAACTTCATGAGTTGTTAATGTTTTTAAAACATCACCTGCATCAGATAAAACATTACGTTCACGCCCAGTTTGAGGAATAGAAATTATATGATGGTGTAAAGCAACAATAGAGAAATTTTCATTAACCACACATTCATCTAATTGATGTTCTAACCACATATGTTGAGGACCACCAATACGTCCTTTACTTTCATCAGGTGAACTACTATCCAAACCAATAACAGTTAAATTGTCATCCATAGTTAATTTCCAACTACGTTCACCAACCAACTCTTCAAAAGATTGATAACCTAAATTTTTAGAATCATGATTTCCAGGAACTGCAAATAATGGAGCTTCAAACATCTTTAAATATTCAGTTGCCATTTGAAACTCAGCATAATAACCATCATTAGTTATATCCCCAGTTAAAATAATCATGTCCGGCTGCAAATTATTAATTTCCCCAACAGCCTTAATGAACATATCTTCATCAAATTCATTTTCACAAATGTGTAAATCCGAAATATGTGCAATAAGAGTCATTTTATCTATTGATTTAATTTCATAATAGCTTCTGCAAGGTCACCTTTGCATTCTTCAAGTGCAGATCTTGCTTCATCTGCTGAAACTCCTGCACTATTAGCTACCATTTCGATGTCCTCATCTGGAATTTCGATTTCATAATCAAGTTCTACTTCACGAGCCTTACCTTCAATTTGATAAGTTTCTTGCCCCATTACACTCATTAGACTTACACTAGGTTCATCAATGACCAATTCTTTTTCATCAAAACGGATAATAACTTCACGAACTCCATCAAGATCTTCCATTTTCATACCCATTTTTTTCATTTGCCTTTCCATCTGTTTCATTTGTTTTTTATTCATACCTGGTATCATAATAGAACCCTCATAAAATTAGATTATTTATAATTATATTATTTATTATAATTAAAATTTGCTTAAAATACACTAAAAAAAAAATAAAAGTTTAAAAAAAAGAAAAAAATTAGTTGGTAAATCCATAACCTTCAGTTTCAAATGTCTTTACAACATCTTTTAAAACTTCAGGAATATTAATCTCTTGCGGACATTCTTCAATACATAACTCACATTTTGTACAATCTGAAGCAATTCCCGCACCAGGAATCTTTGAATAGTTTACATAAGCATTTCCTATAGGAGACCATTCATTTTCACCAAGGATTTTTTCTTTATTGTATAAATCAAAGATTTTTGCAATATCAATACTTTCACTACAAGAATCAACGCAATATCTGCATTTTGTACAATCCACTGTAATATTAGCATTAATAATCTCTGAAACTTCACTAATAACTTCTAATTCTTTATCATTAAGTGGAGTTGCATTTTTAAACTCAGCAATGTTTTCTTCAATTTGTTCAAGGCTACTTGAACCAGTTAAAACTAAAAAAACTCCTTCTAAATTAGCTACAAATCTCATTGCCCAAGATGTAATTGATTTATCAGGATTACATTCTTTCATTATTTGTTCTGCTTTGTCAGGAACATCTGCTAAAAAACCACCTTTATATGCTTCCATTACCATTACTGGTTTATTGTGTTTTCTTGCAACTTCCCAACATTTTCTAGATTCAATTCCTTCATCTTCCCAATCAAGATAATTGAGTTGTAACAATACAAATTCAACTTCTGGATGGAGTGTTAATATATTATCTAAAAATTCAGCATTACCATGAGTAGACAATCCTAGATGCTTAATGTATCCTTCTTCTTTTTTCTTCTTTGCAAATGAAAATGAATCAACATCTAACCATCCTTTTTCAGAATACCCACTTACATTATGCATCAGATAATAATCAAAATATTCAACACCACACCTTTCAAGTTGCTCGGAAAAAATTGGTTCAAGTTGTGATTCCTCAGTGATTGCAAAAGTAGGTAATTTATCAAAAACTTTAAAAGAATCTCGTGGATATCTCTCAACAAGACATTTTTTTAAAGCTACTTCACTTACTCCTTCATGGTAAGGATAAGCTGTATCAAAACAATTGAAGCCAGCTTCCATTAATACATCAACCATCTTTGAAACTTGATCAAAATCCACACTTGAAAAGTCATTTTCATCTAAAATTGGGAGCCTCATCATACCTAATCCTAATTCTACCATTGTAATACCTCATTAAAATATAATAAAAAAAAAATAAATATATTATATGTTCATATTATTTATTAAATTTTTTCTCTCATTTACTAAATCCACAACAAAAATTGTAAGAACAACCAACATTCTTAACAAAAAAGATAATATACCTTTTTATTCATTTTACATTAATTGTCCCATGAAAATATATTTAAATAAACTTTTTAATAATAGTCACTATGACAATTAAACGTTGCAATTGGGTAAGTGATGAAGAAATATACATCAAATACCATGATGAAGAATGGGGAGTTCCAAAACATGATGATCAGGAATTATTTGAAATGCTTGTTTTAGAATCATTTCAAGCAGGTCTTTCTTGGATTACGATACTTAAAAAAAGAGAAAACTTTAAAATAGCCTTTGATGAGTTTGATTATAGAAAAATATCCAAATATGGTGAAGATAAAATTGAAGAATTACGAGCAAATGAAGGCATTATCCGCCATAAAGGTAAAATAACTGCTACAATTAATAATGCAAAAATATTTATGGAAATTCAAGAAGAATTCGGTAGTTTTAACAATTATATTTGGGGATTTACCAATGGAAATATAATCAAAGCAGAGTTTAAAACTGAATCTGAATTATCTAAAACTATTTCTAAAGATTTAAAAAAGCGTGGGATGAAATTTGTAGGACCTACAATCATTTATTCATATCTTGAATCCATTGGCATTATCAATAATCATCAGGAAAATTGTTTTTTATTTAGCAAAACTGATTAAAATAAGCAGTTGATATAGATTAACTAATAAAGAATATCTTCCTTATGACTTATATGTTGAATTTTAAGTTTTATACATGATTAAAACTAAGAAGCATATAATAAATTATTAAATTAACAGCCGATTATTTGCTAATTCTAGTTTGAATTAAAATTTAAAAAATAAGGCTTTGTAGAAATCCTTATTTTTCTTGAATTTGTGTTGTTCTGTAAATGTTGT
>NZ_JBJEIO010000010.1:0-40638 GCF_051877095.1 Methanobrevibacter sp. | reverse complement strand
ACAACATTTACAGAACAACACAAATTCAAGAAAAATAAGGATTTCTACAAAGCCTAAATAAAAATAATTCTTCTTTATAATTCTTTTATCTCGATCAAATCATTCATTCTGTTAACTACATTGTCAATAGTTTTATTGGTGTAATTAATAGTAATTGCATCAAATTTACATATATTACTGCAAAGACCACATCCTTTACAGACATCATAATCAATTGTAATCTTATTATCCTCTAAACTGATGGCTTTATACATGCAAACTTCTTGTAAACATTTTTTACAAAGTTTACATTTATCTTCATTGAATTTTACTTCAACACCTTCAAGTTTTTCCAGTTTGCCACTTATATCTTCATGTAGAGTAGGGTAAACTTTCCATAAGCAGCAACACGGACAGCAATGACAAATTGTCAAAAGACCTTTTCCGGGCCTTACATTCATCCACACAGTATCTATTTTATTCCTTCCGATAATATGGGTAAGCCCTGCAGCATCTGCTTTATCAATTTGAGCAAGTGCTTCATCTACAGTTGCCTTTTTACCAATGTTTTTTGGAATTTTTCTGGATGTCGGACCTAAAAATATGCATCCGATATCTTTAGGATAATCCTGACAGTTATTTGAAGTTCTACAAAGACAATTATTCATGATTACAATATCATCGCAACGTTTTACAACTTCTTTAATAACATCTGTTGGTAAAAATTCACAACCTTTGGATTCGATTTTCTTGTTTATGCTGATGGTATTTGGTATAACAACAATTTCATCATCTTTAAAAAGAAAATTATCAATGAATTTTTTATAAATTTTTGATTTTTTAGTTATTTTAGCTATCCAGAATCTCCAGTTAAAAATGTATTTAAGAACAAATATACTAACATCTGCAAAGCTAATCCTTCTCATTGTTCACCAATTTTGTTTTTCAATCGTCTTAATATTCCTTTGAATGTATGAGCTTCTCTTGAGGTAATGAATGCTCTTGAAATAATGTTATTGAAAGTTTTAATTCCATTTCTTTTTTTATGTTCTGGAATATCTAAATTATTAATTAAATCCACCATATCTTTCAATAAGTATTTTTTTTCGAGATTTGTACTTTCATCAAGTCCTTCCGCACCAAAATCATGTTTATTTTTAAATATCTCATAAAAAATTATCGCAGCAGCATGTGAAATATTTAAAATTGGATATGTTGGATCTGTTGGAATAGAAACACAAATATCACAATCTGCAATTTCTTTATTTGTAAGTCCATTTCCTTCTCTTCCAAACAATATTGCTATTTTATTTGAAACATTCATGGATTGACCAAGTTCTTCTGGTCTTATAGGAATTCTTGATAGGTTATAACTTCCACCAGCCATTCCAGTTGATGCAACTTTAAAATCAATTCTATGAGATTGGTAAAAATCATCTAAAGTAGGAAAAATCATTGCATTTTCAACAATATATTTTCCATGAGTAGCTTGATAATAAGCTTCTTTGGTTAATGTAGGTGGATTAATCAATACTAAATTTTTCAATCCAAAGTTTGCCATTGTTCTTGCAAGAAAACCAATATTTCCAGGTGTTTCACATTCTACAAAAACAATATAAATATTATCTTTAAAAAGACTCAATTCTTTTTGCTCTTGGTCTTTTATAAGTTTTGCTCTTGCAGTTCCTCTAGATTGATTTGTAGATTTTGCTTTTTTTGTCGAAGTTGATTTTTTCTCGCTGTCTTCTTTATCTGAATCTAATGGTACAGTTTCAACTATCTTTTGCTCACTAACAGCAGTATCTCCTATATTAATCAACCCCTAATTTCAATTATTCATAAGCTCTATTTAACAATTCTAAGATGTGTATACATTCAATGTCTCCACATCCAATTTCATTTAAACCATCTTGTATGTTTAATTCGCAAAATGGACATATTGTAACTACTGCATCAGCACCAGTATCTTTAATCATTTCTGCTTTTGCTTTAGATAAATCCATAGCTATTTCTGGTTTTCCGGATTTTATTCCTCCACCAGCACCACAGCATTGGCACGGATACAGCATCTCTTTAAATTCAACACCAGGTATCTTTTCAATAATTTCCCTAGGTGCATCTTTGATGCCTTGACCTCTAGCCAAATGACAAGGGTCATGGTATGTAACAGTCATGTTAACTTCTTTTAGTTTATCTTCATCGAGTTTATCAACTAAAAACTCACTAATATCCATTACATTAAGTTTTGAGCCAAAATCAGGATGATTATTTTTCAATGTAGAACCGCAACCGGAACAAACTGTAATTACAGTATCATAATCCTTAAAGACTTCCTTATTTTTATCAACAAGGTCCTGAACAATATCTGTCTGACCAGTTCTCAAAAGAGGAGAACCACAGCAAACTTGACCTTCAGGAACATCAATGTCTATTCCGTTTTCTTTCAAGACTTTAACTAGTCTATGGCCAACTTCAGGGAATCTATAATCAACCATACAACCAGTAAAGAAAGCTATTTTTGAACCAGTTTTATTTACTGCCTCTTTGATAAATGGTTCTTTATCAGCTTTGAGGGATCTCCCTGTTTTCAAAATGTTTTCCTTAAATGCAACATGTTCAGGTAGTGGTCCGGAGCCGTTTGCAACTGCAATAACTCTCATTTTTTCTATTGCATCTCCAAAGGTATTGATGTTTTTCGGACAAACAGATAAACATTTACCGCAACTGGTACATTTATATAATCCTTCATCCAATGCTTCTTTAAGTCTATCATAATTATCTCTAGGGTCAGTATCAAACTTGTTGATATATCTCATTAAGTAAGGTCCGCCAAATTCCTCTGTTGCAATATTAACAACAGGACAAGTTGAATAGCAAGAATAACATTCAATACAATTTCTAACCTTTTTGGTATCTTTTGTATCCTCTTTAGTGATGCTGGTATCTAAATGGTCGCATTTATGATCACACTGAAGAGACAATTCTAAATCCTTTACTTTTGCTTCAATACTAGATTTATCAACAATCAAATCTTTAATTACTGGGAATCTGAGAGGTTCAATAATAGCTCCGTCCTTAATTTCTTTTTGACAAGCTAATGCACCATTTCCATTAAATAATATTCCACAGGAACCACATTGTCCTGCCCTACAAGAACTTCTAAAACTAATATTAGCATCATATTTTTCATTGATAGCGTTAAGTGCATCAAGAACTTTCATACTAGGTGTTTTATCTATTTCATAACATTCTAAATGAGGTTCTTTGTCTGTTTCACTATCAAATCTTGAAACATAAACTTTAATCATTATTCTTCCCCGAGAAATAAATTATTATAATATAATATTTGTTTTACTAATAAATATATTAATTACTATTGAAGCACAAATTCTGAAGTTTATCTTAATGGTTAATACTGATAATTTGAACATGAATATATTAAATATTTATAGCAGTATCAATCAATCTGGAAGTTAAATTGTATGATTTGATGAATAAATGTTGGATGACTGGAAATCTTACAGATAAATAATGACTAGTGATTATCAAATCACAATTTATCTTTGAAACATCAATTTCACCAGACATTAATTTTGGAAGTAAAGTATCTCTTAGTTTCTGTAATTTATTAATTTCATTATAATTGTCTCTAATCTTCTCAATTATTGGAAATACTAAATTATGAAATTCATTTAATATATCTTCTGGTGGAATTATAATATCCATATCCCCTAAACCATTATCCCAAACAGCATAAGGCATTGTTGTTCCTTTAGAAGTATTTTGAGCATATTGAATAGTTTGATCTAAATTGCACAATAACAATAAATAACTCAAATAATATTCTTTTTTAGGTTTTAATACAAAACATGTTGATCGAGTAATCCCTGAGCAAGGAGAAATAACAACTCTATGAAAATAAACTCTCATTGCTCCTATTAAAATATCATTTTTATCAAATGAAATTAAACTACTATTAGCTTCTTCATCAGATTTTAATTCTGAAATTCCTAGTGAATTCATTGGAATAATATCAATAGGGAGATAAGGTAATCCATTTGTTTCAGATGGTTTGATAGGATTTTTTTTCAGGGACAATAAATCTTTTAAAATACCTATTCTCCAATCTTTGGGAATTTCACCTAATTTTGATTCTGTAAATGTTGAATTACTAAATTTTTCAAAACTTATAAACCAGTAATTAAATATAGAATGCAATAATATCTCTAAATGTTTATTTATTTTTTGATTTAATTCTATTTTATCATCTATTGTAGATAATAAGTTTACAATATTATTCTGAATGTCTAATGGAGGAATACTAATTGGAAATTTTTTAATTATATTTGAGTTTATGGAATGTCACAACAATTGGAGAACTATGTTTAAATGTTTCAAGTGGAGGCACACCAAAAAGTACAAATGAAGAATATTATGGTGGGGATATACCTTGGTTAAATACAAAAGAAATTAATTTTAATAGGATTTATGATACTGAAAAATATATTACACAAGAAGGCTTTGAAAATAGTGCTGCAAAATGGGTTAAAAAAGATTCTGTGATTGTTGCAATGTATGGAGCAACTGCTGCAAAAGTAGCAATGAATATGATTAATCTCACAACAAATCAAGCTTGTTGTAATTTGACTATTGATAAGTCATTAGCTAATCCAAAATTTGTTTATTATTATATTTATGGCAATTATGAAAGATTATTAAACTTATCCTCTGGTGCAGCACAACAAAATTTAAACTCAAATTTATCACCTCCTTTAATATAAATAGTCAATTTAAAATTCAAAACCTATATCTTTTAGATTTTGACGTATTTTTCCTTCAAGTTCGTGGGATTCTTTAAATAAAGCATCTAACTCTGTTGTTAATGTTTTCATTTTTTCTTCAAATGGTATTCCATCGTCTTCTTCAGGTTTAAATCCAACATAACGTCCAGGTGTTAATATGAAATCGTGTTTTTTAATTTCTTTTAAGTCACTAACTTTACAGAATCCTTTTTCATCTTCAAGAGTTCCTTCTTCAAATTTAGTGAAGGTATCAGCAATTAAATTAATATCTTCGTCAGTTAGTTCACGTAATTTCCTTGAAACCATTGTTCCCATTTCACGAGCATCAATAAACAAAGTTTTACCTTTTTGTTTCTTATTACGATTCAAGAACCATAAACATACAGGTATTCCAGTAGTATAGAACAATTGTGTAGGTAATGCAATAATACATTCAACAAGGTCATCTTCTACAATAGCTTGTCTTATTTTTCCTTCACCAGATGTAGTTGATGATAATGAACCATTAGCTAAAACTAATCCGATTTTTCCTTTTGGTGATAAGTGGTGTATCATATGTTGCATCCATGCAAAGTTTGCATTGCCTTTTGGTGGTATTCCATATTTCCATCTTACATCGTCTTGTAATTGTTCTTGTCCCCATTTTTTAAGGTTGAATGGTGGATTTGCCATTATATAATCTGCTTTAAGTGTTGGATGTAAATCATTTAAGAATGTGTCTTCTTGGTGTTCTCCAAGGTTTGCTTCAAGTCCTCTTATGGCTAAATTCATTTTTGCCATTTTCCAAGTTGTTGGATTGGATTCTTGACCATAAATTGATAAATTGTTTATATTTCCACTATGGTTATCAATGAAGTTTTTTGATTGGACAAACATACCTCCAGATCCGCAACATGGGTCATAAACTCTTCCATCAAATGGTTTTAAAACTGAAACTAAAGTTTTTACAACGCATGCAGGAGTGTAAAACTCTCCTGCTTTTTTACCTTCAGTTTCTGCAAACATGCTTAAACAATATTCATAAGTACGTCCAAGAATGTCTTTTTTATCACCTTTCTCAGACATCTGCACATTAGTGAAAATATCAATTACCGCACCAAGTTTCTTTTTATCTAATTCTGGTCTTGAGAAGTTTTTAGGCAATATTCCTTTAAGTGATTTGTTATTGTCTTCAATAGATTTCATTGCTGCATCAATTGCCAATCCATTTTCTGCAGTATTTGCTTTTTTAGCAATTTCTGACCAACGGGCTTCGGGAGGAACAAAGAATATGTTTTTGTAAGTGTATTCGTCAATATCTTCTTCAAAACCATCTCCTTCTTCAACTAGTTCCTGGTATCTTTCTTCGAATTTATCGGATAAGTATTTTAGAAAAATTAATCCTAATACTACATGTTTATATTCGGCTGCATCCATTGAACCTCTTAGTTCCTCAGCAGCATCCCAAATTTGCTTTTCAAAACCTATTTCACTACTATTATCTTTCACCATTTTAATCACCTATGCTGATTCATCAACCCACAATTCACATTGTGCTATAACTTTATCTAAAGCAGATTTCATTTCTTCTGGAGGGTAATCATATTTTTTAAGTAGACGTTTTATTGTTCTTCTCATGTTTGCTCTTGCAGATTCTTTTTTCTGCCAATCTATTGTTCTATTTTTTCTCAAAGAGTCGGTTAATTCCTGTGTAATTTTAATTAAAGTTTCATCATCATAAAACTCGTGGATGTTTTCTGGAAGAGCAATAACGTTGTAAAATGCTAATTCCTCTTCAGTTAATCCTAATTTCTCTCCTTCTAAATGTGCTTCACGTAACATTTTCGCAATTTTGATTAATTCTTCAATTACTTCGTCATTTGTGATATGTCCATTAATGTAATCATTACGTGTCTTTTTTAGAAGTTCTGAAAATTCTTCTGATTTAACAAGATTTGTTCTTGTATATACTCCCACTTCATCATCAAGTAATTTTTCTAAAATGGTTCTGGCTAAATTAGAGGAGTCCAATGCTCTTACTTTATCTAAAAAGTCTGGATCGAATAATGATACTTCTTCACTAACATTAATAACATTGATTACTCCCGTACTTTTAATTGATTGATTAAGTAGTTCTGTAATTTGTTTATTAATTTCGGGCAGGGATAATTTTCCATTGGATGTGACTTTAACAAGGACAGTCCTCACGGCTTCAAAAAATGCTGCTTCAAATCTTTCATGTTTCTTAGCTCTGCTGCTGCATAGTGACAGCCATTTTTTAAGCAGTAATGCTTCTTTTAAATAATTCTTTTTGGTTTCTTCACGTGATAAGTCTTCCATGAAGTTTACTCCACTTGAAATGACTTTTGATCTTTCTAAATCACTGTCACCAAAGAATTTGGAGTAGTCAAATCCGTGGAATAAATCACGGCAGATTTCTAGTTTTTCTTGGAATTTTGGATAAGCCACTTTATCGACATTAGGGTCACCGTATTTCTTTTCGTCCCTATCAGTATATTCACTCATTGCCTTTTTGAGTTCGGCTGCTATTCCAATATAGTCAACAATAAGTCCACCTTCTTTTCCTTTAAATACTCTGTTTACACGAGCAATTGCTTGCATTAAATTATGTCCTTTCATTGGTTTGTAGACATACATTGTTGAAAGTGAAGGAACATCAAATCCTGTAAGCCACATGTCAACTACAATAGCTATTTTCATTGGGTCATTATCATCTTTGAATTTCTTTTCAAGTTCCTTTTTATATGGTTTGTCTCCGATTATTTCATACCACTCTTCTGGGTCTTTATTAGAACCGCTCATTACTACTTTTACTTTTTCATCCCAATTTGGACGTAACTCCAATATTTTTTCATACATTTTTATAGCTATTGGACGGGAATAGGCTACAATCATTGCTTTTCCACTTAATTCATTTGCACGATGGTCTTCGTAATGTTGAACTATGTCGGTACAGATATTTTCAATAATTTCTGGGGCTCCAAGCAATTCTTCCATTTTACTTAATTCACGTTTGCTTCTTTCAATATTGTATTCTTCGGCGTCTTCTTGTAATTCCCAGTATTTGTCATCAATTTTTTCTAGAATTGATTCGTCTAAGTTTATATCTGCAATACGGCTTTCATAGCATATTGGTACTGTTGCTCCATCTTCTACTGATTGGGTCATGTCGTAAATATCAATATAATCTCCAAATACTTCTCTGGTGTTTCTATCTGCTCTTGAAATAGGTGTTCCTGTAAAACCAATAAATGTTGCATTTGGAAGTGCATTGTGTATTCTCCTAGCAGCGCCTATTTTTATTTCACCAGTTTTGGGATCTACTTTTTCTTCAAGACCATACTGGCTTCTGTGTGCTTCATCGGATATTACAATAACATCTTCTCGGTCTGTTAATGATTCATCATAATCATCGAACTTTTGCATTGTTGAGAAGAAAATACCATTGGCTTTTCTATCATTTAGTAACTCTTTTAAGTTTTTCATGCTTGTAGCTTGTTTTGGTGTCTGTCTTAAAAAGTTACTACATTTAGCAAATTGTGAATATAACTGGTCATCTAAATCATTACGGTCTGTAATTACTACAAATGTTGGACTTTCAAGTTTTTGTTGGAGTTTATTAACATAGAATACCATTGATAAACTTTTTCCGCTGCCTTGAGTGTGCCAGAATACTCCTGCTTTATGATCACTTTGAAGGGCTTTAACTGTTGAGTTTACTGCTTTGTTAACTGCAAAATATTGATGGTATGCTCCAAGTATCTTAATTTTGGTTGTTGAATCATTTGAATATACAATGAAATTCTTTAGGATATCTAAAAATCTTTTTGTATCGAAAATACCTTCAAAGAATGTTGTAAAATCAGCCCATTGTGTTGTCTCATAACTGCCATCAGTTGTTTTCCATTCCATGAATCTGTCTTCAGATGCAGTTATTGTACCTGCTTTTGAAATGGACATATCGCTCATTACGCAAAACGCATTATAATTAAAAAGGGAAGGAATAACTTGCATATATTTTTTTAATTGATTATATGCTTCAGAAGTGTCTGTATTTTCTCTTGAAGGAGATTTTAACTCACATACTACTAATGGAAATCCATTTACAAAAACAACAATGTCTGGTCGTTTAACTTCTTTTTCTTCAACAGTCCATTGATTAATAACTGTGAATGTATTATTTCTTTCGTTTTCAAAATCAATCAGTTTAACATGAGTTGATTTTTCTTTTCCATCTTTCCAGTAATTAACATTAATCCCATTTTGGAGATATTCCATAAATTTATTATTTTTATTTTCAAGTGAATCATTTCCAAAATCTTGGATTACTTCAATAGTTTTATCAACAGCTTCTTTATCCAATTTATTATTAATTTGATATAATGCATTCAAATCATCCATATAAAGAGGGTTTTTATAATCTCTTTCTATATCTGGACCATAATAGTACATGTAACCTAAATTCTGAAATAATTCAATCAATGATTTTTCATAAGTATCTTCATTATAAAATGAAATAAGACCATCTCCATAGAACAATATTATAAAATAAACACAATATTATATTATTCATATTTATGTGCCAATTTACTATTTAAATATATTAATTCAATTTTGTGTAATTGTTTATTTTTCATGTTAATGGTTTAATTTTAGTATGAAACTTATATTCTCTTTTTATTATTCATATTTATGTGTTTTAGAGTAAGTTTGGACGATATTTTTGATTTATTAGATAAAAAATAGAATGAGAAAATTTCTGACATAAAAATCTTTGATGTCCAAAAAAGAGTATTTAACATGATTTTTCTATTAATACTGTGTATAATAACTTTTATTACTTTTTTCAAAAATTAGTCTATTGTGTAATATATAATTATAATAAATGTCTAGATGCTACAATGCAATATGCAATAGTAAATTGTTCCCATTTTTTCAATACGAAGAGTTTTGCTGAGTGGTGGAGATAGTATGAATATATTGAAAACAAATTAAAAGAAAAAATTATTAATAAAAATTCGGATTAAATGCTAATTAATAGGAGATAAATTATGGATAGGATATTTTTATCAAAATCTGACTATTGCAAATGTGTGCAATGTGAAAAGATTCTTTGGTTAGACAAATATAGATCAGATGTATTGGAAAGTGAAACCGATGAATCTGTTTTTGAAACTGGTAGGCAAGTAGGTGAAATTGCAAAAGGATTATTTGGAGATTATGAAGATATTCCTAGTGATAATCCTATTAAAGCGAGGATTGAAAAAACAGAACGATTAATTAAAGATAAGCCAAATGTAATTGCAGAAGCGTCTTTTATTTATGATAATAATTTTTGCAGTGTGGATATTTTAAAAAATGATGTGGATGGGGTTGAAATTTATGAAGTAAAAAGTTCCACAAAAATAAAAGACATATACATAGATGATGTTGCATATCAATACTTTGTTTTATCAAATCTTGGTTTAAATGTAAAAAAAGCAGCTATTGTTTATATTAACAATGAATACATTAGAGGCACAGAATTGAATATAGAACAATTGTTCAATATAGAAAATATAACTGATATAGCTGTTGAAAAGCAAGATGAAATAAAAAGCAATATTGATTTTATTAATGAATACATGAAAAACTATGAGGAGAATGAACCTGTTAAAGAACTGGGAAAGTATTGTTTCGATCCATATTCATGTAGTTTCTGGGATTACTGTACACGGGATTTGCCAACTCCCAATGTATTTGATATAAGTGGGATGTACAAATCCAAAAAGTTTGAAAAGTATTATGATGGTAAAATATCATTTAAAGATTTAGAACATGAGAGTCTCAATCCAAAATATTTGGAACAGATTGATTTTGAATTAAATAACCGAGAAGAGAAAATAAATAAAGATGCAGTAAAGCAGGTATTATGTTCTCTTAAATATCCTTTATACTTCATTGATTATGAAACTTGTCAATATGCCATTCCGGAATACGAAGGAACAAAACCATATCAGCAAATACCTTTCCAATATTCGCTGCATGTAATCAAAGAACCTGGCGCTCCTATTGAGCATAAAGAATATTTAGCAGAAGCTGATGATGATAATTTAATTAGAACTTTTGCAGAGTCTATGATTGAAGATATGCCTGAAGACGGCAGTGTCATTGTTTATAATAAAGCATTTGAAGCTACACGTAATAAAGAAATCGGAAAATTATTCCCGGATTTGGAAGATGAAATGAAAAGATTTAATGACAATATGGTTGATTTAATGGTGCCGTTTAAAAACAGAGATTATTATACAAAGGAAATGAAAGGTTCTTATTCCATAAAATATGTTTTACCTGCATTATATCCTGATGATCCTGAATTGGATTATAGTAATTTGCCTGTAGTGCATAATGGTTTTGAAGCAGCTCATGCTTTTTTAAGTCTGAAAAATAAAACACCAGAAGAACAATCTGAAATAAGAGATGGCTTACTTAAGTATTGTGAACTTGATACTTATGCCATGGTAAAGATATGGATGAAATTCAAAGAAGTAATTGGTGATGATGACATTTTATAAAAGCAGATTTGAAACTTATTTATAATAATTTTTATTATTTTTTTAAAATTTAGTGTGTTAGAGGGCGATTGTGCAATATATTTATGTAATTATAATAATATAATATTAATATTAATGATTATTTTGAGGAAACTATAATGAATTTAAAAGAATTAGTTACAGGAGGATCTGGTGAAAAGCAATTTTTACTAGGTAATGAAGCTGCTGTAAGGGGACTTATAGAAGCAGGTGTTTCTATTGCAGCTACATATCCCGGAACTCCTTCATCAGAAATTGGAAATGTATTATCAGTATTGGCTAAGGATGCTAATATTTATTTTGAATTTTCTACTAATGAAAAAGTCGCAATGGAGGTTGCAGCAACTGCAGCTGTTTCAGGTCTTAGATCATTTACATTTATGAAACATGTGGGTATGAATGTTGCAGCAGATTCATTTATGACAACTGCATACTCCGGGGTTAATGGTGGGATGGTTATTTTATCAGCTGATGATCCATCACTTTTCTCATCTCAAAATGAGCAAGACACCCGTAATTATGCAAGACTCGCAAATGTACCTATTTTAGAGCCATCTAACTGTCAGGAAGTAAAAGATATGGTTAAATATGCATTTGATTTATCTGAACAATTTAATATTCCTGTAATTGTCAGGACAACCACTCGTGTATCTCATATGAGGGGTGTTGTTGAATTTGGGGATGTTGTGGATAACTCATCAAATAATGATGACCACTGGAAGAGAGGTCATTTCAACAAGGATCCTTCAAAATATGTTCCTGTTCCTGCATTTGCTGGGGATATGCATGTAAAACTTTGGGATAAGATTCATAAAATTGAAGAGATCACCAATAAAAGTGAATTTAATCATGAAATCAGTTCAGGGGATAAAAAATATGGGTTAATTGCTTCAAGTAGTGCTTATAATTATGCTCATGATGTTGTAAAATTCAATAATTTGGATATCAGTGTTTTGAAGTTAGGATTTAGCTATCCGTTCCCACAGGAGAAAGTAGCTGAATTTTTAGATGGCTTGGATGAAGTATTTATAGTAGAAGAAGTTGATCCAATTATTGAAAGAGATACTTTAGCTTGCATTGGAGCATTAAACCTTAATGTTCAAGTTCATGGTAAACTGGATGGAACTTTCCCGATTTATCATGAATTTAACTCAGATATTGTTGCTGATGGATTAAATAAAATATTAAGTTTCAAAAATGATGAATCAATTGAATTTTCTGAAAGTTTAGAAAAATTAAGTGATGATATTCCATCTCGTGCTCCTGTTTTATGTGCAGGATGTCCTCACAGAGCAATGTATTATGGAATTAATGTAGCAATCGAAGAATTAGGATTAAAACCTGAAGATGTAATATTTGCTTCTGATATTGGATGTTATACATTAGGTATTAACCCTCCTTACAATGCAGCTGATTACTTATTATCTATGGGTTCTAGTGTAGGAGATGGTTGTGGATTTTCTGTTTCCTCAGATCAAAAAGTAGCTAGTTTTATTGGTGATTCAACATTTTTCCACAGTGGTATTTCTCCATTAATAAATGCGGTGCATAATAAACATAATTTTGTTTTAACTGTGCTTGATAATAGGATTACTGCGATGACTGGTGGTCAGCCAAATCCTGGAATTCCTGTTGATGGAATGGGGGATGAAGCTCCTGAAGTATCTATTCGTAAATTAGCATTAGCTTGTGGAGTTGATTTTGTACGTGTAATCAATCCATTTAACTTAGATCAAGTTGTTAAAACATATATGGAAGCATTCCAGAGAGATGATGTAGCAGTAATTATATCAAAAGCTCCATGTACTTTAATTAAAGGTTTAACTAAAAAACCTCCAGTTAAATTTGTTGAAAGTAATTGTAATGCTTGTGATAAATGTGTTAGTCAATTAGCATGTCCTGCAATTTCTAAAATTAATGGAAAAATAACTATTGATGAATCTCAATGTGATGGATGTGGTGCATGTGTCCAAGTATGTAAATATGGTGCTTTAGAGGATGGTAGGTGAGAAAATGGATAATCATTATAATATTTATATTTGTGGTGTTGGAGGTCAAGGAATTATTAAAACCTCAACAATTATTGGTGAAGCTGCAATGAATCAAGGTTTAGATGTAGTGATGAGTGAAATTCACGGTATGTCTCAAAGAGGAGGTTCAGTTTCTACTGAATTAAAAATAGGTGGTTATAATTCATCAATTATTCCAAATCAAGGTGCAGATATGTTGCTTTCTTTTGAACCTATTGAGACAATAAGGGGATTAAATAAAGTAAATTATGAGACTAAAATTGTTTATAATACTCATCCAATTATTCCATCTTCATCTGATAAGCCATATCCTAGTGTTGATAGTATTACTAAAACCTTAAAGGAAAACTTTAAACATGCACTTCCGATTAATGGAACTCAATTAGCTATGGATGCAGGTAGTGTACTTGCATTGAATATGGTTCTTTTAGGTGCAGTAACTGCTGATGATAGATTCCCATTAACAAAAGAATCTGTTATTGAGGCTATGAAAAACAATTTAAAACCTAAATTCCATGAAATGAATTTAAAAGCTATTGAAAGCGGATATAAATCCATTAAAAGTTAAAAACTTAAATACTATTTAAACTAAAGATAAAATTAGATATTAAAAGTGTGATAATTATGGCTTATAAAATTGATAATGCGATTATAAAAAAAGATAGGGCTGGAAAAGTAACTTTAATTGATCCTGAAAATGTTTTTGGTGATGAAGATGCATTTATCGCTGTTAAAAGTGATGATTTAATTACAATTCAACTTTTAATTAATGCTATTTTGAAAAATGATTTCAAAAAATGGAAAGAAATAGGTCTTATTCCTGAAAACGAACCAATTAAAAGCCTATTTGTCCGCTTAGGTTATTCAAAAGAAGATATAGCTAACATGTTAAAAGAATTTTAGCTATATTTATTTATTCTTTTTTTTTAAAATTTAAAAATAGTTTAGAAGAGAGTAAATCCCTTCTATAAAAATTGAATGTCTTCTTTTTTAAGGAGTTTAATACCATTATCTTGTAATGCTTCTTTAGCTTTTTGCATGTTTTCTAATCTCATAACTAAAGTAGCAACATCAGGTTTACTACTTACAAATGCATATAAGTATTCTAAATTAATTCCTTTTTCGTCAAATGTTGTTAATACAGAGTTTAATCCATTAGGTTTGTCTGGAATTTCTAAAAGAAGGACTTCATTTTCTTTTACAATAAAACCATCTTTTTCAAGAGCTTCTATTGCTTTTTTGTTATCAGAAACAATTAATCTTAAAATACCATATTTAGTTGTATCAGCTATTGAAAGAGCACGAATATTGATATCTGCTTCTGCTAATGTGTTCATAGCTTTTTTAATTCTTCCTTCTTTATTTTCCACAAAAACTGAAATTTGTTTTACTTCCATTTTACCACCTTAATCTTCAAATTTCCTTTCATCAATTACACGTACTGCTTTACCTTCACTTCTTGGAAGTGATTCTGGTTCACAAATAGTTACATCTACTCTAAGTCCAGTTTCAGATCTAATTGATGCTTGGATTTGTTTTTCAACTTTTTCCATTTCTTTCATTTCATCGAAGAATAATTCTTTTGAAGCTTCTACTTTAACTTCCACTTCGTCTAAAATGTCAGGTCTTGTTACATGTATGAGGTAATTAGGACTAATTCCTTGGATTTTAAGTAATGCTTTTTCGATTTGTGATGGGAATACCATTACACCTTTAATTTTTAACATATCGTCACTTCTACCAGTAATTCTAGTCATTCTAACGGTAGTTCTTCCACATTCACATTTCTTACCAATTAAAGAGGTTAAATCTTTTGTTCTGAATCTTAAAATAGGCATTCCAGTTTTAGTTAATGAAGTTAAAACAAGTTCACCTTTTTCTCCGTATTCTAAGGTTTCACCAGTTTCAGGGTTAATGATTTCTGGATAGAAATGATCATCTTGAATGTGCATTCCATTTTGCTCGTCACATTCTTGAGCAACACCTGGTCCCATAACTTCTGTTAAACCATAAATGTTATGGGTTTTAATTCCAAGAGATGATTCTATTCTTTTTCTCATCTCATCAGTCCACATTTCAGCTCCATGAATTCCTGCTTTTAAATTAATGTCTTCTAATGGAATTCCAGCTTTTTCACGGGATTCTCCTATATATGCTGCATATGAAGGAGTACATGTTAGGATATCACTTTGGAAATCAACCATTGTGTCAAGTTGTCTTTGGGTGTTTCCTGCTGAAATTGGGATTGTGATAGCTCCCATTTTGTTTCCTCCGTGGTGAATTCCAAATCCACCGGTAAATAGTCCGTATCCATATGCATTTTGGATGATGTAATCTTTTTCAGCACCTGCCATTTTAAGACCACGTGCAATACATTCTCCCCAAATGTCTAAATCGTTTTGAGTGTATGCTGTAACTGTTGGTTTTCCAGTTGTTCCGGATGATGCATGTACTTCCACAATGTCTTCACGTGGAACTGCAAGTAATCCTAATGGGTAAGCTTCTCTTAAGTCGCTTTTTGTAGTAAATGGAATTTTTTCAATGTCTTTTAATGTTTTGATGTCTTCTGGTTTTAAACCAATTTCATCAAATCTTTTTTTATAAAACTCTACATTTTCATATGCGAGTTTAACAGATTTTTGTAATCTTTTAAGTTGTATTTTTTCCTTTTCTTCTTTACTCATACATTCGGCTTTCTCGTTCCAAAACATATTATCCCTATTTTTCATTTTTTTACATTATTTAATTATTTTTGTTCAATTTTATAAATGTTTAGTTTTTAGCATTTTTTTCATTGAAAAAACATTGCTTTGATGTGATAAAATCTTAAATTAACATCAATTTTTACTTTATTTTTTAAAAAAACTATTTATAATTGTTTAATTCTAAATTAAATTGGTGATACTTTGAATTTTAGGTTTAACGAGTGTAAAAAAGAATTTGATGGGGGAAATTTTGGTAAAGCATTGGATATTTTAAATGAAATTGAAAGTGATGATGAAGATTATAAATTTGCATTGATGCTTAAATACAATTGTTTGATGGGTCTTGGTTGTTATGATGATGCATTAGTTATCATAAATCTGTTAATTGGTGAGGATCCTTACTTTTTGCTTTTATGGTTTGATAAAGTTAAATGCTTGTATTATATTGAGGATTTAGCAAATGCTAAAGTTGCATTAAAACATGTTGAACGTCTCATTGATTTAGAGGATGTAAATGATATTATTTGCTTTGTAAAGCTATGTAATTTAGTTGGTGAACATGAAACTGCACTTAAATATTGTGATATTGTGCTTGATATTGATGATAATGTGGATATATTACTTGAAAAATCAATTGTTTCAAATATTTTTAATGACAAGGAAATGATGAGTGAATGTGGTGATAAACTTTTAGAGGTTTGTGAGGATAATATATCGATATTATTGATTCCATTTGCATTGAAGCTATTTTCTGGAATGTATATGGATTGTTTTAATGTTATTTTAAAGATAGATTCTCTAGATTTTAAGATGGGTGAAATATTAAAGAAAATTCTTTATAATCAGATGTTATGTGATTTGAATATTCAAATTTGGGTAGAAAAGAGGATAGAATTGACAATAGATGAATCAATATTCTTGCTTTTTGATTATAAATATGATGGAATTGAATGTGGGGAGGTTAAAAATGTTAATTATATAATACTCACTAAAAATTAATGTACAAATATGTACTATAATGTATGATAGTAATCTTTATATAAATAATTATGCTAATAATAGTAATGTAAGTGTTAATTTTATTTTTTGAGGTTATTATTTATGGACGTAATGATTTTATCAATTGTATTTATAATTTACATATTTATGCTTGTTTTTGTAGGTTATTACGCATACAAAAAAACTAATTCCTCTGAAGACTTCATGATTGCTGGTAAAGATACACACCCATTCATTATGGCAATGAGTTACGGGGCTACATTTATCTCGACAGCAGCTATTGTTGGTTTTGGAGGAGTTGCTAGTGAATATGGTATGAGTGTTTTATGGTTAGCATTCTTAAACATCATCGTTGGTGTATTTATTGCTTTTGTCTTTTTAGGAAAAAGAACCCGTAGAATGGGACATGCATTAAATTCATTAACATTCCCTGAATTTTTAGGAAAACGTTTTAATAGTAAATTTATCCACTATTTCTCTGGAATGATTATTTTCTGTGCAATGCCACTTTATGCGGCTGTTGTATTGATTGGAGCAGCAAGATTTTTAGAATCTTCTTTATTAATTGATTTCAGTATTGCTCTTCTTATATTATCAATTATTATTACATTTTATGTATTATTCGGAGGTATTCGTGGTGTAATGTATACTGATGCATTACAAGGAAGTATCATGGTTGTTGCTATGATATTCTTGCTTGTATTTGTATATTGGTTACTAGGTGGAGTAACTACTGCAAACACTGCATTGACAAATATGGTTAACTTATATCCTGCTGATGCTCTTGCAACGGGAGGAACTGGATGGACGTCATTTCCAACATTTGGAAGTCCATTTTGGTGGTCTCTTGTATCCTCAACACTCATAGGTGTAGGTATTGGAGTACTTGCTCAACCTTCATTGATTGTAAGATTTATGACAGTTAAATCAGATAAAGAATTAAACAGATCTGTATTAATTGGAGGAATATTCATTGCAATCATGCCAACAACAGCATATATCGTAGGATCACTTTCTAATGTGTACTTTAATGGTACACTTGGAAAAATAGCAGTAGATGTAGTTGGAGGAAACATCGATAAGGTAATTCCAACATTTATTACAATGGCACTACCGGAATGGTTTGTATATATCTTCTTACTTTCATTAATTGCAGCAGCAATGTCAACAATATCTTCACAATTACACACTCAAGGAACAGCGTTCGGTGTGGATATTTACGGTACATTAAGAGACAAATCCAAACAAAAATTAGATCAAGTAAGCATTTCCAGAGTAGGTATTTTAATAGCTATTATATTAGCATTAATAATGGCATTTGTACTTCCAGGAAGTGTAGTTGCACTTGGAACAAGTTTATTCTTTGAAATTTGTGCAGCAGCATTCTTACCAGTATTCTTAGGAGCACTCTACTGGAAAGGAATCACAAGACTCGGAGCTATTGCAGGAATAGTATCTGGAACAATAGTCAGTTTATTCTGGTTGATTTTTGTATTTAAAAAGACTGCTCTTGGACTTGGAATCTGTAAACTTATCTTTGGAGTTGAAACATTACTTCCTGCAGCACCATGGCCATTTATTGATGTAATGTTAATTGCAGTACCAATATCTGCAATATTTACAATAGTAGTGAGCTTACTTACAAAACCTCTAGAACAAGAGGTAATCGATAAAGCATTTGAAAACATAGACAATAATGGAAGTGAAGCACAATGATGGTTTTGGGAATAGAAGACCCAATGATTTGGGGTGTATATATAGGAATTATATTATCCACACTTTTATGTGTTGTTTATGGTATTGTAAATTGGAATAAAGGGGATTAAATCTCCTTTCAACTTTTTTTTTATTATTTTTCTGGTTTAATATTATAGTCAAAGATAAAAATTTAATTTTATCAAATACAAAATATTAAAACAGGAGAAAAAATAATGGATTCATTCGTAAATCTTCATGTTCATAGTTTGCATTCAATTCAAGATTCAGTTATAAAGATTGAAGAACTAATAGATAAAGTTATAGAGTATGATCAGTCTAGTGTAGCTATTACGGACCATTCTAGTTGTGCAGCATGGATTAAATTCAGTCAATGTGCTAAAGAAAAGAATATTCATCCTATTTTTGGTAATGAATTTTATTGCTGGCAGTTTGGAGAATCTAAAAATAGTGACAGAGACCATTTAGTTTTATTAGCTATGAATCAAGAGGGTATGGTTAATATTAGGCGTTTTCAAAGATTAGCGGTTAATAATTTTTATTATAAACCTATTCTTAGATATGAAGTTTTACAAGAAAATCCTCATGATGGAATTTATGCCACTTCAGCTTGTTTTTCTTCAACAATTTCAAAATATATTTTGTTAAATAGCTTTGATAGGGCAGCCAATTATTGTGAATTTTTTTATAATCTTTTTGATGGTAACTTTGCTCTTGAATTACAATTTCATCCAGATTTTCACATGCAATCAATAGTTAATATGGGTCTTGTAAAATTAAGTGAAGAATTATCAATTCCATTAACTGTAAGTTCTGATGCTCATTTTCTTGATGAGAAAGACAGAGACCTAAGAAGGATTGTAAAAGCTATTTCTTATAATAAAGAGTATAATGAAATTGATGAATCCTTAAAAAGTAATTGTCTTGGTAATTCTGAGTTAATAATGAAGTTTGCCAAGGAATCTGATTTTCCATATATGGATTTAGTTCCAAAAGCAATTAAGCAAACTCAAAAAATCGCTAAACAGTGCAAAGGATATATAGAAGAGCCTAAAAGACATATTCCTATTTTTGATAAGCATGATGAACTTGATAAATTATTTGAATTGCAGGAATGGTAATTAATGGATAATCATCAATATTTAGTTGAAAAATCATTTCAAGGCCTTGAAAAAAGAGGATTTAAGAATAATCCAGAATATGTTGAAAGATTAATCAAGGAACTTGACATTATCAAATCCGGAGATTTAGCTGATTTCTTTTTAAACACAGCTTTTATTTGTCAGAAATCTAAAAGCAAGGGGATTAGATTAGGTCCTGGAAGAGGTTCTGCTGCAGGTAGTCTTGTTTGTTATTGCCTTAAAATAACTGAGATAGATCCAATTGAACATAAACTGTTATTTGAAAGATTTTTAAATCCTACAAGAATCAGTTCTATTGGATTAGCGGATATTGATACTGATATTGACAGTACAAAACGCCAAAAGGTTCTTGAAGAGGTTAAAAATGATTTTGGATTAGATAAAAGTTTTCAAGTAATTAATCACTTGCAATGGACAGAAAAACTAGCTATTAAAGATTTAGCAAGACTTGACGGAGTATCATTTAGACAATCTAATAATATTACAAAAGCAATGGGTAGAAGTGAGCATGTTGAAAATGTTCCAAAAGTTATGGAATTTTTAAAAAAGCATCCATTTATTGAGAAAAATTACAAAAAGCTTGTAGGTTTAATTAAATCATATAGTGTTCATGCAGGTGCAGTAATAACTCTGGATAAACCTGTAGAATATTATGATTCACTTTTAAGAGTTAATGATTTAGTGTGTTTGGATAATGATGGTAAAACATGTGAATCATTAGGATTTCTTAAAAACGATTTACTCGGAATAAAGCCACTGGCAGTATTTGAAGATGCATTGAATTTAATTAAAGAGGATGTAAAGCTTCCACAAACATATGATGATGAAGAAGTTTTTAAAACAATAAATAAATCACAATTAGGATTATTCCAGTTAGGTGCAGGTGCAACAGGTAGTGTTTGTCGGATGTTAAAGCCAAAAAACTTTGAAGAATTAGCAGCTGTTGTAGCACTTTCAAGACCTGGTGCAAAAAGTGGAGGAGACCGTGAAAGATATATAGACTGCAAGCATGGAAAAAAATTAGTAAACTATGAACATCCAGACTTAGAACCAATCTTAAAAGAAAACTATGGTGCGATAATTTATCAAGAAGATGTAATGAGGATAATCACTGATTTTGCAGGATTAACACCAGCGGATGCAGATAATATCAGAAGAGGAATAAGTAAAAAGATACCTGAAATCTTTGAAGAATACTATCCAAAATTCATTAAGGGATGTGTTAACCGTGGAATTGATGAAGAAGTAGCTATTAAAGTATGGGATAAAATAGGAAGTTCTGGTGCTTATTCATTTAATAAGTCTCATTCTGTAGCATATGCAATGATAGCATATCTTGGAGGATGGTTAAAAACATATTATCCATCAGAATTTTACATTGCTTCTCTAAATCATGTAGATAGTGAAAGTAAAAGGCAAAAAATCTTAGATGAACTTGTAAATGAAGGATATGAACTAACAAATCCAAATGTCAATATTTCAACTTGTAAATATGCAATTACAGACAATAAAGTTTATTTACCTTTAACATCAGTCAAAGGAGTGGGAATTCCAGCTACCGTAGCGATAATAGAAAACAGACCTTTTAGATCATTTAAAGATTTCATGAAACATAAAACAAGCAAAGTCAATGCAAAAATAGTCAAGGCATTAATAGAAGCAGGAGCTTTAGATGACTTTAATAGGCAAAGAGATGAAATGTATTCAATTGTTTCAGGTAAAAAAGTTAAATGGGATGAAACCGAGAAAATGTCAAGAGAATTTCAAAGGATTAACATTGTAATAAATGAAAATCTCTTAGATAAATATGATTTGAGTCAAATGAGTATAGCTAATGAAGTTAAAAGTATTGCTAGTTTAAAAGAGACTTCTGAGTATTCTGATTACTACATTAAAGTAATGTGTATGGAATTTAGTGAAAAAAATGGTTATGGTATAGCTAAGGTTAGTGATGGATTTAATACTCTAAATTTAACAGTTCCTAGTGAGCTTATTGAGAGATATGGAAATGATTTAAATAAAATAGGTGCTCCATTATTCTGCCATGTAAATGGACAAGGTGACTTTTATAGAATATTATCTTTAATTTATTTAGATGATTTAGAAAAATATGAAAAGGAAATAGATTTCTATACAGGTGTAGCTATTAAAAAACTTAAAAAACTTCAAAAAGATAGTGATATCAATGTGGGACTAGTAAGAGACATACATTACTTTAAAAGTCGAAAAAACAATGACTGTGTAAGATATAATGTTCAGATAAGTGAAAATAAGATTCTAACAGGTAAAATGAACTGTATAAATCCGCCAAAGCTTTTTGAAGGTGATTATATTTATTATATCGCTAGGGATAATGTGTTTTTAGATATTGTTAAAATCATATGATGCTTTTTTTGTTATAAAATGATAATATTTTAATATTTTTCATAATGTATGGATGATGATTTTTTTAGAAAAAAATTCATGTGAGTATATTGCATTAGTTCTTTTTAATATTAAAATAATTATCTGGAAAGTGCATGACTAATTAAATTTTTGTTTGCAAATAATATTGATTCTTCAATATTATCTCCAGGATAACTCACAATAACAGTATAATTGCTAGCATTTAAACCAGCAAAAACAGCAGTTGATTTACAATTCATTATATTAACGGTTTTTTCTTCACCATTTATTGAATGTTATATTTCCAGTTGTGTTGTTTGGATTTATAATGACTTCTACTGTTAAGTTTTCACCATAAGTAATATTATGGTGATTGAATCAATGTCTTTTTTTAACTAATAAAGTGCCAGTTTTAATATTGGTAATTTCTGGTCTGATTTCGCTATTAGTTATATTAACAATTTCTTTACCATTAGTAAAATCAACATTATATTTTTCATAAATATATGTTCCATTGTTTAAACTAGTAGCTTTGTATTCGTGGTTGTTTATAGCATATGTTAAGTTATATTCAGATATTAATTACTCTTCAATCAACACTACATCAGTTAAAGTACATTTTCTCCGTTTTTAACTATCTTGGTTTCATTATCTAAAATTACAACAATAGTGGAAGAATTAATTATGACTCCTTCTACATGTATTGGTGCAATGTTTGTTTGATTTATAACATAAGTATTATCTTTAATTCTAGCAGTATCATTAGAATTAGTACGGAAGTAAAATGTTGATCCAGCTATTTTTGCAGTGTTATTTATGAATTTTGAAAAAGTAATCTCAATTCCATCTTTAACATTCCAATAAACAGCACCTGCAGTATCTACATAGTTATTGGTGAAAATAGAATTAGTTATAGTTCCATTAGCACCGCCGTCCCAGTATATAGCACCACCATTATTCTTTGCAGTGTTATTGGGAATGTATAGTTAGTTATAATTCCATTATCACCATTTCAAGTGATAAAAGTACTGTTGCGATTTTCCTTGTATTAATATATTCTTGAGAACAATATTATTGCCATTCATTATAATTTCTAGCACATGACCTGCAATATTAATGCTATGGTTTGCACCATCAATAGTAATATTGTTATTAGAAATGTTCTCAATTTGTAAATCAACAGATTCCAAATACCCTCCATCAATAGTAACATTGTCATTAGATGGAAATGATAACACTTTGTCCATCAGTAGTAGAATATTCATAATCTTTATTTAGTATTAGTGCCTGTTTTATTTTCAAGATCATTTTTTTTTTAAATCTGTTAATGATCTTGTATTTGCAAGAGGATTTAGGTTATTGTTTAGTAAAATAAAAAAGATAATATTCATAGGCAACAGATATTCTTTTTTTAAAATGAGAACATCTTTTTATATTTTCTTTTAAATAGTATGTTTATGAAAGAATTATTTGAGTATTTTACTAAATTTGAAAAAAATGATCCTGAATTTTATGAGTTATTTAAAAACTTTGCATATGGGGAAGTGTTTGAATATTCCTCTTTAAATGAAAAAGATTCTATTTTAGTGATATTAGCTTGTTTAATTGCATGTCAATCACCTAAAGCATTTAAAAAGATTTTAAAAAGTGCTTTGGATTTAGATATTACTCCAGTTGAAGTAAAAGAATTAGTTTACCAAACAGTACCTTATGTTGGTTTTGGAAGAGCACATAACTTTTTTGGTGTTGTAACAAAAGTATTTGATAAGAAAGGTATTGAGTATCCTCTTGAAGGTCAGTCCACAACTAATCCTCAAAATAGATATGAAAAAGGTCGTGAAATCCAAGAAAATTTCTTTGGAAGTAATGTAATTCAAGAAATGAATGATTCAGCACCTGAGGGTCAAAAACACTTTAATAAATTTTTAGAAGGTTTCTGTTTTGGTGATTTTTATACAAGAAATGGTTTAAATGATAAACAAAGAGAATTAATTACTTTTGTTCTACTTGCTTCTTTAGGTGGTTGTGAAAATCAACTTAAAGGTCATATTAATGGTAATTTAAATGTAGGTAATGATAAGGAAAAATTAGTTTCAACTTTAACTGTAATAATGCCTTATATTGGTTTTCCAAGAACATTGAATGCATTTAGTTGTATTAATGAAATATGTGATTAAGGGAATTTTAATCCCTTAATATTTAAATTCATAGGATTCTTCAACAGCAAACATATTTCTAAATTCAGCTGTTGCATCATCAAGATAAAATACGCCCATTTCCCAGCCATTTGATTTGTATGCTTCAGCTATTTCAGCATAAGTTCAAATGCTTTTTTA
This sequence comes from Methanobrevibacter sp., assembly GCF_051877095.1. Taxonomy (GTDB): domain Archaea; phylum Methanobacteriota; class Methanobacteria; order Methanobacteriales; family Methanobacteriaceae; genus Methanocatella. Next base: position 15,972 of record NZ_JBJEIO010000010.1, on the reverse strand, counting down.
ACAACTTCTTCGTTTTTATCTAGATTTGCAGTTCCATAATATCTTAAAAAGTGTTCTCCATCCCATGCAGCTATTTCTACATTTTGATTTGCTTCTAATTGTTTGTAAACTTCTTTGAATGTTCCAACTCCAAAGTAAATTTTTTCTTCATGTAATAAATGAAAACCTAAGGGTCTTACTTTTGGTTTATTTCCATCTACGGTTGCAAGATAAAATACTTATGCTTTTGATAAGAATTTATCTACTTTTTTGATATTTGACATTTTATATACCTCATTTTTATATGTAACATATGTTATATTTAAAATGTTTTGTATTGCCTTTATTAATTAAAATAATAACGTTAAATTTCTTTAATTTACTTTAAAAAATACTTTTTGATTTTTAAAAGTTTATTAATTGATTTATAGTTATCTAAATTATAATTTTAAATTAAATATCTAATTATTTTATTTTTAAAATTTTTTAGAAAAGCTATTTTAATAACTTAATGAAAATATATTAACATCGAATAATTTTGATGGGGGTTTTACAATAGAAAAAAAGATTAAAGCAATACTTTTAATACTAGTTATTTTAATAGTATTGGCTGTTGCCACTCATTTGTTTTTCACTCCTTCTAGTGTGGATACAGAAGGCTCTAAAAACATAACTGATATGATAAATAGGACTGTTGAAGTTCCAAACGGAATTAATAATATTATAGCTACTTCTCCACCAATGACTACTGTATTGTATATGATTGCACCAGAAAAACTAAAAGCAGTAAATTTTCAATGGACGGATGATGAACTGAAATATGTGCCATCAGAGTATGCTAATTTACCTGTTGTTGGTGGTTGGTATGGTACACAAGATGGAAGTTATGAAGAATTTATAGCTGCTGAACCTGATGTTGTAATAGAATCTATTGATGAAGGTGGAGATGGAGATTTATCTACTGTTCAGGAACGTCAGGATAAATTTGGTACACTTCCTGTCATTGCTGTTAAAGATACTACTAATATCGAAAAGGTAGGAGATTCTATCTTATTCATGGGTAAGGTTATAGGTGCAGAGGACAAAGCTAACCAACTTAATGACTTCAATAATAAATATCTAGATATGGTACATGAAAAGTCAGCTAAGCTATCTGATAGTGATAAGAAAACTGTTTATTATGCAGCGGGTAGTGATGGTTTACAAACATATCCATCAGGTGCATCTCATGGTCAACTAATTGATTTAGTAGGTGGAAAGAATGTTGCAGATTCATTAAGTCAAGGTAACACTACTTCAGGTGTTCAAGTATCTCTTGAGCAGGTAATTAAATGGGATCCTGATGTTATTATTACTAATGATGTGAATTTCTATAATAAAGTGTATAATGATTCTAATTGGGCTCATTTAAAAGCAGTTCAAAATAAGGAAGTTTATGTATCTCCACAATCTCCATTTAAATGGTTTGACAAGCCTGTTGGTGCTAATATGATTATTGGTGTTCCATGGACTGCTAAAGTAATATATTCTGATGATTATAAAGAAATCAATATGGTAGATACAACTAAGGAATTTTATAGTAATTTCTATCATTTCGATTTAGATGACAATCAAGCTAAGGAGATTTTGCTTGGTTCAGGACTTAAAGAATCAAATTTATAAGGTAATATTATGGATAATGATTCAAAGGAGATTATTAGTATTTTTCTTTTAATCTTCCTTCCTATTATTTTATTTTTTAGCTCATTTCTATTAGGTAGGTATCCTATTAGTCCAATAGATGTGATTAATACAATATTATGCCCAATATTCCCACAACTTGAAGTTTCACCAACAATAACTACTATTGTTTTTGAAATTAGGCTTCCAAGGATTATTGCAGCTATTGTAGTTGGAGCAGCACTTGCTATGGCTGGAGCTGCATTTCAAAGCATTTTCAAAAACCCACTTGTGTCTCCAGATTTGCTTGGTGTATCTAATGGTGCAGGTTTTGGAGCAGCATTAGCAATTTTGATGAGTGGTTCAGGATTTGTAATCCAAGTATTCGCGTTTATTTTTGGAATTATTTCAGTTTCAGTTACTTATCTGATTTCAAGAGCGTATAAATCTGGAGGAATTTTAATACTGGTTTTGTCTGGTGTTGCAATATCTGCATTTTTCAATGCATTGATTTCCGGCATTAAGTTTATAGCAGATCCTGATGATAAATTACCTGAAATTGTTTACTGGTTGATGGGTAGTTTAGCTTCTGTTACAATGGATCAATTAATAATGATTGCTATTCCAATAATTATAGGTATTATAATTCTTCTAGCTTTAAGGTGGCATATGAATTTACTTGCAATGGGTGATGAGGAAGCACAATCTTTAGGATTAAATCCAACAAGAACTAGGATATTAATTATTGCAGGATGTACTTTGTTAACTTCTGCTGCAGTTTCTATAAGTGGAATTATTGGTTGGATTGGACTTGTTATTCCACACATGGCTCGTATGATTGTTGGTCCAAATAACAAAATATTAATTCCTGCTTCATTAAGCTTCGGTGCAAGCTTCTTATTATTAATTGATAATATTTCAAGAGCTTTAATTTCAATTGAAATTCCAATTGGTATATTAACAGCTATTATTGGAGTTCCTATATTCTTATACTTACTTAAAAGAGGGTATTCTGAATGGGCGTAAATAATAACATTTATGAAGTTAAAAATATTTCATTTTCTTATGATGAACGTGAAATATTTGCAGATATTAGCTTTTCAATTGAAAAGGGAGATGTATTGTGTATTTTAGGTCCTAATGGAACTGGAAAAACTACATTGATAAAATGCTTAAATGGATTGCATGATATTGATTCAGGTGAGATTTTAATTAATGGAAAAAACATCAAAAAACTATCTTTTAAGGAAATATCCAAAAATATAGGATATATTCCTCAAAATCATGCTCCATCATTTCCATTTAAAGTAATTGATGTTGTACTTATGGGAAGAGCACCCTATTTGAATTTGACAGATTCTCCTAGGAAAAAAGATATGGAAATCGCATTAAACTCTTTAAAGACTTTAGGAATTGAAAATCTTAAAGACAAGGAATACACCAATTTAAGTGGTGGGGAAATGCAGTTAGTATTTTTAGCAAGAATACTGTGCCAACAGCCAGATATTTTAATATTGGATGAGCCGACTTCTCATTTGGATTTTGGAAATCAAATTAAACTTTTAGAAATTATTGATAATTTAGCTGAATCAGGCCTTTCAATTATTATGTCATCACATTTTCCAGATCATACTTTTTTAAGCTCAAATAAAGTAGCTATTATGAAAGATGGTGGATTTATTGACTATGGTAAGCCTAACGATGTTGTAACTGAAGAAAATTTGAAAAAAGCATATTCTATTGATGTAAAATTAATAGAATTGGGAAATAAGAGAAAAGTTTGTGTTCCTTTAAAAACAAACTTTAAATTAGATTTATAAGGTGATTAAATGAATGAACAAGATTATGATGAACAATTAGCAAAAGCAGCAGAATTCCATGGACATATATGTGGTGGAATAGCTATAGGGACTAAATTAGCAATGTATGGACTTGAATTGCTTGGAATGGAATTAAATCAAAGACATAAAAATTTAATTGTGTTTTTAGAAATTGATAGATGCATGTCTGATGCTGTTCAGTCTGTTACTGGTTGTTCTATGGGTAAAAGAACTCTTAAGCAGATGTATTATGGTAAATTTGCAGCTACTTTTTATAATCAAGATACTGGAGAAGCTTTAAGAGTTACTGATGCTGATGCAAATAAAAAATTCAAAGATGAGGAAACAAAAGAAGAAATGATTGCTCGTTTTAGGAGAACTCCTCCTGAAGAGTTATTTAAAGTAGATAAGGTAAAAATAGAATTAGGTCCAGGAGACATGCCAGGTAAGCCTTATACAACAACATTCTGCTCTGTTTGTGGTGAAAAAGTATCTGATGGTCGTCATGTACTTAGGGGTGGAAAGCCTGTGTGTAAGTCATGTGCTGAAGGATCATATTATGAATTAATTGAAGGTTAATTTATAACATTATACTATTTTTTCTTTAAAATTTTTTATTTTTTTATTTTAATTACTTATATTTTTTATATTCTTATTTAAATTAATATTAGCTTTTATTTAATTAATTTAATCTAAATTAAATATTTAATCAATTATTTAATAAGTTATTTCGATATGTTTATATATTCATGTTGGCAATATTAAATTATGGTAAGGATCTATAAGGATTTTTATTATGTAATTATGAGTAAGGAGGTGAAATATGCGGAAATGTTTTGTGATTATATTGATTCTATGTTTATTATTTTCATTGAACATTTGTTTCGCTCAGGAAATCGGTAATTCAACAGATAATGAAGTTGATTGTTTGGAAAAAGTTGAAAATCCAATAAACAATGATTTTCACTCTTTAAAAAAGGTTGATAATGTTAATTTGAAGAGTACTCCAGATAAACTTAGCACACATATTGATGTGGTAAGCAATACTACATTTGATGCTAAAGGAGATTATTTTGAAGTTAAATTATCAGATGAGAATAATAAATCAATTTCAAATGCTAAATTGAAATTTATAGTCAATGGAGTGAGTTATGATAAAACCACTAATTCACATGGTATAGCTTCACTTCAAATTAATTTGATCGATGGTTCATACAAAATCATTTCTAAATTCCAAGGAGACTCTAATTATAAAGCATCGTCAAAATCAACAACAATTACTGTTAATAACACTCGTGTTGTGGATAGTGGATTAAGCAATGATGAAATCCAAAATATTATTGATAATGCTAAAAATGGCAATGTGATTTTATTTAAAGGAAACAGTTATTCAGATATTAATTTAATAATTAATAAACGCCTTACATTAATTTCTAATGGTAATACATTATTGAAATCAAGTTCATCTGCTCCAGTTATTACAATTAAAGGAAAAAATGCTTCCTATTCAATTGTTAAAGGGTTTAAAATTCAAGGAGCAGGGGATGGTATTTCAGTAAGTGGCTCTAATTATGTAAGAATATTAAATAATCAAATTACTAGTGGTGGAATAGGGATTAGTGCATCTGATGTTAAATATATCAATATTACAAAGAATAATATTGTTAAAAACGGTAAATGTGGAATTGCTCTTTATTCAACTGAAAAATCTTACATAATCGGTAATGTAATTAGCAATAATAATGGAAATGGTATTGTATTGACAAAATCTGATACTACATATATTGATAGTAACACTATTTCAAACAACGCTCGTAATGGTATTTTATTAACCAATAAATTTGAGGGTAATTCTTATAAAACAGGTCCTGAGAATGTTTATATTACTAAAAATACTATTAACAATAATAAATGGGATGGTATTTCTGTAAATAATGCAGAAGATAATATTAACATTAAAGGAAATACAATTTCTGGTAATGATGATAGTGGTGTATCTCTTAATGTTGTAGGTTCATACAAAATTCAATCTAATGTTATAACTAAAGGTTATAATGGTGTTAGATTCGATGAGGATCATGTTCAAAAGAAAAACCAAGAAATATCTTATAATGCGATTTATGAAAATGCTCATGTACAAATTGAAGCCCAAGATTATAGGGGTGTTAAGCCTTTATCTGTAGGGGATAATTGGTATACTGACGATGGATTATTATGTCCTAAAATCAATACACATAATTTAAAATTCACTGTAACTCAAATCGGAAAAAATCAATTCCAAGCATCCTTTGTTGATTCCAATGGGAAAATTGCAAGTTTGCTTCCTGATAGAGAGTTGAAGTATAGGACTAATGATGGTAAAATCGCAACCATTACAATAAAAGGTGGAATTGGAACATTCACTGTTGATGCTGTTGATGCAGATATTATCAAAGCCACTGTAGACAGAACAAGTAGAAAAAATATTTATGATTCAAATACTCCTGCTAAAAAACCACAAAATGGTCAAACTCCAACATATGATTATCCTAGCATAGATTATGGTGAAGGACAAGGCAATGGAAATGGTAATGGTCAAGGTACTGGAAGTGGTCAAGGTGGACAAGGTAATGGAACACAATCTAGTGACAATACTGGAAATAGTTCAAGTAGTCAAAATATAGGATCAAACAGTAATCCTGCAAATCAAGCAAATGATGTATCTCAAAATTATGATACTTCACAAAGTGTATCTCAAGCTGGTGCATCTGTAAGTAGTGGCGGAGCAAATCTAGACTCACAATCCGTTGTAAAACAAATTGTAATTGAAGATGATGAATTTTTTAAAGTTAAAGGTCTTGCAATAATCATCTTGATAATATTATTAACATTAGGTTTATATTATCGTGAGGATATTAAAGAGATGAAATCTAAACTTTAAATCATCTATTTCTTTTTTTTAATATTTATCTAAAAATAAAAAAAGTAGATAAATAGCAAATAACTATTTATCCTTTGAATTTTCTTTTTTATACCCTATAACTAAGGTTATTAACACAATTATCAAACAAATAATAATGTATAACCAGTGGGGAGATTGAGATTTTGAAACATTTTGTGTTTTGTTTAATTCGTATGCATCTTTATTGTCTCCAACAGGTGATGTTGAATTAAAAGATATTAAATTATTCTTGGGTTGGACATTATTCTCATTATTATTAGTTGCATTAGGTAGCACTATTTTAGAATCATTTAAGCTATTTATTATATCATTTGAATCTGTAAATTCAAATTCATTGTTATGATTTGTTTTATTGGTATTATTGATTTTATCGTGATTTGCTTTTGATTCAGCTTGTTTTTTAATATTTTCCAAATAGTCTTCTGGGAAGTAATCTTTAATTAAATCGTGATATTTATTTAATGCATTGAAATTCAATGTGTTTAATAAATTAGAGTTATCAGCAGTTGTTTTTACTTTAATCCTTTCAGTAACATTATTTGGGTCATTTATTTTAAAATCATTAGGATTTTCACTGCCCCAATCATTATTGTTAAAGTTAGGATATAAATTTTCTGCATGTCTCCAGTATATAAAGATTTCTTGTCCTTTAGGTGAAGAATTATTGGTAATGAGGTTATTGTTGACATTTATATATGTTTTAGCTTCATACATTGGTTCTTGTATGTAAAAAGAACCTCCAGTTTTTCCTCCATTGTTGTTTACAATTATCGAATTTTGAAGATCCAAATTACCAGAAACCATTATAGCTCCTCCATTTGTTCCAGCAGTATTATTCATAAATATGCATCTATTGATTTTGGAGGTACCTGACCAACTGTAGTATGCTCCTCCCCATTCATCAGCATGATTATACATAAAAATACAATCTTCTACATGACCATATCCATAGACACTAACTCTTATAGCTCCACCATCTCTAACAGCAGTATTATTTATAAATATGCAGTTATACATGTCAGAATCAGCATAACATGTTGTTACAGCACCTCCATCATGGTCTGCATGATTATTTAAGAACAATGAGTTATTTACAAATAAATATCCACGATGTGTAGCATTCCCATAGTTTGATATAGCTCCTGCATTAGTATCATTGAGTGCAGTATTGTTAATAAATCTGCAGTTATCTACATAAACATTACCAGTATTGATTGATATTGCACCACCAAAATTGTAGGATAATCCATTAATAAATGTTATATTTCTAAATATTACATGTGTTGTTGGATTATTGATTAAAAAAATACTGGACTGTTTGTTTCCATCGATGATAATGTCACTTGGATTTCCTTTCCCTTGAATTGTAATATTATTTGTTATGGTGAGGTTGTGAATTTTATAAGTTCCGGGAGATATGGAAATTTCATCACCATTTTTTGCATTAATGATCTTATTTTCTAAATCTGATGAATAATCGTTTAACTGATTATTTAAATTAATAGTATTATTTTTTTCGTAGTTTAGAGAAGTTTCATCTGTTAAATTGTCTGGTGCTGCACTTACAGATGTAACTGTCATTAAAACAATTAGAAAAATAAAAATTGGAATCATCTTTTTTAGCTTAATTTTTTCACCTCCTTTAAATTTCATATATGATATTTTATTATTCAATATATAATAATATTTATATCGATTATATGAGAATATACATTTGAATTAATATACTTGAATTAAACATTTATAATTACTTAATAATCTTATTAGTTTAATATAATTGATAAAATAAATATTTTTAACTTTAAATTTAGTTTAGTTTATTTAATAATATTCATAAACGATAATATTTATATTACATATCGAAATAAATAGTAATATACTACATTTGAATAAAAATAGTAAAATAACGTTATTTATGATGTTTAGTATGTTTTGAATAATTTAATTTATATATTTTTTAAATTAAGTTGTTTGGGGTGGTAAAATAAATAAACTAAAATTTAAAGCATTTTTATCATTGTTATTAATTTTTTCAATATTTTTAATGGGTGTTACTTATGCTGAAGATAGTAATGAAACAGGAAATATTGCTAATGATGATTTTGAGTCTATTCAAGATTTAATTGATAATGCAAATGATGGTGATTCAATATATTTAGAAAATAAGACTTATCAGGGTAATGGATCTCCGATAACAGTTAGTAAATCTATTAATATTTATGGTGTTGATTCTTCTAAGACTATTTTAAATGCGAACAATAAATCAAGTATTTTTTTAATATCTAAGGGCGTTAATGTTAATTTTAAAGGAATAAATCTTATTAATGGTTATAATTTAACTGAAGGTGGAGCAATTTATAATTTAGGTACTTTAAATATTGTCAATTCTAAAATTTCTAATAATTATGCAGAAAGTGGAGCTATACGTAATGATGCTAGTGGTAGATTAACTATTTCCAATTCTCTATTTGATAAAAATACAGGGAGTTTTGGTGCTGCTATTGATAATTATGTGGGATATTTAAAGATTGTAAATACTACATTCAGTAATAATGACTGTCTTGAAGGAGGAGCAATTTATAATAGATTTGGTGAATTTTTAGTATATGAGTGTACTTTCATTAATAACTCTGCTGCTCGTGGAGGTGGAGTTTATAATAATCGTGGTGGCATGTTTATTTATAATTCTAAGTTCATAGCAAATACTGTTTCTGATTTAGGAGGTGGAATTAAAAGTTGGGGTTCATGTGAAGTGTATAACTCAACAATATTGAACAATACTGCAGCAAGACAAGGTGGGGGAATTTATATATCTGAATTTACATTAATTGCTGAAAATTGTTTGATTGAAAATAATTTTGCGAATAATGGTGGTGGAATTGCTGTTGAAGCGAAAGCTAGTGCTAAAATAAAAAATGTAACTATTAGAAATAACTCTGCTAATCGTGGTGGAGGTATTGATATAAATATGGGATCTATAGATTTACAAGACTCAATTGTAAGTGATAATGTTGCAAAAAAAGGTGCTGGTGGAATCTACTTTGGATTATTATCATCAACAGTAAAAAACACAATTATAAGCAATAATGTTGCAACATCTGGTGGTGCTTGTTACATTAATGGATTTAGAGGTGTTGTTGTAAATTTTACTAATGTGAATATTATTAATAATTCTGCTTCTAAAGGAGGAGCAATATATAATACTGGAACAGTAAATCTCAGAAATAGTATTTTAAACTCAAATAAAGCTAGTGATAATGGTGGTGCTATTTATAATGAACTTAATTTAACAGTCAAAGATTCGGAAATTTCTAAAAACAGTGCTATGGCTTGGGGAGGAGCTATTTATAATAAATTGAACTCTATTTTAGAATGTGTTATCTTAAGAGATAATGAAGCTAAACATTTTGGTGGAGCTATTTATAATGAAAAAATAGTTGATGTTAAAAATTCATTATTTGAATCAAATAATGCAATGCAGGCAGGAGCAATTTATTCCACTAATGATTTAATGATTGATAATTCTCAATTTATTAAAAATTATGTTTCCAAGAACTCTGGTGTGTTAATGCTTAAAAAAGGTAATGTTACTATTACAAATTCTTTATTTAAGCTCAACACCAATGCTGATGAAGGAGGATGTATTTTTAATAATGCAAATCTCTTAATTGATAATTCTCAGTTCATTTCAAATGATGCAAAAAGTTATGGTGCAGCTATTGATAACTCTGGTAATTTAACTATTCTAAATTCTTTATTTGATAAAAATAAAGCATATGGTGCTGCTGCTATTGATAATGCAGGCAATTTAATTATAATTAAGTCTAACTTTACCAATAATGTGGCAACTAATAATGGTGGAGCTATTGATAGTAATGGAAAAATGATTATTATTGGTTCAATCTTTAAGAATAATGTCGCTGGAAATGAAGGTGGAGCATTAATAATTAGAGGAAATACTACTTTAACACATTCTATTATTTGTAATAATTTTGATAAAACTGGTTGTGCGATTTTCAATAAAGGTGTTGAAAATGTATCTCTTTCAAGCAATTGGTGGGGCAGCAATAATCCTGATTTTAAAAAATTATTGAATGTTAATACTTCTGATGATTTTAATTGGATTATAATGAATTTTAAAAGTAATAATAAGTTAGTTCAATATAAAAATTCTATTTTGTGTATTAATTTTGATAATGTTAAAAATAAAATGGGTAAAATTTTTAAAATCGATTCTCCTGAATTATTACCTATTTTCAAGGTAACATTATCTAGTTATGGTAATGTTAATGTGGTTGGTGGAGTTAAATCAATTAGTAAAAATATTCCATTAATAACATCAATTTCAGCTAAAACAGATAATCAAAATATTGTTTTAAAAATTAATCCAACAAATAAAAGAATAATTGAAAATAAGAATGTCGTCGTCGATTATAATGGTAAAGTCACATATAAAGTTCGTGTTGTTGGAGTTAATGGAAAAATTGTTGGAAAAAATGTAGCTATTGTTATGAAAATTGCTGGTAAAAAATACATAGTCAAAACAAATAAATATGGTTGGGCATCAAAATCATTTAGTTTGACTCCAGGTAAATATACAATTACTACAACCTATAAAGGATTTAGCACTAAAAACACAATTAATGTTAAAAAAGTATTGTTTGCTAAAAGCATAACCAAGAAAAAATCTAAAAATATTAAGTATTCTGCTTTATTAAAAACAAGTAAAGGAAAACCTATTGTGGCTAAAAAAGTTACTTTTAAAATCAAAGGTAAAACTTATACTGCTAAAACAAATAAGAAAGGAATAGTTACTGTTAATTTCAAGAATTTAAAAGTTGGTAAATATTCAGTTACTGTCAATTATTTAAATTCAAAGATTAAAACAACTTTAAAAGTAAAATATTAAAAAAGTGAGATTTTTACTCACTTTTTTTAATTCAATATGAATATTTTTTCAAATCTATTTTTAAAAATTTGATTTTATTACTTTTTTTTTGAAATAAATCAAATATATTAAATATCTCGATAAGCATATTATTATATATTGATATTGATGGTAGAAATTATGAAGATTAATAAAATTTTGATATTATTGTCTTTTATATTAGTTGTACTGCTATGTATTAGTTCAGTTTCAGCTTCTGAAGAGGGCAATAATTTAACAAGTGATTCACCAAGTCTGGAAAGTAGTCTTGATGAAATCGATTCAAGTCAAAATGTAAAATTGAATGTAAGTAGGTCAAGTGTTAGTAACGCTCCTAGCTCATCAAATACAATAGTTGTTGAAGAAGTTGAAAAAGATCACAATGAAATGAATGATCCAACAATACAAAAAGCAATTGATAATGCAAAAGCAGGAGATACAATAATTGTCAATGGGACAAGTTATGTTCACTGCCATTTTATCATTAATAAAAAGCTAACAATAATAAGTAATGTTGGAACAACTCTAGAACCATGTGGTAGTAATGCAATATCAGGATATAGAGGTATTTTTTATATTTCTCCTGAAGCTAGTGGAACTGTAATCAGTGGTTTTACTATTAAAAATGATGTTTCTAATAGTGGGGATTATGGAATTCTTGTAAAAGGAGCATCTAATGTTAAAATTGAAAATTGTACATTTTCTAATAGTAGTTTATCTTCTGATGCAATTAGACTGGAAAATGGAAAGGATATTGTCATTGAAAATGTTTCAATATCAAAAGTGAATAATGGTATTAAAATTTCAAATTCTGAAAATGTTAAAGTAATTTCATCTTTATTGGATAATACAAAATATTGTATTAATGTTATTGATTCAAATAAAATCAATATAAATTCTAATAATATTACTAATAATATAATTGCTGGAATTGCAGTATCAGGTTCAAGTAAAAATGTTGTAATTCTTTCTAATAATATGTCTAAAGGAAACATTGCTATTAATTTAACTGTAGCAAATAATGTTTGTATTTTAAGCAATTATATTGGACTTTCTAATAAATATGGTGTTTATACAAATTGTAATATAACAAAAATGGAAATTAAAGGTAATTTCATAGATAGAAATGGTAATTACAATATTTTCAATGATCACCGTGTTAAAAACTTATTTGTAAAAGGTGGTGAGAACAAACAAGTAATCACTAATAATTATATGATTGGTGGTGAAAATTCTGATAGGCCTGTATGGCGTCAAGTTTATGAATATCGTCCTGGAGAAGGTGAGTTTACATATGATCCTGTGAATGATTATTATACTTATGTTGGTGAAAATAATGGGGATTATTATGGTCATCAAAGCGGAACATTTATGGGTTATGTGTTAGTTATTAATCAATTTATTCAATGTCCAAACATATATTTCTCTTATCCTACCAATGGTGTAACTCCATGGACAAAAACTGGAAATTATAATTTATATTTAAGTAATATTACTCAAGTCAAAAAAGGAGTATATTCTATTTCAATTGTTGATGTTAATGGTAATGTAGCTAAAGAAATTAGTTCTGTACCTGTTACTTTTTATTTAATGAAAAAAAATTTAGATATCAATGGTAAGCAAAAAGCTCCTCAAGAAAGCGATATTTTTAAAGTTGTCATGATGAAAAATGGAACTGCAACTGTTAGATTCTATCCAAATGAATTTAATGAGGCAGATAATGTTTTACTTGCAAGTTTCCCAGGTATTGGAAATAATATATATTCTAATATGTATAGGCCATATAAATTGTTTAATATTGATGATAAGTTCATCCCTGGTAATGTAAGTGATACAAAAATAATAATTTCTAATTTAAATACATATCCTTATTCAAATGCAATGTTTAATGCAGTATTAAAAGATGCAGATGGAAATCCTATTGCTAATGAAATAGTGAAATTCACAATCAATGGTAAATCTTATAATGTCAAAACTGATGTTAATGGTGTAGCTAAATTAAAAATAGCTCAATCAAAAGAAGGAAAATACACTATTACTGTTAACTATGTTGGTGATGATGTAGATTATAAATCAAGTAGTGCTAAAGCTATTATCACTGTTAAAAAAGTAGCTACTAAAATATCCTCTTCAAATGTATATATGATTCCAAATATGGCAGAATATTATTCAATTACTTTAAGAGATGCATCAAATCATGGAATATCATCTGCTAAAGTAACTATTAAGGTTAATAAAAAAACATACACAGTAAAAACAGATAAAAATGGTGTTGCAGAACTTAAACTTAAATTTAGTAAACAAGGAACATATTCTGTTGCAGTCAAATTTGCAGGAAGTAGCAAATATAATGCAGTTTCAAAAACAAGTAAAATTGTTGTTAAATATTCTTCTAAAACTGCTAAATTAACAGTTCCTAAAGTTACAATTCTTCCAAAGACATATAAATATTATACTATTTCTCTAAAGAAGGATAATGGTAAAGGAATTGCAAAACAAAAAATAACTATCAAATTAAATGGTAAAACTTATAGTAAAACAACAAATAGTAATGGTAATGTTGTAATTAAAGTTAAATTCTCAAGTCTTAAATCATATAAAGTATCTGCAAGTTATAAAGGAAGTAAAGTTTACAAGAAAGTATCTTCAGTTGGTAAAATTGTAGTTGCCAAATCATCTACCAAGTTTACAGCTCCTAAAATTACTATTCTTCCAAATGAGAAAAAAGTATATACCACAACTTTAAAAACAAGTGCTGGAAAAGCGTTAAGCAAACAAAAGGTTTCCATGACTCTTAATGGTAAGACTTATTCTAAAATAACTAATAGTAAAGGTCAAGCTAGCTTTGATGTGAAATTATCATCTGAAAAGGTTTATCCTGTTGTATTGAAATACTCTGGAAACACATATTATAATGCTGCTAAAGCGACTGGAAGTATAACAGTTTCAAAAATAGCTACTCAGTTAACAAGCTATGATAAAACATTTGCAAATGATTCAAGTAAGAATTTCACTGTAATTCTTAAAGATAAATCAGGTAATGCTTTAAAAAATCAAAAAATTACATTTACTTTTAATAATCAAAGTTTAGTAAAAACAACTGATGAAAAAGGTATTGCTTTTATTAACTTGAATGAGTGTGTAGGATCTTTTAAAATAATTTCAAAATATAGTGGAAATAATCAATACAAATCAGTTTCCAACACTAATTTGATTACAATTTCCAATAAGACAAATGTAGTATTTATTGATGCGAATTTACCAAACTCTGAAATTCAGAATATATTAGATAACTGTGATGATGGAAGTAATGTTGAATTCTTAGGAGATTTATACAAAGATATCTCATTAAATATTAATAAAGCATTAAATATCTATTCTACAGGTAAAACTGTCTTAAATGCTAAATCAAAAAGTCCTGTATTTAAAATTTTAGCATCTAATGTAAATATCTACAATTTATCAATTGTTGGAAATGCTAATGATGGAATTGAAATTATTAATGCTAATAATGTCAAAATATTTGGAAATAACATTTCAAATCTCTTGGATGAATCCAAAATAAAAAGTTATATGGAAAGTACAATTTCACTTCCAAATTACGGAATTAATGTTGTTGGTTCAAAAAATATTGAGATTTCAAACAATTCAATTAATAAGTTCGAAAGTGGAATTTTTGTTTCAAACTCTAATAATATAGCTATTGATTCAAATGTGTTAATGGAAAATAATTATGGAGTTAAATATGGATTTGGAGTTGCAAATTCTAATATTACAAACAATTTCATTAGTGAAAGTATTGGATTATATACCAATTTAGTTCCTGAAGGTCCAAGAGGATATGGGGTATTTTTAAATAATTCTGCAGTAAATGTAACAATTACTAAAAACAACATTTCTTGGAATCATTTAGGTATTTCAATTGATGCAAATTATTCAACTGGTATTTTAATAACTAGTAATTTAATTTCTGATAATGTACTTGAAGGAATTAGATTTAATGAAGGTTATGATTTAGCTCAAAATGCTATTGAGCCAGTAGTGACTGATAATGCAATATATAGGAATGGTAGAGGTCCAAGTATGATGATTTTAGGTGAATTAAGTGCAAACCCTGCTGGAATTTATGGTCCAGGTGCATTTAATGATTCTCTAAAATTAAAAATAGGTCTTAATTGGTATGGTAAAAACCAAATTATTACTTGGGATAATGATACAGGCATTGTTGGTTATGGAACAATGTGTCCAAGAATTAATACAACTGGAATTGCATTTAAAAATATAACTTGTGTGGCTCCGGGCACATATTCTATTACATTTTATAAAAACGATGAAATTGCTTCAAAATTACCAGTATTTAACATGTATGCTACATTAAATGATGATGTTGAAGTTGTCTTTGATGTTGTAAATGGAACGGGTGTATTTAGTTTTGATGCTCAAAAATTCATATCTGGTGAAAATGTAATTAAAGTCTCTTCTGGTTCTTTAAAAGATATGGATAGAATTTTTAAAGTTGAAATGTCTAAAACATTAGAAAGTAGTGAAATTCCAATTTAAGGTATTACTTTTAATACCTTCTTTTTTTTATTTTTGGCTTTGTAGAAATCCTATTTGATTTTTGCAAAAATTTTTTAATAATTCTA
>NZ_JBJEIO010000009.1:0-130114 GCF_051877095.1 Methanobrevibacter sp. | reverse complement strand
AAAATAGAATTATTAAAAAATTTTTGCAAAAATCAAATAGGATTTCTACAAAGCCTTTATTTAAAAATCCATAATATTCAAACAATACATAAAATACTACAACTATTGCTATTAATATTTCAATTGTCTGAATTGAAGATAATAATGTATTTGAACCTACTATTTTTATAATACTTTTTTGTTGCAAGGCCACTTATTACAAAAGGAAACGTAAATGCTGCAAAACTTGGATAAAACTTTAATGTTCTATATTCTACTAGTTTATAGAGTGAGAACATAAAGAACATTAATGAAATAGCATATAATCCAATTAAAAATTCAATTGATATTGTAGGTGCTGAATTTATATATCCTACAATTAATATGCTTATAACTGCTGCAAATATACATGTTGTTGGTTTAAATGCTTCTGGAAGCTCGGGATATTTTAAATATCTATAAATCATTAATGGTAAGGTTATTATCATTGAAATAAAACCAATTATTAAAAATATAAATCCTATTTCTTTAAGTCCATGAGCTGGTGCTGTTATTGCAGCCATTGAAATTCCAACATAAACTATCCAGTAAGTTGGATAAACATCATTTATATTGAAATTACGTATGATAAAATGATAAGTAAAGTAAATCATTAGCATAATATGCATAGCAATTCCGATTATCCACAAAGAATGTGAAACAATTGGAACAAATCCTATGATGCATGTAGATAAAAGCATCAAACTCATTGAAAATGCACCCGAACTACTCGCTAGAACACTACTTTTAAAATCATTCTTAATATCTTCAGGAAAAATTAAGACTTTAAGAATAATTAAAATGAGTAAAATAACTCCCATAGCTGCAAATAAATATGGAATATCTAACAAATTACCTAAAGAAAATAGTGAAAGAGCTAAACATACAATTGGAATTGGAATACTCTTAATAAACATATTATCTAAATCTTAAAATAGTTTTCAGCATTTTTATGAGCTATTTTATCTACATCGCTTTTTTTATAACCCCATCTTGTTAATTCACGAATAGTTTTGGCAACAGAAAGTGGATCCGATGGTTTATTACTCATATCACTATTTAAAAGGAAATTATCAAATCCATAATTATCTAAAATATCAATACAATCTGCAACATCAAGTTTTTGTGGTTGAACTGTTAATCCAAGCATATAATCTTTATCAATAACATCCTCAATAATATCCTGATTAATATGATCAATAACTGCTTGTGATTCATCTAAATGTTGTGGAACTATATCCAGAATTACATTTAAAACATCTTTTTTGTTTTTTCTTGGCGTATGAATGATAACTTTTGAATTGGTCTCATCAGCAATATCCAATTGTTTTTTGAATACATCAATTTCAGTTTCAGTTAAATCTTCAAGACCAATTTCCCCAATAGCTACGATTTGCCTATTTTCAATCCATTTATACATTTCATCAAAAATCATTTGAGGATTTTCAATACTGTTTGTTGGATGAATTCCTAAAGCTACTTTTAAATCTAATCCGTATTGTGATGCTCTTTGAGTATCATATTCTAAAATTCTGTTTAAATGGTTTAAAAGAATGTTTTCAGCATTAATTTTATATGGATAATAGCTACAGGTTATTGCACTATCAATTCCAGATAAATACATTTGCTTAAAGTCTTCACTGCTTCTTGCATCTGCATGAATATGTGTATCAATCATAAAATCACATTAATATTTATCTTTCATAAGCTTATAAAATTTTTACATAGTAGCAAGAATTTTACCCAGATACTTATTACTCAGACTTATAAAGACAATATCTACTTTAAAAATTAATTAAAAAAATTTTTCAATATTTAAATCTTTGCCAATTGTTATTTTTCACTTTTTCTCACTTCAAGAGATTTTATATTTTATAGTAATAATAATCAATAATATAAGTAATACTCGATTGGTGATTAATTTGGAAAACAACAAAAACTATTTAAAGAGTTATGATTCAATTTCAGAAGAAATAAAGTACCTTACCAATTCAATAATTAGATTAAAGATATTGGCAGCATTGTATAAATGCCCTCTAAATATGAAAGACATAAATAGCACAACTTCCTTAAGTTATAGCTCAATATCAAGCAATCTACATAATTTAGAATTAAAAGGAATAGTGTATAGAGAACACAATAAATATTTTTTATCAAATTCATCTACATTAGAAGTAGAACAAGTTTTAAGACTAAGCAATCTACTTGATTTATTAAATGATTTCTTTAATATTTTAGATAAACATCTTGTTGATGTTATACCTAATCAGTCTGTTATTGAATTGTATCTGATTGGTAATGCCCATCTTATTGAATCAGACGGTGTTGATGCATATAGAATCTATAAATTTATTGAAGAGGCATTAGAATCCGCAGATGAAGTTAAATGCATTTTACCATTTTATCATGAAACATTTAACGATAAATTAAATAAATTAGTGAAAAACAATAAAAAAGTTGAAGTTATTATCCCACATAATCTCTTAAAAATTTTTAACGAAAAATCAGAAATTGAAAACTTATCTTTTTTTAAAGAAGAAAAATTATTTTTACTAATTAATACAAACGAATCAATGATTTTAGGCCTTTTTAAAGAAGATGGTTCTTTTGATCAAAATAGATTATTAACTTCTAAAAATAGTGATTCAATAAAATGGGCTAATAATCTATATGAAAATTTTAAAAATAAAAATAAATGAGTCTTAAACTCATTTATAATATTTTTCTACATAATCAGCTAATTCATTTATTGGAATTCTTTCTTGAGCTTCACTGTCTCTGTTTCTAACTGTTACTTGATTATCTTCTAAAGTGTCAAAATCAACAGTAATTGCAAGAGGAATACCTATTTCATCTGCTCTTGCATACCTTTTTCCAATAGTTCCTGCAGCATCATATTCTACTTTATATCCGTTCATTTTGAATTGCTCATTTAACTCTTGAGCAATTTCACGAGGTCCTTCTTTGTTAACAAGAGGGAAAATTCCAAGTTGGACAGGAGCTACTGATTTATTAAATTTAAAGTAATCTTTTTCTTCTGTTTCGGTAAATGAATGTAATAAAACAGCATAAGTAATACGATCAATACCAAATGATGGTTCAATAACATGAGGAATGATTTTCTCACCATTCATTTCCTCTTCAACATCTTCAAAGATGAGTAAATCTTCTGGTACTTCATATACTTTATCTAATTCTACTGTAAATTTACCTTCAGATTCAATAGCTGCTTTAATATCTTCAACATTAGCATCTTCAATAGCTTGTTTTACTTTAGGAGAATCTCCTTTAAATATTGGTCCAAATTTAGCTAAATTAGGTTTAACAATAGTTTTTTGGACTTTTTTAGGTTCATCATATTCCATAAATACATTTAATTCATCATTACTGTATTTAGAATGTGAAGATAAATCATAATCTCCTCTGTCAGCTATTCCAATAATTTCAACCCAACCATACTTATCAGTCTTAACTTCTACATCCCAACAGTCAAGTGCATAGTGAGCCATTTCTCCTGCTAAGTGTTGTCTGAATCTTAAAACATTTTCAGGAATTCCAATTTCAGTTAAGAATTTACGAGCTAAGTATAATTGATAGATTAACATTTCATTAGCTACAATTCCTTTATCAAGTGCTTCACGAGCAGTGATTTCTAATGGTTCTAAATCATTTTCTTGAACTTCTTGTGAGTTTAAGCGTAATACGACATCTTCGATTTGTGAAAATTTAGGGTGAGTTTTTTCTTTAGGATTTACAAAGATTTCTGCTTCTGCTTGTGTGAATTCTCTAAGTCTAATAACTCCTTGTCTTGGTGAAATTTCATTTCTGTATGCTTTTCCAAGTTGAACAACACCAAATGGAAGTTTTCCTCTGAAGAATCTTTCTAAACGTTTGAATAAAATAAAAATTCCTTGTGCAGTTTCAGGTCTCATGTAACCTACTTTATCACCTTTAGCACCAATTTCGGTTTTAAACATTAAGTTATAGTTCCAAATGTTTGATAAATCCCCACCACATTCTGGACATTTAATGTTATTGTCAATTACGATTTGGTCAAGCTCTTCATTTTCAAGACTTTCAACGTCTTTACCTATAGCATCTTCAATAATGTGATCCGCTCTGAAAACTTCTCCACATTTTTCACATTTACACATTGGATCTGTAAAGTTGTCAACATGTCCTGATGCTTTTAATACTTCTTTAGGCATCACGGTTGGACCTTCAATTTCATAAAATCCTTCACCAGAAACATATTGTTTTCTCCATTTTTGCATAATATTATTTTTTAAACTTGCTCCAAGTGGACCATAATCTGTAAAACCAGATACTCCGGAGTAAATTTCAAATGATGGCCATAAAAATCCTCTTTTTGCACTAATATTTGACATTTTATCGTGATTCATGAATATTATCTCCAATCTATTTTTTTAATTCGTAATCTAATTTAACTCTACTGCTTTCAGGACTAGTTTGTCCCATATATTTACTTTGTCTATCTGGATGTCCATAAGGGACTTCTGATGGTGTGGTCATAGTTTCAAATACAATTTGACATACTCTTTGACCAGGATATAAAGCAACTGGCATTGCACCAATATTTGATATTTCTAATGTGATTTTTCCTTCAAAACCAGGGTCAATAAATCCTGCTGTAACGTGCATGGTAACACCAAGCCTACCCATACTTGAACGACCTTCTACTCTTGCAACTAAATCATCTGGCACTTTAACATACTCTAATGTTGTAGCTAATGCAAATTCATTAGGATGAATTATAAATGCCTCACCATCTTTAACAGTAGTTGATTCCATGTAAGATGCAATGTCTTCTTCATCTTTTGGATCAATATATGGTTTTCTAATAACCTTAAATACTTTAAATTCATCTCCTAATCGCATATCAACAGAAGATGGTTGTATCTGTTTTTCATCTAAAAGAGGTTCAATACCAATTTTACCTTCTTTTAAATATTTTTTTATAGTTTCATCACTTAAAATAGCCATTTTATCACACAAAATAATACAGTTGCTTTTATCTGAATTTTTTTATAAAAATAAATAGAATATTAAATTTCAAAAAATAAAAAAAGTAGAAATAGACCTACTATCCTTTATTAATTAATTTTACTTTTTTAGGGGAAAGGATAATTAAATTTTTATCATCGGTACGTGCAAGTAAAAATGCTTGAGCACCATGATTTGTCCTCATTTGCCTAATCTTATCCCCTGCTAATTTAAAATTAGCTTCACTTTCTTTTTCTAAAAATGATAAATCTACAATTACTGGATTTTTCTCTTCAAGAATCTGGTCAACCATATAATTGATATCATCAAGAGTTTTTGGTCTAATTAATACAATTTCATAAAATGATTGCTCTGGTGTAATTACAACATCCTCCTCATCAAAATCATCATAAATTGGAACTGTCATGGGAGTTTGTTGTACTTCAGGAGCTGGTTTATATTCATATTGAGTATTTGCATGCTGTTGTGTATCTTGCTTATCTTGAGGTGCTCTCAAATTCCTAATAGATTCAGAAATATCATTTATAAATCCAGAAAAGTTAAAACCTTCACCATCTTGATTCTTACTATCCTCTGTTTCTTCATAACCTAAACTTCTTTTTAAATTATCAATAAAGCTCATTTAAATTACTCCTCTAAATATTCAAAAATAGCATCTAATAATTTATCAGCACCATTATTAAAAACATCTTCAGCAGGTAAATTATATTTAGATTCAAAGACTTCAGTACATAAATCTAAGCTAGCATTTTTAAGATTGATTGATAAACCAACAACTTTAGTAGGTTCAACAGCTTCAATAGCTCTGATTTCATTTTCAATACTTCTAGGTTCTCTGTACGGGTGATTTGGTCTGTGTCCCACAATAACTGCATCAGGAGCAGCACCAATTAAAATAGCTGCGGATAATCCTCTTGGGTGTGGATTTCCTTTTTCAGTTAAACTGGATTGACCTTCAATAAAAATAATATCTGGTTGTTTTGTTTCTTCTATATACTTAATTGCAGATAATACTGCTGCTGGAACATCCATTGCAGATAAACTTCCAGCTCTAAAGTTAAAATCAGTAGGTTCTTCTAATCCCATTTCATCAGTAGATATAATTGCAGGAGTTAATCCTCTTTTCATACTTGCAATACCTAATGCTTTAGTAGTAGTCCTTTTACCACATTCCTGTGAAGTTCCACCAACAAAAATTACTGGTGCTTTTGCTTCATATGAAATTTTAGGTAATACTTCACATGGTTTTTCAGGAGCTACACCCGCTATTGTTTTAACAACATCTAATCTAGAACCTATTTCTTTAATTACAACACCTTTTGCATCAGCAAATTTTTTTAAAGAAGTATTTTCTGCAATTGATAATGATCTAAATGAAGTGATAACATTTAATCCTGCGTCAATAGCTTGAACTGCATATTTTAAAGCTGCACCTTCTGCACCAATAGGAAGCATGATTACTAATGATTTTGCACCATTATTTTCATTAAGACATTCTTCTAAGCTACTTGCCACAATATGACCACAGAATTCTTTTCCTTGTTTTTTAACACTATCATCTATGAATCCAACAGTTTCTATACCTTCAAGATTGGAGAATTTTTCACCTCCACCACCACAACCAACTACTATAAATGGATTTAAATCTTGAATTTCTTTTACTGATTTTACTGAATACAAAAATTTCACCCCTATAACTTATAATTTATAACAACCATGTAAAATTAAATTATCTTAAAATTCTTCAAAATAATTTTAAAAATAATATTATTATATAATAATTATAATTTTTTACATTAATAAATATAGATGTTTTAGAAAAATTAATTAATATAATTAATATAGAAATAAAATTAATAATGATAAATTTCAGGTGAATCTTAATGAGAAAACCTTATGTCATACTGATTGGAAGTGCATCAGGAATTGGAAAATCAACTATTGCTGCTGAAGTCGCAAAATCATTAAATATAAAACATTTAATTGAAAGTGACTTTGTAAGAGCAGTTGTTCGTGGAATAATTGGTAAAGAATATGCTCCCGCACTTCATAGCTCATCTTATGATGCTTATAAACATATTAGAAACAAAAATAGATATGAAAATTATGAAGAACTTGTATCTGCAGGATTTGATGACCATGCATCTTATGTAATACCTGCTATAGAAAAAATTATTCAAAGAGCAATCACCGATTATGATAATATTGTTATCGAAGGAGTGCATCTGGTTCCTGGATTAATAAATACCGAACAATTTGAAGATGATGCTAATATTCACTTCTTTATTTTAAGTTCTGATGAAGAATCCCATAAAGAAAGATTTGTTAAAAGAGCCATTCAAATCCATAGAGGTGGAAAACAATTAGATTTCTTTAGAGAAAATAGGATTATTCATGATCACTTATTAAATCAAGCCCAAAGTAATAATGTTAGAATAATCAATGCAGGTTCAATTGAGGAAACATTGGACAATATTTTATCCACAATTCATAAATCTTGTACTAATATTAATCTTACTAACTCAATTGATGAATTAGAAGATGTTGTTAATATCATAATCAATGATAATAATGGAACTATTGAGAAAGTTACATACAATATTAAAGGATTTAAAGAACCATTAATAAGAAATATTAATGTACATGACACTCAATCTGCAAAGAAATTTATAAAAACTATTACTGAAAATAAAGACAAAAGAGAATATTTATCCCAATTATACGAATTATCCAAGTACAGAGAGTTTAAAATATGTACTTCAAATCCTGAAAAATTAGATCAAATCATACAAGAATTACAAAATAAAGGATATGTTTTAAATGAATGAAATGGAAATTAATGAAATGATTATAAAATGTCCTGTTTGCTCTGTTGAAGGAGTTGCTAAATCAATTATGAAAGAAATTGAAATACCTCACTTTGGAAAAGTTTTAGAAACAACTATCCAATGTCCTGAATGTGGATTTAAACATAGCGATGTTATAGCTTTAGAGCAAAATGATCCTGCTAAATACACTATTGAAATTAATAAAAACAATTTATCCATAAGAGTTGTTAGATCACAATCTGCAACTGTTTTAATCCCTGAAATTGGTATTAAAGTAGAACCTGGTCCAAAATCTGAAGGGTATGTGACAAATGTTGAAGGCATACTTACTCGTTTTGAAGACGCTGTAAAAAAAGCTTTAAAATTATTTGATGATGATACATCACAATCAAACGGTAAAAAAACTTTAAATGAGATTCAAGAACTTAAAAAAGGAAATGAAACTGCAACTTTAATTATTTTAGATCCATTTGGTCAAAGTAATATTGTAAGTGATAGTGTTGAAATTTCTGAAATTCCCGAAGAGGAATTGCACACTTTAAAAACAGGCTTTAGTCATATAGAAGAATAAATAAAGAAGAATTATTCTTCTTCGTCTTCTTCATCTGATTTTAAGAAGCTAAACTCATTTTCTTCTACAACATCTTTTAATTTTAATGTTTTTTGTACATCCATAGCTAATGCATTACAATCTGCTTTAATAGCTTCTAAATGTAATAGAATCCTTTCTTTTTCTTGATTAATCCTTTCAATGTTAGTGTAAGGATAAGTAGATTCTTTAAGCATTTCGTATTCAATAGTAGTGTAGGGATAATCGTTTAATTGTTTACATACATTTTTTAAAACATCACCTAAAAATTTGTTCATTTCTACTTTTACTCTTTCTCTAATCATTTTGTCATCATCGAGATTTTCTTTCATTAAACGAACAACTTCTGCTTTAGCGAAAGGTAATTTTTCTTCATCATCCATTAATTCTTCAGAAGTTTCTTCAATCATTTCTTCTTCAGACATAATTACACCTCTTGTGTTTTATTAAAAATATTGAATCATTAAATGTTTTTTTATAAAAAATAGCATCCTATCAATATGTAATACTATATTTATCATAAGTCTTATTTAAAAGTTTTGTTTAAATTAAAGAAAAGAAGCACAATATTGCTATTTATATACTCAATATATAAAATTATCAATCGTAAAAGTAATAATTTTGATACTTGCTTAAATTTGAAAAACCGTTTAAAAAAAATAATAAAAAGTAGCTTAAAAGCTACTTTAAATTTAGCGTTTTCTAAAAATATCATTACTTCCCAAAATCATCGAAACAATGATAGAAATACCCAATAGTTCCATAAAATTTCCTGTAGGATTTTTTCCAAGACCATGAATTGATTGTTTAATACTTTTAGCTTTAACAATATTATTTTTAGTAAAATCACCAGTTATATTTTTCATAACTTCATTTGAAGTACTATTAATAATTTTAACTAAAACAGAATCATGATTATTACTCAAATCATTATCAAAAGTATCACTTACGACACATACAGTGTTTTTAAAGATTCCTTCACACATTGCTTCAAATTCAATGCATAATTCTTCTTCGCCACAAGTAGTAAGTTTAGCTATTGACCAAATATTACCTAAAGGGTCAAACACACCAGTAGAATGTTTAAATGACTTCAATCTTAAAGATTTATCAAATTTCTCATTAACTTTAACATTAAATGCATCATCAGGACCATTATTAACTAATTTAATTTTATAAGTAATTACTTGTCCAACACCATACATATATTTAGAAACTGTTTTAGTAATTGATAAGTCCGCTGCAGGATTAATATGAACTGTATCCCTAGCTTCATTATTTGACAAATCAAGATCTTCACTACAATATACTGTAGCTACATTAGTAATGTCTCCTGTTTTAATAACTTTTGTGACAATTTTTAATGTCTTAGACTGCCCAACACCTAAATTACCAACATACCAAATACCATCTTCATAATCACCATTTGAGCTAATAAATTTTAAAGACTTTGGCAAAATATCTTCAACAACAACATCAGTTGCATCATTCGGTCCATTATTTAAAACAATTAATGTCCATTTTACTAAATCTTTATAATTAGCTATTGAAACATTAGCAAATTTTTCAATTGAAATATCTGAAATAGGCAATACATCAATTAACTCATCATCATGATTATTTGACTCATTAATATCGTATTCATTTGCTATTGCAGATACATTATTTACAATAACACCTAATTGGTCAACATAACAACTTATATTTAAATATTCTCTATCACCTACATCCAAATAATCTAGGCTCCAAACACCATTTTGATAAATTCCACGACTTGAAATGTATTCTTTAAACCTTAAACCTTCTGGTAATTTATCAGTTACTCTTACATTGCTTGCTCTATCTGGACCATTATTTGTAACTTCAATAATCCAAGTTATAATATCTCCAAAGTGAGGATATTCAGTATTAACTTGTTTTATAACAGAAATATCAGATGCTAATGGAACAACAATAGACTCATTGTCCACATTGTTATCTAAATTAGGATCATATTCAACTCCAGAAATATTAGCAAGATTTGTAATTGTTCCTGTTTTATTAACCTTACAAATTAATTCTAAAGTTTCAATTTCACCTTTTTCAAGACAACATACCAGCCATACTCCATCATCATAAAATCCTTTACTTGCTGTATAATTAATAAGCACTAATCCTTTAGGAAGAATATCTTGAACAATAATACCTGTTACATTATCTGGACCATTATTAGAAGCTATTAAAGTCCATTTAACTAATTCGCCATAATTAACCTCCGTTACATTAACTATTTTTAAAATAGTTAAATCTCCGAATTTATTGACCAAAATAGTTTCATTAACCTCATTATTGCATAAATCCGTATCATTTTCACGAGCAGTTACTACTGCACTATTTGTAATGTTTCCAGTCTGATTAACTTGTGTAATAATGTTAATTTCAATTGAATCACCCACATCTAAAGTTCCTATACTCCAAATTCCAGTTTTTAGATTATATGCTTTATTAGAATCATCACTAATCCAAATTAATGAATCTGAAAGTATATCCGTTACTTTTACATCATGAGCCACATCAGGACCAAAATTAGAAACAATTAAAGTCCATTCAACCAAATCACCATAAGCAGGATTAGTAATATTAGCAACTTTAACTACAACTAAATCAACAGCAGGAGGAACATCAATCTCTGCTTTATCATAATTATTATCTAAATTAATATCATATTCCCTACCAGTGACATTAGCTCCATTTACGATTTTTCCAGTTGCAGTTACCTTGGTTACAATATTTACAACCAAACTTTCACCAACTTTTAAAAAGTCTATTGTTAAAACACCAATTTTTGGATCATATGTTCCATTACTATCATCACTTAACCACATTAATCCTTCACAAAGCACATCAGTTACAACAATACCTGTTGAATCATTTGGTCCATTATTTGTAATATTTAAAGTCCAAATAACTGTATCCCCATAATTAGCAGAAGTAACATTACTCTCCTTTGAGATTTTATTATCAGTTTTTGGAATAACATTAAATACTGTTGTATTAGTGATTGACTTGTAGTAATTATCTTCAAAGTGTTTTGCAGTAACATAATACTTTCCAAGTTTTAAATTATCTAAATTAACAGATACTGCACCTAAATAATCTGTGTTTAAAGAATTATTATAAACAATAGTTCCATCTTCATGTATTACTGTCACTAATACTTTCACATTATATTCACGATCATCTTGGTATAATTCTCCACTTGTAGTTGCTCCTGAAACTGGATGTTCTCCATCAATTTCAATTTTACTATTACTAGCTGCATTATAAATTGCATTTGATACATTTAAATTATCAAAATCTGCAATATTATTCCCACCATAAATTACTGATTTGATGTTTTCTGACTCCCCATAATAAATATCATGAGCAGAAATTGGTAAATTGTAAACCCAAGCTTGATTTTGATATAATGTATTATTAACTAATTTAAATTCAACACCATCCTTATCAAAGTAAATTGCACTACCATTTCTTGCTGTATTTAATTTAAATTCATTATTATGAGCTAATACTTTTATACTATTTACATAAATAGCTCCACCTAATCCATCATTTAATTTATTAATTCTAGGTATTGCTTCATTTGCTATAAATTTAGAATTTCTAATTTCTGTGTCTTTACCTTCAATAAATATCGCACCACCATTAATATTCGCAATATTTCTGTTAAATTTAGAATTTATGATTTTAACATTAGTTGCATTAATATTAACAGCACCACCATATTCAGATGCACAATTATCCTCAAATATAGACTCTTCAATTTTTATATTAAATCCATCTAATTTAACAGCACCACCTAATGGAGCTTTATTCCCTTTAAAAATACTATTTGTAATATTTAAATTCATACTATCCAAATAATTCAACATAATAGCCACAGCACCACCATATTTTGTAGCAGTGTTATTAATTAAACTACAATTATCTAAATTACCAGATGCATGGTATGTTAAAGCAGCACCCCAATCAGCACTATTATTAATAAATATACAATTGCAATAGGATGAACCATTTCTAACACATCCTGCTCCTGCATGACCTAATCCAGAAGAGGATATCGCCTTATTATTTACAAATATACAATTTTTAACATCACCATAAGAAGGCTCAATATCTAAACCAATCTGAATAGCACCTCCGAAACATTCTCCATCTCCCTTAACATAGTTTGAATTGAAAATACAATTATCAATTAAGAAATCCGTTCCAAATATCCCCAAAGCACCAGCTGCAATTCCAGCACCATTATTTGTAAAATTACAATTTTTAACTACCATACCTTTTGCAGATATTGCATTATTCGGAGTATGTATCACTCCAGAACTTAACATTGCATAATTATTTTCAAAAACACACTTATCAAATGTAACATATTTAGCTGAAACTACGATAGCACCACCTTTCGTATTTGTATATCCATTTACAAATTTTAAATTTGACAATGTAGACCCAGAAGCTCCTGTAAATACTCTTAAAATTATTGTTGAGTTTCCACCATCTAATGTAGCTTTAGATGTTGAAGTAATTGTCAGATTCTTTTTTAACAAAATAGTATCATCACCCTTTGAAACAAAAGTACCTCTTAGATCTATTGTATCACCTGCATTTGCATTATCTATAGCATTTTGAATATCTTTAAACGTACCTCCATTTACTGAAATTACTTTTGACTGCAATATTTGATTTTCCTGATTATCATCTAAACTTTTACTTTCATGAGAATTTTCTAATTTATCTTCACTATCTACATCCAATTCATCATCACAACTTTCATTTACATCCACAGCATATGACTGCTCCATGTTAACTCCAAGAGAAGTAAACATTAGACACAGAAAGATTAGTGAGATGAGAAAATGTTTGCCAATATTTATCTTTTTGCTTAACATCGTATAACCTCAATCGAGGACATTACCACTATTAATTAACAAAAGCTATTAATCAGCAATTAAACTCCTTATTTTAAGTCCTTCTTTAAAAATGACAAATCACATTACTAAATTTTAAAAAAATAACCCTGATTTAAAAGTGAATTATAAATTAACTACCTTACACAAAAAATTTTAAATCAAATTTAATGCCAAAATCAAAAATTATTATTCAATTTAATAAAAAGAAATATCCTTTTTTAAATCAATCCAAAATTTAACTGAAAATAAAAGATAATCTCTTTAAATCCTCAAAAAATCTATTAAACTCTAATTTATTTAAATATTCTCTTATAAACGACTTAAAATTAATATAATCAAAAAATATTAGATTTAAATAGAAATATTTTAAAAGTATCTTAAAAAAATATTTTATTGATAAAGTTGATAAATAACTATTACTTAATGTAGGGATTGAAATAATGAAAAAACAAATTGCAATAATATTAATGATTCTGTTAATAGCAGCACCAATTGTGCAAGGAGTGTGTGCATCAAAAACCGCATTCATTACATCAGATAATTTAATAGATAAAGAAACTGACACAAAGATGCTGAATTCTATTAAGAATTACGTTGAAGAAATAAGTAATGGTGAAATTCAAGTAATCGTCGATAATGAAGCTCCAGGACCTGGAGAAGGTTGGCGATCAATAAACGTAACAAGTGATGTGAGTATTGATTTAGCTGCATCAGATGCTGGAAATTACATACAACTTGCATCTGCAACAACTACTGGAAATAAACAGATTATTTTTATAAATACTGGCGACTTTGATTTAGATAATCATTCTAGTTTCTTAAGAAGAGCATGGGATGATAATTATTCAAATGAATCCCTTGCAGGATTACGTGACCCTGGAACATTCCTTAACAATGCTGGAATACAATATATCCAACTTGCTAAAGATCATCCTGACAATATTGATAAAAATGGTCATTTAGATAGATACGATGAGGAAATGAACCGTGATATAGCAGAAAAAATAGTTAATATTGTTAATAATCATGATAATAGCTCAAAAGAGCTAAGCGATACATTGATTGTAAAAAATAAACTATCACCAAAAGGAATGGCAGATGCAAGTAAAATGCTTGTTGAAGGTGGAGATAAAGAAATGAAAGGACCATATGGTTCATATTCCACCCCACAATTGCTTTATCAAACCAGTTCCTACCTCAACGGTGATGGAATTGACATTCCTAAAAGTTATGATGAACCAGATAATCCATTAGGAATTTCATTTTTAACTAGAGATACCTATAGCATTTACGATTATTTCAAAATGGGAGGAATCGTTAAAAATTATATGGATGCTAATGGAAAGGCACCAGATTCAATAGAGTATGAAGGAGCTCATATAAGTTATTATGATTTAACATATAATTTCGCAAAAATAGTTCAAAATCATACCGATACAAGCCATATGGGCTTTGAAAGTGAATATCACTTCGATAAAGTGAATGATTCAATATTATTACATATATTCCCATTTATATTAATATTATTCGTATTATTCCTTGTATACTTGCTTATAAAAAGAATTAGAAGGTTTAGAAAATAAAAAAATTTTTATTAAATGAATCAAAAAAATAAACTGAGGAATTTTTATGAAGAGATATATATCAGAATTAATTGGAACAATGGTTCTCGTTTTATTCGGTTGTGGAAGTGCAGCTATTGCCGGTTCCGTGCTAGGAACACTCGGTATTGCTCTAGCATTTGGTTTATCAATTGTTGCTATGGCATATGTAATTGGAGACATCTCTGGATGTCACATCAACCCTGCTGTTTCAATCGGTATGTGGATTGATGGAAGATTAAAAACACAAGATTTAGTTATCTACATCATATTCCAATGTATTGGTGCAATTATTGGTATTAGTCTTTTAGCTATCATAATCAACTCTGCTCCAAGCCTTGGAGGATATCTTGCTACAGGACTTGGTCAAAATGGATTTGGAGCTGCATCAAGTGTAGGTTTAAATGTTACTGGTGCATTAATTGTTGAGATAATCTTAACATTTGTATTTGTATTTACCGTCCTTGGTGTTACTAAAAAAACAGAAAACGCTACAGTTGCAGGTATAGTTATTGGTTTAACCCTTGCATTCGTACATATTATGGGAATCCCATTAACTGGAACATCTGTTAACCCAGCACGTAGTATAGCACCTGCTTTATTCATTGGTGGACAAGCACTCCAACAAGTTTGGGTATTTATTGTAGCACCAATAATCGGTGCAATTATTGCAGGTGGAGTTTTCAAAGGATTAAACTCAGAGGATGCATAAATCCTCAATTATCCTTTTCTTTTTTTAAATTTTAATACTTCCAATATAAGTATAACCTTTAAGATCATCAAAACTAGTTTTAATTTTAAATTCAAAAGTATCCATATTAGATAAATACATATGAGCTAAAGCTATTCCCATATCAATCATATTCAATTTTTCAATAATTTGACGTTTTAGAATATTCTGTTTTACTTGATAAACATCAAAACCATCATTTACATGTTTAAAATACCATGGCTGTGAATTAATAGCTGATGGAGCAAGTTGTGCAGGAATTAATTTTTCATCTTCAAAATCAGATATTTCAGATAACTCCTTTCTTTTAAATTTAGATAATTCTCTTGTTATATCATCAGAACGACCAAAAGATATTGGAATCACAAATTCAGAAGTTTTATTCTTAGGAACATCTAATCCAACCCAACAAGTTCCAATACCCCTACTTTGAAGATATAAACAAAGTTGCTGGAAAATAAAACCAACATTCATTAAATAATTCTCTTTTTTCTCAGAATATACTGCTAAATAATAAGGAGCAGACCAACGATTACGAACATTAACTTCATCACGTGTTAAAATTTCATAATGATAATTAATTTCATCAATAAGAGGATTGACAGACTCCATAAAATTATGAATCAAATCCATATCAATAGTTTCATCTAAATAGTCACGACAAGATTTTCTAATGTAAATTTGTTTTTGTAAATTCATTATCAATAGTTATTTATCTAATACTTATTAAAATTTAAATAATAATTAAAAGATACACTATAACTAAGGTGAATATATGAAAATTGTAATTGCAATTGGAGGATCAATTTTACTTAAGGAATATGACTCTGAAAAATTCAAAGAATACAGTGCTATTTTAAAAGATTTAGCAACAGAACATGAATTATTCGTTGTTGTAGGTGGTGGAAAACCTGCTAGAGAATATATTAATATTGTTCGTGATTTAGGTGCTAGTGAAGCACAATGCGACGATATTGGAATTGAAGTAACAAGAGTTAATGCTAAATTAATGTTATCTGCACTTGGTGATACAGCATACCAAAGAGTGCCACACAATTTCCAAGAAGCCTTAGAATTCTCAGCTACTGGAAAAATTATTGTAATGGGTGGAACTGAACCTGCACACAGTACAGATGCAGTATCTGCAATCTTAGCAGAATACATTCAAGCAGATAAACTCATTAACTTAACTTCCGTGGATGGAATGTATACAAAAGATCCTAATAAATTTGATGATGCAGAACTTGTCCCTGAAATTACAGCAACTGATTTACTAGACTTTTTAAGTGGTAAAGATGTTAAAGCTGGAACTTACGAATTTTTTGACACCACAGCTGTTCAAATGATTAAAAGATCTGATTTAGAAACTGTTATTACAAACGGTTTTAAACCAGAAAACTTAATCAAAGCAGTTAACGGAGAAAATGTAGGAACAAGAGTCATTAACGAATAGGTGATTTAGTGGATAATCTTGTTGATATTGGCTTAAACTTAATGCATTCTTCATTTAAAAAAGACAGAATTGAGATTATTGAAGAAGCAAAAAAAGTAGGTGTTAACCAATTCATCATAACAGGAACTAATGTAGATTCAAGCCAAATGGCTGCTCAATATGCTTCAAAATATCCTGGGACTTTATTTTCAACATCAGGCGTTCATCCACATGATGCTAAAACATGCAATGAGAATACAATGTTTGAACTTGAAAAAATAGCTAAAAATGATTGTGTTGTAGCTATTGGTGAATGTGGTCTTGATTATAATAGAAACTTTTCACCACAGGATGTACAAAGAAAATGGTTTGAAGCTCAAATAGAAGTTGCTGAAAAGATAGATTTACCTTTATTTATGCATGAAAGAGAAGCACATGAAGATTTATACAACATATTAAAAAGACATGATAATATTATTGAAAAATCAGTAGTGCACTGTTTTACTGGAACAAAACAAGAAGCAGAAAACTACATTGATTTAGGATGTTATATTGGTGTTACTGGATGGATTTGTGATATGAAAAGAGGAAAAGACCTTCAAGAAGCAGTAAGTGCAATTCCTCCTGAAAAACTAATGATTGAAACAGATGCACCGTTTTTAATACCAAAAAACTTCGAATTTAAACCTAAGAAAAATAGAAATGAACCAAAATATTTACCTCACATCCTCAAAACAATTGCACATTACATGGAAATAGATGCAGAAGAACTTGGAGACCAAGTCAGTAAAAATACTAAAAAATTTTTTAAAATATAAGGAGATGAAAAAAATGGCAGTAGAACCTCATAAACATTGTCCAATATGTGGAACACCAATTCCATTAAATGAACTTGTATGCTCACCAGATTGTCAAAAAGTCTGGGATGCAAGATTAGCACAAACTAAAAGAAGTAGACTTATTTTATACGTAGTAATTGCAATATTCTTAATAGTTTGGGCGATTATGACCTTCATGAAATAGGGATAAAATGATTTTAACATCTTCAAATACTCTCGTCACTAAAAAAGTAGTCGAATATAAAGGATTAGTTACTGGCGAATCTCTCATTGGAGCAAATATTTATAAAGACTTATTTTCAGGTGTTCGTGACGTTGTAGGTGGAAGAACTTCAAAATATGAAGAAGAATTAAAAAAAGCAAGGGATATTGCTCTTAAAAGTATGGAAGAAAAAGCTGAAAATTTAGGTGCAAATGCCATAATTGGACTTAAAATATCTTACGATAATCTCGGTGGTACAATGGGAAATACAATTCTTGTAACCGCTTATGGCACTGCTGTAAAATGTGAATAAAATGAAATTTAAAGTACCAAAAAAACCTGAAAACTTACGAGAGAGAATCATATGCATAACTTTTGGTACTTTAATAGGTATCATAGTTTATATAGTATTCTTATACTTACATATAGAAGTTTTTGGCTGGAATTTCGGATTAGTCTTTGGACCGTTGCTTGCAGGATATGCTGAAACAATGCTTGCACGAAAAATGATTAATACAGACACTGGTGCTATAAGTGCATTTATTATTTTTGCAATTACCACCTTTTACAGCTTTATTTTAGTAAATCCTACATTCGGTCCAAATTTTCTCACATTAGGAATAAGCACTATAATATTACAGGCTGCTTTTCCTACACTAATCAATTATATATTACTTGTTATCTTAATTGGAGCAGTTTTTTACATTTTAAGATTTGTTAAAAATGTAATAACAAATATATATATCAAAATAAAACGTATAGTATACAAATACATTCTCAAAAAACCATTTGTTGAAGAAAAACCTAGAATTATTGGATCTTATGATGAACTTGGAAATAATCAATTAATTAATAGCTTAAATTTTATTTTTATAACTAGTACCGATGTTCCTGATAAGCAAATTATTAATTTAGGTCAATTTCAATCAACCGTAATTTTGGAAAAAGAACCTGAACTATTGGATTTAAATCTAAAAGAGCGAGAAACCCACAAATTAAGAATATTGAAAACTGGAAAAGATGAATGTCTAATTGAATTAACTAATAAAATAAAAGCTGCTGGTGGAAATGGCGTTATTAATTTAGATATTCAGTACAACTTAATTGGACTTGGTGGTGACAGCTACCAAATAAGTGCAATGGGAATGGGAGTGTATATTAAATAAAAGGTGAGCATATGGATAAAGAAATGATTGTATCAATTATTGGATACCTCGTAGCATTAATGATTCCGATAGCAGGTTTAGTATTCGGAGCATTTTTGTTTTACTTTAAAAAAGACAACCCAACATATCGAAAACAAGGAAGATTAATTATTTATTTCTCTATCGTAAGAAATATTCTTAAATTTACTATCCTTTTTAGGTTTTGCCTTGCCTTTTATGTTTTTAAGTTTATCAAAAATATCTTCTGCTTTACCTGCATCAAAATTTTCTCCAATTTTTCTATTATCAGACATAAAATCACCTTAAGGTAATATTCCTAACATCTTTAATGCCATGTATAAAATTACTATTGAAAAGATTATTTTTAACTTTTTTTGAGGAACTTTATGTGCCATTTTAGCACCAATTGATGCCATAGGTACTGAAAAACATCCAATCAAAACTAAGTTAATAATACTTATATAACCTATTGAATATGGAAATGTACTTACTCCCCAACCAGAAATCATGTAAGATAAAAATCCTCCAATTGCAGTTAAGCTAATAAATATTGAAGAAGTTCCTATTGCTTCAATCATTGAAAATCCTAAAAATGCTGTTAAAATAGCTATTAAAAATACTCCTCCTCCAACTCCTAAAAGTCCAGATGAAAATCCAACAAGCAATCCAATAATACCTATATTCACCCAGTTGAATGAAAATTTAGCATTTTGCCTTTCTTTATTAATATTGACAATATTATTGAAAGTAATGAACAACAATAAAATACCGAATATTATCTCTAATACTTTTACAGGAAGTGCAACTGCAACCAATCCTCCTATAAAACCACCAACTATTCCAAAAACACCCAATTGAATCCCTGGTTTTAAAATATTATCCATTGATTGTGTATGCCTATATGCACCACTAATTGATGTTGGAATAATAATTGCAAGGCTTGTCCCAAAAGAAATAAGAATAGCAAGATCAGGTGCAACACCAATATATTTTAATAGGAAATATTGAAGTGGAGTTATTAAGAAACCACCACCAACTCCCAAAAGTCCTGATGCAAAACCCGCACATATCCCGATTAAAATTAAACCTATGAAATATCCAACCGTAAACATAACATCACTTATTTAAAGTATTAATATTAAATTATTGGTAATGAAACTTAATAAAACTATCATAGTTGGATTCCTATTCATATTACTTGGAGGATTCATATTTGTATCCGACATATTAAATCCAATCATACGACCAATAACCTATATCATTTTAATGGGATCCTCAAAAGGAAAAGACATTATGTTATTTTGTCTTTTAGGATTATTTTTAATTTTATCACAAGTAATACCTAAAAAAGTTGATGTAACAAAATATTTAAAAATATCAATAGTTCTTGGATGTATCTTACTCATTTTAGGCAATCTCCTAGAAATTATTTTTAGATTACAAATGGGAATCAAACTTAACAGTGTATTTTGCTCCATGTCAAACACAATGACTTCCACAAGCATTCTACATACTCACTTATTAAAATCCATTTTAGGTGAAGTTTTAACTAAAATTATTGGACCTTTTATCCAAAGTGACATTAATACTGCCGTTGGTTTATATTCATATATTCCAAGTATTAGTTTTTTGATAATTCTAATAATTCCAATATTATTCATTACCCTTGTTTTAGCAAATCAAAAAAGACCCTGGGTTACAAATTTTTTAGTTGCACTATTTTCAAGTAGTCTACTTATTGGATTATTTGATGGTGGGCTTTGGGCAACACCATCCCTTGTTGGAATTCTAGGATTATGGCTTATTTATAGAAATGGTTATTACTTAAACTTACATGTAGGAACCATCATGAAAAATAAAAAATTATTAAAAGATAATGAAGCAATCCAACCTCCCTATCGAAATATTGGATTAAGTGAAGCAAGATACATATTTAATAGAATATTACCCATCTTAGTAATCCTTATTGTAGTAGCTTTAAGATTTAGTGTTGCTTTTGCAGGTGCAGAACCAGATTATTATACTGTAGAAATAGAGGGCATATCAGATAATGTTGATTTTGGAGATATTCCAATTAAAAAAATAAACAATGAAACCTACCACGTAGATTCCAGTTATAATGAAATGGAATTACTCAATGATTTAAAAATACCATTAAATAATTCCTGTGAGTATTATACAGTTTCATGGAACATATATTCCTATTTATAACTTTAAATTATTCCTAAAGCAAATTGAAGTACAATACTTACAATAATAATTGCAATCCAACAGGTAGCTCCGAGAATTATTGGTTTTGTTCCAGATTTAACTAATTTAACAATATCAGTATGTAAACCAATAGCTGCCATAGCTAATATAATAAAGAATTTACTTAACTCTTTAAATGGTAAAAATACATTTGCATCTACACCAAAACTTATAGCAACTGTTGTAATAATTGAAGCTATTACAAAATATAAAATAAACATTGGAAATGCTCTTCTTAATGAAAACTCTCCACCTTTATACTCCTCTTTTTTTGAAGTAAAAATAGATAATGCTAAAGTAATTGGAATAATTGCTAATGTACGTGTTAATTTAACTGTACTTGCTTTATCAAGAGTCTCACTTCCAAGTCCCCACATATTATCCCAAGTAGCAGCAGCTGCAGTTACAGATGAGGTATCATTAATTGCGGTCCCTGCAAACAGTGCAAAAGGTTCTGCATTGACTGTTGAAAATCCAATAATCTTTCCTAAAAAAGGGAAAACAATTGCTGCAATAACATTGAAGAAAAAGATTACTGAAATTGACTGTGCAACTTGCTCTTCATCTGCATTGATTACAGGTGCAGTTGCAGCGATTGCTGATCCTCCACAAATTGATGAACCAACACCAATCAATATTGCAGATTTCTCTTCAATATTCAAGATTTTTTGCATAATGAAAGCAACGACCAAAGCAACAGAAATTGTTGCAATGATAATTGGAAGGGATTGGATTCCAGTTAATAAAATTACATTTAAGTTCAACCCAAATCCTAAAAGAACAACAGCAGCCTGCAAGACATATTTAGATGTGAAACTTATTCCTTCATCACATTTCTCTTTATTATGCCATACAAGTGCAATCAGCATTCCTAATACAATTGCAATAATTGGACCTCCAATAACTGGGAATAAATTCCCCAAAAATAAGGAGGGAATAGCGATAATCAAACAAACTATTATACCCGAAGAATATTTAGAAATTGAATCAAACATGAATACACCGAATAAAATTAATTATATCTAAATTAATATATATTTAAATTGTATTATAAAAAATTTTAGTTTTTAGATAAAGTTTTATATATCTAAATTCAATTAAAATTTATGAAAAAAATCTATTTTATTTTACCAATTCTTGCCGGAGTAATGTTTGGATCCGGTGGAGTATTTGTTCGAACATTAATGGCAAATGGAATTAATTCAACAACACTTCTTTTTTTAAGATTTTCAATAGCAATCATTCCAATAATTATAGCCATTTTATTAACCGATAAGAATTTATTTAAAATAGATTTAAGGGACATCCCACTATTTTTAGTTTGTGGAATATCCATTGTAGGACTTAATTTATGTTATAATGAATCTATGGGAAATATTCCACTTTCATTAGCCGCAGTATTATTATCACTTGCTCCAATTTATGTCATTATAATAGCATATTTTGCATTTAAAGAAAAAATAACAAGTAAAAAATTAATTTGTATGACATTAGCTATTTTTGGATGTATATTAATGACTGGAGTTTTAGAAATAAATTTAAATAATCTTCCAGTTTATGGAATCA
Organism: Methanobrevibacter sp.; assembly: GCF_051877095.1. Lineage (GTDB taxonomy): Archaea > Methanobacteriota > Methanobacteria > Methanobacteriales > Methanobacteriaceae > Methanocatella. The sequence goes on along the minus strand of NZ_JBJEIO010000009.1, from coordinate 106,916 downwards.
TCGCAGGTATTGGTTCAGGAATCTTTTGGGCAATTTACTTAATAGCTTCCAAAAAATCAATGAAAAAAGGAAATCATACTTTTACAATTCTCCTTTACTCAATTACATTTATTTCAATAGGATTGCTCCCATTTACAAATTTTGAACAAATTACAAATTTCATTTCAATAAATCCAATTTTAGTTATAATATTCTTAATAATGCACTCAACATTACCATTTGCTCTTCCTTACATTTTCTCAACTCTAAGTTTAGATTATGTGGATTCAGGAATAGTCTCAATATTGTTATCTGGAGTAGAACCAATTGCCGCACTAATATTCGGATTAATATTTTACTCTGAAATTCCAACACTTTTAATGTCTTGTGGATTCATATTAAACATCATTTCAATGATGATGTTAAGTAGAAAAGAAGAGAATGAATAAAGCTCATCAATATAATAATTCCCATTGTAATCCTATTAATATATTGAAAACTCAAAAATAGTGAAGTAATCCTTTTTAAAAGCATTAAATAACTTTTAAAATCTTTAAAAGAAACAAACATTCAATGAATGAAATTTATTTACTAAAAGTTAAAATCTTATTTTTTAATAAAACTTTATTAATTTAAAAAATAAACCTTAACATATGATTTTAAGCATTATTATACCCACTTACAATGAAGAAGAGTACCTCCCAATTCTCTTAGACAGTATAAAAAAACAAAATTTTGATGATTATGAGATTATTGTAGCTGATGCAAATTCAACTGATAGAACAAGAGAAATAGCTGAAGAATATGGTTGTACAATAGTAGATGGAGGAATGCCAGGTGTGGGAAGAAATAGTGGTGCTAATGTTGCAAAAGGAGATATTCTACTCTTTCTCGATTCAGACTTAAAATTAACAGATGATTATCTAAGAGATGTTATTTATGAATTTAAAATGGAAAGACTTGGAATAGCTATAACCCGTATGGAACCCCTTTCAAATAAAGTTGAAGATAAATTGTACCATGATTTTGCAAATTTCTTTATGATTAGTGTTGAAAACATCAAACCCCACGGTGCTGGATGTTACGGAATCATTGCAAAAAAAAAATTACACGAAGAATGCAATGGATTTGATGAATCACTAACATTTGGTGAAGATACTGATTATATTGAAAGATTAGCTAAAAAAGAAAAATTCAAAGTTTTAAGAAAAGCAAAAATTGGCGTTTCAACAAGAAGACTTGAAGAAGAAGGAATTACTACATTAATTAAACAATATGGTAGAAGTACTGTTAATGATTTTTTAGGTAAAAGAACTGATATTAATGAGCTAAATTATACATTCGATCATGGCCATGCTAAAATTAGTGAATCTAAAATGCCAAATCTTGAAAAAAGAATAGAAACTATTAACGACATTAAAGAAACTTATGAAGAATCAAAAGAAAAAGTTAATAAAATTAAATCCCAGTTAAAACCTAAAAGAAATAAAAAAAGAGTATTTTATTGTGTTTGCGGTGAAGGAATGGGTCATGCAATAAGAACTGGAGTAATCGTTGATAGGATTAAAGATGAATATGATGTTTATTTATTCTCAAGTGACCGAGCTTACGAATACTTAAAATCTAAATTTGACAATGTTTATAAAATCGGTGGTTTTAACACAGTCTACATTAACAATAAAGTAAATAATATGAAAACCCTTGCAAATGCTTTAAAAAGAAATCCAAGTAATATAAAAACAGGGTATGACAATTTATATAAAAAAGCAAGAGAACTTAAGCCAGATATTATTGTAACTGATTTTGAAATATATGCAACAATGGTTTCTAAACTCCTTAATATTCCTTTAATTAGTTTAGACAACATTCACATGATTACTCAAACTAAAATTGATTACCCAAAAGACAAATATGTTGAAATGGTTAAAGCAAAAGGAGTAATTAAAACATATGTTGTGAAACCAAAAGTACATATTCTTACAAGCTTCTTTTATCCTAAAATAAGACCTAAAAAGAATGCTATAATTTATCCTCCAATTATACGTGAAGATATTTTAAAATTAACTCCTACCCAAGGAGATCATGTAATCGTTTATCAAACAAGTAAAGAAAGTGGAAAACTCGTTCGTAAATTAAAATCTCTTAATAATGAAAAATTTATTGTTTATGGATTTAATAAAAATGAGACAGAAGGTAACTTAACATATAAAGAGTTTAATGAAGATGTTTTCTACGATGATTTAGCATCATCTAAAGCAGTTATTTGTAATGGTGGATTTACATTTATTTCAGAAGCAATATATCTCAAAAAACCAATTTATTCAGTTCCAGCAATTGGAAACTTTGAACAAACATTAAATGGATTTTACGTTCAAAAATTAGGCTATGGAGAATATCATGAAATCATGAATGCTCCAAAAGTTCAAAAATTCTTATCAAGACTTCCAAAATATCAAGAAAAACTAAAAAATGTCAAAAAGACAAACAATGATGGAATTATACGTGAATTAAAATATAGAATTGAAAAATATTCAAAATAATCATCCCAATACTAATAGTAAAAGAAATAATTCTACTAACCCATCAATACAGATATAACCTAAATATTAAATTAATTTTATATATTAAAAACAAGTTATTAAACTATGTAGAAAACTTTTAAAGGAGGAATAATTATGGATGATGAAACATTGAAAAAATTTGCATATGCGAATATTAGCTCATATCGTTCTAGAACAATGAAAGTTCTTAAAGATGATGTTAAAACACCAACTCAAATTGCGAAAGAAGCTGAAATACTTCCAAATCATATTTCCAAAGTCCTTCGCGAATTAAAAGAAACTGGAATGGCTGAATGCATTAATGAAAAAGCAAGAAAAGGGCGTTTATATCGACTTACAAGTATTGGAGAAGAAATAGTTGATAAATTAGATTAATACTGTGATATTAAGTCTAATGTAAAGTTTTATAATAAATACACTTTGAATGCATTAATTAGACGGTTTGTTCTAATGACTTTGAAATAATATATGTCATAGATATAGATTAAATAATCTAACCATTGAAAATAAATACCCTATCATTTAATCATAAATAAGTCAAATACACTAGGATTAACTAAAAAATCCTACTTTAATAAAAATATACGAAAATAAGAAAAATATATTTTATTATAAACTCTTCTCTTTTTTAATATAACTAACAAAGATATTAAAATTCAATAAAAAAAAGCAAGATTAATAGAGCATTGAATATAACGCTCAAATTAACCTAAATAAATTAGTAAGGTAACTATAAAGTAACACCCATTTCTAATTGTTCTGTAAGCTCTTTATACCTATTTCTGATAGTTACTTCAGTAACACCAGCAATTTCAGCTACATCTCTTTGAGTTTTTCTATCTCCAAGTAAAACTGATGCAATATATAATGCTGCAGCTGCTACACCAGTTGGTCCTCTTCCTGAAGTCAATCCTTTTTCCATTGCTTTTTCAATAATTTCAATAGCTTTAGATTGTGCTTCACCAGAAAGTCCAAGTTCTGATGCAAATCTAGGAACATAATCTACTGGAGAAGTTGGTGGTAATTTAATATTTAACTCACGAGTTAAGAACCTGTATGTACGACCTACTTCTTTTTTAGTTACTCTAGATACTTCAGCAATTTCATCTAAAGTACGTGGAACATTACAACGTCTACATGCAGCATATAATGATGCAGCCACTACTCCTTCAATACTTCTTCCCCTAATCAATTTATTATCTACTGCGCTTCTGTATACTACACTTGCAGCTTCTCTTACACTTCTTGGAAGTCCTAATCTTGAAGAATCACGATCAAGTTCACTTAATGCAAATGCTAAGTTTCTCTCAGTAGCTCCAGAAATTCTAATTTTCCTTTGCCATTTTCTTAATCTGTACCATTGTGCTCTGTTCCTTGCAGGAATGTCACGTCCATAGATGTCTTTGTTTCTCCAATCAATCATGGTACTTAGACCTTTATCGTGAATAGTGTAAGTAATTGGAGCACCAACTCTTGTACGTTTGTCCCTTTGTTCATGGTCAAATGCTCTCCATTCAGGACCCATATCCACAAGATTTTCATCAATAACTAATCCACAATGAGAACATACAACTTCAGCCCTTTCATAATCACCAATTAATTCTGTTGATCCGCATTCAGGACATACTGTTGGTTCTTTAGGTCCATCTTCTTGTGCTTTAGCCATTTGAGCTCTTCTTCCACGTCTTCCTCTTCTTGGAATTTCATCTACTTTTTGTGTTGTGGTTTCTTTTGGCGTGATTTCATCCTCCTTTTTCTATTCTTTTTGGATTTTGGCTTTGATACAAATAATTTTTCGCCACAGTTTTTCTCAATTTCTCCCCTATTTGCCTGTTTAAATAATCTAATTGAAACATAAGGGTTCGCAGTAGGTCCAAAAACATAACCTACTTTACCAATTTTCTTTTTATTACTATCAAATACTATAGCTCCAGGTGACGGTGTCTTAGTTGTTCTAGCTATTAATTTTCCTGAATTTGCAATATGCAAACTTTTACCTAATAATTTCATAAAATCAAATCTGTTTCAGTTATATATAATAAAGAGGTAGTATATAAAGTTATCGATATATTTATATATAAATATTGAATTTTATTTAAATGTTTAACTATTTTTTTCCAAGACCAACGATTTGAGATAAAGTACTACCACTTGTAATTTCATCAATAATCATAGACTCTTTAATTTTAACACCTAATGAAGCTACCATTGTTTTTGCAAACATTTCCTGTGGAATTACAACAATACCGGATTCATCTCCAATGAAAAAATCCCCAGAGTTAATTTTAAATCCATCAATGTCCAATTGTTCATTTAAGCTACCTAAACCTAAAGCAGATCCCGCATTAGGACAATAATTTGATGCGAATACTGGATAATCCATATATAATAAAGCATCTAAATCACGTACAGACCCATAAATTACTGTTGCTTTAATCCCATTGTCACGAGCGCAAGTTGAAGCAAGTTCTCCCCAAATAGCTTTATCTTCACTATCAACTTTAAAGAATAATATATCTCCATCATTAGCAGCGTCAATTGCCATTGCAGAAGTTCCCCAATCATCACTAGTAGTTTCTGCTGTAAAGATTCTACCAAATACTTTCTGATTATTAATTGGTTTTATTTTTTGAATAACTCCAGATCTTCTTGAAATTCCATTATAAGCATCTGAAACTTGACATGCAGATACATTCTCTAAAAGAGAATATAAATTAATATATTCTTCATAGTTGTCTCCAGTAAATTTTAAATCATTAATTGTGACATTATCTAAACAAATTTTACTAATTTCTATACGTTTGTTCAAATTTTTATTTTTATTTAATAAATCATTTGGACTAATTGACATAACTTCACCAATTCCCTTCGATATAATACACTTTATATATTAGTTTTACTAATAAATAATAATGTAGTATTTTTAAGAAATACTTATATTATTATATACTCAATAGAGTTAATTTACATATCATTATTATTAAATTCATTATTAATTTATTACAAAAAAACAGGAGAAACAAGATTATTAAGGAAATATAATATTATATAAAAAAACAATCAAAGATTATTAATTATTTTAGATAGTAAAACCTTAATAATGACTCCACTACGTATATAAACTCTTTTTTAGTGTATAATAGGTCTTTAAGACTGATGAATATAATTATCGTATAATTTATGCAAATTTATCGAATAACTTAGAATTACATAAATTATCCCGAATAATAAGCTCAGGAGGCTTAAGAATGGGAAAAGGTGAAGAATTAACTACAACAAAATATTTAATTCACGCTCAAATTACTGCTAATGGTATTGTTGAAAAACCTGATGTTGTTGGTGCTGTATTTGGGCAAACTGAAGGATTACTCAGTAATGATTTAGATTTAAGAGAATTACAAAGAACTGGAAGAATTGGAAGAATTCAAGTTAACATTCGTTCTAACAGTGGAAGAGCAAAAGGAGAAATTGTAATCCCATCCAGTTTAGATAGAGTTGAAACTGCCATCCTTGCAGCATCTCTCGAAACAATTAATCGTGTAGGTCCTTGTGAAGCTGAAATTCAAACTATTAAAGTTGAAGATGTAAGAGCAGTTAAAAGAGAACAAGTTGTTAACCGTGCAAAAGAAATTTACAAAAACATGGTTGAAAGCGTTGGCCCTACAAGTATTAAAATGATTGAAGAAGTCAGAGAAGCAATGAGAGTTCATGAAATCTCTGAATATGGTGAAGATCGTTTACCTGCTGGACCTGCAATCCATTCATCCGATGCAATTATTGTAGTGGAAGGACGTAGCGATGTTTTAAACTTACTTAAATATGGTATTAAAAACACAGTTGCTGTTGAAGGTGTAAGTGTACCTCAGTCCATTGGAGAATTAAGTAAAAAAAGAACTACCACTGCATTTGTTGATGGTGATAGAGGTGGAGAACTCATCTTAAAAGAACTTTTACAAATTGGTGAAGTCGACTTTATTACTCGTGCTCCTAAAGGAAAAGAAGTTGAAGATTTAGAAAAAGATGAAGTTTTAATTGCACTCAGAGACAAAGTCCCTACTGCACAATTCCTTGCTACTACTAATATTCTAAACGACAATCCTAAAAAAGAAAGTGGTAAGAATCGTAACAATAATAGAAACAATAATAAGCATGATAAAAAACAAAAATACAACAATAACCGTCGTAATGAAGAACCACGCATTGAAGAAGAACCAGTTATTGAAGATGATGAAGTAAGTTTAATGAAAGACATGCTTAGAGAATTTGAAGGAACTGGCGTTGGAGCTATCTTAGATGAAGCATTAAATATGACTAAAGAAGTTGAAGTGGAAAATATCTATGAAGAAATTAAAAACATAGAAGGAACTGCTAATGCTGTAATATTTGATGGTGTTATCAGCCAAAGATTAGTTGATGCAGCTTCAGAAAAAGGCATTGAAAAATTAGTCGCATTTAAATCAGTAAATATAGTTAAAAAACCACATAACGTTAAAATTATAACTATTAACTAAATTGAGAATTAAATAATTCTCTTTTTTTGAATTTGGAGGGATAAAATGAATATTGAAATGCAAAACTATTATAATATTAGAAAAAATGTTTTTGAAAGAATTCAGGATGCTAATACAGCAACTAAATTACTCTTATCATTATTAATGGCATGTTTCACAGGCATAATGGCACAAATTATTATTCCTTTACCATGGACTCCTGTCCCAGTTACTGCTCAAACATTTGCAGTATTATGTTCTGGTCTGTTTTTAGGTAAAAAATATGGATGCTTAAGTCAGATTTTATATATTGTTTTAGGTGCAGCATTTATTCCATGGTTTGGAGGAATGACCGGAGGATTAGACATACTACTTGGATCAACCGGGGGATTCTTTATTGGATTTGTTATTGCATCTTATGTTATTGGAGCAATAACTGAAAAATATGTTGAAGCTCGTAGTTTCAAAAAAATGGCAACTGTAATTGGTGTTATAAACTTCACATTAATTTACATTCCAGGATTATTAGGTCTTGCATTATGGTTAAATTTAACTCAAGGTGCAACCGTTGGTATTTTTGAGCTTTTAATGATGGGTCTTGTACCATTTATCCTTGGAGATATTGTAAAAATCCTAGGTGCAGCATCTGTTTCCAAAGTATTTTTACCAAAAGAATAAAAGGTTATTAAACCTTTCTTTTTTCATTTTTATTGATTATAATGAAACTTATTTTAAGAGGACATCACCTGTTATGCCTTAAAGGTTTTCAGGGCTATGGGTATGATGAAAAATTTACAAAAAATCTAACAAATGTTAATTTAAAAAGAAAATCCCCAGATACAATTATCCAATTAACAAACACCCCTGATGATATTTGTAAAGATTGTCCAAATTTAAAAAACAATGTGTGTATAGATAAAATACAAAATGAAAGAATTGTTTTCATGGACAATGAGGTATTAAAACATTTAGATAAAAAAGAATATAATTCTGTTGAATTGTTTGAAGAAATTAATACTATTTTCAATACAAAAGAATCTATTTCTGAAATTTGTTTTAAATGTATGTGGCATGAAAAATGTTTATTTTATCAAAAATTAACAAATAAATAATCAAGTTATTAATTTTTTAATTTTAGTTTTCATTTTATCGGCATGAAGAAAATGATAAATTTTAAAAAAGGTAAAAGTAACCAAAAGATATAAATATTACTTAATAAAAATATATTAAATGTTGTATATACTACAATATAGTCCCGTAGGGTAGTGGTAATCCTTCTAGGCTTTGGACCCGGAGACGGCGGTTCGACTCCGCTCGGGACTATTACTCTTAAAAAACTTTTTTTTACTTGATATTTTATGGAAAAATTATTACTTATTGGAATTGATACAAGAAGTATGATTAATAGTGCACTCCAACTTAATTTTGAACTATTTTCCACTAGTTATTTTTCAACATCAGATACTCCAACCATTAAAAATCAAAAGATTATTTTAAATGAACAGTCTGGAGAGAGTTGTGGTGTTTTTGAAGATCAATTCAATGAAATGAATATTTTAGAATTCTCAAAAGATTATATTGATGAAGTTGATTATATCATTCCTATTTCTGGTGTATCACCAAATGATTTTCCTAAAAAATATCAAAAGAAAATCTTAGGAACCACAGATGTTTCAGATATTGAAGACAAATTTAAATTCTTTAAAAAAATAAAAAATGAATTCTTAACTCCTATGACTTTTAGATTATCTGATATAGATGAAGCTATTGAAATTAATAAAAATTATCCTAATAATCAATTTATTTTAAAACCTGTTAAAGGAAGTGGAGGATATAACATAACTCTATTAGATAATGCAAGTGATTTGCAATTTAATAGGGGAGAGTTCATGATGCAAGAATATGTTACTGGGATTAATGTGAGTTCATCATTATTATCCACAGGAAATGCTGCAAAAACAATAATAAACTCAAGATTACTTACTATGAATGATTTTGGAAAAAAAGACAATTTCATATATGTTGGAAATATCTTACCATTAACAGATAAGTCAATAATGTCAGATATCAAAGGAATAGATAATATAGTTAAAAATATGAATGAAACTTCAGAGAATTTAGCAGTTAAGTTCAATCTCCTTGGTTCAAACGGTGTTGATTATATCCTTAATGAAAATGGATTATATGTTATTGAAATTAACCCAAGACTCCAAGGTACTTTTGAATGTGTAGAAAAAACTCTTGGAATAAATATGCTTGATGCCCATATTAAATCATGCAAAGGTGAAATCGTTGATATTCCAAAGCCAAAATGTTATTCCTATAAAAAAATTATCTACTCACCAACAAGGATGCAATATCAAAAAATAGATTTAAACAACATTTATGACTTGCCTCACATTGGATCTATAACTGAAAAATCAGAACCTTTACTCACCATAATCGACAGTGACAAAGATTGTGAAAAATTATTTGAAAAAGTAGAATTAGCTAGTGAAATAATAAATAAAAAAGCTAAAATACACCGACTAGATGTATAATAAATAATATAACTCCAATTGTAATCATAAAAGTGGTTATAATCATTGCACGTGTCATCCAAATAAATAACTTAGCTTTATTGTCTGGATCTTTCATAAATTGGTCAATTGGATTTCTTTTCATGGTTACACCGTTTTAAAAAAAAATTGGCTTTGTTAAAAATTATGGAACTTTAATTTTTACTTTTATTATTTTATTTTTAAATTAAAGAGTATAAATTAATATAATCCGTGAATATAATATACTTATATGTCTAAAATAAAAATAAAAGCTCTAAATTATAGTTTTAGCATATAACCAATATAAACTTAACGATTTTTGAAGAATTTTTCACTACATATAGCTAATTTATACTATTAATAATTAAAATATTAATAATAAGATTAGAATCTAATTATAAACTCAAAACAAAAAAATAATAAAAAAAACAATGAGAAAAAATAATCATAATATTAATTTATTCTCACTTTACTAAACTTTAATATCAATTGTACTCTGAAATAGAGACAATTTCCATGTTCATCTAAAATATCCACTGTTGTATGAACAATCATCATTAAAATAATTAATAATTAATAATATAAATATTCTCATAATTATCTTTTTTATTCATGCTCCACTCTATTACCAACCATTCATACTTGTAGAACTTACCTCTTTTGAACTAGTTACATTAGCTTCATAATTTACATGATCCACAACATAATAATTAAACATTTGTCCATTAGTATCTATTATTGTAGAATTCTCAATTACATGAGCAGTTATTTTTAATAAATCTCTAGAAGTAGAGAAATCAGTATATTGTGGTGCATTATCCAATGGTAATTTTTCTGCATCATCAGGACTCATTATAATAAATTCATACCTATCATCCCCGAATATTATATAATCATGATAGTTTTGTGCTAAATTAGATGTAAATGATGTAATTGAAGTATAATTAGCTGAATTATTAACTAAAGATGTATCAACCGAATTATTAAGTAGAGATACATAACTTGTTAACATATTGTTCAATGTGATTACTGTAACTCCATTTTGACCATATATTCTGAATGTTTCTTTCTCTTCAAAACCATCAGTTAAAATGACTGCAGCAATAGATGTCATAACAATTATTATGATTACTCCAATGATTACATATTTTTTATTCATATTATTTCACCTTTTATATACATATATCTTTTTATATTATATATACATATTATATACTTTTTTAAAGTATAATAGCAACATTAAAACTATGAATTATATTATTATAAACATAATCAATATCTTAAAAGTGAAAAATAATAAACAGCCATATTAACTTCCAAACAAGTTAAAACAAATAAATATACTCTTTTTAATGAATATTACTAATCTAAAATCCTTTTTAATTAGTAAAAACAACTTTATTTGAATTATAATTATAAAAAAATAAATTTCTAGTAAAAAAAATTATTACAGTAACTAAATTATAATAGTTTATTTTAAAAATAAATAATATTTTAAACTTTAATTAAAAAAATAATAAAAAATAGAAGAAAATGAAAAGAATAAGAAAAATTATTCTGCATTTTCTGCAGCAGCTGCTTCAGCAGCAGCTTTTTCATTTTTTTCAATAGTAGATCTAATCATTTTCAATCTTACGAAGTTTTCCCTTTCCATTTCTTGGAGTCTCATATCAATATACTTTTCAGTATTTTGGAATCTAGGAATCATAATGTGTTCTAAAGCATTAACCCTACGTTTAGTAGCTTCAATTTCCTCAGCAAGTAAGAAAATAGTTTTTTCCACTTCACCAAGTTCAATTAAAAATTTTAATGATTCCTCGAATTTCTTAGCAGCTTCATCTAATTGGATAGTAGTATCAGAAAATCCATAACCTCTGTCAATAATAGATCTTTCTTCCATTTTAACATTGGTTACAGGTACAGCAACACCCATAACACTTCTTGATGTAATTTCTACATCAATAGATTCTTTAACAGATAATGCTGCTTTTCTAACAGATAAATCACCCATAGCAATTTGAGCTTCAAGTAAAGCATCATTTGCTTCTTTAAGACTTTTTTCTGCGTTTTCACGAATACCTTTGACACGATCCAAGATATCAAAAAACTCTTTAATTAAAGCATCTCTTTTTTCCTTGAGTAAACCATGCCCTTTAACAGCAAGTTTAGTTCTATTTTTAAGAGATAATAATTCCATACGAGTTGGATTAATTCCATCTATAATATCTTGTGCCATTTAATCACCTACATTACTGTAATGAGATTATTCATCTTTAGGAAGGTATTGTTCAATAAATTCTTCTTTAACCCTTTTGAGTTCGGATTTAGGTAAGATTTTAAGTAAACTCCAACCAAGATCTAAAGATTCAAAGATAGATCTATCTTCATCTTTACTTTGAGTAATGAATTGGTTTTCAAATGCTTCAGCAAATTCTAAGAATTTTTGATCTCTTTCAGTAAGTGCTTCTTCCCCTACAACCGCAACTAAGTCTCTTAATTCACGACCTTCTGCATATGCAGAATAGAGTTGGTCAGATACACCACTGTGATCATCCCTAGTTTTTTCTCCACCAATACCACCACTCATCAAACGAGAAAGTGAAGGAAGTACATCTACAGGAGGGTAAATACCTTTCCTTGAGAGTTCCCTACTTAATACAATTTGTCCTTCAGTAATATAACCAGTTAAATCAGGGATTGGGTGAGTAATATCGTCTTGAGGCATAACTAAGATAGGCATTTGAGTAATAGAACCTTCTTTACCATCAATACGTCCTGCTCTTTCATAAATACCTGCGAGGTCAGTGTACATGTAACCAGGATAACCTCTTCTTCCAGGTACTTCTTCTCTTGCTGCAGAAATTTCCCTTAAAGCTTCACAGTAGTTAGTCATATCAGTTAAGATAACTAATACTTGCATACCTAAGGTAAATGCATAATATTCAGCAGTAGTTAAAGCCATTTTAGGAGTTAAAATTCTTTCAATAGCTGGGTCGTCTGCTAAGTTCATGAATACTGTTAATTTTTCTAAAGCTCCAGTACGTTCGAAGTCTCTCATAAAGAAGTTTGCTTCTTCGTTAGTAATACCCATAGCAGCAAAGATTACTGCAAATTCATCATCTGCTCCTAATACTTTAGCTTGTCTAGCAATTTGTACAGCTAAATCATTGTGAGGTAAACCAGATCCTGAGAAAATAGGAAGTTTTTGTCCTCTTACTAATGTGTTCATTCCATCAATGGTAGAGATACCAGTTTGAATAAATTCTTCAGGGAATTCACGAGAAGCAGGGTTCATAGGAGCCCCGTTAATATCTAATTCTTCATCAGGAATAATTTCTGGTCCGCCGTCGATAGGTTTACCAATACCATTAAAGATACGTCCCATCATGTCTCTGGATACACCGATTTTTGCGGTTTGACCAGTGAATCTAGTTTTAGTATCTTTAGTGTTTAAGTCATTGGTTCCTTCAAATACTTGAATAACTGCAACATCTTTAGTTACTTCAAGAACTTGTCCACTTCTTTTTTCACCAGTAGGTGTTTCAATATCTACAATTTCATTGTAACCAACGCCTTCTACTCCTTCAACAACCATTAAAGGACCTGAGACTTCGGATACAGTAGTATATTCTCTAGTTTTAATATTTGTATTCATGTTTAAGCCTCACTGCATTGTTTTACAACTGCAGCTTGAATATCTGCAATTTTTGCATCAAATTCATCTTGTGGTATGTATTTCATTTTACCAATTTCTTCTTTAACAGGTAAAGCTGCAATAGTTGCAATTGGAGCTCCTCTGTTCACAGCTGCAAGAGATTCTTTGTAGAATAAGAGAATGGTTTTTAACATTTGATATTGTTTGGAAGGAGCACAGTAAGTGTCTACATCATCAAATGCATTTTGTTGTAAGAAATCTTCTCTTAACATACGGGTAGTTTCTAAAGTAGCTTGGTCAGCTTCAGGTAAAGCATCAGGACCAACTAATTGTACAATTTCTTGTAACTCGGATTCTTTTTGTAATAAACCCATAGCTTGGTCACGAGTTGCTCTCCAATCTGCAGCTACGTTTTCAGCCCACCAACCTTCAATACTGTCTACATATAATGAATAACTTTGTAACCAGTCAATTGAAGGGAAGTGACGTTTATCTGCAAGAGATGCGTCTAATGCCCAGAACACTTTACAGATACGTAATGTGTTTTGAGTAACAGGTTCGGATAAGTCCCCACCAGGAGGAGATACTGCACCAACTACGGAAATAGATGCTACATGAGGTTCTGAACCGATAGTTTCTACTCTTCCTGCTCTTTCGTAGAATTGAGCTAATCTGGATGCTAAATATGCAGGGTAACCTTCTTCCCCAGGCATTTCTTCTAATCTTCCAGAAATCTCCCTCATAGCTTCAGCCCATCTAGATGTTGAATCAGCCATAAGTGCTACATCGTAACCTTGGTCACGGTAATATTCAGCAATAGTAATACCAGTATATACACATGCTTCACGAGCTGCTACCGGCATGTTAGAAGTGTTTGCAATAAGAACAGTTCTGTCCATTAATGGGTTACCAGTTTTAGGGTCGTCAAGGAATGGGAATTCAGTAAGTACTTCAGTCATTTCGTTACCACGTTCTCCACATCCAATGTATACAACGATATCTGCATCTGCCCATTTAGCTAATTGTTGTTGTGTAACAGTTTTACCAGATCCAAAAGGACCAGGAATAGCTGCTGCCCCACCTTTAGCTACAGAGAAGAAAGTATCTTGTGCTCTTTGACCAGTTACTAAAGGTACATCTGGATCTAATTTCCTTACGTAAGGACGACTTTTTTTAACAGGCCATTTTTGGAGCATTTGTACTTTTTGTCCACCAACTTCAGCAATATCTTCTAAAATTGTGTATTCTCCTTCAGCTACAATTTCAGTAACTTCACCTTCAAGTGCAGGAGGAACCATAATTTTGTGTAATACTGCAGAGGTTTCTTGTACTTCACCAAGTACATCTCCAGCTTTTAAAACATCTCCAACTTTAGCAACAGGTTTGAATTCCCATTTTTTCTCTTTATCAATGGAATCTACATCAATACCTCTAGCAATGAAATCACCAGAAGCTTCTCTGATAATTCTTAAAGGTCTTTGAATACCATCAAAAATAGAACTCATTACACCAGGACCAAGTTCTACGGATAATGCTCCACCAGTACATTCAACTACTTCACCAGGTTGGATACCTGCTGTTTCTTCATATACTTGGATAGTTGCGGTGTCACCTTCAAGCTCGATAATCTCTCCAATAAGCTTTTCGTTACCGACCCTAACCATCTCAAGCATCTGAGCCCCTCTCATACCATCTGCTACAATAACAGGCCCAGCAATCTTAATAATATTTCCTTCAATAATCATTTAACCATCTCTACCCCGATAACTCTTTTAATAAGGTCATTTATTTGATCAGATGATCCTTCAGAGGACCCATCTTTATCAGGTATTTCAATTATCATTGGTAAAACACTTGAACCAATTTTCCTATTAATATGTTCTCTTATTTCATTTGCCATTAATTGAGTAATGATAATAATTGAAATTTCGTCTTCTAAAAATTTATCAAAAGCTGCAATAGCTTCTTCAGAAGTTTTTACAACAACTGATTGTTTGACACCACCAAGTCTAAAACCAGAAACAGTGTCAATATCACCAATAACTGCTACTGAACTCATATTAACATCTCCATGATTTTATCATTAGGGAAGTCTGCTTCTCTTTTTGCTCTTGCAATAATTTTTAAATTTTTAATTTCACTTTCTTTTTGACTTAAATAACCAATAATTGGACCAATACCTAATGGTTTTTTAACTGATAAAGATTTTGAATATTCAGAAGCGTAAACATCTAATGCTTTCTCAAATACTGCAACTGATCCAGTTTCATTATAAACTGGCATTACATCGGTTAATGCACTAGCATATTTGGTACCTTCTAATCCAGATACTACATTTGTAACATCAGGAGATTCCATTAAATCTTTAAGTTTCCATTCACGTAATTGGTATCCTTCATCTAATATATAAGGAGAGATTGCATCATAATCAAGGCCATCTTCTTTAGCCCTTATAATTAGTTTAAGATTAGCTACATCCACTTTAGTTCCAACATATGAGTATAAAATTTGTTTGTTTTCATCAGAAGGAACATCAGTAGAACGTAATAATTTGCCCAAGTAATATTTATCTAAAGCAGATTCTAATGGAAGAATCATGTTAGTATTTTCATATTGTGGAAGAGCATCTTCTAAAACTGTTGCATATTCAGTATTATCCAAACTTGTAATGACATCAGTTACATTATCAGTATCAGCTAAAGATACTAAGTCTTTGTATAAAGCACCGCAAGGAATTAATAATTCTTTGGTTTCATCAGCATCATAGCCAACTTCTTTTGCAGTTAAAATACTTTTGATATTATCAATGTCTGCTTTTTTAGACATGATCACAAAAGGAGCTTTAATATCTTTAGGAGCTAACCTTGCAATAAATTCGTAAGTATTAGCACGTTCAACATCTAATGCTTTATCAAGTGGATATTCATCTAGAACATCAGCATATTCAGGAACACCTTTGAGATAATTTTCAACTTCTTCAACGTCATTAGATTCAACAATCTCAGAAATTTGCTTTTCGTCAAATAATCTTCCTTTTCTAGCTCTTACTCTTGCACTTGGATTAAGATAAGGATAAATGTCCAAAATTGGTCTAGATGTAATGATTACTACTACTGCACCAACAACAAGTAATGAGATTACACAAAATACTAAAAATGTTTCCTGTGTAAGTCCTGCAGAACTTATTAAAGTAGCAATTTGATCTGCCATAATTTATCCTCCTAATTTATTTAAATAATACATTAGCAACTTCACTACGTAAGATACTTTTAAATCTTTCTAATCTTGCTTCAATAGTGTTATTTACTTCAATATCTCCATTACTGGTTTTTAAGATTGCTCCACCAATAACATCGATAGGTTCACCTAATTCGAATTTGATTCCTTCAATTTCGAAAACATTACCTGAAGATAATTCACTTTTAAATTGATTTGTGTCAGCTTCATTTAATTGAATAATTAAATCATTAGTACCGATTTCATCAGCAGCTTCTTTAATCATTTTAACTAATGAATCTTCATAATCTGCACTTTTTGAGGAAGCTTTTTCTTTTAATTCACCAACAGCT
Organism: Methanobrevibacter sp.; assembly: GCF_051877095.1. Classification (GTDB taxonomy): domain Archaea; phylum Methanobacteriota; class Methanobacteria; order Methanobacteriales; family Methanobacteriaceae; genus Methanocatella. The sequence goes on along the minus strand of NZ_JBJEIO010000009.1, from coordinate 90,122 downwards.
TGACTGAAAGCTGCTTCAATTACTTCTTCTTTAGCGCCTAATTTTGCTCTACGAGCATTCATCTTAGCTTCAGAGATAATTTGCTGATATCTCATATCAGATTGTTTTTTACCATTTTCTAAGATTCTTGTTTTTTCAACTTCAGCAGTTTTATCAGCTTTTGATTGAATAGCTGAAACTTCTGCAGTAACCTCTTGAATGATTACATCAGCTTTCTCTTGGGCTTCAGACATAATGCTTAAAACAATTTTATCTGTGCCTGAGCTCATATAAAATGCCTCCTTAACCTAAGATTCCACCGAATACCATAAGTAAAATAGCAATCAAGAAACCGTAAATAGCTTGTGTCTCTGGTAATGCAGAGAAAATAATACCACGAGCAAACATATCATTGTCTTCTACAATAGCTCCAACAGATGATGCTGCTGCCATACCTTGTCCCATACCGGAACCTAAACCAGCGAAACCAATAGATGCACCTACACCGATAGCTACAATACCAGCTTCAGTAGGTAATCCTTGACCTCCACCTAATAATCCTGAAAATACTAATAATAAGATTGCAACCAAGAAACCGTAAATAGCCTGAGTTTCTGGTAATGCAGAGAAAATAATACCTCTTGCAAACATGTCATTGTCTTCTGCTACTGCTCCTACAGAACCAGCAGCTGCCATACCTTGCCCTAAACCGGAACCTAAACCGGCAAATCCAATTGCTACTCCAGCACCAATAGCTGCTAAAGCAGTACCTAAAGCAATTTCTACCATATTTAATTCACCTTTGAAATAATATTGATTTTATAATTTAATTTAAATATAAATGAAAAATTTTTAATTTATTTAAGTTTTGTAAATATTCTATTTGCTTTGAAAGCTTCGAATTTTCCTTTACCACTCATGAAGAATTGTGAAAAGAACTCTACATAGTTAAGACGTAAAGCGTTAATAAATGCACCTAATACTTGGAAAGCGAAGTTTGCAATATGTCCGAATATAAAGATTAGTATCGCAATTACAATACCTACAACTGGAACCATATTATTTAACATTACTGCTAAAATGTTTACTGTCATAGCAATACCACCAGTAGCTAAACATAATGCTAAAAGACGTGCGTAGGATAAAACATCCCCCATGTAACCAAAAATATCCATTACACCATATGCACCATTAGCCCATATTAACATTCCAATAGTTGCAATAATTAAAATTCCTCCTAAAACCATTCCAATCATACCTACTGCAGGCATCATGAAACCTAAAGCGAGGAGAACAATACCAGCTTCGAAAACAAACCAACAAATTTGAGATCCGATAGCCTCTTTCACTTTACCGTATCTTAAGTTGTCGATAGCACCAATAATGAAACCAATGTTGGTGTAAAGAAGACCAAGTCCAATAGCTATTATTAAAATAGTATCAGGGTGTTTGAATGCTTCAACAGGAGCAAATACGGTTGGTAAACGGAATCCTAAAATCCTTTCTGGGAAATCCCCAATAAAACCATTAGTTATCAAACCTAAAACAACTGCCCACAGACCAGACCATACCAAAATCCAACCAAATGAGCGCATAGATTCTTTAACTTTACCTAAACCTTTAATTAATACAACACCAATTAAAGATACAACTAATCCATAAACTGCATCGGTCAAACAAAAACCGAAGAATAATGGAAATGTGATTGCAACAAAGATTGTTGGGTCGATTTCATTGTAACGTACTGGAGAGTACATATCTACAAGGAATTCGAAAGGTTTTGAATACCATCCATTTTGTTGTAAAACAGGAACATCTTCATCGTCAGTACCTTCAATTTCAATAGTTTCAAAGGCACAATGTCCCTCAGAACTTTTTTCAACTAATTGTTCAACTTCTTCAGTGTCTTTTACAGGCACCCATGCTTCAAGAACATAAGCATCTTTAGTTTGAACAAAAGATGAAAGAATTTCGTTCTTATCTTTTTCATTTTCTAATTGTTCTTTGAGAGCTAAAATTTCATCATCCCATTGCTCAGCGACTGCTCTTAATTCAGTTTTAACAGCAGCACGTTCTGATTCAATAGTTAATAAACGAGCATCAGCACTTGAAATAACATGCTGAGGAGTACCTTCAACATTACCTATTTCAATTTTCTCAAAGTCGAATTTACGAAGTGTTGAATAAACATCATCACTAAATTCTTTTAATGTTACTACAGCAATGATTTCACCATCATCATCGTCCATAGGAACAGTAAATAATTCTAATTCATCAGTCAATTTACTTAATTCATTTTTGATTTCTGAAGTAGATTCAGCATTAATCCTTCCAACAGTAGTAGAAGTGTACTTTGAATCTTTTAAAAGCGCTAAATCCATGTCAAAATTAGATAAACGTTTAGCTAAACTTTTATTAGACTTTAGTTCACTTGTTTCTGAGTCAAGTGCAGCAAGTTTGCCTTCAATAACGCTTGTTTTACTTTCCACCTTGGCTAAAGTTTCTTCAGCTTTTTCAATAAAAGCCTCAGTATCTAATCTTTCTACTTCTTTTTGAACTGGTATATCAGGACTAATAAAAGACATCAAAGTGTCTTTTAACCCATGGCCTTCTGATATAGAATTTCCTAACAGTTCAGATATACCATTTGTTTTCATGAGAAGTGAAGATAACTTACCAGTATATGGTGTAGCTTTTGAAGGAGTTACTAATTCTGCTAATTCAGGATCTTGCTGAATGCTTTCAGAAATATCACTGACTTGTATAAGCCCAGATTCGTGGAGAACATCCACTGTAGGTACTACATACTTATCAAGTGTAACAATTCTAATTTTACGCATTCTAGCTGTCTTGAACATAAACTCACACTACAATATATTTTTGACAATAATAGCAGCAGCCTCGTCAACATTGCCCATAGCTTTTTCTTTTAAAGATTTAACTTCATCTTTGGACTGTTCAGCGATAGACTGTGCTTCTTTTTTAGCCTTATCTTCTGCATCAAAAACAGTTTTTTGAGCTTCCTCTTCTGCTGCAATTTTAACTTCTGAAATGGATTCTTCAGCTTTTAATTTAGCATCAGCAATCATATCTTTTGATTGGTCTTTTGAATCCGCAATAAGTTGTTCAGCATCAGATTCTGCTTTTTTTATCATTGCGATTGCGTCTGATATCTCTGCCATAATTAATCACCATGGTGTAATTATTTTTGTTGTGTAATATATATATCTTTTACTATCTAAAATTAAAAAAAATAATTAAAATTGAAAATAATTAAAAAAAAATAATCGAAGTGATAATTTAATATGTAAAAAATTGATAAAAAAAGAATAAAAGATAAATTAATTATCTATAAAACCATCTTAACATTTTAGGAGGTAGTTTCTGTGTATAAGCAAGGATAGCAATTATAATTATAATTACACCTACTATAGCGAATTCTAAATTATATGGGAATTCAAGTAACATGTATCCTGCAACAGCAATAATAATACCTTCAAAAAAGAAAACAGCCTTTGTCCAACTAGGGTTGAACATAATAATCATATAAGCAAAAGCAATCATAATCAATATAATCGCAGTAGCAATGACATCATTTGTTATTGGCTGATGTCTCAAGAATGGTAAAATTCCCCATAGGATTAACAATATAGCCACTAACACTCCAAGTAGTTTAAACATTTTAATATTTGCCATAATAACACTAATTTTTATTTTAATTTCATAATATTTATATCATGCCATATAATATTAATACATGGAACGAGCAGTTTGGATAATATTAAACAATAATTTTTCACTAACATTAGACAGTGAAATAAAAAATGGAAAAATAGTAGATAAAAAATTCTCACCTGGGAGTGATTTATGGACATCAGAACTTCCACAATTGAGTTTTGAGGATAATCATATCCAAAAAGATTATGATACTTTCATCTCTGATATTATGACATTATTCACTGAACCAAGTGTTGATAAAGTATTTATTGATGCAAAATTAGGTGAAGAATCTGAATATATTAATTCTAAAGAACCTTTAGTTATAAGGAAAATAGAAGAATATAGTGTGGATGAAATTATAGAATAGCTGTAGCTTTTTTTAATATTTCATCTTCATTACTAAATTCCAATGGATTACCTTCAGCATCTACCTTCTCAATAGTAATTAACACATTTGGCGAAGCCCATAAATATGAATAAGTAAAATATACAACATTTATTATTAAAACTGGCCAAACATAAAAAAGAGCAATTATTAAACAAATTGCATGAATTAAAACATTACCATATCTTCTTTTATGCATTAAAATAAAATTATTATCAGTTTGAGCTACTTTAAATTTTTTCAAAGATAATTCTTGTGATATTTTTTCCATATCCTTTGAATCATCTGCAGGTAATATAAACAAATTCATTTTAATCCTTATATACTACAAACTCATTTAACTCTTTTCTTGGAGTTTCACGAGGTTCAGCATTACCATATCCAAGAGGAGTGAATAACACTACTTCTTCAGTTTCATCTAACTCTAAAAATTTATGTGCTTCATATTTCTTAAATGCACCAATATAACAAGTTCCAAGCCCTACATCAGTAGCTGCAAGAATCATATAATCCATTACAATAGTAGCATCAATATCTGCAATGTTTTTAGAATCCCATGGTCTTACCCATGCCTCATTTCTTAATGCAACAACAGCTAATACATATGGTGCTTCTACAAACCATTTTGCACCATAAATTTTAGACAATTCATCTTTATATTTTTTAGCATCAATTACATAAACTTTAAAAGGTTGGCTATTAACTCCTGTTGGAGCTATAGTTGCTGCTTTTAAAACATAATCAAGTTTTTCTTGCTCTACTTCTTTATCTAAATATCCTCTTACACTATATCTCTCATTAATCACATCTATAAATTCCATATTATCTTTCTCCTTGTTGATATATTACATCATCAAGATCACAAAATCTTCTAAATTCATCTTCATCCATTTTTTCTTCATGAATATGTGCAATAATACCTGGAATTCTACCAATTATAAATATACCTAATCCTAAATCTGGAGTAAAACCTAAATCTGATAAAATAGCTGCATTTGCACCATCTACATTAAGCCTAATTTGTTTTTTTTGGTATATTAAATCTTCAAGAGCTAATGCTAATTTTATATGAGGACCAATGAACCCTTCTTTAATAACTATTTCCATTAGTTTGTCTGCTCTTGGATCGACATTATGATACCTGTGACCAAAACCTGGTACCTTTTTGTCTTTAAGGATATATTCCTGATAAATTTCAATAGCTAAACTAGCAATTTGTTTATTATCAATTTCACTATCCTCAGTTAAATATAGAGAACTTATTTTTGATTGATATAATTCCATTGTCTTTTCAATAGCTCCAGCATGCTTATGTCCAAACGACAGTAATGCTCCAGCTACTGCTGAATTAACTGGTGAACCTGAAGAAGTAACAATACGTGCTGTCTGAGTACTTGGTGGAGTTACACCATGATCACAAAATGAAACAAGGACATGATTAAAAATTTTTCCTTCTATAATAGAAGGTAATCGTCCTTTTAAAAGTAAGAAAATCATATCACTATATCTTATTTTTTCAATTAAATCTCTTTGATTATACCCTCTTGTTACAATTTTATCTGTTTCAACACGTGAAATTGCTGTTTTCAAAGAATGTCTATCAATCTTAAAATTATTTTCTTGCATTTTACGTTACCTATTTTATCAATTATATTAAAAGTAATATTAAATTATATATAAATATTCACAATTTTAATGTCGCCACTCTTGGCTCAACAAAACAAGATGGTCTGATTGAAACTATTCTAACTCCACTTGCTCTTTGATTTCCAATATTCAAGTAAGTACCTAAAACTGTGGTTTTTCCACCAAATCCCATAGGTCCAATACCTGTTTCATTCAATCTTTGAGTTATCTTTTGTTCATACTCATTTTGATTATCTAAATTTCCATAAGCAATTGATTTTAATAGAAGAGAAGTTGCTTCATAATGTGTTCTACCTATACCAATTGATGGAATTGATGGAGTACAACCTAACATTTTTAGGGATTCTTCAAGCCATTCACATGCTGTGTTAATTACATTATCAAAAGATCTTTTATGATAAACTCTAAGTGTTTTTGCTCTGATTTCTGGACCTCCCCCCTCAAGCAAAAAATGAACATTTAATGTATCAGGAGAAATGTCCCTTTTATATGTGGATTCATCATTTACATTATCTATTAATATAGATGCTGGGCGAAGCATTCCAGGTCTTTCAAATAAACCTTCACTTTGCTCAATTCTTTGAATTTCATTCCCAATAACTGCCATTGGTCTTGCTGGAAGATTATTTAATCCTAATTCTATACCCTTATGAATCTGATTTATTAATTTTCCTGAAATCTCTCTATCTTCACCAATTTCAATAATTACATGAGGAATACCTGTATCATCACATAATGGGAACTTAATATCTTGAGCCACCTCGTAGTTTTTTAAAATTTGCTTCAATACCCATTCAGCATTCTCATTATCTTCCATACAAATAGCTCTTTTTAATGCATGAAATTTATCCTGAGAAAGAGTAGTAGATGCATCAATTATTGTTTTTGAAATATCTTCTAAAATACCCATATAATCACTCTGGAATAGATAAATCCTCAGATTTAACCGGAGATGCAATTGCATCTGGACAATATTCATTAATTATTCTTTTTACTAATGCCACTTGTTTAATACGTGCTATTGCTTCTTTTTCTGTTGTATCCCAATTATGAGTTGTAGCAACTGAACCACCAGTTTTTAAATAAACAGGAGATGCAACCTTAATAAATTTCGGAACTTCATAATGTCTAATAAATCCACCTGTAGATTTAGGATTTTCAGTATGTAAATCAATTGCCATATCACATGCATCTCTAATAGCTGCAATCATTGGAATTTGTAAATCTCTTACAGGATTAAGTGAATTAAGTCCTTGAGCTTCAAGTAGTTTTGCAGAAGCAGGATTAGAGTGACCTGCATGAGCAGATAATTTGAAATGAACATTCTCTGGGAGTTCACCATTATTTCTCATCTGATTTAATACCCATAGTAATCCTTCATCATATAATAATATCCCACGAACACCCAAGTTACAAGCTCTTTTAACATCTTCAATTGCATAAACTAAATTATCATAACCTCTAAGACGATACCCAATTCTACTTCCTTCCTTAGTGTGAACCGTTGCAGAAGTATCATAGGTTGCTCTTGGACCTACTGACAAAAATAATTCACATCCATAATCAATAGCTAAATCAACCATTTCTTTAATCTCTTCATTAGTCAACATCATTATTCCTTTTGTTTGAGTTATCCTATGAATAAAAATGTCCTGTTTGACTGATTCCTTTAGTAGAGCTTCCATTGTCTTTGGAGATTGGATTCCTGGAACTTCAAAGCGATACTGTCCACCATCACCAAAACGATTATCTGATTTAAAATCATCAAAAACTTCATTTATACCAATTTTTTTAAGGAATTCTTTTGTCTTTTCCATATTACCTACCCATTCAACTTACGAACAACATATCTCATATTATAATCTTCAAGAGAATCAATAATAGTTAACTTTTTAATGTCATAATGAGGATTTAACCCTTTAAATTTGTCAATTAGCTCTCTTAATTGTAGAGGATTTTCAAAATCTCCTTTTGGAAGGAATGTGATATTTTGAAAAATTCCATTTCTGAAAACATCATCCAACTTAATAATAACATTTGAAGGCCTTTTAGCAGGATATAACTCATTTAATTTATCATCTGATATAATGACCATTCCATTTACTATATTCTTAATAGCATTTACATCATCAACAGTAGAATAATTCTCTAAAAGCCCAAATTCTATTAGCTGATTAATTTTATCAATACTAACCTCGCCAACAACAAGAGAAATAGCAATTGCATATGGAAGACTCTGTTTTAGTTCCTCAATATTTTTAGGATGATAATTATTGTGCTCAGCTGCGATTTCATATGTTTTAACCGCAACATTTTGAATGTGATTATATTCATCACCAATACTTGCTTTAAGCTTCAGTGCAGTATCTATTGATGAATGCAAATGTCTACAGAAGGGATATTTTTTAAAGTAAATATCTCTAACTCTCACTTTCCCAATGTTTTTTAATGCATTTTCGAATGAAAATTCCCCCATATCCTGATTATCATCATCTAAAACCATTGTTTTTAAAAAACCTTCATCTCCTTCAAAAATAGTTCCACTACCAGTAAAACCATTTCTTGCAAGATATGCTGATAAAATACCATTATATGCTGCTTTACCAACATGAAGAACCTTACCCATAGATCCACCATGATCAGATTCTAGGAGACCTGCTGCTTGAGTTCCACATAAACCTAATGCATTTAGAGTTTGTTCTTCATCAAGTTTTAATAGTTTAGAAGCAACCACACCAGAAATAAATGTTCCAATTGTCCCTGTTGTATGAAATCCCCTATTTCTATGTTTAGGATTTACAAGTTGACCAAGTAAAATTCCAACTTCATAACCTACAATAACCCCTTCTAAAAATTCCTTACCAGTCAAATCATAAGCTTCTGAAATTGCAAGAGCAGTTGGAAATATTATAGCACCTAAATGAAGCTGAGCACCTCTATGACCATCATCCAACTCCAATACATGTGCAGCAATACCATTCACAAAAGCAACGCTTAAAATATCTGTTTTAAAGTCCTGACCAATGATAGATGCAGTTAAATTTGAATCAAATTTTGCTTGAAATATCTCCCCAATAGTATTTAAAGCAATAATTGGTGCTTCTTCACTCATCCCTCTATATGTTACTCCAAAAAAATCTAAAAAAGCAGCTTTTACAGTAGTTAGTGACTCCACAGTTGCTTGCTCATAGCGATAGTTTGATATAAATTTAGAAATATTTCGTAAAAACATAAAACACCTATCATAAATATATGTAAAAAGTAGTATTAAAATAGATAAGTTATGATTTTAACATGAAAAAATAGCTTCCACATATAATAAAAACATCAGATTTATACATTTAATCCATTTAACAATAGAATGTTAATATAAAAAAAGTTTAAATTGGAACACCTGTTAACACTAATATAATATGTGCTACAAATGCTGAACCTAAATATGTAGATGCAATAACAAGAATTGTAATAATAACTGCTCTTGAACCTAATGCTTTAAATTCATCCCAACTTTTACCCATACCAATACCTACATATGCTAAAAATACAGTAACGATAGATATTAATTCAACTTTAGAAACATAGTAAAGCAAAATTTCAGATGTAGGCATTCCAGGAAATGCAAGAACAATACCTATTATACTGATATAGATAATTGAGGAAATATCTAATGGTAAATATCTCTCCATCCAAACACCAATGAGAGTAATTAATGATAATATAAACATACCAATTAATGAATCACCAATAGGATGATGATATCCAATATAATTTCCAATGACAGTAATAATTGAAAATATAGTTAAAAGTAAAACCCAGTTCAAAATACCATGAACAGATATGTTTTCTGATTCATCAATAATATCAACCATTTATTCCTCCTCCTTTTCTACAACATGTTCTCTTCCGATTCTAGGCTCTAAAATAGCATATAATTTTTCTGTTAAAGGAATCGCAATAAACATTATAATATAAATACCAATAGAGAAAGAAAGCAAATTACTAAATCCTGCAAATGCTTCAATTTGTGTTGCTAATTGTGGAAATGCTGCAATAGTTGGAGCTAGTGAAGCAGCATTCATACTTGCACTACCCACACCACAAGCCATAGCAAATGCATATGGATGTAATGGTATGATTGAAACACAAATACTAGTTAAAAAACTAATGAATACTGTTCCAATAATTGTTCCAACAATAAAAAGTGCAAAAATACCTCTTGATTCAGGTGAATTAAATCCATATTTATCAACAATGACTGCAACTTCCGGTTCACGACCAATAGATGAAGTCATACCAATAGATTCTCTTTTAAATCCAAGTAATAATGCAACCGGAAGTGCAATTAAAATTGTAGCCAAATGTCCTAATTCTTGTAATATTAAAGCTGGACCCATTTCAAAAATTAAATGAATGGATTGACCACTGGAAACTGCTAATTTTGCAATTAAAACTCCAATAAATAGCATCATTGCTCCTTCAGCAACTCTAGATTGTTTTCTTTGAATCCAAAAAATAGGCTTTGCTAAATAAAATACCAAACCTAAAATCATTGTATATAATAAAGGCATTATTGAAACGGATACCCCATCAGATATAGTAATTTTCTGTGGCCCAATAAATTCAGCAATGATAACTAAAAATAACACACTAAAGTGCAACCCATAATCCTTCCATGGATTCTTCTTTAAAATACGCCTATCTGTCTTATCACGATAGATATGCTTAATATCTTCCACGTTATTATCTTTCTCTGATATTATTGCCAACCCCTAAAAACAAAGTATACTTTTAAACTTAAATTATACTCTTAAAATTATCATATATAAATTAATAGGAAATATTTTTCAAGAGTTCTAAAAAATAGAATAAAACTAATGGAAAACACTTAATTATTTCACTAAAAGTGAATTAAATAAAAAATATTATAATCCATTAATACCATTTATAAGAAAGCACCACCATTATTTAATTAAAATCCATTCTACAAAGAGGTTTTGAAAGATGTCTTCTTGCTGAAACGGGTGTTTCATAAAATTGAGCATTTTTTAAAAAACGAGGTATATTAATAGGAACTTTTTTATTTGACTGAATTTTATTACCACATTTTTTGCATTTAAATCCCTTATTTTTACCAGCAGAAGTCATTCTTTTTCCACATTCACAGATTGGATTTTTATATTCGATATCATTTAATTTGATAACTTGAAACTTCTCAATATTAAATGTATTCTGTTTTCCAATTCCCCCATAAACTTTTATGATATCACCGGGACGTAGATTAGAAACTACTTTTCTAAAATTTTTAGTTGGTTCATAAGCACCACATTCAATCTCACCAGTTTCATCAAAGATATAAAAGAACATATGACCCCCATCGATTATTGTTGGTTTATTTTTAACTTCCCCTATGACTTCATAACATCCAAATTGTTTCATAGATGAAATATTATCTGCTTTTTGGATATGCATATCAGTATGTTGATTTGTTTTAAAAATACACCAATCCACAATAGGTTCTGAAACTTTAACTATATTTTTCGCCTTTATGAGTGACTCAACAGTGTTTGATCTAATCCCATATAATACAGGGCAAGGTGTTTTAGGTTCAATTGCAATATAATCTTCTGAATAGTCAATGTTTTCAAAAGTATCTGGAAATGTTTGCTTATCCATTTCATAAACAGATTCATAATCAATTTGCCTTTTGGTTCCATAATTCTCAGATGCACGATAAGCTAATAATTCAAAAGTATAATCTTTTAAAGGTAGACTAATAGCTGCAATGGAGCCAATAATTCCTCTTCCTTTTTTAAATTTATGAATTTCACATTCAATAGAGCGACCAAACTCCTCAGCTTCCTCAATTGTAATAAATTCATAAATTGCCTTAAATGCATAATCTTCCATTTCCTTTGTAATTTCCCCATCATAGAAAATTACTCCAGGATTTGTATTATCACAATCAAACATGGATAATTTTTCAACTTCATCTAAAACAATTTTTTTGGCTAAATTCACATTATTGTCATTTGGAATCCTTAAACTAACTCCACCATTTCCACGAGTTTTAAAACGAGCAAAAGGATTTAACCTTATCAAACGTGGATAATCAACTAGTTTAATTCCATTTTCCTCAAATTTATTAATAATTTGACTTGCTAAATATGTAGTACACATCCCATCAGGGGAGTCTGTATCATCTATTCCAATATGTAAAATATTAATTATAATCACCTTAAATATACAAATATATTAGAGTTAAAACAATATATAGTTTAAACAGAGGAATCACTATGTTAACTAGAGGAAACTTGTTACAACAAACTGAAAAATTATTAAAATCACAGGGTTTTAAAACTTCAGATATATATGAACAAGGGTCATTTGATCTTGTAGCAAGAAAAAACTTGTTAATTTTGCTTTTAAAAACATTTTTAAATATTGATAGTATTAACGAACAGAACGCTCATGAAATGAAGCAATTAGCAAATATATTCTTTGCTTCTCCAATAATTATTGGAGAAAAATCAAGAAATGGTATTCTTGAAGAAGGAGTAATTTATGAGAGATATGATATTCCAACAATAGGATTTGATACTTTTAAAAACATGATTTTATACAATGAATTTCCTGAAATTTTAGCAGATCGTGGTGGTTATTTTGTTAAAATTGATGGTAATGTTATAAAACAATATCGTGAAGAATATTCAATGTCCCTTAAAGATTTAGCAAGTCTTGCACATGTATCTCGAGCAACAATGTACAAATACGAAAATGGTATTGTTCGTGCAAATACTGAAACTGCAATGATTTTAGAAGAAATATTGAATACAAAAGTTACTCTAGATATTGATTTATTAAAGCAACCTAAAAAAGACAATATTGAATATAGTGATGATGTTAATGACTTATCAAAGTTAGGTTATGGTGTTTTATCAACTAATAAAAGTCCATTTGATGCCGTTGCAAAAATGAAAACTTCAGATAAACATTCACCATTAATGGCAAATGTTGAAAAAAATAGAAGTGAAAAAACATTGAAAAGAATGGCAATTCCTCTAAAAGATTTATCATTAGTTACAACATCAGAACCTGTTTTTATAATAAATAACGATAAAATTAAAGAATCTATTGGTACAATCCCAGTTATTAAATCCTGGGAGTTAAAAGAATTTGAAAACCCAAAAGAGTTATTAAAAATGATTAGAGAAAGAAAAGACAGTTAGCGTGATTATATGGAAAATTTACAAATTACTGATATGGAAAATCATCCAATAAAATGGGTATGCAACTTTAAAGGACAAACAGCTATTGGAATTTGTGGTAAAACCCAAAAAATAGCCATGTTTGCATCAGATGATAGAGTTTCAAAAATACTAGATGATATTGTAATTGGAACTGATGAAGCACAAGAAGGTTATGGCTGTGAAGAAAAAGATAGGTGCTGTAATTTTGAATGTGAACATTGCGAAATTTCACCAAGACAATATTTACAAATCACAGGTAAAAAACCATCTAACAAAAATATAAAAGATTTAATCAATGGTTTAGCTGATTTAAATAAATCACTTGAAGAAGAAAACCTCGTTCCTTTTGAAGAATACGAAATTGTTAAATTTTAGTATTCTTTTAAAAGAGTAAAATCTTCACGAGCTTCTTCAACCTTAGCCACACCAATTGAAATTAAATCAATATAATCTATTTTTTTATAGAATTCAAATGCTTCTTTAGGTTTTAAAACACCACATGCTAAAATCCTAGAAGCAATTACTTTTTTATTTAAACTAATTAATTTTTGCTTAAATTCTTCCCTTTGAGCTACATTAAATGCAGTTATATCCATCATATAAGAAATAGCATTAAAGGGAACCATATAAAAGTCAAATAAATCCATCTCCAAATTTTCAGGAATTAACTCTGTTGTTCTAAGTGGAAATGAAGTAATCAATCCTGAAATAGAATCTGTGTCATTAATACTTGACAAGATCTTTGAGGTTAATCTCCAGTCATATGCATCAACAATAAATTCATCAACTAACATCAATGGACAATCATAATTACTGAATAAATCAATGTCTCCTTCCCAATCTGCCTCCTTTGCAATTTCATAATTTGGATTTAAATAATCAACATCACTTTTACCTATAGTTGCTATTACTTTCATCTCACAACCTTGCTCACATGCAATATCATAAGCTTTTAACAATTGAGCATCATTGAAAAGATTAATGGCTCTAACCCCTTGATTATAAGATTCTACAATAACCTCAGCAATAGCTTGGGGATTATCATACAAATCCCTTTTATATAACATTGATCTATGCCCCAAAAATGGTTCAGCCACAAATGGAGAATATCCAAGAATTGTTTTTGGGATTATTTTATCTTTATGAAGTAATTCATCAAAAAACATTAAAAACACTATTCTTTTTCAATTACAACTGCAGTTCCATATGTTAAAACTTCTTGCATATTTTCAGAAATACTATCAGAATCCATTCTAACAGAAATAATAGCATTTGCTCCTAATTCTTTTGCATGTTCAATGCATCTATCAATTGATTCCTCTCTTGACTCTTCCATCATTTTAACATACTGTTTAACTTCCCCACCAAGAAGTCCTTTGAGACTAGCACCTATATCTCCACCGAGACCTCTTGCACGTACTGTTAATCCATACACAAACCCTTTACATTCAACAACCTTATAACCTGAAATATAATTTGCACTTGACATTGGGAAATCTTCAATTTTTACCATAATATCACCATTATAACTATGTTACTCGTCAAATACATATATAATTTTTTATAAACAAAAAATGTTTATTTTAAAAAATAATAGACTATCAATTGGAAAATTGAAACCTTTTAAATAATATAAAATACATAATTTATTAATGAATATTTATTAAATTATGGTGAAAAAAATGAAAGTACTTATCGCTGATGCTATTAACGAAAAGGGTATTGAAAATTTGAAAGAAGTTGCTGATGTTGTCGTTGACACTAGCATTACTCCTGAAGAATTAGCAAATACCATTCATGAATACAATGGAATTGTAGTAAGAAGTCGTACAAAATTAACTGCAGATATTATCGAAAAAGCAGACAATTTACAAATTATCGCAAGAGCAGGTGTTGGAGTAGACAACATAGACCTCAATGCTGCAACTGAAAAAGGTATTATGGTTGTAAATTCCCCAGAATCAACTTCAGTTACTGTAGCTGAACATACTATGGGATTAATTTTAAGTATGGCACGTAAAATCTCCATTGCTGATAAATCTGTTAAAGAAGGAAAATGGGAAAAGAAAAAATTCATGGGTGTAGAACTTAGAAACAAAACCCTCGGTGTAATCGGAATGGGAAGAATTGGATCTCAAGTAGTAAACAGATGCAAAGCATTTGGAATGGATGCAATGGCATACGATCCATATTTACCAGAAGAAGTTGCAAAACAAATGTGTGTAAAATTAACTGATTTAGAAACTGTTCTTAAAAATGCAGACTTTATCACAATTCATGTACCACTCACCCCTGAAACCAAACACTCAATTTCCACAGAACAATTTGAAATAATGAAAGATACTGCGTTTATCGTAAATTGTGCTCGTGGTGGAATCATTGATGAAGACGCTTTATACGATGCATTAATTAATGATAAAATCGGTGGTGCAGCTCTTGATGTATATGAAGAAGAACCACCTGCTGAAGATTCAAAATTATTTGAACTTGACAACATTGTTTTAACTCCTCACATTGCTGCTTCAACTAAAGAAGCTCAAAGAGATGCAGCTATTATTGTAGCTGATGAAATTATTGATTTAGCAAAAGGAAACACTCCTAAAAATGTATTAAACCTTCCTCGTATCGATAAAAATACTTACAATGAATTAGCTCAATACATGGAATTATGTGAAAAATTAGGTAGTTTCGTATCTCAAGGAATTAACGGAAAAGTTAAAGAAATCGAAATTATTTATAGTGGAGAACTTTCTGAAATTGATAACCTCGAAATATTATCCAGAACTGTTATTCAAGGTGTTGTAAACCCATTCTTAAGCTCCCCAGTAAATACAGTTAATGCTGCATTAGTTGCTAAAGACAGAGGAATTAGCATCACTGAAGGTAGAAATAATAACTCCAAAGGATATGACTCCTTAATTAAAGTTATTGCTAAAAACGGAACTGAAACTTTCACCGTCGAAGGAACTCAATTACATGAATCCAGAATTTTAAAAGTAAATGATTATTGGGTTGACGTTATTCCTAAAGGACATATGTTCATTGCTAAATATGAAGATGTTCCTGGAAGTATTGGTAAAATTGGCACCAAATTAGGTGAACATAATATAAATATTGGAATTATGCAAGTTGGAAGAGATGAAAAAGGTGGAAAAGCCATCATGGTTTTAACTTTAGATAAAGAAGTTCCAAAAGAAGTAATTAGTGAACTCCAAGCTTTAGATAACATATATGAAGCTACTGGAATTGAATTATAAAAAACAATTTTCACCATAATTGTTTTTTATTTTTTTATTAAAATTTTCTAAAAAATAACCTGCCATTTAAAAAAAAAAATTAGTCTTTGGGTTCTCTTGAAATTTTTTTGACACTACCATCTTCATATAATTCTATTCTTATTATATTATTTTGCAGATTATCATTTGTTTGATTTCTTTTCTCAAATTCATCATACTGATTAACTTTTTCTTCATCAATATTTTGGAAAAATTCATCATCATCTTCATCAAAGAATCCAGGATGAAACTCATCATTATCAGTTAATACATCCTCTTCATCAAAGAATCCCTCAATATCCTCATTAATTAAATAACTATAATCACCAACACTGTATTCAATAGGGTTTCCATGCCCATCATATGCTCTGAATGTTTCATAAGAATAAGGTAAACATACAATCATATGAAAATATCCATTTTTAGAAAAAGTCATTAAATCAGCACTGGATGGACTCGCACTTGGTCCGGGATGAGAATGAACTGATCCAAAGTATTTTGTGTTCATTGGAAGAATTTCAGTATGAACTACTGCTCCAGTTTCGCAAGTTTCACCTGGGATAAATATCAAACTAGTAATGTACAATATTTTATTTCTAATTTTACCATCAAAAAATGCTAGAAATTCATTGGGATAAGCCTGTTTTGAATAATAGATTACAGAATCTAAAACTTCCTTATCAACTCTAACTTCTTGGAATTCATCATCATTATTGCCAAATAATCTTGAAATAAAACTCACTTTAAAACACCTATTTTACTAAAGAAATCTCTGCTAAACTTTTCAAGATTCCAATCAGTGCATACATAACTTCTATATGATACCTGTTCTTTATTTTCTTTTTTATTAAATCCCACTATTTTTTTATTCTTCCTATATACTGCTATTCCTCTTTTTTTATAAGTATCAATATTGTTTAAATTGATTCCATTTTTAAACAATAATTCATGTATATCACTCAAACTCATACCATTTATTTTATCGTTTGATACATTATTTGGATACTTAGACTTTAAGTAACATATACCATGAGAATTAACACAATTTCTCCAAGATTCATCTTGTCTCCATTTGAAATATTCTAAAATGTTATCATCTAAAATTGGGATAACTCGTGAGTCAAAAGCAGGAGGTTTTCTAAATTTTGTATTATAGTTAATAGCAAAAGAACTAGCTGCAAAACTAGCCATCACAGAATCAATTTTTTCAATTCTACCATTAAATGGGACATTGTCAAAAAGCATACTTATTTCATCTGAAAAAGCATAAACAAAAATAGGTGAAAACTCTTTAAATAAATCTTCACAAACACAAGAAAAAACATTATAGAAATTATCATCATATGGTTTAATTAAATCTAAATCACGAGCTAATTGATGAAAATTCCTACCATCTAAACGAACAATAATTTTAGAGTTTTTTGGAACTTTTAGTGAAGAATAAACTTCGTATTCTTTCATTACATACCCACACTAATGGTTTCATTGAAACTTTTAAGTAATCTAATTGCTGAAAGTGCAGCAAGCATACTTGTTTTAGGATTAGTTTCACAAGGGAAGTTCATAGTGGTTGTTTTAAATTCTCCAAAGTCCCCTTTAGCAGTGATTTCATGAACATTTCTATCCACTTTAGGATCAACAATGATTTTTACATCAATATCTTTATTACATGCCATACTAATTGTTGCTGCAACATTAATGTTTAATGGGAATTGCTTAACCGCTTCAGAAGCTTTTCCTTCAAATAACACTTCCTCAGAATCAATATCCTTCCCAAGTGATCTTGGAGACTTACGAGTTACAAGACTAATCTCTTTAAGACCAAATTTAGCTACTGCTTTAATTCCATCTAAACCAACAACAGCCCCTGAAGGCAAATGTACTTTAGCATTGTTCTCCCTAGCTATTTTTGAAACATTATTATGGAAATCTAAATCCATGAACGCACCAATACTCATAATAATCATGTCAATTCCTTTTTTAAGAACTATTGGAGCATATTCTTTAACTGAATCAGGTGAAGCACATTCTAAAACTAAATCCACATTGTTTAACATGTCATTGAAATCAAGTACTGCTACACCACCAGCTAAACTTGCTAAATTTTCTGCTCTTTCAACATCTTTATCAAAAAAGTACGCAATTTCAATTCCATTATTTTCAGGAGCAATACTACTTGTAATAATATTAGCAATAGCTCCACAACCTATAATGCCAACTTTCATGAACAACACCATTAAAAAAAAAAATTAAAAAAATAGATAAAAGACATTATGGTCTTTCATTGTTAAATTGGATTTGTGTTTCTTGTGGTTGAGTTTCAGCTTGTTTTGGAACTACAGCATCAGGAACTTGTGGATCATTATTAACTTTTTTAATGTCTCTTGGGTTAATTAACATAATATCCCCAATAGCTTGGACTTTATCAAAATCAACTGTTAATAAATCATTTTGGAAAGATTTCATGTCATTTTCCTCTGGAATTTCTCCACGAATAGTACCTAAAAATGAATTAAGAACTCCAGCAGGTTTTCTTTCATGTTCAATAGCTCTAACTTGTAATTTTGAAATAGTTCCTAACCTAATATTAAGAACAACATCTTCAACACGACCAACATAATGTCCTGTGTTAGTATAAATATCTAAACTGCGTAATTTTGAAACTTCTACCATTTTTACACCACAATAATTTTGAATAAATATGTATAAATTTATTTTATTGTTAATATAAATAGTTTTTTATTTTTAAATAAGTTAAATAAGTCTTATTTTACAAAAAAATTTATTAAATTATAAATTTAAAGTATAATCTAGATAAAAAGGAGACTTGAAATGTGGGATACAACAAAAGATTATAGAATTTTAGTAGCAAGTAAAGCAAGGGAAAATTATCTAAATCTCATTCCAACAGCATCTTTTAGAGGAAGTTGGAATAAAAAACAAGCTATTGACCTTGGAAAAGAAATGAATAGTGACTTCCAATCATTAATTTATTCTTACTTAGAAGGAGATGAATTAGTAAACTCTCCAGACGTTACATCATTAAAAGAAAAAGGAGAAAAAATTATTGAATATTTAGGAGGACCAGAATGGAATAAAAAGTTCTTAAGCAATGCTCCTAAAGAAGATAGAGAAAAAACCCAAGAAAATATTGCAAAAGTGAGATTTTTCTTAGATACTGTTATTGGTCTAAAAGATAGATTAGCTCTTGGCCCAATTAATGATCCAATTATCGGAGTTGATATTAAAGTTGGAGAAGTAATGAGTGTTACAAAGCATCCTAAAAATGATAAATTATTAATTTGTAATGTAAATCTTGGTAAACGTGCAATTACTGTCCTTACTAATGATTTGAATGTTAAAGATAATAACCGAGTTGGTGTCTCATTACTCCCACCACAGTCATTTAGTGATATCGTAAGTGAAGGAATGTTTCTTGGAATGAACGGAAATATCCTTAAAGATGTTGAAGGAGAACTTGGTCAAATGCCAAAAGGAATCCCAATGGAATCCCTTAATGAAACACGTAACCTTATTGAAAACTATTTAAAATAAGTTTAATTACTTATTTTTTATCTTAAATTTAATCCAATTAATTTTATTTTTGTCATTTCTTCAACAGCATATTTAATACCTTCTTTTCCAACACCACTATTTTTAAATCCCCCAAATGGCATATTATCTGTTCTAAATGTTGATTGTTTATTAACAAAAACTGTTCCAGCTTCAATTTCATTTGCACATCTCATTGCAGATGCATAATCACTAGTAAACACACCTGCTTGAAGACCATAATCCGTATCATTAGCAACCTCAATAGCTTCATCTAAATTTTTAACACGAATAATAGGCGCTATTGGACCAAATGTTTCGTTTGAAACTAAATCCATCTCTGGCGTAACATTATCAATCACAGTAGCCTCATAAAATGATCCATCTCGAGTACCTCCAGTCAATACTTTAGCACCCATATCCACAGCATTATTAACTGCTTCTTCCACTTGTATTGCTGCTTTTTTAGATATTAAAGTTCCTAATGTAGTTTTAGGATCTAGTGGATTACCCATTACTAATTTTTCAGTTTCACTAACCAATTTTTCACAAAATTCACAAGCAATACTATCTTCAATTATTATTCTTTTTACACCCATACAAACTTGACCTGCATTTAAAAATGCACCATTAATAACACCTTTTACAGCTTTATCAATATCTGCATCATTTAAAACAATCATAGGATCATTTCCACCGAGTTCCAAAGTAACTCTTTTCATACCTGCTTTTTGGGAAATCATCAATCCTGTTGTAACACTTCCAGTAAATGAAATTTTATTAACATCCTGAGAGGTAACTAAGTAATCTCCAACCTCAGAACCATATCCAGTGACTGTATTTACAACACCATCCGGAAACTCCTCATTTAATAATTCAGCAAATTTCATTACTGCTAATGGAGCTTCAGTTGGTGGTTTTATTATTGTTGTATTTTTGCAAGCAATAGCTGGTGCTATTTTATGGATTGTTAAATTAAGCGGATAATTGAAAGGAGTTATTGCTGCAACAACACCCAATGGTAAACGTTGGGTAAATGCAAAAAAACCTTTACCATTAAGACCTGCATCAAGAGGTACACTTTCACCATAAATTCTTTTTGCTTCTTCAGCTGCTAGTTTTAATGTTTCAATAGATCTATCAACTTCCACTAAAGACTCATTAATCGGTTTTCCAATCTCTAAAGATAATATTTTTGCAAATTCCTCACGTTTTTCTTTTAATTTATTAACAACATTAAATAATTTATTTGATATTTTAAATGCAGACATTTCAGATAATTCATCTTTAGCATTATTTGCTTCAGCAATTGCTAGTTTTACAGTTTGTATATGAGCAATTGGAATAGTATCAATTACTTCACCATTATATGGGTTGATTACATCTTCTAAATCATCACTTGAAATGTGTTTACCACCAATTAACATATCCATCATATCACCTTAATTAATATTTTATATGAGAAATATTAAATATCCTCCTATGGAAACTACTAGATTTGAAACATTTTTTGATGCAATTTTAGCAATTATTATAACAATATTAGTTTTAAAAATTCCACAGCCATCATCACCTACTCCAGAAGCGTTATTTTCATTAAAAACTAATTATATTGCTTATCTAATTAGTTTTTTAACATTATTTAACATTTGGCATTCAAATCATAAATTATTACATGAGATAGATATAATCGACAATATGACACTTTGGATTTATGGAACTATGATTTTTGTTATTACATTATTACCTTACTTTACAAAATGGATTGCATCTAACATTTATTCCATACCTTCTCAAACAATGTTCGGATTAATATTTATAATCACACATGTTTTAATTTCATTAGCTACAAGAAATATTTATAAAAGTAATCCATATAACCCTAAATTGCTTGAATTGAATAATCAATCCAAATATGAACATTTTCCAATAATCATTTTAATTATTGGATTCATATTAACTTACACAGTATATACTCCAGGAATTTATTTATGTTGTTTAATAACAGTTATTTTATGGATTCTCATTGATATATTGATAAAGAGGGATTATAATGGAAACTGATAGGTTCGAAGCATTGATTGATGCTATTTTAGCTATAATTATTACAATTCTTGTCTTAGAATTACCATTTGCAAGTACAGGAACTTGGGATGCTCTTTATGAATTAAGATACGACTTCTTACTTTATGCTATGAGTTTCATTGTTTGTTTTGATTTTTGGAACTATAACAACAATTTATTTAGTATAGTGAATAAAATAGATTCAAAGGTAGTTTGGAGCATGGGAATAACATTATTTGTATTTTCATTCCTCCCTTACATTACATTATTTGTCGGTGAGCATTTCTTCTTATTCTTCCCACAATTTGTATATGGATTATATTTCATTACAATTGTAATTCTGTTGATTATAAATAGTAAACTCTTAAAAAAAACCGATCCCGCAAATATTGCATTATATATCATATTAAATAAACAATACTCACTATATGGAACTATACCTTTAATTTTAATTGGTATATTTATTGGATACTTTATTTATCCTCCTGCTATTACAGTATGCTGTTTTATTTCACTTTTTGGAGTTTGGATTATACCAAAAATTCAATACCATTTGAAATAATAATACTAAACATGACTTGTTTACTTTCTTTAAATATTATTTCCTTATTTTTTTATTTTAGAATTATTCTCTAATAAAATCACTAAACAATTGAATAAAATCCTTGAATGTAAAAAATAAATAAAAATATAGATTTACTATCCATCACATCTTTTACAATAACTAACAAACAAGACTTTAAATCCAATTTCCACACAAAAATAGATTTAATATAACTTATACAGTTATTTAAATGAACTTTAAAATAAAATTAACAGGTAACATAATTATTATTAGAAAAAAATTTTATTCTAGAAAAAATCCATAATTGGTTAAAAATTAAAAATAAACTTTTACCACATTATTTTAAAAAACTAATTTAATATAACTCCTCTTAAATAGAAATAACATTATTTACTTAAAACATTGAACCTACTCAGAATTATAATATCTATTCAATACATAAGTCATAATTGACCCAGCAAAGTTTTGCCATATGGAATATAATGCTCCTGGGACTGTTGCAGATACCAAATTTGGAAAATGAGTTTTAGCAAGCCCAGTTGATAAACCAGAATTTTGAAAAGAAAGTTCAATAGCTATAGTAATAATAGTTTTACGATTCATACCTGATAAATAACCAATAATAAAACCTGAAGCCATCGCTAAGAAATATTGGATAATAATTACCATCATTATAGTAAAAGATGATGTTAAAATAGCTTGTTTATTTACACTAATTACTCCTGCAACAATTACACAAACAACAATTGCAGAAATAGCTGGTAAATACTCTTTTAATCTTGTACAAAATGCAGGAAATTTATAATTAAGCATTAAACCTATTAATATTGGGATAATTACAATTTGAAGAATTGATAAGAACATGTCAATAGGACTAAAAGAAATTTGATTTCCAACCAAAATTAAAGTCAATATAGGAGTTAAAATTGGTGAAAGCAGAGTAGAAACTGCAGTTAAAGATACTGATAATGCTACATCCCCATTTGCAAGGAACGCCATAAGATCAGATGCAGTACCTCCAGGAACAGTACCAACTAAAATGACACCCACCATTAATGCCATATCCAATGAGAATAGACTTGCAAGAGCAAATGCTAAAATAGGCATTATAATATACTGTGCTGAAATTCCAAGAACAATTTCCTTAGGATTTTTAAATATACTTATAAAATCATCTACTTTAAGAGTAGTTCCCATAGTAAAAAGAACAATACTTAAAAGTAAATTTAAAATATCAATATTGGCATAATTACTTAAAACCCAAGTAAATGAACTTGGATAAATTAATGCAATACAAACAAAAAGTAAAATAATAATACAATAATATTTTTCTATAAATCTAAAAATCCCTTCCATATATTATTTATATTCCTGTTTAGATTAAATAAATTTATCTTAACTATTTAAAATATTCATTAAGTGTTTTTAATTGATTATTAAATTCAACAACCTCTTTTGATTGGACTTGACCACCCAAATCATTTAAATAATTATTATACATATAAATAACCAATAAAACCACAACAAATATTCCTCCAAACAATAAAATAAATTCTGCAGATGTTTGAGCCTGATTATCCATTAAAATCCCCCAGTTAATAATGTTGCACCAAATGTAGACATTAAATAAAATATTCCAAAAGATACTCCTACAAGAGGTATAGAAAACTTGATTCCCTTTTTAACCTCCCCATACATTATAATACTAATAATAAAACCTACCAAAAGAGAGTGAATTATTAAATATATTTCACCTACAATTGGAGCTGACAAAATAATTTCAGATTCCATTCCATAGCTTTGCATAAAACTAGAATAAACACTAACCATACCCATTGCAAAAGGTGTTGCTACAATAGATGAAATTAACAAAAACATAACTGACATCATAACCGAAGACTTTCTCTCACGCTTAAGAGCCATCAAATCTCTTAAATCATTGGAAACATCAAACAAAACAGTAGAAATACTAGATCCACTTCTCCTACCATCAAGAATAATTCCAAATATCCTCTCTAATTCTTTTGATTTTAAACGTTTACTCATTGCCCTCCATGCTTCATCAAAATTACGACCCATTCTAATTTCAACAATTGATCTTCTCACTTCATCATATAATGGTCCTTCACTATACTGAGACATGTCCTCCATTGAATTTTCAAAGCTCTATAATAAACTATACACTATTTTTACGATAAATAATAATAATGTACCATAAAAGTATTACAAAAATAAAATTAAAAGTAGTAAATCATTTCAGTTTAATAGAGGTTTAGCTATTGCTATTGCATGACTATGCTATTACAATACTATAAACAGATTTTTATTTGAATATAAGTCTTTTACCACTAATATCAATCTCTACTGTGTCATCGATTGGAGCAATAGTTACTTCTTTATTATATTCAACAGTATAATCATCAGGTATGTTCTCTATTAGGTTCTTCAAGACATCAATAGTTAAAATTGCCATAACAAACACCTACTTATGTAATTAATTGATTAATTAATTATTTAAGTCTTTACATATGAATCCAAGTGATTATTGCTTTTTGTTTGTAATTTTATAAGCTTAAAACAATATTAATACAACATGAAAATATATTTCTTATGAAAAACAACATTATAATTAAGGGTGAGAATAATGGGCAAAAATTTGGATGATTGTTATAACCGTAGAAGAATTATAGAAAGTGCTGGAATTCCCAAAAAAGAAAATTTAAAATTGCCGTTTCTATCTTACGGTTTTTTTAAACCACACCAATTAGCATATTCACAAATTGAAGAGTATGTTAAAGGAACCCCTGAAGATATTGAAATAAATTATGAATTAGGTAATGTAAATGGAGTACCTGTTTTACTAAATAAATCTTCACATAGCCCTATTAAAGCAAATATTATTAAATTTAAATATCCTGAAAGAGAAGCTTATAAAACCATTGGATACAGTAAAAACATGCATCTTTATTGTTGGAAAGTAATCACAGTGGACGGCCAGAAAGTAAATGTTTTAATGTACCCTGAAAATAAACCTTTTCCAGAAAGATCACATGGTTTTG
Organism: Methanobrevibacter sp.; assembly: GCF_051877095.1. Taxonomy (GTDB): domain Archaea; phylum Methanobacteriota; class Methanobacteria; order Methanobacteriales; family Methanobacteriaceae; genus Methanocatella. The sequence continues at coordinate 64,629 of NZ_JBJEIO010000009.1, read as the reverse complement.
GCCCAAATGGTTATGATTGGCGAGTAGACCCCGTTTTTAAAAATATATTAGATTACGTGGATTTTAATATTAAAGGAATAAAACAACATCCTTTTAATTATCAGTGGGATGATTTAAAACCATTTGTATATGTCCAATCATTGTATATAACATTGTGGTCTGCAATCGATCGATTTTTAACATTCAGATACGGACACACAAAAACTATGAATGTTAAAAAATTTTCAATAGAACCTTCATTTAAAAAATCATTACAAAAAAATTACAATGCTATTGGAGATAACGGATTCTATTTAAGCCATCAAAAAGTATGGCAAGATGAAATTTTTTCAGCAGAGGATTTAGAAAGTTATAAACTAAACCCCAAAAATTCTACTTGTTCAGCTCTTTATTATTATACTTTAAGAAATAATGTTGTTCATTCAAGTAAAGTTATGCATGACGAAATAGACACAGTTTGGAATGCATTACTTGGTTTAAAGGAAATATTCCAAGATGTCTTAGAAGAAGTAAAAAAAGAATAATCCTTATAAAATTTTTTTAAAATATTTAAAAACAGAAACTTTATTAATAACCTGATTATAATATTAGTAATACCAACAAAAATCGGAGGACAACCATCATGAATATAAGTGATTTAATAATTGGAGAAGGTTACAGCAACGACGAACTTATGGACGCTTTTAAATGCGGTAAATCTGGAGGCATGCGCCGTTCAAAAACAACAAACACTCTCGTAATAGTTTTTGACCATAATAAAATGTATGATGATGCATGGAAAGGAGATATTCTTCATTATACTGGAATGGGTAGAATTGGAGACCAAGACATTAATTACATGCAAAACAAAACATTAAATGAATCCGCAACTAATGGTGTTGACCTTCATTTATTCGAAGTTTTCGAAGAAGGAAGGTATACTTATCATGGCCTTGTAGAATTAGCTGGTGAACCATATCAAGAAATTCAACCAGACGCTGAGGGAGACAATAGAAACGTTTGGATGTTCCCTTTAAGAAGAAAATAAAATGGATATAATTTTATTTTTTTAAATCCTTTTTTTAATTTAATTCTTTTATTCCAACAGACAATAATAACTCATAAACAGAATCCAACTTATCAACAGGAGGGACAAATACAATAAATCCATCACGTCCCCTAGTTAATAATACTCTATAACTATTTCTTCTATATGTATTGGCATCACTATTTTCATCTTCATTTTTTCTAAATTTTTCCCATTCAGAGCCATTCCAAATCATATCAGTTTCCCAACCAATTATAGGCATATCTAATTCTAATCCTTGTATAGCAAATTCAGTTACTACATCTTTTAAAGCACAACAAGATTGAGGGTCATTAGATGGTGCATTAAACCATTTAGCAACATTAACTTTTCTTGTTGATTTGAAATCATTATACATACCATAATTTTTAAGAACAGAACTTTTTGAAGACGCAATCAAACCATATTGTTTATTTGGTTCTTCAGAATATCTTTTACAATAATCCTTAGCTTTATCTAAGTTTCGAGTGCAATACATATCATAATCTTCAGCATAAATTTCATCAGTAAGTTGAGATGCTTTTTCAATTTCACCCGCCATAAGATAATTAACAAATTCACTAACAGTGCCTGATAAGTGTGAACGTAGAGAAACAGTTAAATCAAAGGAGTCTTTTTCTATGTTGTCAAGAAGTAAATGGTCTTCAAAATATGAATCTAATTTAGCTGGACAAGCAATTTCCCAATCAAATTTACTATTTTTAAGAGCAATATCCCATAATGCCATACCAGAATTTTCACCATTATATATTTCTTGACCTTCGCCCACCAATATTAAAAGAACACACCAATCTAAACGGTTTTCACAAAGTTCAATCATTATATCTGGTTCGGAACGATCATCATTACGTTTAGCAGCCATTTGCTCGGAATCCCAAGCACGCTGCCCTTCATCAAAAACAATAATATTTTTATCAAAATCAGGAGCGCCAGTACGTCTATATTCATTAATAACAGTATGCAAATTTCTTACAAAGTTTTTACTTTTCAAAGCGTCAGTTAAAACTTCAACTAACGGCCCATTACCGGATAAATAAACTGAACCAACTTTTTCAATATCATAAACATATTGCAATCCAAGATAAGTTTTTCCAGCACCTGGAACACCAGTGACCAATGCAATAATATGTTTTTGATTGTCTCTTGCATATTCTGTTAAATTTTCAAGATTTTCAATTGCTTGAGGAATTCCAGCACTATTTACTCGCCTTATATTTGGTAAAGGTTCATTTTTCATAAAAGTTCTTGCAGCCTCTACAATGGTAGGTAATGGTTCATATTTAGATGCAATCCAATAATTAGCATCACAATCGGTAATTTCATAAGTGAAAATATTATCTAAAACTCCTTGAAGCATGTCTCCAGAAACACAGGTTATATTATTTATTTCTTCATTTAGTCCACTAGTTCTTGTTAAAACCAGCAAAGGAACAACTTCTTTATCACGTGATTCATAATGATATTCTCTTATATCCCTAGCATAGGCTTTTACTTGGTCAATATCTTCATATTTAACCTCATGTTTCATTTTAAATTCTAAAATTACTACATGATCATTTGAAATTAAAATTATATCTGGACGCCTACCAGATTCGTAAGGTAAAACATATTCAAAAATAATATTGAGATTAGGGTTCAAATTAAGATTTTGCATTACTCTAAATGAATCAACCCAAGCATTAATTTGAGAATCACTTAAATCAACTAAATGTTCTTCTAAAAATGTTGATTTGATTTTGTTGATAAAATCATTCTCATTTTCCTTATTAAAATTAAATATTGTATCTACATAACAGCAACGGCCTTTTATCATTTTATCGAAGGTTATTGTTTTATCAGCATTGTCTTCAGTACTTTTGGCACAATAATCTTTAATGAATTTGACTCCTTCAACATTTGATTGATAAGTCCACCAACACTTTTTGCTGGGGTTCCAACGTAGTTTATGACTTTTCATTTCATTTATTAATGGATAACCTGGAAACCCATCAAAATATAATTCAATACCATTTTGCTGCTCATTTAGTTCGTAATGCACCATAATTATCACTAGTTAATAATTTTATTAAATTTTTATAAAAATATTTTGATAATAATGAATTAGATGAAAAAGAATTATTTTGGATTAATTATTTTGATTCTACGAACCATCATAAAGGTTACAATATAAAAATGGAAAACAGATTGCTATAACAAGTGTTGATATAAACAAACTCAAAGAAAAAATCATTTTAAATGGTTTGGAATGGAAAATTACTGACAAAAATAAAGTAAAAAAAATTATTGATGAAAATAATAAATACCCTCCAAAGTTTAAATTAAACCACATATTAATTTATATTTTTAATCTCCTAATTCAATAATAAATAACCACAAATAATAACCATTATAAAATGTGTCTAATAAAAATATGATACAAATTAAAATAATTTTTTTATAAGGGTGATATGTTTGGCAAAAAAACAAATCTCAATTGAAGAATCATTGTGGAATGCTGCAGATAAACTGAGGGGGTCAGTAGAAACATCACAATATAAACACGTAGTACTCAGTTTAATATTTTTAAAAAATATAAGTGATAAATTTAAAAAACAAAGACAAAAGTTAATTGATGAAGGTAGAAAAAAATACATTGATAAACCCGTATTTTATAATAAAGATAATGTATTTTATTTGGATGAAGAGTCTCGTTGGGAATATTTAATTGAAAATGCAAAACAACCAGATATTGCTTTAAAGATAGATACTGCATTAAGCAATATTGAAAAACTAAATGATGATTTAAAAGGAGCGCTACCTAACAACTATTTCACAAGTTTAGAATTAGAAAGCAATAATATAGCAAGTTTATTAGATGAAATAAATAATATTAGAATTCCTGAAGATGATAACGATTTCTTTGGTAGAATATATGAATATTTTTTAAGTAAATTTGCTATTAAAGAAGCATCAAGTAAAGGAGAGTTCTATACTCCAAAATCTATTGTAAATCTAATTGCTGAAATATTAGAACCTCACGATGGAATATTATATGACCCCTGTTGTGGATCTGGAGGTATGTTTGTACAATCATATAAGCTTTTGGAAAGTCATCATGGAGATACAAATGAACTTTCAATATATGGTCAAGAATACACTTCAACAACACTAAAATTAGCAAAAATGAATTTAGCAATAAGGGGTATTAAAGGAAACTTAGGAGATAAAGCGGCGAATACATTTTTCAATGATCAACATCCTGATTTAAAAGCGGATTATATCATGGCGAATCCACCATTCAACCAGAAAAAATGGAGGGCAAGTGAAGAATTAACAAAAGACCCTCGATGGGATGGATATGAAGTACCCCCAACAAGTAATGCAAACTATGGATGGATTCTTCATATGGTATCTAAACTATCAGTAGAGGGTATTGCAGGATTTTTATTATCAAATGGATCTTTAAGTGATAAAGGTGCCGAATACAAAATTAGAAAACAATTAATAGAAAATGATCTTGTAGAAGCTATATTAATATTACCTAGAAAATTATTTTATACAACTGACATTTCTGTATCCCTTTGGATTATTAATAAAAACAAAAAAGAAAAAAATAACTTTAGAGATAGAACAAATGAAATCTTATTCTTAGATTTAAGACAAATGGGCGCTCCATTTGATAAAAAATATGTTCAATTAACACAAGAAGATAGGGATAAAGTAGTTTCTACAATTAATACATGGCGTTCAAATATATATAATTATGAAGACATTTCTGAATTTTGTTATTCTGCTGAATTAGATGAGATTAAAGAGAAAGATTATGTTTTAGTTCCAAGTAGATATATTGAATTTGTTGATGCTGTTGAAACATTAAATTTTGATGAGAAAATGTCCGAATTGAAAAATGAATTTGTAGAATTGTATAAAGAAGAGCAAGACTCTAAAGATAAGATACTGAAACTATTTGAGGAGTTAGGGCATGAAATCAAATTATAGTAAATTAGGTAACTATATTACTGAGTCTAAACTTAAGAACAAAGATTCTTCTGAAACTAATTTAGTAGGTTTAAGTAATGAAAAACAATTCACAGACTCAAAAGCAAATATTATTGGTGCTGATTTAAGTAAATATAAATTAATTGCATACAATCAATTTGTTTACATGCCTACAACATCAAGAAATGGGGATAAGATATCTGTAGCTTTATTCAAAGAAAAAGGAGGTATAATCTCATCATCATATACAGTATTTGATGTTGATGCAGATTTATTAAATCCAGATTATCTTATGTTATGGTTTGAACGTCCAGAATTTGATAGATATGCAAGATATCACTCACATGGATCAGTACGTGAAATATTTTCATGGGAAGATATGGAAAACACAGAACTCTTTGTTCCACCATTAGAACATCAAAACAAAGTAGTTGAAATTAAAAACCTTATCGATGATAGAATAACAATACTCAAAAATTTAAGTAAGAATTTAGATGAAACATGTCATACTATATTTAAGTATTATTTCATTGATTTCACTCCTTTCATTAATGAGAAATTTATCGATTCTAAAATTGGAAAAATACCAAAAGGATGGAATATTACCTCCGTGGGAGATATTTTAGATTGTAAATTAGGTGGAACCCCAAGTAGGTCTAATGAATCATATTGGGGAGGAAATATTGCATGGATAAATTCTGGGAAAGTTAATGAATTTAGGATAATTGAACCTTCCGAATATATTACTGAAGAAGGTTTAAAAAAATCTGCTACAAAATTATTGCCTGCCAAAACTACAGTTATAGCTATTACTGGTGCTACTTTAGGTCAAATTAGTTTATTGGAAATAGATTCATGTGCGAATCAATCAGTGATTGGTGTTGTTCCCAATAAAAAGTACCCATATGAATTTATATATCCATTAATTTCAAGCATTCTTTTTGAATTATTAAAACATCAAACAGGCGGGGCCCAACAACATATTAATAAAGAGAATTTAGAATCATTTAATATTATATGCCCTCCAGAAGACATTATTTCAGAATATAAAAATATTGTACATCCTTTATATTCTCAGATATCTGCAAATTGTTTTGAAATAGAAAAATTACAAAAATTAAGAGACACATTAATAGCTAAACTAATGACTGGTGAAATTGATGTCTCTAAGATAAATGTGAGTTAGAGGTTTAATCAGGAGGGGTATGGATGTCATTTGATGAATATGAATTAGAACAATCATTTAAAGATTTATTTGGTAAAAACGGCTATGATTGTTATCATGGTGATGAAATTAATAGAAATAAAAATAATGTCCTTATTGAAGATGACTTAATTACATATTTAAAAAGAATGTACGATATTACTGATTCTGAAATAAAAAATATTATTCAACGTTTGAAAAACATTTCTGTATCTTCTGTTTACGATGCAAACAAAGAATTTTTTTCATTATTAACAAATGGGTTTTTATTTAAACGTGAAAATATTGATGACAAAGACATATTTATTCATTTAATAGATTTTGAAGACAGGACTAATAATATATTTAAATTTGTAAATCAAGTTGAGATTGAAGGTTCTGTTAAACGTATTCCCGATGGCATTGTTTTCATTAATGGACTTCCAATTGTAGTATTAGAATTTAAAAGTGCTGTTCGAGGAGAAGAGGCTACAATTTATGATGCTTATGAACAGTTAACTATTAGATATCAAAGAGATATTCCTGAATTGTTTAAGTATAATGCATTTGTCGTGATTAGTGATGGTGTAAATAATAAATATGGTACTTTATTTACAGATTATGAATATTTTTATGCTTGGAAAAAACTAAAAGAAGAAGATATTGAAAAAGAGGGTATAAATTCATTGTATACTATGATGTATGGTTTATTCAATAAAGAGATTCTCTTAGATATAATTAAAGATTTTATTTATTTCCCAGATGTAAGTAATCATGAAGTTAAAATCATTTGTAGATATCCTCAATATTTCTCAGCTACCAAAGTCCATGAAAATGTTATAAAACATATTAAACCAGAAGGTGATGGAAAAGGGGGGACTGTCTTTGGTGCGACAGGTTCAGGTAAAAGTTATGCAATGCTTTATTTAACAAGAATGCTTATGAGAGATAAACGATTGAAAAATCCGACTATTTTGTTAATTACTGATCGTTATGATTTGGATATTCAGTTAGCTGAAGAATTTCTTAATGCTAAGAATTTCATTGGGGATAATGATGTAATTCGTTTTGATTCAAGGAAAACTCTAAAAGAGTATTTAAAAGATAGAAAAAGTGGAGGAGTATATCTAACTACTATTCAAAAGTTCAATGAATCTGTTGAACTTTTAACTGAACGTTCTAATGTTATTTGTATTTCTGATGAGGCCCATAGGTCTCAATTAAACTTAGATGAGAAACAAACTGTTGATGAAACAGGAGTATATAAGACTATTGGTTTTGCTAAATGTTTGCACGAATCTTTACCGAATGCAACTTATGTTGGTTTTACTGGAACACCTATAGATGCAACTATTGATGTATTTGGAGAAATTGTAAGTCAATACACTATGTATGAAGCTGTTGATGATGGTATTATTGTTAATTTAAAATATGATGGCCGTTATGCTAAAGTCACTGTTGATGAGGAATTAATTAAGCTCATTGAACAATATTATAAATTTTGTGAATCGAAAGGAACCAATCAACACCAAATTCAAGAAAGCATAAAACAAATGACTAGAATGTACGTTATCCTTGGAAATCCTAATAGATTAGAAAAAGTAGCCAATGATTTTATTGCTGATTATGAACAGCGTGTTGAAGATAGAACTACTGTGAAAGGCAAAGCAATTTTTGTTTGTTCAAAACGAGAAATTGGTTATGAATTTTATAAGATTGTTATTAATAAACGTCCAGAATGGGCTATTGAAGGATATGCTGACGATATAGATTTTGATAAGGTTAATCTCGATGAGCTGAAAAAGATGCCTAAAATTAAAATGGTTATGACTCGTGAAAAAGATGATGATCCTGAATTTTATGAAATTTTAGGTAGTGATAAAGACCGTGCTGAAGCAAGTAAAGAATTTAAGAATGAAAACTCCAATTTCAAAATTGCTATTGTTAGAGATATGTGGTTAACTGGATTTGATGTTCCTTGTTTAGATTTAATTTATATTGATAAAGCAATACAACAACACACTTTAATTCAAACAGTTTCAAGAGTAAATCGAGCTTATGAAGGAAAAGAATTTGGAATTATCATTGATTATATTGGAATTAAAGATGAACTTGATTTAGCATTACGAAAATATAATGACAATGCCGATGACCAATTTGAAGACATTGATAAAGCAATAAAAATAGTTAAAGACAAATTAAGTATTTTACATAACATGTTCTATGAATTTGATGATAGTGATTATTTCAATGGCACTCCTTCAGAAAAATTACAATGCTTAAAAGAAGCAGCAGAATTTGCTCAAGTAAGTGAAGATATAGAAAATAGGTTTATGGGCCATGTTAGAGATTTGTCATCTGCTTATAAACTTTGTACATCTAGTGAAGAGATTTCTAAAGAAGAACGTGATTATATTTATTTCTATCAAGGAGTTAGATCAATAATATATAAATATAATAAAGGTGATGCTCCTGATGTGAGTCAGATGAATCGTAAAGTGGGCAAAATGCTTGAAGCTGCAATACAATCTGAGGGAGTTGAAGAAGTATTTAAAATAGATCAAAGTCCAGATGCCCTTGAAATTTTTTCAAAACAATATCAAGATATTATCAATAAAATTCAGTTACCAAATACAAGAATCAAACTTCTTGAAAGATTATTAAAACGTGTGATTACTGATTATAAAAAAGTAAATAGGATTAAATCTGTAGAATTTACTGAACGTTTAAACAAAATTGTGGATGACTATAATGAAATGCGTAGAAAGCATCCACGTGCTTTAGAAGCTTACGAAGAGATTACTAAAAAAATATCTGAACTATTTGAAGATATTGAAAAAGATAGAAAATCGTTTGAAGAAATGAATATTACAATTGAACAAAAAGCATTTTATGATATATTAAAATACTGTGCTGAAAAATATGATTTCGAATATCCGCATGAAAAATTATTGCCACTTTCGGCAAAAGTAAAAGAATTAGTAGAAGAAAAAACCAAATTTGGAGATTGGAAAAATACTGCAAGGAAAGCCGAACTTGAAGCAGAATTAATCATACTTCTAGATGACAATGGATATCCTCCAGTTCCAGAAGATGAAGTGATTAATGATGTTTTTGAACAAGCAGAAAATTATGGGAAATATAATACTCCTATAACTGGATGAACAAACATAATGAAAATAAAACGTATAAACGAATGAAATGGAAAAATTGAAGCTTTAGGACAAGGAAAACAAACAATATTAATCAGAAAGTATGAAACAACATTAAAAGAGTTCTTACTCTACCAACACTTAGCTATGCATACAAAATAAAATGTTTCTAAATTAATTTTTGTAAGTGTTTATACACTTGCAAAAACACAATTTTTTGGTCCAAAAAATAAGCTCGATTTTGGGGTTTTTATCAATATGAATCAGAGCCGAATTTGAGCTTTATTTTCCAATCGGAGCAACCAACCAAAATTCATAGTTGATTTTACCCCCACCATATTCAATATACATTCAAGTATTCATGATACTTAGTTGCTTAACCATGCAAATGATTACCTCTTTCTTTCTTTATTTTATAGAGTATTGTAAAAATTAAGTATCTCTCCCACAACATATAGATGACCCACCAAAAATTTAGAATTAAGCCCTCAAACTCAACGGAGAAGTGTTATTTCAAGTGTAAAAATTAAACAAATATACTTACCCTGATTAACTTAATTCGTTCATAAATTTACTAATTACCTAATCAAGCTATTTTACGAAGAGTTATTATTTACACTTGAAGTACATTTAAAATTAGAGTATTTAGAAAAAAAGTAGCTATCTAAATAGAATAGATGAATCAAAGAATTTTAAACAGTTAAATTTTTTTTCGAGGTATCATTTCAAGTGTAAAAGTAAGAGCATTTTTAATATGTTACATGATATAACTGCCCATAATAACAGAACCTACATCAGCAACCACTACAAAAACTGCTGAACCTACACCAACAACACCATTAAGAAATTGTATAAGTAAGTACTAAAGTACGAAATCGACAGCCATTAGAACAGAGCAACTGGAAAATCAGCTGACACAACAGCAGAAAAGCGGAGCAAAATCACAAAAATAAGCACTCGGAAAATTCGATTCAAGAGCCTTATGATCAGCTATATTCAATGAAATCAAGTCTAATTACTGTCTTACATACATACCATAGTAAATCCATTCCGTGTCTTACATAGCTATTTTAAACATGTAATAGAGCATAAATCAATTCATGAAAAAACCATCAATACAAAGATTTATGATATCATTTATGGCTGATGAAGTGATTACAAATTCCCCATAATCATGTATTGGGAAAGTCAAGTATTCTTTTATTACCTTTATCAAATGATTATGATCTTGAATTAGATAAAGAACACCTATCTTATCCATTAAATGAATAATCTCATTAATTTTAACATCGATATTGCCTTCGTTAACTAGAACATGTATTTCTTCTGTATAGTCTTCAATTAGAACTTGGACTTTAGCTTTTTTAAAATAATTATCCAATGATTCATCATTAAGTATAAACGTGTGGTGTTTAGAATCTCTATCATATATAGCTAAATCATATACAATACCACATAACCTATCATATTCATTATAATCAAGTTTATGCACTGTTTTAATATTGTTCATGTAATATGAACCAATTTTTTGCTTAATATCCCAATCAGAATAAACATTGTTCTCTTCATCATCTTCAACACTGCCACCATCGTCACCATCTGGATAATGATAAGATTCATATATAGGGTCTATTGTTAGATATTGTACTAATTCCGTGTAATACTCTTTGATATTCGGGTCATCATAAAATTTATTTTCTTTTGTTGTGTTAGCTTGAAATAAAGCAATTAGTTCTTTTTTATCTGAATCATCCAATTTTAAATGATCATTACATATTTTAATAAATGTGTAGGTAATATTTCCTGGATTGAACTGTATTTCATCACCATTATGTAATTTGTTTAAATCTTTTTTCTTACGGCTTAATTCTTTTGTAATAAAATCTTTTTCTAATTGCTCTTCATCATTAAGAGCAGGATTACCCTTATTATAATTTTTGAATAAATAACTTTCTTCATTAAAATTAGCATATCTTTGTCTGTCTTTTAAATAATCAAATAAATATTGGGTGGTTTCAGGAGTGTTAAAACAAATTCCTACATTAGAACTATCAGATATTCTCCAACAGGGAATAATCTCTAATGAATTTTTCTTTAATAAATCATCAATAGATTCTCCATTATCCATAAAAGCACTACATGCACGTAATAAATCTTTAATTTTAAAAGTTCTAAGTTTATCATGTTTCAATCCAGTAGTAAACATAAAACTAATCATGGACTTATGTAACACGTTTGATGACTTAATCACTTCATAGATAATTTCATTAGATAATATCTGTCTCATAATACTATATTTTGATAATTCCTGTAAATATACTATTCCAGATTAATTATTAAAGTATCAAAAAAATTCGCAAAAATGCGAAAAAAATGACTTATTTAAATATACTGCATTCGCACTTACGCCGAATAATTCGCAATTTTATGAAAAACTAAGCCATATAAATAAGCTAAACGATAAACTAATAATCATCACACAAGTATAGAAGATTATTAGTAAAAATAATCATGTGTTGACTATATAAGTAGTGGAAAGAAGGTTTTTTAAATCAATGCCTTCTGTAAAAAAATTATTTAAATTTACACTATATAAGAGGACGATATAATATACAGCGAAAATATCAAAAACGAAGAACTGGAAAGTATGAGAAATTTAGTTGAAAAAACAGATGAACTACAAGGTGAGATGAATCATTTATATATCTTGTTAATATCATTTAACGAGTATTTAGATTCATTGCCTCAATTTGATTCAAGAACAATAGATATGGAAAGGGATGATGGTTTAAAAGCTATCAACTGCCTGCTAGGATTTCATGTCGTCTTAAATTGTTTAATTATTGAATTAAGTGAAATAGAAGAAAAAAACTGTAAAATTTGTAATAAAAGTGAATGGTTAACTGAAAAAATCGAACCAATATTTGATAATGGTGATGATAATGAAGAATGATTTTGAAAACGATTACATGAAAAAAGAAACTGTACAAGAAATGATAACTGAATTAGTATACCTTAGAAAAGTCATTGACAATGCTGTTTATTATGGAACTAGCATTAGTATAAGAGCAACACATTTAATTGATACTATCCTATACTACCACGATACTGGAATAAAAGATGAATTTACAGCAAAGGAACTGGAAGAAATAATTGACAATATGAAATCTGGCGAAGCTGAACAAGGTCTCTTAAATTTGAATATAAATCATCTTAACAACAGCATGGCAAATCTTGATTCAATATTAATCAGATTATTAGAAGATAATCATATGCGTTTTTTTGACGCAAGTTATGATGAAATAGAAGAAAATTTCTTTATTAGAGGTGATTTTTATGATGAATAAAAAAGGTGACCCCTGTATGTTGTATCCGTATGAAAAATGCGATTACTGCGGATATTGTGAAAAGTATGGTTTTATAGATTTTGATCTAGATGAACCATCTGAAGACGAATTAATAGAACAAGCTCTTTACGAGTCTGAAAGAGAATCAGATTTGATGTAAAAAGAAACGTAATGTATTCAAGTAGAAAAGTACATGAACACATCACATAACGGCAAAACTATGTATGTGTCTAATATTTAAAATACTTTTTCTCCTTGGATGCTTATTATTTTTTTTAGGAGGAAAAAATGCGTGAAGAATTTGATGATCTTAAAGTTGCTATTAAAAAAGAAATAGCAGATGATCAATCTATTTATAAAGTAACAGACGAGTTAATCAATTATAAATTTGATGAAAGTGGAGTGTATATCCCTTTTAATCAAGACAATTATTTAAAACTCAGTAGAAACGAAAGTAAAAAGTTAGAACTTATCTATATATGGACCAAATATAATGGCAATAGTTTTCAGACTTTAACAATTTATAGAAGTGATAAATTAATTAACGAAGAAGATAAGAAACTAATTACTAATCTACTCAAAGCAAGCGAGAGCGCTGGCCTTGAATTTAATGAAGATGAACTGATTTCATTTGTTAGTAATTTTAAGAGATCTATTATCCAGGCCAATTGTTTAAGTGTTTTAAAGGAAGTCGACTTTGAATTTCCAAAAAAAGTAGAAGCCGAAGAAGTGGAAGAGCAAAGCCCAGATACCATAAGCTTTACAGATTATGACAAAGTAATTCAAGAAGAAGCTATTAAGATGTTAGAAGAGGATAAACTATTTGATAATACAATAGACAACATCTCTTGGACTCACGAAGGCAATAAGGACGCTACAAATCAACTCGCATTAATACTTTCATCTGTCTTTATTGATCAGCCGGTTCATACTGAAGTTAATGCGGACACAGGTGTGGGAAAAACTGATATAGTTATCGAAACATCAGAAAATTACCCTCCATGCTACATAAATATTGTACGGAACATCTCTCCTAGAAACGTGTATTATGACCGCGATTCATATGGGAAATACAACATTTTGATTTTTGACGATGTTGTCCTTAGTGAATCAATGATTGAAGTTATAAAAGAATTAGCAGATAATAAAAAACCAGTGAAAGAGTTAAGGACAGTAATTGATGGTAAAGCCCGAACTTTTACTTTAGAAGGCAAATTTCTAATTATACTAACTTATGCCAAGAACAATATTGATGAAGAACTTCTAAACCGATTGTATAAGTTAAACATCATTGTCACAGGAAAAGATAGTAAGAAAAATATCAAAGGAAAAGTCAAAACTAACACCATCATAGACTCTGAGAATAATGAAATTATCAAAAGAAGCAGGTTAATAATCCAATCAGCTATCCAATACCTAGTTGAAATGGACATTAATGTTTTTAACCCATTTACACTATTGTTTGACCCTAGTGAACTAAACAACAGAAATATAAAAGGATTTATTACATTAGTGAAATCTAAAACTTTTTTTCATGCATTAAATAGAAAAAGTGTTAAAATCGGTGAAAAAGACATTTATATTGGTTCTTATGAAGATTATAGCTTTGTAAATGAATTATGGAAAAAAACTGCAAAAATACAAGAGTTTAAACTAAACGATAAACATATTAGAATACTCGAATATTTACCCGAAAAGACCCATGAAGAAGCTCATGACCAGCATAAAAAAGCATTAACTAAGTATAATGATGCGGAATCAAAAGAAGAGAAAAATGAAATCCTTGAAAAAGAATACACTAGAAGCAACATTTCTAAAGCTACAGGCATTGCATCAAGTACTCTACGAAATTATTTAGATTATCCTCAGGGTACAGCTAAGTCATTAGAAGACATGGGTTTGATAGGGAAGATACTATTTGATAAAGATAGCTCATCATCATCACCTTGGATATACTACAAAATAAAAGAGGGTGATAAAAAAAGGAGTTGTGTAGGTTGCGAAATTAAAAATAGCAACCAAATTAATAGCTTAAATTTTAAACAAACCGTTTTATACTCTTTATTTATGTTGTGTAATATTACTTTAAATGAAGAGGGGTGGGCATACCTTAATTTTTATTGTGAAAATTATTCAAATGAACTCGACATTAATGACTACAATTCTTATTATAATTTTATAAATGTTGCAGTTAGCAATTTCAATTATGACAAATATTCCGTTAACCTGGATAAAGCAAAATATAATGATTTATCTTATGTAAAAGATATTGGTTCAGAATTGAAAAATTCAAAAATATTGAATATTAACCCAACTTCGAGTGAATTTCACACCCCCACAAAAGCTTCTAAAAATACTGTTTTTGAAAAACAAAGCTCAAAGAAGGGTGCTAACTTAGATATAACAACCAATACAGGCACGATGAAAAATCCTGAACTTGCGCGCAACATTGGTTTATGCTTGATTAAAGGAAATTTAACCGCAAAGCAACTGACAGATGAAATACATGAAAATTACAACACTGATGATACATCTATTGATTTTCTATCTATTGCTGTAGGCAAATGTATAAATGATTTATTAAATTCACAATTAGTGTTAGAAAACAAAGTAGATGATGAAACTTACTACAGAGCTAGTGATGATTTTAAAAAGCTATTAGGAGATGGTTAAAATGTATACCTTAAGAGATTACCATCGAGATTATTACAATGGTAATTATTATAGGGATGTTAGATACCTTCATGAGATATCACAACCTCTTTTTTTAAATTGCAAACATTATAAAGATAATGTTGACCCATCAGAGACATTTTTCAACTTTTTAAATTTGAAATATCGTTCTGGAGTACATGGTCTTCTTGCAGCAGAGATTAGCTATTATAAAACTTTACCAGAATACGAAAAGAACGATAACAGTAAAAGGTACTCCGATAGATTATTCTTTGACTTTGATGTAACAGATAAAAGAGCTTCAGCAATTAAAAAAGAAATTATTGAGGTACAATCAAATTTAGTTGGTAAAACTAGAAGCGAAAAAATCAAGACACTGCAAAGTGAATATAGATCTTTAATTTTTGATGAAGATCTGCTTGAAAAACCTTTTAGAGAAGCTATCGAACTATGCAATTACTTACGAAATAAAGAGATTAATGCATATCTTATTGCTAGCGGAAGCAAAGGTTTTCATGTTAATGTTTTCTTTAGGGAGTTGCAGCTAAATCAATTGGTAAAATTAGCCAACATTTAGCTAGTGTTTTTCAAAAAACATTAGGTTTAGATACTCTTGACATTGCTGTAAATCGTGATGCACATAGGCGACTTCAACGAGTCCCTTACAGCATTAACTCAAAAACAAAACTATATTGTCAACCAATACCAAATGACCTAAGTTATGAGGATACTCTCGATAAAATAATCAAAAATGAAAACAAACCTATTGAATTCAATATTGATGATTATTATGCCCCTAACTCTTTCAATGATTTATTAGTATCATTAAATGATGATTTAAATAAGGAGACAAAGCTAGAAAATAAAAAACGCATAGCAATACGTAAAACTAACCATAGTGATGATTTATTTGAAAATGTTGACTTAAGAGATTTAGCTATTTTAACCTTAGGCGAACCAGTAGCTAAATATGAAAATAGAAATACTTACTGCTGCCCATTTCATGATGATAACCATCCTAGCGCAGTTGTATTTAAAAATCGTTTTTATTGCAGCGCTTGCGGCGTAAATCTTAACAAATACGATTTTATCATGCAAGTAACTGGCTCAAAGACTAAAAACGAAATGTTAATGAATTTAAAGGAGATATTCCATCTCCAATGAAAAGGTGATATTATGAAAGAAGAAAAATTTGATAAAAATATAAACAAGACTGATGAATATGACAGATATAAATCAATTCAAGAACTTTCAAGCTATAAAGTAGATGATACATTAAAAGCAAAAGGATACAAATACGATGAAGCAAGAGTATTTATACCATACACCTATAAAAACCTTGAAAATCCCGATTGTAGAGATATATACTTAGCTATTTCTAGACATGCAACTGAAGAATGTAGAATATCATATTATTGGTGCAAACGTGTCGATGGTGTTTTTTATGCAATTGAAAAATTTATAAGAGATAAATTGCCATGTGAAGAAGCCAATGATTTTAATAGTACATTATCAAGATATGGAATTGAAGCTAACCTAGACTCTACAAAAGGTTCATATAAAGAATTTGCTGAACAATTTATAAAAGACATATCACAAGCTAATTGCTTAGATATATTAAAAGACAAAGATTTCGATTTCATGGAAACTTATTACTTTGGTGATGACGATTGCAGTCATTGCCCAGATTTAGTAGAGCTTAATCGCTGCGATATGAGAAACCTTGTAAGAAAAGTTTTTGATTGTGAACCTGTTAAAGTCTATGAAAGAAAATATCTGCCAGATTATGAATTAATACATTGCATACTTCATGATGATGAAAATCCAAGTGCTAGTGTTTATAAACATGTTTACATCTGCAAAGGATGCAATCCTCCTGTAAAATTAGACCAATTTAATCTTATTAAAAAAGCATTTGGTGTTGAAAATATGTCAGAAGTTATTAATATCTTTACAAGTGTTTTCTGAAAAAACTTTTTGAAATAAAATTACAGCGAATGAAATAAAAAAAGAATTGAGAGTTGTAGACTTTTTTCATATAAAGTTTAGACAACTCTCATTCTTTTAGCTAAAAACACCACCAAAATGCTCATTTTACAACACCTAGAGAACGAACACATATACAAAATTTATACCTGCACCCATCAACATCAAAACGGATCGGGCTTTCATCTCAGCAAAAAGTTCTGCAACAAACATGAATGTATTGAAAACAGAATCATCAGCTATTGCCATACCTTTACTTTCAAAGGCAAAAAAGCAATTAAGCAATTAATTGAGCAAACAATCAATTGACTAATCACTTACGAAATGAATTACGAGATAAATTTAGAGTTTTAACATAGATTACCATTTTCCGAGCCCATACCCCAACAATGAGAAAAATAAAATACCCCTAATAAAGTATTATATGTCCAAATGAACAGAGTTACAAGAACATAGATAATCTACAAAGCTTATTTCATAGATTAGTGAAGAAGGGATATATTGACAGCATTAAAAGAGTGGAAGCAAAACATTTATTATTTAACCGAACAATGCAATAATATTACTATTCCTTTTGAATTAACAGATGACGATAGAGATTCAACTAAATTTTAAAAAAAAATTGGAGTTATTAAATAAAATAACTCCTTAACATACCACAATATCATAAATTTCACTACTTCCAATTGCATGAGGAGTAATGGCTACTAACAATCCATTGTTATCAATATATACAAATTTTTGTGTATTAGCTGGTTCATAATACAATTGTTTTCCATCAAAGCCATTTATTGTCCTATCAAATTTTGATTTAATATATTTACTATCAAGTGGGAAACTAGTGTCAGATGAGACATGAATCTCAAAACTATCTCCATCATCATTCTCAAAAGTAACAGTTTCAAAAGAAGAAGTGCCATACCTATCCGATTCTACAAATCCTTGAGGAATAGTAAATGTTTTTCCAAAAACAGTTGTTTCACCCCCCGGAACAAAACTTGAACTACTATCATCAGTTGAATGAGAGTCAAAAGTACCAGATACCCACAAACTACCAATAAGTGCTAAAATTAATATTACTGCTATAACAATTAATTTTTGTTTGGAATTTGTGTGAATATTATAAAATCCTTCATTATCTGTTTCTAAAAGATAATTTAAAACAATGATTGCTACTATCTCAAACAGTATGATTCCACCGTTAAATAATTTAGTTATTGCTATGATTGAAAAAAGAATAATTAATAATGCATTTGCACTAGTTTTATTAATTTTACCAACAGACACATCTCCATAATTCTTATAAATTAAATAACCACCAACTATTAGTCCGAATATGGCTAATCCTGGTAGAGGTATGCCAAGAATAGTGGCTAAAATATAACCAACAATTACATGATATTTGTAAGATTTTTTTGTTACAGAATAACCGCAACTAGAACAAAAATTTCCATTCTCAATCTTTTTACCACACTGTGGGCAGAATGAAGTATCATTTGTAGATTTTTCAATTTTTGCACCACACTTATCACAAAAATTTAAAGATTCATCCTGCAGTTCATTACCACATTCAGTACAATAAAACTTCCCCATAAGTTATCACCTAATTAATTCTATATTTAACATACTATAAAATTGTTACAACAACTACAGAAAAATTAGTCATTACTACAGTCTTTTGACACAATATCACAAAAAGACCCAACAACACAACAGAACATCCAAACACAAACGAAACTGGCTATCGAGTAATTTCTTAATTACTTCAGCCCTTATTTGGAAAAATAAAAGTGTAGTGCTGAAGCTATTTTTTGCTGAAATATAACTGAAAATTGCAGTAATTTTTGATGTACTGATGCAATTACTAAAATATTAAAAAAATAGAAAAGAGATAAAAGGATAGTATGGAGCTCCAATTACTTTATTTTTTTAAAAAACACACCTTACGAGTAGTTTAATAATCATATTGCATAATCGCCTAATACCTCATCAATATCTAATACATCCCATACAATTTTATAAACAGCTTCTTGAGTAGGTTCTTCACCATCATCATATAACTTCTTCATATACCGTAATAAAGCTATATCAATATCCCTTGACTGAGATTCATGCAAATATTCCTTTTCCATAAATGGAAACGCAATAAATCTGAATTTATCAATCGTTCTCCAAACTTCATCAAATTTTTCTTGACCATATAACAGTAATAAATTATCCCTGAACATCCATTCGCCATTTTCATCCATAAAGTCATCATCGTAACTTCTAATAATTAATGCTCTTGGAATAAGCTTTTTAACATACATTGCATCAACATGTTTAATTTTATGACCCTCCACATCATCGGTGTATAGGTCAATTATAATATCCATTAACCCATACTTATTTACAGATTCATCTTCTAAAGCAATGCTTTGAATATAAGTAATATCATTGCTACGAGCCATATCTTTAACTTGAGTTTCAACAGAGCCCATTCTTTTTGATAATGCTTTATTTATTCCATCTAATTCCGTAATTTTGGTTTTTTGAGAATCTATAAGTTTACGAAGCTCTTCATTTTCTTTAAGCAACTCTTCATACTCTTCACTATAAATATCCTTATAATTTGATTCATAGATGGTTAATTCATTTAAATGCTTTAAATACTCTTCTTTAACTTTTTTTGGATTATTAAAATAGTAAGTTTCCTTGATTTTATTATCTGGCTTCCTACCTTGTAGATAATTGGCTAAATCATAATTACCAATAATTGAAGCATGACGTTTTCTAAGTCTATGACTACTGAAATAGTAATAATTTTTTATTTTACCCCAGTTATGTTTATGATTTGCTCTTTGAAATGCCTTAGCTATTCCATTATAACTTAAGTAAAACAATGGGTCATCATTTTTGATTATAGGTTGTGCTTGTAATAGATTAATAATTGCCTGTGTTGCTTCAGGTGAACAGCAAGTGTGATAATAATAATCAGTTTTTTCACGATGCATTTCAAACAATGGAATTACATCCTTCTTACCATCCAATATCTTTAGTACATTATGGATATTGTCTATTTCATTATGATATTCTCCCCTTGTTGCATCAATAAAATCTTGAACAGTAAGTAATGAAGTTTCCATCTTTGCTGTTCCACTACTTGCAACAAATAAATATAAAGCTTTGTTAGATAAAGCATTTGCACCATCAACAGCTTTTTGTATATCTATTGTAGTAGGTAAATCACTATACTTCAATTGCTGTTCTCGAGGATAATCAAATTCATTTAACTCTGGAACTTCAATATACATTCGCCTATAACACCATTTTGCATCATTAAAACGAGTTTGACAAGTCATTTTTTGCAATCCTTGTTCAACCAACCAATCTCGATAGTTATCTAATCTTTTTAATATTTTTCTATCTTTTACACGAATATTTGCTCGTTCTTCATCATCAGCTTCTTTCATAAGCTCATCTACAGACATATTATTGTACATACAATATGTAGCTAAGCTTAAAACATACCTATTTTTAGTTGTGTCAGTTACTTTCCTTTTTTTAATAACATCTTCATAGAACTTTGATGATAGAACTGACTGTTTCCATTTATAATATTCTTCTTGATTTAATTTCATTAACGGAGCTACCATAATATATCATATGTACCCACCAATATATAAAGTGTACAGCTTATACTCAAGTTTTTTCAAAACTTAATCCAACCTGCAACATGTTAGAAAGTTGTCTTAAAAAATCAGGAGATGAATTCTCAATTTTTTGTGTTCTCTTCTCTTGACAAACAATAACATACGAAAAAAGAATAGGAATAATGAAAAAAGGTGAAATTAATATCGAAACGGGCAAACTAAAAAATGTTAATACCATCATCAGTAAAATTTCAGAGATTATAATAAACATTATCAAAACTGCCAATATTGTTGAAGCATCTGTAAAAATAGATCCACTTAATAAAAATTCCTGGAATACTGATAAATACTTTTCAGGAACATTATTGTCTAGAAATATTGTTAAATCATTGATTATTTTAAATTTCATGAACATTACTTGACTTTAAGATAATATAAAATATTGGTTATTTTTAAAATCAATTTTACAGTTTTTAAAAAAAAAGAATAAATGATAAATACATTATAACTAATAAGTAAAATATGAATATTATCCCAATGTAATCATGGTAATAAATAATTATGTCCCAACAAATTAACTATAAAAAAAAGTAATTAATGAATTTACTCAGAATTTAATCAATTCTCAATGGCAAATTACCAATTACATTAGTTCTTTTTGAAATTGACACAGTATCCTCTAGACGAACTCCAAATTCCCCTTCCAAATAGATTCCTGGTTCAACTGTTATAACCATTCCCTCTTCAATTATTGTATCATCACGAGTAGAAAATCCAGGAGTTTCATGGATATCCAAACCGAGACTATGGCCAGTAGAATGAATAAAATTATTTCCATAACCATATTCAGTAATAATATCTCGAGCTACTTTATCTACTTCACAACATTTAAGACCAGGTTTAATTGCTTTTATTGCTTTATCATGAGCTTCAGCTACAATATCCCAAATCTCTTGTTGAGCTTCTGAGTAAACCATTGTACGAGTATTGTCTGAGCAATATCCCTCATAAATAGCTCCCCAATCAATTAAAATTGGTTGTTCAAGTGATTTATCCTCAGGAATTGCATGTGGGAGACTTGAATTGGAACCAGTTGTCACAATCGTATCGAAAGACTCTTTTGAAGCTCCATTTTCAATCATATATCTTGCAAGATCAAAAGCTACTTCTTTTTCAGTACTTTTATTGTTTAGAATATCTAGTTGTAAAAAAGATTTTTGAGCTATTTCTGTTGCCTTTTTGATTTTTTCGATTTCTAAATCAGTTTTAATCATACGTTGCTTTTCAATGTATTTTTGTGAAGATATTTCAAAATCATCCTTAAATCTAACATAAGTACTGTAAGGTAATGTTGGCTCAATCGCAAGGTTTTTAATACCTTCTTCTTTCAGTTCCTGTATCATGATATCATAAGATTCATACTTTTTAACTTCAATTCTTGAATCATGATTTGCTAATTCCATATCCATACCTGAAGCATAAATAACAGGATTCTCTTTAATAATACAAAACGCAAAACTAGTCGGCTTATACCCAGAAATATACTCAACATTTGTAAATTGTGTAAGTAAATAACCTTGAATATCATCTTTTTCTAAGTCTTTTAAAATATTCTTTATATGTAACTCCATGTTTAATCATTTAGCAAATGTATTATAAAAAAAGCACGGAAATTAATTTAAAAATGGATACTTTTATTAAACTTAAATTAGATATTTTAAGACTATGTTTAAATTTACAACTAGTGAGATAAGAGATTTGTTTATTGCATTCATCTTTATTTCCCTCAGTTTTGCAATAGCAAATAGTGCTAGGAACCCTAGTGCAATACTTAACCTACTACCAATTGTTATGTTTGGTGTTGGAGCAGGGTTTATCCTACACGAACTTGGACATAAGCTTGTTTCAATGAAGTATGGATATTGGGCAGAATTTAAGTTATGGCCACAAGGATTATTATTTGCACTCATCACATCCTTTTTTGGATTCGTATTTGCAGCTCCTGGTGCCGTTTACACTTATGCAAATTACATGACTGAAGAAATTAACGGAAAAATCTCAATTGCAGGACCTATTGTTAATATCATCTTAGCCGTAATCTTTTTAGCAATATCTGTAGCAATATATCCTTCTGCATTTTATTCCGAAACTTCATTATTAATATTTATTATATGTTCCGTTGGTTATTCAATCAACAGTTTCTTAGCAGTATTTAATTTATTGCCAATTGGAAACTTAGACGGATCAAAAGTATTAACTTGGAATGCTGGAATTTGGATAATTGCAATTGCAATTGCAGGCATAATGACATTAATGTCCATGACAATAGGCGTTGAAAATATTGTAAGAATTATTTTAGGATATTAATATGACCAATAAACTCACATACTTTGAAGGAACACACAGAGTTATCGCTCCAAAAAAAACAATTGAAATTAACGAAAACAAGTTAAAAATTGCAGGAATTACACGTATTGCAGATATTACTGACCTAGATAGAATTGGACTTCCTGTTTTTACAGCTATTAGGCCTACTGCAGAAGATGGTGCAATTAGTATTTACGGAGGAAAAGGAATTTCAAAAGATCATGCTAAAGCTTCAGCTATGATGGAAGGTTTTGAAAGATATTCTGCAGAAAAACAAGAAACCGATAAAACAACCATAGCAACAATTAATGAAATAAGTCAAAAAGGAGAATATATTGACCCTAAATCTTTGAATTTACCTTCAAAATATGAAAAAAAAGATATTAGTTCAATACCCCTAGAATGGAGTTTAGCTAATGATTTAATAACAGGCCATAAATATTATATTCCTTCAAATGCAGTTTTTCATCCATATAATCAAGAAAATAATCTCAACAGTTTATTTAAATCAAACACTAATGGTCTTGCTTCTGGAAATGTTATAGATGAAGCAATTTTACATGGAATATTTGAAGTTATTGAACGTGATGCATGGAGTATTTTTGAATTAACACATAAAAACTATTCACAAATTAATTTAGACAGTATTAAAAGTAAACTTATTAACAAAACACTTGAAAAATTTGAATCCAATGGAATTAAAATTAAATTAATTGATTTTACAGCAGATATTAAAATTCCAACAATAGCTGCCTCAGCAGATGATACTATTACCAAAGATGCAGGATTATTAACATTAGGTATGGGAACACACTTAGATCCAGAAATTGCAATCCTAAGAGCTTTAACAGAAGTTGCTCAAAGTAGAGCAACTCAAATTAATGGTGCTCGTGAAGATACTGTAAGAGCAGATTTTGCACGTGAAGCAGGCTATGAAAGGATGAAAAGAATCAATAAGTACTATTTTAGAGAAGAAAAAAAACAAATTAGCCTTCAAGATATAGAAAATAAATCCACAACATCCATTAATGAAGATTTAGATATTGTAAAAGAGGAATTAATAGCTAATGAAATTAAACAAATTTTATACACTAACTTAACAAGGCCAGAACTCGATGTTAGTGTTGTAAGAGTAATAATTCCAGAAATGGAAGTATATTCCCTTGATTCCTCCCGTGCAGGATATAGATTTTTAAGAGTATGATACTATGGTAAAAATCATAATTTATACAGGAC
This sequence comes from Methanobrevibacter sp., assembly GCF_051877095.1. Classification (GTDB taxonomy): domain Archaea; phylum Methanobacteriota; class Methanobacteria; order Methanobacteriales; family Methanobacteriaceae; genus Methanocatella. Next base: position 40,009 of record NZ_JBJEIO010000009.1, on the reverse strand, counting down.
TCTCCCTTCCCTTTGATGAAGCAAGAGAAATTTTAGATTCACATGATGATATTGAAATAATCTATAAAAGACCTATAAAAAGAGGGGATTTGAACCACGATATGAAAGAAAATCCCGATATCATAGCTATAATTGATGGAGTATTCCACCAAAATTCTGCGGTAGGACATAAAGAAATTCTTAATGTAATGAAAAAAGGAGTTAAAGTTTATGGTTCTTCCAGTATGGGAGCTCTTAGAGCATCAGAACTCGATGTGCTCGGAATGAAAGGTATTGGATATTGTTATAATGAATACGCTAGTGGGAACATTACATCAGATGATGATGTTGCAGTAATGCTTGATTCAGACACATTAGAAGCTCTTTCAATTCCATTGATTAGTATGAATTATGTTTTTACTAATGCTGTAAAAGAAAATATTATAACACAAGAAGAAAAAGAAGAATTAGTTAAAATTACCAAAGAAACTTATTATCCTCAAAGAAATTATGCTCAAACTTTATCCCAGTCTAGCTTAAATGAAGATAAAAAAGGAGAGTTAATTAATTTTATTCGTAATTCAAAAGATATTAAAAAAGAAGATGCAAAAACATTATTAAACCACATTAAATCTGTGATTAAATGAAATTAAAAGATAAAATTAACACTGTCATTAATATTCTAAAAGATAAAAAAGTAGCTATTGGTTTTTCAGGAGGAAGCGATTCTACACTAATTATTTATTTAGCATCTTTGTTTGCAAAAGACACATTAGCTGTGACAATTAATAATCATTTGATGCCAACTGGTTTTATCGAACACACAAAAAATATTACTTCCCTTTTTGGTATTAAACATGAAATTATTGACCTTAACTTTTATAACAACCCTGATTTTTTAAAAAACACTACTAAAAGATGTTATACTTGTCGTAATTTAATGTATGCTGAAATTAAAAAAATTGCAAATGCAAATGACTTTGATTATATTTGTGATGGTAATAACATAAGTGATTTAGTTGATGATCGCCCAGGAATTTTAATTACATATACTAATGGATTTGAAACACCACTAATCGAAGCAAGATTAACTTCAAAAGAGATTCATGAATATTTAAATAACAATAATATTCCTTATTCAAAATCCACTACTTGTCTTGCAACTAGGATTAAAACCAACACTCTTATAACAAAAGAAAAAATTGATAGGATTAGCTATTGTGAAAATTATATTTTATCAAATACAAAATGTGAAATTGTCAAAGTTAGAGATTTTGAAAATCTTAGTATATGTGAAGTTGATAAGATTAATGAAATTATTAATAAAAATAAATTTAAACAAATTGATGCTGAATTAAAAAGACAAGGTTATGAAAAAGTATCATTAAATTTATCTGAAATTAAAAATAATAATGAGATTATTCTTAATTATTCAAATGGTTCATTTTCATATAATCTCCCATTTACAATTGACATTGAAAATACAAAAAGACAATTAGAAAATGAAATCATTTCTAAAACAAAAGAAAAAATAGAAATTGAGAATATTAATATTTTTAATACAGGATTAATAAAAGGAAGTAATTTTAAAAATTATGAAGATGCATTAAATAAATTTATGCAAATTCTAACTAAAATAAGAAGAAATATTTAATCTCCTCTCATTTCCCTATATTTTTTTAAAACAATATCCGGAGTTTCAATACATTGATCAAAAGTTGTTGAAAATTCATTAGGTTCAAAATCATCTTCTACTTTTCTCAAGTCTTTTAGAAAAATAGAACCTCCATCAATTTTAAACCCTATTTCATCAGCGGATATAGAAATCAAATTTATTTCTATTTGAGAAGCATTCTCTAAATTATCATCCGCTTTAACCTCATATTTCAAATTCAATGTCTTATGAGGCATAATCTCATTGATAGTCCTTTTGATAACAGAATCAAACAACTCTAAAAATTTAACAGCAGGAGGCATGTTATTAGCCCACCAATACGTAAGGACAGAATTTAAAAGAATGTCATGTTCGGAAAAATCATCATATAATCTTGCACGAACACCGACACTAGTATTATCAACTACTTTAACTACCAATACTGGATTAACAGCCATTATACCACTATTCTTGAGGAACTAATGCACTGATTAAATCACTAGCTCTTACAAGGCCTACTAAATTACCTTCAACACCAATAACTGGAATTTGCTCAATATTTAATGTTTTCATTTTTTTAGCACAATCTGAAACTTTAGTTTTAGAATTAGCTACTTCAACATTACCTACAGCAACATCACAAACCGCCTTATCAGTGAATTTTAAATGGTTTTTCTCAACATATAATACAGAAGTACTATCCCAAGACCATTTATCTCCTTCAGTACCAACGGTAGAACTGTGTTCACTTCTTTCAGAGATAATTTCGATTTCAGAGATGAAATCTGTTTCAGTTAAAATTCCAGACAATTTAGCATCATCATCAAGTGCTAAAACAGATTTTAAACCAAATTGATTCATGGTTTCAAATGCAATATTTAATGGGGTTTTCTCCCAGGTTGTTGGAACTGTTGTAATCATATATTTTTCAACGGCATCATTAATTTCCGTTTTAGTTAAAGCATTAGCTACTAAATCAAAAGATGTGATAATTCCAACTAATTTCTCTTCATCATCAACTACAGGAACTCTTCTAATATTATTCTCAATCATTTTACGAGCAGCAACAATTACATCATCATTAGGATTTACAGTAATTAAATCTCTACTCATTAACATTGCAATTTGTTCTTCATCAGGATTATTGATTAAATCGGAACGAGTAACTATTCCTACTAAAATGTCAGTGTCTCCTTTTACCACTGGCAATACAGCTTTCTTTTCTTTCCTCATCAAGTCTAAAACTTTATCCCTATTACCTGGAACAGAAACACTAACTACATTTTTAGACATTGTTCTCTTAACTAACATAAAAACACCTATTAAGAATATAATAAAATAGTAAATCAAATTAATGAACTACAAGTACTGCACATTTAGCTGAATTAACAACCTTATCCGCTACACTACCCATAATAAACCTATCAAATCCAGATTTACCTGAACTACCCATTACTATTAAATCAATATCTTCTTCTTTTGCCACCTCAAGAATAACTTTAGCAGGTGACCCTTCTCTAATTACATGGGTAATTTTCAAATTATTCTCATTTAATTTATCAAATTCTTTAAGATTTTCTTCAGAACCTTCTTTTAAAATTTGATTTAACTGGTATACTTCATCATCTAATGGAAGCCCGTTAACAAAATTATTCTCAGTAACACTTATAGCAATAATTTCAGCTCCAGACATCTCTGCTAAAAACATAGCATGTTTTTGAGCTTTTTTTGCAAATTCTGACCCATCAGTTGGGACTAATATTTTTTTATACATTATTAACACCTCAATAACATATAGATTATATTCATATATTATATGACTATTTTTCTATTAATTCTACATAATATATTTTTCGTTTCACATCGATTTATTATATTTATATAATGATTTTTAGAAAAAGAATTGAACACATTAAATTCCGCGAAATTATCTTCCATAATTACAGACTTTTGAATTAAATTATTAATATTAAATCCACAAATATTTGTTGTTGCCATTTTTAAAAGTTCACATGGATTAATATACTCATTATAATAAACAGACATGATTTTTAAAATGAATTCTAATTCACGAAGCATGTTTGGTGAATTAAGCATTACATTATCAGTTCCAATTATTGGTTTCATACCCAAATCAATCATTTTAGGCAAAGGAACCACACCAACATTCAATGTTGCATTAGCTCTTGGACAAACAACAACATTTTGATTTGAATTAGAAACTGAATTTAAATCATTATTTTTGGGATTAGTAAGATGAACTAATTGGGAAAATTCATTAATAACACCTTTTTCAATTTCACTCAATCCATAATTATTTAAAGACTCTATTTGATTAGATTCTGATTCAGCAACATGAATTGATGAAATCTTTCCCGCCTTAGCACATTCTTTTGAAATAATTTCTGCAACATCCATTGTAATCTCTCCAAATCCACTTGGAGCAATACCATCACTGAATTTAAGAAGTTTACGAATAGCTATTTTAACCTTACTTAAATCCGGATCATCACCATAAAAACTATCATCACGACCTAAAATAATCGGCTTTATAGGAATATCCTCTGATGCCTTTCTTAAAAGTTTGACCCCTTTCAATCCACCTTCACGATAATCAATAAAATGAGTTGTTCCACTATAAACCATGTCCCACATTGAAGATTTCATTGCTTCTAATAATTCATCATCATTAGCATTAGCTAATGCAACATGCTTAACTCCATTAGGTGGCTTCACCATTTCACTTAAAGATAAACCATAACCTTCATCTTTAATAATAGAATCACCAATATGCATATGACCATTTATAAAAGAAGGACAAACTATTGCTCCTTCAACATCAATAATTTTACCTTCCAAAGATTCTTTTCCAATTTCAATAATTTTACCATCATCAACAACAATATTTTCACGAGTTGGAACTAAATCACTACCTTTTAATATGATTCCATTTGCTATAGTAAACATTAAAAGAGAATATACCTTTTTTTATTAATATAATTATCTTTATTAAACCGAAAAAACAAAATAGGCTATAATCAAATAACACTTTGAAGTTGTATTTATTAATTATATATTTTTCTAAAGTACAGGTGATATCATTAACTCAGAGGAAATAAGATACTTTTATAGAAATATCATAAAGACAGGTAATGTATATAGAATTAAATACAACAATAAAGACTATGGGGAGTTTAAAAAATTATCTGATGCATTATATGAAAGAGATGCACTATTCTTTTGTAATTTTGACTATGATTTACTTGTTGAGTGTGACCTTGAAAACAAATACAAAAATATGATTTTACCACCATTTCCAAAAAAAAGACCAAAAGGAAGAATTAAGGGAACCAAAGTCAATAAAAAAGAAAGAGAAGGAGAAATTCTCTTCGACCATAAACTTAAAAAATTTTATATTAAAAAAGGTGCTGAAACAATTGGCCAATATGATACAATGACAGAGGCTTTTTACTACAAAAAACAATTAATGGCCAATGATTGGAATAAAAATATTTTAAAAACAAATATCACCATAAAAATTGAAGTTAATATAGTTATTGATCCAACAGTTGAATATGAAGTGCAATTAAACTTCTGTCCTAAATGTAAAAGTAGATTGAAACTAGAAGAAATAGAATGTCCTTCATGTGGTATAAATATCAGAGAATATTTATCTAATAATTAAAAAAAGATAGAGAAAAAATTATTCTCCATCAACATAGCTATTTAAAGATTTTACATTGATTTCATTATTTTGAACAGCTTTAATTGCATTTAAAACTGCTCTTGCTCCTGCTAATGTAGTAACATATGGAATACCTAGCTCAATAGCAAGACGTCTAATAATATAACCATCTTTTGCAGATTGTTTACCCTCAGAAGTGTTAATAATCAAGTCAATTTCTTTGTTTAAGATAGCATCCCTAATATTAGGAGAACCTTGAGATACTTTAAGGATTTTTTCAATAGAATCAATACCAGTAGCATCAGCAGTTCCATCAGTTGCTATTAAATCAAAACCTAAATTAGCTGCAGTCTCAGCAATAGGTCTGATTTTTTTCTTATCTGCTTCTTTAACACTGATAAATATTTTACCTTCTTTAGGTAATTCCATACCTGCTGAAAGTTGTGATTTATAGAATGCCATTCCATAAGTTTCATCAATACCAATACTTTCACCAGTGGATTTCATTTCAGGTCCAAGAACAGTATCAGATTCTGGAAGTTTCAAGAACGGGAATACAGATTCTTTTACTGCAACATGATCTAATTTAATTTCTTTAGTTAAATCAAAGTCTTTTAATTTTGCTCCTTGCATAATCCAAGTTGCTACTTTTGCTAATGGTACACCAATTGCTTTACTTACAAATGGAACAGTCCTACTTGCACGAGGATTAGCTTCAATAATATAAACCATTTCTTCATCCAGTTTTACTGCATATTGAATATTCATTAAACCTTTAACATTTAATTCAAGAGCTAATTTAGTTGAGTTTTCACGTATAGTATCTAAGATATATTCTGGAATAGTTTGAGGAGGAATTACACATGCTGAATCTCCAGAGTGAACACCTGCTTCTTCAATATGTTCCATGATTCCTGCAATGAATACATCTTCACCATCACATAAAATATCTACATCAAGTTCAATAGCATCTTCCAAGAATTTATCAACTAAAATTGGGTGTTCTGGAGATACTTTTACAGCTTCTTTCATATATTCTTCAAGCTGATTATTATCATAGACAATTTCCATAGCTCTTCCACCAATTACATATGATGGACGAACAAGAACTGGGAAAGTAATTTTTTCTGCAATTTCTTTTGCCTCTTCAAATGAATTAGCTGTTCCATATGGTGCTTGATGAATATGTAATTTTTCTAAAAGCTCAGCAAATAATTCTCTGTCTTCAACCCTATCAATACTCTCATAAGGAGTACCTAATATTTTAACACCAGCATTTGCAAGTGGAACTGACAAATTAATAGATGTTTGACCACCAAATTGAACAATTACACCATCAGGTTTTTCTTGTTCAATAACTCCCATCACATCTTCAAATGTAAGTGGTTCAAAAAATAATTTATCAGAAATATCATAATCAGTACTTACAGTTTCTGGGTTATTGTTGATTAAAATTGTTTCAATTCCTTTTTCTTTTAAAGCTAAGGAAGAATGTACACAACAGTAATCAAATTCAATACCTTGACCTATTCTAATTGGTCCTGCTCCAAGAATCACAACTTTCTTCTTGTTAGTAGAAACAAGTTCATTTCCTTTATCATAACTACTGTAGTAATATGGAGTTTTTGCTTCAAATTCAGCTGCACAAGTATCTACCATTTTATATGATGGTTTAATATTGTATCTTGAAAGTAAATTTTTAATATATTCTTCAGTTTGACCAGATAAATCTGCTAATCTTTTATTAGAACAACCTATTTGTTTAGCTTTTCTTAAGAACTCTTCATCATTTAATTTATCAGCAGTTACACTGTTTTCAAAGTTAACAATGTTTCTAATCTTGTATAAGAAGAAATTATCGATATTGGTGAGTTCTCTAATTTTATCAATATCCATTCCATCTTTAATAGCAGAATAAATTTGGAAATATATTTTATCAGTAGGATGGGATAAATCTTCTTCTGTGTAATCAATATATTCAAACCCATCGAATCCCATATCAAGTGATCTAAGTGCTTTTTGGAATGCTTCTTCGAAAGTCCTTCCAATAGCCATTACTTCACCAGTTGCTTTCATTTGAACTCCAACTTCGCTACTTACACCTTTAAATTTATCAAATGGCCATCTTGGAATTTTAATAACAACATAATCAATAGTAGGTTCAAAAGAAGCTGGTGTTTCTTTAGTAATATCATTTTTAATTTCATCTAATGTTAATCCTAAAGCGATTTTAGAGGAAATTTTAGCGATTGGATAACCTGTCGCTTTAGACGCAAGAGCACTACTTCTAGATACACGAGGATTAACCTCAATGACTTTATATTCGTCAGTTTCAGGATTAAGTGCAAATTGAATATTACATCCACCTCTAATTCCTAAGGCTCTGATGATTTTAATAGATGCATCTCTCATTTTTTGTATAGTTTCATCACATAAGTTTTGAATAGGAGCAACAACAACACTGTCTCCTGTGTGGATACCCATAGGATCTATATTTTCCATGGTACATACAATGATACAAGTGTCTTCTTTATCTCTCATTACTTCAAATTCTATTTCTTTCCATCCAAGAACAGATTCATCGATTAGAACTTGATTAATAAAACTCATATCCAATCCATGAGTTGCAATTTCAATCAATTCTTCTTCATTGTGAGCAATTCCACCACCAGTACCTCCTAAGGTAAATGCTGGTCTTACAATAACTGGATAACCAATATCTTCTACCGCTTCGAGTGCTGCTTCTACACTTTCAACCGCATGGCATTTAGGAATCTCTTCACCAATTTCATCCATAAGATTTGCGAATAAATCACGGTCTTCTACATCCTTAATTGTTTGAACATCAGACCCTAAGACTTTAATTCCATCAAGCAATCCTAAATCGCCTAGACCTGTTGCAATATTTAATCCAGTTTGTCCACCCATAGTAGGTAATATGGAATCTACTTTTTCATCTTTGATGATTTTAGCAACAACTTCTGGAGTTAATGGTTCTGTATAAACAGTATCTGCCATATCAATATCTGTTTGAATAGTAGCTGGATTACTGTTAACAAGAACTGTTTCTATTCCCTCTTCTCTTAATGATTTACATGCTTGTGATCCTGAATAATCAAATTCAGCTGCTTGTCCAATTTGAATAGGTCCAGAACCAATAATTAATACTTTTTTAATATCCTTATCAACTGGCATATTATAATCCTCATTAAATTTTTTTTAGTAATCTTCCATCATTTGATTAAATTTGTCAAAAATATTTCTTGTATCATTTGGACCCGGTCCTGCTTCTGGATGGTACTGTATACAATGTAATGGTAATTCTTTATGTGAAATACCCTCTGGAGTTCCATCATTTAAGTTAATTTGGGTTAAAACTAAATCAGTTTCTTTTAATGATTCTTTATCAATGGTAAATCCATGGTTTTGTGAAGTGATAAATACTTTTCCAGTATTCAAATCTTTAACCGGCTGATTTTCTCCCCTATGTCCAAATTTCATTTTATATGATTTTGCTCCAAAAGATTTAGCAATCAATTGTTGGCCCATACAAATACCAAAAATTGGTAATCTGTTTGATAATTTCTTCATGGTTTCAATAGTTTCAGATACTCTATCAGGATTTCCTGGTCCAGAAGTAATCATTAAACCACTAGGAGAATAATCTAAAACAGTTTTATAATCAGTATCATAAGGGAATAAGATAACACCAATATCTCTTTCTAAGAATGAATTAATAATATTCTTTTTAACACCACAATCAATTAATGCAACTTTTCTATCAGCATTTTCATTGAAGATTTTAATTTCTTTTGTAGATACTAATGGAACAACATCCTTATCTTCAATACTTGGTTGTGAACGAGCCATTTCAAGCAATTTATCATCAGAAATATTTTCAGTTGTTATTGCTGCTTTAAGAGAACCTCTCTCACGTATTTTAAGTGTTAAATCACGAGTATCAATTCCACTAATTCCTGGAGTTTTGAATTCTTTTAAGAAATCATCCAATGTTTTTTGTGGTCCGAAATTTGAAACTTCACGACAAACTTCACGACAAACAAAACCTTCCACTTGGATTTTATCAGATTGATACCACTTCTCACTTACACCATGATTTCCTTCCAATGGGTAAGTAGACATTAAAATTTCTCCTTTAAAAGACGGATCAGTTAAAGATTCAGTATAACCACCCATACCAGTAGAAAAAACAAGTTCTCCTAATTTAGTGGTTTCATAACCGAATGATTCACCTTTTAAAATAGTACCATCTTCTAAAGCTAATTTAGCTATTTTTACCATCAAATCACCATCATAAAAAAAATAAAATTATTTTCTATCTTTAATATATATTATTTTACTATATTATTAAAGTTTGTTTTTTAGATAAAAATAAGATTTTTTAAAAATAAATTTTAATAAAAAAGAGTATTTATATTACCACATAACTACCAAAATATTAAACCAATTATTAAAGAAATATTCATTTATTAAAATTAAAGAGAAAAAATATGGATAAGAAATCTGAAGAGCTATTTAAAAAACATTTAAAAAATAGTGGAAGCTATGCTAAATTCAAAAAATTAGTTAGTGATACAAAAGTTTATGACATTCCAAAAGAGTTAACTGGCAAGCTAAGACCATATCAAAAAATAGGTTACTCTTGGTTAGTTCAAAACATGAAACATAACTTTGGTTGTATATTAGCCGATGATATGGGGCTTGGAAAAACAATACAAGTTTTAACTACAATCCTTCATTTTAAAGAACAAAATCCTTATGATAATGACCCATCATTAATCATAGTGCCACCTACCTTATTATCCAATTGGGAAAATGAGATTAATAAATTTACACCAACACTTTCCTATTACATTTATCATGGATCAAATAGAACATTTCCTCTAGAAGAATATGACATCATATTAACATCATATGGAGTAATTAGACTTGATTTAGATATGTTTCAAGATAAAAAATGGTTTATATGCGTTATTGATGAAGCTCAAAATATTAAAAATCCAAATACCCAACAAACAAAAGCTATAAAAAATGTTCCAGCAGTTAATAAAATCGCTTTAACCGGAACACCAATTGAAAACAAACTAACCGACTATTGGTCAATATTTGATTTTGTAAATAAAGGATATTTATCAACATTAGATAATTTTAAAGCGAAATATGTTTTTAGAATTGAAAGATTAGAAGAATCATCCACATTAGAAAACTTTAAAACAATAACAAAACCATTTGTATTAAGACGCCTTAAAACTGATGACAATATCAAAGATGAACTTCCAGACAAAATTGTTAATGATATTTACTGTAGTTTAACCAAAAAACAAATATTACTATATAATGCAATAATGGAAGGAATTTTTGAAGATTTAGAAGGGAAAACAGGTATTGAAAGAAGAGGAATTATTTTAAATATCATAACTGGATTAAAACAAGCTTGTAACCATCCAGCACAATACTTACGTTCAGATAATCCTAAAATTAATGAATCTGGAAAAATGGAATTATTAATCACAATTTTAGAAAATATTTTAGATGTTGATGAAAAAGTAATAATATTTACTCAATATGCTAAAATGGGAGAAATTATACAAAAACTAGTTTCTAAAAAGTTAAAAACAGATGTTTTGTTCCTACATGGATCACTCACACAAGAAAAACGATCACAAGTGATTTCAACATTCCAAAAAGATGAAAATCATAAAATTCTTGTTGCAACCCTTAAAACAGGAGGAGTTGGATTAAACTTAACTGCAGCACAAAATGTTATCCATTATGACCTATGGTGGAATCCAGCAATAGAAAATCAAGCAACAGATCGTGTGCACCGTATTGGTCAAGAAAAAGATGTAATGGTATATAGATTTATAACAAAAGGAACATTAGAAGAAGTAATTGATGAAATAAGCAAAAATAAGTTAAATTTAGCTGAAAAAGCCATTAGTAATGATGAAACATTCATCACTGAAATGAGTAATGAAGAACTTAAGGAAAAATTATCCTTAAGATTATAATTGTTCCATTTTTAAACTGAAATTCAAACTTCTAGATGAATGTGTTAAAGCACCTATTGAAATAATATCTACTCCATATTCAACATAATCCAATATATTATCCTCCGTAATTCCTCCGGAAACCTCAATTAAAGAATTTTGACGAATATCCAATTTTTCAAGCTCATCAATAACCTCTTTAACTTCAAGACCAGTCATATTATCAAGCATTACAATATCTGCTTTATTTTCTACACATTCAATAGCATCAGATAATGTTTCAACTTCAATTTCGATTTTTTTAGAAAAACTAGTATTAGCTTTAGCTTTTAAAAGAGCATCTAAAGGAGATTCACATACTGCAATGTGATTATCCTTAATCAATACCATATCATCCAGACTAAAACGATGAGTATCAACTCCACCTACTTTTAGTGCATATTTATCAAATTTAGCTAATGCTGGTGAAGTTTTACGAGTCCCTGCGATTTTTACATCATAATCTTTAACTAAAGAAGAATAATGATTAGCAGCACTAGCCACTCCACTCATTCTCATTGATAAATTAAGTACAGTCCTTTCAAGAAGTAAAATTGTCCTTGCATCTCCTTTAACAGACAATAACAAATCCTTTTTTGAAATTTGACTTCCCTCTTCTAAGCAATATGTAACTTTAACACCAAATTCCTCAAATAATTCTTTAACAATATTCATTCCTGCTAAAATACCTTCATCTTTTGAAATAATATATGCATTAACTTCTAAATCTCTATCCACAACCGCTTCAGAAGTAATATCTCCAAATCCTTTATCTTCTTCAAGCATATATTCAATTATTCTATCCAAAAAATCACCAAAATTTACTTATTATAATTAATATATACTATTCTTTATAATATAAAATAAGTGATTATATGGAAATTATATTTTTAGGAACATCTTCAGCCGTGCATTCATATACTAGAAATCATCCTGCAATCATTTTAAAGGCATTTGGCGAGATTATGTTATTTGATTGTGGTGAAGGAACACAGAAACAATTAATTTATGCTAAAGTGAGTCCTATGAAAATATCTAAGATTTTCATTAGTCATTATCATGGAGATCATATTTTAGGCCTTCCAGGACTATTACAATCAATGAATTTTAGAGGAAGAGAAACTAAATTAACAATATATGGACCAAAAGGTTTGGATGCGTTGAAAAATGCAATATTTAATTTAGGATACTGTAAAATTGATTTTCCGATTGAATTTATTGAAATTGGAACAGAAACTATTGAAAACTGTGAAGAATACATTATCAAATCACAAAATGTTAATCACCAAGTTCCATGCTTAGCATATTCTATTGAAGAGCTTAAAAAACCAAGATTCCTTCGTGAAAAAGCAATTGAACTAGGTGTTCCTGTTGGACCTGCTTTTAAACAATTACACAATGGTGAAGAAGTAAAAGTTAATGGTAAAATTATTAAACCAGAACAAGTATTAGGTCCTGCAAGAAAAGGAAATAAAATAACATATTCTGGCGATACTACTCCTTGTGAAGAAATGATTGAATTTGCAAAAGATTCAACCATTTTAATCCATGAATCAACATATAAAAATGAAGATGCTGATAAAGCAAAAGATAACTTCCATTCAACATCTTCAGATGCAGCAAGAATAGCTAAGCAAAGTAACTCTGAAGAATTGATTTTAACACATTTTAGTACACGATACACAGCATTTGATGATTTACTTGAAGAAGCAGAAGAAATATTTGAAAATACTAAACTAGCAAAAGATTTCATGAAAATAGAAATTTAGATGATATTATGGATATTCCAACATTTATTGATAGTCCAACAAAAACTTTAATTTACATCTTAATCGTTATTATTGCTACATCAATCATTACTAGAGCAATAGCATATTTAATGAATAGAATGCATCGTTTTAATGAAAATAAAGCAGCAATTTACCTTACAAGAGATATAATAAATTATGTAATTTATTTTATTGCATTAATGACTATTTTACAATTCTTTGGAGTAAATCTAGCAGGAACATTATTAAGTCTAGGAATTGCAGGTATTGCTGTGAGTTTTGCAGCTAAAGACCTTATATCAAATCTATTCTCCGGAATACTGCTAATTATTGGAAGAAGTATTCAAGTTGGAGATACAATTGAAATAAACAATAAAAAAGGGATTGTTGAAAGAATTACACTTAGATCAACAATCATTTCTGATGACAGTGGTGTTAAAGATATCATACCCAATTCTACATTAACTAATTCCCCATACTTGCATTTTAAAACCCCTGAAAAATATAGAGTAGATATACTTGTAGGATTAGCATTAAATTTAGATATTAAAGAATTTAAAGAATATATTCTTGAAAAGATATCTGAATATGATGAAATATCACAATATCCTAAACCAAATGTTTATTCAAAAGGAATAACTCATGAAGAAAGTCAATTAAAAGTATCATTTTGGGTAAAAGAATTTAATAATAAAGATAAATATAAATTAATAATCACAAATGAAATAAGAAAATTTACAACAATGGGTGAAAAAAATGAATAACTCACTTCAAGAAGAAATTTTAAAACTAAAAAAAGAAAAGAATGCAATAATACTTGCACATAATTATCAACCAAAAGAAGTTCAAGAAATTGCAGATTTCCTCGGAGATTCATTAGAATTATGCATTAAAGCTTCTGAAATTGAGGATAAAGATTTAGTAATATTTTGCGGTGTAGATTTCATGGCTGAAACCGCATATATATTAAATCCTGATAAAAAAATTGTCATTCCAACTTTAGAAGCTGAATGTCCAATGGCCCATATGTTACCTGAAGACATTCTCTTAAAAGCAAAAGAAGAACATCCTGATGCAGGAGTTATTCTCTATGTAAACAGTATTGCTGAAGCTAAACAACATGCAGACACATTATGTACTTCAGCTAATGCAGTAAAAATTGCAGAAAGTTTACCTCATGATAAAATATTATTTGGACCTGATAAAAACTTAGGATCCCATGTAGCAGATAAACTTGATAAAGAAATAATTCCAGTGCCTCAAGATGGACACTGTTATGTTCACAGATTAATCCATGTTGAAGATGTTGAACTTAAAAGAAAACAATATCCTAATGCAGAAATAATTTGTCACCCAGAATGTGATATTAAAGTCCAAAAAGCATGTGATGAAGTAATGTCTACTGGTGGAATGCTAAAACACATTGCAGCAAGTGATAAAGAAGAATTTGTAATTGGAACTGAAATTGACATGATTAATAGAATTAATGCAGAAGTTCCTGGAAAAAAATTATACCCATTACTTGAAGGAGCAATTTGTAAAACAATGAAATTCCATACACTTGAAAAAATTAGAGATTCACTTATAAACGAAGCTCCGCAAATCACATTACCTGAAGATGTTGCAGATAAATCTAGAAAAGCAGTTCAACACATGCTTGATGCATCAAAATAAAAAAAAGCTATTTAATTAGCTTTTTTTATTCCACACCATTTTTAAAACAAAACCCATATGATTCACTATTATTACTTTTTCAAAAGATAAATTAAGCGTCTTACATATCTTCTAAAAAACTTGACAGAAACATAGCCATTTCTAATTCTTCACGAGCAATATAATCATCCAATCTAACTTTTGCAACATCACTTTGAAATGGATAAAGCTTACTTTCAAAATACATTTTAATCACAAGTAAATCATCATTAATTGAAGTTTCTTCATCTAAATTTACAATAAGATAATTTTTTTGATCAGATGATAATTCTGATATGCCATACTCAATGAATTTACGATTATCTTCATCTCCATAATTTAAAATTTTAACAATCATTAAATTCCTCCATAAATTCTTTTAATTCATTTGAAATTGTGTTTAATCCATTGAAACATAAATGTCCTAAATCTGAATCCACAATTAATAATTCTGAATTATTAATCATTTTAGACATTGGAATAGCATCTAATTCCGGTGGAAAATGAGGGTCTTGATTACATGCAATTATTAATGTTTTTGATTCGATTTTATCTAATTCTTTCTCAACATCGAAATACATACATGCTTCATTACAATATTTCAAATCATAAATATCTGTTTCAATACTTTCATTACCAAAATTTTCAAATTCATAACTTAATTCAATATTAGACATATCTCTTAATGCTTTTTTTGATAATCCAAAATTAAATTCAGCTAAACAAGCTATTCTTAATGTTCTATTTAAAGAATAAGTTAAATCACCCCTATTGTAATCTGGATCAGATTCAATAATCTCATTTACAAATTTTGATAGAATAAAATCATGTCCTGCGACTTTATAACTACTGACACCACATATAATAAAATCTGAATAATCTGGGAAATTTATTGCAGAAGTTAAGCAAACAAAACCACCCATTGAATTCCCAATCATTCCTAAAACATGAGAAATACTGAATTTTTCAGCTAAAAACTTTTTTTGAAAGTTTACAACATCATTGATAGAGTATTTAGGGAATTTATTTTTTAAATCAGTATTTGATGGAGAACAAGAACCTGGAGACCCTAATGCAGAGATACAAATGAAAAAATATTTGCTTTCATCAAAAGCATTATTTTCATCAAGTAAAGGTGCTAGTTTTTTTATTGAAGAATAGCTACCTAAAGACCCATGACAATAAACAATAGCATTTTTTATAATCCCCTCATCATCATAAACAGGTGTTCCAAATGACATATACTCTACAATCACATCATTTAAGATATCACCATTCTCAAATTCAAATGAATCCAATGTAAAATATTCATTTTTTGATATAAAATAATCTTCATCGTAAATTATAATCCCCCACTTCAAATTAAATTAAATAATTCTTTAAAAAACAAATTATTTAAATTAAACTAAACAATGTTATCATGATGAAATATAAAATTTTAGAAAAACCTTGTTGTGAAGATGCATATGACTTAGTCCAAGAGGCATTACGTAAGAAATCAACAATATTAATTTTTGCTTGCTGTAAAGTTAGCTATGAAGGAAGGGCATTAAGTGAACTCAACTGGGGAGAACGTATAATTATGATTAAACCAGATGGGGCTTTTTTAATCCATCAAGATAAAAAAGTAGAACCTGTAAATTGGCAACCACCAAAATCAAGAACCAGAAGCTACATCAAAAATGACAATTTGTTCTTAGAAAGTCACAGAAGAACACCAAAAGAATTACTAACCGTAGAAATTAGAAAAATCCAATTTATCAATTATTCTAATATTGAGGACTTTGAAGAACTTGAACAAGCAGGATACGAAAAAGATATGGGCGATATGATAATGGAAAAGCCTCATATGATTGAGGAAGGTTTTACACCAACTGCTCGTGAATATAGTGTGGAACATGGATTTATTGATATATTGGGAAAAGACAATGATAATAATTTGATGGTTCTTGAATTAAAAGCACGTAAAGCTGGAATTAGTGCAGTAAAACAACTTAGAAGATATCTTCAAGATTTAAAAAATACGGATAATGATTATCTAAAAGATTGTAAAACAGAAAAGAAAAAAATTAGAGGATTACTTGTTGCACCTTCAATTATGGATGATGCTTTAGAATTACTCGAAGAAGAAGGTATTGAATTTGTATCTGTCGAACCTCCACGTGAGCTAAAAAGAGATAAAAAAGTAACATTAGATGCATTCTAATTTAATGCATCTTCAATTTTTTTTAATTCATCATTATAATAATTTATAGTATATAAATTAGCTGGAACAGATTTAGTTACATGACAATCCTTCTCCAATTTATAAATGAGATAATCTTCACCATCTAAAGGAATAGATTCATCATCATCTAATAACTCTAAATTATCAAGTTCTTTTAATATGTTTTGATATTCTTTTTCTTCAAGTTCAATTAGTTCATCCAATTCCATATCTTGGGCTTTAGGATTTAAATGAGTTGCAATAGCTACAAAACCATTAACCATTTTATCTGATAATTCAAACCTAGCAGTCCTAATTTCAACCATAGAAAGTTTCACATGATGTAAAGTATTTTTAGTGACTGGAATTTCACTAGATAATCCAATTTGATTAATTTCATAATCATTTTCCCATTGCCCAATTTTATAAATTGCATAGTTTATATCATTAACATTAATCATTTCTTCACTGGTCATTCTATCACGAATTATAAATATCTTTTTATAATAATAAAAACATTATTATTAAATATTGTTAATGATAAATGTAAACTTTAATGGAGGTTAAACTGTGAAAAAATGTCCTGAATGTGGAAATCCTAGTTATGATGGAGCCCCAATTTGTGGAAATTGTGGATATACATTTCCTAAACCAAAAAATTCAGTGCCTAAAAGAGAAGACATCTTTAAAAAAGAAGAACCTAAAAAGGTAAAACCTTCCAGTGATGAAAGTACACTTGATATTTTAAAAGAAAAAAAACTTATTATTGGAATAATCTTACTTATAACTTTAATTTTAATTTGTGGAATCTTTTTAACTGGTGGATCATATAATACTTCTTCACCAATGCAAAATGTTGACTCAGCAGAATATAATGAAGGATCATTTTCATTTAAATATCCTAGCGATTGGCAGGAAACAAACTTAACTGATGAAGACCATCCTGGAGCTATATTTTTCAAGACAACAAACAATACAATTGTTGAATATTATAATGTCAGCAGTAGTGCATCATCTTTAAAAGAGATTAATCAAAATAGAATATCTCATGCTCAAAGTGTAGGTGCATCCGTTACACTTCTTGAAACAATAACATTAGATGGTAGAAATGCATCAAATATTATTCTAGAGAATGCTGATGGAAACTACACACGATATGTTTCAATGTTTAGTGATGGTGAATTATATGTATTTAGACTTTCTGGAGAATCTGTCAATTCCATTACATCTGATGAGATTAATGGCATGTTAAATTCTGCAGATATAGCTTAAGTATGGTTTAAATCATACTCTTTTTTTATTTTTTTAAGTGTTTAAAATGACAAAAATCAAATTTGCTTTATGTCAAATGAATGTTGTTGACAACAAAAAAGAAAATCTCAAAACAGCTCATTTGATGATTGAAGAAAGTGTATCTGAAAATACTGATTTTATAATATTGCCTGAGATGTTTAATTGCCCATACTCAAATGATAAATTTATTGAATATGGTGAAGAAGAACACAATAGCCCCACACTTAGCGAAATTTCAACATTAGCTAGAATAAACAAAGTATATATTCTTGCAGGGTCTATTCCTGAGATAGATGATGATAAACTATATAATACTAGTTATCTCTTTGACAAACAAGGAAATATAATTGCAAAACACAGGAAAATGCATCTTTTTGATATTGATGTTACAGGAAAAATATCATTCAAAGAATCAGATGTTTTAACTGCAGGTAATGAATTTACAATAGCTAATACTGAATTTGGAAAAATTGGTATTGGAATATGTTATGATATTCGATTCCCAGAGCTTGCACGAATTATGGTTGAAAATGGAGCATTAATATTAATTTACCCCGGTGCATTTAACATGACAACTGGCCCTGCACATTGGGAATTACTATTTCGCACAAGAGCTATGGATAATCAAGCATTTTGCATTGGTGTCGCACCTGCATTAAATAAGAATGCTAGCTATCATAGCTACGGCCATTCAATTATTACAAATCCATGGGGAGAAACAATAACTCAAGCTAGTGAAAAAGAAAGTTTAATAATATCCGAAATCGATTTAAATGAAATAAAAAAAATAAGAGAAGAGTTACCTTTATTAAAAAATAAAAGAGATGACCTCTACGAAATTATTCAAAAATAACTATTTTAATTTAGCTAATCTTTTTTCGAAATAAGATAATTTTTTATCGTTGTCTTTAAATACATCAATTGCAGTTTCAATTACCCTAACTTCATTATCATAATCATTAGCCTTTCTGTATAAAACACACAAGCGTTTGTATGGAGCATCTTTAACTTGTTTTGCTTCAACATATCTTTCATATTCTTTAATAGCTTTTTGAACATTAGTCTTTTCCATTTCCTTAATTGTACTCATTGGAATGACTTTAACAATTGCTTCACCAGATTTTTTTGCTTTTTGTCTTTTTTCTGCTTTTTTAATAGCTTTATTACATGATTTTTTGAAATCTTTGTCTTTTTCAGCTTTTCTTGCATCTTTAATTAATTTAATTGCTTCATCTGTTGCAAGATCACCTAATGCCTGAATAGCTGCTAATCTAACACCCCAATCTTCATCTTCAAGGCATTTTCCAATAGTGCTAAGTTCACTAACTGCCTGAAGTTCACCTAAAGCACGTACAGCAACTTTTCTAACTCCAAAATCTTCATCATCTGTTGATTCTACAAAATAAGGAACAATTTTCTCATTTTCAGTTTCTTTAAGTGCAAAAGCCAAAAATCTTTTATTTTTACCTTCAGCATTATTAAATTCATCAGTTAATTTATCAACAGCTAATTCACCCATATTACCTAAAATTTCAGCTGCTTTAAATCTAACTTGAGCATTATCATCAGTAGTAGCTTTAATTAAAGGTTCAATAGCTGATTCGTCAGTAATTCCAACTAAAGATTCTATAGCTTCTTTTCTAACTTTAACATCATCACTAGATAAATTAGAAATAGCGTCATTAAAACTTAAATTAGTCATGATAATAAGTTAGTTTTTAGGAATATATAATCTTTTAAAAAAATAAAAAATTAAATATCCAATATAATAAAAAAAACTTCCAAGAATATTATAAACTAAACACTAAATATTTAAAAATTAAATACATAAAAATTAAAAAGTTAATAATATTAAAAAATGAGGTATAATGATAATGATTGAAGAGCAAACTAAAATTTATTCTAAAAAAGAAATTTTTAAAATCCTACATCCTTGGGTTCAAAAATGGTTTGACTCACAATTCAAGGATTTTACTCCTGCACAGAAAAAATCAATCATTGATATTCACAAAAAGAATAACATTTTAATTTCATCACCAACAGGATCTGGGAAAACATTAACTGCATTTTTATCCATAATCAGCGAATTAACAACACTTGCAGAAAAAGATCAGTTAGAAGATAAAGTATATTGCATTTATATCTCACCATTAAAGGCATTAGATAATGATGTTGAAAAGAATTTAGAAGATCCGTTAAGAGGAATTGAAAAGATAGCTGGAAAAGATTTGGGAATTAGAAAAGCAGTACGAACCGGAGATACTTCCCAATACGAAAGGCAAAAAATGCTTAAAAAACCTCCTCACATCTTAATTACAACACCTGAAACATTATCCATTCTACTTGTTGCTCCTAAGTTTAGGGAAAAATTAAGTGGAGTTAAATATGTTATTATTGATGAAATACATTCACTTGCTGAAAACAAGCGTGGAGTTCATTTAAGTTTATCTTTAGAGAGATTACAACATTTAGTTGGTCAATATACCAGAATTGGTCTTTCAGCAACAGTAAGTCCTATTGAAGAAGTTGCAAAATTCCTTGTAGGATATGAATATGGTGTTGAGAGAAATTGTAAAATAGTCAATATAGATTATTTAAAAGAACTGGACATGGAAGTGATGTGTCCTGTAAGTGATATTGTGCTAGCAGACGAAGAAGATACTCGTCTTGGAATGTATGATTTATTAGATGATTTAATTCAAGAAAATAAAACAACATTAATCTTTACAAATACTCGTAGTGGAGCAGAACGCTATGTTTACAATTTAAAGAAAATGTATCCAATGAATTATAATGATTCAAATATAATGGCACACCACTCATCACTCTCAAAAGATGTTCGCTTAGATACTGAAAATAAATTAAAAGAAGGGAAACTCAAAGCTGTAATTTCCTCAACATCCCTTGAACTTGGAATAGACATCGGATACATCGACCTTGTTGTTTTAATAAATTCTCCAAAATCTGTTGCAAGAGCTCTTCAGAGAATTGGAAGAAGTGGACACAAGTTACATGAAAAATCTAAAGGTAGAATCATTGTAACAAATCGTGACGATTTAGTTGAATGTTCTGTTTTACTTAAAAACGCAAAAGAAGGCAAGATAGATAAAATTAATATCCCAACTAACTGTTTAGATGTTTTAGCCCAACATATCTATGGAATGGGAATTGAAAATCCTTGGGATATTGATTATGCCTATGAAGTAATAAAAAAGAGTTATTGTTATAACAATTTATCAAGAGATGACTATGAAGATGTATTAAGCTACATGGCTGGAGAGTATCCTGAACTTGAAGAGAGATATGTCTATGCAAAAATTTGGATTGACTATGAGAAAAATACCTTTGGAAAACGCGGAAAAATGGCTAGAATGATCTATTCAACAAATATCGGAACAATTCCCGATAGTTCTAGTGTTTTAGTTAAATATGATGGGAATACTGTTGGAAAAATCGAAGAAAGTTTCATGGAAAAATTAAAAAAAGGAGATACATTTGTTTTAGGAGGTAGAACTTATAGATTCAACTATGGAAAAGGAATGACAATCAATGTAACTCCAGCAAGTGGACCACCAACCATACCTTCATGGTTTTCACAACAGCTACCACTATCTTTTGACCTTGCAATGGACATTCAACACTTTAGATCACATATGGAAAGCAAATTTGAATATAGAAGGAGTAAAGAAGAAATAATGGAATTCATATTCGATTATTTATATGTCGATGACTTTGCAGCCAATTCCATATATGAATATTTTGTTGAACAATACAAATATGCTAAAATCCCTAGTAATCGCGTTTTACTCATTGAATACTATAAAGGATTTGGTGGAAGAAATTTTGTAATATTCCACTCCTTGTTTGGAAGAAAAGTAAATGATGCATTATCTCGTGCTGTTGCATATGTTGTTGCACATAACTACAACACCAATGTAACAATCTCAGTTACTGATAATGGTTTTTACTTGAGTTCCGAAGGTAAAATTGGCGGATTAGAATCATTTAAACAATTAACTCCTGAAAATTTTGAGACAATACTTACAAATTCTCTAAACAAAACAGAAACACTTGCATCAAGATTCAGACATTGTGCTGGAAGATCACTTATGACCCTGAGAAGATACAAAGGAGAGTCAAAATCTGTTGGTCGTCAGCAAGTCCGTGGAAAAATATTACTCAAATTTGTTCAAGATATGGATGAAAATTTTTCAATTTTAAAAGAAGCTAGAAGAGAGACACTTGAAGATTATATGGATATTAAAAATGCTTTGAAAGTAATAAATATGATTGCAAATGAATCCATGGAAATAAAAACAATAAATACTGTAATTCCAAGCCCATTTGCATTTAATTTAGTTTCACAAGGATATTTAGATATCCTTAACCAAAATGACAAAGCAGAATTTACAAAAAGAATGCATAAAGCAATACTCGACCAAATTAAAGATAAATTAAAAGATATTTATTAAGGTGAAAATATGAAAACATTACTAGTTTACTACTCAAGAACAGGTATGACTAAAAAAATAGCTAAAATGATTCAAAGTAAAATAAACTGTGATATTGAAGAAATTACTGATAATAACAAGTATTCTGGAAAACTTGGATTTTTAAAAGGTGGAATGAACGCTTCCATGGGAAGAACCAGTAAAATCAACTCCATTACAAAAAATCCTTCAGATTATGATTTAATCATCATTGGAACTCCTGTTTGGGCTTCAAATATAGCAACACCAATTTACACTTATCTAATGAAATACAATAAAGAGTTTAAAAAAATAGCTTCATTCTGCACATGCATGAGCAATGGATATGAAAAAACTTTAGAAAACATATCAAAATTAACTGGAAAGAAACAAATTTCCACAATGTTCTTAACCTCAGAGGATATTGGAAATCCCGAAGAAAAAATAGATATTTTCATTAATAAAATCAAATAATTTTTCTACTTTTTCTAAAATATGATTTCATAAAGAGGACTTTAGCCTCTTTTTAATATTATCTTAATAATATTGTATTTTCTTATATAACTGTCCAATAATACTTTAATAGTAATTAAAATTCTTAATTATCAAAATTTAAAAAAATCAACAAATCTTAAAATTTATTAACTAAAAAATATATATAAAAAACTGCATTTCATAAATGAAATCTATAAAGAGTATAACTTTTATTAAGGATATCAAATAATTATTATAATGGTGATATTATGACTAAATGGAAAGCAGTAACCATAGGTTTCATATTAGCTGTAATAGTTAAATCATTTTTCGCCCAATATGAATTTATTGGATTATTATTTGTTGGATTTATCACAGGTTATATTGCACATGACGGAGCACTTAGTGGATTATGGAATGCTGCCGTCGCTGGAGCATTAGGAACAATTGTTTGCGCAATATTATTTGTTTTAATCGCAACTTTAGGCGGAAGTTTATTCGGTATTTTCGGAGGATTAACTGGATTTACCCTCTCAGGAATTGCAAGTGTAACCATAGTAATAAGCTATTTAATTTATTATGCAATTGTAATGGGAATAACTGGAGCATTAGGTGGAATAATAGCTTCTAAAAAATAAGTTTTTGGAGATAAAATATGAATATATTTTCAGGGATAAATGTAAAAGCATTAATTTTTGGAGCAGCAATGGCAGCTGCATGTATAATAATTGGATACAATTGGAATGATTGGTTATATGCATTTTCAGCAATTGGACTCATTTATGTAGGATATGGTCAACCAAATATTAAGACTGGAACTATAATGGGAGCCCTTGCCGCTACACCAATTGTAGTCTTAACTTTTCAAGGATATTTAGGAACTTTTGATGGGTTCTTCCTAACTGAAACTGGAATAATGTCTGTAGCACTTTTAATTATAGGTGTTGGAGCTTTCATCGGTTTTGTTGGTGCATGGACTAAAAGAGACCGTATAAAAGCAGTAGAACAATATAATAAACAAAAAAATATTGGTAAAAATAAAAACAAGAAAAAATCAGATTGAAAACTCAACCTAAAAAAAAAGCGTTTTAAATAAAATTTTAAAAAAAATAAAAAATAATAACTATTTATGTTATTATTTTTTCTAATTCTTCTCTTTCTATTGCACGTTTAATTTCAACAGCAATCCTTCTACCCATACTCATTGGTTTTCCATAAGTTAAATATGAGTAAGGAGAACCATCCATAAATGTATTTGTACCACCATCAGTTCTTGCACTGATTTCGAAACAAATTACTTCTAAATTATCATTTACTAAAGTTTGCATACAGAAAGGACCATTTAGTCCTGGAGCAACTAATTTTTTAGCACTTTCAGTTAATTTATCAGCCATGTCAAATACTTGAGGAAGTAAAGATTCACGAATTACAGCGGGATGGTTACCAGTAACAACATAAGAAGGACTTAAATCAATATCTAATTGATCTTTTGCAGGCATTCTTACAAAACCATCAATACTGGATTCATATCTTGTATCCATACCCATTAATTCAACAGTATCATCTAATGCAGAGTAGAAGTAATGTATACAGTAGTTACAACCAGAAACATATTCTTCAATATGTGCTGCTTCTACATCTTTATCTTCTAACCATCCACGTGCTTTCATAGCTTCAATTTTTGCATCAAATTCTTCAGTAGATGAAGCAACAAAGTAACCTCTTCCACCTCTTGCACCTGGGAACTTAACCATTACTGGCCTATCAATTTCTGAAGGACCCTCATATTTAAATGGTATTCTTACGCCACCTTCAACAAGTAATTGTCTTTCTTTGTCTCTTTCAGCTTCCCATCTAAGAACATCCCTATTACCAAACATAGGAACATTGAACTTATCTTCAACATTATCTAAACCAGCGTATGCAACAAAAGATCCATGAGGAACTACAATAGCATTCATATCTCTGAGTTTTTGTTGTACATCTTCATTTACAATATCTTTAAATTCATCGACAATTATGTATTCATCTGCAACACCAAATCTTTGATATGGAACTTCTCTTCCTTTTTCACAAACAATAGCTGTCCTAAATCCTTCTTCTTTTGCACCTTGCAAAATATGTAAGGAAGTATGGCTTCCAAGGGTAGCTATTGTTATTTCACTTTTGTCATATTTAGCCAAGATATCCAAAATATCTTCCTTTTTAACTTTTCCCATTTTATCTCTCCTAAAAAGAATGATATTTTTATATATATAATTATGAATTAATAATAGTTTTTATTTGATTAAATGAATTCAATTATTTTTTAATAATTTTTTGATTTTTTGAAAAATATTTTATACATCAACCATTAACTAGAACATTTTATTATTTGGACTAAATACTCTTGAGCAAACAATTTTCCCATAAATTAAAAAGGATGATAAACAAATATTTTAAATGAATAAATAAGGATTGAAAAATTATGTTAATCGGTTTAATTTCAGATACACATATTCCCGACAGAGCAAAAGAAATACCTAAAAAAGTAATTGAAGCTTTTAAGGATGTTGATTTAATATTACATGCTGGAGACTTAACTTCCATGGAAGTCCTAGAAAAATTAGAAGAAATAGCCCCAGTTATGGCAATACAAGGGAATATGGATAGAATCAATGGAATTGACCTTCCAAAAGCAAGAGTAATAGAAGCAGAAGATTTGAGAATTGGATTGATTCATGGAGAAGTTTATCCAAGAGCAGATACACAACAATTATTATATCTAGCAAGACAATTAAATGTAGATATTTTAGTATCTGGGCATTCACACCAACCAAAAATTGAACAAACCGAAGGAATTTTACTTTTAAATCCCGGAAGTCCAATTGTGCCAAGACTTGCAGACAGAACTGTAATGCTACTTGAAATTAACAAAAAAGAAGTGGATGTAGAAATAATAAAGATTGGTGCACCTGTTTGTAGTGCACTTGACTTTGATAAATACAAGAGGGATTAAAATGGGAAGCAGATGGCAAATGGAAAAACACAATGACCCCTATTATAAAAAGGCTAAACAAGAAGAATATCGTTCAAGAGCATCATATAAACTCAAACAACTTGATAAAAAATATAAACTCATTAAAGAGGGAAATACCGTAGTAGACCTTGGAGCAGCACCAGGAGGATGGTCCCAAGTTGCTCTTGAAAAAGTTGGTGAAGAAGGAATTGTTGTTGGAGTGGACCTAAATAGATTTAAAAAATTCCATGAAGAAAATTATTATGGAATTAGAGGAGATTTCACAACACCTGAAGTCCAAGAAAAAATTATGGGACTTATCGGAGGAAAAGCAAAAGTAGTTATGTCTGATGCTTCACCTTCATTGTGTGGAATCAAAAATATTGACCAACTTAGATCAATTGATTTAGTAAATGTTGTAATTGAAATCGCTGAAAACATATTAGAAGAAAAAGGAAACCTTATAATGAAAGTATTTCAAGGTCCAGAATACAAAAACATGTTAGATTCTCTTAAAGGTAAATTTAGACATGTAAGAACAACAAAACCTGCATCATCACGTAAAAAAAGTTCTGAAATGTATGTTGTTGGCTTGGAATATTTACCAAATAAAAGAAATAGAAAAAGAAAAAATTAAAGACTATTATAAGCATCTTCGGCAGCTTTAAGTTTTTCCTTAGCAAAAACTAATCTACTGTCGACATCATTTGATGGTTTGTCTGCATCTAAAGCACTTTGAACATTTTCAATAGCCGAATTGGCCCGAGATAGCTCTAGTTTAGCATCATTATAAACTTTAACATCATCAGCACCACCTGCATAATATGTTGATTTAATATTGTCAAATTTTACAGACAAATTACCATATTCTGCTTTAAGTTCTGCGAGCTCATCATATTGTGTTCCAGAGGATATATCATTAGTAATGTTGGATGAAACAATACTATATCCTACATATGCCACAACAATAATTGTTGAAATAATCATTATTATTCCAACAACAGAAATCATCATAGAAGTAGATTTAAATAAACTTAATCTAGATTTTCTCATATTATCCTCACATAATTTATATAAAAAATATTAGATAATACTATATTAATTTTAGTATATAATTTTTATTACCAACCTCATTTTATCAAAATTTTTTTTAACTATGAACTAATAATAATAAGATAATGAATTCAACTACTAAATCACAAACATCAATTGCAAAATTTGAAGAATTTTTTGCTACATCATATAAAGATGATGTATTTGACATCCTTGAAAAATATCCGGATGAACGATCTCTTACAGTAGACTATCGTGCACTAGAAATATTTGATCCAGACTTAGCAGATTTATTAATAGATAAACCAGAAGAAGTTATTCATGCTGCTAGTATAGCTATAAAAAATATTGACCCTCTTGTTAAAGATGCTGATATCAATATTCGTTTCGAGCAGTTAAGTAATATTATTCCATTAAAAACTCTTTTGAGTAAATATATTGGAACTTTTGTTTCAGCAGATGGAATTGTTAGAAAAACTGATGAAATAAGACCTCGTATTGAAACTGGTGTCTTTGAATGTAGAGGATGCATGAGATTACATGAAGTCGAACAAACTTCAGCAAACACTATAATAGAACCTACATTATGTAGTGAATGTGGTGGAAGATCATTTAGATTGCTCCAGGAAGAATCCAAATATATTGATACACAAACTGCAAGGATGCAAGAACCTTTAGAAAACTTATCTGGAGGAACTGAACCTAAACAAATGTTGATGATTTTAGAAGATGATTTAGTAGATAAATTAAATCCTGGAGATAAGGTGAGAATCACTGGAACTTTAAAAACTTTCAGAGAAGAAAGAAGTGGTAAATTTAAAAATTACATTTATGTAAACCACATTGAACCCCTTGAACAGGAATTTGAAGAATTACAACTCTCTGAAGAAGACGAAGCTGAAATCATCGAATTATCAAAAGATCCTAATATTTATGACAAAATTATTAAATCAACAGCACCATCCATTAGAGGATATAGAGATGTAAAAGAGGCTATTGCACTTCAATTATTTGGAGGAGCAGCTAAAGAACTTGAAGATGAAACTAAATTAAGAGGAGATATACATATCCTTATTGTTGGGGATCCAGGTATTGGTAAATCCCAAATATTAAAATATGTTTCCAGACTTGCTCCAAGAAGTATTTATACAAGTGGTAAAGGTACAACAGGTGCAGGTTTAACAGCTGCAGCAGTAAGAGATGAACTTGGAGGATGGTCTCTTGAAGCAGGCGCATTAGTACTTGGGGACCAAGGTAATGTTTGTGTTGACGAGCTCGATAAAATGAGATCCGAAGACAGGTCTGCACTTCACGAAGCATTAGAACAACAAACTGTAAGTATTGCAAAAGCAGGCATTATGGCAACATTAAATTCCAGATGTTCTGTACTTGCAGCTGCAAACCCTAAATTCGGAAGATTTGATAGATATAAAGTACTCGCAGAACAAATTGATTTGCCAGCTCCAATTATTTCTCGTTTTGATTTAATTTTTGTAATTGAAGATAAACCAAGTAAAGAAAAAGATTCAGAATTAGCAGAACATATTTTAAAAACTCACCAGTATAATACTGTTGACTATGAAATCGAACCCGAACTACTTAGGAAATATATTGCTTATGCTCGTAAAAATGTTAATCCTAGATTAACCGAAGAAGCAAATGAAGTTTTAAAAGAATTTTATGTAAGTACAAGGAATAGTAATCCTGAAGAACAAGGAGCCGTTCCTATTACTGCAAGACAACTTGAAGCTATTATTCGTTTGTCTGAAGCTAGTGCTAAAATTAAACTTAAAGAAACTGTAGATAAGGAAGATGCAGAAAAAGCTGTTAGATTACAATTATCTTGTCTTAAAGAAGTTGGTGTTGATCCTGAAACTGGAGAACTAGATGCAGATATTGTAAGCGGTGGAACACCAAAATCAGATAGGGATAAAATACAAAGAGTAACTGAAGAAATCAAACAACTCGAAGAAGAATATGCTGGACAAGCTCCTTTAAATATATTATTATCCAATATGAATGACAAATATGGGGTAAGTGAAGATAAAACCGAACAAATTATCAAAAACTTAGTCCAAAAAGGAGTTATTTATCAACCAGTAAATGGATATTTCAAACGTGTAGTTTAAATATTCACTTTTTTATTTTTTTACACAAAATTCCTTTAATTAACAATACATTAATAAAGGAGTAAAATAAAATTTAATATATTATACTTATACTAATTTTCACGGAGAGATAACATGGATAAATACGAAGATTTATTAGAAAGAGCAATTGACCAATTACCTCCTGAAGTATTTGAACACAAAAGATTCAAAATTCCTAAAGCTTATTCAGATATCCAAGGTAATAGAACATTTATTAAAAACTTTAAAGACGTTGCAGAAGGTTTAAACAGAGACCCACAACACTTATTAAAATTTTTAATGAGAGAATTAGGTACTGCGGGAAATATCGAAGGTCAAAGAGCAATTTTACAAGGTAAATTCACTCATTACTTAATTAATGAAAGAATTGAAGATTATGTAGACAAATATGTAATTTGTCATGAATGTAACAGACCAGATACTAGAATTATCAGAGAAGGTAGAATATTCTTACTTAAATGTGCTGCATGCGGTGCAACAGCACCTTTAAAATCTTTATAATTTTACCTTTTTTCTTATTTTTATTGATACTATGTTTTGTCCAGAGTGCGGAAGTACTGATAAAAAGATGGTTGGCAACATCTGTATTGACTGTTTTTTAAAAGATTTTCAAATGATTGAACTACCTAAAAGAATTGAAGTTCAAATTTGTAGCCATTGTAATAGTAAACTTGAAGAAGGCAAATGGAGTGAAGAATTCCTTCCCGAAGATGAAATAATTTATAGAGCACTTGAGAGAAACATAAAAATCGCTAATGAAGTCTCAAATGAAGTTATTAATTTAGAAATTGACCAAATGAAAGGTACAATCGCTGAGTGCTATGTAGAAATTATTGGGGAAGTTGAAGGAACTGAAATTGAAGAAACACAAGAGACTGAAGTTAAAATCTTAAAAACTGTTTGTCCAACATGCAGCAAAATACAATCTGGATATTATGAATCAGTTATTCAATTCAGAGCAGACAATAGAGAAATAAAAAGTGAAGAATTT
This sequence comes from Methanobrevibacter sp., assembly GCF_051877095.1. Classification (GTDB taxonomy): domain Archaea; phylum Methanobacteriota; class Methanobacteria; order Methanobacteriales; family Methanobacteriaceae; genus Methanocatella. Next base: position 9,546 of record NZ_JBJEIO010000009.1, on the reverse strand, counting down.
AAAAAAGCTGATGGGATAGTTGAAAAGGTTTTAACAAAACAACTAAAAAATGATAAGTTAGCATATTGTCCTCAAATAGCAAAACCTAAAGAAGGTCGTGATTATTACATCGGTTCACTGAAAAGTGGTAGAAAAGTTGCTGAAGGCTTAAAAGAAGAGTTTGGAGGAGTGATTAAAGAATCTCCAAGACTTATCAGTGAAGACAAATCTACTGGAAAAGGACTTTACAGAATTTGGATTTCAGTTAGAATACCTGAATTTGAAATTAATGACTTTGTCAAATTTGAAGATAAAATAATTCAAGTAACTGGTATTGATAAAAATAGGATTGTTGGTAGTGATATTGAAACAAATAAAAAACAGAATATTCCTTTAAAGAATATTGAAAAAATAGAACTTGTTAAAAAAGCATCAGATATCGAAACAACAACAATAATTTCAATGTCTCCAAGTACAATTCAAATTTTAGACCCTGTTGATTATTCAGCAGTTGATTTAGAAATGAAAGACGAATTTAGTAATTACAACATTGGAGACGAAATAAATCTTATAAAAATTGATAATTACACATATTTACTAAACTAAGTGATAAAATGAATATTGAAGAAAAAATTCAATTAATCGAAGAAGGAACCTTAGAAGTTATAGACACTGAAGAATTAAAAGAAGTACTCTCTAAAGATGAACCTATAGCATATACAGGTTATGAACCTTCTGGTAAAATCCATTTAGGACATGCAGTAACTGTCCAAAAACTCAAACAATTACAAAAATTAGGATTTAAAATAAAAATCCTTTTAGCAGATTATCATGCATTTTTAAATGGAAAAGGAACTCCTGAAGAAATTGCTGAAACTGCTGAATACAATAAAAAATGTTTCCAAGCTCTTGGTCTTGATGAAAGCACTGAGTACGTTTATGGTTCATCATTCCAATTAGAACATGATTATACTGATAAAGTTTATCAATTAGCTACAATGACTACTTTAAAAAGAGCAAGAAGAAGTATGGATCAAGTAAGTCGTGCAGATGATAATCCTAAAGTAGCTAGTGTGATTTATCCAATTATGCAAACTGTAGATATGGCTGCTCTTAAAGTAGATATTGCACTTGGTGGAATGGAACAGAGAAAAATCCAAATGTTAGCACGTGAAAACTTAGAAAAAATTGGAGAAAATGTTCCTGTTTGTATTCACACTCCATTATTACACGGTCTTGATGGAGATGCAAAAATGTCTTCAAGTAAAGGAAATTACATTGCAGTTGATGACTCTGTTGAAGAAATTACTAAAAAAATCAACAAAAGTTACTGTCCACAAGGTGAAGTTGAAGGCAATCCAATGATTGAAATTGCAGAAACATTCTTTTATCCAAATCAAGAAAAATTACTTATTAAAAGACCTGAAAAATTTGGTGGAAACATTGAACTTACTCATGATGAATTAATCAAAGAATTCAGCGAAGGAAATTTACACCCAATGGATTTAAAAAATGGAATTAAAGATTTCTTAATCGAATTCTTTGCACCTGTAAGAAAATACATGGAGGAACACTAAATGGCTGAAGAAAAAGAAGAGTTTGAAATGGGTTTACCGAATGGTGTTGGTGAACAAATGCTTGCTCATGCATTCGAAAAATTTAATATTAAATTAGAACAAACTGAATTTGGACCTAAAATTATCGGAGAATATGATGAGCTTGTAAAAGCAAAAGACTTTTTAGAAACAGCAATTCGTGACAGATTAAAAGAATTAGAAGGAGAATAATCTCCTTTATTTTTTCATTTATTGTATGCAATCTGGACAAATCCCAAGATATGGTGCAACTGCTTTTTTAATATCAGAAGATACTTTATTTATACCATTACTTGCATCAATAATTTCTGTTGTATAATTTTCAGCTAATTTTAAATAATTATCTTTAACTTTAATTAAAAATTCTTCATTTTCAAAAGTATCCTCACCAGATGTTCTTGCAACTGATTTTTTAACATCCGAATCAAGTAAAATTAATAAATCTGGCTTTTTAACATATTTATTTAAAATTTCAATCCATTCTTTTGGTTCTTGGTAAGCTAAACTTGAAATAAAAGATCTATCTGAAATAAATATTTTTGATTTATCTTCTATTTCATCCATTATTAACATTCTATCTGCTGCAAACAAAAGCCCTAATGTTTTTTGAACACTATCAGTTGTTGCATCTGGACGTTGTAATATTTTTCTAATAAGTTTTCCTACTTCAGAATCTGTTGGTTCAACTAATGTTTCAACTCTAAACCCATTATTTTCCAACCATTCTTTTAACAATTGAACTTGAGTTGATTTTCCAGCACCATCAATTCCTTCAAATACAATATACATAAAATAGAATATGTTCTAAATTTAATATATAATTAATTATAAAAATATAAATGAATAATCAATCAAGGTGTAAAAATAAAATGGTTTTAGAAGAATTATTAGCCCCAGCAGGCTCATATGAAGTATTAGTAACAGCAGTTAATGCTGGTGCAGATGCAGTTTATATTGCAGGACCAAATTATGGTGCAAGAGCATATGCTAAAAATTTTACAATTGATGAACTTGAAAAAGCAGTGAAATATGCTCATTTAAATGGTGCTCAAATCCATGTAACTGTTAATACATTAATCAATAACTTCGAAATAGTAGATGTATTAAACTATTTATTCAAATTATACCAAATTGGAGTTGATGCAGTTATTGTACAAGATTTAGGATTAATTTGGCTTTTAAAAACATTTATTCCCAACTTAGAAGTCCATGCATCAACACAAATGGGATTGAATAATTACAGTTCAATTAAATGGGCATCAAAAAATAACATTAAAAGAATTGTTCTACCAAGAGAAGTCAACATTAATCAAATAAAAGAGACTTATAATCAGCTTAAAAACGATAATATCGATATGGATATTGAAGTATTTGGTCATGGTGCACTATGCTATTGTGTTAGTGGAAAATGTTACATGTCATCATACAATAGTGGTAGAAGTGGTAATAGAGGAGCTTGTGCTCAACCATGTAGAAGACAATACCGTCTAAAATACAGAGGATACAATATAGGAAATGGATTTTTACTTTCAACTCATGATCTTGCAACTTACGATAACATAAAAGAAATATCAAATGCTGGAGTTAAATCCCTTAAATTAGAAGGTAGGATGAAATCCAAAGATTATATTGGAACTATTGTGAACAGTTACAGAAACATTATTGATGGTAACCCTGGAGATTATAAAAAAGATTTACACCTTGTTTTTAATAGAAAATTTACCGATGGATACATAATGGGAGATAAACCTGGAGAAGTAATGGGAAGAGGAAGTTCAGGTCACGAAGGATTATACATTGGAGATATAACCAAAATTGAAGGAACAAAAGTCACTATTGAAATAAAAAATAAAGAAATTCCCGTTATTTTAGAACCGGGAGATGGAATTGCATTCAAATACAATGGTAAAATTAAAGGGATTTATTTAGAAAATATTATAAAACAAGACGAAAATGAAATTATAATTGATACTACACGTCTTGTTAAAGAAGGAACTGAAGTATTTATCAGTTATTCTGCATCAACTCATGAATATTTAAAACAATTCGAAAAAGAAAGCATTAAAAACCATATTGGCCTCAATTTATCTTTAACATGGGACAAAGAATTGAACTTATATACTAAAGTCGAATATCATATTGATGGTGAATTAATTAATTTTAGACATAAATCATTAGATATGTTTGAAAAAGCTAACAATAAACCAGTAGATGAAAAAACAATTGAAAACCAACTCAATAAAACTGGTGGAACACCTTTCTTTATTGAAAATATTCGTTTTAATAATATGCCTAAAGATATGTTTATACAAATTCGTAAAATTAACCAAATTAGGCGCGAAATATTAGACACTGCAACTGAATTACTAATGAACCATTACACTCCAACTAAAAAGGCAGTGAAAGAGGTACGTAAGAATTTAAGTAAATTTATCAAAGATTATGAAAACAATGAAGGCAAAGTTAAACAAAAAACACCTAAATTATCATTGTTTATTGATGATTTATCCCAAATTAGAGCAGCATCAGGATTTGACTTAAAAAGAATTTATTTTGATGGAACCTGTCACTATAATAATTCAGAGGACTATTTTAAAAATATTAAAGATACTTTAATGAAAGGTAGTTTAATGGCTTCCCCAACAGAGTTTGTTTGGGTTTTATCTTCATTTATAACACAAGAAGATGCAATAAAATGTAGTGAAATTGTAAAAGAACTTGAAAATGAAGGAATAATCATTTCTGTAATGGGAGATTTCCCAGGCATGAAAAATATATTTGACTGTCCAATATACGGAAATCATAATTTAAATGTTTGGAATAGTTTCTGTGTACGTAATTTAAACGAAGCAGGATTCAAATCATTAATATTGTCCTCTGAACTTTCAGGCAGTGAAATTAAAGAGTTAGTTCTTAAAAACCATGATAGAAATATTGATTTAGAAATGATTGTTAATGGAAATCTTGAAGTAATTGTAAGTAAAGATGATTTCACTAATTTAAATGATGGTAAAGACTTTATTATTCCAAATGATGCAGATTATGCAATACTTGAAGATAAAAAAAGGAAAAAATTCAAATATAAAGTATTCTTCGACTACAACAGGCAAAGCCATATCATTAATAAAGATTGTTTATGTTTAATTGAAGAGATAAATGAAATTAAAGAATTGGGTCTTGATTCATTAATACTTGATTGCAGATATTCTAACGAAAAATACACAGCACAAATATTATCAATTTATAATGAAAGCCTTCATAATAAAGACCAAGAGGAATTATCCAAATATAAATATCAAATTATGGATTTTTCACAATCTTACATTAACAAAGGAAACTACATTGAAGGTAGGTTACACGAGGATAAACAATGAGAATCCCGGAATTACTTGCACCTGTTGGGTCAATGAATCATTTAAAAGTAGCGATAAATGCCGGAGCTAGTTCAATTTATCTATCTGGAAAAAATTATGGTGCTCGTAAATTTGCAACTAACTTCACATTAGATGAAATTAATGATGCAGTAAATACTGCACATATGCATAATGTTAAGGTTTATGTAACTGTAAATACATTAATTAAAGAAGATGAGTTAGAAGATGTAATAAACTATGTTTCCAAGCTATATTCAATTGGAGTAGATGCTGTTTTAGTGCAAGATTTAGGATTAGTAGAATTAATTAACAAGTACGTACCAGAATTAAAAATTCATGCATCAACACAAATGACCTGTGAAAATCAATTAAAATTAGATTACCTTAAAAGCAAAGGAATAAAACGTGTTGTACTTCCTCGTGAAATGAAAAAAGAAGAAATTAAAGCCTTAAATACAGATATGGAATTTGAGATATTTGCACATGGGGCTTTATGTTATTCTTATTCTGGTCAGTGTTTAATGAGCAGTTTTAAAGGAGGGCGTAGTGGAAATAGAGGAACCTGTGCTCAACCTTGCCGTCAAAAATACAAAATAAAAGGAATTAAAAAAGAAGATTATTATTTGTCCCCCTGTGATTTAAGCTTATTTGATCAATTAAAAAAAATATCCGAATTGAATATTGCTTGCATTAAAATCGAAGGTAGAATGAGAAACAAAGAATATTTAGCTATTGTAGTCAGTGCCTACCGTAAAGCATTAAATAAGTTAAAAAGTGAAAAAGAAACTAAAAATGAAGATATAAATCTTGTATTCAATAGAGGATTATGTGAAGGATTATTTAATGATTCTCCAAAAAGAAGTTTAAAAGCAGGCCATATTGGATTGAAAATAGGTCATGTTATAGAATCTAAGAAAAATCAAATTGCAATTAGATTAAATGATTCTATTAAAACCATACCCGAAAAGGGAGATGGATTATTGCTAATTAAAAATGGTGAAGATTATGGATTTGAAGTATCTCAAAATCCGCTTATTACATCATTAAATCATTTTAAAACAGGTAAAAATAAACCAATGAAAGATTTGACCCGTAAAAATAGAATATTAATTATTAAAAAAGTATGGCAAAATAAAAAGAGTGCTTTTAATTTAACTGAATCTGATGTATATCTAACAAAAAGAAATAAATTGAATAAAAAAGTTAAAGAAATTGAAACTAAAGGATCTAGTTTTATTAAATCTAAATTAACACTTACATTTTCTATTAAAAATAATTTTCCAGTACTAAAAGGAAGATTAACCCTTGCAAATAGAAAAAAATTTGAATGCGAAGTTACAGGAAATACTCCTTTTGAAAAACCACTTAAAAAAAGTGTTAGCAAAGAAACTATCCAAAAACAACTTCAAAAGATTGATAATTATCCATATCAAATTACTCAAATAAATATTAATTATGATGGGACATTATTTATCCCAATAAGTAAAATTAATGAACTTAGAAGAAATTTATTTAAAAAATTAGAAAAAAAAGTTATTAATTCATTTAAACATCCAAATAAAAAAATCCAATTAAAACGCTTCAATAATACGAATAATAAATCAGAATGTAATTTCTCTTTTTATACAAACAACTTAAAACATTTAGAGCATATCAAAAATGTTAAAAGAGTGTATTTAGAAATTCCAAATAATAATGATTCATTAATTCTCTCAAAAGAAACTCCTAACATTAATTACATGATTAATTTTATTAAAAAGGCTTATGAGATATCATATGATAAAAATTATAAATTGATTTGGAAATGGCCAGATATAACTCATGATAACTTAATTAAATCATTGAATAAAGTAATAGGCATATTAAATAAAATGAATTATAATCTAGAGATAATGAGCAATAGTTTTAATGGTAAATATGGATTTTATTCCATGAATATTGTAAACAATGAAACTATCAACAGTCTCAATAACTATAAAATTTTAACATTATCTCCTGAATTAACTAAGAAAGATTATGAGAGCATAATTAAAAATTGTAAGTATCCTCATAAACTCGAAATATTGGTTCAAGGATCAGTTGAACTTATGAAAACTAGATACCCATTATTATATGATACCGAAATTAAGGACTATGAAAATTATTTAATTGATAAGAAAAACAATAATTACCTAATTCATAAAAGTATTTCCTCACAGGAATTAACTATTTTCGATGATAGTGAACTTTCTTTAATTAATGAAATAAATTATTTAAAGAATATTAATTACTCTAATTTTGCAATAGATGGAAGATATAAAGATGATGAATATTATAAAGTGATTGATATTTACAATGAAGCAATAAATGGAAACATAAATGAAAAAAAATTAAAAAAATATAGTTTTAAAAATACAATAGCAAATTATTAAATATTACTTTTCAAATGCTCTTGGAAATATTGAATATATATTAAAAAGCAATACTGTAACACATAAGGGTTTGATAAAATGCAAAGGGAAAGGATTACATTGCAAAATATTAAAGGAATTGGAGATAAAATCTCTGAAAAAATTATAAAAAGTGTTGGAGGTGAAGAAGAACTCCAAAAAATAATTGACAATGTTGACGTTGAAAAAATAACTAACATTGATGGAATAAGTCAAAGAAAAGCAATTGACATTATGAATCAATTATTAAACAATGAAAAAAGTGAATTTATAAAAAGCGACAGAGCTATGGAGCTTTATGAAGACATCATCAATAAAATATTAGCATATTCAAACACATCATATTCAAAAAATAGAATTTTATTACTTTCCCCTTCAAAAGATATTGACAAAATCAATTCACAACTTGATTTTGTAATGAATGCAAAAAATCATGTTTCACAACTTCCAATAATTAAGTTAAGAGGATTAATGAAAAATCTAAAAGAAGTTGAAGATGTAAAAGCAGAATACGATCCAAGTAAAGTAATTCTAGTTGAAAGTGAAGAGGATAATTCATATCTCACTGATTTAGGACTTAATCAATATTATCCTATAATAACTGCAAGTGATTCACCATTACTCCAAGAAGAAATGATGAATTATGATTTAGTATTCTATGTATACTCCCAGGGAATACTTGACTTTGAAGGAATGCCCAATCTTGTAATGATTAACATTGAAGATAATGATTATGAAATTGTTCCTGAAAAAATAATTAATTTCTTTATTCAAAATAAAGAATTATTCACAAGAGTCCATGAAATACAAAAAATCAGAAATAACGAAAGCGTGATTGGAGAAATTCTCCCAATTATTGAAGAAGTCAACATTATAGATAAAAGAGAAGTAGATATTGAAAAACTTGTTTATTCTCTTAAGGAAGATATGGATAATGAATTAGAAAAATCAATAAAACAAGTTGATCTTGAAGGAGATGAAATTCTCAACTTACTAAACAATAATTTCCCTCCAAAAATTAGTAAAATTTTTGACGAAATTATAAATAAAAGAAAAGATATTATTCATGAAAAAACTGGATTAAGATTTGATCCATTTTTAAGAACATACCCAATAGAAATAGATGATGCAGAAATACAAAGAATAACCCTCGAACAATCATCAAAAAAAGAAAACGATATTTTTGATATTAAAAGAAATGCTGCAATTGAATTAAATTCAATTAAAGAAAAAGCTATTGAAGAAGTTAATGATACTATAAAATTTGACTATGAATTCAGCTTAGGTAGTTTTGCATACGAATACAATTTATGTAGACCCGAATTCAGTGAAGAAATTCAATTAGATGGAGCATTACATTTAGAATTAGCGCTTAAAAAAGATAAAAAACAAATCCAAAAAGTAAATTACCAATTGACTCAAGAAGAAAATATTGCACTTTTAACCGGAGCAAATAGTGGTGGTAAAACAACATTACTTGAAACATTAAGCCAAATATCAATAATGGCACAAATGGGTCTTCCTGTAAGTGCAGATAAAGCTAAAATTAAACTGTTCGATGAAGTTTATCATTTCTCCAAAAAAAGATCACTTGATGCAGGAGCATTTGAATCTTTCTTAAATGTATTTATTCCAATCGTAACCACAGATAATGAAAAATTAGTACTTTTAGATGAACTCGAAGGAATAACAGAACTTGATGCAGCAGTTAAAATCATATCAACATTCATAGATATGATAAAAGAATCAAATTCTTATGGAGTAATCGTTACCCATATGGCAAGAGAACTCATGAATTATACAGATATTAGAGTTGACGGTATCGAAGCAAAAGGATTAGATGAAAATTATAATTTAGTTGTTGATAGAACACCTAAAATGAACTTCCTCGCTAAAAGTACTCCAGAATTAATTCTGAAAAGAATATACGAAAAATCAGATGATAATTTAAAAGTAGTATATGCAAAAATTTTAGAAAAATTCTAAAAGGAAAATATATAAATTTCAATAAAATACATCCTATTATATTCAACCACTCCAAAATCATCATTAATTACTAAATCATCACTAATTCCCCAATATTTAATGAGAATTAATTTAACTAGTTAATAGTAATAATGAGCTTGCAGCGAAATGAAATTCCCATAGAAAAAACCATAGTACACAAAC
>NZ_JBJEIO010000008.1:0-9645 GCF_051877095.1 Methanobrevibacter sp. | reverse complement strand
GTTTGTGTACTATGGTTTTTTCTATGGGAATTTCATTTCGCTGCAAGCTCATTATATTCATAAACTTTCAATATTATTTTGTTCATATAACTATTTTTAATTTGTTGGAATTATATTTTTGAATTTATTCCGCAATTCTTGAATGTGGATAAAAGGATTATAAAACATGAATTATACGGATTTTTTAAGTTTATTGTGGATTTGAGTCTATTTTTAAGAAATAGTTAAATATTATTTTTTATATAATTATTATTGTCGTATCATTTTGTGACCAATGCCTTCGGTCCTTTTATGAGGAAAGTTGATACTGTCTATGATTAGAAGAAACCCAGCATTGGATAGGCTGCCAGTTTCGAGGGTTACTCGAGGAGCGAAGGGTATTCTAGCAATGATTCAAGAGAGTTAGTATACTGGCAACACTCATCAAAGTATTTATTACTTATCAAATGCTCTTGGTAAAAACAGATTTTATATAGGAGTAATAAATATGCGTATGCACGAAAAAGAGGGGATACTTTTAAGAAGTTTCTTCGATGAGTGAGGCCTTAAAGATGTGTGAAAGCTACGCCATTGCCGTTGTTTTGTATTCAAGATACCATACCAGTCTACAAGCTGTTAGAAGAAGCCGAAAAGAAAGAGAGAAGAAGTTAAATGGAAATATTCAAAATTGAGGTCCAGACTTCTGGCATTCAGAAACCATCTGATGAAAAAAGGACATCTTGGAACTACAGTCAAAAAATTATGTCCGTGTCATGATGATGTAGTTTCGTCTTGGAGATTGAGAATACAAAAAACTAACAAGTAATTCACTACCTTTTCAAGTCCAGAGTCCACAGTAGTAATTCACTACTTGTGATAGATGAGAGGGAAATTACAAATCCAACTCCTCTTTTTAATATCAGTTCCACTCACCTGAACAATACCTTCGGTGAAATCAACAACAAACTGGACCTTGAGAATGCAGGATTATATAACAGGTTCCGTTTCCACATGCTGAGGAAGTTTCATGCAAGCCAACTTTATAATGACGATTTGAGCATGGATGAAATCTATGAGCTTCAGGGCAAAGGAAATGATCAGACCAGAACTTATTTCATGGAAGACCCTTTGTGCTTAAGGGAAATATATTGAGCATATGGGGGTCTGGTCACAATCAACCTTGATGTTGAAAAGTTATCCATCAAATCTCCGGAGTTTCAGGCAATGGGGAGTAAGAATCAGAAATTGAGTGCTTAACTGGATGGTCTTAAGGGTGAAAGTGATTATATCAAAAGAGCTTTAAGAAATACGATGTAAATTTTTTTCTATTTTTTATTTTTTTACATTTTTTTAACTGCAACTTTTCAACATGATGATTACATCATGAGTCGTATTGTAAGTTTTTCTAGTTTTTTTTTCATATTTCTTTTTGTTTGTAAAACAAGAACTATGAAAATAAGAGAATTAAAAAAAGTAGAAATGAAGTTTAATGATATTAAATTAATCTTAATTAGATTATAATCTTGATAATAGCTTAAATTGATTTTTCATGTTTCTGATTGACAAGTATTAACAATATATAAATGCAATCATATTATCAACCACATAGGATAATAATATGCAGGATATTTTGAGTTATACATTCTTATTATTTCATCTTCATCGTCAACAAATTTTCTTGCAGTTTTTTCATCATCACGGAAAACTTGATTAAGAAGTATACAATATCTTTAATATACTCATCAATATTATTGTTGTAGTCTCTAAATTCCTCCATATAATTGGCCATTTATTATTTCAAATGAATACTTCGTTTTCTTATAATATTTTTCTAAAAGTTTGGTGAATTCTTTATTATATTTTTCATTTTTAAAATGGGTTAGTTCAATTACTGAATTTTCTGTCTTTTCTGAAAATTCCTTTTTAGCATCTTCATAAACAATTACTTGAGTCATAATGCTCCTATCCATATTAACTACATAAACTCAGATTCTAAAGCAATAGCTGCTGCATTATATGGGCCAGTAAATTTTTGTTAGTGGAATTAAACTTCTTGCATCATTGTCAAAGTTATCATAATATTGTATGATGAATTTAACTAATATGTCCAAGTCCATTAGAATTATAGGTATTTCAGACCGTTCTGCTTCATATTTGGCATCTGTGGTAAATCCACCAGTTGAGAAATATATGCCACGGTTTGTTTTCTTTAATGCTCCTTTAAAACTCCTAATAGCTTGTGAACCCATTGAAGTATTGGGTCTGTGTTTTACTTCAACAAGAATAACTGGATCTTCTAAACCTAAACCATCCGGAGAAGCCATTATATCTCTTCCACGGTCTGCACCTCTTGGTGAAACAATAGTCTTATATCCCATTGCACGTAGCAAGCCTGCAACCAAATCCTGCATTTCATAAGGATCCAATTTGTTGACTTTATCTTTAATGAATTCAATTGATTTATCTTTAATATCTTCTTTTAATATAGAAACATCTTCATGTTCACTTTCTCCCCCATATTCCTCAGTAATAGGTTTTTTATTATTAAGAACATTAAGAATGTCTTCTTCAGCTTCATCATTAATATTGAACAATGTAGATATTGCACCTAAAGTGTTTTTAGTTGAAACAGACAGCTTATCTCTGGAGACTTCACCTAACCACTTAACATCACGAGTATCATTGTGTCCACAATAATCTTTATCTTCATCTTCCATATCTGTGCTATAATAGTAATCTGAAGTTATCTCGCCAACCATATATTTACGGCTGGATGGATTATAAGATAAAACATAATCTCCTTTTTTAATCATGTGTCTGAATTTGATTACCTGTGAAGATGCAATACCTAAAGTATATTTGCTTTCATCAGGATATGTCTCCTGCATAATTCTTTTAATATCATCAACACTTTTATCTTGAAGGTCACCAAGACCCCATCCAAGAGCAACGATATTTCTCTTTTTAAATTCATCTATAAGAAAAGCATCTTTACCAGCTCTGACCATCCACATATTTTTCATGACAAAATCACCTATAGATTATTTTATTAATTAAAAATTATTTTTAGTAATATGTTAATAATAGTTATGTTATTCATTTTAAATATAATTTTTAAAATAAATGTAATATTTTTTTATTAGCTCATTATATAAAACAAGTAATAAAATTTTTGAAAATATGGTGTAAAAATAAAAGAAATAAAAGTATAAGATATCCTGATGTTTCATGCAACTTTTTCAATTTTGGTATTAACAATAATCAATTAGTTTAATAATTAATAAAATCAATGCTTTATTTTAGTTGTCTTTGTAAAATAAGGTGTGGATAAATTTTTTTGGTAAAAGATACTGGTTTTCTAGCACTTCATGATTTTGGAAGCAATATTATATTGTACTGATAATATTGATTAATAATGTTTTAGAATGTGGATTATTTTGCAAAGAAAAGTAAATTTTAAAAAATCCTGATTACGTAGGGTTTTGTTTGTGTAGGTTGTTTTGATGAAAACAATAGCATGACTTTAGTGTAATGTCCGCTCTAGCAGTGCTGTAAAGAACTGTTATTTATTATATGGGAAAAGTATATTTACTTTTTATTTTAATTTATTAATTATATTTTATATTAATGACCTGTTTCAGTTTAGAATCTATTGGATTTCCAAATCTTTTATTTTACAGTAAACTGCTCCAATACCGAGATATTGGGTTACAAATATTAAAAATGAAAGAAACATGTCAATTATTAAATCAATGAATGTGAATGTTAGATTATATGATAGCAAATAAGATAAAATCACTATAGTCAGAATAATCCGAGTATATTCTTTTGCATAATTTTTCCATCCTAAAATATCAATGCTCTTTTTAATTGACAGTAAATTTAAAGCTGGCAATATGCTTTTAGTGTCTGCCAATTTGGCCAAGGCAATTTCCATGAAAAATGAGAACATGTAAAATACAATAGCTCCTAAAAAAACAAACAATATTGTGCTTGTAGGATCATGATTGAACAACATGTTTATAGTATCTGGCCAATTCAACAAGAGTTCTTCCAAATCAAATGCTGGAAAACCCAATGGGAAACATATAAATCCCAAAATAAATCCCTGAATGAGAATATAACTTGATGTAATAATTCTAGATTTAACTCCTAGTGAAAAAATTTCTTTAATGATAATTTTAGGTAACTGTTTTCCATGGTTAATTCTGCTTTGTGTAATTGTCATTCCATAACCTGATACAATAATGGAAATTAAAATTTGAAGTAGTATTCCATCATAATAATCACTGTTTTTCCAGATGTAATTTCGAATCAGAGATGAAACAAACAATAGTGCAAAAAGGAATAGGAGAAAACCTTTATTATAACTGCAATACTCCCAAACCTTTTTTATTATAACATGTGGCATAGTTATCTCCTATATTAATATTAGATTCATGCTAATTTAAATATTCTGTATTGATTATGTGATGGATATTTAATATTTAATCATGGATTAAATGGTTTAAAATTTAGAATCATATGTCTCTTTCAAAAGTTTTTTATAGTATATACAAACATTTATTAATGTTAATAAATATAATTAATCTTAATATTCATATTAACCTAAGGTTAAATTTTAACTATGGTTTTTGTTTTAATTTGCGCAAATCATTTTAATCCAATCATGAATATTATATCCTACATAAAAGAGAGGATATTTTGAGTAGAGGAAAAAGACCAAAGTGGATGATTGAAATAGCTGAAGAAAGAATGGAAATTCTTTTTAACCGTGCAGAGATGGAGTTCATCAACCATCCTGAAAGATCCAATAGATATGTGGAACTTGCATTAAAATTATCTACTAAATATAATACTAAAATTCCTGAAAAATGGAGTAGGAGATATTGTAAAAAGTGTAAAAGTTTCCTCTCACTTGGTCGTAATTGCACCGTCCGGCTAGTTAATTCTGAAGTTAACATTTTTTGTGGTGAATGCGGTCAGGTAATGAAAATTCCATATCATAAGGAAAAAAAAGATAAAAGGAGAGCAAAATATGAGTCAATCAAAAAAAGAAATGATGAATAGAGCTCTTTCCGCTATGACAATTAACATTGGTAAAAATGGTATTAATGAAAATATCATTGAAGAAATTAAACGCCAACTTACTGCTAATGAAATTGTCAAACTTAAATTTGCAAAAAATATCGCTAGAGATAAAGATAAATTTATAGATGATGTTGTCTCTCAGACTAGAGCTAAGCTTATTGATGTTAGAGGGCATGTCGCTGTAATTTATAAAAAAAAGCCTTAAACATTATAAATTTAGAGTTACGGACCCTATTTTTTAGGTCTTAAATTTACAGTGGATTAAGTTACAATTATTTAATAGAATATTGGAGAATTAATATGACTACTGTATTTGATGTACCTGCAGATTTATTAATTGAAAAAGTCGCAGATGAATTTAAAAATAATGATAAAATCAATTCCCCTGCATGGTCCAATTTTGTTAAAACTGGTGTTCACAAAGAAAGAAAACCAGAAAACATAGATTGGTGGTATGTAAGGGCTGCTTCCATTATAAGAAGAGTATATATGGATGGTCCGGTGGGAGTTATGAGTTTAAGAACTTTCTACGGTGGTAAAAAAGACCGTGGTGTACGTCCTGAAGTATTTAAAAAAGGTAGTGGATCTATTGTTAGAACCGCATTACATCAATTAGAAGATGCAGGACTTGTTGAAAAAGTTGAAGGTGGAAGAGTTGTTACTCCAGCAGGAAGATCATTTTTAGATAAAATTTCTGCTGAAATCATTAAAGATGTTCCTGGTCTTGAAAAATACTAATTATATTTTGGAGAGTTTGATATGAGCGATTTAGATGAAATTCGTCAAAAAAGAATGGCTGAATTACAAGCTCAACAAGCTGCTATGCAGAATCAAGCACAACAACAGGCTATGGCTCAGGCACAACAGCAAGAAGCAGAAGCAAAATTTGAATCTCAGAAAAAACAAATTATTGCTCAGATTATGACTTCTGAAGCTCGTAATAGGTTATCTAATCTTAAATTAACTAAACCTGAACTTGTTAATCAAATTGAACTTCAATTGATTCAGTCAGCTCAGGCTGGAAGTTTAAGAGGAAAAGTAACTGATGAACAGCTTAAAGTTCTTTTAAGGCAAATTGCTGGTCAAAAAAGAGAAATTAAAATTACAAGGAAATAATATTGATGAATGTTGGAGTATTATATAGTGGAGGTAAAGATTCATCTTTTGTAGCAGTAATGCTTAAAAGATTAGGTCTTAACGTAGAACTATGCACTGCAAACTTTGGTGTTTACGATTCATATATTCCAGCAAGTAAATCTGCTGAAGCATTAGGTTTCAAACATAATGTCTTAAAAATGGATTATGACATTTTAGATAAAACTTGTGACATGATTATGGATGATGGATTTCCAAATGATGGAATTAAATTTATTCATGCTCAAACTGTCGAAAAGCTTGCAGATGATTTTGATATTATTGCAGATGGGACAAGAAGAGATGATAGAACTCCTAAATTGAATATTAATCAAATTAAAAGTCTTGAAGATCGTAAAGATATTCAGTATATTAATCTTGATAGTTTTGGACACAAATCTGTTAAGTTAATAACTTCAAATTTGTTTGAAATATCTCATGAGAAATCAAATAAGGATAATAGTTCAGATTTTGAAGTTGAGATAAGGACTTTGATTGATAAAAAAGGAGGAAATTCATTAGATATATTCCCAGAACATTATCAAACTCGTGTTATTGGATATAAAAAATAATTATTATATGTATTACAGGTGAGAAAATGAGTAGAAATAAACCATTAGCTAAAAAATTAAGAATGGCAAAAGCAAACAAACAAAATAGGAGAATTCCAATCTGGGCTTATGCTAAAACTAACCGTAAACTTAGATACAGACCAAAACCTAGACATTGGAGAAGGAATAGTCTTAAATTATAATGAGGGGTTATTATGGAAAGAGTTTACACAATTCCACTTAGAAATGTTAAAGAAATTAAAAGAACTATCAGAGCTCCTAGGGCTATCAGAGAAGTTAAAAATTTCTTAACTAAACACATGAAAGCTGAAGAAGTCAAAATTGATGAATCAATCAATCATGCTATTTGGGAAAGGGGTATCCAAAAAATACCTTCTAAAATCACTGTAAAAGCAGTTAAAGATGATGATGGTGTTGTAACAGCTACTTTAGCAGAATAGCTTTGTTCACTACCATACTATTGAGTAACATGAGGTAACAATATGTTAAAAAGAGTAGATATCGTAGGAAATCCAAACATTGGTGTTTTTATCCTAGCAACTGATGACTTTGTTATTGTTCCTTATAATCTTTTAGATGAAAAAGCTGATATTATTAAGGAAGCATTGGACGTTGATGTTATTAAATCATCTGTTTCTGGATGTAGTCTTATAGGATCTTTAGCTGTAGCTAATTCAAAAGGAATGGTTGTTTCACCACACGTATTAGATAGGGAAATTAAACAGTTTGAAGATTTAGGTATTAATGTCGCTACTGTACCTGGTCAATACACTGCATTAGGTAATATTGTTGCAGCAAATGACAAAGGTGCTATCGTAAGTCCATTTTTATCCAAAGAAGCAATTAATATTATTGAAGAAACTTTAGATGTGAATGTTGAATCTACTTCTATGGTTGGAAGTGACATCATTGGATCAATGATTCAAGTTACAAATAAAGGATTTTTAATAAGTTCAAATGCTGTTCAATCTGAAATTAGTTTTGCTCAAGAAGTATTTGGTGTGGAAGGAAATATTGGTACTGTTGGAAGAGGTATTTCTTTAGTTGGTGCTTGTTCTATTGCTAATTCAAAAGGGGCAATTGTCGCTAAAGATAGTACTGGTCCAGAAATGGCTAGAGTTGAAGAAGCATTAGGCTTTTTAGATGATGATTTTTAATTAATATATCTTGAGGGATTTTATATGATAACAAAAATTTACAGAGTTAAAGGTACTTTTGTAATGGGTGATGAATATCATAAATTTACTAAAGAATTCAAAGCTACTTGTGAAGCAGATATAGAAGAAAAAATATACGAACGTTTCGGAAGTAAACACAGAATTAACAGGAACCAAATTTCTATTGCAGAAATCGTAGAAATTGCTCCTGAAGATGTCGTTGACCCAATTGTAAAAGAAATTTTATAGACACTTTTGAAGGTGTTACTATGGAAGATCAGCAAAAATTAAACAATCTTCTTAATGAAATTAATGTATATAGACAACAAGCTGAGTTAATTCAACAACAAATTGAATTAATTAGGAATTCTATGGCTGAAGTTGAAGCATTATTTTCTACTTTAGATGATATTGAAGGTAGAGAATCTGTTGAAGCTTTCGTACCTGTTGGTGCTGGTTCATTTGTTAAAGGAGAACTTAAAAGTACTGATGAAATTATTGTAAGTATTGGGGCAGGGCTTGCTGTTAAAAAAGATGCTGATGGTGCTCGTGAAATCTTAAACGGGCAAAAAGAAGACTTAACTGATAGTTTAGACAAAATGTTAGCTAATTTACAACAATGTACTGATATTATAGGCAGTCTTCAAGCACAAGCTGAGCAAATTGCAGCAGCTGCTCAAGGAAAAATGACCCAAATGGGATAATTTTTCCAACTTATTTTTTATTTTTTATTCGCTTTTTTTTCACAAAGATATTGTGTGTATTTTTTTTCATTTTTTTATACAAAATAACTAAAATTCTTATTTTTTTAAATATTATAAGAAATATAACTATTAATAATTAAAATTTTTAACTAACTAAAAGGTTGGGTTAATTTTGTTTGAATCATTAAAAAAGAAATTTTCACGTACAAGTGAAAAGTTAGAAGAAGAGCTCATTGAAGAAGCAGAAAAAGAAGATAATCTTAAAGAAGAATCTGGTAAAAGGTTCTCTTTCTTTTCATTTGGTAGAAAAAGAAAAGAAAAAGTAGAAGAAGATGAATTTAATTTAATTCCTGAAGCAGAAGAAGTTAAAGAAGAATCTAACATGGAAGAAATTGAAGGGGGAGAAGATGAAGAACCTGAGATAGAAAATGTGGAAGAGGAAGTGATTATAGAAGATATTAAAGAACCTGTTAAGGAAGATAAAGAAGAATCAAAAATCACTGAATCATCTAGCGAAGAGAATATTTCCGAGGATGTTGAAGAGTTAGATGATGAAGAAGCTTCTGAAAAGGTCAAAGAAGAGAAAAAAGGGTTATTTAGTAGACTAAAACAATCATATACTAAAGAAGATTCAGCTGAAGAAGATGTTGAAGAAACTCCTGAGGAAGAGGATGTTGTTGAAGATCATCCTGAGGAAGAGGAGAAATCTCACTTTTGGAGCAGAAATAAAGATAAAAAAGAAGATAATTCTGTTGATGGTGAAGCTACTGGAGGATTATTCTCTTTTGTCCGTGAAAAAACTATTCAAGAAAAACATGTAGAAGATATCTTGTTTGAACTTGAGATGGAACTCTTACAAGGGGATGTTGCAATGGAAGTAGCTACTGAAGTTGTGGAAAGTGTAAAAGAAGATCTTGTAGGTAAAAAAATCAAAAGAAGTAATGATATTACTGAATATACATTTTTAGCACTAAAAAATGCAGTATCTGATATTATTAGTATTCCAGG
>NZ_JBJEIO010000007.1:0-137588 GCF_051877095.1 Methanobrevibacter sp. | reverse complement strand
CTGATAAAGATAAGAATATTGATTTGGATTCTGATGATTTTATTGTTGTTGATCATAGTAATGATAAGGAGTCTAAAGAAGTATCTGATAAAGATAAGAATATTGATTTGGATTCTGATGATTTTATTGTTGTTGATCATAGTAATGATAAGGAGTCTAAAGAAGTATCTGATAAAGATAAGAATATTGATTTGGATTCTGATGATTTTATTGTTGTTGATCACAGTAATAATAAATTTAATGAATCTCAGGAGGATTCTTTTAATGAATCTGATTTAGATGAAGAAGAAGTTACTGATAGTGAATCTTCTAAAACAATGGAATCTATCAATGAGGATAAAGTTGATTTAGGGTCTGATGAGGATTATATTTATGTTGATCATAGTAATGATGAACATGTATTAAATGAAGAGTATGATGATTCTGATTTTAAAGTTGATAAAGTCCAAGAGGAACAGGAATTTGAAGTTGATAAAAAGTCACATGATCAAAAACATCGTATGAAAAGTAGTAATTTTGTAAAATCAATTATTTCAGATGTTATTAGCGGTGAGCCACATCTTGAACAAGAAGAAATAGAAACTGTTAAGGGTGAAATAATCGAGGAGGATGATTATCAATATAAACCAGCTCCAAGTGATGATTCTGTTGTCGAAGCTGAATTTGTTTATGATGATGAAGAATTGAATATTTTCAATGATAATTTACCTGATGAAACTCTTGAAAAACCAACTCCTAAAGAAAATTATGATAATTTGGAAAGGCCAGCTCCTAAAGAGGATATTGAAAAATTAACTTTTAATGGAGATTATACTGAAGGAGAAGAATTAAATATATTTACTGATGAACTACCTGATTTGAATGAAGATGAAATCAATGAAAAAGCTGTTGATATTGTAAGTAAAGCAATGGAAGAGTTCCTTGAGGATGTATTTGAAAATGATAAAAAAATCAATGAAGTTAATAATCCAAGTAGTGTTGAATTAGAAAATGAAATCAAAGAGGATATTCCAGAAGATAATGAAGTAATCCTTGAAGATAATGAAATTACAGAACAAGAAATTGAAGAAGACTCTGAGGATATAGATGGAGTCTCTTATTATCAGGGTTCAAATGATGTGAAAAGTAAACTTAGAAAAAATAATTTCTATTATAAAGAAGAAAAACCAAAATCTGTTAGGGATTCTATTAAAGGAATCAAAAAGGACATGGAATATATCAATAAATCTTTAAAGGAAATTGAAAATCCGACTCAGATAGATTATGTTTCTGTTGTTGATAGAACTGAAGAATTTAATCCAATGGATTATTTAAGTAGACCAAGTGATGATGATTCAGATAAAATCATTAAAAAGGAAGAAGAATTAACATTCGCTGAACAAGAGGAGTTAAGAATTGAAAAAGAAATGATGGCGGATAATCTTGAAGAAGAAATAATAGAAAAAGATGTTATTGTTCCAGTTCATGAAGAGGAAAGAAGAGAAGATTTTAAAGATCAAGCCTTAGAAGATATTATTTTAAGTGCTAATGAAGATTATAAAGAAATAGAACGTGAAAGA
Source organism: Methanobrevibacter sp. (assembly GCF_051877095.1). GTDB lineage: Archaea > Methanobacteriota > Methanobacteria > Methanobacteriales > Methanobacteriaceae > Methanocatella. Next base: position 136,029 of record NZ_JBJEIO010000007.1, on the reverse strand, counting down.
TATAGAAAAAATAATCAATTTAAATCATTTGATGATAATAAGCTTCCAGGTAAAAGAAAAATGGAAGATGAGTTAGTTGATTATGTTCAAATTGAGGATATTGGATTACATTCATCAGATGAATTGTACAAACAGTCTGTTGATAAGGTTGCTAAGTCTATTAATGATATTGTTGATGTTGAAGGTCCAATTCATATTAGTGAAGTTACAAAAAGAGTTAAAGATTCTTGTAATATCAAAAGAGCAGGAGCTAAGTTGAAAAATCGTGTCAATGAGGGTATAAGTGAAGCTGAAAACTCAGGTCATATCATTAAAATTGGAGATTTCTTATATAATGCTTCAAATAATAATATTGTCATTAGAAAGAGGATTAAGCCAAATATTGATTTGATTTCAGATGAAGAAATTGCTAAAAATATTGAAACTGTATTGATTCATAAGAAAAATATTACAACAAAACAAGTTGCAAAAGAAACATCACGTAACTTTGGTTTTAAATCAACTTCTAAAAAGACAGCAACAAGAATTAATAGTGTTTTAGATTTAATGATTGCGAATAATAAAGTTAAACTAAATAATGATATTGTTGAATTTATAGGTTAGGTCATGTCAACTAAAGTTAAAAGTCCTGATAATTTACCAAATAAACCTGGCGTCTATATTATGAGGGATAGTAATGATACTATAATTTATATTGGTAAGGCGAAAAATCTCATAAAAAGAGTTAAATCTTATTTTCGTGAAAAACTTGATAGACCAAAAACTCAAATTTTAATGAGTCATTTTGATAGTTTAGAATATATTATAACTAACTCAGAAAAAGAAGCATTAATTTTAGAAGCTAATTTAATCAAAAAGCATCGTCCAAGGTATAATATTCAGTTAAAGGATGATAAAAGATATCCGTATGTTAAAATTACTGATGAAGAATTTCCACGTCTTGTTATTACAAGAAATGTAACAAAAAATGGAGTATATTTTGGTCCTTTTACTGATGTGGGATCAGTCAAACAAACGGTTAAATTTTTAAAATCTTTGTTTAAAATAAGGGCTTGTCGTAATATGAATGGGCCTTGTTTAAATTCACAAATTGATTTATGTTATGCTCCATGTGATGGAAGAATATCTAAAAAAGAATATTCAGAAATTATAAACAAAATTGATTTGTTTTTCCAAGGGAAATATTCAACTATTGTTAAAAATCTAAAAAAAGAAATGATGGAAGCTGCAAATTGTGAAGAATTTGAAAAAGCAGCTGTAATAAGAGATCAAATAGCATCTATTGAGGAAATAATGGAAAAACAATTTGTTGATTTAGTGGATGATGATTTAGATCAAGATGTAATAGCTATGGCTATAGGTAAAAATGAAGTAGTTGTCATTATAATGCCAATTAGAAATGGTAAGATTGTTGGTCGTGATGACTTTTTAATGAGTGGTTCTAAATATGATTCTCCTTCTGAAATCATGTTTTCATTTATTCAACAGTATTATGGATATAACAGACATATTCCTAAGCAAATTCTTTTAGATGAGAATATTGATGATAAAGAATTACTTGAAGATTGGTTAAGTGATTTAAGAGGGAATAAAGTTAAAATTAAAGTTCCTCAAAAAGGTGTTAAATTAAGACTTGTTAAAATGGCTAAGAAAAATGCTGAAATTATTGAACATCAAAAGAAAAAGATGGAAAATTCATTAATTGAGCTTAAAAAATACCTTAAACTTGAAAAAGTACCTCATGTAATTGAGGGATATGATATTAGTAACATTTCAGGTAAGTTTGCTGTTGGTTCAAAAGTATCATTTAAAGATGCGAAACCTAATAAAAAAATGTATAAACATTTTAGGATGGAAACTCCTGGTCCGAACGATTTTGCGATGATGGAGGAATTATTGACTCGTAGATTAAAAATGATTGATAATGATCCTGAACCTGATTTAATCGTGATTGATGGGGGTAAAGGACAACTAGGGATGGCTTGTGGTGTATTGGAGAAATTAAATCTTACTCATATACCTATTATTGGACTTGCAAAGGAATTTGAAGAGATATATATTCCAAATTCTAAACGTCCAATTATTATTCCTAAAAATAACACTGCATTACATCTACTTCAGCAAGTACGTGATGAATCCCACCGCTTTGCAATAACTTATCATAGAAAACTCCGTAGTGATGATATTCAGTCTTCTTCTCTTGATAATATCGTTGGAATTGGTAAAAAAAGAAAAATTAGTCTTTTAAAAGAATTTGGTAGTGTTGATAACATCAAACATGCATCAATTGAGGAACTAGCTAAAATAAACGGCATGAATTTAAAAACAGCTGAAAACGTCTATAATTATTATCACTAAGGTTATATCAATTTTTATTAGAATTAGGTAATTTTCCATTAATTTTAAATATAAGTTTTATAATAAACTTGTTATAAGAAATGAAAAAAGGGTTTTTTAATTATGGTTAAATGTCCACGTTGTGGTTATGAGAATTCATCCACAGCAGTATATTGTGATAATTGTAGTTATCTTCTAACTGATTCTAATGGGAATAGAATTGATAATTCTCGTAGGAGTAATAGTTGGAATATAAGTATAGCAAAAAAAATTGTTATTGTGTTAGGAATAATTGTTGTGGCACTGTTATTATTTTCATTTATTTATAATAATACTCAACCTTCTCACGAAGATTCTTTAAATTTAATCACTGATGATGGTTCTATTCATAAGACTGCTTCTTATCCTTATAAAGCAGTTATTGAATATGGAGGTAGTTGGGCAGCTAAAATGGGTAGTCCAAATTATCTTGTAAATGAAGAAAGTCATGGTACTAAATCCTTCGTGCTTGATTGTGCTGCTTGGGATAGTGTAACTATTGCTGCGGAAAAAGCTGATTATGGTGAAGGTGAGTTACACATAAAATTATTAAGAAATGGTGAAGTTGTAGCTGAAAATTCAACTACAAGTGCTGGTTCTGTTGTAATTAATTATAATTAGTTAAGTTAGTCTATTTGGTTAATTTTTGAGTCTAATAAATTAATTAATTCATCAGTTTTGTATAATCTAATTTCTTGATTATCATCTTTAAATATTTTGATGAATTCAATGAGATTGTTACATAGTTGCTCATATTGAATATTTAATGTGTTGTAGTTATTCATTAGTGCAAATAGTTTGTCTTTTTCAATTTTTTCAGGTTCTCTTAAAATCCTTTCTATATTCACAAAATGAGTTTCAATCATAAGTTTTTCTTCTTCTAATATATTTTGATATTCTTGAATCTTTCCACTAGTCATTTAAATCACTTTTTTTAAAATTAATTAATATAAAATATAAATACTTTCATTAATATAAATTTGTATTGATATATAATGGGGCAATGAATAATGATAAAAGTTGAAAATGTAAGTAAAGATTATGAATTAGCTGATGGAACTAAAATCACTGCACTTAATGATGTTAGTTTTGAAGTTAAAGAAGGTGAAATTTTAGGTATTATGGGTAAAAGTGGTTCAGGTAAAACTACTCTATTAAGAGCACTTAGAGGTGTTGAACATATAGATAGTGGAAGTATTGAAGTAGGTGAAGCAAAAGTTACTTCAGAATCATCTCAATTTTATTATAATAAACTTAAAAAGGAAACTGCTATTCATCTTCAAAGATCTTTTGGTATATGGCCAGATACTGTTCGTGAAAATGTCTTAAGAAAATTATATGCAAGAAAATATTTTGATGAAGGAGATACTAATTTTGAAGTTGCAGAAAGTGAATTTGGTCATGAGGCTGATGAACTGTTAGAATTAGTTTCTTTAACTCATAAACAAGATCATTATGCATCCGTATTAAGTGGTGGTGAAAAACAAAGACTTATTATGGCAAGACAACTTGCTAAACAACCTAAAGCTTTACTTCTTGATGAACCTGCAACTATGGCATGCCCTAAAACAAAACAAGAAATATTAGATGCAGTTAAAAAAATCAATAAAGAATTGAATATAACTGTTATTATTGTATCTCACTTACCAGATGTTCAAAAATATTTAGCAGATAGAGTTATTTTACTTGAAGATGGTGAAATTGTTGATGAGGGTTCTGCAAATGAAATTTGTGATAAATTCATGGCAGACATGGATGATATTGTTGATATAGAGAATATTGCAACTGATGAGGATGTTATTCAATTAAATGATATTCAAAAAAGGTTTTTCTTATTAAGTGGTGGTGAAGTTTTACAAATTGAAGATGTGAACTTCAATGTTCAAAAAGAAAATATTTTAAGTATTATTGGTCCAAGTGGTGCTGGTAAAACTGTTCTTTTAAGAATGCTTGGTGGACTTGAAGATCCTGATGAAGGAGAAGTTATGTATAATGTTGATGGTCAGTGGAATGACATTGACATTCCAGGTCTTGGACGTATGAAAATCAGATCTAAATTAGGTTTCATGCACCAAGAATTTGCATTAAGTCATTATGCTACTGTTTTAAGTCAGTTAGCTACTAGATTAGGTTATAAGAATCAAAATATTATCAATGAAGCTAAAGAAAGAGCTAAAAAAATTGGTCTTAGTGAAGAATTATTAGATTCATTTTATTTACTCACTGATTTACCTGAAATAGAAGCAAGAGACAGATTGAAAAAAATTGGTCTTGATTCTGATATTTTAGATGATTTATTCCCTAAATTCCCTGAAACTGCAACAAAAGAAGCAGTTAAAGATATATTTGAAAGTCTTGATTTAGACATGGATATTTTGCATAGGAAATCATATGAATTATCTGGAGGTCAAAAAGTTCGTGTAATGCTTGCATTGATATTAGTTTCCAAACCAAAATTCTTACTTTTAGATGAACCATTTGGAGATTTAGATCCAGTTACTTTAAGAGATGTCACTAATGCTCTTAAAAAAATATCAAAAACCTATGGAATTACAATTGTAATGATTTCCCACAATACTGAATTTATTAAAGAAGTAAGTAATAGAGCAGTATTTATGGATGATGGAAAAATTATTGATGATAGTGAAGATATTGATAAGATCGTTGATAATTTCATTGATTTTTGTCATGCAGATTATTTAAAAGGAGAATAAATATGTTCGATATTATTGCAGTTCCTGTAGATGGTTCTGATTATGGATATCAAGCAGCAGATGTTGCTATTGAAATAGCTCAAAAGTTTAACTCTAAAATTGCAGCAGTTAATGTTCTTGAAGAGTTTTCTTTTAGTAGCTATGATTCTGAAGAAGATGAAGGCAATTCAATTTTATCAAAAATTACTAAAAAGGCTAATAGTGTTGGAATTGAAGTAACTGAACATTTAATCACTGCTGATCCTTTAAGAGATATGAAATTCATTGTTGATCAAACACGTGCTGATTTAGTTGTTATTCATGCACATGGTTCAAATAATAACAGATTTGTATCTTTTGATGAGAGTTGTGTTTCAGATACTCAAATAGGTTCAGTTTCAGAAAGACTCTTGAGAACCTCAGATGTACCTGTATTATTAATTAAGTAATTACTGAATGTTAATATTATATTATTGGTATTATTTTGTAAAATCTTGAATAATGGGATATAGTAGGCAGTGTTTAAATGAAGAAGTTTAGAAAATTAGTCATAGTAGCTATTATTGTATTATTGATTCTTTTAGCAGGATTAATGGCTTTTGATAGTAGTAAAATCGTTGTTAATGAACACAAAGGTAATGCATCAATAGCTGTTACAGGAGATGTTATGTTTGCACGTAACATGGAAGGAATACTTTCAAGTGGGGAAAATCCTTTTGTAAATGTAGTTAATGTAACTTCTAAAACAGATTTACTTTTAATTAATTTTGAGAATGCAGCTACAACTTCAGAAAATGCAGTTAAAGGAGATGTTCCTCTTAAAACAAGTCCTAGTTTTGTTTATTTAGCTCGAAATAATCCAAATACTATAGCTTCACTTGCAAATAATCATGCATTCGACTATGGAATTGATGGTATGCATGATACAATCAAAAATCTTGAGAAAAATAACATAACACCAATCGGTGCGGGTGATAATGTAGATGAGGCACATAAAGGTGTTACAAAAGAGATTAATGGTCGTAATATTACAATATTCAATTTCATGGATTCTGAAAACTTTGCAGAATACAGTAATGAAGTAATGCCAGTTGCTACCAGTGACTCACCAGGTTACTCAGCATATAATTCTAGTGTTTGTAAGGACATTAAAGAAGCTCATGAAAACTCAGACTGTGTAATCGTATTTTTCCACTATGGAAATGAATATAGTACATCTCCAAATGAAAATCAGGTAAAAATGTCTCATGAAGTAATTGATGCAGGAGCAGACATTGTTCTAGGTTCACATCCTCATGTTCCTCAGGGAATGGAATTTTACAACGGGTCAATGATTTTTTACAGTTTAGGAAACTTTATTTTTGATCAAAAAAATCCAGATACACATGTTGCTTATTTTGTAGAAATAAATTTAGTTAATGAAACTGTTGAATGCACAGTTCATCCAATTTGTATTGTAAATTATTTGCCTCAGTTTATGTCTCCAGATAATGGAAAATCATTACTTGAGAGTTTGAGTCCTTCATGTGATAAATTAATAATTGAGGATGATGGAACTGGAAGAGTATCATATAATCTAACAGATTAATGAACTAAAACTAAACTCTTCTTTTATTAAATCGTAATTATTCAGTTTAATACGATATATTATATTATTAGGATGATAAAAACACATATAGTGTCTTAATGTATATTTTAATAAAATACTGATAAAATGTGATTAAATGGATTTGAAAAGTAATTTTAAAGAATCATTGATGTATCCAATTAGGAAGTATAAAAAGTTTATACTACTTGGAACATTATTTATTATTTTAGACATTAATACTCTCGTCTTTTTAAATTCAGATAATCCTATTCTAACTATTTTTTGTATTATAGATTCTATTATTTTACTGATTATAATAATGGGAGATTTGATTTCTATAATCCAGGAAACCAGACTAACTACTAATGAATTTGAGTTTGGATGGTGGGAAAAATTTGGAATAGGTGTGAAAGGATTTTTAATTTCTTCCTTTGGCATTGCAATACCTTTAATATTATTCTTATTAATTACTTATATTACTGGAACTGGGGAATATTATTTTGATATACTTGAAGTAGGTGTTAATGGATTAACTATTAATTTATCAGTGATGTTTAATGATTATTCATTTATAGTCCTTTTAATTAACCTTTTTATAGTATTACTTTTTATTTATTTTACAGTAATTGCATTAGCTAGATTATCTCACACTAATAATCTATTGGAAAGTGTTAATATAAAAAAGATAATTGAAGACTTAAAAAATATAGGAATAATCCATTTTACTTTATGGATGCTAATAATGTTCATTTTGATGATTATTATGGGCATTGTATGTGATAAAGTCTATTATATTAGTTATGTAGGATTAATAATTTCAAGTTATATATTAGTGCCTTATATAGCTATGTTTTTATTCAAAAGCATTGGAAATGAATACTCAATTTAGGTAAAAATATGAATTTAAATAATTTTTATAAAAATATTAAAAATAATTATAAAAAAATTATAATCTCTTTTTTAATATTCACTCAATTATATATCCTAAAGTATTATATTGGATATTATAGTCCATTACATATTGAAGCTCATATTGGATTATACCCTATCTTAGGATTATTATTTGGTGGATGGGGAGCATTAGGTGTATCGTTTGCAAATTTATTAACTGACTTAGCAGGAGGACATCCTCCTTTAGAAACTTTCATATGTTTTTTTGTAGATTTTTTATATGCATATTTACCTTATAAATTATGGTATAATTTTTCTAAAAATGGAAAATTAACTGCTCCTCAGTTAGGGACTATCTTTCATTTAGCAAAATTCTGTGGCGTAATATTAGTATCCACTATACTATATACAGTATTAATTATAATGTTATTACATGATTCACAGAATGTTAGTTTATTTTCATTAACTACATTGAATTATTTCCTAAATTCGTTTGTATTTGGATTTTTCACAGGAGTAATTGGTATTATAATATCCAATTTGAAAAATATCGATTTAACAATACCTTCAGTAAATAAAAATCCTAAAATTAAAGATAAATGGTATAACTTAGCTTTATTAATTGGAATAATATTGATTGTAGTATTCTTTATCATGATTGCTGTGGGTGAAAGTAATAAGTATATTAATTTACTATTTATTATTTCAATATGTATCTTAATATTATTCTATACAACAAAACCTGTTAAATATCCAGTTATTAAAGAAAAATCAATTTATAAACCAATTATTGAGAAATTAATATTGATATTCTTAGGTTTTATCATTGGAATCTCTTTATTATTTACATCATTAGCTATTTTAATTGCACTTAAAACTGGAGAAAGCAGCATGATGATTGAAAATAGTTTAGGATTCACTATTTCAATATTGTTATATCTGTTTATAGGATGGTTAGCATTCTTTGTTCCAGGATTAATTGCTCTTAAATATGTTGAAGAAAACATAACTAATCCTTTATCATTATTTTCAAAATTTACTAGAGAATATATTAATTCAAAAGATAGTAAAGAAGTAAATAAAGAAAGTTTAATGGAAAGATATCAAGATTATTTTGAGAAGTATAATGAAATTGGGATATTGGGAAATTCAATTGTAAAAATGATGTCTGATTTGGAGAATGTTACCTCTGAAAAAGAAAGGATATCTACAGAATTAACACTTGCAAAGGATATTCAGGAGTCCAAATTACCTACTAATTTCCCGAAAGATAAAAAGTACTCAATTAATGCCTCAATGAAACCTGCTCGTGAAGTAGGTGGAGATTTTTATGACTTTTTTGAGATTGATTCTGAAAACATATGTATTGTAATTGGAGATGCATCTGGAAAAGGAATCCCTGCAGCACTTTTTGCTGTAATTGCAAAAGAACTAATTAAAACTCAATTACTAAGTGGTGCTTCTTTAGCAGAAACAATGAAATCTGTTAATAATAGGCTCTGTGAAAATAATGTTCAATCAATGTTTGTAACAGCATGGGCAGGTGTTATAAATTTAAGAAAAAATGAACTTAAATTTGTTAATGCAGGTCATAATGCTCCTTTAATCAAAAATGGAGAAACATTTGAATGGTTGGATTCTAAACATGGGCTTGTTTTAGGAGCTATGGAAAATATACCATATAAAGAACATTGTGTTTCTTTAAAATGTAATGATTTCCAAATATATTTGTATACTGATGGAGTTACTGAAGCACATAATGATAAAGAAGAACTATTTAATGAAGACAGATTAATAGAACTTATAAATAACAATAACTTAAATTCAATTGAGTTTATTGATTATCTGAATGGTGAATTAGATAAATTCAAAGGATCACAAGAGCAATTTGATGATATAACCATGATGATATTTGAATATAAAATTGGAGAAGATGAAAATGGAAATAATTGATAATAAAAATGGAAATGAATTAAGTATTAAATTAGTTGGGAAATTAGATACAAACACATCCCATCAATTAGAAGAATTCATTCAGAATAATATTGAAGGTGTTGAGAAATTAGTTTATGATTTTGAAGAATTACTTTATATAAGTAGTTCTGGATTAAGAGTTTTATTATCTAGTCAAAAAATCATGAATACTCAAGGGGAAATGGAAATAAATAATGTAAATGAGTTTGTGATGGAAGTTTTTGAAGCTACAGGATTTATAGACATCATGAACATAAATTAGGTGTAATATGACAATATATGAAGAATTGGATAAATTAAAACTAACTGAAATAGAAAAAGCTTGGTTAGGATATTGTCATAATTGTAGTGAAACTCAAAATACCGTTTTAGAAGATATACTTAAAAGCAATGAAAATACAGAGTTTGGAATGAAACATGATTTTAAAAATATCAAATCAGTAGAGGATTTCCAAAAAAACATTCCCCTATCTCAATATTCTGATTATGAAGAATATATTGAAAAACTTAAATTAGGAGAGAATAATCAATTATTTGCTCAAGATATAGAATATTTCATAATGACTTCAGGGACAAGTTCTGGGAAATCAAAATTAATACCTGAAAATGAAGATTCAAAAAATATCAAAAATACTGTTTACAAATTAAGAAATTATTATCTTTTAAAAACTTTGTTAATGAGTAAAGCAGATCCAAATTCTCAATTGAATAAGTATTTGATAAGTAAAGGATTAAATCCAAAAGATGTTAATGTTCCTGAATTATCAAATATTGTTCAGAATATGCATTATTTAACATTTTCAAGTAAAACTGATAATTATGAAACATCTGCTGGAATTCCAATTGGTTTTGCATCTGGAATGTCTTTTGAAAAATCAGCATTTACTAAAGGAATATCATATCCTCCACGATTAATGACTAAAAATGATGATGAAGCGAATAATTATCTTGTAATGCTTTTTTCACTAAGATTTGAGGATATTCTCTATATAACAACTAATAATGCATCTAACTTTAATATTAAAGTGGAATATGCAATGGATCATGCAGAAGAATTAATTAATGATTTAAGAAATGGTACTATAACTAAAAGATTAAATCTTTCAGATGAAGATAGGAAGTATTATGAAAGCCAAATGGAAGCATTCCCTAAAAGAGCTAATTTTTTAGAAGAATTATTGAAAAAAGGAAAAGATCAATTTATTCCAAAAAATTATTGGCCATATGTTATGTTAACTAAATTTTGGTTAGGTGGATCAGTAGGTCCTAATTCAGAAACTTCAAGAAAATATCTTGATGAAAAAACTATTTTCTTTGATGTGGGTTATGGAGCTAGTGAAGGTAAATTTACAATTCCTACAAAACCAGATACTCCTGAAGGCATATTATCTATATTTGGAGGATTTTATGAATTTAAAGACCTTGAGAATGGTCAAATATTGACTGCAGATAAAGTTGAGTCAAATAAAGAGTATGAATTGATAATTACTACATATGGTGGTTTATATCGATATGAGCTTCATGATATTGTAGAAATTATAGGTTTTACTGGAACAACACCTAATTTAATCTTTAAAACAAAATCTGGAGAAATATTGAATATATCTCAAGAAAAAATTCCTGCTATTGAAGTTGTAAATAAAATAAAAGATGGATTAAATTTAAGTTTTAAACAAGTTCAAATTTTTGAAAATCATGATGAAAAAAATTATGAGATTTATATTGAACTTGAAAAAGAAATTCAAATTAAGGCTAATGAATTAGCTAGTAAGTTAAATGAAATATTAATTGAAAGCTTTGAATTATATGAATTATATAATAGAATGGGGTTAATGACTCCGTTAAAGGTAATTTTAATGAAAAATGGATGGACAGAATCATTATATGCAATGAAATCAAAAGGAAACGTTCCAAAATCACAAATAAAATTGCCTCTTATAATTACTGAAAAACCAGATAAAGAATATATTTTGTAAAGGTGAAAAAAATGAAAGGAGTAATACTTGCAGATAAACTATATAAAAGATTAATTGAATCAGAAAATCCTCCTGAAGATATTCAACTTGCTTTAAACTTGATAAATAGTTTAAATTTGGATTTAGATATATTAGATTATGAAAAAATTACTGTAACTTTGGATAATGAAGAGGAGGGTAAATTTTATTATGATGGAGAATTAAGGGATTTACCAGACTTTGCAATTAGTATTGCTTTATCCCATCGTGATGATTATAATTTACAAGCAGCCAAAAGAATGTTTGAAACTAAAGGATGTAAATACATAAATAGTGTTCAAACAACTCAAATTGCTAAAGATAAATTATACAGTTTACAATTAATAAAAGAAGCTATTCCAGAAATTAAAATTCCAAAAACAATGCTTATAAATCAATTTACCACTCCTGAAATGATTGTGGATTATATTGGTCTTCCTTGTGTTGTTAAAATAATGGATGGTCTTCAAGGAAAAGGAGTTACTTTAGCAAAGGATAAAAAAGAGCTTGAAACAATTTTAACAATGCTCTTTGCAGCAGAAAATAATAATCAATACATAGCTCAAGAAGCTATAATGACAAGTAAAGGTAGAGATTTAAGAATAGCTATTGCAAATAATGAATTAATTTATTCTTTTGTTAGAAGCAGTGGAGGAAATGATTTTAGATCAAATACTCATGTTAACGGAAGAATTGAAGATTATGAACCTTCTGAGGAATTATTAGATTTATCATTTAGAGTTGCTGAAGCTATTAATTTACCATATGGAAGTATTGATTACTTATTTGGTGAAAATGATGAAGAATTTTATCTTTGTGAAGTAAATACTTTCCCAGGATTTAGTAAATTACTTAAAGCAATAGCAGAAAATGATGAAGAAACAATAAGAATATTTAAAGAATTACCACAAAAATTATTAAAATAAGGTGATTTTCTGAAAAAATTAGTAATAAGCGCACTGAAAAAATACTGGAAGCATGTTCTCCTAACATTAATATTCGTATTGCTTCAAGTTTATTTCCAAATTGAAATAATCAACATGTCCAAGGTAATTCTTGATAATGGTGTAAAAGTCAACAACTTTGAAGTAATCTATAATAGTGGAATATTAATGTTGATTTATACTCTTGGATCAATGATAATGGTTACTTTGGTATCATATATAACTTCATATATCACTGGAAAAGTTTCATTTGATTTAAGAAGTAAAATGTTTAGGAAAGTAACAGATTTATCATTATATGATTTTAATAAATTTGAAAGTGCATCTTTGATGAATAGGGCTACTGGAGATATAAATGTAATCCAGTTATTCATATTAAATCTTCTTAGAAGCTGTTTATTAATTCCATTTGTTATTGTGGGAGTTATTATAGAAACTGTTTTAATTAATAGAACATTAGCTGCAATTTTAATTGTATTCTTTATAATAACAATTTTATTTATGTTTATTAAAGGTAATAAGAGTATTATCTTTTTCAACAAACTTCAAGTAAGTGTTGATAGATTAAATTTATTGCTACGTGAGAAAGTTTACGGTGTAAGAAGTATTAGAGCATTTGGAAAAGAAGATTATGAAAGGAATAAATTTGAAAAGGCAAATGATGATTCTTATGAATTAAATATTGAATCTTCATTAAAACTATATTATGTTGCTCCAATGGCTGTATTGTTAATGAATGTAGCTGTTGTTATAATTTATTATGTTGGAGGAATTCAATTACAGTATAATATGGTTAATGTTGCAGATTTATTATTATTCTTCCAATATATCACATATTTCTTAAGTAGCTTAGCATTAATTCCATTTATTGTAAAAATAATGCCTAAAGCTATTGTTGCATCAAATAGGATAGAAGAAGTTTTTGAATATGAACCAACATTACTTAATAATCCAATTAAACAGGAATATAAAGAAGATTCATTTAAAGGTGTTGAATTTAATAATGTTATTTTCGGTTATTCAGGAGCAAAGGACGTAATAGCTGATATCAATTTTAAAGCACCTGAAGGAACAACAACAGCTCTAATTGGAGCTACTGGATCTGGAAAAAGTACTGTAATGTATTTATTAAATAGAATGTATGATCCTACCTTTGGTGAAATATTAATTGATGGTGTCAATATAAAAGACATTGATTTAAAAGAATTACATTCAAAAATAAGTTTTGGAAGTCAAAAATCAATGGTATTCAATGACACTGTAATTGAAAATATTAGAATGAGTGATGATTCTATTACAAGAGAAGATATTGAAAGAGCATGTGAAATAACACTTTTCACAGATGCATTTAAAAGTCTTCCTTCTGGAATTGATAGTATTATAGAAGAAAATGGTACTAACATTTCAGGTGGTCAAAGACAAAGATTAAGTCTTGCAAGAACAATTGCCAAAGATTCAGACATTTATATTTTCGATGATACATTCAGTGCTTTGGATATGAAAACTGAAAAAATTGTAAGGGAGAATATAAAAGAATTACTCAAAGATAAGACTGTGTTTATGGTTGCTCAAAAAATAAGTACTATTATTGATGCAGATAACATTTTAGTATTTGATGCTGGACGTATTGTATGTCAAGGAACCCATGAAGAATTGTTAGAAAAATGTGAAATTTATAAAGAGATTTATGAATCTCAAGCATATATGAATAAGGAGTAATTGAAATGGTTAAAAATGATAAAAATTCTTATAAAGGATTACTTAAAACTATTTACCAATTAATTGGGAAAGATAAAAATAAATTTATTTTAGCCATTGCATTAATGGTTATTGGAACTTTTTGTTTAGCATATGCTCCAAATGTTGCTGGGAAAATAACTGATGAATTTTCAAAATTTGCAACTACAAATGTATTTAATGAAAATATAATAATAACTCTCCTTATATCATTATTAGTCCTTTATGTTGTTGGAAATTTATTAAAGATGGTTTCTGACCGTATGATGATTTTTATAAGCAGTAGGGTATCTTTAAAATTAAGATATGAGTTACATGAAAAAATGCATAATGTTCCTATAAATTACATTGACTCAACTCCAAGTGGGGATATCATAGCTAGATTAACAAATGATATGAGTAGTGTTGAATCAATGATAAGTAGTACATTAGTTACTATCTTTGTTCAATTTATTATCATAGTTCTTGTTATTGTAATGATGTTAATTTTAAATGTTGAATTAAGTATTATTTATCTTATATTAATTCCATTATCCTTTGGTATTCTCAATTTCATAAGTAATAAAACAAAAGTACAATTTAAAAAACAACAGATGCTTGTTGGTAAATTGAATGGAGTAATTGGAGATAATTTCAATAATCATCTGATTGTAAAATCCTATAATATGGAAGAAAAATCATTAGATAAATTTGATAAAATTAATCATCAAATATTTGAATCTTTCTTTAAATCTAGGTTTTATTCAGGATTTATTATACCTATTAACACTATTTTAACAAATATAGGATATATTGGTATTTGTGTTTTCGGAGGATACTTTATAATCTCTGGAAGTCTTACAATAGGAACATTTTTAGCATTTATTTTATATGGGCAAATGTTGACTGAGCCATTAACAACTATTGGAAATAATCTTAACATACTACAATCTGGACTTAGTAGTTTAGAGAATATTTTAGATGTTTTAAATGCAGAAGAAGAAAAAGACTTTGAAAATAGTGAACATCTCCTTGAAAAGGATGTTAAAGGTGAGATTGAATTTAAAAATGTTAAATTTGGATATACTGAAGATAAAATATTAATGAATGATGTTAATTTTATTGCAAAATCAGGTACAACAAATGCAATTGTAGGACCATCAGGAGCTGGAAAAACCACAATCGTTAATTTATTAATGAGATTCTATGATATAAATGATGGAGTTATATATTTAGATGGTAAAAATATTTATAGAATTAAGAGAGATGATTTTAGGAAAAGTTTTGGAATGGTTCTCCAAGACAGTTGGGTTTTCGAAGGAACAATAGCTGAAAATATTGGATATGGAATGGAAAATCCAACAATTGAAGATATTCATAAAGCTGCTGAGTTAGTAGGTTGTGATAAATTTATAAATCTTTTACCTGATGGTTATGACACTATCATCAGTGAAGAAAATACTAATTTAAGTGTTGGTGAAAAACAATTGTTAGTTTTAGCTCGTACAATAATATCTGATCCTAAAATATTGATTTTGGATGAAGCTACAAGTCAAATGGATACAAGAACAGAACTATTAGTTACAAAAGCTATGGAAGAAATGATGAAAGGTAGAACAACATTTATAATAGCTCATAGATTATTTACAATTAAAAATGCAGATAAAATTATTTTCATGAAAAATGGGGATATAAAAGAAGTTGGAAATCATAAAGAATTATTAGAATTAAATGGATTATATGCAGAGATGTATAAAAGTGGATCAATTAAAAGTGAGTGATAATATGGAACGTGAAATAAGAAAGAAGATATATGGGGAGTTATTAGATGCTCCTTCAAAGGCTCATAAACAATTAGAGCTATTTAGTCTTGATGCAAAGAAAACCAATGAAGAATTATTAATGAAAATATTAAATGACAATAAAGACACTGCATATGGGATAAAATATGACTTTAAAAATATTAAATCTATTAAAGAATATCAGGAAAAGGTCCCAATATCTGAATATGATGATTATATTGATTTTTTAATTCCAATGGTATTTCAAGGTGTAGAAAATCTTTTAACAGTTTATCCTGTAAAACATTATAATAAATCTTCAGGAACACTTGGAAACCCTAAAAAAATACCAATTAGTGAAGTAGCACAACAATTGAATTTCTTATATTCTCTACCTTTTGTATTACACTTAATCACAGAAGAATTAGGAGATAAATGGAAAGAGGGAAAAATATTCATAATTGGACAATATAATATTTCATCTGTACCTTCTGGAGCTACATATGGTGCTTTAACTGCAAAATTAGCAGATAATATGAAAGATTATTTTGATATTTTATCAACAAGCCCTGCAGAAGTTCTTGTTCCGCAAGGAGATTTAGATACACATTATCTTCAATCATTATATGCACTTCGTGAAAAAAACACAACTATCGTTATTTCTGCATATTTCAGCTATTTCTTGGAAATTTTAAGATATATGGAGGATAATCATGAGATGTTAATTGAAGATATTAGGAATGGAACAATTAATTCTTCAATTAATTTATCTCCTGAGACAAGAGAAATTTTAGAAGAAAAATTGACTCCAATGCCTGAAAGAGCTGATGAATTAGAAGAAATATTCTCTAAACCAATTGATAATACTTTTGTTAAATCAATATGGCCAGATATTCAGGCATTTGAAGGAATTGGAACATCAACATTTGAAACATATGTTGAAAAAATAAGAGAAAAATATGCTAATGAAGAAACTCCAATATTATATTTAGGATTGCAAGCTTCAGAGGGAATTTTCTCAACACCATTGGAATTAAATAATAAAAACAGTGTATTAATTCCAAATGCAATATTCTTTGAGTTTAGACCTGTTGAACAGGAGGGTTATGATAATCTATTAACAATTGATCAGCTAGAAGTTGGAAAAGATTATGAAATAATTTTAACAAATTTATCTGGATTTTATAGATATAAAATAAAGGATGTTGTAAGAGTAACTGGAATGCATAATACTCTACCTGAAATTACATTCAAATATCGTTTAAATCAGACTGTGAATTTAACTGGAGAAAAAACTACTGAAGAAGCTTTAAGAGAATCAGTAAAACAATGTGAAGAGAAATATGGCTTCGACTGTGTTGATTTTACAGTATTTGCAGATACTGAAGCTGTTCCAATGAATTATAATTTCTTAATAGAACCAGATAACATAGATGATATCGATGTTGAGGCTCTCAGAGCCGATTTAGAAAAAAATCTTGGTAAAGCAAATCCTTCATTTGGTTCTAAAATTGAAAATAATACTTTTGGTGAAACAAAACTTGAAATATTACAAAAAGAAACATTTATGCTTTACAGGGATCTTATGGCTATGAAAGGAGTAAGTGTAGTTCAGCTTAAACCCCCTAGAATAATAGTAAATGAAGTTCAAAGAAAATTCTTCTATGCTCTTAGGGAACTTTGATAATATGAAAAAACTTGTATTTGATGCGGATGTTAGTGAATTAGAGAATATCTTCAATGAATTAAATAGATTATTGGAAGATTATGATACTGATGAATTAGCTGTTATGAAACTTAAATTAGTATTAGAAGAAATTTTTACTAATATCAGCAATTATGCATATAATGATAAAGGAATAGTTGAATTTTTAGTTGACATAATTTCAAACCATCAATTAGAAATTATAATAAAATTAATTGATGAAGGTGAATATTTCAATCCTCTAGAACAAGCTACACCTGATACTACATTAAGTTCTGATGAACGTGAAATTGGTGGGTTAGGTATTCTTCTCATTAAAAAAAATGTTGATGTAATAGAGTATGAAAGAGTTGACAATAAAAACATTTTAACTATTCATAAAATTTTAAATTAGTGATTCCTTTTAAGGAATATTAACTTTTCCCTTAAGGGGAAAATTACTTTTTTTTATTTTAGATAAACTTTAATTATATCTGAATAATTATTTTTTCACTAAACATTTTATATAATAAAAAATATATTATGTATAATATAAATTTTAGACTTAAGGAGAATTTTTATGATAGTTAAAGATTGGTGCTCATTTTGTGGTGAGTGTGCTGGGGTTTGCCCAAGAAATTTAATCCAAGTAAGAGAATATTCATTAGTATTTAATGATGATGACTGTAAAGATTGTGATACATGTATTAAAGCATGTCCAATAGATGCATTAGAAAAAGAGGACTGATTATATGATTGAAACTGATGTAATTGTAGTAGGTTCTGGACCTGCGGGATCAAGTGCAGCAAAACATGCTGCATTAGGTGGAGCAAAAGTTATTTTAATGGATAAAAAATCTGAAATTGGTGCACCAAAAAGATGTGCTGAAGGTGTTTCAATTCAAGGACTTGAAAAATTAGGTATTGAACCTTCACCTCGTTGGATTACTCAAGAAATCCAAGGTGTAAGAATTCAAACTCCTGATACTACTGATGTTTGGCTAACAAAAGATGAAGTAAAACTACCTGAAGCAGGTTACGTTTTAGAAAGAAAAGTATTTGATAAACATATGGCGATGGATGCTGCAAGAGCAGGTGCTGAAATCAGAATCAAAACTTTAGTAACTGGTATTGAAAAAATTGAAAATGGTTACTTAGTATTCACTGAATCCATGGGTAAAGAAGAAGTTTTTAAATGTAAAATATTAATCGCAGCTGATGGTCCTGAAGGTCATGTTGCAAGATGGGCAGGTTTAAGACCAGCTGCAAAAGCTAAAGAAATGGAATCTGGTGTACAATATGAAATGTGTAATGTAGAATTTGAAAAACCTGGAGTAATTGAGTTTTACTTAGGTTCATGTGCACCTGGGGGATATGTATGGATTTTCCCTAAAGGAGATGACATTGCAAATGTTGGTTTAGCAATCTTACCTCATATGGCTGAAAAAACTGCTATTGAATATTTAGATGATTTTGTTGCAAAATCTCCTTACTTAAAAAATGCTCAAGCTGTTGAAATAAATGTTGGTGGAGATCCTGTTGCTGGAATGACCAAAAAACTCTATGATGATAATATTTTAGTCTGTGGAGATGCTGCTGGACAAGTAAATCCATTAACTGGTGGAGGAATTATCAGCGGTATGACTGGTGGAATGTGTGCTGGTAAAGTAGCTGCTCAAGCTATTAATGAAGAAAACTGTTCTAGAAAATTCTTGAAAAAATATGATGAAATGGCACATGCTGAATTAGATCATGAAATTAAAAGATATAAAA
This sequence comes from Methanobrevibacter sp., assembly GCF_051877095.1. Classification (GTDB taxonomy): domain Archaea; phylum Methanobacteriota; class Methanobacteria; order Methanobacteriales; family Methanobacteriaceae; genus Methanocatella. Next base: position 116,615 of record NZ_JBJEIO010000007.1, on the reverse strand, counting down.
AAGTACAAGAGTATTTACTTACTTTATCTGATGAAGAATTAAATGAACTTGCACATTCATTTGAAGGGGCAACTTTTGATAAGATTTCAACTACTGAACTTGTTAAAAAAGTAATTAAAGTATCTCCAAAAGCATTAGTCAAATTAGGTAAATTTATTTAGGTGATTTTATATGATTCTTATTACTGGTGGTGCAGGATATATTGGTTCTCATACAAATAAAGCATTACATAATGCAGGTTATGATACTGTCGTAGTTGATAATTTATGTAAAGGTTATGAAAACTTTGTTAAATGGGGCAATTTTGAAAATTATGATATTGGAAGCAAAAACCTTAGAGAAGTTTTTGAAAATTATGATATTGATTGTGTTATTCACTTTGCTGCATTTTCATCAGTAGCAGAATCAATTAAAATACCTCAAAAATATTTTAAAAACAATTATAAAAATACTTTAAATCTTTTACAGATAATGAGAGAATTTGGAGTTAATAAATTTATTTTATCTTCTACTGCAGCAGTATATGGAAATCCTGAGAAAGTTCCAATCACTGAAAATCATGATTTAAAACCAATTAATCCTTATGGACATTCTAAATTTATTACTGAAAAAGCTCTTGAAAGAGAAGCTGAAAAAGGCGATTTTAACTTTGTAGCTTTAAGATACTTTAATGCTGCAGGAGCAGATTTTGATTGTGAAATTGGTGAGTTTCATGACCCTGAAACTCATTTAATTCCATTAATATTAGATGCTGCTATTGGAAAACGTGAAAGCATTTCTATTTTTGGTGATGATTATAATACACAAGATGGAACATGTATCAGAGATTATATTCATGTAAATGATTTAGCTGATGCACATATTAAAGCATATGAATATTTATGCAATGAAAATGAATCTAATGTTTTTAATCTTGGAAATAGTCAAGGATATTCTGTTCGTGAAGTAATTGATATGTGTAAGAAAGTCACTGGTCGTGACTTTGAAGTTAAAATTGATGAACGCCGTGAAGGTGATCCTGATATATTAATAGCTGATTCAAATAAAATTAAAGAAAAATTAGGTTGGACTCCTCAATACAACTTAGAAAAAATTGTTGAGTCTGCTTGGGATTGGCATAAAAAAATTAATGTGATTTAGGTAATGTTCATGGAAAATGAAAGTCATGAATCAAAGATAGATATTCGTATAATTGTCTCAAGTTTGGATATTGCACAGATAGTTTCAAAAGCTGTTAGTAATATTAATCTTGAGCAGGATTATAATATTGTTGTTTCATCCATTATTCCCACTATGGAATTAGGCATTGTTAAAAAAGTAGCTAGTGGTGCAGATATTCTTTTAATTGGTGGGTATGGTAGTGATGAAACTTATAATATTCTTTTTAATGAATTAAAAACTGATTTTAATCATATAGGATTATTTGATTATAATAATATTATTGTTGAAGATGAGTCTATTGATTTTAAATTAGCTGAAAAAGAGATTTTAAATTCAATAATAAAATCAACATTATCTTATTCTTTAAATCTAATAAATATTCATACATTAGAAAACAAGTTAATGAAAGTAACTCATAATTATAATAATTTATTAGATGATTATAATCAAGTTCTTAAAGAAAATGAAGTTTTAACTCAGGAAAATAAAGAATTAATAGAAGATATTAAAGAGTTAAAAGCTGATTTTAATGCATTTAAATTGCGTTATGAAGATATTTATTCTAAAGAAATTCTTGAAATATTTAATTTAGATGATTTATGGCAGGAGACATTTAGACAAGATTTATTGGATGCTGATAGACTTGTTATTGCAACTGATAAATTTAAACCAGAGGATATTATTGTTGGTCAAGGATTTATTGCTTCAAAATCAAAAGAAAAAGCTATTGAATGGTTAAAAATTATTAAAACTGCATTAATATTTGTTGATGATAATGCCGAAGATTTAAAAAAAGAATCTAGTGTTAAAGAAGTGGAAAATACACAAGAAGATTATGATATTTCGAATACTTTTGAAAATTTTTGGGATTAAACAATTATTTTTTTATACTAGTTAAATTATAATTACAAATATACTACTAATAAGGGAGTTTATAAATGCAAGGAGAGATGGAAGATAAGTGTGGTATTGTTGGAATTCATTGTCCTGATGAATCTAAGAATGTCGCATCTTTTGTTTATTATTGTTTGTATGCTTTACAGCACAGAGGTCAAGAATCAGCAGGAATTGCTACTTATAATCCAGAAAAAGGATTGAATTACTATTGTGGTATGGGTTTAATAACTGATGTTTTTAAAGATTATGAAATCCAAAATCTTCAAGGAAGCATGGCTATTGGACATGTAAGATATTCCACAACCGGTCAATCAAGACTTGAAAATTCACAACCTTTTGTAACTGATTTTGATGATGGATTTATTGCTATGGCTCATAATGGAGACATTGTAAACTCTGAAGAGTTAAGAAATGAATTAATCAATGAAGGTTATGAATTTAAATCTGATACTGATTCTGAAGTTATTTGTTACATGCTTAAAAAAGAGCATTGTGATAATGGTAAAGATATAATTGATTCAATTGAATCTGTTTCTAAAAAACTTGTTGGATCTTATGCATTAACTATTTTAATAAATGGTGAGTTATATGGAGTGCGTGATCCTATGGGAATTAAACCACTTGCAGTTGCACAAAGAGATGATGAATTCATTCTTGCTTCTGAAACTGTTGCATTTGATGTAATTAATGCAAAATTTATTAGGGATATAAAACCTGGTGAAGTAGTATTCTTCAAAGATAATGAAATTAAATCCCACATGTTAGAAATTACAAAGGATTGTAAACTTTCTCACTGTATGTTTGAATATGTGTATTTTGCAAGACCAGATAGTACAATTGATGGTGTTAATGTATATGAAAGCAGAATGAATATTGGTCGTCAATTACATGAATTATATCCTATTGATGCTGATGTTGTAATTCCTGTACCTGATTCATCTATTCCTGCAGCTATTGGATATTCAAGAGCTTCTGGAATTCCATATGGTGAAGGTTTAATTAAAAACAGGTATGTTGGAAGAACATTTATCATGCCAACTCAAGAAGAACGTGAGTTAGCAGTTAGACTTAAATTAAACCCTATTAAGGATGCTATTAAAGGTAAAAGAATTATTTTAATAGATGATAGTATTGTAAGAGGAACTACTTCTAAAAAATTATTAGATCTTGTAAAAGAAGCAGAACCAGCTGAAATTCATTTTTTAGTAGGTTGTCCACCAGTTATTTCTCCTTGTTTCTATGGTGTAGCTATGGCAACTAAAAAAGAGTTGATTGCTGCTAATTATTCTATTGAAGAAATTCAAGAACAACTTGAAATTGATACATTAGGTTATATTACTATTGAAGCTTTAATTGAGGCTATTGGAATGCCAAAAGATAATTTATGCTTAGGATGTATAAATGAAGAGTATCCTACTGAAATTCCAGATGGTCTTGAAGCAGAAACATATTATAAACCTTAGATATTATGGTTGAATTATTAGCTCCAGCAGGAAATTTTATTTCGCTTCGTGCTGTTTTGGAAAATGGTGCTGATGCAGTTTACTTTGGCCTTGATGATTATAATATGAGGGTCAATGCTAAAAATTTTTCCCTAGATGACTTAAAAGAAGTATCTAAAATAACTGAAGAGTATGGAGCTAAAACTTATTTATGTACAAACACTATTTTAAATGAAAGGTTAGCTTGTTCTCTAGATAATAACCTTGAAACCATCTCATCTAGTGAAATTGATGGTCTTATTTTATCAGATATTGGATTAATTGAAAATACAGTATCTAATGGTCTTGAAGCTCATATTAGTGTACAGCAAAATGTTTCAAATTCATATATGCTAAAAACACTTAAAAAATTAGGAGCTAAAAGAGCAATTCTCTCCCGTGAACTTTCTTTGGGAGAAATTACTGAGCTTGCTAAAAAATCTCCAATTGAAACTGAAGTTTTTGTTCATGGTGCTATTTGCATGGCAATTTCTGGACGCTGTTTTTTAAGTTATGGTCTTTATGGTAGAAGTGCTAATTGTGGAGATTGCTTGCAGCCTTGTCGCAAAAACTGGACATTAACTTATGAAGATGGTGATGATAAAGTTATAAATTTCTCAGATGTTGATGAAGAATCATTTATCATTGCACCTAGTGATGATGGAAGTTATAGAACTAATTTTTTCTCACCTAAAGACATGTGTATGATTGAATATATTCCAGAACTTATGAAAAGTGGAGTTAGTTCATTTAAGCTTGAAGGAAGAGCTCGAAGTCCTGATTATGGTGCAATGGTTACTGGAATTTACAGGCAAGCTATTGATAATTATAATAATGATCCATTAAACTATAAAGTCAAAGATGAATGGATGGAAGAACTTAAAAGTGTATTTAATCGTGGATTTGACACTAATTTTTATTTTAATACTCCATTTGAGGTTAGTGAGGATAATCAATCAAAATATATTAAAAAAGATATTGGTCAAGTTGTAAATTATTATAATAGGGCTAAAGCAGCTGAGCTTAGAATCTGGGATGATTTAAAAATTGGGGATAAAATTATCATTCAAGGTAAAACTACTGGATCTATTATTCATACTATTGATTCTATGCAAATTGAAGGTAAATCTGTTTTGAATGTTAAAAAAGGTTTTAATGTAGCGATTGCTATTCCAACAAAAGTTAGAGAAAAAGACTTTGTTTATAAATTAGTTGAGAGGAATATTGATGATTAAAAAAATAGCTATTTATGGAAAAGGTGGAATTGGAAAAAGTACTACTGTAGCTAATTTATCTGCCGTATGGGGTAGTGATGATTTAAATTGTTTGGTTATTGGTTGTGATCCAAAGGCTGATACAACACGTACATTATACGGTTCAAGAATCCCAACTATTGTTCAAACATTAAAGAATAATAGAAAACCTGAAAGAGATGATTTAGTTTTTAAAGGTTTTAAGGACATTTTATGTGTTGAAAGTGGAGGTCCAGAACCTGGTGTTGGATGTGCTGGACGTGGTGTTATTGTTGCAATGAAACGCCTTGAAAATCTAGGCATTTTCGATGAGGATTTGGATGTTGTTTTGTATGATGTTTTAGGAGATGTTGTTTGCGGAGGTTTTTCAGTGCCTCTTCGTGAAAAATATGCTGATGAAGTTTTAATAGTAACATCTGGAGAATATATGGCATTATATGCTGCAAATAATATTGTAAAAGGTATTAAAAAGCTTAAAGGTAACTTAAGTGGTATAATCTGTAATTGTAGAAATGTTGAAAATGAGGAGCGAATTGTTAACGACTTTGCCAAAAAGATAGGCACACATGTTATTGGTACTATCCATAGAAGTAATCTTATTCAAGAAGCTGAATTAGATGCAAAAACAGTTATAGAAAAATACCCTGAAAGTAAAGAAACACAAGAATACATTAACCTTGCTTCAAGTATAATGTCTAATGAAAACATATCAACTCCAGAGCCAATGGATGATGAAGAATTTGAGCTATTTTTCAAGTCATATTTATAGATAACATGCATTATTCAACCAGCTATAATTCTCCAATAGGTGAAATGCTTTTTGTAAGCGACGGTGAAGCTATTTGTGGTGTTTGGTTTTATAATCAGAAATTCTTCAAGGATACAGTTGATGAAACCGTTGAAAATAATGATTTAGCGATTTTTAAAAGGCTTAAAAAGTGGTTTGATGATTATTTCGATGGATTAAATCCAAAAATCGATTTTAAATTGAAACCTCAAGGTAGTGAGTTTAGACTAAAGGTGTGGGAAATATTATGTAGCATTCCTTACGGTGAGACACTAACTTATGGTGAGATTGCATCAATGATATCTTCAAACATGTCTGCACAAGCTGTTGGTGGTGCTGTTGGACATAATCCTATTTCTATTTTAATACCATGTCATCGTGTATTAGGTACAAATGGTAAATTAACAGGATATGCTGGAGGCATAAATAAAAAAATAGAATTATTGAAGTTAGAAAAGATACTATGAATTTACCCGTTAATATTGTCATAGGCAATGTAATATCATTTATTGCAGGTATTTTCATCTTACTTAGCATGTGGGTCAATGATGAAAAAGAAGCATATAAATATCAATTTCTAAATGCTTTTATTCTGATGATTTCTTCAGTATTCTTTTTATCATGGACAGGTGTTGTAACTATGGCAATTGCAGCATCAAGAAATGCAATGGTCTATAAAGATAAATTGACATTTAACTGGACTGTAATTTTCATTATCATTTCTGTAATTGTAGGTTGTTTAGTAAATACTATGGGCCTTATTGGATTATTACCAATTCTTGCTTTAGTGCAACTTACATTATGTAATTACTATTTAAAATCAATTAAATCAATTAAAATGGGATTTATTCTAAACAGTATAATCTATATAATGTATTTTATTGCAATATGGGATATTTCATCAACAGTCATTGAAAGTATTACTGTAACTGTTGGATTAATTTCATTATTTAGATTAATTTATTCTAAATGAATTTTTTAAACATTCCAGTTTGAAGAACACTTTTTTTACTTATTTCTTCTAATTTTAAAAACAATTTCCAAGGCATTGAAATTATTAAATAATCATTAGGAATAAAATGTTTCATTTTACTGCGTGCTGCAAAATCAATAGGACTTAAAACAGGTTTTGGATTATCACTTTCACTTTCTCTAAAAGTAAAACATCCAATAGCTTGACATCCAGATGCCTGTGGAGTTAAAAGATAAGCATCTTTAAGTCTAAATGAAGTGTTTATCTGAATTAATGCAGTTAATTCAATTGGATTAACGGTAAATATTACAGAATCAGGAATTTCATCTTCTTTTAAATTTTCTAATCCTTTAAAAATCACATAATCTTCGCTATCATAAACTGGTCTAGATTTTATATTTTCCTTTGCAGTTTCAAAATCACTATAAATTCTCTCGCCATGTTTAAACATTTCTTGGGTTGGTTTTGGCATGTGGCTTAGTTTTTCTAGATATTTTTCTTTATCTGGAGTTGATTCAATGCCACAGGATAAAAATGATGCTTGGAAATCCATTGCATTTCCATCCTTAAATCCATCTCCCCAACCAAAACCTACTGAAACTCCACCACAAGCAATATGTTCACGCCCAAAACAAGTAGTTATGCGCTTAGTTATTGTTTGTGCAACAAGACTCATTACACATCCTCTGGATTTAGGTGCTTTTGCATCTTCAGGTTTTTTGTTACTTTTAATTAATATAATTGGTGGAAATTTCATTTTCATTTCTTTTGATATATTGCTTGGCATATTCTCCCTCATAAATTGGATATTAAATTCAGATAATTAATTTTGCTATGATTGGATTATCTACAAAAATAAGTTCAATCTTAGCATCATTATTAAATTTATCATAAATCCTACCTGCACTCATAGTTCCTCTCACATCAGTGTTAATACTATTTGCAATATAAGCTATTGTTTCATTGTTCTGTTTGACTGCAATAGCTTCCATATCATATAAATTATCTGGTTCTTTTACAATATTGAAAATGGAACCTTTATTAAATAAATCTGTGTTATTAAATCCACCAGCAATGCTAACTAATGTATCGTCTTTATAATCTTTAAGTATTTTCTTAATTTTTAATTTTGAATCAGATTTTTTATTTTTTTTTGTTTAAAGCTTGGCTTTGTCTGGTTTTTCTTTTTTTAGAATTATTGGTTAATTCGGAATGTGAAATTGGTTTAGCATATTTAGCTAAATACTCATCAATAGGAATTTCTTTCACAATGTCGTCACTACCAATCTCATTGAAGACAATGGATTCTATGATGTCTTTAAATTGAGAGTATTTTTTAACAAACTCAACACATTCATCAGTTTTGATGTTCATTCTAGCGTAAAATGGATTATACTCTGGGTCGTTCTCAGCTAATTCTTCACGATTAGCCCTAACAAAATACATTTTTGCAAGAATATCTGTCCTCTTATTTAATAATTCACGTTTTTCTTTATTAAAAACTGGATCATTATAACAAAGAGGAGATAAAAATATGATCTGGAATAATATCTTCCAATGTAATTAATTCCTCTCGCATATCTGCTGGTAAATTTCTTAATACCTCTTTATTATTTTTAATATGTCTTAAAAGTGGAATAAATAACACTCTCCAGTTAATTATTAATTTATATTATCTTTTTTAAATTATTGATTACTGTGGAATGTGGAATTGGTTTAACTTAAGGAGTATCAAGTTCATATCTAATTCTTTGAAGTACATCAACATACTAAGTAATAGTTTGTATTTCTGGATTTTTAAGTAGTTCCTTTAATCTTTTATAATTCATATTGTTTGTAACTCATCATTTATTTTGTTTTTAATAATTTCCACGCATTTTTCCCCGTCACTATCTAATCTAAAAGGGTCTGTTGAAACTACATTATGTTCTTTTAGCACATCTCCAACTCCAATAGTTTTGGAAACGGTGATGCCTTTGTTATTTAAGATTTTGTTCACACATCCATTATCACATCCGTTTATTGCAATAATTGGGAATTTTTTAAGCATATCATCGTTTTTTCCTTCAGTATCTGCTGAAATTGATCCCATACAAATTGATATGACATTATCATTTTCTTTTTTACAGTCTCCAACTGCTACACGAGACACTAGTCCATTAGCACTCATTCCATTACAAGAAGCTAAAGCTATTTTATCATTCATTATTATCATCTCATTATTAAAATATTCTTTCAAGATTTTCTATTATGTCTTCATTGGTTAGTTTATAATAAATCCATTTTCCTTGTTTGCGTGTGGATAAAATGCCTTCCTTTTTCATCATATTTAAATGATGAGATATGGTGGATTGGGATTTATCAATAGCTTCCAATATCTGACAGACACATAATTCTCCATTTTTCAATAGATGAATTATTTTTAATCGAGTAGGGTCAGCTAAAGATTTTAATACTGCTGCATTTTCTTCAAGAGTTTTATCTGAAGGTAATGTGTTAATTAAATCTTCAACTGAACAGTGTGTGTCACAATTTTCAATTGACATGTATAATAATATTATTTTGATATATTTAAATATGTCGATATGTTATTTTAAAAAATGAATAGCTTTGATTAAATCTTAGTGCAGGTTGATTTAATCATTTAAATATTCATCAAGTTCATCTAATGAAGAGAATGAATTCCTTGTTTATTTTCAAATTCTTCATCTGCATCAATTAAATCTTTAATTGATTCATAATCATTTAATAATCTAGTAATTATGTCATTTCATGACTCATATTTAATAATCTCTCATAATTTAATAAATTGATATTGATATATTTTCTTTCCATGTTATCACTATTATTTTTTTAATATGGGTCGTTTGGGAACTAGATATTGTGAAATTCAAATTAAAGAAATTGATGAAGTTCTCTACTTTATGGAATTATTTAAACAATCTTATAATGAGAAAATATAATGATTTATAAATTAAATAATTGCTAGAAAACCTATTCTATGATTTTCTAGCGATTTTAATTTATACTCTTTAAAGTATTAACTTTCAATATTCTTTTTAAAGTTTTCATATGAATTAGATTCTGTAAATTTCACATCATTACCTAAAGCTGCAAAGTGTTTTTTACCACATTCAATTTTATATTCTTCTTTAGGTCTATTGCCATGATATTCTATTGTTCCTTTTGTTTCAACAACAAAATACATTTTTTCTTCATATCCTTCATCTAGCATCACTGCCCAATCAGGATTATAATTTCCAATAGGAGTTTTGATTTTAAACCAACTTGGAAGTTTAGCAAATAGTTTTACATCAGGATCATTATCTAATCTTTCAGCAAATGTCTTTTCATTTTCACTGTCATAAATAATGTAGTCATAAACTGAGTGATTTGCTTCAACAAGGTTCTTTTCTAAATAACCAAATAATTCTTCATTTTTAAATAATTCTTGTGAATATGCATCATCAGTTTTTGTATATTTAATACCATCGACAATCAATTCACTCATTACTTTATTGATTAATTTAGCAGTTTCTTGCATGTATTCTTGAGGATTTTTTTTAAATTGATTTAAAGTATCACTTTCTATTAAAATACGAACAATAGTTTTTCTAGTTAAATCAGTTTCGTTTTGTAAGTACTTAACAATATCTGGAAGAGCTATTTCATCTTCTTCAGAGTAAGCAGTACTTATAATTCCATTTTCATTATAATTAACACCAGATGCCTCAATAGTCAAACCACTTTTTGTGTATAATAATTTTGGTGATTGAATATTTAAGCGGTCTTGCATTACCTTAATACATTTTGAAATTAACTCTTCACTGTCAAACTCAACAGAATATGTTGTTTTATGTTTAATTTTATCCCAGAATAATTTAAATTCTTCATTGTTTAAAATACCTTCTTTAAGTTTAACTTGACGACGTTTATTAACATCACGTATTTTAAGACCTTTGGTTGGTTTTTCAACAACTTTAACAATTTCTTCTCTAATTTGAGCATAATCTTCAGGAACCTCAACGGTTCCATCTCTTACAGCAACTTTAAGAGCTTCTTGTATTTTACCTTTAGCATTAATATATTTTTTGTATTTAAAGTACTTGAAAATATCTAGTGAATGTTGTTTTCCTAATGGTTCTTCAACGCCTTTTTTATTTATCCATGAAATATGTGCAAAAGCATCTTCTTGAATTGTACCGAATTTAATTCCAGTTTCATCTTCTATTTCTTTTTGAAGATTCTTTGCAAAGTCTTCGTAAGATTCATTTGCCATTATAGTTAATGTATTAACTGTTTTATCGTGTATACGTTCACCATCTTGATTTACACATAATCTTAATCCTCTACCAATTTCTTGGCGTTTTTTCATGGTGGAATTAGTTTCATTCAAAGTACAAATTTGGAAAACATTCGGGTTATCCCAACCTTCTCTCAGTGCTGAGTGTGAGAAAATAAATTTTAATGGAGTATCAAAACTTAAAAGTTTTTCTTTATCTTTCATAATTAAATTAAAAGCTGATTCATCATCTCTATATATCTTAATTTTTCCTGTTTTTGTTTCTTTTGTATCTTTTACTTTTCCATTTTTATCAATAGAAAAATATCCATTATGAACTTCTTCTGCTAAACGATCTAAATCAACATAATTATATAAAGTGGAATATTTAGGTTTTTGAATAACTTTTTTATATTCTTCTTCAAATATCTCAGCATATGGACCTTTAACAGGATTTCCATCTGAGTCGTATTGTCTGTAATTAGCTACTTTATCAATGAAAAATAAACTTAATACTTTAATTTTTTTACCCATCTTTGCAAATGTTAGCTCTTTATCTAAATGTTCTTCAATAGTTTTATGAATTTGAGCTTTTTTAAGTTTTAAATCATCTACATCACCAAAGACTTTACCAATAGTTAAAATTTCATCTTTTTGAGTAAATGTTACATATTCATTTCCTTCTTCACAATATATTTCATCAACAACATAACCATTATAAATTTCACGATTACTTAATTTGCTTTCTGATAAATCACTACCTTGTTTAACAGTAACTGTTTTTCTTTTAATTGAACCTTTTACATTAGCATCAATTTCAATCTTTGCAGATATAGAACCAGATTTATTATTGGTTGAAATTAACTTTAAATATGTTTCATTATGATAACCTTCAGATTCAAAACCAGCAACTTCAATTTGTTTTACAAGTTCCATTTCAGATGCATCAACTGCATCAAGTTTATAAATAAGATTTTGAATTTCTTTGTGAGTTGCAGAATATCTTAAAGTACATAAAGGATTAAGATATGAAATAGCCTCTTCACCTTTACCACCCATTACAGATTGAGGTTCATCAATAATTACAATAGGATTAGTTTCAGCTATTAAATCAATAGGTCTATATCCACTTAATTTATCCTGTTCTCTGTGAATAATATTTGCTTTAATTTCTTTAGATGGGTCTTTAAAACTTTTATTAAATGCATCAATATTAATAATCATTATTTGAATATTAGAATTAACTGCAAAGTTACGTACTTGTTCTAATTTTGATGAATCATAAACAAAATGATCATAAATTACATTATCATATAATCCTTTAAAGTGTTCTTTTGTAATTTCAATAGTTTTATTTACCCCTTCTTTAATAGCAACACTTGGAACTACAATAATAAATTTTGTAAAATCATATTTATTATTAAGTTCAAAAATTGTTTTTAAATAAACATATGTTTTACCAGTACCAGTTTCCATTTCAATATTAAAATCTAAACTTGAAAGTGTTTCAGATGGTGCAAGCTTATGATAAGATTGCACGTTTCTTAAATTTTCTAAAATATCCTCATTTGATATGTCTATTTTATTACCAATGCCTTGAGTAGAATTTAAAGTAGCTTGACCGGTAACAGTGAAATATTGATGCATAGAATTTTGACCTTTAAATAAATCAGTAACTGCATTTACAGCTTCAGTCTGATAATCAAGATTTGAATCAAATTTAAGTTTCATACTTAATCTCATATATTGTTATAAACTCATCAATATTATTTGTTTTCAATATTTCCTTTATATTGGCTTTATCAGAATCTGTTGCAAATCCACTATCTTTAAATACAACTTTTGAATCAGATGGATTTTTAGAAATTTCTAAAATACTATCAGTTATTTCGGTTGTAATATTATCATCTAAACATATTATTAATGTTCCAGAATCAATAGAATAAATATTATCATGTTTTTCAATTGGTGAAGTTAAATCAATACCATCTTTTCCATATTCTAGTATTATTTCATAAATTAAATCATCATTCGTTCTATCATTTTTGATTTGATCTATAAGTAAAGACTGTTGGATATTATTAAAATTAGGATCCCATTTTTCTAAGTTAGAAGAGTCTAATTTAAAAACTTTAAAACCAATATCTAAATTTTTATTATTTGATTCTTCAATTATTTTATCTCCAGCTCTTCTGATTCTTTCTTTACCAATTTCACAAATATTTTTATAACCTGCTTTGAAAGCATCTGATTTTTCATCAGTAGCTTCAGGAATTTGAACCATAATAAATTTACGATGGTGATTATCTGTAGAATTTAATTCCATAGTAGATTGTGCAGTAGTAGCAGATCCGGAGAAGAAATCTAATACAATGCACTCATCATCATCAAAAAATTCTAAAAACCATTTTATTAAATTTACAGGTTTTGGATTATCAAAATTTAGGTTTAATTCTTTTAAATCATTATTACCTTCTGTTTGAGTGTACATTCCCATAATAACTGAAGTAGGTGTTGTTGGTGAAGGTTCATTTAAAAATTTTTTTAATCTAGGTATAATTTTACCATTTCCCCAGTATATCCTATTATCATTATCTAATTCCATTAATTCATCATAACTATAATGCCATTGTCTAGAAATTTTCATACCTGCAGGAGTTGTAACTTCAAAATAATTTTTACCATTAGGGTTAGACTTATTTTCACTTTTACATATTTCACAACTCATCCAATTTCCTCTAGGGTCATTATCAGTATTACCATATTCATTCTTTGTTTTTTTAATACGTAAAGGTTTGTTGAATAATGTATTCTCTTTAGATTTATAACATACAATTATATATTCATGATCTTTACGAAAACGTTTTGTAACTTTCATTTTCCCTGAACCTGCATTTTCACTTCCAGTTACTTTTTCCCATATCATGATTTCAACATTTTCTTCACCAAATATATCATTAGCTAATTTTTTAAGATTTTCTATTTCAGAATCATTAATACTCATAAACAGAACTCCTTGTTCTGTTAATAAATTTCTAGCTAATTTTAATCTAGGATACATCATATTCAACCAATTACTATGATAACGGCCTTGAATTTCAGTATTGGTAGTTAATTTAATATTTTTTTCTGAATCTGATTTTTGACCAGTAATTTTTAGATAATTATCTAAATTATCTTTATAATCGTCAGAATAAACAAATTCTTTTCCAGTATTATATGGTGGGTCAATATAAATGGCTTTAATTTTATTATAATAAGTTTTCTGTAATAGTTTAAGGACTTCTAAATTATCTCCCTCTATATATATATATATTCTTTGATGTATTCCAGTTTTTACTTTCTTCTTTACAAGGTCTTAAAGTACCCGTAGATTCTTTTTGAGATTCTTTAATAGCTTGTGTTTTACCTGGCCAAGTAAAACTATATCTTTCTTCAGAATCATCAATATCTTCACCTAAGATTAATTTTAACTTTTCAAAATCAATTTTATTTTCAGTTATTACATCTGGAAATATTTCTTTAAGTTTAGAAATATTATCTGAAACGATATCTTTACTTTTACCAGTTAATTTTATTTCATCCACATTAATCACCTTTTAATTTATTTATTATTTTCTTGATAAACAAAATTAGATTTATTATCTATTGAGCTTTTACTGTCAATATAATCAATCCTTAACAATATTTATAAATTGTTATTATTTTTATAAAAAAAGCAATATAAATCTTTATAAATAAAATTATTTAATATATTTATATATTATTTCTAAGGAGTTTATAAACAATGTAAATATTTGGTAAAGATAGGAATATTAGATATTTTTTTGTATACTAAATGTTTACCTGCTTTGGTAATAGCAGACCCTGAATTAACAATCAATGTTTATTGTGAAAAAGGTTATAATGAAGAATGGATTAGTCAAAGATTAATAGATAATTAGAAGCAAACACTGGAAAAAGGTTGTAAGTAAAAAAACAGTAAATAATCCAAAATTATTAGATAAAAAAATAGTTTTGGGATATAAATACTCTCCTTGAGTGTCGATAGTTTGTCGACATTCGCCGATAAAAAAGTAGTTTTGTAATATGGATGTTTTTATTTTTAAAGAGGAGTATTTTCTACTCCTCTAAACGACATATATTTTATTATAAATGTTATTTAAGTTGTATTTATTATATAAAAGTTATTATTTGAAATATTGACTGTATTGCAGATATTTGTGATTGTGTTTTTCTTGTTAAAATCTTTAAAGAAGAGTCATGAAAACAGCATTAACTCTATAACTTGACAAAACATGTAATTTTATTCGATGAATATGTCTTTGAATTAAAAAAACTCAAACATTGATGATTCATATTTTTCCAAACAATATGATACTGAATTAAAATAGTTAATATATCAAGAGGATTTATTAAAAATTATAAATGCCAAACATATTATTATTGGCTTGTTGGTATAGATTTATTCTAAAAAACTATAACATTTAAATAGTACATAGGATAATCTTTAATAAGCATTATAAGAGGTGATAAAATGCGTAAGATTATAATGTTGTTATTAGCATTGATTCTTGTTGGTATGTTAATGCCAACTGGATTTGCAACAGATTCTAATGTTGTAGTAACTTATGGTGAGACAACCTATTCAAATTCAAATTACAAGTCTTTTGTTGACAATTTTTTTGTCAAACAAGGAAATGTTGATATTAATAATGTAGATGTAAAAACAATCACCGCAGATCAAGTAAATCAAATATCAAGTGGTATTACCGGTAAATCATATAATTCAAATCAAATATTGTCCTCTGCACTTGTTGATTTAAATGATAATGAAAATTTAAAGGTAAGTGTTGATAAATCCAAAATTACCACTATAACTGGTGATATGTACCTTTCAGCTTTAAAATCTGCTGGAATAACAAGTGGTCATGTGTATGTAACAAGTCCGGTTCAAGCATCTGGTGAATCTGCTCTTGCAGGAATCATGAACTCTTATGAAGAAGCAACTAATGTTCAAATTCCAGATTCTGTAAAAGAAGCTGCGAATGATGAAATTTACACCCAAGCAGAAATTGTAAATAATTCAGGTGTAAATGCAGATAGTTTATCTAACATGGTGGATCAAGTTAAAGAAGAAGTATCTAATAGTAATATTACAAACCATGATGAGATTGTAAATATTATCAACAATCATGTTGAAAACAATAATATTAATATTACTAATATTGATATTGAAAACTTAGCAGATTCTATTGAACAAGTACAAAATGTACAAGGTGATGTTGAATACTATCAAAATCAGGTAAGTGAATTTTTAGGAAATAATTCATCTAGTGAATTTTCTCTAGATGGTCTATTTAATTGGGTTAAATCTCTTGTAAATGGGATTTAATTCTTACTTTTTTTTTAAATAATTTTAATTAACCAATATTCAAGATAACTGTTTAATTAAAAAAGTATTTTAAATCCAAAAAACATAATTTATAATATTATATTTTAGTGGATGGACTATTATGAATATTGGAAAGTTAGTTGGAAATACTCCATTGATAAAAATTAATTATGAATATGAAGGAAAACTAAGAAGCACATATTCTAAACTTGAATTTTACAATTATTCTGGAAGTATTAAAGATAGAATAGCATTAAACATTATTGAAACAGAAAGAAAAAACGGTAATTTAAAAGAAACACAACCAATTGTAGAAGTTACAAGTGGAAATACTGGTATTTCATTTAGTGCAATTGGTGCTTTATATGGTCATGATGTTCATATTTTCATGCCAGATTGGGTTTCTATTGAGAGAAGAAACTTAATTGAAATGTATGGTGCTCATGTTCACTTAGTATCTAAAGAGGAAGGAGGATTTAAAAAAGCTTTAGAGCTTGCAGAAGAATTTGCAGTAGAAAATGATGCATATAGACCTCTCCAATTTGATAATCCATTAAATGTAAAAGTACAAGCTCAAACAGGCCAAGAAATCTTGGATGACATTGGTGATGTTGATGCTTTCGTTTCAGGCATAGGTACTGGTGGAACTCTTATGGGAATCGGTAAGAGATTAAAAGAAAGTAATCCTAACTTTAAATTATTTGCATTAGAACCTAGTACATTATCTATTCTTAAAATGGGAATGGAAGAAGGTAGTCACATGATTGAGGGAATTGGTGATGATTTTATTCCAGGAATCATTGAAGAAGAGTTAATTGATGATATTGTACTTATTGATGATTTAGATGCAATTAACATGTCTAAAAGACTAGCTAAAGAATTTGGTTTAGGTGTTGGGATTTCTAGTGGTGCTAACTTCCTTGCAAGTGTTTTAATTAATACAGATGATATTAAAATAGCTACTGTTTTTGCAGATGATAATAAAAAGTATATTACTACTAAATTATCTGAAGAACTTGACAGTAATCCTAATTTAATTTCTAATAAAATTAAGCTAATTAATTTTGAAGTAATTTAAAAAAAATAAGTTAAGTGAAGTATTTAAACTTCACTTGTAGTTAAAATAGTCATATTTTCTGTGTATAATGGTGTTTCATCATTAAATGAGTCAACTACTTTGATTTCTGCTTTTGCTGGGTTTTGTTGGTCGAAATACAATGCAGAAATTTTATATGTTTTTCCATTTTCAGGATTTGCACTACTCCATCCAATTGTTGAATCAATTACTTTTCCATTACTATCTAAAAAATCAACATGTACACTTAAATAATCAAAGTTTGAATCTAATTTAATGTCTCCAGTTATATAACCATTATAATATCCATAGCCGTCATTTGTTATATTTTGGGTTAAATTGCCGACTGTCACTGAATTTTCAGCATTAATTTGGTATGCTGCTCCACCAGCTATTAATAATACAAATAATAAAATAACAGTTAAAATTGGAATTGCAAAGAGTTTTTTGTTTTTTGTATGATGTCCTTTAAGGTATAATGCTAAAACAGCTGCAATAATAAATAGAATAGTAGCTATTTCACCAAAGCGACCAATGAATGTGTAGATTAAAAATCCAGTTGCAATAAATTCAATAGCAGCTATTAATGGTTCGTCGAATTTTTCCATTAAAATGATTCCTAAAACTCCTCCAATTACACCAACTGCCATGGCTATTAGGATACTGTCCCATCCTAGTAGTAACGGTGTACTTAAACCTTCAGCAATGGATATGATTATTCCAATAACAGCCAAAATCAATGGTGATTTAGTTACAAATTCATTTTTATTTGAGGATGTATGATGTTCAAATTTCTTTATTTTCTGTTCATTGAGATTACTATTAAGATTGAAGCCACAGGAATTACAAAATTCTGCGTCGTCATCTAATTCTGCTCCACACTTTCTACAATATTGCGTCATTTATTTATCTCCTTTAATTAAACATTATGTATTTCATTGTATAAAAATTAGATAACTGACTAATATTAAGTATACATTTTCTAAAAATGAATACATTTATATAGTACATTGCCACAATATTATATTGTATACAAAAACCTATTTTGTAATACAAAATGGATGTGATACAATGACTGACCAAAAAAGAAAATTTGAATTTGGAAATGAAAGATTCGGAGGATCATACACTCCAGGTGAATTTGAATTCAAGTTCCCTGAAGACATGAATCGTGAAGAATTTGAAAAAATGTTTACATCAAGAATGCAGTATTTACACAAAAAAGGTAATGATTTAGCAGAGGAAATGTTTGATTATAAATCTAAAAAAGAAAAATTAAAACCTTTAAGCATTCGTGTAAAACAACACACAAAGGATTTTTTTAAAAACCAATCACTACTGTCTGCAAGGGATGTCCTTGAAATGTATGAAGAATATAACAATGGTAGTGAAGCTTTTATTAATTCACTAATTGAGGATGAAAAAAGGCTAGAAAAGGAATTAGTTGAAATTCAAGAAAAATTACATAATGCAAAGCTATTTAAAGATAAGTTGTCTGAAATAAAACCTCAAAAAGATGTTTTAACTGATGAGGAGAAAATCATAAATTTACATAATAATTATCCAAATAGTGAAATTAAAGTTTTTGGCAATGAAACTTCCTCTCAAAAAGCTAAAAGTGATATTATAAACAATATTCAAATGTACAATACTCTTGATGTTCATTTATGGGATAATCAGTATATTGTCATTACTGTTTATACAAATGCCCAACCAGTTGTGTATTATTTCAAAAATGAATATGATAAAGATGATCTTTTAGATGTTATTTCACATATTGAAGAGTTTTGCGATAAAAATGAGATTTCTTTTAGTAAAAGTGAAAATTCATAAAATCTTAAAGTGTGTAAGTATTTTTTTCACACTTTAATAATTTCTATTTTTTCAAAACCAAACTATAATGATTGGTTATGGTGATGGTAAGTCCTTGATTATTTAAATGCTATTTTTAATAAGTTTTAATCATTTAAAAGGAATAACACTCCTTCAATAATCAAAACAATACCAATAATGATTGAAATGTATATTGCTTCATTAAGAGCAAATATGGCAAGTGCTATTGATACAATACCCATTATTAAAACAAGTATTGATGTAAATGCAGATATTCTATTTAATTTTGAGATTAATCCACTTATTCCAAATACAATCATGATAATTCCAACAATATAAAATTGGAATCCTACTAAGAATGAAAGAGCATCAATATAGAATATAAATCCTATTCCTAAAACAATGGATATAATCCCGATTATTATTGGAATCATAGAGTATGAAATTCCATCTTTTCTCATATTGTATCCCATAAATACTGCTGAAATACCAAAAAACACTAAACTTAAACCAACAATTATTGAGATTAGCTCTGATGAAAACATTGGGAATAATATGAATATTAAACCAAGAATAATAGTCAAAATACCAGCTAATTTGTTGCTTTCCATTTTTTCACCTCCATTAAACTAATTATTTATATAATGATAATATTATTTATAAATATGTCTGAATTTGAAGAAATTATAAATACAAGAAGAAGCATTCGTCAATATCAGGATAAGGGTGTTGATGATGAATTAATTTTAAATATTTTAAAATCTGGAATGCAGGCACCTGGTTCTAGACTTGGAGCAGAACCTTGGGAATTTGTTGTAGTTAAAAACAAAGAAACATTAAAAAAATTAGGTGAAATTAAACCACGTGTAACTGATGCACCTGTTGCAATTGTACTTGTTGCGAATATCGAAAGAGCATTTTATAAAACTGTATGGCAACAAGATATGGGTGCAGTAGCTGAAAACATGTTACTTGAAGCAGTAAACCTTGGATTAGGTGGTCTTTGGAATGGAGTTGCACCTGAAGAAGAAAGAATGGCTAAAATAGGTGAGATAATCGGAATTAATGATATCACTGATTTAAAACCATATTGTATTATCACATTAGGTTATCCTGCTGATGGTTTTGAAAATAAATTCATGGATAAATTTGATGAAACTAGGGTTCACTATGAAAAATACTGAATTTGATTTTGAAAGTGTTATTGATAGGAATAATACTAATTGTCTAAAATGGGATTGTTTTGATGATGATTTGCCGATGTGGGTAGCAGATATGGATTTTAAAGTAGCTCCAGCTATTGAGAAAGCTATTTTAAAAAGAGCAATGCATCCGATATATGGATATTCAATTGTTCCTGATGAGCTATTTGAATCATATATCAATTGGTGGAATAGAAGATATGATTTTAAAATGTTAAAAGAGGATATGTTGTATTCTATTGGAATAATGCCATCCATATCATCAATGATAAGATGTTTAACTGATGTGGGTGATGATATATTAATACAGTCTCCTGTTTACCATGTATTTTATTATGTAATCGAAGAGAATAATCGCAAGATCCTAGAAAATGAATTGATTTATGAAAATGGCAAATATATTATTGATTTTGATGATTTAGATGAAAAGTTATCAAAAGTAAAAATGATGATTCTTTGCAATCCTCATAATCCAATTGGTAAAACTTGGTCAAAAAAGGATTTATTTAAGATTGGACAATTATGCACTAAGCATAATGTTATCTTAATTTCAGATGAGATTCACTGTGATTTGACAGATCCTGATATTAAATATAATCCTTTTGAAATTTCATCTAATCATAAAAAAGCAATTACTTGCTTATCACCTTCAAAATCATTTAATGTTGCTGGTTTTAAAAGTTCTATAGTTCATACAAAAAATAAAGAGTTATTTGAAAAAATCAAAATGCAATTACATGTTGATAATTCAGATTCATGTAATGTGTTTGCAACAAGTACAGTAATTGCAGCTTATAATGATTCTGAAGAATGGTTAGAGGAACTTAAAAAAATATTATTTGAAAATAAAAGATTTGTTCGAAATTATCTAAAAGAAGAATTACCAATAATCAGATTAGTTGAGTGTGATGCGACATATCTACTATGGCTTGATTGTTCTAGTTTAAATATTTCATCAAATGAATTATCTGAGTATCTAAGATTCAATCAAGGTTTGTTTTTATCGGCAGGTAGTGATTTTGGTAAAAATGGAGCTGGTTTTTTGAGAATGAATATTGCATGTCCTAAAAAATTATTAAAAGAGGGATTAGAGAGATTAAAAGCAGGTATAATCTCCTTGAATATTTAGTGGTTTAGAAAATCTTGGATTAACCAATCAGATATGCTAATGTCTGATTCATATCTTGTAATTTCTTCTTTTTTAAACCATTTTGCTTTTAAAATTTCATCTCCATCAACAGTTATGTCTCCAGATTCATATTCTGCTGTAAAAGCAAGCATTAAAGAATTTGGAAATGGCCAAGATTGACTTCTTTTATATCTTAAATTTTTTATTTTTAATCCCACTTCTTCTAATACTTCTCTTTTAACTGCTTCTTCAATAGATTCACCAGGCTCAACAAAACCAGCAATTAGTGCATATCTTATTGTTTCATGATAACTGTGCTTTGCCATGAGTAGTTCATCACCTTTTCTAATTGCAACTATAATTGCAGGAGCAATACGAGGATAATGATTTTGCCCGCATTTTGGACATATTAGCATCATGTCCTTTTCATCTATTTGTGTTTTGGTTCCACATCTACCACAGAATTGATGGGAAATATACCAGTCATTTACTAAAACTGCTTTTCCAGCAATATGGTAAAGGTCAGGATTGAATTCATAAATTTCTCTTAATTCATAAAATGATTCATCACTGTTAACATTAATAACAAATGCTCGTTTATTTTTGTATGTTCCAATATAAAAACAAAAGTTAACATCAAATTCATCAATAGATTTTGCTAACTGTTTATTATCATCTAAAAACAATTCTCTTTTTTCATTAAAAATAAATAAATAATCACCAGTATTTGGTGTAAATGTTTCATTAAAATCAATTTGGTAATTCTCATAAAGGGATTTTTCAATCATGTTAATTAATATGTTTTCAAATTACTTAAAATTTATATTATATTACAAACAAAAATTAAGTTGGTGATATTAATGGTATCTGAAAATATGGAAAAAGCATTAAATGAACAATTAAATGCTGAAGTTTATTCTGGATATTTATACTTATCCATGGCAGCTTATTTTGAAGATGAAGATTTAGCAGGATTTGCTAACTGGATGAGAGTACAAGCAAATGAAGAATTAGAACATGGAATGAAATTCTATGATTATATTATTAGAAGAGGAGCATCTGTTACTTTAACTGCTATTGAAGCACCTCAAACTGAATGGGATAGTCCACTTGCAGCGTTTGAACATGTTTTAGAACATGAAAAAACTGTAACAGGTCTTATCAATGATTTAGTAAACATTGCTATTGAAGAAAAAGACCATGCAACTAACAACTTCCTCCAATGGTTTGTAGAAGAACAAGTCGAAGAAGAAGAAAATGCAATGGAATTAGTTGCAAAAGCTAAATTAGCTGATGGGGACAACAGATTAATATACGAGTTAAACAAAGAATTAGCTACTCGTGCACCATCTGAAGACTAGATTCAAATCTAGTCTAATCTTATTTTTTTATATTAATTTCACTATACATTTGAAAATGCTAAATTAAAGGTTAGCAACTTATTTTAATATGACAACATTTATAAAACTTTATTTACATATAATTATAAGATAAATTTTTATAAATTGGTGAAAAAATGATAATTAAAGCACCTTCAAGAATACATATGTCTCTTATTGACTTGAATGGGTCATATAGAAGAGTCGATGGTGGTATTGGATTAGCATTAGCTGATCCCCAATTTGTTTTAGAAATTGAGCAAATTGAAAGCGGAATAGAACTTGAATTCACAGATAATGTAACAGATGAGGAAGCTATTGAAGAATGTAGGGAAAAAATTCCTGATGCAGCTAGAAAAACTGTTGAATACTTTAAAATTGATTCTGGTTTCAAATTTATTGTTCATAATACTTATCCTCCACATTCAGGATTTGGAAGTGGAACTCAAATTGCTGTATCGACTGCACATTTAATAACTGAAACTATGGGTATTGAAGTAGAAAGTAACCTACTCAGTAGCATTGTAGGAAGGGGAGGAACCTCTGGAATTGGAACATACACTCATGACTTAGGAGGCTTTATCTTAGATGGTGGACATAGTAAGGAAGAAAAACCATTATTCTTACCTTCAGGTGCATCCCAAGCAAAACCCGCAACATTAATTGCAAGATATGATTTTCCAGAAGAATGGAACATTTTAATAGCTATTCCAGAAGTTGAAAAACATATGGAGGGGGATGACGAAGTGGATGTTTTCCAAACTTATTGTCCTATTCCAAAAGAAGAAGTAGAACAAGTATCTCATTTAATTTTAATGAATCTTGTTCCGTTCATGCTTGAAAAAGATATTAAAAACTTTGGATGGGCTATAAGTGAGCTTCAAAAAGTTGGTTTCAATAAATTAGAACATTCCCTTGATTTTAGTTATTTACCAATTATGCAAGCTATTGAAAGAGCAGGAGCATATGGTGTTGGTATTTCTTCATTTGGACCAGTTCTATACACTGTTTTTGATGAATCAAATGAGTTTATTGTAGAAAAAACCAAAGAGATAATTGGTGAAAGTGGTACAGTATTTGTAACCAAAGCACAAAACCATGGATTTGTTATTGAAAAATAATATTTTCCATTTCTTTTTTTATTAGTTTTATTGTCTTAATATTTTTATATCTAGATTGAACAAATCAAGAATCCTATTTTGAATATATGTTATTCCAATTGAACAGATTAATACAATAATATAGTTTAAAACCCAATTTAATTCTCCCAAAATTATTGGTATTATTGTTAAGAACAATATATGCCATAGATAAATCCAAAGTGAAGATTTAGAACAAAACTTAATAAATCTATTTTGTTTTAAATTAATTCTTTTAAATATGCTAAACAGTAAGAAAGATACAAATAAAGCATAGCTTATGTAGTATATTGTTGGTGGATATTTCATAATTTGTGTTGGTTGAAACATTCCAGTATTCAAATAAATCAGATATCCAGAAACAATAAATGTAAATAAACAAAGAACTGAAATAATTCTATCAGTTTTAGGGTTTGTTTTTTTAGAAATCATTCCAAGTAAATATATGATTCCATAAGGTACAATATAAGCTAATATGAATTCAAAAATAATATTCCATTCATTTATTTTTAAAAATATAGCTATTTCATAGAGAATATAAATCAAAAGTAGGATTAAAAATTGAATATAATCATTTTCAATCTTATCGAAATAGTATATTATAGGAGTTATGAATGTACAAATGAGAAATATTCTTATAATCCAAACATATGATAATCCATCAAGTAATAAAAAGCTATTAATTATAAAATTAATTTCATATGGATAAGTTCCATTTACTGAAAACATTGTCATTATTGAAAAAAATACAATTAGAAAAATCCATGTTGGGAATAATAGACGACTAATTCTCTTCCAAAAATACCTTAAGAATGATTTGTCTTGTTTAAGGTTTCTCTTAAATGAGTCAACTGCAAGGAATCCTGAAATCATCACCATCAAAGGAACATCGAAATTTCTAATTTGCAGTATGCCTGTATCTGTTGAAATATGGGCTAATATGATACATAAAAGACCAATTACTTTTAAATAATCTATAAATATTACTCTACTTGAATTCATTTATTTCACGTAAAAAAAGAGTAGATAATTAAAAATTATCTATAAATTGTAAACTTCATCGGATGGTATGATAACGATTTCATTTTCGTGTAATGAATCTATTAATTTATCCATATCATCAGCATGTAGTAATAAAATAGCTTTACCAACTTTATCATGTGTAAATGCATAAAGATACTCTAAATCTATATTATTATCTTTCATGACTTGTAATACCGTTGTAAGACCGCCTGGTGTATCATTCATTTCAACACCAATGATTTCTGTAATCTTAACGAGGAAATTATTTTCTTCTAAAATTTCTTTTCCTTTTAATGGATTATCTATAACAAGTCTTAAAATACTGAATTCTGAAGTATCTGCCATGCACATAGCTCTTATATTAATACCCTCTTTTGAAAGTATTTCAAGAGGCTTTGACAAACTGCCTATTTTATTCTCTAAAAAAATTGATAATTGTTTGATTTTCATGTTTAATCTCCTTAGTGTAACTTCCTTTTATCAATTACTCTTTTTGCTTTTCCTTCAAATCTTGGCAATGTTTTTGGTTCTACCAATGTAACTTTCACACGAATACCTGTTTCATTTTCAATTGATTTACCAATTTTGTTTTTAATTGCCATCATTTCTTTTACACCATCAAAGAAAAGATCTTTTGATGCTTCTACTTTGACTTCAATTTCATCTAAAGTTCCAGGTCTTGTAACTATAATCATGTAATGAGGCTCTACATCACCAACTTTAAGTAATGCTTTTTCAATTTGGGATGGGAAAATAGCTACTCCTTTTACTTTAATCATATCATCAGATCTACCTGTAATTCTACTCATTCTAGCATGAGTTCTACCACAACTACATTTTTCATATGTGATTGTGGTTAAGTCTTTTGTTCTAAATCTTATAATTGGCATTCCTTCTCTTTCAAGGTTAGTTAAGACTAGTTCTCCAGGTTTATCCTCACCAATTACCTTACCTGTATTTGGTTCGATAATTTCTGGATAGTAAATATCTTCTGCAATATGTAGTCCTTGTTGTGCTTTACATTCTACACCAACACCAGGTCCCATAAGTTCAGTTAATCCATAAATATTGTATGCTTTAGCACCAAATAATTCTTCTACTTTTTGTCTGATTTCTTCTGTCCACATTTCAGCTCCGAATCCAATGGCTTTAATTCCTAAATCTTTTGGATCAATTCCATCTTCAAGAGCAACTTCTCCAATGTGTATTCCATAAGATGGGGTAAATATTAATCCAGTAGTACCAAAATCACTCATAATTTCAATTTGTCTTCTGGTTTGACCGGTTGATATAGGAATGATTGTTGCACCGATTTTATGAGATCCGTAATGCACTCCAAAACCACCTGTAAACATTCCATATCCATGGGTATTTTGGATGATATCATTTTCACCAAGGCCCATCATAGTAAGTCCACGTGCTGTTGTTTCTGCCCATGTATCTAAATCTTTCTCAGTATATCCTGAAACTACAGGTTTACCAGTAGTACCTGAAGAGGAGTGTAATTCTTTAATATCTTTAATATCTACTGCAAAAAGCCCAAATGGATAACTTTCTCTTAAATCATCTTTTGTTATGAATGGAAGTTTTTCAATATCTTTTAAAGTTTCTATATCTTCTGGATAAACTTCAGATTCTGAATATCTTTTATTGTAGTAAGGTATCTTATCAAATGCCCTTTTTACAGTTGCTTGAAGTTTTTTTAATTGTAATTCTTCAAGATCAGGCCTTGACATGGTTTCAATTTCTTCATTCCAAAACATATTTTGCCTCATTTTTATTTAATTATATTAATTATATTATTTCAATACCTTAAAACTTACTGATTTTGATTTGTACCATTATTATTTAAATAATGAAGTTAAAATGTAATATTGATATTTATTTATTTACATATCGGATAAATTAATATTTTATTTAAAATTAAATTGATTATGGAGAAATTAATATGGATATGATGAGTGTTTTATGGCAATTAGGTATTTTTGCAGCAGTTCTTATTTTTGGGATTAAAATAGGACTTGCATCAGGATTAGCTCATTTAAATAAAAAATTATTTGCAATAATCTGCATATCTTATGGAGGAGGAGTAATTATTATTTCATACATTGCTTCTTTCTTTGCGGAACAATTAGTTCAAGCAATTTACAGTTATAATACAATTTTTTATATTATAATGGCTTCAATCATGATTATTGCTGGTCTGTTTACAATAAGAGAATGGAAAATACATGACAAAAATACATCAACCGCAACTTCCTTAGCTATTATTGCTCCTTGTCCTTGTTGTTTTGGTTCAATAATTGCAAGTGTGTTAATTGTTGCACCAACTATTGGTGTTAGCTCACTTAATTTAAGTTGGTATGCTACTGGTGCTCTTGTTTTAGTAATGATTATAACTTATTTTGCATCAAATACTATTCTTAGGTTTATCAATAAACCTTATCCTATTATTTTGGGCAATTTCATGCTTTTACTTGGTACATATTTCTTGCTTTCAGCTATTGTAATTCCAAATATTGCAGTTACATTAACTAAAACATTAAGTTCTATAACTATTAGTTCTCCTCAAGATATACTTATGGTGATTTTAGCATTTGCTATTTTATTATTTGGTGGTATCTTTTTAACTAAAAGAGGTAAGACTATTTTCGATTAGATTTTTAGGTGAAAATTATGGTTTTTAATATTCCTGGTGGGGAGTTTTTAACAGGTTCTCTTGATGTGATTTCACAAAGTTTAACAATTCCAGTACTTGTTATTTTACTTGTGATTGTTATAATTACTATTATCACATTAGGAGGAATTATTGCAGAATATACTTCAAGAAAAAAAGTTTCTGTTGGAACAATAAGAGATTTAATTTATGATATCAATGATTCTAAATCTGTTGATAATTTGAAAAATGTGATTAACAATGCAAAAATTCCTAAATCTCAAAAAAGAGTTTTAATTGAGCTTGCATCATCTGAACGTTTAGGAAATGATTCAAGGGATGCATTGGCTCGTAAATTATTTGAATTTGAAGAAGAAAAAACATTAGCTACATTAAAAAAAACGGATATTATTACACGTATTGGACCAACATTAGGTTTAATGGGTACTTTAATTCCAATGGGTCCAGGTCTTGCTGCATTAGGTGCAGGGGATATCAATACTCTTGCAACTTCTCTGACTGTTGCATTTAATACAACTATTGTGGGTATTGGATCTGGTGCTTTATGTTATTTTATTGGTAAAATTAGATCTGGATGGTATGATAGTTATTTATCTGATTTAGATGCTTTGATTGATGCAGTTTTAGATTTCATGAATATATAGTGATTTTATGCCAAGGAAAAAAAGCAGGCGAAGGTCAAAAAGAGTTGAAGAAGATCCAATGGCTGGAACAGCAAACCTTGTAGATGCAATGTTAGTCATTGCTGTTGGTTTTCTAGTTTTTGTTATTATAAGCTGGAATATGCAGGCAATGATTGATCCAGATCAATCTATACAGGAAAGCATGCAACAACACACTACTGAAGTTGACCAAGGCCAAAAATTAAATGAAACACCTGACACTTCAAACAGTTCAGGTCAAGGGTATACAGAAATGGGTAAAGTATACAAAGATCCATCTACGGGTAAACTGATTATGGTGGAAGGTTAATCCTTTCACACCCAAACTTTTATTTTCTAATTTTTTTAAATAGTTTTTTTTATCCCAACGAGAATATTTATAAACAACTTCCACTAAACTAATAGTTATTAATTTTCAATGGTGTTTAGTTATATGGAATTCTGTCCAGATTGTGGTGCAATGTTAATGCCTAAAAAAGGTAAGATTGAATGTACATGTGGTTATGAAAAATCTCTAAGTAATAATGATTTAGAAGAGCAGTATCACATGAAAGGTGAAACTAATCCTGAAAATAAAGTAATTGTTAAAAAAGATAATTATATGGCATTGCCAACAACAAAAATAACTTGCTATAAATGCGGCGGAACTAAAGGATACTGGTGGACAGTGCAAACTCGTTCAGCCGATGAAGCTCCAACTAATTTTATTAGATGTGCTAAATGCGGTAACACTTGGAGAAGTTCTAATTAAAAAAAGAAGATTAAAATAATAAAAATTATTTTAATCAATTTCTGGACGTTTAAATGTTTCCATGAATATTACTCTTGAACCAATATTTACTGTTTTATCAGCAATACGTTCTAAGTATCTTACTACTGTAATGACTTTAAGAAAATCAGGAACTGATTCTTTGCTTTCAATCATTTCTGTAGCTTCTTCTAAGATAGTATCATACAAATCGTCAATTTGATCATCGTCAGCTGCTAATTCTTTTGATTTTTCTATATCATGATTTAAGAATGCGAAAATGGATTTTTTAATCATATATTGAGTGCGGTTTCCCATATATGATAACTTCTTAATTATGATTTCTGGAACCTTAACATCTTGGAGGTTTTTTATTGATTCTGCGATTTTCATAAATAAGCGGCAAATTCTTTTAATGTGACTTAATATTCTAATACCAGATTCAATAAACATTAAATCACTAGCTACTGGTTGTTCAATTGCCATAAAACTGATACATTCTTTTTCTAAATCGATTGTTTTAATATCAACTTCATTAGATCTGTTTAATACATCAAGATATGTGTTTTCATCATAATTGTCTAATAAGCTAATAACATCTTCATTTGATTTAATAGCTAATTCACCGAGTTCTTCTATGCTTTTTTCAATGTGTTCAATTCTGTTTTTAAATGTAATACTTGGATATTCTTTATGCATATTTAATCTCCCAAATTATTTTTTTTATCCGAACCTTCCGGTAATGTATTCTTCAGTTTTCTTCTCTTTTGGATTAATAAATATTTGTTCTGTTTCTCCACTTTCTAAAATTTCACCATTCAAGAAGAATGAAGTGTAATCGGAAACTCTTGAAGCTTGTTGCATATTATGTGTAACTATAATAATTGTATAATCTTTTTTAAGTTTATGGATTAAGTCTTCAATTTTAATAGTTGAAATAGGATCTAGTGCAGAACATGGTTCGTCCATTAAAATAACTTCAGGACTGTTAGCTATTGTTCTTGCAATACATAATCTTTGCTGCTGACCTCCAGATAATCCCATTGCAGATTGATCAAGCTTGTCTTTAACTTCATCCCAGATAACTGCTGCTTTAAGTGATTCAGTTACTCTTTTTTCGATGAAATCTTCATCATCAATTCCATGTATTCTTAAACCATAAGCAACATTTTCAAAAATGGATTTTGGGAAAGGATTTGGCTTTTGGAAAACCATACCTACTTTTTTTCTAAGTTCAACAACATCAACATCTGGATTGTAAATGTCTTCATCATCAATGTAAATTTTTCCATCGTGGCTGAATGTAGGTATTAAATCATTCATTCTATTAAGGGATCTTAAAAATGTTGATTTTCCACAACCAGAAGGACCAATTAACGCAGTTATGGAGTTTTTTGGAAATGCAACGTTTATGTTTTTGAGAATTTGTGTATCTCCAAAGTAAGTATTTAAATTTTCTACTCTAATTCTGTTCATAAATAAACCTCATTTTATTTTTTTAATTACCTGTCATTTTCTTTTGATATTTTGTTGTGAAATAATGTGTAAGGAAAGTCATAACTAAAACAATAATTACAAGAACTGCAGCAGTACCATATGCATTTGGCATTGAAACTCCTTCTGTTGCAAGAACGTATAAATGTAATGGTAGTGGCCTACCTGGATCAAACATAGATACTGGTATTGATGTAGCTGAACCTACAGCATACATAACAGCAGCTGCTTCTGATATTGCACGAGTCATTCCAAAAATAATTCCTGTAATGATTCCTGGAAGTGCAGCTGGTAAAATAACTTTATAAATTGTTTGCCATTTAGTAGCTCCTAAACCTAAACTTGCTTCTTTATATGTGTCTGGAACTGAGGATATGGAAACTTCTGCAATTTGGAAAATTGTAGGTATTGCCATAATAGCAAGTACTAATCCTCCTGAAAGAATAGACCATCCGAGACCTAAAAATACTACGAAAAAGGATAATCCGAATAATCCAAATACAATTGAAGGAATTGAAGCTATTGTTTCAGCACCGAAACGAATGATTCTAGAAATTGTACCGTTTTTAGAATATTCTGAAATATAGATTGCTGCACCAACACCCAATGGTGTAGCTATTAATGTTGAAATGAATGTGACGTATAAGCTGGACACGATCATAGGGAAAATTCCACCAGCTCTACCGGAGTCAATAACTTCTCCAAATATGAATTCTGGGCTTAATACATGAATTCCATTCATGATAATATATCCTAAAATGATAATTAAAATAGCTAATGTAAGTACACCTGAAAATATGAATACGTAATTCATTATTTTTTGAGCGCTTTTAGCTGAAATAAAGTTAAAATTCATAAAGTTCCTCCTCCAACGTCCATTTTGTATTTACTTTGAATATAATTTGCGATTACTAATAACAATAATATGATAATGAATAAAATTACTGCAGTAGCGAACAATGCATTATGGTGTAATCCTGTTGCATAGCTCATTTCTAAAGCAATATTTGAAGTTAATGTTCTAACAGGAGCGAATAATGAATTTGGTATTTGTGCTACGTTACCTGCAACCATAATTACTGCTAATGTTTCTCCAATAGCTCTACCCATACCTAAAATGATTGAAGTTACTATACCGGGTAATGCTGAAGGAAATATGATGTGGCGAATGGTTTGCCAATCTGTTGCACCTAATCCTAAAGATGCTTCTTTATATTCATGTGGTACAGCACATAATGCATCATAAGATACAGAAATAATTGTAGGTAAAATCATGATTGCTAGAATGATTCCAGCAGTGAATATACTAAATCCTGTTCCTCCAAAATAAGATCTAGCGAGTGGAACAAGAACTACAAGTCCAAAAAACCCATATACTACTGAAGGGACTCCGGATAATGTTTGAATAACTGGTTTTAAAAAATTAGCAACTTTTTCACTTGCAACCTCTGCCATGAATATTGCACATAAAATAGATAAAGGAACTGCAATAACTAATGAGAAAAGAGTAACACACAGTGATCCTATAATCATTGCGAATACGCCGTATTGAGCATCATTAGGAGACCAGACTTGTCCGAGTAGGAATTGTAAAAATCCGTATTCTTGAAATGCTGGTATTGCCTCAATAAAAATGAATCCTAATATTGTTAAAATTATAAAAATAGAAAGAAGTGCAGTAACGGCTAATCCGTGTTCTATAAAAAATTCAGATAAATTATTTTTTGTCATTTTAAACCTCAAAAAATGTTATAAATAAAATAATTAAAGGTATTGGAGCTTTTAGGTATTTTTAGATAATAACAAAAGCTCAATAAATTTAATCATTTTTTATTAATTTTTTTAATTTGTAGATTTGATAATTTTCTCTTCATCGAGAACTTTTTGAGCTTCAGAACTGTTTACCCAGTCTATAAACTCTTTTAATTCACCGGTTGGTGTTCCTTTTACAAGGAATAAGAATGGTCTTTGTAATTCGTAAGAACCATCTGCAATAGTTTCGCTGCTAGGACTTACTCCACCAACTGAGATAGATTTTACATCATCAGTCATGTGTGCAAATGATACAAAACCGATAGCATTTTCATCTTGCTTTACGGATTGTTTTACAGCTTCAGTTGAACTTTGTGCAATTGCATCGCTTTTAATTTTTGTATCTTTACCCATTACAATACTTTCAAATGCATCTAAAGTACCTGAACCTGCTTCACGAGTAACGAGGTGTATTTCTCCATCGGGTCCTCCAACTTCATTCCAATTAGTGATTTTTCCGGAGAATATGTCTTTTAATTGCTCTTTAGATAAATCAGTTATGGTATTTTTATTATTAACTGCTATTACAATACCGTCTTGACCTATATTATATTCGGTCAATCCTTCTTTTTCATCGTCTTTTAAATCTTTAGAGCTTGTTCCAATATCTGCTGTGCCGTCTTGTGCACTTTTAATTCCTACACTGGAACCTCCTCCTTGAACGTTAATATTAATATCAGAATGAGTTTCTTCATAGGTTTCAGCAAGTTTTTCAGCTACTGGCTGAACGGATGTTGAACCTACAATATTGACTGTTTCAGAGCTTCCAAAACCTGAAAGAAGTGTGATTCCTCCGATAATGAAAACAGCAAGAACTATTATTGTAATTTTTTTTGTATTTTTCATTATTTAACACCTTTAAAAATGTGTGATTATTGTATCACACAATTAGAAGGTTATTTTTTTCCATATATAAAGGTTACTAAAATAGGAACTATTATTCTCATAATGTGAAGAAAATTAGTCAAAAAATATGTCTTGAAAATTACTATTTCCTAAAATGTGAATAAAAAATCACATGAATTTTAATTAAAGCAAAAAAAGAAGGTTTTATTCCCTGAAAGCACGGGGAATAGTTGGTCTTGGAATATCCTTGTGAAATTCAGCTGCTAATTCGATAATTTCAACTGATATGTCTCCCATTCTTTCAAAAGACTTAATTACACGAGATATGTAGATATAATAATTTGATTCTTCAACGTCATCAAATGAAGTTTCAACCATTTGTTTTGCGATTAAACTCAAAGCTGTTTCTTGTTTTTCATGCATTTTCTCTTCAGTATCCATTAAATCTCCACGTAATTCTAACTTCTTGTTGATGAAAGCATCTGTTGAATAAGAGATTGATTTTTGTGCATATTTGTGCATTTTAGTTAATATTTTTAAAAGTTCATCATCAACATGTGCTTCTTCATTTATAACAAACTTAGCAATATGGCCTGAATAGTCACCAATACGTTCAAGATTGTATGCTACCTCATTGAATAATAAAATTTTAGAAAGTCTTGAATGAGGATCAATGTTAACAACAGTTTCAACAGAAGAGCGAACCTTTTCAAACATATTATTTGTAGTATAATCTAATTCTAAAGCTTGCTTGGCAATTTCTTTGTCATTATTTAAAATAGCTTCAAAAGACATTTCAACTTCTTTTTTAACATGCTCTGCCATATTTTTCAACATATTTTCAATTAAAAAATAAGCAGAATGCTGTTTAGAATTAAAAATAGGATTTGATGAACCATAAGTTTCATCATATTTATTTAAATCAATAACATAAGATCTTTTTACAATTCCTTCGTCAATTAATGGTTTAAGTAATTGAGTAACGTATCTACGACTAATATCTAATTTTTCAGCAATTTCCTCTTGTGTTGCTGGTTTATCATAAAAAATAACGTCTATTATGTCTTCTAAAGTTTTATTATTCTTAGTCAATAAAACACCTCATAGTGTATTTAATCATGTTTGAATATTAATATTTATATTATTTAATATAAAATTAAGAGTAATGAGATATCTTGAGCAAACATTAAAATCAATAGTTGAAAACCCAAAATATATTTTCCGTTTAACTATTCAAGGAATCATGGTAGGTATATTTGCTGGTTTGATGGTGTGTTTATATCGTTTTTTACTTCATGGTTCTGAAAATATTCTAAGAAGTTATTTGGATATTATACATGGAAATTTAATGTATATGATTTTATTTTTCATTGCATTAATTATTATGGGACTTATTGTTGATTGGTTAACAAAATGGGAAGTTGATTCTGCTGGAAGTGGAATACCTCAGATTTATGCTGAAGTTAAAGGTCATATGGAAGCTAATTGGGCAAAAGTATTATTTTCCAAAATAGTATCTGGAGTATTAACTGCTCTTGGAGGTTTATCTCTAGGTCCTGAAGGTCCATCAGTTCAAATTGGTGGTATGGCTGGAAAAGGTGTCTCACGTTTATTTAAAGGATCTAAAACAGAAGAATTAAGACTTATTTTAGTAGGTTCTGCAGTTGGTATTACAGCAGCATTTAATGCACCATTAGCTGGAGTATTATTTGTTTTTGAAGAAATTAACCATGGATTTGATAAAACATTAGTATTTATTGCACTAGTATCAGCTATTGTATCTGATTTCATATCAAAAATGATATTTGGCCAATCTACTGCATTAACATTCCCACTTCTGAATATTCCATTAGATTATTACTGGTTACTAATTATTTTAGGAATTCTTATTGGTTTGCTTGGTTATTTGTATAATATTGGAATGGTAAAATCAAGTGACTTTGTAAATAGTCTTAAAATTCCTTCATGGTTTAAATTTGTTTTTGTATTTTTAGTTTCTGGTGTTGTAGCATTAATGATACCTGAAATAAGTGATGGTGGGCATTTTATGCTTGATATGCTTGATGTAGCTATGCCTTCACTTGGAGTATTAGTTTTACTTTTAGTTTTAAAATACTTGTTTTCACTCTTTTCATTTTCATCCGGAGCACCAGGGGGCATATTTTTACCAATATTAGTATTGGGAGCATATATTGGTGCTGTATTCGGATCATTTTTCGTTCCAATGTTTGGTTTAGAGCAAGATTTAGTCTATAAGTTTATTGTTATTTCAATGGCAGGATTTTTTGCAGCAACAGTTAGATCTCCAATTACAGGTGTTGTACTAATAGCTGAGATGTGTGGTTCAACAGAATCTCTTGTTGCAATGATTATAGTATCTTTAATAGCTTATGTAGTTCCAACAATTTTAGGAAATGAACCAATATATGAGTCATTATATGACAGATTACTTTTAAAGAAAAACAGAGAATTTGTTAAAAAGCCTTCAAAACAGGTTTTATCAGAATATGTTGTGCCACTTGATTGCGATTACATCAATTTTAAAATTAAGGATATTCCATTTCCAAAAAATGCAATTGTAGTATCTGTTATTCGTAATGGTAAATATATAATTCCAACTGAAGAATTTAATATTAAATATAGTGATCAGGTTCATATTTTAACTGATGTTAATGATTATCCATTTGTAAGAGAAGAGATTGAAAAACTATTTGGTGGTTAAATGAGCTGATTTTTAAAATGAAAACTGTTATCAGATTTGAAGATAAAAAGGTAATGAAAAATTGAATCTACTAAAAGTAGTTATTCAGGCACATTATTCATATAATTAATAGCATGAGAGCTTATTGTAAGTATATGATAAGTAAGATACTGGCAAGTTTCAAAATACGTGAATTTACTAAAATTATTTCTATGTCAAAGAAAATTATTTGTAATTAGTTGTTTCATTAGGAGTTATTTTTGCTAAAAGGGTTATTGATAGTGATGACAGTAATATAGGGATAATGAGAATTTTAATTTTGATTCAATAATACTGGTGTGAATAATTTAATAAATCAGTAACTTTGATAAAAAAGCTCCAGAATCAAAAAAAGTTGTAAACGAAAACAAAGTTACAAGAATACTCATGTAACCTAAACAGTTAAGACAAACTGGTCTTCGATTGATGTTTGGTTTTAGTATTAATGGTGTGAGTTTTGTTCTTATTTCACATAAGAAAAAATAAACAATAAATGATTTATTTCATTTAATCATTTTTAAAATAAAAAAATTAGTACTAAAAAGTACTAATTACCATGTACGAGAGTTTAACTCTCTAAATTGTGCTGATGTGGATACATGGGAGTTAAGACCACCATCTACATTGATTATTTGTCCAGTAACATATTCACTTTCATCAGATGCGAAATATACGCACATATGACCTATATCTTCTGGACCACCATAACGGTTTACCATGATATTACTTAAGAAAATGTTTCTTAAGACTTCAGGCACATTTGCTTCATTTTCTGGAGTTACTATTAATCCAGGACGTACACAGTTACAACGAATATTATCTTTACCATATTGGAGTGCGGTGTATTGTGTAAGCATGTCAACACCAGATTTAGCACATGCATAAGCAGTAGAACCTAAATCCCCACCACATGATGCCATTGATCCAATGTTTATAATAGATCCACCATTTTCATTTTTTTGTAAGTATGGAATTACACATTTTGTAGCATAGAATGTACCGCGTAAATCACTCTCAAAGATAGCATCCCACATGTCTATAGTCAATTCACTAATACTTCCATCTTTTAGAGCTACATTAGCAGCATTGTTTACTAAAATGTCAATATTTCCATATTTTTCTGCAGTATCATCAATTAATTTTTCAATACTGTCAGTGTCAGTAATATCAAAGAAGTGATAAGAAGCTTCTCCTCCTTCTTTTGTGATATTATCAACAACTGCTTGTCCTTTTTCTTCTCTACGTCCACAAATAACTACTTTAGCACCTTCTTCAGCAAATAATCTAGCAATGCCGATTCCAATACCACTTGTAGAACCAGTAACGATAGCTACTTTATCTTTTAATCTATCCATGAACATTTCCTCCTTAAAATAAAGTGTAATTAAAACACTACATAATTATTTATAATCTGGTATATATTAATTAATCGATTTGGGTAATGTTTGTTTTTTTGGTTATTGTCTCCATAAAATCAGGTGATTAATGAATAATTGAGTATTTGTTAAAATCATTTAGTCAAATATAAATAATAATAACAATAAAATCTTATCCGATAACTTAAAATGATTTAAGTTGATATTTTTTAATAGAGGTTAAACTATGGTAAGTGTAAACATAGAAGCAAAAAAGACAGTAGATGTGATGATTGAAAAAGCAGATGCATTAAACATCGCTGTAGAAACCTTAGAAAATGGTGCTACCATTTTGGATTGTGGTGTGAATGTAGATGGAAGTTTCAAAGCAGGTGAACTTTATACTAAAGTTTGTCTTGGTGGACTTGCAGATGTTGGAATTTCCATTCCAGGAGATTTATCTGAAAAATTCGCTCTTCCTTCAGTAAAAATTAAAACTGACTCACCATCTATTTCAACCTTAGGTTCTCAAAAAGCAGGTTGGTCTGTATCTGTTGGAGATTTCTTTGCACTTGGTTCTGGTCCTGCAAGAGCAATTGCATTAAAACCAGCTGAGACTTATGAAGAAATAGGTTATGAAGATACTGAAGCAGATTTAGCTATTTTAACTTTAGAAGCTGATGTATTACCTGGTGAAGAAGTTGCACAATACATTGCTGATGAATGTAATGTTGATGTTAAAAATGTATACTTACTCGTAGCTCCTACTTCATCTTTAGTTGGATCTATTCAAATTTCTGGTAGAGTAGTTGAAAATGGAACTTACAAAATGTTAGAAGCTATCAAATTTGATGTAACTAAAGTAAAACATGCAGCAGGTATTGCACCTATTGCACCAGTTGACCCAGATGGACTTAAAGCAATGGGTAAAACTAACGATGCAGTATTATTTGGTGGAAGAACTTATTACTATGTAGAATCTGATGAAAACGATGATATTGCTGATGTTGCAGCTAAATTACCTTCTTCTGCAGCAGATGGATATGGTAAGCCATTCTTTGATGTATTTAAAGAAGCTGAATTTGATTTCTACAAAATTGATAAAGGAATGTTTGCTCCTGCTGAAGTTGTAATCAATGATCTATCAACTGGTAAAATTTACAAAGAAGGATTTGTTAACGCAGATTTACTTAAAAAATCCTTTGGTTTAGATGAATAAATTTCATCTTTTTTTATTTTTTTAATAAATCTTTAGATTATTACTTTAATTTTCCATTACTTTTAAATAGTATTATTATTAAAAATAATTTAAAGTACTTTAATATAAGTATTTGTATTTTAAAGGTGTTTAATATGGAAATAATGGATATTATCAAAAAATCATTTATTTTTCCTTCTAATAATCTAGATAAACTTGCGCTTTATATTGTTTTAACATTTGCAGCAGTATTATTACTTTTTGGAGGAATATCTTTTTTTATACTAAGTTCTGAATCTAGTGCTTTTGTAATTTTAGGTGTAATTCTGTCTATTCTTTCATTAATTGTAATATTTGTGACAATGGGTTATAAGCTTGCAATTATGAAATCTGGAATTAATCAGGATGAAAAAGCTCCTTCATTTAACTGGAAAAATGATATAGTAAGTGGTATTAAAGTAATAGTTCTTAATATTGTATACTTTATTGTTCCGGCTATTATTGTTGTGATTGTAGCATTAATTACTAATATTCCTGGTAATTTTATGCAAATTGTTAATGAATTTAATGCAAATGTCAATGCAACTGCTATTAATTCTACTGTAGCTGTTGGACCTGTTGTATCAAATGCTAGTTTGGAGGCATTAGGATCTTCATTAATAATTACTGCTATTGTTGCAATCATTTTATTTATAATATTCTCATTCCTTGAATCTATGGGTGAAGCAAGATTAGCAAATACTGGTAGTCTTGGTAATGGGCTTAATATTATTGAAGCTGCAAAAGACATTCCAAGAATTGGTGTAGGTAAAGTGATAGCTACTATTCTTTTAGTTATTATTATTATGGTAGTTATTCAAGGAATTTTATCTTATATTTATGGTCAAATTCCACAATTGGGAATTATTTCAGTTATTGTAACTCCGTACTTAACATTCTTTGCACAAAGAGCATATGGGTTATTATATTCTGATATTGCATAGGAAAATAATTTTTATTTTTCTTTTATTCTTTTTTTATATTACAAAATTTATTATTTTTAAATAAATATTTTTAAACAGATGTTAATGGATAGTGTGGCTTTTTTTTCAATAGAATAAGCAGTAAACACACTAACAAAAGACTTAAATATTCTAATAAGTAGTTGGTGATGAGATTATAATAAGTATCAAGTTTTATTCTTTATTTTTATATAATCAAAAACATTTTTATTAAATGAAAATTATAGTATATAATTAAAAGGTGTATATTATGTATGATTTAAAAGGTACAAAAACTGAAGAAAATTTAAAAGCAGCATTTGCTGGTGAATCCCAAGCACATACTAAATACCAATACTTCGCAGCTAAAGCTAAAGAAGAAGGTTATGTTCAAATTCATGATATTTTCATGGAAACTTCTAAAAACGAAAGAGAACATGCTAAAATTTGGTTCAAACTTTTAAATGATGAAAATATCCCAGATACAATAGCTAACCTCAATGCAGCAGCTGATGGTGAAAACGAAGAATGGACTTCTATGTACAAAGAATTCGCTGAAACTGCTAAAGAAGAAAATTTCCCAATGATTGCATTCTTATTTGAAAAAGTTGGAGCTATTGAAAAAGAACACGAAGAAAGATACAGAACATTACTTGCTAATGTTGAAAATGATACTGTATTTAACAAAGAAGAAGATATTGAATGGAAATGTGAAAACTGTGGATTTGTATTTTCAGGTCCTAATGCTCCTGAAAAATGTCCTGTTTGTGGACTTCCAAAAGCACACTTCGAAGAAAGAGCTACTAACTTTAAATAATCTTTCTTCTTTTTTTTCATTTTTTTTAGATTGTATATAATTTATTATTATAGTGGTATTATGATTCAAAATAATATATGTGTATTAACTGATAGTTATAAAGTAACTCATCATTATTTTTATCCTAAAGGAACAGAAAAAATCTATTCTTATCTTGAAAGTAGAGTAGGTTCTGAATTCAACAAAACTATTTTTTATGGTTTGCAGTATATCATGAAAAAATATTTAGAAGGTCAAGTTGTAAGTCAAGAAAAAATTGAAGAAGCAGATAAGCTTATTTCTAATCATATTGGTGATGACATATTTAATAAGAAAGGTTGGTATCATATTTTGGATAAATTTGATGGATACCTCCCAATTGAAATAAAAGCAGTACCTGAAGGAACTCCAGTTAATGTTGGTAATGTATTAATGAGTGTAGAAAACACTGATAATAAATCATTTTGGTTAGTCAATTACTTAGAATCCTTGCTTTTACAAGTTTGATATCCTTCAACAGTTGCGACATTGTCTGCTGAGGTAAGAAAATTATCAAAATTTTATCTTGAAGTCACGGGTTCTTCAAAAGATAATTTAGATTTTATGTTGCATGATTTTGGATATCGTGGAGCTAGTTCAACAGAATCATCTATGTTATCTGGATCAGCTCATTTACTTAGTTTTTCTGGAACTGATACTATTCCTGCTTTATTGATTCCTAAAAATTATTATAATGATTCAAACTTATATGGTTTCTCAGTTCAAGCAACTGAACACAGTGTAATGACTTCATTAGGTCCAGAAGGTGAATTTGAGCAAGTATTAAACGTAATTAATAATGCTAAAAATGGAATACTATCTATGGTTATAGATTCATACAACTATAAAAACTTTTTAACTGAAGCTGGAAAACCAAATACTGAGTTAAACAAAGCTATAACTGATTTTTTAGCTATTGAGGGCAATAAAGTAGTATTTAGACCAGACAGTGGAGATCCTGTTGCAACAACAATTGATTGTTTAAATATCCTAGAAAAAGGTTTTGGATCTTATCTAACTAGTAAAGGATATAAA
Organism: Methanobrevibacter sp.; assembly: GCF_051877095.1. Classification (GTDB taxonomy): domain Archaea; phylum Methanobacteriota; class Methanobacteria; order Methanobacteriales; family Methanobacteriaceae; genus Methanocatella. The sequence goes on along the minus strand of NZ_JBJEIO010000007.1, from coordinate 75,224 downwards.
GTATTTAATTCCAATATTGGTCTTCTATGGGGTGATGGATTAGATTACCATAAAATTAGGGATATGTTATTTGCAATGAAATCTGATGGATGGGCTGCTGAGAATATTATCTTTGGTATGGGAGGAGGTCTCCATACTGCTGTAAACAGAGATACACAAAGAAATGCATTTAAATGTTCAGCTCAATTACGTAATAATAAATGGTTTGATATTTATAAGAATCCTTTAGATTCTAGTAAAAAATCTAAAACAGGTAGATTTAAATTAATTAACGAAAATAATTCTTTTAAAACAACACCTATTGATGCACAAGGTGAAGATTGCCTTAGAAGTGTATTTAAAAATGGTAAATTACTAATTGAAGATACATTTGGAGATATTAAATCAAGAGCATTAAATTACTCAAATATCTCTGGAAAAATATAAAAATATTCACTTCAACCAGTTTTAAAATAAGGTTAAAAAACAACCTTATTTATTTGTTTTTATTAACTTACGTGCTGATTTTAAGTCAGTATTGTAAATATGGCCTGAAGTTGAGTGGTAATGGACTCCACCAAAGTTTAACTTTTCACCAACAATTTCCTTGTTGACTTCTTCTTTCATTTTAATACCTAAATATGTTATGAAAAACATATTTGAATAGAATGCACCAAAAATATCATTACTCCTAAATAAACAATGGATAGTTAATTCATTATCACGGACAATACACTGTAAAAATTGAAGACATGGTATGTCTTCTCTATCTGAATCAAGTTGAGGGTCAATTGTAACAGCTACTGCACGATTTGAACCTGTTGCAGTCAATATCCTTTCTTTCATTGTATTGAATTGATCAATATTAAAATGTGTAAATATCCTGTTTGGGTAGGTATATACAAATCCTTGATCATCTGGATTTTCAGCTGATTTTACATATTCATAAAGAGCATCGCTTTTAATGGGACATTCATCTATATCGAATCTTCCAGATTTAATATCATCTAACATCATTTTAGTAGTGTAATGTTGATATTTAGCTTTAAATTTTAAGTCTAATGGGTCATCAATTATATAAAAGTTTCCCAAATTTTCTATCAAATGATGATTGGAATCCTTATAAGTTTCTTTTCCCTGTTTTAATATTTTATCTACAAAATCTAAATAGCATTGATTAATGGTTAGCATAATAACAGTCCTTTAATATATATTAATTTAATTTTATGTTTTAAAATATATTTAAAGGTACTTTTTACAGTTTTTTAGTCAGTAATATTTTTTATAAATTTTGCTGGTACGCCACCAACAATTGTATTTGACTTAACATTTTTTGTTACAACAGCACCTGCTGCAATAATAGCTCCACTACCAATAGTTACACCTGGTAGAATGGTTACATTTGAACCAATCCAAACATTATCTTCAATATGTATAGCGGATGGATACATATCTGCTCTATTTTCTACTTCTTTTGCATGATTTAAAGTTAATAAACAAGCATTATGTCCTATAAACACACCATTTCCAATAAACATGCCTCCGTGATCTTGCATTTTACATCAAGAATTTATAAAAACATTTTCTTCAATATGGATATTTTTACCAAAATCAGTATTGAATGGAGGAAGTAAATGTAATGTTTCATTTACAGGTTGATTGGTTAATTCGCTAATTAATTCTTGAATTTCTTCAATAGTATGATATTCATTATTTATTTTATGAGTAATTTTTAATGCATTTTCTAATGACTCATTCATAAATAAATGTACTTCAGAATCAGCAATAATTCTTTTTCCACTATTTACATATTCTAAATATTCTTCAAGTTCCATTTAATCACCTATAATCTATTATTTGATTTCTATAATTAATATTATTATAAGGCCAGACGAGTACTGACCTTATTTCTCAAAGACTAATGTTTCCATGATTTTTTTGTAGAGATATTAGTGAGTCTCCACAATAATTAATTGAATAGATTAATATAACTATTTTTTCTTATTTTTAAGTATAATTATTAAGCTATTTACTAATTATTTGATTTTAAATCATTTTTATTAAAATAATAAATATTTTTTTTATATTAATGATATTTGATATATTTTTCATGAAATTCTCTTTTTTCTTAACAATTAAATGTTTATTTTATTCTTTTTATACTAAAATTAATTATTTGTTTAATTTTAAGATAGTTTTATATATTAAATAGAATATAATTATAAATACTTAAATTTTTTTAAGTAAATCCAATTTAAGATGTGAAAAATATGACAAACGAAGATTTTGCAAAGAAAATTAGAGATATTAGAGCTAGACAAAACATGACTATTGAAGATCTTGCTGAAAGAAGTGGGGTAAAACTTGAAGTTTTAGAAGCTATGGAAGCAGGGGAAGTTATTCCCTCTCTTACTCCATTAACTAAAATGGCAAGAGCACTTGGTGTACGTTTAGGTACATTTTTAGATGATACTCCTGAACTTGGTCCAGTAGTCACTAGAAACGGAAAAACTGAAAATTCTCTTTATTTTTCAGGTAGAGAAGATGTAACTAATGCAACTAATCTTGAATTCCATTCATTAGGTGCAGGTAAAATTGATAGAAACATAGACCCATTTATCATAGACATTGAATTTGAAGAAGGTAAAAAAGAATTATCTTCTCACGAAGGTGAAGAATTTATCTATGTATTAGAAGGGGAAATTGAAGTAATTTATGGAAAAGACTCATTTATTATTGGAAAAGGGGATACAATCTTTTATGATTCAGTAGTGCCTCACCACCTCCATGCAAGTGGAGAAGATAAAGCAAAAATACTTGCAGTATTATACACTCCATATTAAACTGAATATAGGGCTTGATAAAATGTTTGAGATAGTATTAAAACAACAAAAAATTAGTAATGGATTAATTAGATTTTTCACTCATAGTTTGGATTTGCGTTATTTGTTGTTGAGTTTGCAAGAATATTTTACAAGTATGAATAATGTTGAATTTAAAAAAATGGAGGTTTTCCAATGAGTGAATTATTTACAGAACTTCCGTTAGGGAAGTTTTTTGAGTCAATGGTTGAAAAGCAACCAGATCATGAATTTATCGTTTATCCAGATAGAAACTTAAGATTTACATACAAAGAGTTTGATGAAAGAGTTGACAATTTAGCTAAAGGGATGTTAGCTCTCGGTATTGAAAAAGGAGATCATGTTGGTATATGGGCTAAAAATGTACCTGAATGGTTAACTTATATGTTTGCAACTGCAAAAATTGGTGCAGTAATTGTTACAGTTAATACTGCTTACCAAGCTCATGAATTAGAATATGTGTTAGGTCAGTCTGATATGAAAGCATTAGCTATGACTGATGCATTCAGAGACACTAGCTATTTTGATATTATAAATGACCTTGTACCTGAACTTAAACAATGTGCAAGAGGTCATTTAATTACTGAAAAATTTCCTCATTTAAAATATATTTTCCATGTAGGTCAAGAAAAACACCGTGGAATGTTTAACACTAATGAATTATTATTACTTGGTATGAGCTATGATGATGAAAAATACCAAGAAATCAAGGATTCAGTTTCTCAATATGATGTTATCAATATGCAATATACTTCTGGAACTGAAGGTTTCCCAAAAGGTGTAATGTTAACTAGCCGTAATATTGTAAATGACGGTTATTATATTGGAGAAAACATGAATTACACTGAAAAGGACAGATTACTCTTACAAGTTCCTCTCTTTCATTGCTTTGGGACAGTACTTGGTGTAATGGCAGTAATCACCCATGGATCTACTATGGTAGTTCTTGAAGAATATGATCCATTACTTGCAATTTCTTCAATTCAAAAAGAAAAATGTACTTCCGTTTACGGAGTACCTACTATGTTTATAGGTATGATGAACCATCCAATGTTTGATATGTTTGATATGTCCTCTTTACGTACTGGTATTATGGCAGGTTCAACTTGTCCTGTTGAAACAATGAAAGATGCAATCGAAAAAATGAATATGAAAGAAATTACAAGTGTATATGGACTTACTGAAGCAGCTCCTGGATTTACACAAACTAATGCTGCTGATTCATTTGAGAAAAAAATTAACACTGTAGGACGTAAATTCCCAAATATTGAAGTAAAAATCGTAGATCCAGAAACCGGTGAAGAAGTAGGTGTTGGAGAAACTGGTGAGATAATGTGTAGAGGTTTCAATGTCATGAAAGGATATTATAATATGCCTGAAAAAACAGCTGAAACAATCGAACCAGATGGATGGTTACACTCAGGAGACCTTGCATCAGTAGATGAAGATGGATATTACTCTATTGTTGGTCGTATCAAAGATATGATTATTAGAGGTGGAGAAAACATTTATCCTCGTGAAATTGAAGAATTTTTATTTACTCATGAATGTGTTCAAGATGTTCAAGTTGCTGGAATCCCAGATGAGAAATATGGTGAAATTGTTGGAGCATTCATAATTAAAGAAGATGGCTTTGATGATATTACTGAAGCAGATATTCGTGATTTCTGTATTGGATCTATTGCAAGATATAAAGTACCTAAATATGTATTCTTCGTTGATGGATTCCCACTTACAACAAGTGGTAAAATCCAAAAATACAAACTAGGTAATTTAGGTCTTGAATTATTAGACCAAAGACGCGAAAGAGGAGAATTATAACTCCTCAAAACTTATTTTTTTATTCTAAAATGAATTATTTAGTGTAAATCTAAAAATTTATTATCTTACTAAAACATAATTATTATTATGAAATTTTCTGGTTTTATGAATGTGTATCAATTAGATGATATGAGTTGGGAGTATCAGTTTGGAGATAAATCACTTAAAGCTCAAACACTAAAAGAACTAGAAGTCCTTGTCAGTCTTTATGGTTTGAAATGGAGAATTTTAGATAAAGACTTAGTTGAAAAATCCCTTGAAATAGACAAAAATAATGGTACTGGTTTTTTAAATGTTTATAAAAAAGATAATTATTGGTATTATAGGGGTTCTAATTTAAAATCACATAGTCTTGAAGTCTTAAAGAAAAAAGTATTAAGTGAAAATCTTGAATGGAAAGAAACAAATAGGGAACTTGCTTATAAAAATTGGAAATTAGATTTAAGAAAATTTAAAAAATAATAAATTTTAATTATTTTGTTTAACAATTAATAATTATGAGTGTTTTTGTTCCAGGTCATGTGACTGGTTTTTTCAATATAGAAAATCATGAATCCAAACTAAAAAAAGGATCTTGTGGAGTAGGCTTTTTACTCACAAAGGGTGTTAAAACAACAATCATTGAATCAGATAGCTTTGAATTTGAAGTTAATCTTGGTGATGACACTATTATTAGTGAAGTTTTAGCTATTTTAGATTTGGATAATACAAATTTTAAAGTTATTCAGGATATTCAACTTCCAATTGGAGCTGGATTTGGTACATCAGCAGCTTCAGCATTAAGTTTAACATTGGCTTTAAATGAATTTTTAAGTTTAGGTTATTCAGAGGAGTTATGTGGTCAAATTGCTCATATGGCTGAAGTTAATTTAGGTGCTGGTTTAGGAGATGTAATAGCTCAAACAGGTAAAGGTTTAGTTTTAAGAACAAAACCTGGAGCACCCGGAATTGGTGAAATAAAATCATATAATCAAGATGTTTATATTGCATATAAAACATTTGGACCAATTGAGACATCTACAATTATTAATGATCCAAGTCATAAAGAAATTATTTCGAAAGTAGGATTAAAGTATTTGGAGTTATTTGAAGATGAACCTAGTTTGGATAATTTTTTAATTTTTTCAAATAAGTTTTCTCTTGAAACTAAATTAATGTCTGAGAAAGTTAAAGAACAAATTGATTATTTTAATTCTATGGATGATATTTTAGGTAGTTCAATGGCAATGCTTGGAAATACAGTGTTTGCATTAGCTTATAATGAAGAGATATTTAAAAAGCTAAATATCGAAGGATTGCATATAGATAAATTAAATAATAATGGTATTATTTATGATTAAACTTAGTTATGATGTAAAAATTTACCGAAGTCAAATCTTAGATTTAGCTCAAAATAGCAATACAATTATAGAATTAGGGTGTCATGTTGGTAATACTACAAAAATTTTATTGGATAATTTTAAAGATTCAAAAATAATAGCTCTTGATAATTCTCCTGAAGCTACAGTTAAGATGAATGAATTAACTTGCAATAATTTAGAGTTTATTAATGCTGATGTACGTCTTCATGAAACTTTATTTGATGTATTTAAGAAAATACAAAAATGTGATATTTTATGTATTGATTTAGGTGGAGGATATCATCCTGATACTGTTTTTAAGGTATTTTATATATGGTCATCAACATTTAAGCCAAAACATACTATTATTAGGAATAGAGGTATTTTAGAGTTCTTTAATTCAGTAGAAGAGTGTAATGAGAATTATAGATCTAGTGGAGGATATCTTGATTCTTATCATGATTCAGGTATTCCACAACAAATTAAGGAATTTGAATTATGGACTCCCTCTCTTAAGAGAAATAGATGAATTGTATACTTTATATTTAAATTGTATTGAACTTTATTTTTCATTAATTCATAGTATAAATATTTGTTTTTATTCAATTTTTTTAAATAAATTTTAATATTTTCTTCAAAAAGAATCATTAATTTCTATGTCATTGTACAATTAAAATTTATATACTTTAATAAAGATATATATTATTCATAAGTATAAACGAGGTTATTAATATGATAGGTAAAAAAATTCGTTTAGAAAGAATTATCAATAGAAATACTGGTAGAACTGTTATTGCACCTATGGATCATGGTGTATCAAGTGGTCCAATTCCAGGTATAATTGATATAGATAAAACTGTTGAAGAGATATCCCAAGGAGGAGCAGATGCTATATTAATGCACAAAGGTATTGTACAACAAGGTCACCGTGGTTACGGTAAAGATATTGGTTTAATAGTACACTTATCTGCAAGTACTTCTCTTGCACCAGATCCAAATGATAAAGTAACTGTAACAAGTATTGAAAAAGCAATTCAACTTGGTGCAGATGCTGTATCTATCCATGTAAACCTTGGAAGTGAAACAGAGAGTTTAATGTTACAAGAATTAGGTAAAGTTGCTGAAACCTGTGATTACTGGGGTATGCCTCTCCTTGCAATGATGTACCCAAGAGGACAAAAAGTTGAAAACGAACATGATGTTGAATTTGTAAAACATGCTGCACGTGTAGGTTCTGAACTTGGTGTTGATATTGTTAAAACAAATTATACAGGAGATCCAGATTCTTTTAAAGAAGTTGTTGAAGGTGCAATCGTACCAGTAGTTATTGCTGGTGGTCCAAAAGTAGAAACTGATGAAGAATTATTACAAATGGTTAGAGATTCTCTTGATGTTGGTGGAGCAGGTGTTGCATTTGGACGTAATTTGTTCCAAGCTGAAAATCCTGGTAAAATTACAAGAGCAATTTCTGAAGTTGTTCATAATGATTTAGAAGTTGAAGAAGCTTTAAAATTCTTAAAATAGGTGGTTAAATGCAAAATAAATTCGCTTGGATAAGTACTCCTGATGAATTATGGGAAGATAAAAAAGAAATGATTACTACTGCATTAGAATCAGGAATTGATCATGTTTTAGATTTTGATGATATTGAAGAAATTAGAAAATTGGGCAATATAAAAATTATTGCAAATAATGATGATGCAGATATCTATCTAGTGGGTATTAATGGTGAAGGAGATGGCTTTGTTGAATTAAAAGAAGATTTCAAAGATTCAACTGATATTGCTAATGCAAAAAAAGCGAAAAGCGAAGGAAAAACTGTATGTGCCTATATAAGAATAACTGATAAAGCTCATGAGCAATTAGCTGTAAAATTAGGTTCTATTGTAGATTATATTATTCTAATTGCTACTGATTGGACAATTATCCCACTTGAAAATATTATTGCTGATTTACAGAAATTTGATGTTCAAATTATTGCAGCAGTTCGTGATGTAGATGGAGCTCGTGTAGCACTTGAAACATTAGAACATGGTACTGATGGTATAATATTTGAAGCTAATGACTTTAATAACATTAAAAAAATCGCACAAAATGTTATTGAATCATCACAAGCAAAATATGAATTAAAACTAGCTACTGTAACTAAAGTAAAAACATTAGGTTCCGGAGATAGAGTATGTATTGATACAACTGATATGATGAAACCTGGTGAAGGAATGCTAATTGGTTCTTATTCAAAATCCATGTTTTTAGTACATTCAGAATCTCTTGAAAGTGAATATGTTGCTTCAAGACCATTTAGAGTAAATGCAGGTCCAGTTCAAGCATATGTAATGGTTCCCGGAAACAAAACAAGATATCTATCAGAACTTGTTGCTGGAGATGAAGTATTAATAGTTAATAGTGAAGGTAAAACCAGAACAGCATATGTTGGACGAAGCAAAATTGAAAGAAGGCCTTTATTATTAATTGAAGCAGAATATGAAGGTAAAACCATTAGAACACTTTTACAAAATGCAGAAACTATTAGAATTGTCGATGAAAATAATGAAGCATTATCAGTAGCTGATGTTAAACCAGGTGATAAAGTTAAAGTTTATATTGAAACTAATGCACGTCACTTTGGAATGGCTATTGATGAAACAATTATAGAACAGTAAGGTTATAATATGTCACAGATACGAGCATTTTTAGCTATAGATTTAGATAATGATTTAAAACCAAAAATTAATAAAATCATCAAGCAATTTAAACAAATTGATACAAGGATAAAATATGTCGAATTATTGAATCTTCATTTGACATTAAAATTCTTTGGGGAAATTGATAGTGATGGTTTGAAATTATTGGAAAATAAAATAGAAAATGTTGTATCTGAATTTAAACCTTTTAATGTTAAAGTTAAAGGATGCGGAGTATTTCCTAATAATAATCATATAAAAGTGATTTGGATTGGAATTGATGAGGATTCAATTATTAAAGAATTACATGATAAGCTTGATAGTGAATTTGTTAAATTGGGTTTTGACAAAGATAAAAAATTCTCAACACATTTAACTATTGGACGTATGAAATCGGCCAAAAATAGAAATCAAGTTGAATCAGTTATTGAAGAATTCAGTGATATTGAGATTGGTGAGATGACAGTAAATAATATTGTTTTAAAGAAATCTACTTTAACACCATCTGGACCAATTTATGAAGATTTAAAAGTATTTGAATTGTGATTTTATGGATTATAATTTAATATTAAATGATATAAAACCAACAATTGGTGAGATAAATGAAATTAATGAAATCTCATTAAAAATAATTAATTTTTTGCAACATTTATGTGATGAAAGTAACATCAAAGCTAAAGTCAATTTGGTGGGGTCTGTTGCTAAAAATACTGCTCTTAAGGGTAAGTCAGATATTGATATTTTCATAGCATTTCCATTAGATACTGATAAACATTATTTAAAGGAAACTGGGCTTGATTTAGCTCATAAGTGTTGTGCGGAATTTAATAGTGTTCCAGAACATCATTTTGCATCACATCCTTATGTAACTACAGATATTGAAGGTTATGAAGTGGATATTGTTCCATGTTATTCAATTGAAAATGGTGATAAAATAAAATCTGCAGTAGATAGAACAATTCTACATACTCGTTTTGTTAAAAAGAATTTAGCTGAAGGTCAGGAAAATGAAGTTTTACTCCTAAAACGTTTCATGGCAATGACTGGAACATATGGTTCTGAATTTAAGGTTGGTGGGTTTGCAGGTTATTTATGTGAATTGTTAATTATTAAATATGGGACATTTGAAAACACTTTAAAATCAGCTATTAACTGGCAATATGGTCATAGTATTGATTTAAAAGAATATGGAACATCTAAATTATTTAATGATCCACTAATTGTTATTGATCCAACAGACATGAATAGAAATGTGGCAGCTGCTCTTAGGATTAATAAATTATCTGAGTTTATTCAATCAGCTCGTAATTATATATTTTCAAATAATAAAAAGGACTACTTTTATCCATTAAAAAGAAATTTAAATAAATGGGAATTAATTAATGAATTTAAGAGTAGAAATAGTGATATTATAGCTATTAAATTTAATATTCCAGATATTCCTCTTGATACTCTTCATCCTCAACTTAAGAAGACAACTGATGCTCTTGAACGTAAGTTAAATGATGAGGGATTCAATGTTTTCAAAGCAGATTATTGGAGCGATGAGTTATTAACATGTGTAATTTTACTTGAAATGGCTTCATCAAACTTAAATGATATTAAAGTTAATGTAGGACCTAAAATTTTCTTTAATAAGGCTTGTGAAAATTTTGTTGAGAAGTATGGTCGTGAAAATTGTTATGTTCAGGATGATTTTTTAGTCCACACACAAAAAAGAGATGTCAATAATGCGGTAGGACTAATTGAGCATATTTTCACTTTTGAGTATATTAATCTTATTAAAGTTGGTAAAAACCTTAAAAAGAATATTATTAATACTTATGAATTCATTGATATTGAGGAGATTAGTAGTGATGAATTTTTAGATGATTTTATTCATCCCGGACAACATATTGTTAGATAAGTTTATGAAGGAAATATCATAAATAATTCTAAAAGAGTTATTAATAAATTACAGTACCTATCATTATCAATAACTTATTTGTTTCCATTTTAAAAATATATACAGGATTCATATATTTAAGGAAAATTCATGATTATTTCAATTAATTAGAAACTTTTATTATATTTATTATTCAAATAATTATTCATGTCTGAGATTAAAAAGCTAACTGTAGATGTTGATACTGAAGAGTATTTTGAAAAATACGTTGATTTTGAAAAATTTTCAAAGCTTTGCATTGAAGAACAAGAAAAGTTAGGATACAACTGGAATTATCCTCCTTTTGATTTTGATGTGGAGGAGTTATGGAAATCATATAATAAACTTAAAATTATTGCTTTTAAAATTGATTTTTCACAAGAAGAATTAAATCATACTTTTGAAGAAAAAGAATTAAAATTTATTTTAAAAAGATTTGAGCGTATAAAAGGTAGATTAATGAATGATATTTATATGCTTGAAGATGAAGATTCAATGGGACTATACATGGGTAAATGTAATCTTTGTATGAGATGTACAAGAGAATTTGGAATGCCTTGTAAAATGCCTGTTAAAATGAGATATGCATTTGAAGGATTAGGTGCTAATGTAGATAAAACTGTTGAAGACTTATTTGGGCATAAAATACTTTATGCTCATGATGGTAAGTTGCCAGAATATTTAATTTTTGTTGGCGGATTACTATATGATAAAAAAATATGAGGTGGTAAAATGATTGTAAGTATTATAGGTGGAACTGGACCACAAGGTCTTGGAATTGCAGAAAGATTAGCTATTGCTGGTGTAGAAGTAATTGTTGGTTCTAGGAAAGAAGAAAAAGCATTAGACATAGTTCAAAAAGCAAAAGAAGAATTATCTGACTATGACTTGAATATGACTGGTATGGCGAATGAAGATGCTGCAAAAGCAGGTGATGTATTAATTATCACTGTACCACTTGCTGCTCAAAAACCAACTCTCGAAGGAATTAAAGAATTCTGTAATGACAAAATTGTTATGGATGCAACTGTACCATTAGAAACTGCTATTGGTGGAAAACCATTTAGATTCATTGATTTAATGGAAGGATCTGCTGCTGAAAGGACTGCTTCTATATTAGAAGGAACTGGTGCAAAAGTAATATGTGCATTTTGTAATATTTCAAATTCACATCTTGCAAACATTCCAGAAGAAATTGATTGTGATTGTTTAATTGCAGGTGATGATAACGAATCTAAAGAAATTGCAGCTGAAATTATTAATAAAATACCTGGAATCAGAACAATTGACTGTGGTATTTTAGAAAAAGCAAGGATTATTGAAAAAATTACTCCATTATTAATTGGATTAAACATTAAATACAAATCCCATTATGGTGGTTTAAGAATTACAGGAATTCCTGCTCTTGATAAAGAATAACTGATTAATATGGATTCATTTGAGGATTTAATTGGCAAAAACATTAATGATGTTTCCTTAAATGAGTCATCAACTTTTTTTATTGCTCCTTTGGAGTATTTTACAAAACATTGTGGTAGAAGATATCCATCATCTAAATTTAAACTTGCAGATATTGACTATTTTAATTTAATTCCTTTTTATGAACTTTTTAAATATGAATCAGTTTTAATTATTTGGTATAATAATGAAATCATCACTGATTTGGAGTTATATTATTTAAGTAATGATTTTGATGTATTATTCAATGATTATTATTACATTAAAAAAGCTATTGACAATGGTCAAGTGCATAAATTAACTGAAGGTGATACCCAGTATTTAGGTGCAGCAAGGCTTAATGAAAAAGTTCGTCAACCAAATTCAGAAAAATTAGCTAATAAACGTGACTTTGTTTTAAAAAAGAAGTATTTGGAAAAAATAATTGATGAATTAGGTTTTAAATGTAGAATTTAATTTAGAATTTATTAAATTCATTTTGTGCATTTTCATAAAAATATCCTAATTCTCGTCCATTAACGAAAATATGACTTACTGTAATAGCTACGCTCATTTCATAATTATCATTAACTTTTCCCCAGGTTATTAATGGTTGTATTGCTTTACCATGCACAGCACAGTTTGTTATCATATCAAAATCAACCCAAGGAATACATGAAAAATTTGCAATGTTTTCAAAATCTCTTTTTTCCATTTCTATAGTAAATCCTTCTTGTTTAGAAGTTAAAATATTTTTGGAAAGATTTTTTACGTAATCATGCCATTCTAAGATATTGGAGAAGTCTTGAGAAATTTTTACTCTCATTTCTTTATAAATTTCATTTCTTTCATCCATTATTGGACTTACACCTTCAAGATATTCATATTCAATAACTTTTTTATTTATTATTCTTCTTTTAAGTTCTGGAACTGAATTTACAGCATTCATTAAACATCCTAAACTCATAATAAAAAAGGATTTGTTATTTTCATGACACCAATTCCATAATTTTTCAACGTTTATTCTAGCACTCATGGTATATCTTGCTGATAAGAAATTAATAAAAGGATTTTTATCTAAATTAAATTCAATTTCTTTCATGTTATAACCTTAATAAACTTTTTATATTATTTTTTTATATATATTATATTGTATAAATCATATGTGGTTTTAAAATGAAAGTTATTATTGTAGGTGGTGGAGCTGGAGGTATATCTACAGCTTCAAATATTCGTAAACTTGATGAAGATATCGAAATTACAGTTATTACAAGAGATAATAAAGTAGCATATTCTCCATGTGCTATTCCTTATGTATTGTCTGGTACAATCGAATCTTTTGATGATATTGTAATGAGAACTCCTGAAGATTATAAAAATAAGAATATCAATGTTATTATTGAAGCAGAAGTTACTGCTGTTGATTCTAATAAAAAAACTGTTACTTATCAAAAAGAAGGTAATGAAATAGTTTTAGATTATGATAAATTAGTTCTTGCAACTGGTGGTAATCCATTTATCCCTCCAATGCAAGGTGTCGATTTAGATGGAGTATTTAGAATCCGTAATATTGATGATGGTATGAGAGTTCAAGAAGCAATTAAAGATGCTAAAAGTGCAATTGTCACTGGTGCAGGTCTAATTGGTATTGAAATTGCATTTGCACTTAAAAAACGTGGATTAAATGTTATATTAAGTGAAATGTTACCTCAAATTGTTCCTAGATCTCTGGATAAAGATATGTCTGATATTTTAGTAGAATACCTTGAAATGGAAGGAATTCAAGTTGTTTTAGGTAAACCTATTACTAAATTAATTGGAGATGAAAAAGTCGAAAAAGCATGCTTTGGGGATGAAGATCTCTACGATGCAGATATGGTTATTATGGCTACTGGTGTTAGAGCTGAATTAGACTTAGCAAAAATGGCAGGATGTGAGATAGGAAGATGGGCAATCCTCGTAAATGATAGGATGGAGACTTCAGTAGAAGATGTTTATGCTGTTGGAGATTGTGTAGAATCAAAAGATTTAATTTTAGGTTCTAATACAGTTTCTCAATTAGGTACTACTGCAGTTCGTGAATCTAAAACATTAGCTCGTACTATTTGTGGTAAAAAATCTAAATTTAACCCAGTTTTAAATTCAATGGTTTCAAAAGTTGGAGATTTAGAATTTGGTGCAGTTGGATATACTACTAGTTTTGCACAGCAAAATAGAATCAGACCTGTTGTACAAAAGGTACAAGCACTTACAAGAGCTCGTTATTATCCAAATGCTAAACCAATGGATATAAAAGTTATTTGTGATGGAAATGGAACCATTATTGGTTGTCAAATCATAGCAGAAGAGAGAGTAGCTGAAAGAATTGATACTATGACATTAGCTATTACTGAAGGTTTAACCTGCTTTGATTTAAGTAATATGGAATTTGCTTATGCACCACCAGTTTCAATGGTTACAGACCCATTAATACTTGCTGTTGAAGAAGTAAGTAAAAAATTCAGTTAAATAAAAATTTCGGAGATGATAAAATGGCAGAACATGGACATGGCCATCATGGTCATGGGACTCAAATGACTCCTGAGCAACAAAAACAAATGATGGAACAAGAGTTAAGACTTGCTAAAAACTTGAATCAAATCAAGCATAAAATTGTTGTTATGAGTGGAAAAGGGGGAGTAGGAAAATCTACCGTTGCAGCAAATATTGCTGAAACTTTACAAAAACTAGGATATAAAACTGGTATTTTAGATGCGGATATTCACGGTCCAAACATTCCTAAAATGTTAGGTGTGGAATTATATGGTGAAGAATTCAATGAATACCAATTCAATGTATTTAAAGAAATTACTGAATCTGGACTTGCGGATAAAGATTTCAAAAATGATGAGGAAAAATTAGCATTCATTGAATCTAAAAAAGAAGAATACAAACATTCCATGTTTCCAGTTGTAACTGAAAGTGGTCTTAAAGTAATGTCTATGGCATTCTTATTAGAAGGTATTGACAGGCCTATTATTTGGAGAGGACCTCAAAAAACTGGTGCTATTAGACAATTAATCTCAGATGCACATTGGGGTTCACTTGACTATTTAATTATTGATAATCCACCTGGAACAGGTGATGAACCATTAACTGTTTTACAAACTATTCCTGATGCAGATGCAGTTATTATGGTAACTACTCCTAACGTTGTATCTCAAGAAGATGTTTTAAAATGTGTTAAAATGGTTGAAATGATGAATATCAAACATATTGGTCTTATTGAAAATATGGCTTATTACATTTGTCCACATTGTGATGAAAAACTCCATATATTTGGTGAAGGTAATGGGGAAGCATTTGCAGAGGAAATGGAAATTACTTATTTAGGTGATTTACCTATTGAGGAAAAAGTTTCTAATGCTCCAAATGAAGAAGGCACAATTTCTATAATTGATCCAGATGATGAAGTTTCAAAAAGATTTGTTGAAATTGTTGAAGATATTCAAAAAGAATTTATAAAAGAGTAGGGTTAATAATATAACTTACTCTTGCAATATTTACAATGTATCCTAAGAAATTAGGATCTTCTTTTATTTTTTTAAAATAATTTAGTTTTTCAATTATATATTCTTTGTTTTCTATTTTGTTTAAAGAGAAATAATCCATTGCAGTAATATATTCTTTTTCATCAGTATAAATAGGAACTAAATATTCACCATCATTTGCATAAGGTATTTTCAGAGGTTTTTCCTCTTTAGTAGATATTATAAATTCTTTATTATAAATATAATCTTTAATTTCTGTTTCTACTTTATTTATTGCAGTTTGATTTTGATTTTCACCATGCATATAAATCATATTAATATGATTTTTTAATTCTGGATGTTTAATTTTTTCTAAGTTCATCATATAATATTTTATTAAATAATTTATTTAATTTTATCTTTTGGTATGAATTTTAATGCAGATGAATTTATGCAATACCTAGGACTTCCTTTGGAACCATCATAGAATAAATGCCCCAAGTGTGAATTGGATTTTGCACTTCTAATTTCTATACGTGTTGTTCCATGAGAAAAATCTCTATTTTTTGTAATTGCTTTATCATTGATTGGCTTTAAAAATGATGGCCAGCCATATTTTGAATTTATTTTATCTTCTGAAGAGAATAGAACTTCACCATTTACAACATCTACATATACACCATCTTCAAAAAAATCATTATATTTACCACTGAATGGTGTTTCTGTCATAGATAATTGTGTTATTTCATACTCTTCTTTGGTTAAGTGGCTGAATTCATTATCATTTATTAAATTTAAATCAACATGACAATAACCCTGTGGATTTTTCTCAAGGTATTTTTGATGATAATCTTCAGCAGTGTAAAAACAATGGATTGGAAATATTTCAATAATTATTTTCTTTGATTCCAATTTTTGCTTTGCTTTTATGAACTTTAAGATAATGTCTTTTTGTGAAATTTCTTGCCAATAAATTCCAGTTCTATATTGTGTTCCAATATCTCTACATTGTTGATTTTTACTAAATGGATCTATTATTTTATAATAATTTTCTAAAATATCATTTAGAGTGATTATTTTTGGATTATAGGTTACTTTAACGGTTTCTGCATGTCCAGTTTTTCCACTACAAACCTTTTCATATGTTGGTGTTAAATCTCTACCATTTGCATATCCCACTTCAGTATTATTAACTCCCTTTAATCTAGAGATGAACGCTTCAACACCCCAAAAGCAACCTCCAGCTAAATAAATAACTTTTTGTTTTATAAACATAATTTATATTTTATTTTTAACATAAAATATTTTTATTAGATTAGTTATATTTATTAAATAGAATTGGAGGAAATGAGATGTTCTATAGTACAATTATGAAAATTGATTCAATTGATAGATTAAGGGATATTAGGGATGCATTACTTGTTGAACAAGGTATTAACCCTACTCGTCAAGGCGAACAAGCTATAAAAGTTGTTGTTGAGAGAATTGATGAAATTCAATCTACTTTAGATAAATCTGTAACTAAAAATATTAATAGACATAAATAAGTGATTATTGTGATAAGACGTGTTACAAGTGGCAGACGTTTACTTAGAAAAAAAATCTATAAATCCCCACATGCTCGTCATAAACAGGCTACATTTAAGCGTGAGAATAAAAATCTTGTTAAAGATCATCAAAAGAAATTTAAAGATTTAAATGGGCCTATAAAAACTAAAAAAAGACCTAAACGTGAAGTTGTTGGTGGATTTAAAATGTCTTATAGATATAAATATTACAATAATGATATTGTAGATGAAACAGAAGAATCAGATGATGAATCTGATTAACTTCTCTTGTTTCGACTTTTTTTTAAGAAAATATTCATTTTAATAGTTCTTTCTTTGAAATAATCTTATTTTTAGAGTGAATATCTAGGATAATGCCTGAAAATTCATTGTCGTTTTTTGCAAGTTCCATGAATAATTCAATTGAAACTTCACAAGGAGTATAATCAGTCAATTTCAAGTATTTAAAACCTTTTTCATATTCATTCATATTTGAAAATACAATTATTTTAAAGTCATCAGGAGTTCCAGTAACAAGAAAATCTTTTTCATGATTTTCACCGAGAGTAGGACAGATAAAATTCATTTAAACACCTAAAAATTAGCATTTTTATCCATATTAAAGTTTTGTGAATGGGGATTAATTACAAAACCTTGGAAATATTCATCACTGTCAGCTATTTTAGATATGTCTTCTGGAGTGAGAACTTTCATTTCTAATTTATCTAAGAATAATTTAGATATTTTTGCACTTCCAATAGCATATTCCCTAATGTCTGTAAAAATAGGAATGATATACTCTTTGCTTTTTTCAGTTAAAGTTAATTTAACTGGTTTTTCAGCTTCATCTACTAATGTAAAATAAATCTCATTAGGAAATGTATTCTTAATATTTTTTTTAATAACTTCAAGTTCAAGAGCATCTTCGCTCTTGAGTTTTCTTGCCATTTCTGCATATATTTGAATATATTCTTTTAATTGGCTTTTTGAAGCTTTAACATTATTTTTTTGATAATTTTCGTAATCTTTAAGATCCATAATTATTCACAACATTCGTGAACATCTTCACTACCAATTACAAAGTCCCATTGAGGTGCATTAATAGCAAGTCCAATGAATTCTTCATCATCTGCATTATCTGATATAATTTCGCTACCTATTTTTTTATCTTGAACAAATTCGTTTTCTCCAAATTGTTCTTTAAATACTTCAATAGCTTTGTTTGCTTCTTCTTCATCAGTGAAAACTGGAATAACAAATTCTTCTTTATCTTCATCTTCTTCACTGATAATTAATGCAACAATCTCTTTTTCTTCACTGCTAGCATTAGATACAATGATGAATTCTTCACTGAAAACAAGGTGTTCAATGTCATGGTAAATTTCACTTAATTGTTCGATTTCTTCTTTATGTTCTTCTTCAAATGAATCATCGAGTTCTTCTGATTCGTTTAATGCAGCTTCAATTTTTTCATTTAAATTATCATCAATTTCAATAAATTTTTCAACTAATTCTTTAAGTTCGCTCATTTTCTCACCGTAATGTAATAATTATTAAAATAAGTTTTTTCTTTTTTAAAACAATGAACATTCTCTTCCTAAACACCACTAAAGGAATACAAACGAATGCTCATTTCAACCATCACCATTGTTCATATTATAAAAAAAATAGTATATAACAATATGAACAATAATATTTTTATTTTTAACATATATAAACGTTAAGGTTCAAAATTAGCTTTCAATAGCTTTTATCATGGTATAAATAATTTTATTTGGAGTATATTAACTTTTAAATTTAGAGTATTTGTTATGTGGTTTGAAAATATATGTGATTTCACAACAGTTTGGATTCTTTATTTTTTTTAATGTTTTCTTAAAAACTCATTATTTTCTAAATAATTTTATAATTATTTTACGGTTAAATGTAATATTTTTTATATTATTAAAAACTAAAATAATCTTGTACATTATAAGTTAGGTTTAACAATTGTATATTAAATAACTAATTTTTGTTAAATTAGAATAATGGTTTATTTTTAAAATGTATAGGAAAATGGTGTGATAATGAATATTAATAATAATATGAAATTGGGTTTAATTGCCGCTATATCTATTATAGCTCTTTTTGTTTTATCCTTATGGATTTCCCAGACACCAGCTAATGATGATAATGCAATTCGTTTTGGTATTTTAACATTATTACCTCCTTTAGTAGCTATTGGTTTGGCATTTATTACTAAAGAAACAATTTTATCATTATTTATGGGTGTATTTGTAGGAGAATTTATGTTATGTGTGAATGATGTTAATATTATTTCCACTGCAATTAACGCATTTTTACAAATGGGTTCTCAAATTATCTCCTGTATGGCTGATCCTTGGAATGCAGGTATTATTCTTCAATGTTTGCTTATTGGAGGTATTATCCAATTAGTAACAAAAATGGGTGGAGCAAAAGCTCTTGCTGATACTTTTGCTAAAAAAGCTAATACTCCGAGAAAAGCTCAATTATTCACTTGGTTTTTAGGATTATGTGTTTTCTTTGATGATTATGCAAATTCTTTAATTGTTGGTCCTATTATGAGACCAGTTATGGACAAACTTAAAGTATCTAGAGAAAAATTAGCATTTCTTGTAGATGCAACTGCTGCTCCAGTAGCAGGTGTTGCTATTATTTCTACTTGGATTGGTTTAGAAATCAGTTTAATTGCTGCCGGATTTGAATCTGTTGGTGTAACTAATGTTACTGGTTTTGGTATATTTTTAGAAACTATCCCATATAGGTTCTATAATATTTTCATTTTAATTTTCATAGTTATTTCTGCAATAACTTTATATGAATTTGGTCCGATGAAAAAAGCAGAACAAAAAGCACGTAAAAGGAAAAAAGATGAAGAAGTTATTGTTCCTGATGCTCCTGGTTTTGATGAAGTTAAACCTGTTGAAGGAGTCAAATTATCCATATGGAATGCAATCATTCCTATTGGTACTTTAATTATAAGTGCTCTTATTGCATTTTATTGGAGTGGATACACTACCATTTTAGGTGGAGAAGACCAAGCTCTTATTGCAATTATGAAATCTTCCCCATTATCATTTGATGGAATTTTCACTGCTTTATCTCAATCTGATGCTTCTGTTGCTCTTTTCCAAGCTGCACTACTTGCTTCTATTGTAGCTATTGTAATGGCTGTCGGTGAAAAAATACTTACTATTGAAGATGCAATATCTGAATGGATTGGAGGTATGAAAACTATCGTTATTACTGGTGTAATTTTACTCCTTGCTTGGTCTTTAGGTGGAGTAATTGGTGATGTTGGTACTGCTAATTATTTAGTGGGTGTTCTTAAAAATTCATTGCCTCAATTTATTGTGCCTACATTAATCTTTATTTTAGGTGCTTTAATTTCATTTGCAACAGGTACAGCATATGGTACTATGAGTATTTTAATGCCTTTAGCAATTCCATTAGCTTGGGCAGTAAGTAGTGGAGATATGTCCTTTACTGTTGTTTGTACTAGTGGAGTATTAACTGGCGCTATCTTTGGAGATCATTGTTCTCCAATTTCAGATACAACAATTTTATCTTCTATGGGAACTAGTTGTAGCCATATCGATCATGTTCAAACACAAATGTACTATGCAATATTTGTTGCATGTGTCGCTATACTAATTGGTTACATCCCGGCAGGTTTAGGAATTCCTTGGTACATTATACTTCCTATAGGTATAGTTGTAATGTATGTTGGACTTAAAATATTAGGTGAAAAAGTAGACTTTGATGAAGTTGAGGAAACATCCTCTTAACTTCATTATATTTTTTTAATTTTCAATTAAATTTAGGCATTACTAAAAATATTCATCACAGAGATGCTTATAAGTACAATATTTACATAAAAACTGCTTTTTAGCAGGAAATTTCTCATTATTAATATCATTTCTAACTTCATGAAGTGTTTTAATTGCTTCATCAATTTCTTCGGTATTTAAATGTTTTCGTTTATCACCATCACAAACATCAAGCAATCTTAAACGACCATTTTTTGTAAAGAAGATTCCCACACGAGAAACTGGTTTGTTATAAACATTCTCGACAAGTAATTTGTAATAACAAAGTTCTAAACGATATTTTGAAAAAGAACTTGATTTGGAAGTTTTATAATCAATAACAATTAGCTCTTCATTTTCATCTTCTAAAATGATATCACAAATTCCAGAAAAGCGATTTTCTTCATCAAGTAAATATTCTTCTTGTGAATGTAATTTAAAATCATTTTCAACAAATGCTTTTTTAAAAAATGAACCTAAATTATCAATATGTGGTGTTAAATCATATCCAATATCCTCTTCATGGGCTATTTTCAAGAGTTCATTATCAATATTGATGTTATCTAAATCATCACCAAATTTTTCAGCGAATTTTTCAGCAACTAAATGAACATCACTTCCAAGTGCCATATATTTATTCTGAGGAACTTCAATTTCATCAATATATTGAAATTTAAACTCAAGAGGACATTTCAAATATGTATTAACTTTTGATTTTGATAATTTCATATGTACAATTTTATTAAAACTTTTTAAAATAAATTATTATAAATACTTTAAATTATATATAATATAAAGTAAGTGAGATTAAAAAATTACATGTCTTAATTGGTATATTGATTCTTATTGTATTGATGGAGATTATATTCATGCAGTGATTTATTTATAAATCATTGTAATACAATTAGTATAAATTCAATTAATTAATAATTTTTGGAGATAATAAAATGAAAATTGTAGCACTTCAAGCAAGCCCACGTAAAGGTGGAAATTGTGATGTATTAATGGATGAGATGATTAAAGGTATTGAAGAAAATGGTGGAGAAGTAACTAAATATTATTTAGAAGATCAAGAAATCGCACCATGTAAAGCATGTTTGTATTGTGCTGAAAATCCAGATTGTGTACGTGATGATGATGGAAATAAAATATTAGATGAAATGATTGCAGCTGATGGAGTAATATTTGCAACTCCGATTTACTATGGTCAAATGTCTGCTCAAGGTAAATTAATTATTGATCGTTTCTATGGTATTGGTCAAAATCCTGATAAAAATCTTTCTGGTAAAGCAGCATTAATCTTTACAGAAAATCAACCTGAACACACTTACGATAATTACATTGAGCTTACTAAAGCTTCTCCGTTTGGATTCATGGGTTATGATGTAATTGGTCATGTTGATGCAGGTAGTGCAGGCCCAGCAGGTATTGTAGCTGAAGAACAATCTGACAAATTAAAAGAAGCATATCAACTTGGTTTAAAATTCTAAACCTTCTTTTTTTTATTTTTTTAGATAACTTTTAAATAACTCTTTTTTATAAATAATTCATTATGGGTTTAGGTTCTTTATTTAAGAGAAATAAAAAAGATGCTGTTGAAAAATGTCATATTACAATTGATGTAAGTAACTGTGATGGATGTGAAAAATGTAACATTGCATGTCCAAACAATGTTTTTATGATTGTAGATGATATATCTAAAGTACGTGATTGTCAAGTTTGTAAAAGTTGTAAGGTTTGTATGGCAATTTGTCCTAATGACTGTATAATAGTTAACTAATTTTAAGCATGCTAATTAAATTTAACATGAATTATTTTTATAGTTTTGATTAAACTATCTCATTTAATAATTCATTTTTTTAAAATAATAAAAAATAATAAAAAAAGTAGTAGTTTTAAGTCATGTAATCAACATATTAAAACTCAATTTCTGTGGATTTTAAAATTTGGACATCATTGCTTTTGATAAATTCTTCACTTTCACTATTAAAGTCTAAAAAATGTGGTGAAGCCATATGTTTTTTAAGATGCTCTAAACTTTCCCATTTTTCAACAAATATCAATATATCCTCTTTATCAGATTTTAATAATTGATAATCAATATTTCCTTCTTCAAGTAAAGATTCATAAATTAATTCTTCGGAAAGTTCTAAGATACTGTCTAGACAACCTTCTTTAGGTTGAATTTTAGCTAAAACAACTATGAAATCCATAGATAAACACCAATTAAGAATTTAATTCTCATTATACTTAAATAATTTTAATTGATTTTCATAAAATACATTAATAAAAAAATAAATATATTAAATTAGTAAATTATTGGAGATATAAGATGATATATTCAACAGAAATTGAAAATATGTGTCTTGTTCGCAAAGGTGCAAATCATGACCCTGCTCCAATCCCTGAAGAGGGTAAATGGGTTAAAGCAAAAGAAGTAAGTGATATTTCTGGTTTTACACATGGTATTGGTTGGTGTGCACCGCAACAAGGTTGTTGTAAATTAACATTAAACGTTAAAGATGGAATTATTGAAGAAGCTTTAGTTGAAACTTTAGGGTGTTCTGGAATGACTCACTCAGCAGCTATGGCTGGTGAAATTTTAGTTGGAAAAACTATTCTTGAAGCATTAAACACTGATCTTGTTTGTGATGCTATTAATACTGCAATGCGTGAATTATTCTTACAAATCGTTTATGGAAGAACACAATCTGCATTCTCAGAAGGAGGTCTTCAAATAGGTGCTGGACTTGAGGATTTAGGAAAAGGTCATAGAAGCCAAGTTGGAACTATTTATTCAACAAAAGAAAAAGGACCAAGATATTTAGAACTAACCGAAGGATATATTACAGAAATTGGTCTTGATGAAGATGATGAAATAATTGGTTATAAATACATTAATCTTGGAGTCATGTTAGATTCAATTAAAGAAGGTATTGACCCATTAGAAGCTATTGAAAAAGCTACTGGTCAATATGGAAGATTTGATGATGCAGTTAAAAAAATAGATCCAAGGAGTGAATGAATATGAGTTTATTTGAAAGTTATGAAAGAAGAATTGATCAAATCACTCCAGTTTTAGAAAAATATGGAATTAAAGACCTCCAAGAAGCAAAACAAATATGTCTTGATAAAGGTTTTAATCCGTATGATATTGTAAAAGATGTTCAACCAATTTGTTTTGAAAATGCATGTTGGGCATATACTCTTGGTGCTGCAATAGCTATTAAACAAGGTTGTGTAAAAGCATCAGAAGCCGCTAAAGCAATTGGTGAAGGATTGCAATCATTTTGTATTCCTGGAAGTGTGGCAGATGATAGGAAAGTTGGATTAGGTCATGGTAACCTTGCATCAATGCTTTTAAGTGATGAAAGTGAATGTTTTGCATTCCTTGCAGGTCATGAAAGTTTCGCAGCAGCTGAAGGAGCTATTGGTATTGCAAACTCTGCAAATGAAGTACGTGAAAAACCTTTAAGGGTAATATTAAATGGACTTGGAAAAGATGCAGCATTAATTATTTCTAGAATTAATGGATTTACGCATGTTGAAACTGAATTTGACTATTTCACAGGAGAAGTAAAAGTAGTTAAAGAAAAAGCTTATTCTAATGGTGAAAGAGCAAAAGTAAAATGTTATGGTGCAGATGATGTACGTGAAGGTGTAGCTATTATGCATTTAGAAGGTGTTGATGTATCAATTACTGGTAATTCAACTAATCCAACACGTTTCCAACATCCAGTAGCTGGAACATACAAAAAAGAGTGCATATTACACGGTAAAAAATACTTCTCAGTTGCATCTGGTGGTGGAACTGGAAGGACATTACATCCAGATAATATGGCAGCTGGTCCGGCTTCATATGGTATGACAGATACATTAGGTCGTATGCATTCTGATGCTCAATTTGCTGGTTCATCTTCAGTTCCTGCTCATGTGGAAATGATGGGATTAATTGGTATGGGTAATAACCCAATGGTTGGTGCATCTGTTGCTGTTGCAGTAGCTGTTGAAAAAGCAATGAAACAATAAGGAAATTATTTCCTTTAATTATTTTTTTTATTGGAGAAGTAATATGTCTACTTTATGGGGTTTAACTGTAAGGGGGATTTGTGAGTTTAACGATAAAATTCTACTTTTAAAAATCCAATCTCATTCAGGTCATGATGCTGAAAAATGGGAAATTCCTGGTGGTAAAGTTAAGAAAAATGAATTTTTTGACGAAGCATTAAAAAGAGAATACTTCGAAGAAACTGGTTTAGAAATTGATATTCATGAACTTTATAATGTTGTTCGAAATGATTATACTGCCTGTAAAACAAAAGAAGATGTTAAATCAATCCAATTAATCATGAAAGTAACTTGTAAGACTGATGAAGTTAAAATAAGTAGTGAACATGAGGATTTTGGATGGTTTAGTTGGAATGAAATAGATAAGATGATTGCTAGTGAATTATTAACTCCTGCGGCAATCACAGCATTTATTAATGATTAATTTTTTTTATTAACTAACTGATAAGTTAGATTAACATAAATAATAATTTTATAAACATGTTTTTATAACATAATAAATATATAATTTACATATTTACTTGAAAAGTTACTAGAGGTAGAAAAATGGATAAAACCCAAAAAATAATAATTATATGTTTAATAGGATTAATAATTGCTTTAACTGGGGGAGTAGCATTCAGTTTAATGCAAGAACCGATAATGACTATAGAATTGTTCGATAAAGGTACAACTGTTGAAGTGCCTGAAAGTACAATTTTTAAAAATCAAGATGAATGCAGTATTACCTATCTTACATCTAAAAATACTACAATCATGGGTATAGACAAATCTAATCCTGCTGGTGAATTAGTATCAAAAGCATTATCTAATTTGACTAAAAATGGTGAAAAACAGGAAAATGGATTATATAAACTTGATAAAAAAAACATGATGAAGATGGCAGATAAGTTAGGTAAAAGCTATGATAAAAATAATTTAAAAGATGTTTATATTTGTGTAAAAAATAATAATACAATTAATCAGACAGTTATAGTTATAGGTATTGATGAACAGGAAATGACAACTATCTTGGATAGCATTCACTGGAAAAGAGGTAATGTAATAACAGCTGCAAGTAAAACTTCAAGTGAAGTGTCATCTTCATCCAATACAGGAAATTCTCAGTCTTCCAGTGATAATAAAACTGTTCCAGAATATTACTTGTTTTTTGTTAATGAGGATACTCAAAATAATGTAAATGATAATTATTATTACTATTATGATAATTCATATAGTGATGATTATGAAAATGGATATGATGATGTTTACGAGGATGATTACGAAGATTATGATGATTCATATGATGATGAGTATTATTATGAGGAGGATTATTGATTTAGACAGTAATCCTATAAATTTTTCTTCTTTTTCTTGTTAGACTTTAAGTCTGTAAAATCTTACAGACTCTTTTTTTAAATTAAACCCAATATTTTTGCAGCATTATCATATAATATTTGAGATTTTTCTTTTTCACTTAAATTAAGTTTATTAAAATATTCCATTTCACTAGGTGAATCCCACATTGGATAATCTGTTCCCCATAAGACTTTATCTGAACCATATGCATGAATTAAATCAACTGCTGTTTCAGGGGTTAAATCATATAAACTGGAACTTAAATCAACATATAAATTTGGAATTCCAGCTAATTTTTCTGTAGCATCTTCCCAAACACTCCAACCTGCAAAATGAGCACCAATAAATGTTAAATTTGGAAATTTATCTAAAAATGCTTTTATTTGTTCTGGATTAGAATAATTATATCTAAAATCTCCACAATGAACTAATAAAGGTACATTCCCTTCGTTTATGATTTCTCCCATTTTAAATGCACGATCTTCATTCATTGCAAATTGTTGGAAATCAGGATGTATTTTAACACCTTTAAGACCAAGTTCAATTAAATGGTCAAAATCACCTTGCATATCTTCACTATCGGGATGTAATGTTCCAAATCCAGTAAATATCTCAGGATTAGTATTTACAGATTCTGCAATAAACTCATTAATGGATTTTACTTGTTTTGGAGTAGTAGCAACAGAATGAATTAAATAATGATTAACGCCAACTGTGTTACCATCTTCAATCAATCCATTTACTGTTCCATCTAATGACATATTTAAATCATAAAAGTTTTTTATTCCGTCAACTGCTTTTGATGCTATTTTATCTGGGTAAATGTGACAATGTGCGTTAATAATCTTTTGCATATAATTAACCTTCTATTTAATATGAATAATTATATTTGTTAATTTTAATTAATATAATTTTTTACCAGTGTATAAATTTTCTTCACTATAGATTCTTATTAATTGGTCAATTAAATCATCATACATTAGTCTATGACCTACTGTACCACCTTGTGGAGTTTTTACATTATTTAAGGATTTATCTGAAAATTCACTACAATTATTTATAATATACCACATTCCATGGGGTGTGTAAATAAACAGTTCTCCTTCTCCTTTTTCAAAGCCTTTTTTAAAGCTGTCTTTTGGATCATAAATTTTTGTTGAATGAATAGCTAATCTACTTAAATCTTGTTCAGGTCTTGTTCCACTTTTTTCAAATAACATTTTTAACCATTCATAAGATTTATCAATAAGAGTTGCTTTTTTTATTGGGTCTTTAAAAGCTTCTTTAATTTTATTTTCCCTTTTTTCTAGGGTATTAGTAATACCTAATATTTCTTCTACTTTACTTACATCTTTTTTAAGACATCTGTAACCTTCTGGTCTTCCAGTTACTTGGACATTACCTTCCACAAAGTCTCTTCTTCTAAAATCTTTGAAATATTCTTTTACTTTTTTGAATTCTTCATCAGGTATTTTCTTATTTAATCCATATAAATAACCATATTCATTAGCATCATAACATTTAGTTTCTAGTTTTAAATCATCATTTACCATATTATTACTCCTTATTTGATTATAACATACTATTTTAAACCATATAAAGATTATTAGTTAATATAAAAATAATTTAGTTGTTTATTCATATGGTAATTTTATTTAAATTTTAATAGAAATTTTTTAATTTATTTGTATGTTCGTAAAATATTTTTATAATGAAAATTAATAATAAGGAATATGGCAAAGGTAAGTATTTTAGGATCAACTGGAACAATTGGTAAAAATGTTGCATTCACATTAGCAAGGATGGATACAGTTGATGAAATTGTTATGTTTTCAAGGCCTCAAAGTCTCAATAGGGTCAAAGGGGAAACTTATGATATTTATGATGCACTTGCTGCAAGAGATATTGATTGTAAGTTAACTCCTACATGTGATTTTAATGAAATTAGAGGTTCTGATATTGTATTGATTGCTGCTGGAATCCATCGTGAGCCTGGGATGAATAGACTTGATTTAGCTATCCCGAATGCAAAAATTGTACAATGTTATGCAAAAAAAGTTGCTGAATATTCTCCAGATTCAATAATTCTCGTTGCTACAAATCCTGTTGATGTAATGACAACAATTGCACTTGAATCATCTGGATTTGATAAGATGAGAGTTATTGGTGTTGGAAATCATTTGGATTCTCTTAGGTTGAAAAATTATTTCTCAAGGAAAGTTAATATTAACAGTTCTGAGGTCCACACAAGGGTTGTAGGTGAGCATGGAAATCATATGGTTCCTCTTTTAAGTTCAACATCTATTGGAGGAATTCCTTTAAAGTATTTCCACTATCCAGATTTGAATGTTAGAGCTTTGGTAGAACAGCTTAAAAATGCTGGAAATACTATTATTTCTAAAAAAGGTGCTACTGAGTACGGGCCTGCTTTTGCAATTTCAAATTTGATTTCAATGATGATAACTGATTCTCATAAAGTACTAACTGTTAGTTGTTACTTGGAAGGAGAAGTTGAAGGAGTTGAAAATGTTTCATTAGGTGTTCCTGCAGTTACTTCTAAAAAGGGAATAGCAATGATTGTACCGGTCCATATGAATGATTTTGAAAAGAAAGCGTTTTTAGATGCTGCTGAAGTAGTTCGTGATACAACTGATAAGGTTAAAAAGAGTCTTAATATTTAATTTTTTATTTTTTTTTACTTTTAAAATATTTTAATTAACTTTTTTTTAATATTAAATTAGGTGAATTAGATGAAGTTAGTTGTTCAAAGAGTTGCACATGCTAATGTTAAGGTTGATGGACAAATAGTTGGTGAAATTGGGCGAGGTTTAATGGTTTTAGTCGGTTTTGGAGAAAATGATACTGAAAGTGAAGCAGATTACCTTTCCCGTAAACTTGTGAAATTAAGAATTTTTGAGGATAAAAATGGACGTATGAATAAATCCATAAAAGATATTGGGGCTAAATTGTTATTGGTTCCTCAATTTACGTTATATGCTTCAACTAAAAAGAATAGACCCTCTTTTCACAAGGCATTATCTCCAGATGTTGCAACTAGGTTATTTGATTATTTTGTATCAAAATGCTCTGAGGAAGTGGATGTTGAAACTGGTGACTTTGGTGCCTATATGGAAGTAGATTTATTAAATAATGGTCCTGTTACAATTCTTCTTGAAAAGGAACATGAAGAATAATAACAATTTTAATACATAGATATAAAAATTATAAAGATTAGATTATTATATTAAGTAATTATCAGGAAAGTGAGATGATATAATGACAGGATTTTCATTAAATGTTGATGAAATTAAAGAAGATGTTGAAACAACTTTCAAAGAAGAAGAAAAAAGATTAGAAGATTCAAATCTTAAAAATCAAGCACAAGATAATGCAGTTGCAATTTTTAATGTTGATTTAGATAATCCACAAGAAAGAGAACAAATATTAAAACCGTTAGATAATTTTGGTTTAAATGAGATGTCTAGATCTGCAGCTCATAATGAAATGTTAGCTACTAGATTTGTTGATTTAACAAAAGGTGGTAAAGATTCCGATAATATTGGTGAAAACTTACTTGAATTAAATAATCAAATAAAAGATTTAGATCCAAGTAAAATAAATTTTGCAAAAAAAGGTGTGCTTGGAAATTTAATGAATCCTGTTAGAAAATACTTTGCAAAATATGAAAAAGCAGAAACAGCTATCTCTGATATTGTTCAATCTCTTGATAAGAGTAGTAAAGTCCTTCAAAATGATAATACAACTCTATTAAATGAGGAAAATTATTTAAGAGAAGTTACCAAAAAACTTCTTGCAGATATTGAACTTGCAAAAAAGATGGATGACTCTATTGAAGCACAAATTCAAAATGCAGAAATTGAAGGAATTGATGAAGAAAAAATAAAATTTGTCCGTGAAGAGATTTTATTCCCTCTTAGGCAAAGAATTATGGACATGCAACAAACAATTGTTGTAAATCAACAAGGTATTGTATCTCTTAATGTAATTAGGAGAAATAATAAAGAGTTAATTCGTGGTGTTAAACGTGCACAAAACGTAACTCTTTCAGCTTTAAGAACTGGTGTGATGGTTGCTAGTGCTCTTTATGATCAAAAAATTGTTATGGATAAAATTAATATTATTAATGATACCACTGAAAATATTATTGAATCTACTTCACATATGCTTAAAGAACAAGGAAGTGAAATACAAAAACACAGTGCTGAGACTATGATTTCACCGGAAGTCTTAAAAGCATCATTTTCAGAAGCAATTCAAGCTATTGAAGATGTAAGTACATATAAAGAACAAGCACTTCCTAAAATGAAAGAAACAATTACATTATTTAGTGACTTAGCTAATGATGGTCAAAAAGTTGTTGATAAAATTGAAACAACTAATGATGATATATTAAAATAGGATTATTATAATCCTTTCATATCTTTTTTTATATTCAAAATAAGACAATTGTGAATGTGTTTTTATGATAAATAATGATTGGGATTTAGTTTTAAAGGATGAATTTGAAAAAGATTACTTTTTAAAAATTAAAGAATTTATCAAAAAAGAATATAATACCAAAACTATTTATCCTCCTTTTGAAGATGTATTTAATGCATTTAAATTAACACCATTAAGTAATGTTAAAGTTGTTATTTTAGGCCAAGACCCTTATCATGAGGAAGGCCAAGCTCATGGGCTTTCATTTTCAACACCTGAAGGTAGACCCATTCCACGTTCATTGAAAAATATTTTTAAAGAAATCAGTAGTGAATATTCATATTCTATTCCTGAATCAGGATGCTTAGAAAAATGGGCTAAGCAGGGAGTATTTTTGTTAAATACT
The DNA here is from genome assembly GCF_051877095.1 of Methanobrevibacter sp. Classification (GTDB taxonomy): domain Archaea; phylum Methanobacteriota; class Methanobacteria; order Methanobacteriales; family Methanobacteriaceae; genus Methanocatella. The sequence goes on along the minus strand of NZ_JBJEIO010000007.1, from coordinate 44,040 downwards.
GTTTTAACAGTTGAAAAGGGTAATGCAAATTCTCACAGTAAATGTGGTTGGCAAACATTTACAGATAATGTGATTAATATATTAAACAAGCAAAAACAACCTATTGTGTTTTTACTTTGGGGAAAACAGGCTGAAAAGAAAAAAGAATTAATAACAAACCATAATCATTTAGTTTTAATTACATCTCATCCCTCTCCATTTTCGGCAAGAAGAGGGTTTTTTGGATGTAATCATTTTAAACTAGCTAATGAATTTTTAAAAGAAAATAATATTGATGAAATTAATTGGCAATTATAACTATATTATGATTTCATAATTAGTTTTTCTGTTATCTCTCATTCTAGAATCCATATCTACTAAATCGTAAACTAATGGATTAGCTATTAAAACAGACCAAATTTCGTAAGTTACTTTTATAAATTCATCGTTTAGTTTTATATGGTCATGGACGATTGGGCATTTGTATGGAAATTCGCTTTCATCAAATATTAAGTGGAATTCTCCTTTTTTGTTTAAGTGTGGTATTAATGGAAATGTTCGACATTGAATTGGTCTGATGCTACGGTCACATTTTGGTGGATTAATACATTTAACAAGATAAATTTGATCTTTCCATGAGTGAGGATATTTAATTTCAGATGAATCAATATAATATAATTCATAACTGTCGCTATCTTCATACATTAATTCTTCACCTGGTAGGAGATATAATGCTAATTCTTCATTGGGGTAATCTTCTTCATCATAAACACAACATATTTCTCCACATAATTTTCCACAGTCAAAATCAACTGGAGATACTTCATCTAGGCGTTCATATATTTTTTTTATTGTTTTTTTCATTTCTTCTGCACTAATTTCCATATAAATTCAACCTATATTGAAAGTAAAAAAAATTGATAGATAATTTTAAGTTATCTATCTGTATTAAATTTATCACTAGATTTGATTCCGACAAGTGATGCGAAGATAGCTATGATACAAGCTACTGTACAGATTCCACAGATGATTTGGGAAGCTTGTACAATCATAGTTGCATATTGTGGATTTAGTTTTAAATTACCCATTATCCAAGCGAATATTAATGTTAAAAGACCTAAACTCATTGTTTGACCTATTGTTCTCATTGTAGCCTGTGAAGCTGATGCAGTTGGTGCATCTTTGGGAGGAACAGAACTCATAATTGCATTCATGTTTGGAGATGAGAAAAGTCCCATACCAATACCTTGTAGAATCATAGCTATAATTATTAAATAAATTGGTGTGTCTTTATTTAAGCATGTCAAGATTATAAGTGCAATAGTTGCAATGGTCATTCCAATTGCAGCTAGTTTTTGTGGATGTACTTTATCAGATAGTTTTCCTGCATTTGGAGCTATTATTGCCATGATAATTGGTGTGATAATTAATATCATTCCAGACATTTGAGCATCCCATCCTCTTACATATTGGAAATGGTAATTTAATATTGTTGTAACGACCATTATTGCAAGATAGCTACATAGTGCTGCAATGTTGGATGATGTGAATTTTTTATTTTTAAATAGATTCATGTTGAATACTGGTGATTTTTGTCTTAGTTCATATAATACAAATATTACTAGTAAAATAATTCCAATAGCGGTTAATATTTTACCAGTTGTTGTAATTGATGTTGTAAATCCATAGATGAATAATAAGATTCCAATAGCATATACTATAGATCCAACTTTATCTATTGTGTCATCTTGATATGTCTTCCATTCTTGAGGTATTTTTAATATTAATAATATAATACATAATACTAAAAATGGAATTACAAAGTAAAACATTGCTCTCCAACCTAAGTTATGAACCAAAAATCCACAGATTACTGGTGAAAGTGAAGTTGCAAGATACACGCCAGTAACTGTTAAACCAAGTGCTTTTCCCCTATTTTGAGGTTTAACTGCTTGAACTACCATTGCCATAGCAGCTACATTTACAAATGCAACTCCAGCACCTTGAATGATTCTAGATATTAAAAATGATTCAGTTGAAAATGCAAGACATGTTCCTATTGAACCTAATAGGAATACTATAATTCCTGCAAGCAGTGATTTTTTAACACCAAATTTTCCGGAAATTTGCCCTGCTGGAACTGTAAATACAGCTACAACAAGGAAAAATATTGTAGGTATCCAATTTTGAATAACATTGTTCATTGCAAACTCTTGTGCTATTGCTGGAACACCTATAATTATACCATTTGATAAAAATACTCCAAAAAATGAAGTTATAAATGATACAAATATTACATAGGTTTCAAATTCAATTTTCATAATTTACCCTCTTTATTATCAATAAGATTCATACTATTAATTGCTATTTTTTTTATTTTTTCTTTTAGTTCATAATCATTTTCATCAATTCCGACTTTAATTTCCCAATCAAGTGAAATTTGTCTTATTTTCGGAACTACATCTTCTGCTTTTTTTGTTGTTTTTAACATATACTTACGTCTATTTTTTGGATTCACTTTTCTTATGATATATCCCTCATTTTCAAGTTTTTTTAAGGATTTAGCAATGTTTGCTTTACTTTCACCATAAATATTTACTAAATCATCTTGTGAACAATTTGGATTATCATAAATTATCATTATATAACGCATTTCCCGACCTAAGTTAAGTTCTTCAATTTGTGAATTAAGATATTTTAGTTGGTTTTTTGAGATATTATGAATCCATCCTATCAGTGGAGCATTATCAAAAACATTTGGAATTTTATCCATATTTTTCACCTGTATTATTCTATTTAAACAAAATTATATAAGTGTTTCTAATGAAACAGTTATTAATGAAACAATTATCTTTTTGTTAGAAAATAATTTAAAGAAATATTACTAAATATAATAAATAATTTAAATTGAGGTGTCATCATGAATAAAATGGAAATTGAATTAACCGACGAGCAATTAGAAAAAGTAAAAAAATTAGAATCACAAGATATTAGTGTTGGTCAAGCTATTGACATGCTTTTTGAAGCAAAACAAGAAGTATTAACTCAAATTGAAAAAATTGAAAAATCAGGCATTCTAGATAAAGTTTCAAATGTTAATGTTGATAATAAAACTGAAAATCTTGAAGAAAATTACGGAGATGCTGAAAAAACCTATGAAATGGAAGTACAAAATATTAAACATAGACTCAAATGGTGTAAAGATTTCTTTAAATTTTAATTATTCTTTTTTTTAAATTTTAAATTTCAGGTGTAATCTTGAAGAAAAAAACAAAAATAATAATCATTGCAATTTTTTTAATTATTATAGCAATGGTCATAATGGAAACTGGTATTTTCAACAATGCTAATTATGAAACTATTGCAGATACAGATATAGGTAGTGTAGAAGTAGGTGTTTATGGAAATGTAAATGCCACAAAGAGTATTGCTTTAATTACTGGAATTCATCCAAGAGAAACATTATCTATTGATCCTGAGATTAATGCTGCAAAAGAATTTGCAGGAGGAGATGTTAAAATAATCCATTATAATGTCACAGTTACAAAAAATCCAGAGGATTATAGTTTAGGACGTGCAAATGGGGAACAACTAGTCCATGATTATGTAAATCCAAATGTCACAGCTAGTGATGCTGATGCAGTTATTATTAGCCATTCTCACATTCCAGAATATGGTGAAGGATTTTATGTAGCTACACCTGCAATGGATGATGCATCTGTCGAAATAGCTAAAAATATAAATCAATCAAGTGATTTTAATTATTATCCAGTTACTGGTAATGAAACATACAAATCAACTTCCGCAGTATTAGTTTCAAGACCAATTGCAGAAGCAGGTTATCCGACATTTGTATATGAAGTTCCAGAAGATGTTATGGAATTCATGATAACAAGTAAAACAAAGGAGTTATTCCAATTAATTAGTGATAATGTTAGATAATAGCATATATCATTTTTAATAAATGATTAGAGTAGAGGTTAATTTTATGGATTATGATGTTATTTATATAGGAAGTGGAAATGCAGCATGGCAAGGAGGTCGCTTTTTAAGAAAAGCAGGTCTTAAAATATTAATCGTTGAAGAGGATTTATTTGGAGGAACATGTGCAAATAGAGGATGTAACTCTAAAGCATTACTTGATGCACCATATGAAATTAAAGCATTAACTGATAATTTTGAAGGTGTTGGAAAATCAGGTGACTTTGAAGTAAACTGGTCAGACTTAATGAAACTCAAACAAAAACGTATTGCTGGAATGTCTAAGTTTTTAGATGGTAAATTCAAGGAATATGATCTAGATGTTGCACATGGAAGAGGAATAATCGTTGATGAACATACTATCAAAGTAGGTGATGAAACATTTACCTCTGATAAAATTGTAATTTGTACAGGTTTAAAACCAGTTATTCCAGATATTAAAGGAAAAGAATACTTACATGATAGTACTGACTTTTTAGATATTGCAGAACTTCCAAAACATGCAATTATAATAGGTGCAGGTTTTGTTGGTATGGAATTTGCATCAATACTTGCAGAAGCAGGCCATGAAGCTGATGTAATCATTCGTGGAGATATGGCTTTAAAAGAATTTCACCAACCTTATGTCCAAAAAGTTATAGAAATCTTAAAAGAGAAAAATATTCACTTCCATTTCAATCAAAGTGTAAAAGAGATTATTAAAGATGATTCTATTGTAATTAATAATCCAGAAGATAAAGTTTCAAATATAGAAAACTCCATGAATAGTGATGAACTCTTAAGAGATCCTCAAGCAAAAATAGACAACAAAGCATATGAAAAGGGATTTACAGTTAATCTTGATAGTGGAGAAAGTATAACTGGAGATTATGTAATAGTTGCTATGGGAAGAGAAGCTAATTTGGAAGATATTGGTCTTGAAAATGTTGGATTAACCTATACTAAAAATGGAATTAAAGTAAATAATCACTTACAAACAGCAGTTCCGAATATCTATGCTTCTGGAGATGTTGCAGATACTGGTATTGCTAAACTTGTAACTGTTGCAATACATCATTCTAAATATCTCGCAAAAGAATTATTAGGTAAGGCAGATGAAATTAAATATCCTGTTGTTCCAGCAGTTGCATATACTATACCTAGAATAGCAACAGTTGGTGTTCCAGCTTATATTGCTAATAAAAGTGATGAATATGAAGTTCATACAATAAAGTATGGTAAGTCTTATTCACTAGAACTTAAAAATGACAGTACTGCAGAAGTAAAAGTTATTGTAGATAAAGAATTAAACATAGTAGGTGCTGAAATATATGCAGCAGATGCGGAAAACGTTGCAAACATGTTTACATTTATTATTAATAAAAAAATAACTTTAGATGAGCTTGATGAAATGATTTATGCATTCCCATCAAGTAGTTCTGTGTGCTTATATAAATTACATAATATACATTATAATTTTTAAAGAGTTCTTATAACTATTTTTTAATTATTTTTAAGGAAATTATTATCTTTTTAGGTGATATTATGTCTCAATTTTCCATTAGATTTGCTAAAAAAGAAGATATTCCTTTAATTTTAGATTTTATAAAAGAATTAGCAGATTATGAAAAAATGTTAGAAGAAGTAGTAGCTAGTGAAGAACAGTTACTAAATTCCTTTACTTTTTTTATTTATTACTGACCAAATGCTCTCTATGAAAAAAAATTATCATAGGGGTGTTAAAATATATGAATATGAATGATGAAATTATCCTTGATAATTTTGTAAAATCAAGAAACCTAAAACCACGCACCAAAAAGGGGTATAAATATAGTTTAAAACAGTACACTAATTTCCATCAGATGACTTTAGAAGAACTACTTGAAGAAGCAGAATCTGAAGAGGAATTAGGTATTAGGTGGAAACATCGTAAATTGAAACAACGTTTAATTAATTTTCGCAATTGGTTGCAAAACAACTTTTTAAACAACACTGCCAAAAAGAATTTTGGTAGGGTGCTAACTTTTTATAAACATCATGAAATAGAGATACATACGTTGCCTCCATTTAATGAGAAAAATAGTAATTTTTCAGAAGCAATTACATTTGATAAATTGCCTGATAAGGAGATAATTAAACATGCATTAAAAATTACTAAATCTCCAGTGATGAGGGCTATTATTTTATTCATGTCAAGTTCTGGTTGTGCCATGGCTGAAACATTAAATTTAACTATTAATGATTTTATTGAAGCTACAAAACATTATCATGATGAACATGATATTTATGATGTTATTGATGTTTTAAATGAAAGGGATGATGTTATTCCTACTTTTAGATTGCGTAGACAAAAGAATAATAAATTTTATTATACTTTTTGTACTCCTGAAGCAACATCTGAAATATTGAATTATTTGTTAAGTCGGAAAAAACAGTTAACTGGTAATGACCGTTTATTTAAAATTCATGAAGTTTGGTTATTCACTAAATTTGCTGAGATTAATGACATGTTAAACTTAGGTAAGGTGGGTGAACATCGTAGATTCAGGAGTCATATGTTAAGAAAATTCCATGCATCTTATCTTAAGAATGCTGGAATGGAAAAAGATGATATTAATGCTTTACAAGGTAAGTCACGTAATAGTACGGATGAGTCTTATTTTTATGATGATCCAAAAAGTTTACAAGAAAAATATATTAAATTTATGGGTGCAATAACTATTAATTTAGATGTTAATAATCTTGATATTAAGAGTTCTGAATTTGTAGAGTTGGAAAATAAGGTTGCTGAGAAAGATAAAATTATTAATAATTATGAGAATATGTTTAGTGATATTGATTCCAGGTTAAAAATTTTGGAGGATAAACGTGAGAATAATTTTGATGTTGATGCCTTTGATGAGTTGATTTGAGATTGTTAAATTGTATTGATTTCATGGTATTTTATTGTGAATATGTTTATTGAAATTCTCAAAAATACATGGGTCAATTTCAAATTATTTTACAATTTTACTGAACAATTTTTAATATAATTCAAATAAAAATGTTTAAATATACAAAATAATAAAACTAAAAAATACCTAAAAACAGGGGTGAAATTAATATGGGTCTATTTGATAATACTGAAGAAAAACATGATAAAAATCTTCAGAAAGTCTTAAAAAGAAAAAACATTTATGAAGGAATAAAATGCATAGTCACATTACCGGATGAAGAGCTAATTATTAAATCCACAGGAGCATTTACAAAAGGATTAGCTACAGCAAGTATGGGGCTTGTGGGATTAGCTGCAACAAGCGGTGTATCTCAAGAAAGAAGACAAATACAAAAATTTTCCATGATACAAATAACTGAAAAGGGGGTTGTATTTAAAAAAGCAGGAAAAGATAAAAAAGACTTAAGAGTCCCTTATGAAGATATTATTGGAGCAGAACACATTGATGGATTATTACATGATAAACGAGAAATATTCATTTATCTATTGGAAAATCAAGAAATAAAAGTACAAATAAATTATGTCAGAGGAATCCACGAATCAAGAGACACCAAATTATTAAGAGATCATATTATTGATATAATTAATGAAAATGCTCGCGGTAAAGATTATGAAGAATCTGGATGGGGATTAGAATCCAATCAAGAATCACAAAATCCAACCAGTAATGATGATATTAATGAACTGGAGAGACTCGCAAACATGTATAATCAAGGATTATTAACTGAGGAAGAATTCCATGCAATGAAACAAAAGATAATAAATTAATAAAAAAAATTCCAATTTTGAGGAGCAAAAACCATGTCACCTGCATTAATGTATAATTTTAACAAATATGTAAAAATAATGGACCAACATGATATTTACAACGATGAAATAATCAACATTGATAGTTGTGATTTCCTAACACCAACAATAGTGTTGCCTTTAATGAGTTTTATTTATAATTACAATAAACGAATAAAAGAACATAATGACTCTGTTGTAAATGACTATTTACATAAAGTGTTAGGCATCAAAAAACACACAAACACCACATTACCTTTTAGATGGTTAGATGAAACTACTGATAACTCAGAAGAACTAACTAAAGAGATATTAAGTATTATGAATCCAATACCTGAAATGGAACAATCATTAAAATACATTTTCCATGAAATAATAACCAATGTATATGATCATTCCCTTTTTGATAATGGATTTGTAATAGGCCAATACTGGCCAAAACGTAATGAAACTGATTACTGTTTTATGGACAATGGTATCAGTATACCAGGTTCATTTAAAAAATCAAACATTCCTTTTAAAAATGATTGTGATGCAATTATTCAAGCTGTAAATGGAATGTCTACTAAAGATGAAGGAGCATACATTGGTAGAGGAACTGGATTAAACACAGTTGTAAACATAGTTACTCAAGGAGCAAGAGGAATAGTACTAATTGCTTCAGGTAATGGTGTAGTTGAAATAACTAGGAATCGTGTTACTCCTAGAAAAATTCCTGATGATTATATTAAAGGTACATTGGTTAGTTTGAGAATGAATTCGAATCGTAATATTGATATTTATGAACATATGGTTGGTCGGGAATATGAGTTACCTAAAAAGATTAAAAGAATAAAAAAGAAAACTATATGATAATGAATTATGAAAAGGAGGTTAATGTAAAATGAGTGAAATTGAAATTTTCTTGGAAAAAGAAATAGATTCTGATTTAGGATCAAGAAATAAAATTGAAGAATTGTATAATAATATTAGTTCAGATGTTTCAAAAGTAGTGATGAATTTTACTGGAGTTAAATTCATGGGACGTAGTTTTGCCCAAGAATATTTGAACCAGAAAGATAAAGCAGATTTTGAAGTTGTTGAAATTAATGTTCCTGATGATGTTCAAAAGTTATTTGAGGTTATTTTAAAAATAAACGGACATTTATAGAAATTAGTTAATGGAATAAACATAAAATAAGTACAATGTTATTGTAAAAAACTAGAGGGTCGTCGAAGCTGCAACTTCTCACCCCTAGACGGCTACAATAAAAAACAGAACACCGAAAAAGTGAATGAATTTTCTGTAACCTACTTCTTATTTTGGGACTACATAATATATAATATTTGCTAATCTGCTGTTTAAATAATGATGTGGTTTTAAAAAATTTTGTAGGGTAATGGATTATTCTAATTTTTTCATAGTAACCGTTCTAGTTTCTAAATCCACTTCCCATTGGACAGAATCTCCTTTTTCTATTTCAAGAATGTCTCTAATGACTTTTGGGATAGATGTGGATAATGTCCCGCCGGTTGTTTGAACTTTTGTCTTATATTTCAATTTCATACCTCCACAAAAAAGTGATAGAATTGAATGAATTTGCTAGAATGTTGGCTAATTTTGATAAATTACCAACTGAAAAACGGTTAGAATTCATGGAACATTACACTGTTCTTAAAAATGAATTCAAAGTAATAAGTGAAGAAAACAATATCCTCAAAAAAGGGCTAAGCGAAGTAAGGAGGGTATCCTCATGAGTATCTACTCACCTTATGAAGTATATCCTCCTGAAGCAGATCTTCTTTTTGACTGTGAAGAACAATTCTGTGAAACATGCACCTTCGACTGCAATAAGGATGGTGACTCTGATGAGTAGATCCTATTTCACCGAAGACCAAAAATTGTTCAGACCAAGTACTGTTCCTAAATGGAGTTGGGATGAGCAAGATGTTATTAGGGATGTTCTTTGGAGTAAAGGCTATTTTTGTAATATTGTTACTCGTATTGGATGTGATCGTAAATCTCATGATGCAATACAGGTACAACGTGAAGATATTCCTCAATTAGTAGAAGAATTATTCCGTCAAAGATTAGTTTTTGAACTCCAAGCAGAAGGAAAATACAAAGCAAGCATCAATTTTTGCTATGATTACTATGCATCAACAATAATAGATGCAGTATCAAGGTTCAGGAAAAACAAATTGAACGGGGGGAAATTATGAGTCTTTTCCGTGATGATAAAAATGCTCCTGTTAGACTTCATAAAAAACAGGAGTTCTATGTCCCTTTGGACCTTTTGGCATATGGTGTGATGATTGTATTTAGTAGTACACTACTACTCTCTATTTTAGGAGGCATGTTCTAGATGGCATTAAAATTTAAAAACAGATCTGCTGAAACTAACCTCCGTAAAGTTATGATTTACGGTAAAGATGGTAGTGGTAAATCCACTTTCGCAGAACAATACTGTAGGGAAAACAATCTTAAACCTGTTTGTATCGATATTGATGATACAAACTATACTAATGTTCCTATTTTGGAATTGAATTTCAGAAACGATATTAAAACTTACACTGGAATTAAAGAAGCTATTGAAGAAATAAGCAGATGTGATGATTTCGATACCATCATATTGGATGGTGTAACCAGTCTTTTGGAGATGTTGGTCAGTAAGGCTAAAGGTCTCAAGAAATATAGTGACCGTGCTGAACGTTTCCAAGACTTGTTACGTGCTTTAATGGCTTCAGGTAAACACTTAATTTTTGTAGGTCAAGCAGATATGGAAGTAATCTATAATGAGGAATTCCAATCATCTAAGATGGTGATTAAGGTTAACAGTATTGTTAACGAGAAATACTTAACCTACAAGAAGAAAGAAGGTTATTCCCATAAAGTTGTGAAGTATAGGACTTTCCAGGAAAAAGGTAAGGATGATACTAGTGTTGGTGGTGAAACACCAAAACAAGTGGATGATGATCCATTACGTGCTATCTGCCAAGATATTAAAAGGCAAGTTGAATTGGATGGTAAGCTTGTTACTAAGTCTACTATGAAATCTAAACTTGTTAAATTGATTAAGGCTGGTGAAATTGAACAGGATATGCGTCCATCTTTGATTAAGTATATTCAGAAACATTGCCCAGAGGAGTTGGATTAAAAATGCCAACTCCTGATGTTACCTTGGAATGTTTCAGTTTCATTGTTGATGATGGTAAAAATAGGGTTTCATGGGATTTCCAGGACAGTTGGATTTGCACCTGTGAAGATTTCTATTATCGTAAACATGAATGTAAACATATCCGTGCTGTTAAAAAAGAATTAAGAACTCAAGTAAATCATGCATTATTTGATGATAATACTTGTTACAATAAATTAAGCACTACTAAACAATCTAGGCTGGTGTGAATATGAGGTCTGGTGATGATTTTCCTGAGGTGGTTAGTGGTAGAGTTACTGCTAGAGCGAAACAGTTGATGAATGATTATGGGTTCACGGTTAGGGATGCAGTGGAATGGTATCTTATTTACATGGTGGATCCAAGAAAAAAAGTTGAATTGCAAAAAAGTATTTTGAAAGAGAGGATTAATAATTTAAAAATTGATTTGATTGCTGCTGAAATGGAATTAGCTGAACTTGAAAATGGTGGTAATGATGGGTAAGAAAAGTGTTTGCATCACTATTGATGAGGAAGTTTGGGAGTCTGCAGGGTTAAATTGGAAAGTAGAAGTGATTTTTGTGAGAATCAGTTAAGGTTATTTTTAGAATTGAATAATGATGCTGAGGATGAATTACTTCAGCAAATTCAAGATAAGCGTGATGAGATTAATGTTTTGGAGGATAAGTTATGTGCTTATCGTAAAGAACGTTTGAATAAAGCTCAGAATTCTTTTGTGTTGGATGATGGTATGGTTAGTATTAATAGGATTCATGGGAAGTTAGGTCATGTTGGTAAGAATCAGGTTAAGATGATTGCTAAACGTAATGGTGTTCCTTTTGATTTGTTGTTGGAGCATTGTCGTGTTTCTGGTTTGAATATTGTCAATTTTGCAGAGGTTCCGAGAAAATGAATATTTGTAAACATTTTTGTATACATTATTTTTTGTTTTTATGCAAATTCAACATATGTCGACCCATGTACATATGTCAACATATGTTAATTTTTGATAAAGTCCAATTTTAATGTTTACATTTTTGTTTACAAGGGGAATTATTATTAATATTATTATTAATATTAATTTCAAAATAAATGAAATAAAATAACAATGTTATAAAAGAGGTAAAAAACATGACAAGCAATGTTCATAAAAGAATGAAAACCATTCACGATGAAAACAGACTAACCAATTTAAACACAGATGAAAAACCACCAATAGGTCCAAAACCAATTTGGCTACTTAGTGATGGAGACATAATGGATGAATGGAATAAATCAATCGAGGAACTAAGTCAAAAAGAAAAAAAGTTACTCCATGTCAAAGATGAATATTCCCAAAAAGAATTCAATATCAAATATGTTGATGATATTGATTTTAAAGAACTTTACGGAAGAGCAAATGATGATACAAGAGCACATCATGTTAGAATTACTCTTAAAGAATTAATCAATGAGAAAAATGAATTGGAATTAAGAGTTGATTACTTGACTCGTAGAATTAGTTTTTTAAAAGCAGTAATTTATCATAGAATGGAGATTAAATCATGAGTGATATGGGTAATTTAACTATTTCAAAAGATTTGCCTGCAAAACCAATTGAAAGTGAAAATATTGATATTGATTTTTTAATCAGTGATGTTTTGATCATCAAGGCAGAAAGTTTGAAAGACAGGAAAATTTTCAAGTATGCAGAATACCTGGAGAAACAATTAATGAAACTTAAAAACAAGGAAGCTGTACTTGATTTGGGGGTGCCTTTAAAATGAGGATGGTCTTTAACATTGATGTATCAAATAATAACCTTATTAATCATTTCATAACAGAATTGGAGGATGTTAAAAAGTTAATGGGAACTAATGATAATGTTAATTTTTATTTAAATGTTCGATTCAGTAAAGATGAAATGGAAACATTGGATTTGAGCAGATTTGCTGCGATTAAAATCTGTGAAGATGGTTTTGCTTGCTATTCATTACAAACTCACAGCAGCAGTTTTATCTATTTTGATAAAATTGTAGGCTTGGAACTTGTGGAATCTAAAATCAATGAAAGGATAATAAGGAGTTAATGAGGAATGATTATAGGAATAATTTTTTTATTAGGATTAACTACTGGTCTAGTGGCTGGTTTAATCCTTTTTTATATTCTTTTCCATGATGATCTAAAAGCTTTAGATAAATTTGACGAAAGACAAGAACGTTACAGGAAGATGATATGAAATGATTTCCAAAGATTGTAAAAACTGTGATTGCTTAGATGAGGATAATAAAAATTATCCATGTAAATTAGAGTATCCTATCCGGTGTAATATTCTCTACCAATGGGGTAATAATCATACTTTTAGAGGAAGATTCAAATGACTAAAAAATTTATTTATGAAATTCAAGCGTTTGCATACAGTGATTTTGAACATCATATTTTAGTGCATGAAAAAAAGTTTACTGAAATTGAGTTTCGCAAGATGATTGAAATTGCACGTCAAAAAGCAAAGAAAAAAGCCAAAGAAGATGATGAGTATTTCTGGAAGTATAATTATCCAGATAATTTTATTAAGTTTTTAAAAGAGGATTTTGGATTTGAGAGTCCTGAATATTTAATAGGATATGTTGGTTGTACTTTTGATGATTCCTGTGAGATGATAAGACATGAATGAAAACAGATTTAAATATCGGGTTAATGGGGAGCATTGGAGATTCATTGACACTTTAAATGGTGATGAAACTAATCAAATTTCAGATGTAACCTTATTAGCAAATCAGTTATATGATAGTAATCGAAGATTACACAAAGCAAATGAGAATATAAGTAATGAAATTATCCATTTTAGATTATCATTGATTGAAGCTATTCATCATGAGCGAACGGATATGGGTAAATCATCTTTGAAACAATTAGCAAAAAGTCTTGGAGTTGAATACTAATGAATTTCCATGATTATGTTGCATCTCAATTTGATGTAAAAATCATCAAAGAAGGTAGGCATAAAGGACGTGTCTGTTTTAAAACTCCTTTAGGTTATGTTAGTCTTACAAAAGAAGATTGGCTAATTGTGTTAAATAAAATGAATGAGGTGAAATTATGATTACTGAATATCATACTTGTGATACATGCGAATTCAAGTTTCCAGTACCTGTGGATGAACAATTTGCTAAATGGGAGTTAGCATGTTCAAAGAAACGAAAAGAAGTTAATTCATCCGGTGGTTTAACACGTTGCCCAATATGGAAAGAAAAATAAAATCCTCTTTATGATGACTTATGTTGCTTAAAAAAGATATAAAACTTGATGATGGATCTATACAAACCAGTTTTTATGTTAGTAAATGTAATTATTGTGGAAAAACATTTATAAAATTCCAAAACAAAACATTATATTGTTCAGATGATTGTAAAAAATACTCAAATTTAGAGCACACCTGTGAAAGAGTTAGGCAATTTAGAAAAAGATATAAAAATGTTACTCAAAATAATAATTGGATTGGAACCGGGCATTTAGGAAATCATACTTCTGGTGATTGGGAAACTGAAAAATTATTAATTTTTCGTGAAAGAAAAAGACTAAAACTAAAAACATGAGGGATGATTATGGTTTTTGATAAATTTAAAAGATTAATTAAATTTAATAATGAAGATTATTGGTATGATGATGAAAATCGTTATTTTTATGTTCCTAATACAAATAATCAAATTAAAATTACTGCATTCCAAGCATTGGTTATTATAGGTGATTTCACAGTTTTAGAATGGAGTGCGGAAGATATTTTTAACACCTGTGATTGGGAAACTGATGTGAAATTAAAAGACATAGAAATCTTTATTTCAAAATATTCTGAAGGATTAATGGATAAAGTTATTGCATGGATTTGTGATAATAATATAGAATGTTCTAATGAAGATAAGTTTGATTATCTTGCCAAATATAATTTAAAATAATTTTTCTTTTTCTTTTTGTTCTTTTTTTAATCTATTTCGTATTTACTGAATGTTTTCTACTGAATTATTCAAAACCCTAAACATAAAGCATGGAGAGTTGATTTAAATTACACTCCTGAAGACTATATTAAATCAAAATGCAAAATGTATGTCACCAAAAATGGAAGTACAGCCGCAGTAAAACCCGATGGTGATATCATAAGTGTATGTACAAATACAAATGGTAAAAAAGATTCCATAAGAGCATTATTAGAATTCACTATTAAAAATGGTGGGACCAAATTTGATAGTTACTCAGGTAATTATGGAGTTTATAGGCACTGTGGTTTTGAACCACGCAGCTGGTGTGAAGGAGTATATGAATTTTATCCAGAAAGTTGGAAAAAAGGAAACAAAACAAACCCTAAAGAATATAAAGAAGAACCTATTATTTTCTTTGAATACACAGGAAAACAAAGTAAATATAAAAAAGCTAAATATTTTATAAATAACAATGTGTATAAAGGTAAAGATTATGATGATGCCGAAAGAATAAGAGATGAAGGGATGAAAAAATGAATGAAAAAAAATACCCAATGACCTATGAAGAATATGAAAAAAGAGTCATTGAACTATTCCTAGAACCAGGAACATACACTGCAACAAAAGAAGAAAAACTAGAATTCATATACGATGAATTATTAAAAAATGATCCAGATTTCATCAGAAATTTATATGAAGATGATTGTCATTATTATGATCATCCTGAAAGGTATGGGATAGCTGCAAAACATGTTTTTGAAGATGTTAATTTATTGGGCACTCCAGTTTATAATTTGGAGTTGCTTTTCTAAAATCAACTATTTTTTTCTAATGTTTTTTTAGTAATATTTATAAGTGACCTTGAAGATATAAATATAATAGTAAAACCATACTCATATTCCTATATGTTTTGTATTGTGTCTTGCTTCGGTTTACTGTAAACTATCTGTTCTATTACTGTTTTGAATAATTCAGTAGAAAACATTCAGTAAATACGAAAATTTTGATTTCATAATATACCACCATCATAAGTTTAGAATATAATTTTTAAATTGTTTATTAAAAAATATTAATGAGAGAGAGCATTTGAAGAGTAATTATTTCTTAATGAAAATAGGTTCAAAATAAGGGTATTTCGCAAGGAAAGATTCAATTTCCCAATTAATATAATCATAATAATCATCATAAGGATTAGCCCTTTGGTGCTCCATAATTTTATTCCACCACAAATCCTTATTTTTAACTTTAGAACCTAATTTCATAGATATTTCTAGAGGTAATGAACTTTTAATTTCAAAAGGAATCCAATCTTCTAAAGCCATTAATTCCTCATAAAATTCTTTTAAAACAGTTTTATTAATTTCATATTTTTGTTCACCCATTCTAATCACTTCATGTCAATAATATGATTACAGCTTCTTTAGTTTTGAATAATTCAGTAGAAAACATTCAGTAAATACTGAAAATAGGTCCAAAATAAGGGTATTTCGCAAGGAAAGATTCAATTTTCCAATTAATATAATCATAATAATCTTCATAAGGATTAGCTCTTTGATGAGCCATAATCCTATCCCACCATAAATCCTTATTCTTAACTTCTGAACCAACAGTAACAGCTACTTCCACAGGCAAGTACATTTGAATTAAATGAGGAATCCAATCTTCTAAACTTTTAAAATCATTATAAAATTCTTTTAATTTTTCAACATTGATTTCATATTTCCTTTCTCCCATCAGTATCCTTCCTTAAGTTAATAATATAATTACTGCTTCTTTTGTTTTATAATTTTTATATAATGTTCTATATTTAGTGCCTAAGGGCAATAACCACTCATCCAAATTATGATTTTTATTATTTCCCTTTTTCATTATTTCTTCGATATATGCTCCATTAGCTCCTTTTGGCGCAAGTATTGTAATATGAAAATCCCCATAATCCTTTACAGCATTTTTATTAAAAGTGGTTGAAATTGGAGTTTCAAATGTCCCAATTTTACCAACATCTTCAATGAAAAAATCACCACCACTCTTCCTATGTAAAAGAGTATTGTGTTTTATATTATCATATTTGTTAATTGCTTTATTTAAAGTTTTGAATAATTCAGTAGAAAACATTCAGTAAATACAAAATAAGTTTATATGAAGTGGTAGTATTCTACCCCTACTTCATCATTGTATTCAAATCTGAGGAAAGCACCTTGATTATCTTTGAATAATACTGTTACTGTTTCGTTTCTTTGACTCCATGTTGTACCATTTGTACTTGTTTTTAAATCAGTCCATGTTATTGGTGTTTCACCTACATAGAATAATGCTTGCTCTTGGATTACTTCGAGTTTTTCGTTGATTGTTTTGTCTAGTGTTTTGTCAAGTAGTTCGTTGATGCTTTTGTAGTTGTTTTGTGCTTTGATTAGTTGCATTTTTTCGGATAAGTCTTTTCTTATTCTTATGCTTGTGTATTCAGCCATTTTTTTTATGCCTCCTTTAAATTGTTTTATTTATGGGATTATTATCCCACAAATAAATATGATTGCACTTATTATGAATAGTGCTATTACGAGTTTGTTTTCATGATTTCTGTATAATAATATTGCTAATACTATTAATAATATTAAGTTTATTATTTGTAGTATGCTTAACATGTTGTTTCACCTCTTTTGATAAAATTTAAATAATAAAAAAATATAAAAATTTAATTTGAAGAGAGGGATTTTATTTATCCCTCTTCAGTTCGTTTTTTATTTGGAGTAGTAATGAGGTTTTGAATAATTCAGTAGAAAACATTCAAAAAGTACAACAAATAGAATGAAAACATGAAAAACTAAAGTTTTATTGACAAAATAATTACCATCTAAATTCCATTAGTGTTGTGTTCTACCATTTTCCAAATTTGTCTTTATCTATGCGTTCTCGATATCTAATTTTTCTAAACCCCCATTTTTCATGAAATTTAATGCTTACAACATTTATCGAAAAAATTGCTGCATACAAACTCCAAATACCTTTTTTAGGAGCAATACGGATAATTTCCTGCATTAATTTATAACCTATTCCTTTTTGCTTAAAAGAATCATCAACATATATTCTCACTTCTACAGATCCACTATAGGTAGCTCTACTTAATGTATGACTAAGTGCAATCCATCCTACAACTTTATCTTTCTCAACAGCCACATAACGACAAAATGACAAAGGATTTTAGTTCCAACCATCATATGTGAGGCATGTTCTTTCAAAGGTTGCAATCCCACTTTCCAAACCCTGAAAGTATATTTCCAAAACCCTCTGCCAGCCATACTTTTCCATTTCACGAATCATTATCTTAACTCTATGCATTATTCAACTAAAAATCGATAAAAATAATTATTTAGATAAAGTTAATTCAAAACTTATATCCAATAACATCTTTATTTTTTCATCACAAACATCATCGAGAGAAACAGTAATCCAGTGCTCTTTATTCATATGATATGCTGGAAAAAAGCCATTCTCATTTCTTAATGAATCTATAAGTATTGGATCACACTTGAAATTTACAACATCCATACTTTCATCCCCTTCCAATTCAAGTTTATTCTTTGAAACATCCATAATTAAAGCAAACCATTTTCTATTATCTTTATGACGGAATACTTCATAATTTGGGAATTTAGCCCATGGAAAGTCAATTTCTGAAGAATAATTTTCTAAAATATAATTTTCCAGTTCATCACGGTTCATTATAAATCTCCAAATTACCACTCTTTTAGATTTTTAGAAGCCATATCAACATTAAGTGGAGTTAAACTAGGGCATTTTTCAACAAATAATGCATATCCGTCGCTTCCCTCTTCATATTCCTTAATAAGATCTGATGCAATCATGATTAAATCATCACTTTTCTGATTTTCTTCTAGATGATAATTGAAGATTTCACTTTTTTCCTCATCAGTATTATCGATGACTTTCTTGTCAAGCATGTTGTGTGACAGATTAGTAATCTTGACCTCTTCAGATTCATGATTTGTCGGTACATTTAAATTAAATAAGTCAACATCTTTAGGGAATCCTTTATCGATAATCTTCAATACTAAATCATGCAAGACTTTTTTCGCTAAAGTGAAGTCATAATCTACATACCATTCCCCATTTTCGTCTTGTTTGTAAGAAGTTTTTGGATCAATGAATAATGAAACTGCAATTGCAGGAATTCCCATACTGACCGCTTCAAAGGCAGCGCATACTGTACCTGATGAAGTTACATCACAGCTAATGTTCACACCCTGATTTATTCCGGTTATCACCAAATCCGGTTTTTCATCCATTACATAATCAGCACCAACAATTACTGCATCTGCATGACTACCTGAAACAGAATATGCTTTGCTTCAATCTTCAAGTTCACATGATTCAAGTTTCAAATGTTTAAACAGTGAAATACGACGGCCCACACTACTATTGTTCTTATCTGGTGCTACAACATATACATTAGCCAAATCTTCAACAGCCTGTTTTGCAGCCAATATTCCAGGTGCATTAACTCCATCGTCATTGGATATTAAAATATTCATGATATCATCCTAAAGTGTATTAATTAATAATATTTAATCTTTTGATTATAAAATATTCTCCATTAAAAAAACCATATTAATTTTTAACATCAACCAAAATTCTTTTTTGCCCACCTATATTCACCAATTCCTCTTACTATTAACTTATCAATATAAACAGATATTATCAGTGATATTTTTGCCCTATTTTCACTTTCAATGAATTAATTTTTATTATTTTCATAACCTGAGCAATTGTTCTAACTGAATGTTCCTCAAGCAATTTATCATCATATATCAATCTTTTTCTCAAAACATATTCTCCGACATTATTATTTACAGTAAATGCTATATTATTGTTATAATAATAAATCAATTGCTCATCTTTTTTTAATTGGGAAATATCATCTTCAGTTAGCTGTCTTCTATACACAATCATTTAATCAACACCCAATAAATCTAATTTTTCTTAATTTCTTTATCCAATGCTATTTCAGCTATTTTAATTGCAAAATTACATTCTGGATCTAATGCCAAAGCCACATTACCCTCCAAATCATACAATGGATAGTCTTTACAAAATGTATAATGTGCACCATGATTATCACAGGTCTTACCATTAAAATATTTGCAATCCAAATATTTACAGTATTTTCCACACATAATACAGAATTCTTGATGATTTTGCAATTGTTCTCGTGTGAAATATAATGCAGGAGCTCGATTTAAAGTTACATCTATAATATCTACAAGTATATCAGTTGGCAAATCAGGATACTCTTTTTCGTGTTTCTGTATCATTTTTAAACAGAATTTAATATAATTTGTCATCAAAAACCACATTCCTTTTTTTAATGCTGCATTTATTAACATTGATTTATTTCTGCAAATTTTTCTACCGTCTATTATTTGTTTTTTACATTAAAGTTAATTTCCGTATGTTTTTTGTAAAAAATATTTAACAATGAAATTATATATTTATAATAAACAAAAAAAGGAGTTATTATATGTTTAAAAAAATTATGATTATTTTAATCTTCTTATTATTGGCCATTGGTGTTGCTTCGGCTCATGATGATAAAGCATACAGTAACATCGATATAAATGATATAAAATTACCCAATGATTTTAATAAAACATGAGTGCATTCAGCAATTAAAGACAATATTCATTAAATGGTTGTTGGATATGCTGATGCAGATTACGGCAGATATTATGAAAGTATTGCCAATACTTTACATATTGATATTGGAAAGATCAGCAATTATACGGATGACGGTTTAAAACTTACCGGTTCACTTGAAATAGTTAAAATAAATGATAAAAAAGCATTGATAGATGTATACGTCATTAACAACAATACTTTCAATGATGGAGGTAAAATTTTATCTCAAATCAATGAATTAAATAATTTAGCACCAATTAAACCAAGTGCAAATTAATCTATTTTTTTTAAAAAAAGTTATATTAAAAAAATAGCAAATAGGGCAGTGATGCCCTAGGAAATTACTATTTAAGAATTTTATCTTTTTACATATGCTCCAGCAAGCAAACCAATAACAATAATGATCAACAATATTGGATTACCAGTAGCGTGACTGTCAGTTACTATTTTAGGTTCATTTGAATCAGATACTTCAGGCTCATTGGTTTCTTCTGAAACATCATCATCAGAACTATTTTCTAATACAGTATCAACATTTTCTTCACCCAATGGATCAAATCCAGTTGTGTTTTCTGTTGTATCATTATTTAAGTCATCTTCAATTGTGTCTTCAGTTGTATTGGTTGCAGTAAGATTCTCCGGTTCATCATCATAATTGCTTATATCATCATCCAACTTCTTAAGAATCTCCCCAATATCAGCATCAGGATTTTCACCATTCACGTCATTTTTAATCTCAACTACTTTGAATACGAAAGCAGAGACTAAAACACCATCAATATGTATTCCATCAGACTGTTTTTTAATAACATAAGCAAAGAACTTATATCCATCTTTTGTTGTATTGATATGTAAATTATTTACGTTTTCCCATATATCTGGATACCAGGTTTTTAAGATTGTATTAGATACATTCTCATTATAACCAATTCCCTTATTTCCCAATTCATTTAAATAATTAGCAAATTCATCAGAAATATTGAAATATTTGTTTAAGTTCACTTCACCTGTGGAACTGCCCTTACTTATATCATTGCCATTTTTATCAACAATATGACTCCAAACATCATCATGTTCCTCCCCATCTTTTTTAAGAGCAGAAACATTTACAGATACCTGATTCAAAGATCCCTTATAAGAACCACCAGAATTAGTGATTGGAAGATATTCTGTTACTGAGTTACTTGTATATGTCTTATTACTGTCGACGTCTTTTGGATTGAATTCACCATTTGTACGGATATACATATGTCCAGTTTCCACATCATCTGAAGAATCATCTGCACATACGAATCCGATTGAAGCTAATGTAAAAAGCATTAATATTACTAAAATTACTTTTTTCATAAAAATCTCCTTTTTAGAATATGTATTTTAATAAAGCTTTTTTACAAATTCATTAAATTCTGAACAATATTTTCTTGAATTATCATCCATTAATAGTACAACTTATAAACTAATAAATATCAAGTTATATCAAGTTTATACCATATGCAATATATTTCTTATAATATATATAATTAATGTATTATAATAAGTTTTAATTAATATTAAAAGATAATTAACTGAGAGGATAATATGAAAAGCATTCTTTATTTAACTGATCTTTTTTATGAAGCAAAAGGGCGAAATTACTACGAAGAAGATTTATTTATCATAAAACAATTGCAAGAAGGATTTTAACATAGCAATATGTCATCCAAAAGATGCTGAAGTTTTTGAAGATAATGCAGATCTAATTGTATTTAGAAATACTGGTTCTGTTATTTTTTATCAGAAAGAATATGACTTATTCAAATCAAGAGTACATGAAAAAGACCTTTTAACTTTTAATGAAATCACAGGAAAAGCAGATATGAACGGTAAACATTATCTTATTGAATTAACAGAAAATAATTATCCTGTAATCCCCACAATAGATGATATTAACAATTTTGAAAAACTTCCAAAGTCTGATTTTTATATAATAAAACCTAAGGATGGGGCGGATTCAATAGGTCTTGAAAAACTTTCTGATGAGGAATTACTGAATAAAGATTTAAAAGGGAAGAAAATGCTAATAGAACCGGCAATAGATTTCGAATATGAAGTTTCATTTTATTTTATCAATGAAAAATTTGAATATTCAATGTATACACCTAATTCAAAAAAACGTTGGGAACTCAAGGAATATGTACCAACAGAAGATGATCTTAAATTTGCAAGAAAATTCATTGAATGGAATGATATTAAATATGGAATTCAAAGAGTGGATGCATGCAGAACAAAAACAGGAAAGCTTTTATTAGTTGAACTTGAAGATTTAAATCCCTTTTTATCACTTCAAGTACAAGTGTTGAAACTCAAAAGAGATTTCTAACAGATTTAAAAAATGCATTTTTAGAACTGATTTGATAATCAGTACTCTAATATAATATAAAGTTCAAATATTTAATTAATTAAAAAAATAAAGGTAATGCGATGAAACTCATTGACGGATTAAAAACATATTTAACAGACTGGAAAAATCTTCTTACACATGGAATAGTTGGAGTAATTCTACTTTACTGTTTGCTTTTTGCTCCAATTGCTTGGTACTGGAGAGTGATTATATTAATTCTTGTTGTTGCTTTTAATTTAATTAGGATGAACTATTCTAAAAAGAATAAATAAAAAAAGTATTGGAGAATTTAAAATTAAATTCTCTAATTTTTTTTAATAAAAAAATCATTCAACAAAATACTTTTTATTTGAAATTTTATTTATCTTATTACGTAACTTTTCACGACCAGATTTTACTAAAACCTCATCAATTAAAGCATCAGTTTTTGGATCAATGGAAAATGTCATTCCAAATTTGGAATATCTTCTTAATGTGGAAATAGGTTTTTTCAGTTCTTCATAGACTTCTTCAAATTGCTCTTCATCATCTAAATCTAAAGTTAATAAATAATCAATATTATTTTTGAAGTATCTTTTAAACTCCAGTTGTCTATTGGTCATTTTAACTAAACGCCAAATATTTGCAACAGTAGTTTTTTCATCATCATGTTTTCTTCTTTCCCATACCACTTCTTCATGGCAAATTCTAGCTTCAGTAATAATATCCTTTGTTGCTTCAATGACTTTCTCATGTTTTGAATAATTCAGTAGAAAACATTCAGTAAATACATCATTAGCTCCTGAAATTTCTTCAATTTTTTCATAAATTTCAGCAACCTCATTTTTACGGAGTTTCTTAATATGGTCCATTGTCCATTTTTCAGGGTTACCTGGATTATCTGTACTTAATTTGATTGCTTCATACATTGCTTTTTTAGTAGCTTTACTTGAAGCATTGATGTTGAATTTTGCTTTGGATTCCATTTCACCTTTAACTCTTCTTTTCTTTTTGGTGATTGTTTTTTCGTTAATGGTGTAATCTCCTAAATCTTTTTGTTTGATTTCATCGATTTTATCCCATTCTCCACTTGTCAAAGGTCTTAAGCAAATTTCACCATCGAGAGATTTAATATGATACTCATGATAATCATCTCTTCCGTTTAATATTTCAGATATTGATAATACCAAAGTTATTCACCTTCCTTATTTAATTTTATTTCAAAAGTAATATTTTCATTAGAAACATTTATTGTTTCAGAGTAATTTTCATACCCAGATGCAGTTACAATTATAGTTTGAGCACCTATTGGAACATTATTTAATGTGCATCCTCCAGCACTTCCAGTTGTTGAAGATATTTCATTAATACTTACACTTGCGCCGTTTTGAATAATTCAGTAGAAAACATTCAGTAAATACTATTCCATTCCCTCTGCAAGAATGCTTTTGCATCTTTTAATGAGGCAACCTCTGTATCCATTGGAACAGAAGAAGAAATTTTACCAAAACGCTTAATAAGATAATCATCTTGTATTGTTAAATCATACTCATCAAAACTAGAAGTCAAATAATTAACTGTAGAAGGATTATAATCAGTTACAGAGACACTATCATAATCAATGTTCTGTCCTTCAACTAAACTTAAAGTGGCAGTATGAGGTGAAGGTATTTTACGAATATGAACTGTATCATCACGAAGAAAACATTCAACTTCACCATCCCAATTATACAATACATCTTTCAATGCCTCTTTACAACTACCCACAGAAGTAGAACCTTCATTAGATGAATTTGTACTTCCACCCATTACTTTAACTAGATTATTACCTAATTCTTCACGAGAAGACCCACAAGCATATGCAATCTGTGCTTTATACTTTTCACACACTTCTGCAGTAGTCATACCCCATAAATCACGAGTATAACTATCTGAACTTGCATCATCATGAGCTTTTTTAAGTTTTGCAGTTTTAGCACCATTACGTTTTGAATAATTCAGTAGAAAACATTCAGTAAATACTTTTGGTATGATTAATTTTGGAAGAGTTATTTTAACGATTCCATTTGTGAATTTTGCAGTAACTTTTTCAATGTCAATACTGTTAGAAAATCTTACAGTTTTAACACATTTACCAGATTTGATAGCAGAAGAAATTAATTCAGCTTCATCTTCTTCATCAAATTCTTCAATGTAAGGTTTGAATGTGGTTTCAATAGTGATATCATTGTCACCTGCTTCAATTGAAATTTCTTCTTTTTTAACACCTGGAACTGCTGCTTTGATGAAATATGCGTCTTTGGTTTCTACAAAATCGATGTCAATATTTTGAACGGTTGAGTTTTGAATAATTCAGTAGAAAACATTCAGTAAATACCAAAACAGTATTGGAGATTGTTGTTGTAATTATTTATACTAATTATTACCATATTATTAATTATGTTTTGTAAAGAATGCGGTGCTGAAATTGATGATGATGCGAAATTCTGTAAAGAATGTGGTACCCAATTAAATAATGAAATTAAAACCAATGAAATTAAAAAAGTTGAAGTTGAAGAGAAGATTATTAAGAAAGCAGAAATTAGTAGTGCCATTTACCTAATTCCATTAGTTGTTGGATTAATAACATTAATTTTCTTCATAGGTCTTTTTTTCATATTTTTAGCAATAATATTCTATTTCAAAGCGGGAAATGCAGAGTTAATTATAACTAATAAACATTTAATTGGTAAAGCCGGTGTTATTAGTTCTGAACAAATGCAAATACCACTAAATATGGTTAATACTGTATCATATGAAAAAGGATTTTTTGGTAAAATGTTTGGATATGGTACTATCAAAATCACTTCTCAAGTTGAGGATTGTGTATTTGAAAATGTTAAAGATGTTGAAGAGTTCCATAGAATTCTTTTATCAGAAATTAGCAAATTTGATGATAATAGAATGATTAAACAAGCCAACTACATTTCTGAAGCATTGAATTAATTATTTTAAAAGGGTTGTTTTAACTACAACTTTATCTATCTATTTTTGTTAATTTTTTTATTTTTTCTAATAGGTTTCATTATTTGAAACCTTACTATTTTTATTAGAGTATATATTGAAGGTGCATTAAGTTTTGAATAATTCAGTAGAAAACATTCAGTAAATACTCATTTCAGAACCTGGATCAACATCCACTTCCTCTCCAATTTTTGATTGAAAATATCCGAGGAGAGTACTTACTAAAAATAATCCTACTTTGTTTTCTTTGATTATTCTAGTAACAGAAATATGCTCATCTTCTTCAATACCCATCATTTTATTTCTTATTTTTGCATATCTTTCTCTGTCAAGTTCAATAGCAACAATATCGGGGTGTTGTTTTGAATAATTCAGTAGAAAACATTCAGTAAATACTTGAGAAGATCTATTAAAAATCAAATATTCCAAGGTGTAATACAAGGAGAAAACCCTCATAAATTAGCTCCAAAAATAAGTAATCTTGGATTAGAAACATTACCTAATAGTACTTTGTCACCTCGACAAAGGGCTGTAATGATTGCTAAAACAGAAGTATCACGAGCACAAAATACAGGAATGTTACAATCATATGTGAATGAAGGTTACACCGAAGTTAAGATTTTAACTGCTGAAGATGATAATGTTTGCCATATCTGTTTAAAGAATGCTTATGAGTTCAATGATGATGCAGAAATCATATACAGTAATCATGGTAAAGAAAGAGTACATAATGTTTTGAATAATTCAGTAGAAAACATTCAGTAAATACATAATAAAATTTCAATATATAAACTAAAAATAAGTTAAGATCCTTAGGATACAAGACTTTAAGGACTAGTATATTCCAATATTTTAAAAAGGTGGACTTAAATGGTTAAATTAGATGATAAACAGGAAAAAGTTGTATATTACGAGGGTAATAATCCTTTAAGCGTTGAAGCTGGTCCTGGTGCTGGAAAGACAAGGGTTATCATTGAAAGAGTTAAATATTTATTAAATGAGTTAAAAATCAAACCCGAAACTCTTCTTATAATTACATTTACAAGAAAAGCTGCAGAAGAACTAAAAGAAAGATTGGCGGATTCAGAAATTCCTAAAAGTGACATTGACTTAATGCAGATTTCAACTATTCATGGTTTTTGTTCTAGAATTTTAGAACAGAAAGGTAATATAGGCTTTGATGTTATTGATGATGATTTAAGTGAAAAAACTAATCTGTTTGTTTCTAAACACCTTAAAGATTTAGGATTTGTTGATGAGTATAGGATTCCCTCAAGAGAAGTTAAGAATATTGTAAATAAATACAATGAATATACTACATTTAATGTTGATAGTGAAAAACTAATTGATTATATTAAAAAAACAAGACCCATTTCAGAAGAATATGTTGATTTTGTTAAAAATTATTTAGATGAAACTGATGGAAAATTTCCAACAAATGAAATAAAAGAAGATGATGAACTTAAAAAATCTTATTATAATGCTAGATATTTAAAAATAGCTGAGTCATATCCTACTTATTTAGAACTTCTAAAAAAAGAGAATTTAATAGACTTTGCCTTGATGCAGGTTAAAGTATTAGAAATTTTAGAAGAAGAACCTGAAACTCCATTTGAAAATATTATGATTGATGAGTTCCAGGATACTGATCCTGTACAAATGAGGATATTTGAAATTTTAATGAATAATGCAAATACATTTACAGTAGTTGGGGATATAGAACAGAGTATTTATGGATTTAGGGGATCTCTTGAAAATTATTTTGATAAATTATATAAACATTCAAATGTTGAGAGAAAAGAATTATCTTATAATTATCGCTCAACTGATGAAATTATTGATTTTACACAGGATTTTATAACTATACAACGTAGTGAAGATGATAATAAATCAAAAGCTATTGGAAAGCGTGAAAAACATCGTGATGTATATTACATGGATAGTGATAATAAAAAAACTGAAGCAGATAAAATTATTGATTTAATTGAACACTTAAAAACCAATAATAAAATTGAGGAGTATAATGAAATTGGAATATTAGTTCGTTCTGTTAAAAACAATAGTAATTGTATTAATCCTTTAATTGAGAATTTAAAAAAGCGAAACATTCCATATCAAGTTAAAGGAAGAAAGGACTTACTTGAAAGGGATGAAATTAAATCTATTTTAACTTTATTTTTCTATATTATTAAAAATAATGAGAGCAATCATATTTTCAATAGCTGGCAAAAAGATTGGCTTAATTTAAAAGCATTTACTGGTGCGAATTTCAATCAAATTTTAGTTAATCTTTCAGATGAAACTAAAAACATTTTAAACTGTCTGCAAGATAAATTTGAACAAGATGTAATTGAGATGGAAAAAATTATCTATAAGGAATTTACAGGGGAGAAAAGTAGGATTAGAACATATTCAGGTGTTTTTAATCGTGATGAGGAAATATTAATTGAAATATTTAATCGTGTTAAGTTTCCAAGCCTTGAAAATAAATACTTAGAAGGATATGGAATAACTAATAAAGATGATTTAGAATTTTTCTATTCACTAAATTCTATAAGGAATGATTATTTATCTGCTTTGGAAGGTAAAATTGAATATAATGACCAACCAACAGTTTTAGATATTTTTATTAAACTTTTAACAATGATTGGTTGTTTAAATGAGAAATTTATTAATAATAATGAAAGCATTGTTGAAAATAT
Source organism: Methanobrevibacter sp. (assembly GCF_051877095.1). Classification (GTDB taxonomy): domain Archaea; phylum Methanobacteriota; class Methanobacteria; order Methanobacteriales; family Methanobacteriaceae; genus Methanocatella. The sequence continues at coordinate 15,475 of NZ_JBJEIO010000007.1, read as the reverse complement.
TGCTCTTTTAAGTAATACTCTTTATAATTATGAGCATGTTAGAAACTCAAAAGATTTAGCAGGTGCATTCTGGTTTGTATATCATAATATTGAAGATTACGGATCTACTACATCCAATGATGGTGTGCAGATAATGACTGTTCATAAGTCTAAAGGACTTGAGTTTCCTATTGTAATTGTAGCATCAATTGAGGATAAGAAGTTTCCTCTTGAATTTAAGGATCCTAATCCTGAAAACGGTTATATTAATGGAAGACCAGTATATTACACTCCAAATGATTGTCTTGAATATAATCCTTTTAAATCAATTGAAGAGGAAAAAGAGGCTCATGATGCAGAAGAAGAAAGGGTTATATATGTTGCAATGACTCGTGCTCAAGATACATTAATTTTATCTTGTTTAGGTTTAAATGATGGAAGTGTTACAAGAGGTCATGAAAACATTAAAAAGACAATTGATTTAAATTCAGATTATTGTAAAGAATTAAATGATAATTATGATGTAATAGAGAAAACTATTTGCGATAAACCTAAAAATAATGAAGAATCAATTAAATTAAGTTTCACTTCTATTCAAAATTATATAGAATGTCCTTTTAGATATAGATTAGAACATGAATTTAATCTCAAAACCACTGAAAATAAATATATTGATGCCGGTAATTTCATACACAAAGCATTCGAAATCATTAATAAAAAAATCATAGACAATGATAATAATTATATTGGGGATGAGGAAGTTAAAAATATTGTTTCTAACTTATTTGAACGTTCTAATTTCAAAATAGAAGATGAAGAAAAAAGGTCTAAATTAAACAGTTTCATTAAAGATATTTTATATTATTATAATAATGTTGCTGGAAACTTAAAAATTATAGATTCAGAAGTTTCATTTTACATTAAAAAAGACAATTATTCACTTAATGGATTTATTGATTTAATATATGAAACAAAAGATGGTAAAATTGGAATCTTAGATTATAAAAACACAAAATCCGAGAAAAAATACTTAAAAAAATATAAAATGCAATTATACACATATATATTAGGTTTAAGGGATGAAACCAATAAATTTAAAGATATGGAAATTGGAGAGCTTTCAATATATGCAATTAAATCCAAAAAATTAGTTACAATTCCAATTAATAATGATGAAATTAATGATTGGGAATCTAAAATAGATGAAACAGTATTAAATATTGAAAATAAAAACTTTTCATCTGTAAAAAGTAAATCATGTACTAATTGCCAATATTTAGATATTTGTAATTAAGAAGTTATTTTTAATATGGTGTTTATTATTATATAAACATCATAAAATATTCACAATATTCTTAAAAAGTATTTTTCATCTGTTAGAGTTTTAGTGAATTTAATTTAGGTAACTTTAAATATTGTTTAAACACAAAATATTAATATTTTAAAATAAATTCCATTAAAATAAGGATCTTAATCTATTACATTCTAAGTTATAATACCTCTACAATAAACAGGGACTATGATTTTTTGAAATATTTTCCAATCCCTTTAGAATTGATATACTCATGATTCTACCTGGAAAATCACTTAAAAGAATATAAATATTACGATATTGATAGTATATTGTAATGAACATATATAGGTTTTTTATATGGATGAAATATTTGATGAATTAATTAAATTCCAAACTGAAAGAGATTGGAAAAAGTTTCATACTCCAGAAAATTTAGCAAAATCAATTTCAATTGAAGCAGCTGAATTATTAGAACATTTTCAATGGCAGAAAGATTATAATTCATCAGAAGTTGCTGAAGAACTAGCTGATGTATTGATATACTGTTTATATATGGCTGATGCAATGAATTTTAATGTTAAAGAAATTATTTTAAATAAAATAAAGAAAAATGCTATTAAATATCCTGTTGATAAATCTAAGGGCAATGCATTAAAATATATGGAGTTATAAACATGATTGTTTATGAAGCTACTAAAGAAGAATTCATTGATTCTGTATTTTCAGGTTCAATTACTGATGAGATTTATGATATCTACCAACAAAAAATAGGAAAATCAGGAAAATCTCAAATTAGATCTTGGGAAAACTCAATGCAATACATGTATCGTATTTTAGAAGATAAAGAAATCCCTGATGATTGTGGAGTAGCTATTGAATTTACAATTCCAACAACATCTAAAAGAATTGATTTTATATTAACAGGTTTAAATCAGTTTGAAGATGATTCAGTCGTTATCATTGAGCTTAAACAATGGGGTTCAGCTTATAAAGTTCCTGGGAAAGATGGTGTTGTTAAAACTATTTTAGGTGGAGCATTAAGGGAAACTACTCATCCTTCTTATCAAGTTTGGTCATATGCTTCTTTAATTAAAAATTTCAATCAAACAGTTGAAGAGGATGAAATTGAACTTTATCCTTGTGCTTATTTGCATAATTATGATTTTAGTGATGATGATCCATTAACTGATGAAATTTATAAGCCTTATTTTGATGAAGCACCATTATATGGTAAACATGATGCTTTAAAATTAAGAAATTTCATTAAAAAGTATATAAAATATGGTGATAATTCAGATATTTTACTTAGAATTGATAATGGAAAAATCAGACCTTCCAAAAAACTTCAAGATAATTTAGCTAGCATGCTTGAAGGAAATAAGGAATTTGTTATGATTGATGAACAGAAGATCGCCTATGAACTTGCTATTAAAATGGCTCGTGAAAGTTATATAGATGATAAAAAAAGAGTTTTAATAGTTGAAGGAGGTCCTGGAACAGGTAAATCTGTAGTAGCTATTAATTTACTTGTTGATATAATGCAGGATGATATGCTTTCTCTTTATGTTACTAAAAATTCTGCCCCAAGAGAGGTATTTTTTGAAAAGTTACGTGGTGGGAAGTACTCTTTAAACTATTTAAAAAATTTATTTAAGGGATCTGGTTCATTTACATCCTCTAAAAGTAATGAATTTGATGCAATAATAGTTGATGAGGCCCATAGATTAAATAAAAAATCAGGCATGTATAATAATTTAGGTGAGAATCAAGTAAAAGAAATAATTAATGCAGCTAAATTTAGTGTATTTTTCATTGATAAACATCAAAGAGTCACTTTAAAAGATTATGGTAGTATTGAAGCTATTTATGAATTTGCAAAGGAATTTGATGCTGAAATTGAACATATTAAACTGGAATCTCAATTCAGATGCAATGGGTCTGATGGATATTTATCTTGGTTAAATGATGTTTTAGAAATAGAAGAAACTGCTAATTTTGATGGATTTGACTTTGATTATGATTTTAGAGTTCTTGATTCGCCTGGAGAGTTAAAAGACTTGATTTTCAAAAAAAATTCAAATAACAATGCAAGATTATTAGCAGGTTACTGTTGGGATTGGATTAAAGAAGGAAAAAATAATACTTATGTTCATGATATTGTAATTGATAACTTTGAAATGAGTTGGAACTTAGGAAATTCAAAAACATGGGCAATAGATGAGAACTCAATAAATGAAATAGGATGTATTCACACATCACAAGGCCTAGAATTTGATTATGTTGGTGTAATAATCGGAAATGATCTTCGCTTTGATGGTGAAAAAATAGTAACAGATTTTGAAAAAAGAGCTAAAACTGATCAGTCTTTAAGAGGAATTAAAAAGATGTATAAAGAAAATCCTAAAAAAGCTATTGAATTAGCAGATGAGATAATTAAAAATACTTACCGTACTTTGATGACTCGTGGAATGAAAGGATGTTATATTTACTGTGAAGACATGTTACTTGAGAGTTATATTAAAGATAAAATTAAAAAAATAAATCAATTTAAGTAATCTGTTTTATTATAACAAATCATATATTTTTTCTATGTCCGCTAGTACTATGATTTTAAAATGAATTAGAATCTGGAAAACATATTTTCCCAGGCAATTGACCATGACTCAATAAATGAGATGAGATACATAATATAATATTAGATTTCTCATACTTTATAGATTTTTTATCTATTTAAATAAAAAGATACAGGCATTCATGTATACACAAACACGGAATTTTTATACAATAATGTCTATTTTAAATAATCAATACAATACCTGTTTCAATACTATTGAGTCAATTTTAAATAATTCATATTTTGTAGTACTTGATATAAAAAATTAATTAATTAATTAATTAATTAATTATACACAACATTTAAATATGATTAAATTAAAATAAATTAGATAAAGATTTAAGGTAATGTATAGATTAAATTTTAAGGTTGTAAAAATGAGATTATTAATAACTTTTGAACCAATAGATGATGCAGAATATTCTGAAATCAATAAGTATGATCTTCAAGGATTCATTTATTCATTGCTTCGTGAAGATGAAAATTATAAAAATTTACACAATGTACAAGGATTTAAATTTTTTAATTTTTCCAATATTTTTCCAATATCTAAATTTGAACGTAACAATTTAAAGAAACTGATTGTATCCTCTCCTGATAAATTTTTAATCAATGCATTATATTCATCTTTAAAAAATAAAAATACTTTCAGACTAAATAAATATAAAATGGAACTATTAAAAGTAAAGATCCTAAGAAATAATGATTGTTTTAATTTCATTTCCGCAACACCCATTGTATTGTTTAAAGATAATAAAATTAACCGTTACTATTCATTTAAGCAAAATCCTGATTTTAATTTCTTTTTAAATAGAGTTAAAGACAACTCCATAAAGAAATATAATGCTTTCTATGACGATGAATTTGAATTAAATGGAAATTTATTTTCTAGCTTTGAATTTGTAAGAGAAGTATCAATTAGGATTAAAAAAAATGGCAATAGTTTCATTGTTATTGGAAGTTTATGGAGGGATTTGGAAGTTAATTTAACAAAAGATAATAAAAAATTTTATAAATTCTTATTTGACACTGGACTTGGTGAAAAAAATAGTTTAGGATTCGGTTTTTTAAACTGTAAGAGGTGATAACTTGCTTAAAGCTATTTATAATTTAGGAAAATTATGGATTGAAGCAGAAAATCTTGATAAAATCAATATTTTATTAGATAGTGGAAAACTCAACAAAAATACTCGTGACGTGATTGTTATTAATTTAATTAAGAGTTCTGATGGCTCTTTTGAGTATAATAGAGTTTATCATGAAAGTTTTGACCCAGAAAAAAATGTTAAATACTTATATAAAAAAGGATCTTCAAGAGGAACTGATATTACTCCTTCCTGCTTGCTTACTGATCCTAAAAAAACATTTAATAATAAATTCCTAAAATGGTTCAATAATAATAAAGAAAAAAATGAAATGTATAGAAAGATTAATGATTTGCTTGACTCAAACAAAGAACAAATTTTCAATGATTTAGTTGAATTACATGAATCTCTTGAAATTAGAAAAACAAATACTCTTTTAACTTTGGTGATTTCCAAAAATGATCAAAATTATTATATTGGTGATTTTAACTGTTTCAAAGAAATATTATTAGATTCTGCTAATGAAAAGTTCTACAAATCAGGAAGTAAGAAAGTTAAGGGTAATGGTACTTGCTTTTTGTGCGATGAACCCAAGGAGGTTTACGGGCTGGTTTCAAATGCAATAGGTTTTTCATTTTCAACACCTGAAAAAGTAGGTAATGTTCCAGGTATAACGCTTGAAAATCAATGGAAATTGGTACCCATCTGTAACGAATGTGCATTATACTTACAAGCTGGAAAAAAATTTGTAGAGAGATATCTGAATTTTTCTGAGTTTGGATTAACTTACTATGTAATACCAAATTTTTTATTTGATAATAAAAAAGGTTTTGATATCTTATATAGATTATTGAAGAGCAATGAACTTTCCGAAAAAAATCAAAATTCCGAAAATATAGTGGAAATTGAGGATAAGCTGAATATTTTGGTTAAAAATTTAAATGACCTTGTTGAATTTAAATTTTTATTCTATGAAGCTTCTAATAATGCATTCAATATTTTAGCTTATGTTGAAAGTGTCATTCCCTCTTGGCTAAATAGGTTATATGATGTCCAAGAAAATATTAGTGATTCTAAATTTTTCTGCGAAGAGAATATGAAACCTATCTTGGGCGACAAAACTGAAGGTAATTTTATCCAAATTATTAATTCTAACTCCAAATTTAATAAGATTAAATCTAACAAATGGTATTGGAGATTTATAAAGGATTTCACATCTTCCTTTTCCAATAAAGTATACTTAGATTTAGTTGCTAAAATTATTAATCAGAGAAAAATTGACTATTCTTTTTTACTTTCAAAAATTATGAACCAATTGAGAAGTAATTGGAGAAATGAAGAACGATATGCAATTAATATTAATATATTGAAATCATTAATGCTGTTGAATTTATTAAATCAACTAGATTTAATTAAAGGAGAAAAAATAATGAATGAAAAAGCTGAATTTGACTTAGAATCTATGTTAAATACACCTGCTAAGTACGCTTGTTTCTTACTAGGTGCATTGACTCGTAGATTATTAAATGTACAATATAAAGAATTGAACTCAACACCATTTTATAATAAATTATGGGGATTATCCTTAGACCAAAAGAAAATTAAAAAGCTTTATCCTATGGTAATTAATAAATTAAGGGAATATGATAAAGCATATTTAGAAATGGAAGAGGATATTTCTAAATATTTAATGGCTGCAGAGAATAAATGGGGATTAAAAAAGGATGAAACTAGTTATTTCTTTGTTTTAGGTTTCACACTCCCATATATTATTAATCAAAATAAACAAAAAGAGGATGATTCAAATGAATAGAAGTGAAATTTTATTTTTGTATGATATTACTGATGCAAATCCTAATGGAGATCCATTAGATGACAATAAACCTAGATTAGATGAAGAAACTGAGAAGAATATTGTTACTGATGTTAGACTTAAAAGAACAATCCGTGACTACTTACATGATTTCAAAAACCAAGGTATCTTCATCAAAGAAATTAAAAATGACGATGGAACAATCCAAGATGCTAAAACCAGAGCAAACGATTATTCCACAACTGGTGGAAAATATGGTTCTATCGACGAAGCAAAAATTGATTTAAAAGAAAACATTCTCAGGGAATGTATTGATGTAAGATTATTCGGTGCTACAATTCCAATCCAATTAAAAAGTAAAAAAAGTTCCATAACATTAACAGGACCTGTACAATTCAGAATGGGAAGATCTTTGAATGAAGTTGAAATAATGCACATAAAAGGTACTGGTGCATTTGCCTCAGGTGAAGGAAAAGACCAAAAAACATTCAGGGAAGAATATATTGTTCCATATTCATTAATTGGCTTTTATGGTATTGTTAATGAAAATGCAGCTCTTGAAACAAATTTAACCGATGAAGATGTTAATTTATTGATGGATGGAATTTGGAATGGTACTAAAAACTTAATTTCACGATCAAAATTCGGTCAAATTCCACGAATGTTGCTTCAAATTGAATATAATGAAAATAATTACTTTATTGGTGATTTAAACAATAAATTAGCTATTAATCATGATTTTGATGATGATAAAAAATTAAGAAATATTAAAGAATTAGAAATTGATGTTTCTAGATTAATTCAAGCTATTGAAAATAATGCTAATAAAATAGAGAGAATTAATTATAAATTTGATTCTGAAGTATTTATCAAAGATTATACATCTATTGATGCTCTTTTAAATGAATTAAACAATAAAGGAATTGAAACTTCTGAAATTGAATTTTGAGGGATTTAAATGACAGACAAGCTATTAGTTTTTGACATATGGGGGGATTATGGATATTTTAGACAAGGATTCACATCCACTTCCACTATCACATATCCTTTTCCAAGTAGAACTTCAATTACAGGATTGATTTCTGCAATTTTAGGTTTAGAAAAAGATAGCTATCACGATATTTTCAATGAAGAAAACAGCAAAATCGGTTTAAGAATATTAAATCCTATTAAAAAAATGAACATTAATTTAAATTACATAAATACAAAAGGAAATAAATTTTTATTGTCTGATATATCAGAAAATCCGAGAGTTCAAGTTCAAGCAGAATTTCTGAAAGATGTTAAATACAGAATATATATTTCATTAAAAGACACTCAATTATTAAATGAATTATTTGAATTAATTAAAAATCATAAATCTGTATATACTCCATGTTTAGGTATTAGTGAGTGTATTGCTGATTTTAGTTTGGCTTATGATGATTTATTGGATTTAAACAAGATGACTGGTGAAAATATTGATATAAATTCAGTTATTTTAAAAGACAATTACAAACTTGTCATTGAGCCGAATAAAAAATATGGAATTACTAAGAGCCCCGGTTTTATGAATTCTGAAAGGGTTGTTTCCAAATTCCTAGAATTTTATTATGAGGAAAATGGAAACACAATTCAAATAGAAAGTGGTGAATATTATTCTGTTGGTGATGAAAATGTCATCTTGTACTGAATTAATGTCTCATCCTAAAAAAAGATTAGAAGACCATTTGGAAAATGTTGCTAACTTTTCCAAAAACTCTTTTAATTTTTTGAATATTGAAAATAATGATTTATTTTCTAAAATAAGTTTCATTATTGGTTTGACTCATGATTTTGCTAAATCAACATCCTATTTTCAAAATTATTTATTGAATGGAGCAAGCAAGGCAAATACTCCTCATAGTTATTTATCTTCAATTTTTACTTATTTTGCCGTTAAAGATTATTTATCTAAAAATAATATAAATTTTAAAGCTTTGTCAATTATTTCTTATATTGTTGTTTTAAGACATCACAGTAATTTAAAAAATGTCCCATCTGAACTTCCTGGAAAGCAATCAAAAAAAACAATGGTCAAAAATCAATTAAATGATTTGAAAAATTCCAATATAACCCTTAGGAATTTTTATAATAAATTTGACATTGATTTTGATTGTTTTTTTGATAAATTTGAAGATCTGATTCATGAAATTGAAACCGACTTACTCATGTTTGAAATAGAACCTAATTCCAATTATTACTTTTTATTGATGCTATTTTATTCAATTTTATTGGATGCCGATAAGATGGATGCATCTAAAACAGATACTATAGAAAGATTAATGATTGATGAAAATATTGTAGATGATTATAAGAAAAATAAATTCACAGATAATGAGTCTGATATTAATATTATCCGTGAAAAAGCATATTGTGAGGTCATTGACAATATCAATAATTTAGATTTAAATGAGAAAATACTTTCAATTAATCTTCCAACAGGTATAGGTAAAACACTAACCGGTTTTTCTGTAGCTTTAAAGCTAAAAGAAAAAATCAATAAAGAATTAAACTTTAATCCAAGAATCATATACTCTTTGCCTTTTTTGACAATAATTGATCAAAATGAAGAGGTAATTAAGGATATTCTCAATAACGCCAACTTAGAAGGTAATAATTATTTATTAAAACACAACTTTTTATCAGATATGAATTATAGGAATAATAATGAAGAGGAATATGATATTTCCAATTCCAAATTATTAATTGAAGGATGGAACTCTGAAATTATAATCACAACCTTTGTCCAATTCTTCAATACTATTTTATCAAATCAGAATAAAACATTGAGAAGATTTCATAATTTGACTAATTCTATAATAATTTTAGATGAAATTCAGTCTATTCCTCATAAATACTGGAAAATCATCAATCATCTATTTAAAAAATTAACTGATGAATATAATTGTTATATTATCATAATGACTGCTACACAGCCATTATTATTCACTGAAAATGAGATAATCTCATTAGTTAGTGATGTGAATTATTATTTTAATCAATTTGACAGAATTAATTATAATTTTGATTTAACACCACAAAATTTAGATGAATTTAAAGAAGAAGTATTTGAAAAAGTTTATAATTCAAATAAAGATTTCATGTTTGTATTAAATACTATAAACTCCGCCATTGATTTATATAATTTTATCAAGGAAAAATATCAATTTTTAGAAAAATGCTGTGATGAAAATGGTATTTTTTATATAAATGATTCAACACAATTGATATTTCTTTCAACTAATATCATTCCCAAACATAGGCTAGAACGAATTAACAAGATTAAAAATTCTAATAAACGTAACATCATTGTTACAACTCAGTTAATTGAAGCTGGCGTCGATATTGATGTTGATGTGGTTTATAGGGATTTAGCTCCTCTAGATTCAATTATTCAAACTGCAGGTAGATGTAATAGGAATAATTCTAAGGAAAAAGGAGAGGTCAATATTATTTTATTAAATGACAATAGAAGAAACTATTCAAACTATGTTTATGATTCATTATTATTGAATACAACAAAAGAATTATTAGAATCTTTTGAGAATGTTGTTTCTGAAAAGGAATTTAATCTGACGGCTTCCAAACGTTATTTTGAATTATTATTAAAAAGATCATCACAGGAAGAGAATTTGGAACAATATATTGAATATTTGAAATTTGAGGAAATTTATCATAATTTTAACCTGATTGAAGAAAAAGTACCAAAAGTGGATGTGTTCATTGAAATAAATTCTGATGCTTGTGATGTTTACAAACAATTTAAGTCTATAATTAATAATACTTCAGGATTTGAGCGTAAAAATGAGTTTTTAAAAATTAAAAGCGAATTTTACAAATACATTATTTCGGTTCCCGAAAATAAAATTGGTGCAACTAATTTCATTGAAAATGCGAATACTTTTGTAATTGAAAATTATGAAATTGATAGAAAGTATGCTCTTGATATTGGGTTTTTATCTCAAGATAATGAAAATGCATTTATTATTTAAGATATTATGGAAAACAAAAAGATTACTGGGGTTATGGTTCAATATTATGTTACATGTAAACGTGAACTATGGTTTTATTCTCACCAAATCAATATGAATTATAATAATGAAGATATAAGTATTGGTAAATTAATTCATGAGAGAAGCTATTCTCGTGAAAATAAAGAAGTTAAAGTAGATAACATGGTTTTTGATTATATTAAAAATGATGGTGATTTAAAGATTTTTGAGATGAAAAAATCTAGTAAATTGTCAATTGGCGCGAAATATCAATTATATTTCTATTTATATAATCTAAAAGACATTGAACCTAATGCTAAAGGCATTTTAATATATCCTAAAGAAAGAAAAAAAGAAGAAGTAATTTTAACTGATGAAATTATTAAAGAAATGGATGATATTTTAGAAGGCATCATTGAAATAATTAATTTAGAGATACCTCCAAAAGCTAAAAAGATGCCCTATTGTAAACGTTGTTCGTTTTATGAATTATGTATGGTGTGAATAATCATGAAAAATCCATTATATATAACATCACATGGAATATTATCAAGAAAAAATAACACAATATTTTTTGTTAATGAAGAAGGAAAAAAGCAATTGCCTATTCATGCAATAAATGAAATAAATTGCTTTGGTAAAGTTTCCCTCAAATCTGGGGCATCATCATTATTTATGAAAGAAGGAATTGTTGTAAATTTCTTCAATAAATATGGTTTTTATGAAGGATCATTATATCCAAAAATCAAATTCAATTCAGGACTTGTTGTTGTAAAACAATCAGAGCATTATTTAGATAAAAATAAACGTGAATTTATTGCAAAAGAATTTGTTGAAGGAATAAAACATAATACACTAAAAACATTAAAATATTATTCTAAAAAAGGAAAAGAAGTAGATTTATTTATTGAAAATATTAAAAAAGAGAATATTGCTGGCGACATTTCTCAAATAATGAGTAGTGAAGGAAGAATATGGAATAATTTTTATCAAAGCTTCAATAAAATTTTAAGGAAGTTCCATTTTCATAAAAGAGAAATTAGACCTCCAACAAATGAGATAAACTCATTAATTTCGTTTGGAAATTCTTTACTGTACAGTACCGTACTTTCAGAATTATACCAAACATACCTCCATCCTTCAGTTAGCTATTTACATGAACCTTCCGAGAGAAGATTTTCATTATCATTGGATCTTGCCGACATATTCAAACCAATCATTGTTGATCGGACAATATTTAAGCTAGTGAATAATAATATGATTGGAAAAAAGCATTTCTCAAAGGATGTTGGAGTTCTTTTAAATGAAAAAGGAAAGCAAATATTCATATCTGAATACCAAAAAAAGTTAGAAACAACAATTAAACATCCAACTTTACATAAAAAAGTTTCTTATAGATATTTAATAAGATTAGAAGGTTATAAGTTGATTAAACATGTTTTAAATGATCAAAAATATGAAAGTTTTAAGATGTGGTGGTAATGTATCTTATTATCGTTTATGACATAAATGTTGAAAGAGTAAATAAAGTACATAAATTCTTAAAAACTTACTTGCATTGGCAACAAAATTCAGTATTCGAAGGAAAAGTTACTAAATCCCAATATAAAACAATCATGTTAGAATTGGAAGATTTAATTGATAAAAATGAAGATTCAATAATTATTTATCAAGTGCCTTCAAAATTTTTAGAGAAAAATGTTTTAGGGATTGAAAAAAATCCCATTAGTTTTATTATTTAGTCCTCCTTTATAAAGAAGCAACATTAATATAGGTGGACTTTCAGACTATTATACAGAAAGATTTTTAGATAGTTATTCGCATATTTAAGGATTTTTCGCCTCGGTTTAAAATAGACAGTATTGTATAGAAATGCCATTGCGTAATAAAATATCACGAACCTAAAAAATAGTTTAAAATAGACAGTATTGTATAGAAATGAGTTGAGGACTCATCTTTTTCATAATTGCCCTTTCAAGTTTAAAATAGACAGTATTGTATAGAAATGAATATGTTTTATTTTTTTTTAATAATTTTTTTGATTGGGTTTAAAATAGACAGTATTGTATAGAAATTAAACTTAGAGGATAACAAAAACCTAACAACAGACTTGTTTAAAATAGACAGTATTGTATAGAAATTATCATTCTGTCCATAGCACATTGTAAATCGTTTATTGTTTAAAATAGACAGTATTGTATAGAAATTAATAAAATCTCAACTAAAAACATTAAAATCATATTGTTTAAAATAGACAGTATTGTATAGAAATGGAGTTAATTTTGTTCCCATATTAGTTCCAGTCACAGTTTAAAATAGACAGTATTGTATAGAAATTAAATTTAAAACTAATATGATTTTTAGGAGTATTATCGTTTAAAATAGACAGTATTGTATAGAAATTTTTCTACCACGATATTTTGTAGTTTCAACCTTAAAGTTTAAAATAGACAGTATTGTATAGAAATGTTAATTCAGCAATGTCTTTATGTCCTATACAACTGTTTAAAATAGACAGTATTGTATAGAAATTATGTGATTAGATGTAATGTATTATTATGAAATCTGTGTTTAAAATAGACAGTATTGTATAGAAATCATTTTCATTCCAATACCTATGTTTTTTACCGAAACGTTTAAAATAGACAGTATTGTATAGAAATTTAAATCATAGTCTTGTTCAGAAAAGTTTTGAAAATAAGTTTAAAATAGACAGTATTGTATAGAAATGGTTTAACTGTCACTACTGCTGGTGAATTACAATCTAGTTTAAAATAGACAGTATTGTATAGAAATTTGATGGTTTGAAAGGTTTAATTAAACAAGCCGAAGAGTTTAAAATAGACAGTATTGTATAGAAATACATCATAATTCACCAGCATATTTAATCAAACTCTCCGGTTTAAAATAGACAGTATTGTATAGAAATTCAACTGCATCTAATATTAAACAATCTGAAGAAGATAGTTTAAAATAGACAGTATTGTATAGAAATATTTTTCAGTAATAATCATTCTCCATTTTATTCATTTGTTTAAAATAGACAGTATTGTATAGAAATTTCATTGTATACCTCCAAATGATTTTATATAGTCTAGTTTAAAATAGACAGTATTGTATAGAAATATATATACTCCTGCAGGTCATAAGTTGTTTTATAGACGTGTTTAAAATAGACAGTATTGTATAGAAATAACAAGCAATATTAAATATAGGAGAGTCAGCAATTGGTTTAAAATAGACAGTATTGTATAGAAATTAATTATTATTTTTAAATAATTTTTGTCCTAATATGGAGTTTAAAATAGACAGTATTGTATAGAAATACCAACACAAATAAAAAATTAAGGGGGATCGCTTATAGTTTAAAATAGACAGTATTGTATAGAAATAATTCTCTTGTTGAACCACCTTTCCGTAGTTCTAATGTTTAAAATAGACAGTATTGTATAGAAATCTTTTTCCTTGAATTAAACTTATATCAGCATTTGAAGTTTAAAATAGACAGTATTGTATAGAAATCTATCTGTCACATTTACTACTACCTGTTTCATACAAGTTTAAAATAGACAGTATTGTATAGAAATATTGAAAAAATAGATTCAAATATTGCTTCAGCTATTAAGTTTAAAATAGACAGTATTGTATAGAAATCACCTAAAATATAATTTTCCTTTCTCTTTTTTCCCTGTTTAAAATAGACAGTATTGTATAGAAATGCGAAAGACAATTGGCTGGAACTGGTATTACTATGAAGTTTAAAATAGACAGTATTGTATAGAAATCAAGACGCTACTGGAAAATATTTAGATTTACACGGGTTTAAAATAGACAGTATTGTATAGAAATTTATCCGAGTGGTAATCCTAAAAAACCGTTGGCTCAATGTTTAAAATAGACAGTATTGTATAGAAATATCTACTAATTTTATATTCTAACATTCTTTCATATGGGTTTAAAATAGACAGTATTGTATAGAAATCAACTTATGAATTCGTGATTGTAGGTTGCATCTAATGTTTAAAATAGACAGTATTGTATAGAAATTAGTTTACATATATATGAAACAGATTATAAACAAGCTTTGTTTAAAATAGACAGTATTGTATAGAAATGTGATTAACGATGATATTATTGTTCCTCTCACTACTGAGTTTAAAATAGACAGTATTGTATAGAAATTAAAGTCAGTCCATGTAAAATAAGTATTGGTGAACCAGTTTAAAATAGACAGTATTGTATAGAAATAAAACGGAATATGGTTTTGTATTTACGGTGGAGCATGGTTTAAAATAGACAGTATTGTATAGAAATTTTATTAATATAGAAAAGTATATATATAAGAACAAAGTTTAAAATAGACAGTATTGTATAGAAATGCATAAATAATACAATTTTGTATTTGGTTGTTACACGAGTTTAAAATAGACAGTATTGTATAGAAATTGTTGAAAGATGGGATCAATCCAATAAAAATGGTGAGTTTAAAATAGACAGTATTGTATAGAAATTCACAAGTGTATCAATTGATTCAACAAACCAAAACAGTTTAAAATAGACAGTATTGTATAGAAATATTATATCCTCTTTTATTCATTAATCCTTTGCAATTTGGTTTAAAATAGACAGTATTGTATAGAAATCAGATGGTTCGGATAGTGTAGTGTTTGAATTTAA
>NZ_JBJEIO010000006.1:0-11524 GCF_051877095.1 Methanobrevibacter sp. | reverse complement strand
AGTTAAACAATTAATATTATATATGCTTAAAATAAAATATAAATTAATTTACTATTTTAATTCATGAGGAATAATTATGGTTGTTAAAATTAATGAAAATTATCTTAAATTAAAAAGCAGTTATCTTTTTGTTGAAGTAGCTAGAAGAGAAGCAGAATTTGTAAAAAATAATCCTAATGCTGATGTTATTAAAATGGGTATTGGTGATGTTACAAAACCATTAGTACCAAAAGTTATTAATGCATTTAAAGATGCTGTTGATGAAATGGGAAATGCAGATACTTTTATGGGTTATGGCCCAGAACAAGGATATGAATTTTTAGCAGAAGCTATTGCAGAAGATTATAAAAAATATGGAGTGAATATTGACACATCCGAAATTTTCATTAGTGATGGAGCTAAATGTGACACTGGTAATATTCAAGAAATTTTCGCAATTGATAATAAAATTGCTGTAACTGATCCAGTTTATACTGTTTATGTTGATACTAATGTAATGGCAGGAAGAACTGGTGAAATGAAAGATGGTATGTATGAAGGATTGACTTACCTTAAATGTAATGCTGAAAATGGATTTGTTCCAGAATTACCATCTGAACCTGTTGATATCATTTATTTATGTTATCCGAATAATCCAACTGGTACTACATTAACCAAAGATCAATTAAAAGTATTTGTTGATTATGCAAAAGAAAACAAAGCTATTATTTTATTCGATGCTGCTTATGAAGCATTTATCAATGAAGATAATGTTCCTCATTCTATTTATGAAATTGAAGGTGCAAAAGAAGTTGCTATTGAATTTAAAAGTTTATCAAAAACTGCAGGATTTACCGGAACTCGTTGTGCATTCACGGTTGTGCCTAAACAGTTAATTGTGGATGATAGTGAAGGCAATGCTGTGGAAATTAACTCATTATGGAATAGAAGGCAAACCACTAAATTTAATGGTGTTTCATATCCTGTACAAAAAGCAGCACAAGCAACTTACTCTCCCGAAGGTCAAAAAGAAATTAAAGAAGTCATTGACTATTATATGGAAAATGCAAAAATCATTCGTGAAAGTTTATCTGATTTAGGATTAGAAGTTTATGGAGGAGTTAGTTCACCTTATATATGGGTTAAAGCTCCAAATAATATGAAATCATGGGATTTCTTTGATTTATTATTAAATGAAGCAAATGTAATTGGAACTCCTGGTTCTGGATTTGGTCCAAGTGGTGAAGGTTATTTAAGACTCACTGCATTCAATACATTAGAGAATACTAAAGAAGCAATGGATAGAATTTCAAAATTAGAATTTTAGGTGTTTAACTTGAAAAAAATAGAAAAGCCAGTAGAAATTGAAGAGGGAGATTCATTTAAAGCAATCTTATCAAAATATGGTGCATTAGCACTTGATAAACAGGAAAATTTATCTGAATTAATTGGTGAAACAGTCGGTGATTTAGACATTGAAAATTCCGTTATTTCTTTTGATGATATCAAAATGCCTGTTCAAGTTTTAGGTTTTTATTCACAAGATGCAGACCAATGGTCTTGGGCATGGAATTGTGAAGAAATATTTGGTAATGATTTAATTGAATCTGCAATAGAAATTAAAAAAATCGGGGATAAATTTGATATTCCTGAATTTAACTCACAATTGATTAATACAGATTATGATCACTGTCATCATATTGCAATGACTGCAACAGCTATACTTGGATTTGATGGTTATTATGCTGCTTCAGAAGATGGATTGGATATTTTTGTAGTTATTAAATCTGATTTAATTAAAGAGAATAATACTGTTAAAAAATTCAGAGATACTTTTTACACTTTCCAAAAGAATTTTAAGATATATCCTAGAATTGCTTTTGAATCATATACTAAACTTAAAGGATATGGTTTTAAACCACATGATGATTTTTATTTAGCTAAAATTGGTGAATCTCGTGTTATGGCAGGATTTACTGAAAGAGGAAATGTAACACGTATTTTGATGTTTGGTGAAGATGAACAGTGATACTATGAATCAGGATTTAGTTGATGAATTAGAATATATGATAGATTTACTCACTAAATCTGGTTTTTTTAATAGTGAAGAAATATTTGAGATATTGGAAGATCAATTTATTGATGAAGAACTTGATTTTTCAGAATTTAATATTTCAATAAACAACTGTGATAATACTAATTTTTCTATTTTAGAAAGTGTTTTTGAAAATTTATCTAAAAAATCAATTGTTTGTGTTCATAATTGTGGTTATGATATTAAAGAAGGTGTTTTAGATATTTTTGAGTTATATGCTCATTTGATTAATAACGGCCTTACTCCAGAGGGGTTTTGTTTTTATACTTTTGAGGATGTTGAAAATGCAATCTATGAAGGTAATTTAAAAATAACCTTTGGGGACTTTAATAAAGATGAGGATAAAGCATTATCAATAGGTAAAATTATATATAACCAATTAAAAGATGTTAATTTTGATGTTAATTGGGACATATCTATTAATACTCAAATAAAAATTGTTAACTTTGATTGGGATAAGTCTTACAATGAAAATATGGAATATGAACTTGAAGGGGCTTATGAATTATTTAAAGGTGTTAATGAATGAATGTGGGATCTTTAAAATTAATTGAAGAGGTTATAATCAATTTTTCCAAATTATCTTCTGTTAATATATCTCAAGATGCAATCTATTTAGAATTTATTGATGTTGAATTAGGTAATCCAAATATTAATGGGGATTTGACTTTTTCTATGCGTTTTGCTAAAAATTCTTTTATTTCATTTTTCTATGATAATATTTGGGATGTTGAATTTTTATCTAATTTTGATTATGAATCTTATTTTTTAGATGAAAATATTATTAAAGATGTCCGAAAAATTAAATTCATCGATTTTGAATACTTAAATAAGTTTTTTTATAATTATAATAATCAGAAAGATTTTTCTATTGATAAAGAGTTCGATATTCATAACATTCGTAACGACTTTTTCTGTTTAATCGAATTTGGAGATATAGGTATTGTTGTTGGTGGGGATGAAATGGATTTCTTTTTTGAGTCTGAAAAACTTGATGATGATATCTTAAAGGAGTTATCTAATCAATGGATGATGTATTTTTTAAATTATCATCAAAAAAGAAACCTCATAAAAGACCCCATGTGTGAGAATCATCCGTTCAATAGATAGATGTTCTTCTTATTTTTTATTTAATTTTATCATCATTTTAATTTTATTATAGTGATGGTTGATAATTTTGGTAGTTGTGATTAAAACATATTATATTATTATTGATTAATTGTTTTAAAATGCAGTTGTAATAAATTCATAAATGTGCCATATTGCTGAAAAGAATGCATTAAATTGCATATTATGAATATTGCCCATATCATCTTCAACACGGTCATCTACTTCTTTTATGAATGTTAAATTCTCATAATCGTGTTTTGTAAAGTAATGGACTTGTATTGCATAATTCGTATCTTCTTTTTCAAATACATAATTAACACTGATATGATTATAGGTGACATTATTGTTTCTTGTAGGGTTTGAGAAATATTGTTTAGATACTTCAACTCCACTTAATGTAGTGTTATCCTCTCCAAGAACAACATAATTTCCACCTTCCATTTCTGCAAATAATTGGGTCGATAAGTCTGTAATATGGTCTTCGGGCCAATCATCCCACATATCTATGACAATATATCCATTTGTAATAGCTAGTGGATTTTTAGCTTCATCTGACATGTTCAATTCATCAGTTGTATTCCAAGCCTGTGGAACAACAGCTTCACTATGTCCAAATCCAACCGTTTTATCAGTGTGAACACTTAAAAAACTATTAATTCCATTAAAATTGGCACAAATAATTATTATGATGATAGCTATTATAAATCCATGGATTATATCTTCTTTTCTCATTATTTTTTTCCACCTTTATGTTCTGTTTTAGCCCATTTTCTTTCTTTTCTAGTCATCATGGTATGCATTGTCATAAAAAACAATGGGATTAAATGGAAACAGAATATGTAATATTTTACAATATCTTTAAAGAATTCTGTGATTGTAGGATCATCTCTTGAAAGAGATAACATTAAACCTGGGAAAAATGAAAGAACAGAAAGAACACCGACAATAAATGGTGCTTCCATTCTTATAACAGTTACATTTTGGAGTAAGAACCATGAAATCGCATTCATTATGGTTACTAGAAATCCAAAAAAGATTAATAAATTGAAACTATAAAATGAAATGTGTTCAATAATACCGAATTTCTTAGCGATAGGTATTTTAGCTCTTAAAATCTGAGGTAAATAGATAAATAATGTTTCAAAGTTACCAATAGCCCATCTAACTCTTTGTCTAAAGAATGCTTTCCACTCAGTAACAGCCTCTTGATAAACAGCAGCTTCACCACAGTAACGTATTTTTCCACCTTTAATCATTATCTTAACTGCCAAGTTTAAATCTTCTGTTACAGCAAAACCGTCCCATCGTCCAGAATTGACAATTGAACTTTTTTTTACAAATTGACCATTTCCACCTAAAAATCCAGTTTTACCTAAATTATCCTTAGCTCTCAGTGTATTTCCGAAACTTCCAAACTCGAGTTGTTGCATACGGGCCAAGTAATTTTCATTTTTGTTATACATTTTAACTCTTGATTGAACACCATCAATCTCTGGATCTGCAACATATTTGACAACTTTTTGTAAGTAATCCTTCTTAATACGGGTGTCAGCATCAAATACACCAATAATTTCTCCAGTTGATAATGTCAAAGCATCATTTAATACAAATCCTTTACCTTTACCTGATCTTGGAGGGTGTCTTGTAACAATTTTTAGTGATGGAAGTTCCTCTTTTAAATTAGATAAGATTTCACCAGTAGTATCAGTAGAACCATCGTTTACAACAATAACTTCAAATCTTGGTCCGTTTTCATCGTGGTAATCGGATTCAAATACACTTCTAACAGTTGATTCAATGGTTGATTCTTCATTATGTGCTGGAATAAAAATACTTACTGTAGGCAGATATTCATATTCTTCAACGGGATCAACATTCCTAACACTTGCAATTGCATTAATAAGCATAGCTACAGTTGGAATAAGTAAAACCCATTGTAACCATGTAGCACTTCTGGTTAAAACTGTCATTGCGATTAATGATAAACATAAAACTAAGAGCATACTTGAATCAAATTTTTCAATCAAAAGTTCAGTATTTTTTTCTTTAATTTTATTTTTAGCTTCAATAACATCCAGTGTATTTTGTTCATGTTTTCTAAGTACAACAGCCATTGCTCTTTGAGTTTCATCTTTATCGATGGGCTTAATTAGATAACCGTAAGGGGTTGATGTCATTATTTCATCTATAATTTCATTAAACCTCATTCCAACTATAATAATCACAGGAATGTTTTTTTTTTCTATTTCTTTAGTTATATCTATTAAATCAAGAGATTCTTCATCTGCATCTAGTAAAATTAGGTGTGGTGATACTTCTTTTATCTTATGTAAAATGTCACTTTTTTCAAATGCTGAACCAACAAATTGGTATTCATAATCTTCAATGTGTTTGAATAATTCATTTATTAATTCAGTATCTGAACTTATCACAAAAATGTTTGGATGAGCTTTAGCAATTAATTTAACCTCAGGTACATTATCTATCATTTTATCTAGTTTTAAACTGTAAAATTTCCTTATATAATTTATTTATCTGTATTTAATGTGTTTATTATTGTTTCATTTAATTTATTTAAATCGTATGGTTTTGATACAAATCCATATGATCCATTTTTAGGGGTTTTTTCAAATGTATCTATATCAGTGTTTGCAGTTAAATAAATGATTGGCATTTCTAATTTTGATATTACTTCTGCTGCTCCTATTCCTTCCATATCTCCTTTTAATTTAATATCCATAAGAACTATATCGGGAGTTGTTTCAGTAGCAGTATCTATTGCATCTTGACCAGTATCAACTGTATCAATTACTTCATAACCAAGCTCTTCTAAATTGTATTTTAAGTCTAATGCAGTTATTGCTTCATCTTCAACAATCAAAATTCTTTCATTCATTATCTTCAACTCTATAATTAATATGTTTATCAAATTATTTAACTATATGTCTTATTTTGACATTTTAGCTAATTATTTAATATTTATTGTGAAATTGTATGTTCCATAGTCATAGGAAATGTTAATCTGTAACCTGTTCCGACATCCGTGTCAATATGTTCAATGTGTCCGTTTAATTGTCTTGTTAGGTTTTTAATAATTTCACAACCTAAATTATGTTTAAGTGTTTTTCCATCTTTAATTCCAACCCATTGTCCCTAATGATGAGTTCACAGGTATTTTCATCGATTTTTTTAATGTTTTTTATAATCTTTTTGTTAGGTGCATTTTTATCAGGGAATGCATGTTTGATTGAATTCATTGTTAATTCATCAACAACTAAAAGTAATGGAGTTATTATTTCGATAGACAGGTCAATATCTGGTTCAATTGTTGATTCAAATTCAATACCTTCTCTTAAACTATTAAACTTTTTAAATTTCCATCTTGATCATCGATATAATTTTTAAGATTTATGTTTTTAAAATCTGTTGTATTATATGTTTTTTCATGAAGTATAGCTAGTGAGGATAGCCTGGATTGCATATGATCAATGATTATGTTTGGTTTATTTTTGCATGCTCTTTTTTCAAGGTTTAAGAAACTGTTTAATATTTGGAGATTGTTTTTGACTCTGTGGTGAACTTCTTTAATTAAAACATTTTTATGCTCATTAGCTTCAATTATTTTTTTTTGTTTTCTGCGTTCTTTTGTAATATCTGTCATAAAACCCATACTGTGAGTTTCACTTCCAAATTCAAATCTCTCAATAAACATTTCACAGATTTTTTGGTTATTTTCATCACTATTGACATTATATGTAAATATTTCATCAAATTCTCGAATTGCACCGTTAATAATTTGTAAAAATTTATCACGGGATTCTTTTTCAACAATATTTTCGATAATTTGTCTGTTATTTTTATATTCTGATTTCGGTATTTCAATGATATTGTAAAAACCAGCACTATATTCAAAATTCTTTTCATTTAATGGTTCTACAAGTAAAGCTAATCTTTTACTATTTTTAAATCCATTTAATAAGTAATCAACAGGTCGCAGATTGTTCTTATCATGGTATTGTGTAATATCTTTAAAATTACCATAACATGAGATTAACCTATTGTTTTCATATTTGGCATATAAAGAAAACTTTAAATATTTTATTGCACCATCATCTGTTTGTATTTTGAAAACACCACTGGTTTCTTCTTTACCGGAATCGATTTCGGCTATTGCATCTTGAACTATTTTCCTGTCATCAGGGACTGCTAAATCTAATACAATATTATATAATTCATCTGTTTCTTCAGCTACACGGTTAATAATATTATAGATTCCTTGAGACCAAATATTTCTTTTGATGTTTATAAAAACTTCCAGTTTGTGAGAAATATTCTATTAAATTCGCTTTTTCTTCTTCAGGAGTTGGATTTTTACCTAGTATACCACGAATATTATTACTTAAATTATCTTTGTGGTCTGAAATTATAAATATCCTATCATTATCATATATAATACAAACATTTGCAATTCTAAATAATCTATCGTCAGAATAGTAATAAAAACGCATACCTTTTGATTTTTTTGTCACATAAACTTCTCTAAGATCTCCTTGAAGAATATTATAAATTATTTTAGAAGAACTACTTAATAATTTTCCAGCAATTTCGTCCTGTTTAATTCCAATAGTTTCAAGTATTTCAAACCCCGACGTTCAATAATGAAATCTTCACCATTATTATAGGGTCTTAAAATATTTATATTGCGGGGTATTGTTTTTATAACATTTTTGTAAACAAGTGGGGGTGACATTGAATCTTTTTTCACTATATGTATACAAATCTTTAGGTCCCAAATTGTATATGCTGATTTCATCAATATTATCTATTTTCCCCTTTTCCCGTTTCACATACATTTTCTCTACCCATTTATTTATTATAGTATATGATTTTAATTTGTAAAACCACTTGCGTCATTTAATTTTTTAGCTTCCAATTCCGCCCTTTTTATTGTTATTTTAAGTGTTTTATCCAGTTTATTTATATCATATGGTTTTGATACAAATCCGTAAGATCCTTTCACATTGGATTTTTCGAAGGTATTTGTATCTGTGTTTGCGGTTAAATAAATAATTGGGATTCTAAGTTCAGATATCACCTCTGCAGCTTCTATTCCATCCATATATCCTTTTAATTCAATATCCATTAAAACAACATCAGGAACAGTTTCAGCAGCAGTGTCTATTGCATCTTGACCTGTGTCAACTGTATCAATTACTTCGTAACCTAGTTCTTCTAAACTGTATTTTAAATCTAATGCTGTAATTGCTTCATCTTCTACAACTAATATTCTTTTACTCATTTTTTCACCCTTTTTGTTAAAATCCTCTTTCAATTGTGTGTTCCATATCAACTGGGAATATTAATTTATATCCAGTTCCATTTTTATGTTTAAATAATTCAATACTTCCATCTAGTTGTTTTGTTAAGTTTTTAATAATTTCACAACCAAGATTTTTTGTTATTGATTTAGGATCTTCAATACCTACCCCATTATCTTGAAGTATTAATTGTCCAGTTTTATCATCCAATTTAGTAATTTTCTTAATAATTTTTTTATTATGGACTGTCTTATCAGGGAATGCATGTTTAATTGCATTCATTGTTAATTCATCAATTATTAGCAATAGTGGTGTGATGACTTCTATTGTTAAATTTAAATCACCATCAACTTCTGATTCAAATTCAATACTATCCCTTAAACCCATTAAACTTTTTAATTGACTATCTTGATCTTCAATATAACTTTTTAAGTTGATATTTTTAAAATCTGTTGCATTATATGTTTTTTCGTGAAGAATAGCTAATGAAGATAATCTGGATTGCATATGGTCGATAATTATGTTTGGTTCATTTTTATATGCTCTTTTTTCCAGGTTTAAGAAACTGTTTAATACTTGTAAGTTGTTTTTGACTCTGTGGTGAACTTCTTTGATTAAAATAGTTTGGTGTTCATTAGCTTCCATTAATTCTTGTTGTTTTATTTTTTCTTCAGTGATGTCAGTTAAGAATCCAATACTGTGAGTTCTTGCTCCGAATTCAAATCTTTCAATATACAATTCACATATTTTTTGATTATTTTCATCACCATTAACGTTGTATGTGAATGTTATATATAATTTATCGATTTCACCATCAATAATCTTTAAAAATTTCTCTTTAGGTTCATCTTCGACGATATTATCAACAATGGACTTGTCATGTTTATATTCTTCAGGATTTATTTCGCAAATATCAAAATAACCTTTGGAAAATTCATATTGTTTGGGGTTTAAAGGTTCAATAAGTAATGCAAGTTTTTTAATATTTTTAAATCCTTTAAGTAAATAATCAACATGTTTTATTTTTTTACTTTTATTAGTACTCACGTCTTTTATCGTTCCATAACGACTTATTAATTCTTCATTTTCATCAAATTTAGAATATAAATTAATTTCAATATATTTTAATACTCCATCATGGGTTCTAATTCTAATGACAGCTACACATGTTTCTAATCCGTTATCCATTAATTTAAGTAATTTTTCAATAACCGGTTTATCTTCTGGAATAACTAAATTAAATATAATATTGAAATATTCATCATTTTCTTCTCTTGAACGATTAATAATGTTGTAAACACCTTGTGTCCAAGTGTATCTGTCGTTAATTTTATAATAACTTCCAGTTTGTGATAAATACTCAGTTAAATTGGTTTTTTCATCATATTTACTCTCTTCAGGGTTAAATACATTATTTTCACGATTGTCTCTGTGGTCTGAAATCAAGATAAGTTTGTCCATATCATAAATAATTTTAACATTGGAAAATCTAGCTAATTTTTCATGATGATAGTATAAAAATCTCATTTTTTTAGTTTTGTGGGTTTTATAAACTTCTTTTAGAGAATCATGTAAAACTTCATTAAATCCTGGAGATATTTTACTAAGTAAACGTCCTGCAACATCTTCATGTTTTATTTTTCCTCTTGAAAGGGCACTTAACCCTAATCTATGCACTATAAAGTCTTCTCCGTCGTTGTGTGGGATAAATATATCAAGATCATTAGTAATGTTCTTTAAAGTTTTTTCAAAGGGTATTCCTGGAACTTCAAATTCTTTTGGTGTGGGAGTATAAAGTTCTTGTTCACTAATATTGTGCATATGAACTTCTTCAGTGTTTTCCAGTTTCATATATGTTCTTTCAATCTTCATCTAATTCACCTTTTAGTAATTTTCTATGATAGTCAATGTATGTTCAAAACTTTTTGGGAAAGTTATTTTAAATCCAGTTCCAACATCACAGTCTAAAATTTCAATTTCTCCATTAATTTGTCTAGTTAAGTTATTCACAATTTCCCATCCTAGATTATGGTTAATTAGTGATTCTGGACTTTCAAGTCCAACTCCATTATCCTTAAGTATAAATTCACAGATACTTTCATTACCTTCCATATAATCAATTGTTTTTTGATATGGTTTTATTAGGCATGTCTGGTCAGGAAATGCATGTTTAATTGCATTCATTGTTAATTCATCAACAACCAGGAGTAATGGGGTAATTATTTCAATAGATAAGTGAATATCTTTGTTAATTTCAGATATGAAATTGATATTATTAGCTCCGAAAAGTGTTTTCAGTGTTGAGTCTTGATCTTGCATATAGTCATTGAGATTAATGTTTAAGAAATCTGTTGTATTATATGTTTTTTCATGAAGTAATGCAAGTGAAGATAAACGTGCTTGCATATTATCTAAAATCATGTCTGAATTATCCCTATATGCTCTTCTTTCAAGATTTAAAAAACTGTTTAATACTTGTAAGTTGTTTTTGACTCTATGGTGAACTTCTTTAATAAGTATGTTTTTATTAGCATTGGATTTGATTAATTCTTGTTGTTTTTTTACGTGATAATGTAATGTCTGTTAAAAATCCAATACTGTGACTTTTATTACCATAATCAAATCTTTCAATGAATATTTCACATATTTTTTGATTATTTTCATCACCATTCACATCATATGTAAATATTCTGTTTACTTCTAAAATTTCACCGTTTATCAATTTTTCAAGCTCTTCTCTAACATTCTCTTCAACAATATTGTTAATAATGTCTTTATTATATGTTGTTTCAAAATCAATTATTGAATTATCTTCCTTGTTGAAGTGATGAACCTCATTTGCACATAAAATCTTGAAATGTACGAAATCATCTTTTAATAATTCATTTACCAAATCCTCAATTAATGGAGGATATTTCTCATGTTTTGTATTTAATTTCCATTTTTAATACCTCAATTGTTTAAATAAAAACCATTATAGTAATATAATGTATTAAATTAATTCTTTAAATAGTTATTGAAA
>NZ_JBJEIO010000005.1:0-405895 GCF_051877095.1 Methanobrevibacter sp. | reverse complement strand
CAAACAAAAATAAACAAAAAACATTGCAAAACTAAATTAAAAATAAAAATAAAAACATATAATTTTAATAATAAAAAATAACTAATTTTTAATTAATTAATTGAGATAAAAATAATTAAAATAATATATAAATAAGAAATTTATTATCATGAATATAACATCATCAAAAAAAATTAAAAAAAATAAAAAAATAGGAATTTTAATAAAAACTTAAATATCTTACAATTAGAACAAAGAAAATAAAACCTAGTATATAAAAGTTCATATTAAATAGCTATTTTCTACGATAAAACAATTATAAGAATAATACTTAATCTAAATAAATATAAAATTTAAATCAATTTTTTATTAAAAAATAAAATGATGAAATTAAAAATTTGAGATTAACCAATCCATAAAATCAACTTCACCAACTGGGAAATTAAGTTTACCTTCAATTACATAAGAAATTACATTAACTATTTCTTCAATTGATAATTTACTAACATCAATCTCAGAAATTTTATCACCATATTCTTCAAAGGCTTCAGCAGTACATACGCCCATAGCCTCAGCTTCTAAGTTTTCACGGATTTTGCTCTTAGAATAATTACGGGATTCCAATCTTGGACACAATATATCCGGATGTACTCTTAGAACTATTACTTTATCCGCTCCAGAACATAAATGAGCTAAATGACCTTCAAATATAATCAACCCATCACTTCTTGAAATAATCTCTGAAACTTTCTCATTAAGTGCATCAATATCAATGATTTTATATCCTTTTTCATCATCAATTCCTAAAACAAAATTATTTTCAATAGCCAAATCATTGATTTTAATTAATTTACAATTTAATTTAGATGATAATAATTCACTAACAGTTGTTTTACCAGTACATGGAGTACCAGTTATAAAAATAACTTCACTCATAATATCAAAAAAAAGAAGAGTTATTTTTTAAGAATAACTCTTAAAACATCTTCATCATCAAGTACATGATCAGGTCCTACTTTTTGACCTGGGAATTTAACAGATGTTCCCCAAACTTTAGCATGACGGAAATTTTTTACAAACTCACGATGAAGTTTACGACATGCTCCAATTACAGTAGTGCCTTTTTTAATAACTAAAGGATCATTCATGTCTGCTTTTCTACCTTGTGGTTTTAAATAAACTCTAACTAAATTAAGATTATCAAAAATAATATCCTTTAATTCATCAATATTAGTTTTTTTATCAGCTGAAATTGGAATGAAATCTGGAATGTATTTCTTAAGTTCCTTAAGGTATGCATCATCTACAAGATCCACTTTATTTAATAATATCTTCATTGGAACATATGATTTATTTCTATCCAAAACATCAATAAATTGATCCATAGTTACATCATCACGGAAAAGTATGTCTGCATTATGCATACCATACTCATTAATAATTGATCTTATAATTTTTTCATCTAAGTGAGTAAGTGGACAAGTTGATGAAATATGAATACCACCAAGTTTTTTCCTTTTAACAGTAACATCAGGCTGTTTTTCATTAGGCCTAATACCAATATTTCTTAATTCATTTAATATAACATCTAAATGCTGTGGATTTAAAGTGTCTAAAACAATTAAAATTAAATCAGCAGTTCTAGCTACAGATAAAATTTCTTTACCTCTTCCTTTACCACTACTTGCTCCTGTAATAATTCCAGGAATATCAAATACTTGAATTTTTGCATTTTTATGTTCCATAACACCGGGAACAATATCTAATGTTGTAAATTGATAAGCTCCAACTTTACTCTCAGCATTAGTAATTTCATTTAAAAGTGTAGATTTACCAACAGATGGAAATCCAACAAGCACAACAGTTGCATCACCTGTTTTTTTAACATGAAAACCTTGACCCTTATGGCCACCACTACTTCTTTGTAAAGATTCTTCTTTTAATTTAGATAATTTAGCTTTAAGTTTACCAATATGATGTGAAGTAGCTTTATTATATGGTGTCTTTTGTATCTCCTCTTCAATGTCTTTTATTTTCTCTTCTATCCCCATTAAATCACCATATTAAATTATTATAATAAAAAAAAGAAAGATTAGGAAAATCCTAATCTAACCACTAGCTAAGCACCAGCAGCAGTATTATTAAAGTTTACTTTAAACAACATCACTCCATTTTCCATATGGACATTTTCAAATATGTTTTGACCAGCTCCACCATATAAGTATAATCTAGTAAACATAGAGTTTTCTAACTCCTTATTCATCAAAATAGGAGTATAATAATTTTTTTCACCCATTAAAAGGAGTGTGTAGTTTGCATCTTTTGCATTAGCAACAGACTCGTTTTTCATGACATATCCATCTTCAATAACCACTAATCTTGAAATATTTAATGGATTATATGGAGTATCATTCACAAAAATCTGCTTTCCAGTATCACTATAAACAGCCTCAGTATATGCAGTAGTTGAATTATTACCAGAACCTCTCTGTATTACTGCATTTACAGTCATACCCTGATCATCAAGCAATGATAATTTACCAGTTGATCCAGGATTAACTTTCACTTGATCTGTTGGAACATAATAATTATAGTTTTCAGAACTTTGGTTTTTAAAGTCCCATGCACCAAAGTAGCTCCACCAACCAGCTTTTTGAAGCATATCTGAAGATGCAACAAATATTACTGGACGTGGATTTTTAGGGTGTGTATATTGAACTATATCTTTTGCTTGAGCTCCTGTTAAATGATACTTGCTTTGCAATGTTTTCTGAGCATCATCTGATTTCATTGGTAAAATATCAATTAGAATATCAGTTGATTTACCTGTATCATTAGTAATATTCACTAATGATTCAACAGCTTTATTACCTGTTGTATCAAGCATTCTAAATATGCCTGCAGACAATTCCAGATTATCCGTAGTCATGGCTTGACCCAACCAGAATGCACGATCTCCAGATTGTGAACCACCATCGAATGTTACTTGTTTATCCGCAGCAATCTCAAAGAGATAACCAAAGTCCCACCAGGATGTTAATACTGTATCATTACTTTGAGTTTCATTAACCCACGCCATTGAATTCCACATTGCATCATTTGTACCTGGAATAACAGTATTTGAAGTTAAAAAAGCGCCACAAACACACGGAACAATTAAAGCGAGTGCAATAGTAATGATTGCAATAGTTTTCTTAATTGGAATCTTTTTACCAGATGTAGCTTTAGGCTTAAGTATATAAATTGAAGCTGCTCCAACACCAACAATAACAATGAATGTTAAAATTCCATAAATTGTACTAATTGTAGTTAACGGCACTGCAACAAAAATAGCTGCAATTGCAATAATCGCAAGTAATATCTTATCATTAGTGATTTTAGTTCTAATATATTCAGATGCAACACCTACAAAAATACCAGTCAAAAGAGCAAATGGTAATACGATAGTAGTAATAAACCTTGAACCTCTTGTTACAGCAAGTACAGTGACTAAAACCCATATTATAAATAAACATCCATATAAAATAGTTAATTTATTATCAGACAATATATCTGGCATGGATTCCATATTGAATTTATTAAAATTAATCTTAAATTTACGGCTGTTATCAAGTTTTTTAGAAGCAGATAATCTTTCAGATTTATGTGGCTTATTTGTATTGTCAGGAATTACTGATTCTTTTCTAAGTCCAAATATATTTTTCACAAATAAGTACAATACAGCTAAACCTGCAAATAATACACCTATACCACCAATACCGTTTACAACACCGTTACTGTTAGCTAAGAATAATGAATTCATACCACTTCCAAGCATAGCTGGAATTTGCATCTCCGCAACTGAAACAAGCACATTAGGGAAACCACCAATTACACTAGAAGCAGACTGTAAGGAAAGTAAACCTAATAAACTTCCAAATATAGAAATAACACCATCTAAACCTCTGAAAATTGCAAGACCAACAAATCCTACAACTCCTAAAAGTACAATAGACTTTAAAGCATTTTGATTAATAAACCATAACAACTTATTAGAATACTCTTCCTTATTATCTTTACCAACATTAAAGTAATAACATGCAATTAGATAAACAACTGAAAATATTCCCATGAGACCTATATAAAATATATAACCTGCCCATGATTGAGAGAATAATCCAATAGATATTATTGATAAAATTGCACATAGAACTTTACATATGATATTTTTCGCCCTTATACTCTCTATAAAGAAGAATATAAAGAATAATGGAAATATGTAATAGAACATATCTGTATCGAAAAATCCAGGGAATGTGTGCGCAAAGTAATTTGGAGCAAGAGCAATAATCAATGTTGCAACAATAGCCCCATATTCATTAGTTATTCTCCTAGAAAATAGATATGCTGGAATAACAGCTAATGTAGATATAATAGCTCCTACCCAAAATGCTATTTCCTTAACTGAATAATCTCCGAAGTATTGGTTAGCAAAATCATGTAAAAATGATGTTACATACACGATACCCAGTTCATAATGGATTTCATCACCTGTAGGGGCGTATCTATGCATATCCCAATCACTACCATTAATCTGCACATCACCAACAAAACCATGATCAATGTAATTCTCAGTCAACCTTAAGTTATAATATGAATCCATTTCACTAAAATAAGGAAGACCTGAAGAATCAACATATTCTCCTTTAGCCTGATCAGAAATAATATTTAAATCTGCAGCAGGCATTTTAAGTGCAAAAACAACTGCTAATAATATCAATATGATGAGAACTGACTTAACAATTGTCTTTCTTGTTTCTTTATTCATTAAAATCCTCATTTAAATTTTTTAAATAATATTATTTTAAATTTTAAAATAATACCATGATTAAAATACATTTTAAATTACAAAATAAAAATATTAAATAAAAATTAAATATTTTTATTAAAATATATTTATTATTTTAACATTATTAAGTATTTTGCATATCCTGAATTTTATAATAAATAAATATTTTAAAAAAAATAATTAAACAATATAACAAAATAAATTAAAAATATAGTAAAAAAATAGAAAAAATATTAGAAATATACTTATATCAAACTAAAATAAAAATAAGTTAAATTAACTTTATTTTAATTTACTTTCCAGTTCATCAACAGAACAAGTAAATCTACATTTTGGAAATCCTTTACATCCAATAAATTCCCCATAACGGCCAGAACGCTTTAAAAGAGTATTACCACACTCAGGACATTTACCAACTTCAGTAGGAGTATGAACTTTAGTTTTATCTTTTCCACAATTCGCATCAAGACACGCACGTTGGCGAGGTTTTCCAAATGAGATAATTGGAAGACCACATTTTTCACAAGTTTTTTTAAGAAAATTAGTACCCTTTGGAATAGAATAACTTGTAGTACAATCAGGATAATTAGAACACCCTACAAATGAACTCTTAGTTTTAGGAGAATATCTTTTTATAAGATTTCCACCACAATTAGGACAAGTTCCAACAATATTACTCTCTTGATATGATTCATATAATTTAGAACCTATCTCTTTTGAATTCTTAGTAATATCATCTAAAATCAATTTAACTTCTTTTTCGCCTTCACTTATAATCTCATCACGATTAGATTCATTATTACTAATACCATCAAGTTTAATCTGCAAGTCACGAGTAAGCTCTTCAGAAGTTAAATTATTACAATAAGTACTCAACGTATCAATCATATTCTCCCCTAATTGATTTACTTCAATTTGTTGAGTGCCAGTTATATATTTACGATCATATAACTTATCAATAATATCTGCACGAGTTGCTTTAGTACCAAGTTCTCTTTTTTCAAGTTCCTTAATAAGTGAAGCTTGATTATACCTTGCAGGAGGTTTAGTTTCTTTTTCATCTGAAATCAACTTTAATACTTTAATTAAATCTCCTTCTGCAATTTCAGGAAATGCTTCATCGTCAATTTTTCTAAACGGATAATGTTCCATCCATCCCTTATGAGTAACTCTTCTACGTTTGAAACGGAACTTTTCACCTTCAATATCCAATTTAGTACTCATAGTTTCAAATTTAGCTGCTTCAAAGAATACTGAAATAAATCTATAAACAATAAGATCATAAATCTTTTTATCATCTTTAGATAAACCTTGAGGTAAAATTCCAGTTGGATGAATAGCAGGGTGTGCTGCATCATCTTTTTTACCATTGTTTGGTTTTAATTTAGATGGAAGTTGATCAATATGTTTTTTAAATTCTTTTTCATTTGATAACTGACCAAATATTGATTTAAAGTCAAGACTTTCAGGTAATTTCTGTGAAGATGTACGTGGATAAGAAGTATAACCTGAAGTATAAAGATTTTGAGCAATTGTTTGTGTCTTTTTAGGTGAAAATCCAAATACATTATACGCCTCAGATTGAAGACCCCCTAAGTTAAATGGTACTGGAGGTTTTGTTGTAGAATTGGAAATTGTAATTTTATCAACAACTGCATCTTTTCCTTGGCACTTAGTCATGATTTCTTCAGCTTTATCTTTATCAAAGATTTTACCATCAACATGATTGACTTCAATATCTCCTTCAATAATAGCTTTTATTAACCAATAAGGTTCAGGAACAAACTCATTAATTTCTTTTTCCCTTTCAACCAAAATAGATAAAGTAGGTGTCTGAACCCTACCTGCTGATAATTTTAAAAATCTATGTTTAGCATCACTTACTGATTTCATTAATGCTTTAGAAATATTTACACCAAAATAATAATCTAAAACATGTCTTGCAATACCAGTATCTACTTGCTTCATATCTAATTCTATTCTATTATCATAAGCTTCAAGTAAATCTTTTTTAGTTAAAGTAGAAAATTTCATACGAGAGACTTTATCTAAATTATCTTGACCACAAGCATATTTCAATGCATTATATCCAATTAACGTACCTTCAGTATCATAATCACAAGCATGAATATAAGCATCTGCATTTTTTCCAAGCTTTTTAATAGTTCTTACATAATCTTTAGTAAATCCACTACCTTTTTTATTAACTTCATAAGCAGGAGCCCAATGAAGATTAAAATAAACTTTATCTTTTGGATTGTCAGGGGTAAGTGAATAAAGATGTCCAACAGCAGATACGACAGTAATATCTTTTGAATCCTTTTTAAGTTCCCAATATTTCACTTTTTTATATACTTTCTTTTTTGCACTTGATGAAAGTGCTTTTGCTATCTTCTCTGCAGATGTCGGTTTTTCACATACAATTACTTCATGCATTTTATACAATCCCCTACTTTAAAAAAATAATACTGGATATAATATAAAATAATATCTAATATATAAAAATTTTGAAAAAAAAGAAATTATGAAATTAAAAAAAAAGTTATAATTTTTCATTATAAAAACGGTAAAAATCAGCACAAAAGTCACAAATTGGGTATTTACCATTACGATAATATCCAAGTTCTGCTTTATTCATATCAAATTTTTTACCACAAATAAAACAAGTTTCGATTTTTTCTTCTGTCATGTTATACCTTAAAAAAAATAAAAAAAGAGTAGGTTAAAAAAAACTTAACCTATATTGTATTTTTGTAAGAGTAAAATCTCTTCAGTAGAAACTTTTCCACCTTTTTTAAATTTAGCAAAGATTTCTTCAGCTCTTTCTTTTTCTTCACGGTTTCTGTTAGATCCGCTAGACGGTTTGTTATCAGATTTTCTTTTTCTAGGTCTGTTGGAACCTAATTTTTTATTGATAACATGAATATCACTTAAGATAGCTTTAAACTCTTCATGTTTAGCAGAAGCATTTTTACGTGCTTCGATGAATTTTTTGTGTGCTTCATCAGCTGCAGTTCTGATATCATCAGTTTTTCTGAAGTAAGTAAGCATTTCTTCGTGAGCTGCTTGAGCTTTTTCAGAAAGAGTAATAACTTTTTCGTGTTCTTCTTCAGATAACTTTTTAAGTTCTTGAGATTCACCTTGAACAGATTCATCTTCATGAATTTTCATTAATTGTTTTCTGAGATCATTTGCATTTTTAACAAGCTGATTTTCTTTTTTAATGTCTAAAACGCGAGTTTCAATGATTTTATCAATTTTTTTGATTTCATTTTCTATTTTAATTTTATCACGTTTACCAGAAGACCATTCTAAACTTTTAATTTTGTTATTAGCATCATTACGAGCTTTTTTAGCAGCTTCAACAGCTTTGTTAATTTCATTACGTTCGTTTCTGAACTCAATAGCTTTGTTTAAGTTTTCTTTTAAAGATGCGTTTAATTCATCTCTAATTTTACGTTGTTCTTTAGCTATTTTATTGAAATTTTCTCTTTCGTCAGCTACTTTAGCAATTTCAGCTTCTTTTTCATCTTTTTGTTTTCTTACACCCTCCATGGTGTCAGCAAGAACAAAGTCAGATTTAGGAAGAGGTTTTTCGTCTACAGTTTCAGTTTCAGCATCATCAGTGGTTAATTGATTATTAATTTCATCAAAGACTTTGCATAAGTCTTTTTCATCTATTACAACATCAGCAATTTCTTTTACAGAATCTTTTGCATTGAATGCAATTCCGCAACCTGCTGATTCAATCATGGAAATGTCGTTAGCTCCATCTCCAACAGCAACTACTTCATCTAAAGTAATTCCTGCTTCTTCAACAAGTCCGTTTAAAACATCTAATTTAGAACCAGATACTAAAGGACCAGTCACTTCACCAGTTAATTTACCATCTTCGACTGTGAAACTATTAGTATAAACTTTGTCTATTCCAAGTTTATCTTTAATATGTTCAGCCACTACATCAAAACTACCACTAATGATAGCTACATCTAAGTCATTATCTTTTAAAGATTTGATAGTTTCTAAAGCACCAGGCATTAAAGGGAGTTCGTCAGCAACTTTTTCAACATCTTCAATAGAGACGTCTTTAAGAAGTTGAACTCTGTCTTTAATAGAAGTTTCAAAGTCAATTTCCCCTTGCATAGCCTTTTCAGTAATTGCAGCTATGTCTTCTTCAACATTTGCTATTTTTCCTATCTCATCTATTGCTTCACCATCAATAATAACGTTATCTAAGTCAAATACTACAAGTTTAATCAATAATACCACCAATTATATTAAATCTAGCTCACTTAATCTATCGTAAGCTCTTTCGACACCTAATTTAGCGTCGCTTTTAGTTTTAGCTCCGGTACAAACTACTTTACCTGAGCCAAATAATAATAAAACCACTTTAGGGTCAGATAATCTGTATACTAAACCAGGGAATTGTTCTGGCTCATATTCAGTATCTTCAAGTTCTAAAGCTACGGCTTCTAAATTTAATGTGGATTCTAAGTTAGCAGAAGCCACAATGTTTTGAATTTTAATTTCAAACTCATGAGGAATTTCAGTATCGATAGTCCTCATTAAATCTACAGTTTTTTTGATTGCTAATTTAGAATCATCTATAGA
This sequence comes from Methanobrevibacter sp., assembly GCF_051877095.1. GTDB lineage: Archaea > Methanobacteriota > Methanobacteria > Methanobacteriales > Methanobacteriaceae > Methanocatella. The sequence goes on along the minus strand of NZ_JBJEIO010000005.1, from coordinate 396,474 downwards.
TTTTGCTCCAGTACATACAAGCTTACCAGAGCTAAATATTAATGCTGCTGTTTTAGGATCTTTAAGTTTAAAAACTAATCCCGGAAACTGTTCACGATTAAAATTAACCCCTTCTAAAGCTTGGGACACTTCAGTAAGAACAATGTCTTTACCAATGCTTGCAGAAGCAACAATGTTTTCAATTTTTATTTCAACATCGGTCAATTTAAAACCTCCTTAATTATTAAAAGTAGAATAGTAAAATTTAAGAAAACAATAAAATTAGTTAAATTTTTACTAATAAACTATTTAATTTAAATAGTATATAAAGGTATGTTTATTTAAAGAATATAAATAAAATTTTAAAAAAAAATAAAATTTTAATTTAAAAAATAAGATTTTATTTATAAATAAAATTAGAATAATAATTAGATAATAGTTATTTATAAATGTTACTACTAATTAAATAGTTTTTTTAAAAAAAAGAAAATTTATAAGAAATTAGCTTATAGGCGATAAGATGATTGAAGTTGAAGTGAAAGCTAAAATCAATAGCTTTAATGAAATTGAAAAAAAATTGGAAAAAATTGGTGCAATAAAAAGTAAAAAAGAATTTCAAGAAGACATATACTTTAATAGTCCTGTTGTAGACTTTGCAGATACTGATGAAGCATTAAGAATCAGAACAACAACAAAAAATAATGATATTAATATTTTTATAACCTACAAAGGTCCAAAAATAGACAGCAACTCAAAAACTAGAAAAGAAATTGAAATAGGAATTGAAGATGCTGAAAAGTGCTCAGATATATTTGAAGCTATTGGATTTAAAAAAGTAAGGACTGTTCGTAAAAATAGACAATATTATACTTATAAAAACTTCGAAATATCACTTGATGATATTGAAGGACTTGACCCATATATGGAAATAGAAATAGGATTAGATGACAAACAAGATTACTCTGATGCTCAAAACTCTATTTTCGAGCTATTTGAAAAATTAGGCATCACAGATGGATTTGAAAGAACTTCCTATTTAGAACTATTAGAAAACTTAAATAATAATAACTAACTAATAACTAATAATAGATTTATTTTATAAAGATGTGATACATTGCAATATTTTATTAGTCACTATAATAAAGAACAAGAATTAAAATTTCCAGATGATTTAATAATTTATGACACAACACTAAGGGACGGTGAACAAACCCCTGGTGTTTGTTTTAGTTTTGATGAAAAATTAGAAATAGCTAAAAAACTCGATCAATTTAAAATTCATCAAATTGAAGCAGGTTTTCCAATAGTTTCCGAAAAAGAAAAAGAAACCGTTAAGGCAATCACAAATGAAGGTTTAGATGCTGGAATTTTAGGTTTAACAAGAACAAAAAAAGAAGATATTGACGTAGCTCTTGACTGTGATGTAGATGGAATCATTACTTTTGTTGGAACATCTGACATTCACTTAGACCACAAAATGCACATTACTCGCCAAGATGCAATTAACTTGTGTGAAACTGCAGTAGACTATGCTAAAGACCATGGATTATATGTTGCATTTTCAGCAGAAGACGCTACCAGAACTGATATTGAATTTTTAAAAAGAATTTACTTAAAAGCTCAAGAATGTGGTGCTGACAGAGTTCATATTGCAGACACTACTGGTGCAATTACTCCACAAGGTATTGATTATCTTGTAAGAGAACTTGTAAAAGATTTAGATGTTATGATTGCTCTTCACTGTCACAATGATTTTGGTCTTGCAGTAATTAACTCAATCACAGGTATTTTAGCTGGTGCAAAAGGTATTTCTACAACTGTTAATGGTATTGGAGAAAGAGCAGGTAATGCATCACTAGAAGAATTAATCATGTCCTTAAGAATACTTTACGGTAAGGATTATGGATTTAAAACCAAATACATTAAGGAATTATCAGATATTGTATCAAAACACAGTGGACTTCAAATCCCCTACAATAAACCTGTTGTTGGAAATAATGTATTTAGACATGAATCAGGAATTCATGTTGATGCAGTTATTGAAGAACCATTATGTTACGAACCATACCTTCCAGAATTAGTCGGTCAGAAAAGACAACTTGTTTTAGGTAAACATTCAGGATGTAGAGCAGTAAAAGCTAAAATGAATGAATTCGATCTTGAAGTGAGTGATGAAGAACTTATACAGATTGTAAGAGAAGTAAAAAAATCTAGAGAAGAAGGAAAATACATTAATGATAAAGTCTTCAAAGAAATCGTTAAAAAAATCAGTAAAAAGGAATAGATTACAATGAATATTACTGAGAAAATATTATCTGCAAAAGCAGGTCATGAAGTAACACCTGGCGAAATTATCGAAATCCCAGTTGACCTCGCAATGTCACATGATGGAACCTCACCACCAGCAATTAAAACATTTGAAAAAATAGCTACCAAAGTATGGGATTCCGATAAAATAGCAATTATATTTGATCACAACATTCCCGCAAATACTATTGGATCTGCAGAATTCCAAAAAGTTTGCCGTGACTTTATTAAAACTCAAAATATTACTAAAAACTTTATTCATGGTGAAGGAATCTGCCATCAAGTCGTTCCAGAAATGGGATTAGTCGAACCTGGAAAGGTTATTGTAGGTGCTGATTCTCACACTTGTACTTATGGTGCCTTTGGAGCATTTTCCACTGGTATGGGATCAACTGATCTTGCAATGGTTTGGGCAACTGGAAAATCATGGTTTATGGTTCCAGAAGCTATTAAAATGGAAGTAGAAGGTGAATTAAACCCATATATTGCACCAAAAGATGTAATTTTAAACATTATTGGAGAAGTTGAAATAGCTGGTGCAACATATAAAACTGCCGAATTTTGCGGTCCAACAATAGAAAACATGGGAGTTGAAGGAAGAGCAACCATGTGTAATATGGCTATTGAAATGGGTGCTAAAAATGGAATAATGGAACCTAATCATGAAGTTATTGACTATATTTGCAAAAGAACTGGTAAAAAAGAATCTGAATTAAATATTGTAAAATCAGATAAAGATGCGGTTTATTCCAAAGAAATGCATTTTGATATTTCTGATATGGAACCTCAAATTGCATGTCCAAATGATGTAGATAATGTTAAAGCAATTTCTAAAATTGAAGGAACTGTGATAAATCAATGTTTAATTGGTTCATGTACAAATGGTAGACTTTCTGATTTAAAAGAAGCAGCAGAAATATTAAAAGGTAAAAAAATTAACGAAGATATTAGATTGATTATTCTTCCAGCATCAAGAGAAATTTACAAACAAGCAATGCAACTAGGTTACATTGATACATTTATAGATGCAGGAGCAATTATTTGTAATCCAGGATGTGGTCCATGTCTTGGAGGACATATGGGAGTGTTATGTGAAGGAGAATCATGTATTTCCACCACAAATAGAAACTTTAAAGGTAGAATGGGTGATCCAAAATCTTCAGTATATCTGTCTAATTCAAAAGTAGTAGCCGCATCAGCAATTACTGGTGTTATTACTAATCCAAAAGATTTGTAGTGATCTAAATGACAATATCTAAAAATGAAGCAAATAAAGCTCTTATTGATAAAATAAGACAAGTAGAAAACGATTATGGTAAAACATTTTCAAATACTCAGAAAATATTAATGACAACAGACGGATCAATTACTGCAATTCTAGATGTATTATACGGAAAGATTACTTTAACTACACTTGATCAACATTTTGAAAATGCAGATGAAAATCATGCGAAATTAGTTAACGTTGATGAAGGTGAAAAAATCAATTACCGTGAAGTTATAATGCATAAAGACGGTAAACCTTTAATTTATGCGATATCACACATTCCATTATCTAGATGTAGTGAAAATGTTTGTGCTGACTTAGTAAGAGCAGATATTCCAATTGGTAGAATTCTAAAAAATTATAATATTGAATCCAGAAGAGAAATTCATAACATATTCATCGAAAAACCAAATGAAACCTTAAAAGAATTATTTGAAACTGATGAAGACATGCTTGCAAGAGATTATGTCATAATAAACAACAATGAAATCCTAATGTGGATTAAAGAAGTATTCCCAATTAGCTATTTTACAGAAATATAAGGTGTGAAAATGGGTGTTAAACTAAAAGATATAATTGAACCAGAACCAATTAATTTTAAAAATTTAGAAGGAAGAACCGTATCAATTGATGCATTCAACACACTTTTCCAATTCTTATCTACAATCCGACAAAGAGATGGTAGACCATTAACTGATGAGAATGGAAATATTACCTCTCATTTAAGCGGAATATTATATAGAAACTCATCAATGATTGAAAAAGGAATAAAACCAATTTATATCTTTGATGGAAAAGCACCTGACCTTAAAAAAAAAACTCAAGCTAAAAGAAGAGAAGTTAGAGATGAAGCTGAGAAAATTTATAAAGATGCATTAGCTAAAGGAGATACTGAAAAAGCACGTAAATTTGCAATGAGATCATCTAAACTATCACCTGAAATTATTTCCTCCTCTAAAAAGTTATTAACATTAATGGGAATCCCATATGTTGATGCAAAAGGAGAAGGTGAAGCTCAAGCAGCTTATTTAGTTCAAAATGGAGATGCATATGCTGTTGCTTCTCAAGATTACGATTGTTTATTATTCGGAGCTAAAAGAGTTGTTAGAAACCTTGCAGTTAATTCAAATCTTGGAAACTTAGAATATTATCAATTAGATAAAGTTTTAAGAAAATTAGATATAACACGAGAAGAATTAGTTGATATGGGAATTTTAATTGGAACTGACTTTTGTGATGGCTTAAAAGGTGTAGGTGCAAAAACAGCACTTAAATTAGCTCATAAAAATCAATTAAAAGAAAAACTAAAGGAACTTCAAAAAGAATCAACACATGATTTAGAAGAAGTTCGTGAAATTTTCTTAAACCATAATGTGAATATGGATTATAAAATCAAATGGGAAAAACCTCAAAAAGATAAAATTATTGAATTTTTATGCTATGAACATGGTTTTTCTGAAGATCGTGTTTCTAAAGCATCTGACAAACTTAAAAATCTAAATTCAACACAAGGAAGTCTTGATGCTTGGTTTTAAATTTTAATATGGTGGAAAATCTTTACCAAATACTTTTTCAGCATACCTCATAGCTATTCGAACTTGACTTGCATGTTTTTTTAACATTTCTTTTTCAAAATAATCTCTTGAAGGTGAGATTAAAATTAAATTAAGTAATTCCTCATAAGTTTCAATAGCTAAAGTTTTATTAAAATTATATTTTTTAATAATCTCAGAGTTTAATTTTTCAAAACATGGAAACTCTAATGTTTTACATACAGTTTCAGTAGAAAAATAAGTCATCCTAATTAATGGAGATACAGATGAAACTAAAACATGATTTCCTAATTTAATAAGTGGAGGAACCCCTGTTTTTTTATATCTTTCTAATGAAGTTAATTTATCATAATTTTTAAGACTATAACAATGAAGTTCTGTATAAAAATCAGGCCGTAAATCTTCAATCAACTCCAAAACCTTTTGGCCAAGTTCAGATTCATAATACTCTTTATCAATAGTTGAAATATATGGGGTCTTATCGAAATTATAAAAATAAAACTGCCCTTGTGATAAATTTTCATCTTTAATCCTTTTAAGAAATTTTAAAGATGTTACACCCTCATTTCCATGAAGTCCACCAATAAATAATTTAGTTGGACCTTTACCATTATCCACATATTTAAAAAAAGACATAAAATAAAAAAAAATGAAGGAAATTATGTTCCTTCTTGCCAATTAGACATGTAAGCTTTTTGTTTATCAGTTAATGAGTCAATTTCAATACCCATAGCTTCTAATTTTTTGTTTGCTACCATATAGTCAATTGCATCTGGTGCTTTGGTTACTCCTACAGATAAATCATTTTCGAGGATGTGTTTTGCAGATAATGCTTGTACAGCAAAACTCATATCCATAATTTCAGCAGGGTGTCCTTGTCCACGTGCTGCAGATAAATTTACGAGACGACCATCAGCAAGTAAATAAATTTTACGTCCATCTTTAGTAGTGAACTCTTCAATACTTTCACGTACTTCTTTAACACTAGTTGAAATAGCTTCAAGATCAGGTCTATTGATTTCTACATTGAAGTGACCTGAGTTTGCAAGCATACATCCATCTTTTATGTATTTGAAATCATCACCAGAAATAATGTCCGCATTTCCAGTTACTGTAATGATTAAGTCTGATTGTTTTACTGCTTCACGAATAGTCATTACTCTGTATCCATCCATTCTAGCTTCAAGTGCTCTGATTGGATCTACTTCTGTTACAATAACATCTGCACCAAGACCATCAGCACGGAGTGCAAGTCCTCTTCCACACCATCCATATCCACAGATAGTTACAGTTTTTCCTGCAATTACCATGTTAGTTGTTCCCATGATTGCATCGAAACTTGATTGACCAGTTCCGTATCTATTATCAAATAAATATTTAGTATAAGCATCATTTACTGCAATTACTGGGAATTTTAATGCTCCATCAGCATGCATTGCTTGTAATCTGTGCACACCAGTAGTGGTTTCCTCACATGCACCTTTAATATGGCTTAATAATTCAGTTCTTTCATTGTGAAGTACCATAATCATGTCTGCACCATCATCAATAATAATATCTGGTTTATGGTCGAGTACCATATTAATAGTTTGATAATATTCTTCATCGTCTTGTTCTCTCCAACCATAAACATTTAAACCTAAATCAGCTGCTCCTGCAACTGCATCATCATGAGTAGATAATGGATTACAACCAGTCATAGCAACTTCAGCACCACCAGCCATTAAAGTTAAACCTAAATTAATAGTTTTAGGTTCTAAATGTAAACATGAACCAATAGTAATACCTTTAAAAGGTTGAGTTTCTAAATACTCTTGCTTAATTTGTTCTAAAACAGGCATATGCTTTTGAACCCATTCAATTTTCCTAACACCTTCAGGTGCCAAAGACATATCTTTAACTTTGCTCATAAAAATTACTCCTCAATAAAATTATATAAATTTTATAACCTTTATAATTAATGGAAAATTAGAATAAAATACCTAAAAAAACAAAAAGTATAAATATAATGCATAAATAATATATTATTGTTAGATGCCGGGGTGGCTCAGCTGGTTAGAGCGCACGGCTCATAGGGTAATAATGCAGTGCTCTGACGTATTCCTGGGATACCGTGAGATCGCGGGTTCGAATCCCGCCCCCGGCATCCTAAAATCCCAGGAATTTCCATCTAACTTATTTTTTAAAAAAAAATATTTTCAAATAATAATTTTATACTCTTTTTATCAAAAATACTAATCAATTGCTAAATTATTAGAGGTTTGAAATGTTATATAATACACTCGGAAAAACTAATCTTAAAGTATCCAGACTTGGTTTTGGAACAATGAGATTACCTACAATTAATTCCAATGCAGATATCAACAAAAAAGAAGCATCAGAAATATTAAAATATGGGATTGAAAATGGAATTAATATAATTGATACCGCTTACCCTTACCATAGCATAGGACTTGATGGTAATGGAAATAGTGAAAAATTTATTGGTGAATTTTTAAAAGAAAATAATTTAAGAGATGAAATTTTACTACAAACAAAATCTCCCTCATGGTTAATGGAGGAAAAAACTGATTTTGATTATTATTTAAATATTCAACTTGAAAAATTACAAACTGATTATATTGATATTTATCTTCTTCATTCATTAACTGTTCCAGATTGGAATAAAGTACATGATTTAGGAGTGCTCGATTTTTTAGATGATTGTTTAAGTAGTGGTAAAATCAAACATGTTGGATTTTCATCACATATTGAAGTAGATTATTTAATTGAAATACTTGATGAGTATCCAAAATGGGAAGTTGTACTAACTCAAATGAATTATCTTGATGAATATTACCAATCAGGAATAATGGGTCTTAATTATTTAAAAGATATTAATGTTGGAAGTATGATTATGGAACCTCTTCGTGGAGGAAGATTAGTTCAAAATATCCCAAATAAAATTCAAGAATTATGGAATACCTCAGAAAAGAAAAGAACACCTGTTGAATGGGCATTACAATACTTATGGAATAGAGATGATGTTGATTGTGTCTTTAGTGGCATGAATAACTTAAATCAGGTAAAAGAAAATATCCGAATTGCATCAACTGAAGATATTATAAGTGAAAATGATCAAGAACTAATTAGAGAAGTTGCAAGGACTTATAGAACTTTTCTTGGAAACAGTTGTACTAGATGTGGTTACTGCATGCCTTGTCCTCATGGTGTTGATATTATTAATTGTTTAACTGAATATAATATTGCACATATGATGCAAGACCCTAAAGCTAGTGCTATGCAATACTTCACACTAATAGATGATGATTCAAGAGCAGATAGTTGTATAAACTGTAAAGAGTGTATACCCTTTTGTACACAGATGTTGAATATCCCCGAAGAACTTCAAAAAGTATATGAATACTTTGGTAGTGAATTTAATCATTTTTAAAAAGAAGGTGGAAAAATGCCAACAAGATATAAAGAAGATGGATACTGGGAAATAGCTTCCCGTCAAATGAGTATTGTTACAAGAAGCGAACAACAAAAGTTTAAAGATGCAAAAATCACTGTGATTGGATGTGGTGGTATTGGAGGTCAAACCATTGAAATGCTTGCAAGAATGGGAATTGGAGAACTTATAGTTGTTGATGAAGATTCATTTGATATGTCAAACCTAAATAGGCAAAATTTTGCAACATTAAATAATATTGGATTATCTAAAAGTGAAGTTGCAAAAGAAAAAGTAAGATTAATCAATCCTTATGTTAAAGTAACAAGTTTTAACGAGCATGTTGACGAAAATAACATTGATAAAATTATATCTGACTCAAATATTGTTATTGATGCTCTTGATAATATTTTAACAAGAGTTATTGCAACACGAAAAGCAAATGAGAAGAAAATTCCATTCATACACGGAGCAATTCATGGAACTTTAGGTCAAATTACTACATTTTTACCAAATACAAAAAGTTATGAAGAAATGTTCAACCTTCCATCTCTTGGTAAAGATTTAACAAATGAAGTCATTGAAAGTTTGAAAAATATTACTTCAGGCACACCACCAGTTATTGGACCAACCCCAAATTTAATTGGTTGTCTTCAAGCAATTGAAGCTTATAAAATAATAACTGGCATTGGAAAAGTTACTGTCGCACCTAAAATTTTAACATTTGATTTATTGGATTTAGGTTCATTTTTACAGACAGAAATCTAAACATTAATTAAAATATTATTCTTTTTTTATATTAAATTGAACAAAAATATATTTATTTTACAAAATAATAAGCATATTTTTATTAAAAAGTACAAATTAATATATAAAAAAATTAATGTACAAATATTTTTTACAAATATTTATATACTAAAAAATTAAGATATAACATACAATGGAAAGTATTTTCCGACTATTTTGAATTAATCTTGATTAGTTTATTATGGAGCTTGATTTAATGAGCGATATTCCACAGGAAAAAATTGAAAGAATAACTGAAATAATGAAAGAGGATAATATCAAATTTATCCGTTTACAATTTGTTGATATTAACGGTACTGTAAAAAACATTGTAATCCCATTTAATCCAGGAGACAACATGGATGAATTATTTAACGAAGGAATGTTATTTGATGGATCATCCATTGCAGGATTCGTTGGAATCAACGATAGTGATTTAGTTTTAAAACCAGACATCAACACTTATTCAAGACTTTCTTGGAGACCAGAAGAATCTGCAACATGTAGATTTATTTGTGATGTATGGACTCCTGAGAAAAAACCATTTGCAGGAGATCCAAGAGGAGTACTCAAAAAATCATTACAACATATTGGTAAAATGGGATTACAATATAATATTGGTCCAGAACCAGAATTCTTTATTGTAGATATTGATGAAAATGGATATCCAATGCCTTATGATGATGCAAGCTATTTTGATGTCGAACCTTTAGATAAAGGACCTGATTTCAGAAGAGAATTAACTTTAAACTTAGAAGATTTAGACTTTGAAGTTGAAGCATCCCACCACGAAGTAGCTCCTGGTCAAAACGAAATTGCATTTAAATTTAAAGATGCGCTTAAAACTGCAGATGCTGTAATTACATTTAAACAAGCAATTAAAGCTATTGTAGACAACATGGCTACCTTTGACCAAATGGATTATAGAGTAACATTCATGCCAAAACCATTCTTTGGAGTAAGTGGTAGTGGAATGCACTGTCACCAATCTGTATTTAAAGGAGATAAAAACCTATTTTCAGATCCAGATTCTGAAACTGGACTTTCAAAAGATGCTCTTCATTTCATGGGAGGATTATTGAAACATGCTCCAGCAATTACTGCTATTACTAATCCTATTGTAAATTCATATAAACGTTTAGTTCCAGGTTATGAAGCACCAGTTTACAGAGCATATGGTCTTAGAAATAGATCTGCTTTAATTAGAGTTCCTGCAGCACGTGGAAAAGCTACTCGTATTGAATACAGGTCCCCTGACCCTGCATGTAACCCTTACTTAGCATTTACCGTAATGCTTGAAGCAGGTATTGATGGAATTGTTAACAAAATTGACCCTGGTGAACCTGTAGAACTCGATATATATAGTATGAGTGAAGAAGAAAGAAATGAAAGAGGAATCAAAGTCTTACCAACAAGTTTATGGGAAGCATACCATTCACTTGAAGAAGATCCATTGATTCTTAATGCATTAGGTTCCCATGTAAGTGATAAATTCTTAGAACTCAAATACAAAGAATGGGACGAATACCGTGTTCAAGTATTTGGATACGAACAGAAAAAATATTTAGATATCTAATCTAAATAACTTTTTTTATTTTTTTAAATTAATATTAACTGTGCGAGGTTTTTTTATGTCTGAATCTGAACACCGAATGATTGAAATTTTAAGAATATTAAGTGAACAAGAAAAACCTACAGGCTCGAAATTAATTGCTGATGAACTGAAAAATAAGGGATTTAACCTTGGAGAACGTGCAGTTAGATATCATATGCAAATTTTAGATGAAAAAGGTTACACAGAAAGAATTGGGAATACTGGAAGAAAAATCACCCAATTAGGTCGTGAAAAACTAGAAAAAGGATTAATTTATGATCAAGTTGACTCTATTTATTCTAAATTTGAAGAAAGAATATATTTAACTGACTTCAACTATATGTCACAAGAAGGAAAAGTAATTGTTAATACCTCGACCATTTATGATAAAGAATCAATTGATATAATTAAAAGCATTATTGAAAGTGACCTTTCTGTTAGTCCTTACGTTGATTTAAATAGTGTTGATAATAGTAACAAAATAGAAGTAACAACATTATGTGGAACAACAATTGATGGAGTGCTACTTAATGAAGGGATTCCCTCCCAACCAAAATACGGAGGTCTTCTAAAAATTGAAGATTCAGAACCTGTCAAATTTACTGAATTAATGTCCTATAAAAAAACATCCCTATCCCCACTTGATGCCTTTTCAACAAAAGAATTCACTTCCATCATGGATGTGATTGAAAATGGTGAAGGAATTATTCCTGCAAATTTTAGATTAATACCTGGAATCGGACGTGAAAAAGCTATAGATATTATTAACAAACTAGACAAAATAGGAATTGGTGGAGTAATAGCTATTTCTGAAGAGGGAAAGGATATTTTAGGACTTTCTGTACCTGAAGGAATGGTTGGAATATCAATTTTAGCAGGAGCAACACCATTTTGCGCAGTTCAAGAAGAAAATTTAGATATTGATATAAAAATATCCGAGGAAATTAAAGATTTTAAATCATTATATCCAATAACCTCCAATATAACACCGATTTTGAAAAAAACAAAACCTATCCAACAACCAAAAATATCATTTTTACTCTCAAAAACTTGGAATTTAATTCAACAGGTAAATTTTGATATTGAAAAAATAAAAGGAGACATAATATCTAATGTTTCTTTTATGGATATGGATAAAATAGACAAAGCATTATCCATAATGGAAGAAACATACAATGATAATCCAAAATACATTAATCCTTATTATAAATTAATTGATCACCCTAGTGATGATTCAAAAATTGGACTTGCTACAATTTGTAGTTTGAGTATTGATGGAATTTTAATAGACAATGGAATTATGAGTACTCCAAAATATGGTGGACTACTTGAACTATCAGAACCTCCATTATTCATTGACTTAATTTCATACAATGGGTCAACAGAAGATCCACATAAAATATTTCTAGCCAAAAATATGACATCAATAACCACGGAAAATGAATCAACTAAAATATTAGCTAGTTTTAAAGAGATACCATATATATCTCGTGACTATAGTGTTCATATTTTAGAAATTTTAAACAATATAGGATTTTCAATATATAAAATTGGAAAGCCCCGAGAAGTAACATACAATGCAAAAGCAGATAATTATAATTTTGGTATTGTTACTGGCAGTGGTTTAAACACTATTGGGGCAATAAAAGAAAAAGGAATTGATGTTGAAGTTAAAGCTATCGAAAAATTATTACCCTTTGAAAAAATGAATAGATTATAACTAAACTACAGTTACATCTATTTCTTCACCTTCTCTAGGATAATGGACAAATTCAATTATATCATCTTGAACTTCATAAACATCTATTTCAATTGTAGCTCCTAAATCACTTTCATCAAGAGAAATTAACATTTTAAAACCAGGTTTTCCAAAATACTCGGAAAAATCCATATTCAGAATTTCACCTTCAGCAAAAATCCTATTATATGAAATTTCAATCCTATCATGAATGCCAACATTCTCTTTTAAATAATCCACAGCCTCTTTTACTGTTAACTCTAATTTTTTCATGATAATCATCCCTTTTAAGATATAATATAAAACTTATCATATATAAACATGTTTGTATTATTACGAACAAAATAATTTTTTATAGAAGAATATAATAAAAAATAAATAAAAAAAAGAGAAAAATTACAAAATTTCAATAACAAGTTCTTTTTCATCAGTAATGTGGCGCATCTCAAGTAAATCTCCTTCGATTTCATTAAAATCAATTTCAACAGATTGATTTAAAATTTCACCATTTAATTGAAGACTAACTCTAAAACCTTCACCAGTCACATCATCTTCTTCTGTGAATCCCAATACTTCACCAGGAGCAAAAATACGATTATAAGAAATTTCTAGAACATCACCAACTTTTACATCAGTTTTAACATAATTTAATAATTCATCAAAAGTCATTTCAGTTTCTTTTATCATCTTAGTCACACATTTACTTTAAAAAAAAAGAAAAAGAGAAAGGAATTATAAATTCCTGTATTCTCTAATTGAAGTATATTCGTCGTCAATTTCACCGTAAGATGCTAATTTATCTTTGTTAGCTTCAGCATCTAAGTAAAGATTACCTTTACCATTGAGACCAATATCTCCAGTGTATTTAATATATTTACCTTCGAAAGTAGTTCCATCAACTTCAGGATTTTCGACAACACCATTAATAACGAATCCTTCAAGTAATCTTCCAAGGAATCCGTGAATAATAATGTTACCGTTTTTCATTTGTCCACCAGGCCAACGGTTTACATTACCATCAATTTCAATAATACCTTTGGTCATGTGAATACCAGCTAAAATATCACAGTCACCTTTAACGTGAATTCTTCCACCAGTTAAACATTCACCACATTGTTTACCAGCATTACCGCCGACAACAATTTGTCCTCCAGTCATACCTCTCCAATCACCAATGTAAGAAGCACCAGTAAATTCTTTGGTATTACCTTCGATTTCAAGGTATCCACCAGACATTTCTCTTCCAGCGTGAGCAGCTGCATCCCCTTTAACTAAAATGGATCCACCAGACATTTCTGCACCTACGTGTAAATCTACACTACTGTTACAGACGATGTCTCCACCGCTCATTTTACAACCAATATATTTTACTCTGTTTAAATCACCATTGAGAATCATTTTAACATCATCAGGTCCAGAAGCATCTCCTTCAACAGTAATGTCGAAGAAATCAGTAATTGGGAATCTAGAATTTCCAATAGGGACTTGATATTTTGCGAAATCAGCTTCAGTCCATGAAAAAATTTCATCAGGAATTAATTCATCAAATTCTAAAGCGATTGAAGAAGTTTTGATTTGATCAAATGTTATTGTTTTCAAATTAAACACCCCTATTTACCATCAACATCTATTCTAATTGGGTTGGATACGTAGTGGTCATGTACTGGGTAGTTTTCCCATTTGACTGAGTAATATTGGGTGAAGAACGGCATAATGTTGTCGATAACTTTTTGCTCGTTTTGTTCCCATCCTTTTACGTTAACCCAAACGTTTTGACTTTCTTTAACTTTTACAATTTCTTTATCTTTCACTAAGATTTGACCATCTTTAATAGTGTAATCAGCTACGTTGAAACCTTTTTCAATTTCAGCATATTGTCTGGATGGATCAATTTCATTAGGATTGATGTCATATACAGCAATATCTGCTCTGTAACCTGGAGTAAGTGCACCTTTATCAGTGAATCCATAGATTTTAGCAGGAGCAGATCTGGTAATAGTAGCAATATCGTAGAAATCGTATTCTCTGTCGAGAGTTGCAAGGGTAGTTCTTTTTTCTGCCCATTTGTGTACTTCTCTGTTTTCTATCATTTCCATTCTTCTTTGACTACTCATTAACCAGGAAATAATTCTAGGATATCTAGTGAAAGGACCTGCGTTAGGGTGATCAGTTGTTAAACATACTTTCCATGGATCATCAATGTGTAAGAACAATTCAAGACCAATAGCCCATTGTAATGTGTTAACAGGAGCTTTAGGTGAGTAAATACATGGAATAATACCAGCTGCAGTTTCACATTCAATATCTTTGTTAGCCCATTTTAAACCAGATAATTTGAACAAGTCATATTCCATAGGAGCATCTGCAGTCATAGTAGTAGTTTCATCAAAAGTAACTTGACCTATATCACAAGTAATGTGATCATGTTTGTTAATATAATCAGCAATTTCTTCTGCACCAGATGCTGCATCTTTCCAACTGTTACCAGTGTATGAGTGGAATTGTAAGTGACAAACGTGCATAGTTTGATCTCTGATTTCAGCAGCTTTAGAACCTTTTTTAACGTTTTTAACTGAATCCATAGTTTCAATGGTAGTTGGAACGTTACCAGGGTGTCCTAAATCATTAGGGTGAATGTGGATAGAGTGAGGTAAGTTTAACATTTCATTAGCTTTTGCTAAAGCAACAACAACTTCTTTAGAAGTTACATCAAAGTAAGGTGCTTTATCATTTACACCGTGTACGTTCATACCCCAACCCCATGCTTCACTTCCACATGGGTTTACGATTTTAATTCCGTAACCTTTAGAGACTTTTAACCATGCAGCTAAGAATGCTGCCATATCTTCAATATTATTTTCTTTTGCATATTCCATTACAAACCAGTTGTTACCAAATAAAGATAAAGCTGGGATGTCTAATTGTGGAATAGTTGAGATTTCTTCGTGAGTGTGTTTTGCTTCAAGAGGAGGCATAGCTGCTTCAACAACAGTACCGTAACCTAATCTTGAGTATCTATAACCAGTTGCAGGACAACTTGGAATAGAGAAACCAGATTCGGATCTTAATACTTTAGTTTTTTGAGTAACACCTCTTCTAGAATCTTCAGGTCTGTATAATCTTCCAACAACAAGTTTAGGACCTGCAACGTGTGCGTGAGGGTCAATACCTGCTGGCATGACTATTTTATCGGTAACATCTAAGACTTTAGCATCTGCGGATACGTCATCTACTATAATACCATCTTTAAACATGACGTCCTTTTTCTCACCGTTGATTTCATTAGCTGGATCGTAGACAATACCATTTTTAAGAATATATTCCATTATATCACCTTAGAGTGCGTTTGGATTTTGCACATATTTTGGAGCTACGTTAGGCTCTTCTCTGAGTTTCATTACTCTTTCTTTCAATTCACGGACAATCCATTCGTCATCACGACAAGTTTCAGGTTTGTCGATTGCTTTTTTCATGTAGATAGGAACACCATCCATACGATAACTGGTACCAGCACATTCTACAGCAATGAATGAACCTGGTAATACTACATCAGCAAGTTCAGTGGAAGGACCCCAGTGAATATCGATTTGAATAACAGGAATGTCAGCTAAATGTTGGTTTGCTCCATTAGGGAAGTGAGCACCTGGGTCAGCTGCAATAACCATGAAACAATCAGGTTCTTTTCTTACTAATAAATCGATAGTGTTGGTTTCACCTAACATGTATCTTGGGTAACCTCTACAGTAGTCAACACCGAAAGCGAATCCACATTCAAATGCCATGAAAATGTTGAATCCGTTTACGTTAAAGTGACCTCTCATAGGAGTAAGTCCCCATTTACTGTATTTGTTTAAGTCTTGAATCATTTTAATAGCAATATCAATGTTTCTTTGTTTTGATAAGGTATGAGTTAAACCTAAACCGAAGAAGAGAACACCAAATTCAGCATTTTTCATTTCTTCTGCTAATTCATAAATATCTTCTTTTGGAATTCCAGAAATTACATCTTGGTATAATTCTTTTCCTCTGAGTACAGCTCTAATAGCATTGTAGAAACCGTAGTCCCCATTTTGTTCAAATCCAATCCATTTGTCAGAACATTTTGCAGTATCTGAGAATTTAGGATCCATAGTTACAACAGTTCTGTCGAATCTTCCTCTTTGTCTGAAGTATCCACGACAGAAAGCAGCGTATCTTGCTAAGTGTCTAGGGTGAGAGTTCATAGCGTTACTTCCAGAGTAAACAATCATATCTGCTCTGTTTTGAACTTCCCCTAAAGTTTGAATAGGGTAACCTGCGTTTTGTACAGCTTGGAGAGAAGGACCGTGACAGATAGTAGCTTGGTTATCTAATACAGCACCGATGTACTCACCTAATGCTACACCTTCTTTCATACATTCAGTTGAAGTTTCAGACCAACCATAGAATACAGGTCTAATAGAATTAGCAATATATTCAGCAGCTTTATCTAAAGCAGTATCCCAATCAACTTCAGTGAGTTCTCCATTTTCATCCCTAATCATTGGAACAAGTAATCTTTGATCCATATCTTCCATGATTTTACTTGCTCCTAATCTGCATGCGTGTCTTACAGCAACAACATGATTATCTTTTACTAAGTAATCTAAATCATCACAATTACAACCACAAAATGCACAAGTACAATTTTCAACAATGTGGTCATAATCAGTTACAGGTGGTTCATAAGTCATGATCAATCAACTCCTCCCATTTACGTCCATGATAAACAGGTAATTCACCTAAAGATTCCATGTTTTCAACTACATCGTCATCTTCTTCATTAACGTATTTTTTGTATACCCATCTCATTAAGTCAGCCATGAGTAATACTTTTCTATCTGTTTTTTCAACAGTACATTTAATACCTTTGTAAGTAGGGTCAGAACAACAGTAAGTATCGTGACTTACAATAGTGTTAGCCCAAGGACCTTTACAAATGAATACAGTACCTTCATGAGGTGCGTCTCTTGATACTGCACAATTTACAACAACTTCACCAAAATCAGTTTTAACAAGAACAGTATCCCAATTGTTTACACCTAATTTTGCCATGTCTCTAGGGTCCATGTAGCAAGTACCAGAAGCATTTTTGTACTCTTGTTTTAAAGTGGATCCTCTTTTTTTACAAGCACCTTGGTAGATGTCAGATCCTGTGTTTAACATACATTTAAGAACTTCTGTATTTCCTTCACCAGTAATTTTTACATCAGGTACTACAGGTTTTTCCAAATAAGTATTAGCATAATGCATTATATAATCCCCCTTATTCTAACCATATAGCATTAACTGGGCAAAACATTTGACATGTTCCACACAATTCACATTTTTCAGGACTGAAGAGTTTGATAAATCCATTTTCAACCATCATAACTACTTCTTCAGTCTTTGCACCATTACCACCAGCATTTTCAGGACTGATAGCTGCATTAACAGGACATGCGATTACACAAATACCGCATCCTAAACAATTATCTTGATTAACTTTAAGTTCCATCCAATCACCTAATCTTTAATTGCATCTAAAGCATCTTTCCAAGTAGCGGAGTTAATAGGAGTGTGGTCAACTTCAGTTCTTTTTACAGTAATTGCATCGTTAGGACATGCTTTTTCACATGCTTTACAACGTAAACAATAATCATCATGAGCAATAACATGAGCCATTCTGGAACCAGGACCAGTAGATACAGGGAATGCTAAAGCATTACATTTACAGATATCTACACAAGCACCACAAGCTTGACATTTTTCATCATCAATTTCAATAATACCTTCAAATGGTTTTTTAACTTTTGCAGCATCGGTAGGACAAACTCCTTCACACCATCCACAGTAGACACAAAGTTCTGAATCGATGATAGAGTTACCTTTAACAGCTGCTTTTGAAGGATCTAAATCGTATTCTCCGTAGTTACATGCTCTACAAATTGCTTTAATAGCATTAGTAGGACAGGATTTTTTACATACAAGACAGTATACACAACTATCTTTGTCGATGACAATAGATTCTTTACCAGTTTCGTGATCAACGACGATAGCTTCTGCAGGACATAACTCTTCACATACTCCACAGTAAATACATTCATCGTCATCGACGTCAATTTCACCAGTTACTAAATCAGCACGGTCTGGTAAAACTCTTTCAATAACAATTGCATCACGAGGACATGCGATTTCACATCTTTTACAGTAGATACATTCATCATCATCAATTTCTGAGAAAGCATTATAATGAGGATATGCTTCAATTTCTCTAATTGGTACGCCATCAATAGTTAATACTAATGCATCAACAGGACATAATCCACTGCACATACCACATAATACACATTTACTTTCGTCAATGCTTACTCTTTGAACATCAAAATCTTCTTGGAAGTTTTGAGCAATTTTTTCATGTCCACTGAAATAGATGTCGTTTGAAATTCTGTGACGAGCATCAATAGCAATTGGATTTAATGTAATTGCTTCAACAGGACAAGTAGATTCACAAATCCCACAACCTAAACAGATATGGTCATTGAAAGACAAGTTTCTAACTTCGTCTGCAGACCTTGTGATGTCAAAGTTATTGTCTTTAACCTCTTTTAAATTTCTAATCATATTAAATCTCCAAAATTTTTATCGAATTAGTTGGGCATTCATCTTCACAAAGCTGACAACCACAACATTGCATGGAGTCTGCATGCGCTTTTAATGATTCTAATTTTATAGCTTTCATTGCACATGCATTTACACATAAGCCGCAACCAATACAAGAATCTTCAACCTTTGCTTCAAAATTTCTTTCTCTGCAAATATTCACAATTTTACGACTCTGTTCTGGATTATCAAATATAACCCCAGTCATTGCTAAAAAATCCTTGGGGCATAAGTCGATAATTGTTCTTGCAACATCAATAGAGTTCCAAGACAAATTCCTACCATTCAAATAATGAGAAATAGTAGACCTATCAACATCTAACTCGTCAGCAATTTCTTGATGACTTTTACCTTTCAGTTTTAGTTTAACTGCAGCCAAATATTTTAAACCAGAAGCAATATGTTTTGGCATTTGAACCACCATGTGTAATGATTACACATATGTTTCCTTATATAAATATATTTACCTACTAGATTAAAGACACAAGATTTATATATTACTATGGGATAACTACACAATTTTTTTAATTAAAATTAATATTAAACGTTAAAATAATTAAATAAAGAATATAAACTAATTATTACATATAATAATTCATAAAATATCTTAAATAAATAAATAAAAGTAGTATAAACTAAAAATACACTAAAAAGTTAAAAAATGGCACGAAAGTAGTAATAAAAATATAATAAAAAAGTATTATTAAATGAGCGAAATTATACAAAATATTTTGGTTTAACTAAAATGTGTAGTAACTACACATAAATAATTTAGAAATTCTTAATTAATACCAATTACAATATATATTATCAAAGGGGGAGAACATTATGAAAATAGTATCTATAGTTGGAAGAAAAAATACTGGAAAAACTTCACTGACAGTGAAAGTTATCGAAGAACTTACAAAAAGAGGCTACAATGTAGCATCAATAAAACATTCTCATCACACTATGGAAATGGATAAAGAGAATACAGATACCTGGAAACATAAACAAGCAGGATCTAATGTTGTTGTTGGGATTGGTTCAACAACATTCTTTAATGTGAAAAAAGAAATGGATTTGAATAGACTACTATTTTTAATAAAACATATGGATATCGTTGATTTCGTTGTCATTGAAGGCTTTAAAAAATATAATTATCCAAAAATAGCAACTTCCCCTGATGTAGTTGATGAATACACAATTAAAGAAGTAGATTCATTTACTATTGATAATACTGGCTTGGAAGAATTAGTTGACATTATTGAAGAAAGGTCTCATGATATTGTAGACACATTATTTGCAAATAATTGTGGATTCAATAATGGAGAAGCTATTGCATCTGAAATTCGTGAAGGAAATTTAACTGTTAATGAATTAGATAATGTTTACAGTTATTTATCAATAGATAATAAAGTAGTTGGATTAAATAGATTTGTAAGTGAATATTTAAAACAAACAGTACTTGGTGTAATAAATACATTGAATTTAGATGACTACAATATTGAGAATATATCAAATATTGAATTAATAATCCCTAATGAAGCAAATAAAAATCCAATTGATGCTGAATGCAGTATTTTAGTCAATGATAAAAATCTAGAAATGAACACATTCACAAAAAATATTGTTTCAAATTCTATTAAAGGAATGATTAATTCTATTAAAACCGAAGATAATGTTAAAATAATTGATATGGTCATTTCAAATATTGAAAATAATAAATTAGAAAATGCCACTATTCAACTTAAAACAAATGACCATAATGTTGAAATTAACGAATTTACACAAGGAATATTAAAAGAAACTATTTTTGCTATTATAAATTCCTTAAAAGTTGATGAAGAAATTACAGAATTAAAAATCAAAGTGGAAGAGAGATAATATGTTAAAAAATGTAGTCAGAGATAAATATGAAAGACCTATCCTTTCACTAAGAATCACAATAACCAATAGATGTAATGAAAACTGCATTTATTGTCATCATGATGGAATGGTTTCATCAAAAGGTGAAATGACCCCCGACGAATTATACACCATAAGCAAAATAGCTAAAAAGATTGGTGTTAAAAAAATAAGACTTTCAGGTGGAGATCCATTAGTCAGAAAAGACATAGTTGAAATTGTAGAAAAAATCGCAAGCCTCGATTTTAAAGACATATCCTTAACTACCAACGGAGTATTGCTTGGAAAATATGCTCAAGACTTAAAAAATGCTGGATTAGATAGAGTCAATGTAAGTTTAGATACATTAAACAGAGATACATACAAATATGTAACAAGTATGGATTATCTAAACGAAGTTAAATCAGGCATATTAAAAGCTGTTGAAGTTGGATTATACCCTGTTAAAATAAACATGGTTATAATGAAAGATATAAATGTACATGAAGTAAAAGAAATGTTCAACTTCTGTAAAAAACATGGTATTATCCTCCAATTAATTGAATTAATTGAAAGTGAAAACTGTGATGATGATAAATTCAGCATAGAACATTATTATCCTTTAGATTCTATTGAAAAGAAAATAGCTGATATAGCTGATAAAGTTCATGAACGTAAATTTATGCAAGGACGTAAGAAATATTACATTGGCGATGGAGAAATTGAAATAGTTAAACCAGTTGACAATGCTAAATTCTGTGCAAGTTGTTCTAGATTAAGAATAACACCAGATGGAAAAATAAAACCTTGCTTGCTTAGAAATGATAATTTAGTAGAATTAATTCCACATATTAGAACTGGTAAAAGTGAAAAAGAACTTGAAGAAATATTTATCAATGGAATTAATAACCGTGAACCATTTAACAAAGAGGATTAATTCTCTTTTTTATATTTTTTAAAAAAATATATAACAATGTTATTTTTATAACTAAAAAAAAATAAAATAGATAAAAGGGAAGAACCCTTAAATCCATTTAGCTTTGGATACGTGATCAGTGAATGGAAGTGGGTCATCACTACCCATACCTGGGATGTATCCGTAGACATCTCTTACTTTATTATTTATAGTACTCCATACTTTAGCTACAGGGATTTCACATGGACATACTTCAGAACATTGTCCACAGTTGGTACATGCATCAACCATGTGCACTAAACGAGTTAAGTGGAAGAAAGGAGCTGCAGGAGTGTATCCACCAGGTACCCATTCAGGACCTTCAGCTTCAAGACAGCAGTCTTCACAGAAACATAATGGACATGCTTCACGACAACCGTAACATTTCATACATTTGGAGAATTCATCTTCATACATGTGGAATACATCAATAATATCTCCGGTAGTACCTGCGTAATCAACTTCTTTTTTCTCTTGGGACTCTTTGAGCATGAAGTTGTTAATGTTTTCTCTGATTTTAATTCCTTTTTCGAGAGGTTCTTCGGTAGCAATTAATCCAGCATCAATAACTTTACTTAAAACATCTGCACCTTTTTCAGTGAATACTTCAACAAAAGTTGCTTTTCCAGCTAATTCACCAATAACTCCCCAGTTACCTAATGCCATATCAGCATTGCTAGGGATTTTAAGGTTACATCTTTGACAGTTTTCTCTTCTACCTAAACCTTGTGCTTCTAACTCACCAATAGCAATTCCTTTTTCACCATCTGCGGTTTCCATGATGAGTTTTCCTTTGGAAATTTCTTCTTTGACAACGTCTTTAGGATCTAATTCATATACATCTCTAATCATGTTCATAGTAGGAACTGGTGAGAAAGTACCTCCACAGTTTACACCAATCATGATTACGTTATCTTCAATGATTTTACCTTTTTTCATTAATTCTCTGATGGTCATTGCATCACAAGGTTTACATGCAACAGCAAGTTTCATGTCTCTTGCGCCATCTAAGTATTTTGATACGAATTTAGCAAGGTTTAAAGTACCACAGTGTACGGAACCAGCAGTTTTAATTACATCTGCAGGGTCAGTTACGAGAATAGGTACACCATCATACATATCGTGACCTTCGGTTACACCAACAACACCGTCAACGATACCTTCTTCTAATAAGTATTTCATGATAGTAGTTACTACTCCACCGTACTCTCCTTTTTCTTTAATATCTTCGATAGCAGAGTATGCGTAGTACATATCGTTAATTTTTGCGCTCATTTAAATCTACTCCTTATTTATTTACCTACTTTAATGGTGGTAGTAGCCATATCTTCAGCTTTAATTTCAGTATCAGTACCATCTTTGTAGACTTCTCCTTTAACGATTACTTTTTCAGGGAGTTTTTCTACATTAATAGCACAAGCTTTTAATTCAACCATTTTAGATTTAGGGTCGAAAGAATCGGAGTTAGTTAATACGTTTGCAGCACATTCTACAAAGTGCATTGGGATGTTTACAATACCTTCTTTAATGTCATCAGTTACACGTGCAGGAATTGCAATTTCTCCTCTTCTAGAGTAAGCTTTTACAACTTCACCATTAATAATTCCTCTTTCTTTAGCATCTTTAGTGTTGATTTCGATAAATCCAGTTTTTACCTCATTACTTAAGGTTTCACATCTTCTGGTCATTGCAGCGTGATAGTGGAACAATACTCTAGTAGTAGTTAAGAGTAATGGGTATTCTTCATCAGGAGTTTCAACAGGTCCTTTGTGTTCTAATGCTTGGAAAATTCCTAAACCATCAGGGTGTGCGAATTTTTCTTTGTGCATTAATGGTTGACATGGATCATCTTCGGAAGGACAAGGCCAGTGAAGAGCTTCAGGAGTGTCTAATCTTTCACGGTTCATACCTGCCATGATAGGAGCACATTCTCTGATTTCGTTGAAGATATCTTCAGAAGTTTCGTAGTGGAATAATGATCTAGGTACGCCCATTCTAACTGCGATTTCTTCCATGATTTTCCAATCTAACATTGCGCCTTCAGGAGGTTCTTGAGCTTTGTGTAAGCATTGTACTCTTCTTTCACCACTGGTGAAAGTACCTTCTTGTTCACCCCAACCTGCTGCAGGTAATACAACATCAGCACATTGTGCAGTATCAGTTAAGAAACATTCTTGAACAATTAACATTTCTAAGTTAGCAAGTGCTTCTTTGGTGTGTTGTACATCAGCATCGGAGAGTACAGGATCTTCCCCATGGATGTATAATACTTTTAAGTCACCAGCATGAGCTGCGTTCATCATTTCAACTAATGTTAAACCAGGAGTGGTTGGTAAGTTAACTTCGTAGCCATCTCCACTGTAATATTCGTTGAACCATGCAGTAGTTTCTGGGTCTTTAACTTTTCTGTATCCTACATAATCGGAAGGTAATGCACCCATATCACAAGCACCTTGTACGTTGTTTTGTCCTCTTAATGGGTTTACACCAGTACCTTCTCTACCAATATTACCAGTTAACATTGCGAGGTTTGCAGTAGACATTACGTTATCTGCACCGTGGGAGTGTTCGGTAATACCTAAGGAGTATACAATAGCTGCTTTGTCAGCAGATGCATATTCAATAGCTAAGTGTTCAATAGTTTCAGGAGCAATACCTGTGATTTCAGAAACTTTGTCTAAAGTGTATTTTTGGACAGTTTCTTTCATTTCTTCGTAACCTTTGGTTCTGTTTGCAATGAATTCATCATCTTGTAAGTCGTTGTCGATGATAACTTTAATCATAGCATTCATTAAAGCAACGTCAGTACCAGTTTCGAATTGTACGTATTCATCTGCAATTTTAGCAGTAGGAGTGAATCTTGGATCTAATACTACTAATTTAGCACCATTTTGTTTAGCTTGGATGATTTTACGTCCAAATAATGGGTGAGCTTCCATGTTGTTGGATCCAATACAGAAGATGTAATCAGCTTCTTTGATACTGTCGAATCCGTTAGTCATAGCACCTGATCCAAAGGTATTTGCTAAACCTGCAACAGTAGGTCCGTGACAGATACGTGCACAGTGGTCTACGTTTTGAGTTCCACAAGCTACTCTTGCTAATTTTTGAGTAATGTAAATGTTTTCGTTAGGTGAACGAGCACATGCGTAGAATCCAACTTTATTTGGATCTTCGTCAGATACTTCTTTAAGTTTGTTAGCAACTAAGTCTAAAGCTTCATCCCAAGATGCTTCCCTAAATTCACCATTTTCTTTAATTAAAGGAGAAGTCAATCTGTCTTCCCTATTAATAAATTGATATCCAAAGTTTCCTTTTGGACATACTTTACCCTCATTTACAGGGCTTCTTTTTAAAGGTTCAACACCAACAATTTTTCCGTCTTTAACAACGAAATTGAGTCCACAACCGGTACCACAGTATGGACAGATTGTTGGAACATATTTAATTTCAACCATTTTATAATCTCCAAAATATATATCTTTTTAAAAAATATTTTTAAAAGAAGCTTAAATTATAAGCTTCTTAATGTTCAATTTAACAAGCTTATTCTTTAAGGAAAGTGTACCAATAAATACAAGCTACGAAAAGTCCTCCACCAATAATGTTACCAATAGTAACTGGGATTAAATTGTTTACAATAATAGTGGACCAAGTTACTCCATTAGCTCCTAAGAACATACCTAATGGGATAAAGAACATGTTTGCAACACTGTGCTCAAATCCGATTGTAACGAAAGCCATAATTGGGAACCAAATACCGAGTATTTTACCAATTACATCATCAGATGCGTTAGCTAACCATACAGCTAAACATACTAACCAGTTACAACCAATAGCTTTAATTAAAGCTACAGTGAAAGGCATAGTTACTTTACCTTCTGCTACTGCAATAGCTTTAGCAGAAATAGCATAAGCAGGTGCGGTTGCATCGGTAGGACAAATTCCTCCCATGTAAGCTAAAACGTATGCAACGAATAAAGCTCCAACAAAGTTGAAAATCCAACTAACAACCCAGTTTTTAGCAAGACCGCCAATAGAAGCAGATCCGTCTAAAACACCTAAAACCATAAACATAACATTTCCAGTGAATAATTCAGAACCTGCAAGAATAACAATAATCAAACCTACAGGGAACACTGCACCGAATACAAATTTTTCTAAACCGAGTGGAGCGCCAGCTTTAAGCATACCTGCGCTTGAAACTACAGCTAATAAACCACCAAATGCGATATATGCTCCTGCTAAGAAAGAAAGCAATATTACATTAACAATATTTGCAGAGTTTTTTGCTCCAGCTGTTTTAGATATTACTTTTGCAACTTCAGCTGGACTTTTAAATGAACTCATTTTATCAACCTCTTTTATTCCCTTTTAAATTAAATTTTTTATAATACTAATGAATTCCACATTTCATAAGATGTTCAAAGTATTATGAGTCTATATTACTAGTTTAATATATAAAGGATTTGTCATTAGAAAATAAAAGAAATATTTAAATAATAAGAATTATAAAGTAAAATTAATGATAAATCATGATGAATAGTACTAACATCATGCTAAAGTTCTGTTTTTACTTATTTTTGAATTAATATCCTTTGTTTTTTAAATTTAAATATATAATTTATGTATATTAAAAATAAGCGTTAATAAAAGAAAAAAAATTTAATTGATTAATAATTAGGAATTATGATGTTATATTCCTAAAAATAAAATTAAAGTTATTATTCAATAACTTCATAATAAGATTCATTTGCACAAGCTTCACAAATTGGTTTACCTGCTCTAAGCAAATGATAGTTATCCGTAATTTTTTCACCACAAACACTACACCAAGAAGTAGCATGAACACCCCCAGGTTTTTGAGCCTCATTAAACTGTTTAACTTTAACTTTTTCAACATTGAATAATTCTTCAGGAGGAGTGATTCTAAACCTTTCAACTAATTCTTCTCTTGTTTCTTTAGATTTATCCTTTTTATTTGCATCAGCATCTGAAACCCTATAAGCTTCACCAGTATCCATATTATAAAAAGTAGCAGCAAACTTACCATAATACGCTAATTTTAAAGATCGTTTACCAATACTACATTTAGTTACAGCTTGAATACCATCTGAAGTACATCTTTCACTTTCTAAAATTACAATTAAATTTTTATGTCTTTTATTTAATTCCATGCCCAATAACTCAAGACCATACATTCCAAGTTTAGTTCCAATAGCTATGCCTCCACATAGCTCACCATGAAACTCAACTGCTTTTTTTAACTGTTCATCATAATCATCTATATTCATATCATCATCTCATTAACTATTAATAATATATAATATATTATTAATTATAAAATAATTTAAATATAACAATTGATATATTTTATATGAGGAAAAAAATGAAAATTGAAGAAATAGATGCTATAAAATATAAGAATAATAGACATGAAAATGTAAAAGAAAATGTTGTAAAAGACGAAACAATTACATTAACAATAAATAGAAATATTTCACGTAGTTTATCTGCGATTGAAGATTCACTTAAAGAATTTACAGTTGGATACTTATTTAATGAAAATATGGTTAAATCCCTTGACGACATTAAAAAAATAGAAATTGATGGTGCTCAAATCAATGTAAAAATTGATGATACATTACTTAAAACAAATGAAACAGTATTATGTTCTGATTCTGCAGGTGGCTGGAGAAGTAAAATTAAAGAAGTAAAACCAGTTAACTCTGACTTACAGGTTAATGTTAAAGAATTAATTGATAGAATTGAAGAATTGAAAAATAATGCAGAAATCTGGCAAGCTACTGGTGGAACACATGTTGCAGGAATTGTATATGACGGGAAATTTGTCGTTAAAGAAGATGTTAGCCGTCACGTTGCTGTTGACAAAGTAATTGGATATGGTCTGCTAAATGGCTTTGATCTAAATCATTCCTATGTGATTTACAGTGGAAGAATGCCAGCAGATATGGTAATAAAAATGACTAGGGCAGGTGTGCCAATTTTAGCATCAAATGCTGCACCTGCAAATTCAGGATATAATATTGCAAAAAAAGGAAATGTAACACTTGTTGGATTCCTAAGAGGCCAACGTTGTAATATATATAATAATCAAAATAGAGTAATTTTTGATTAAATTACTCTAAAACTGTGTGTCTTGCTTTTAAATCACTTTCAGTTTGTTGCATTTTTTCCATTAATTCAGAAACAATAGCATCTAAAAATACCAAAGTAGTTAATTCAAATGCAGTACCTAAAGGAGTTAAAGAAGTATAATTTCCATGAATTTGACGTTTCATATAATTTTCATCATCTACTTCTTTTTTAGTTCTTCCTTTAACAAGAATAAAAGCATCACATAATTGTCCTAAAGTAGACTCAGGATAAGATGTTAAAGCTAGGACTTTTGAACCTCTATTTTTAGCAATTTTTGCAGCAGAAACAATTGTATTTGTTTCACCTGAACCTGAAATCGCAATAATACAATCATCTTCATAAATAGCTGGAGAAATAGTTTCCCCTACAACATAAGCACTTAAACCTAAATGCATTAATCTCATTGCAAAAGCTTTAGCAGCAAGCCCTGATCTTCCAGCACCAGTAACAAAGATATTTTTTGAATTAATAATTATATCTTCAAATTCATCAATTGCCTTTTCATCTAAAAATTCTTCAGCTTTAACAATATTTTCCAATATGACCTTAATAGAACTTTTCATAATTTCCATTTTATTCAATCCCCAAATCGATATTATTAATTATGATTAAAATTTTATTTATAATTGATGGAATTTGAAAGTAAAGGATTAATAAGTTTAGATATAAACGGTGAAGTTTATGGATATAAATTATATGAAAGTCTTAATTCACTATCAAAAACTAATTCTCAAAGAATGTCTGCAAAAGAACTAAATATATCCCATACAGTATTTAATAGGAGAATACTTAAAGCAGAAGAAAAATTAGGATTTAAACTTACGGAAAGAAAAGGGAATGGTACTGGACTTACAAAAGAGGGATTGGAATTATTAAATGAATTTAAAAAATATGTTATCCAAATTGAAAAAACCCCTACAATCAACATCGTTGGAGGTCACATCAGTACCGGTCTTTTAGAAAGTATTGACCTACCTTTTAAAACTAATATTTATAGTAGCAACGATGAAGATGCATTTGAACTTGCAAAAAGAGGTGTCGTTGATATCTTAACATTAGATGATCCATTAATAGCATTTGAAAGAGATATAAATTTTTATCCAATAGCTTATGATTATCTTGTCCTTGTTTCAAGCCCAAATTCTAAAAAAATTGAGAGTATTTCAGATTTAGAAAATCTTGATTTTATAAGTGTATCTGGATCTGCACAAAGACTTGCATGGGACAGTCTAAAACATTATGACATATCTATTAACATTAAAGAAAGTGTAAGCTCACAATTTGATGCATATAAAAAAGTTAAAAACTCTAAAAATTTATATACTTTTTTAAATGCAAGTTATTTTAAAGGAAATGAACTTTTAAAATTTGATACACGACATGTAATTAGTTTAGTTAAAATTAACGAAGACAAACCTAATATTGATGAATTCATTAGATATTTAACTAATGAAGGACAAAAGAAAATTGAAAAACAAGGATTTACACCAATGTAAATTACTTTTCAATTGCTCTTAGATAAAAAAATAAACTTATATAACATATTATCAATTACAATTATAATGACTACGTTTTTTCATGATTTATCATACATTGATTTTTCAAAACTATTAAATAATGATAAAAAACAATTATAAAATTAAAAGATTAAAAGGCGATATTATGGTAAAAAACAGAGATTTACTAGCTATTGGTCACTCTGCTCATGATTACATTATTAGAGTGCCTGAATTCCCAAAAACAAACTTTTCAGCTCCAATAACCAATATGAAAACATTTAATGGTGGAGCTGCTGCAAATGTTGCTTGTGTTGGAGCGAAATTAGGATTAAAAACTTCTTTAGTTTCAGCAGTTGGTGGAGATTTCAAAAAAACTGAATATTATGAACATATGCAAAATTTAGATATTGACACTGATTCTTTAATTATCGTTCCTGGAGAATCAACACCTACTGCATTTGTCTTAACTGATGATAATGAAGACCAAATTAGTTACTTCTATTGGGGCGCTGCTCGTGAATTTGCAGAAAGCAAAGTACCTACCTCCGCAATTAAAAATACTGAAGCAGTACATTTAGCAACAGGAGATCCTAATTTCAATTGGAGATGTTCTGAAGAAGCTAAAAATGAAGAATTACTTGTTTCATTCGATCCAGGTCAAGATCTTGGAATGTATGATATCAAAAAGTTAAAAGATGTTATTGAAAATACTACTATTCTTTTTGGAAATCATCATGAAATTGGTAGAATCTTAGAATCTCTTGAAGTAGATTTAGATGGTCTTAGAGCATTAGGTCCAAAAATAATAGTTAAAACTTGTGGAGCCCATGGTAGTGAAATTTATTCAAATGAAGATAAAATAAAAATTGATGCTATCAAAACAAATGCCACAGACCCTACTGGTGCTGGAGATTCTTATAGAGCAGGATTTTTATCAAGATTCTTAAATGGTGAATCATTAGAATCATCTGCAAAATTTGCATCAACTGTATCCTCATTTATAGTTGAACACCAAGGTTGCCAAACCAATATGCCTACTTTTGATGAGGCATTTGAAAGAATGAATGAATTTTACTAAATTTATTTTTCTTTTAACTTTTTTTAAATTACACTTTATTTTTATCAATATCACTTTATTTTAAGATTTAAAAACTAAAAATACTATTTTTTCAAAAAAAATTGATACATATCAATATTAATTTAATTAAAGGCCAACCAACTAATTTAAATACTAATAAATAAATATAAAAAAGTATCAAATTGAAATTAAATTTAATTAAAATAAATTTGATTATTTTAAATATTATTTAACAAAATAATGTGATAACATGACTCAAATTAGTGATGCTAAAAAAGGAATTTTAACTGAAGAAATGAAACATGTTGCAGAAATAGAAAATGTTTCAGAAGAGTTTATTTTAAAATCAGTAGCAAAAGGTACAATCGTAATACCTAATAATGTAAACAGAAACATTGAAGCTTCAGGTATTGGTGCAGGACTTAGAACTAAAGTAAATGCAACAGTCGGAACTTCAACTGATATTGTTAACTTTGATGAAGAAGTGCAAAAAGCACAAATTGCAATTGACCACGGTGCAGACTGTTTAATGGAATTAAGTATTGGTGGAGACTTAGATGAAATCAGAAGAAGAGTTCTTGACATGTCCCCATTACCAGTAGGTTCCGTACCAGTTTATCAAGCAGCTATTGAAAGTATTAGGAAACATGGTTCTGTAGTTGACATGACTGAAGATGACTTATTCAATGCTATCGAAAAACAAGCAAAAGATGGTATTGATTTCATGGCAATTCATAGTAGTATCAATATTGAAACTTTAACTAGACTCAAAAGACAAGGTCGTGTAACTGGACTTGTATCTCGTGGAGGATCATTCATGTCCGGATGGATTGTTGAAAATGAAAAAGAAAATCCATTATACTCAAACTTCGATTATGTTTTAGAATTAGCTAAAGAACATGATGTTGTTCTTTCACTTGCTAATGGTATGAGAGCAGGATCTATTGCTGATTCAACAGACCGTGCTCAAATCCAAGAATTAATCATTTTAGGAGAATTAATTGATAAATCACGTGAAGCTGGAGTGCAATGTATGATTGAAGGACCTGGACATATCCCTATTAACGAAATTCCTACAAATGTTATGATTCAAAAGAAAATGTGTTCCAATGCTCCATTCTATATGCTTGGACCTATTGTATGTGATGTAGCACCAGGTTATGACCATATAGTATCTGCAATCGGTGCAGCGTCATCTGCAAAAGCTGGAGCAGACTTTATTTGTTATGTAACTCCTGCTGAACACCTTGCTCTTCCTAACCCTGATGATGTAAGAGAAGGAGTAATTGCAACAAAAATCGGAGCTTATGCTGGTGACTTAGCAACTGGTCAAATCGATGGTTCACAAGATTTAGCTATGGCTGAAGCTCGTAAAAATCTTGATTGGGAAGGACAATATGCATGTGCTATGTTCCCTGAAGCTGCACGTGCAAAAAGAGATCAAAGGCCACCTGAAGAAGAAGACACCTGTACCATGTGTGGTAACTACTGTGCAGTAAAAATCGTTAATGAATGGTTAGATAAATCTGATTCTGAATTGATTAAATAGATAAATTATATCTATCCTTTCCTTCTTTTTTTATACTAAAAACCAACCCAACGTTGAAAACAGACTACTTTTACTTAATCTTTTTATATAAATACTAACAAATATTAATTTAATATAACTTATTTTATGATAATTTTTTTATTAAAAAACGGTGAATATAAATGACACATTGGATTGAAAACATAGCTAAAGAATTAGCACAAAGAGATGTAGAAGAACATGTTATTGCAAGTGGAACCTCTATTTCAGGTTCAATACACATTGGGAACTCTTGCGACATATTTATTGCTAATGCAATTGGAAAAAAATTAAGGGAACTCGGAAAACAAGCAAAAACTATCTGGATTGCAGATGACCACGATCCATTAAGAAAAGTACCATATCCACTTCCTGAAGATTATGATAAATATCTAGGTATGCCTTACTCTGTTATTCCATGTCCTGATGGTTGTTGTGCTAATTTTGTAGAACACTTTGAAAAACCTTTACTTACTGTAATGGATGATTATGGAATTGAAATGGAAACCAAATCAGGTTTTGAAATGTATAAAAGTGGCATTTACAATGATTATATTAGAACTTCTCTTGAACATGTTGATGAAATCAAAGAAATCTTCAACGAATACAGGAGAGAACCATTAGCAGAAGACTGGTTACCTTACAATCCAATTTGTGATGAATGTGGACGTGTAAATACAACTTATGCTTATGATCATGATGGAGACATTATTAAATATAGATGTGAATGTGGCCATGATGGTGAAATGGATATTAAATCTGGTAACGGTAAACTTACTTGGAGAGTAGAATGGGCAGCAAGATGGAAAATCTTTGGAACTACATGTGAACCATTTGGAAAAGACCATGCAGCTAGTGGAGGATCTTATGATGTAAGTAGTATTATTTCAGAAAAAATCTTTGATTATCCTGCACCATATCCAGTTCCATATGAATGGATTACTCTTGATGGTGAAGCAATGAGTAAATCTCATGGAGTATTCTTTGCTCCTGAAGAATGGTTAAAAATTGGACCTGCTGAAAGTCTTAACTATTACTTATTTAGATCCAAACCAATGAAAGCAAAAGATTTTTCACCAAAAATGTCATTTTTAGACTTTATTGACCAATTTGATACAGTTGAAAAAGTATTCTACGATGAAGAAGAAGCACCATCTGAAAAAGAAGGTAAAAAATTCAAAGAAATCTATGAAATCGTGCAAATCCATGAAGGCAGCCCATTGCCATTTAGACCACCTTTCAGATTTTTAGTTAATGCTTATCAAATAGCTGGTGATGACTTAGAAAAAATCTATGGAATTTTAAAAAGAAACTCACAATTATCTAAAAGCTTTAAAGATAAAGAATTTGACGATTTAACTGAAACAGAATTAGCTCAATATCGTGAAAGAGTTGACAATGTAATTTACTGGTTAGATACTTATGCGCCTAAATTTGTAAAATTCCAAGTACAAGAGAAAAACATTCCAAAATTACCATTAACTGATGAGCAAACCAAATTCTTAACTGATTTAGCTGATTTAATGGAAAACAATGAATTTTCAGAAGCAACACAATTACACGATGCAATGTATGAAATCTTAGAAGCACAAGAATTAAAACCTCAAAAAGGATTCCAAGCTATTTATAAAATGATTCTTGGTCAAAAACAAGGCCCAAGAGCAGCTTCATTCTTGTTAAGCTTAGACAAAGATTTCGTTGTAAAAAGATTAAGACAAGAAGCTTAATCTTTTAAATTTTATTTTTTTCTTAATTTTCTATAATTATTTAGTTAGTTATAAAGAAAGTTTCAATATATCTAAAACTTAATTTTTTTTGATTTTAAAAAAAAAGTTCACCACATTATCAGTGAATTTAAACATTAAATTAAACTTTTAAATTCTTTTTTCATTAAAAGTTCATCAATAAATTTATAATCTAATTTTTTAAAGATTTCAATTAGAATATCCTCATTACTATCAAAATTAACAATTACACTTTTAAATTCATAATCCATAGCTATTTTCTCAAGTTGTCTGATTAATTTATACGCTATTCTCTCACGATCATCGTATGAATTTAAAAATAATGTAGTAATCTCAGCAGAATCTGCATCATGCACTTTAAAACTAGCACAACCAACAGTTTTGCCAAAGTTATTTAGAAGCAAAACTACTTGAGGATCATCTAAGAAACAATCAAAAGATTTACAAAGTTCAATAAATCTCTCATCCATTTCATTTGTTACAATAATCTCCATTATCTCACCTCAGTAGTATTCCCCACTCTTTTAAGCTCTTTTTCCCATACATTTGGATTATCTTTAATAAAATTTAAAAATAACTCCCTACATTTTGGATTATCCAATACAACAACCTCAACATCATTAGACTTAAGTAAATTCTCAGCACCCATTAAAGTAACATTGTCACCAATTACAACTCGTGGTATATTATATAATATTACAGCACCAGAACACATGGAGCATGGAGATAATGTTGTATAAAGTGTACATCTAATATAATCTTCATAGGTTAAACAGCCAGCATTTTCAAGTACATCTATTTCTGCATGTAAAACTACAGAATTATCTTGAATCAACCGATTATGTCCTCTAGATATTATCTTATTATTTTTAACAAGAACAGCCCCAATTGGAAGTCCACCATCTTTTAAAGATTTTTGAGCTTCACAAATAGCCTCATTCATAAAATAATTATCATTTGTCATTTTAAAAAAAATAAATTAGATGAAATTAATCACCTATTTAAATCTATTAAATAATCCTTTATTGGATTCTTTTTCCAAGTCTTCTTCAAGTTTAGTAATTTGCTTTTTCAAACTTGAAATAGTTTTACTAGACCCATTAGATAACTTATCATAACTACTTTCCTTAAGTCTAAGTTGAGTAGTAAGTGATGAAATTTCTTCTTTGTATCCTTCAATTTCTTTCTTAACTTGCTGATTTACTTCTTCTTTATAATTACCTAGTTTAATTATTTCATCTCTTAAAGTTTTAATCTCATTAGAAAGCTCAGCATTATCTTTTTTAGCTTTATCTAACTCTAAGTTTACATCATCTAACTCTCTAGACAAAACACTATTCTCTTTTTTCAACTCATCAATATTAATTGAATCTAGTTTCTCTTTATATTGATTTATTTTAGCTTGTAATTTCTCTTTAACAGACTCAATTTCAACTTCAAATTTATCTGCTCTTACCTTGTTAACAGCACTTTCAGCACCAATTTTTCCAATTTTATTACTTAAATCCACATTAATATCTAATTGCTCAAAATATTTCCTAGTTGAGTTTTCAAGAGCATCAGTTAATTCTGTTTTAATATCCTTTAGATTAGCATTTTCCTTTTTAAGATTAGGAATTACTTTATTAGTTAAGTAATTAAGTTCCTGAGATTGGTTAGATAATTTCTTTTCTTTCTCACTTAATATATTTTTCAAATTATCTACAATACTAGAATCAATTTTTTTGGAAGATTTTTCTTTCTTAACTTCCTCTTTAGAACCCTCAACAGGTTTTTTTGAAATTTCTTCAGAAGATTCTTCTTTTATATTATCTTCAACTACATCTTTAGAAACATCAATAGGTTTTTCAGAAACTTCTTCAACTACTTTATCAGAAATTTCTTCAGAAGATTCTTCTTTATCAATTACATTTTTAGAAACATCAACAGGTTTTTCAGAATCCGCTTTAACAGATTTTGTTTCACTTACTTCTTCAGTTTTACGATACTTTTTTAGTTTATCCAAGTCTAATTTCATTTTACTGCCATACATAGCATTAATCGCTTTATCACTAGGCATTAAAATCACCAAAATAGCAAAATTAATTAAAAATTCAACAACAAATTACATTTAAAAATTTTAGATTTTTCTATATTTAAGTATTTTTAAATATAGAGTTTAATAGTGATTCTTAAAATTACAAACATTATTAAATTAGGAAAAACAATAAATTATATGATAAATTAATTTTGGACTTGTGGCGATACCATGGATTATTTTGATAGATTAGAATCTGATACCCATCACCTATACGAAATAGCTAATAAAGCCAGATCAAAAGGTTTAGATGTTGAAATAGAGACTGAAGTACCTCTAGCAAAGGATTTAGCTGAAAGAGTAGAAGGGCTTGTTGGTCCTGAAGGTGTAGCTAAAAGAATTAAAACATTAGAACAAGATATTACAAGAGAAGAAGTTGCCTTTGAAATTGCAGCAGAGATTGCCTCTGGTGAATTTGAACTTACCGGCGAAAAAGCTGAATGGGATACCGAACAAAGATGTGATCAAGGCCTCAGAACTGCACTTGCTATTCTCACAGAAGGAGTAGTAGCAGCACCCCTTGAAGGAATTTCTGATGTTAAAATTAAAGACAACTTTGATGGAACAAAATATATAGGAGTATATTTCGCAGGACCTATTAGGAGTGCAGGAGGAACTGCAGCTGCACTAGCAGTACTTTTAGGTGATAAAATTAGGCGAGCTATTGGTATTGATGCATTCAAACCAATCGATGATGAAATCGAAAGATACGTAGAAGAAGTTGAATTATACGAATCAGAAGTTACAAACTTACAATACTCACCAACACCAGAAGAAGTGAGATTTGCAGCAACTCACATTCCTGTAGAAGTTTCAGGAGAACAAACTGATAAAGTAGAAGTATCTCACCGTGATTTAGAACGTGTTGAAACTAACAACATTCGTGGTGGAGCACTTCTTGCTATGGTTGAAGGAGTTATTCAGAAATCTAAAAAAATCAAAAAGATTTCAAACAAATTAGGTCTTGACTGGGATTGGCTTGAAGAATATTCCAAACCTAAAAAAGATGATGTAAAAGAGGATTCTAATGATTCAGATATTGTTAGCGAACCTAAATATATTCAAGACATCATTGGTGGAAGACCAATTCTTGGATATCCTTCTGAAAAAGGTGCATTTAGATTAAGATATGGTAGATCTAGAAATACTGGTCTTGCAACTATGGGAGTTCACCCAGCAACAATGGCATTACTTGATTTTTTAGCAGTTGGAACACAACTCAAAATTGAATATCCTGGAAAAGGTAATTGTGTGGTTCCTGTAGATTCAATTGAAGGACCTACAGTTAAACTCAAAAATGGAGATGTCTTAATTCTCGAT
Organism: Methanobrevibacter sp.; assembly: GCF_051877095.1. Classification (GTDB taxonomy): domain Archaea; phylum Methanobacteriota; class Methanobacteria; order Methanobacteriales; family Methanobacteriaceae; genus Methanocatella. The sequence goes on along the minus strand of NZ_JBJEIO010000005.1, from coordinate 358,891 downwards.
TCTGTAAAAAAAGCACGAGAAGTTAAAAAAGATGTTGTTGAAATATTATTCCTTGGAGACATGCTTGTTGCATTCGGAGAATTTTTAAGAAACAATCAACCATTATATCCATCTGGATGGTGTGAAGAATGGTGGATTCAACTATTAATGAGAAGCGAAAATTTCGATGAGAAAAATAACAATTTAGATTTACATAGACTTGAATATGAATATTTATCATCCATTGAGGCATTTAGCTTATCTAAAGAGTATAACATTCCACTTCATCCTAAATACACATACTGTTACAATGATGTAACAATTGAAGATTTAAATTCATTAATTGATTTAATTGAAAAAGGTAAACCAACATTCAATAAAGATAAAGGAATGCAACTTGATTTATCATATCAAAAAAGAATTCTTGAAATAATAGGTGTTCCCCATACCATACGAGATAATAAAATTATTATTGACAAAGATCACTCTTATTCACTTTTAGTGACATTATCTAAAAAATTAGCCAATAAAGAAACCACTCTAGATGCTGTAAATGAAATTTCACCTGTCGAAATTAAAAATAAAGCACCAGCATATATTGGTACTCGTGTAGGTAGACCTGAAAAATCAAAAGAAAGATTGATGAGACCAGCACCTCATGGGTTAATACCTATTGGAAATAATGGTGGTTCTAGAAGACTTGTAGCTACAGCTGCTAAAAAAGGAAGTATTAAAGTAGATATTTCTAGAAGAAAATGTACAAATCCAAATTGTGGAATCAGTTCATTTGGATCACTTTGCCCTAAATGTGGTAGTCCAACTGAAATGGGAAAACCATCCCAAAAAACTATTCCCCTTGCGGCTATGCTTAAAAAAGCATCAGATAATGTCAAAGTAAGACGTGTTGATGAAGTTAAAGGTGTAATTGGTATGATTTCAGAATCTAAATTACCAGAACCTATTGAAAAAGGAATACTTAGAGCAAAACATGAAGTATTTACTTTTAAAGATGGAACCATTAGACACGACTCAACTGACTTGCCACTTACTCACTTCATTCCAAGTGAAATTGGAGTTACAGTCGAAAAATTATTAGAAATGGGTTATGAAAAAGATTGTTATGGAAATCCTATTGAAAATGAAGACCAAATCATTGAGCTTAAAGTTCAAGATATCGTTATTTCAAACAATTGTGGTGAATATTTACTACATACTGCACAATTTATCGACGACGAGCTTGAAAGATATTATCATATGGAACCATTCTATAACGTTAAAGAAAAAAGTGACTTAATTGGACATTTAGTCGCAGGACTTGCTCCTCACACATCCGCAGGAGTACTTGGAAGAATTGTTGGATTTACAAAAGCATTGGGCTGCTATGCTCATCCTTACTTCCACTCAGCAAAACGTAGAAACTGTGATAGTGACGAAGATGCTGTAATGCTATTATTAGATGCATTAATTAACTTTTCAAAATCATATTTACCAAATACTAGAGGAGGAAGTATGGATGCTCCTTTAGTTTTATCTTCAAGAATTGATCCAGAAGAAATAGATGATGAATCACATAATTTAGATATCTTTGAAAGATTCCCTGTAGAGTTTTATGAAGAAACTTATACTCCCCATAAGCCTGCGGAGGTTTTAGAATATATTGATAATGTAGAAATGCATTTAGGAACCCCACAGCAATACGAAGGATTGATGTTTTCCCATCATACTTCAAGTATTCACGCAGGACCTACTGTTTGCCTATATAAACGATTACCATCAATGCGAGAAAAAGTTGAAGCTCAAATTGCACTTGCTGAGACTATTAGAGCAGTTGATCAAAGAGGAGTTGTGGAAAAGGTCTTATCATCTCATTTCTTACCTGACATTATGGGTAACTCAAGAGCATTTTCCAAACAAAAAGTAAGATGTCCTAAATGTGGTGCTAAATACCGGAGAATGCCACTTACTGGAAAATGTAGATGTGGAGGTAATTTAATACTGTCCGTTTCAAAAGGATCAGTTACTAAATACCTTGAAATATCACAAGAGCTTGTTAATAGATATCCTGTTTCACATTACTTAAAACAACGTTTAGAAATACAGGAATATGGTATTAACTCATTGTTTGAAAGTGATAAATCCAAACAAAGTTCTTTAGATGTATTTTTCTAAAGAATTACTTTCCAAATGCTCTTGGACTTTTAATTTTTAATATTAGAAATATAATAAATATCACAGTATAATAGACTTGATTAAGCAAAGACGAAAATTTTATATATTCTCAAAATCAAGTATTAAAATATATGTTCGATAGAATACGAACAATTTTTATACATGAGCAAACATATATTATTTTACATGAGAGTACTTACTCTCGAAATTATGAAAATGGTGTGTTTTAAATGGAAAAAACTTCAGAATTAAAAAAAAATTTAGATGAATCTGCAAAAATTAATGTAGAGAAGAATAATGGGATTAAAGAAAGATTCAGCTATGAAAAATTACTAAAATCATTAGTAATGGTTGAAACTCCTTTTTTTGAATCTGATAAAATCGTAGCAACAGTAGTATCACAGTTATACGATGGAATTAAAACTAAAGAAATCAAAAAAATCGTGCATGAATGTTTAGAAGACATTGATTCTGAAATTGCAAACAAATATTTAGCAAGTACCAGATTAAAAGTACGTACTTCAAGAGATACTATTGAAGCATTTGACTTATCCAAAATCGCAAATACTTTAATTGAAGAAACTGGAGCAAGCCAAGAAACTGCATTTGAAATTGCAACCGAAACTTGGAAAGAACTCAAAAAATTAAATGTAGAATACTTAACTGCTCCAATGATTAGGGAAATTGTTAACACTAAATTAGTAGAATATGGCTTAGAAGATTTAAGAAGCCGTTACACTCGTTTAGGTATTCCTGTATATAACATTACCAATTTAATCGAAAATGGTAACAGAGATAATGCAAATATGATTCACAACCCTGAAAGTATTCACAAACATGTAGCAGATGAAGCATTAAAACAATATGCTCTTTTAAAAATGCTTCCTGCACACTTAGCAGATGCACACATGTCTGGAGATATCCACATTCACGATTTAGAATTTTTCGCAGGAAGACCTCTAAATTGTATGCAACACGATATTAGAACTTTCATCAAATATGGACTTAAAGTAGATGGTACTGGGGATCACACTTCAATTGCAGGAGCTCCAAACCATATGGAAACATTAATGAACCATACTGGTGAAATTATGCTTGCAGCACAACAAAACATGTCTGGAGGACAAGGAATGTCTCTCTGGAACGTATTTGTAGCACCATTTGCAAGAGGAAGAACATACGAAGAAATCAAACAATCTGTACAAATGCTTGTTTACAACTTAAACATGGCATATGCAGCAAGAGGATCCCAAGTTCCATTCACAAGTATGGCATTAGAATTTGGTGTTCCTGACTTCTTAAAAGAAGAAACAGCATACGGACCGAAAGGTCAAGTAGTAGGAACTTATGGTGATTTTGAAGAAGAAACCAGATTAATACAAAGAGCATTTACTGAAACATTACTCGCTGGAGATAACGAAGGAAAACCTCATTTATTCCCTAATACCATTTATACTCTCCGTAAAGAAACAATGACCAGTGAATACGAAGAAGACATCAGATTAGTTCACGAATTATCTGCAAAATATGGTTCTTCCTACTTTGTAAACATGTTCCCTAAATATAGAGGAGACATGGCAAACTACATGGGATGTAGAACTTGTTTACAAGATACATGGACTGGTGACTGGGATCAAGATTGTTTAAGAACTGGTAACTTAGCTTATGTTACTTTAAACTTACCAAGAATTGGATATCAATCTAAAGATGAAAGTCAAGTATTTGAATACTTAGACGAATACATGGATCTTGCAGTTGAAACTTTAATGCTTAGAAGAGAACAAGGATTAAAATGTTTAAACGATTTCCACATTTTACCATTCTTAAAACAACAAGTAGCTGAAGACTCTTACTACAGAATCCAAAATTCAACTTTATCTTTTGGTTTCGTTGGACTTAACGAAATGTTATCTTCATTATTTGGAGAAGGTATTGAAAATGCTGATGCAAATAAATTCGGAGTAAAATGTATTGAATACATCAATGATAGAGCTAACCAATTAAAAGATGAAACTGGACTCAGATGGTCTGTTATTCAAACTCCTGCTGAATCTACTGCTTACAGATTTGCAACTCTCGATAAAAAACAATATGGAGACCAAGCTATTGTACAAGGTGAAGGAAACGCAAATTACTACACAAACTCTTCACATGTACCAGTAGACACTGGCCTTTCACTTATCGAAAAAATTAAAATTGAAGAACAATATCACAGTATCACACCAGGTGGACACATCTTCCATGCATTCATGGGTGAATCCTATTCTGACCCTGATTCTTTAATGAGTTTAACTAATAAAATTGCTAAAAAATCAGATATTGGATTCTGGGCTTACAGTTCAGCATTAAGTTTCTGTCTTAAATGTAAAACATTAATGAAAGGATTGAACAATAGTTGTCCTACCTGTGGTGAAAAAGACGATGTTGAATGGTATGACAGAATTACTGGATACGTACAACAAGTTGGACGTGCAAAATCTGCATCCGGTGGATGGAACCCAGGTAAACGTCAAGAATTAATTGACAGAAGAAGATTCGAAGATAACTAAATAGTTATCTTCACACACCATTTTAAACACCAAACCACAACCATATTTTAAAATTTATATTAAAAAAAATTTTAAAAAATGCTAAAAAACTAAAAGTATATTAATAGCATTAAACTAAAATTATAATATTATCATGTTACTGAGTGATAATTACATTATTTTCACATTCTATGTTACTAGTATTTATGGGCAATTTAATACTAGGTCGCTGATAACATAGATTAATATACCCAGACAGCTGATAAGAGGTTATATTATGCAAAGATCAAGAGGATTAAAAAGTAGATCAAGAAAAAAAATGACTAAAACCCAAAGACCAGGTAGGACCAATCCTATTACTAACAAAATGCAAAGGTTTGAAGAAGGAGACTTAGTTCACATTACTATCAATCCAAGTATCCAAAAAGGACAACCTTCTCCTAGATTCCATGGTAAAACTGGAAAAGTTACTGGTCAAAAAGGTAAAGCTTACATCATATCCTTAAAAGAAGGAAACAAAGCAAAGGAATTAATTGTAAGACCTGACCACTTAAAATTACAAAAATGATTTCTATGATTGGAAAAGAAATTATTGAAAGTGAACCAATATCAAGTACAGAAGTAAAACAAGTTCTTGAAGATTTTTCACAAAACAATGAATTAAACTATGAGCAAAATATTACTTTAAATCATCTTGCACGATTTAAAAGATATTCCATTGAAGATTCAGAAGAAATTATTAAAAAACTTCAAGACGATTTTGGCCTAAGAGATAAAGTTGCAGTACGTATCGCAGATTTAGCTCCAAAAGATTTAGCAGATTTAAGATTAATTTTTGCTAAAGAAACTATGAAAATTGAAAAATCAGATATGGAAAAAATACTTGAACTCTTAGAACAATATGATATTGAAGAATAGTTTCTAACTATTCACTTTTTTTATTATATTTTTAATTTATTATCCAAAAATATACTTTTTTTAGATATCTTTATTATACTTAAAAAATAAATTAATTAATTAGTTTATTTATATAGCTAATTTTAGTTTTATAAAAACAATAGTGAGTGATAAAGATGGTTGATAATAAAAAAAGAAATGAAAAAAAACCAACTGTAAAAAGAGAACAACATGCTGTTGTTCTTGATTATTTAAGCAGAGGCTATGTTAAATCAGATATGTCTAAATTTGCTGGAAAACCTATTGCTCAAGCTATTGGTACAGAACAATTCACTTTACTTGAATTAGCTCCTAAAAAAGGTGTTGATTTAGAAATAGGAGACACAGTATTTATAGGAGAAGGAAAAAAAGATAAGATATATAGAGTACTTGGGAGATTAAACTTTGAAAAATTAACTGCAACAAGTAGAATAGAATTGGATTATACAATCAGAGACATTGTTGAATCAAACGAAGAAAAATATGTTAACTTTTTCAATACAACAGGGGCAGTAAGTACAAGACTCCATACACTTGAATTGATTCCAGGAATTGGAAAAAAATATATGTGGGACATTATTAATGCTAGAGAAGAAAAACCATTTGAAAGTTTTAAAGATATAACAGAAAGACTCCCAACATTAACTGATCCTGCAGGAATGATTGTAAACCGGGTTAAACAAGAATTAGACAAAAATACCCTAAAAAGAGGAAAAAGTAAATATTACATATTTACACAAGCTCCAAGAAAACCTAGAAATCCAAGATAAGTGATAAATTGAATAATGAAAATTCCTTATCCCTTTCCAAGATAACTAAAAACATCTTAAATCAAAATGGGATAAAGTTAAATAAAAATCTTGGTCAAAATTATCTAATTGATAAAAATAAAAGAGACCAAATCATTAACTTTGGAAACATCCATAAAGAGGATGTAATCTTAGAAATTGGAACTGGAATTGGAACATTAACAATTGAACTTGCCAAAAAAGCTAAAAAGGTAATAGCTATTGAACAGGATGAAAATATCTGTAGAATATTAGCTAAAAGACTCAAAGATGAAAAAATAGATAATGTGGATTTACTCAATGAAGATGCATTAGATGTTGAATTTCCAAAATTCAATAAAATCATCTCTAATCTACCTTATCAAATCTCATCACCAATTACTTTTAAATTTTTAGACTATGATTTTGATTTAGCTATTTTAATGTATCAAAAAGAATTTGCTGATCGTATGAATGGTGAAGTTGGAACTAAAAATTATTCTAGACTTTCAGCCATGTTATATTTTAAATGTGATGTGAAAAAATTAACAGATGTGAGTTCTGAGAGTTTTATCCCAAAACCAAAAATTGACTCTTCTGTTGTGAAATTAACACCCAAAAAAAATAAAATTTCAATTGAAGATTTTGAAATTTATTCTAAATTTACAAAAGCATTGTTCCAACATAGGAACAAAAAAATCAGAAATGCATTGATTGATTCCAGACATATAATAACCAATCTTGATAAAAAAGAAATGAAAAAACACATGAACAACATTGAAGATGAAAAATTAAATGAATATCTAACACAAAGAGTTGTTACACTTAAACCCGAAGATATACTGTTTTTATCTAAAAAGTTAAACTCAATTTTTAATGGATAGATTGCTATGCAAGATTTTACAATTAATATTGATGATAATGTTTACATTCCAGCGGAAGATAGCTATTTACTCGCAGAAAACTTGCAAATTAAAAAAGGACAAAGTGTACTGGAAATTGGGACTGGATCAGGTATTATTGCAATGTATGCTTCACGACTTACAGATAATATTACTGTAACCGATATTAATTTTGATGCTTGTGAACTTGCACGTAAAAACTTCGAGGCAAATAACATTGAAACCATTGAAATATTGTTTGGAAATTTATTTGAACCTGTAAAAAATAGAAAGTTTGATGTAATTTTATTTAATACTCCATATCTACCTACCGAAGAAGGCGAAGTTCTAGATGACACTATAAATTATGCATTCGATGGTGGATTAGATGGCAGAAAAGTTATTGACATCTTTTTAAATGAAGTAGGGAATCATTTAAATGATGGTGGAATAGTACAGATGATACAGTCTTCACTATCAGGTAATGAAGAAACACTAGAAAAATTAGATAAATTAGGTTTTATTTCAGAAATAGCTGAAAAAGAACATTTCTTTTTCGAAGATATAACATTAATTAATGCTTATAAAATTTAAAAAAGGAGAATTAAAATTCTCCATCATAAACAAGCTCTGCAGGACCTTTCATAAAGGCTCCAAGAGAATCATCTTTTTCATATACATTGAATTCTAAGTCACCACCAGGTAAATGAAGTAATACATCACTATCAAATAAACCTAACTTGTACCCAGAAATAGCTGTAGAAGTCGCACCAGTACCACATGCAAGAGTTACACCAGCACCTCTTTCCCAAGTAATCATTTTACCTTCATTTTTAGAGATTACCTCTACAAAATGCACATTGATCTTTTCAGGAAATACTTCATGTGCTTCAATAGCAGGACCATATTTGTTAATATCTATTTCATCTACATTATCAACAAAAATAATTGCATGAGGATTTCCAACACTAATAGCAGTTACATTAAAAGTAGTATCTAAAACTTCTAAATTACCGTCTAAAAATTCCTCCATATCTGAAATCATTGGAATTTCTGTAGTTTTAAAAGTTGATAATCCCATATCAACTTTAAATAATACAGGTTCACCATTATCCAATGTGATTTCAATTGTTTTAATTCCTGCTCTTGTTTCAACAGTCATTTTTTCCTGTTTTAAAATACCTTTTCTGTATACAAAATCTCCAAAACATCTTATACCGTTTCCACACATTTCAGCTTCGCTTCCATCAGGATTGAACATTCTATACCCAATATCTGCAACTTCAGATGGTTCTACAAATAAGACACCATCCCCACCTACTCCAAAGTTTCTATGGCATAACATTCTACATGCTTCAGGTTTATCTTCTTCAGAAATGACTTTTCCTTTTGATTCATCGATTATTGGAAAATCATTACCTATTCCATGCATTTTTGAGAATTTTAATCCTTTTAAATCTACCATATTATCAACTTATTTTAAATGTGGTGGAATTCTTTGTTTTGCATATAAGTCTTCAAATGTTTCTCTTTCACGTACAACTGAACATTTACCATCAGTTACCAATATTTCTGAAGCAAGTGGTCTTGAGTTGTAATTTGAAGACATTGTAAATCCATATGCACCAGCATTTAATATACCTAATACATCTCCTTCTTCTACATCAGGCATTAATCTGTCACGTGCAAATAAATCTCCAGATTCACATACATTTCCTGCAATATCTACAGTTTGAGTGTTTTCAGCATCCATTTTAGTTGCATCAACAATGTGATGATATGACTCGTACATTGCTGGTCTTAATAAAGTATGGAAACCTGCATCTACACCTATGAATTTTCTGTAACTTTGTTTTAAACTGTTAACAGTTACTAAAAGTACACATGCATCTCCAACTAAGAATCTTCCAGGTTCAAGATACATTGTAGGATTACCCATATCATATTGTTCTAATTTTTCTTTAAATAATCCAACATTAACTTCTGCAAATTTATCTAAATCTACAATATTCTCTTCAGGAGTGTATGGAATACCTACTCCTCCACCAAAATCAACAAATTCAAAATCAATTCCAGCATCTTGGTGAACTTTACCCGCAATATCCATTGTTGATTCAATAGCTAATTTGAATGGTTCTGGATCTAAAATACCTGATCCAATATGAGAATGCATACCTATAGGATTGAATCCTAATTCCTTTGCTTTTTCATATACTTCTACAGCTTCAGATTCCATAATACCAAATTTACTCATCACACCACCAGTAATACAGTGATCATGATGCCCTGCACCTACCATTGGGTTTACCCTAAATGATATTTTTACTCCTTCAGGATCAATCATTTTAGATAATCTATTAAGTGCGGATACTGAATCAATATTTAAAACTGCACCTTCATCATGTACGAATTTTAATTCTTCATTAGTGATATTGTTACCAGTGAATAATATTCTGTCTCCTGAGAATCCAATCAATTTTGATATGTGGACTTCACCAGGAGAAACTGCATCAATGCAACAACCTTCACTTTCTAAAATTTTCATTACAGCAAGGTTAGTGTTAGCTTTACATGCATAAAAAACTTTAAAATCAGGATAATATTTTGAAAAAGTAGAATAGAATCTATTATAATTATCTCTTATCCTATTTTCATCAATTACATAGGTTGGAGTTCCGAATTCTTCTGCAATATCAACTGCATCTGCTCCACCAATATCTAGGTGGTTTTTATCATTTACTTTAATATTTAAATCCATAATTAAAACTCCTAAAAAAGTTACATTATATATTTAGTTATTTTCTTAATACTATTTAAAATTAATGAAAAAAGTAGCAAAATCCCAATAATAATATTAATCCAAAATTAAACTACAAAGCAAAAGATAAATATTGAATTATAAACAAATAAATGTGTAAGGTGAGCATTATGAAATTAAAATGTATTTTACTTGTGATAATACTCTTCGTTTTAATTCCCCATATATCAGCAGAAGATACTAATAATTGGAAAAATGTTACTGTCAATAAAGTAACTTTCAAAATTCCTGAAAAATTTTCAAATGGAACACTAAATAAAGATAATACAGGTTACACTCATGGAGAACCATTTGATTTTATAATATTTTCACTAGTTAAAAATGATAATTTAAAAAGAATGTATGGCTATTCCTATAACAGTAGATATTTAAATGATAGTGAAGAAACAGAGATTGCCGGCCACCATGCAGTAGTATTATATCAGTACAATGATTACTACAATCATGATTTCTTAGAGGTATTTTTTGCAACCGGTAAAAAGATTTTTAGAATCCAATATAATTCAGATCATGTTACCAATGAACTCAAGGAAATTATCAAAAGCACACCAAAATCAAAAATATCTAAAGAAACATTTTTAAACAAATTAGATACTGCACAAAGAGATTATTGTCAAGAAAATTACATGAAAAATCTTGAAGTGGATTTAGAATATAATTATCACACACAGGACAATCATCATAAACCTAAGTATTTCTATTATTTAGGAAGTCATGGACGTGGTGTTGGTATGAGTTATAGTTGGTAAATTAAAAAAAAGAATGAGATTATCTAATTGATAATCTTATAAAATTTCATCTAAAGCTTTAACAAACTCATCAATGTCTTCTTTAGTAATTATTAATGGTGGAACAAATCTTAAAACATTTCCAGCAGTACAATTAATTAAAAATCCTGCTTCTCTTAGTTTATCAACATATTCAGCACCAGGTTTAGTTAATTCTAAACCAACCATTAAACCTTTACCACGAACATCAGAAATAACTTCTTTATCTAATTTTTTTAGCTCTTCAATAAAGTATTCTCCAACTTCATTAACATTTGCTAAAATATCTTTTTCTTCAATTTCATCTAAAACCTCATTAGCAGCAGCACATACAAGAGGTCCTCCTCCAAATGTAGTTCCATGATCTCCAGGTACAAATGCACTAGCTATTTCTTCAGTTGCTAAAATTCCACCCATTGGAACTCCTCCACCTATTCCTTTAGCCATAGTCATAATATCTGGTTTAACATCGAATAATTCATGTGCAAATAATGTTCCACATCTACCGAATCCTGTTTGTACTTCATCTACAATGAATACAATACCATTTTCTTTACAGATTGCCTCAATTCCTTTTAAATATTCAGCATCAGGAACATTGACTCCACCTTCACCTTGAATAGGTTCTACAATAATAGCTGCAGTGTTTTCATTTACAGCTTCTTTAATAGCTTCAAGATCATTATAGGCAACATTGATAAACCCTTCTGGCATTACTGCTTTAAATGGTTCATGATATTCCTCATGACCAGTTGCTGCAAGTGTCATTATTGTTCTTCCATGGAATGAATCAATAGTTGAAATAATTTCACTTTTTCCAGTGTACTTTACAGCTAATTTAATAGCTCCTTCATTTGCCTCAGCACCACTGTTTGCATAAAAGATTCTATCGAAATTAGTTAAATCAATTAATTTTTTAGCATATACTAATGCTGGTTCATTATAGTAAATACTTGAAATATGAATGAGTTTTTCTGCTTGGTCTTGTATAGCTTTTACAAGTTTAGGGTGGTTGTGACCTAACGCATTTACAGCAATACCTGCAAACATGTCTAAATATTCATTTCCATCAATATCTGTGACTCTTACACCTTCACCATGGTCAAGTACTACTGGTTGTCTTGTGAAAGTGTTTATGAAATAATCATCTTCAATTTTAATTAATTCTTGAGTATTCATTTTAATCTTTCCATAAACTATTTAATCATTAATATTTATAATATTAATATTATTTAAAAATTAGGTGATAAAATGAAAGTTGCAATAATTGAAACTGATAAAGGGAACATTGAACTTGAATTATTCCCAAAAGAAGCACCTGGAACTGTAGCAAACTTTGAAAAATTAATCAAAGAAGGATTTTATGATGGATTAACTTTCCACAGAGTAATCCCTGACTTTGTAATTCAAGGTGGATGTCCTAACGGAAACGGTACTGGTGGACCAGGTTACACAATTAAATGTGAAACCGAAGGAAACCCACATAGACATGGAACTGGTGCATTATCCATGGCACACGCAGGAAAAGACACTGGTGGTAGTCAATTCTTTATTACTCACTCTCCACAACCTCATTTAGATGGTGTGCATACTGTATTTGGTCAAGTTATCAAAGGCCAAGATGTCGTTAACGCTATTCGCCAAGGCGACAAAATGAACAAAGTTACCGTAGAAGAAAGATAATTTTATCTTTCAACTTTTTTTATTTTATACTAACTCAAATATCTTAATTTACAATTAAAAAGAGAACTATTTTTTAAGTTGTTTCATCAAACCAGATTTACGTGCATAATGAAACATATACAATTGAACATAACCTGCATTTTTACCAAATTCTTCCATTCCAAACTCTCTGACCTTAGGTACACTAATATCCTTGTCATCAAAATAAAGATGAGAAACAATTCTTTTTATCCAAACATCTGATGGAAAAGCTTCTCTAAAGTTAAAACCATATAATAAAATACAATCAGCAACTTTAGGACCAACACCAGGGACTTTTAATATTGTCTCAAATGCCTCATCATAACTCATTTTTTGAATTTCCGAGAAATCCATTTCAAATGTAAAAAATTCAGATGCTTTTCTCATATATGGAGCTCTATATCCAACACCGCATGATTTTAAGTTATTACTACAATTGCATAAGTCATTATTATCTGATAAATCAAATTCCTCTTCTTCATCTAAAAATACATCTTTAAGAATTTGAACACTTGGAAAACTATAAAAATCATGATAATTAGTTCCCCATTTCTGTTTAATATCAGAAATTGATTTTGTCCATCTTTTAATAGAATTATTTGCTGAACAAATTGATGAAATAATGCATTCAAATGGATTTGAAGCTAAAAATAGTCTTAAACCATTACAAAACTCTGGCATTGCAGATAGTTCAGCATGGTTTGATAAATATTTATAAAATTTATTCAAATCAAAATCTAAATCATAAATATAATTTATTTTAGAAATAGCTTCTTTTTGAGTAATCTCTCCAGAAAAATTAAAATCTAAAAATTCTCCAGACTGTTTAACATCAAAAATAACTGGTTTATCATTAACTTGTACAACTTCCTTAAATGAATTGTTTACTTGTTTCCATGGAGGTTGTGATGTTTGACCTGAAATCTGAGTTAATTCCAAATCAATAGGAGTTTTAATTATCATAAACGGACAGGTATATTATTCTTTTTTAAATATTCTTTTACTTCACCAAGAGAATACTGATTAAAGTGAAATATACTTGCTGCAAGAGCTGCACTAACATCTGTTTTTTCAAATACATCAAGAATATCTTTTGGCTCTCCAACTCCACCACTAGCAATGACTGGAATATCAACAGCATCATTGATAGCCTTATTTAACTCAATATCATATCCATTTTGAGTTCCATCACCATCCATACTAGTTAAAAGAATTTCACCAGCACCTAAATCTTGACATTTTTGTGCCCATTGAATTGCATCAATACCTGTGAATTCACGTCCACCATAAATACTTGAATCAAACCAACAGAATCCTTTATCAGTTTCAACAACAACTTTATCTGGTGCATCATCTGGATGTGAAACATATCTTCTTTTTGCATCAATTCCAATGACAACTGCCTGTGATCCTACAACTTTTGAAGCTTCAGTTAATAATTCTGGATTTTTAATTGCTGCTGTGTTAGTTGAACACTTATCTGCACCTGCTCTAAGCATTTTAATATAATCTTCAACACGTCTTATTCCTCCACCTACACAAATTGGCATGAATACATTTTCTGTTAATTTATCAATAACATCTGCCATTGTAGCACGTCTTTCATGTGAAGCAGTGATATCTAAAACTACAATTTCATCTGCACCTTCTTCGTAGTATTTTGTTGCAAGGTCTATTGGATTTCCAGCATATTTAATTTCTTTAAACTCCACACCTTTTACAACTCTACCTTCTGGTACTTGCAAATCACAATCTAAACAAGGAATAATTCTTTTAGTTAACATATTATCAAAATAAAGAAAAAAAGTAATGTTGTTTTTTTAAAAAACAATGAATTTAAACTGAATATCTTAATACAAAACATAATATAGCTACAATAACAGTAGCAACAATGATATGCTCTGGAGAAAGTTTTGGTCCAAGACTTTCTTCATCAAAATATCTTACTAAACCTGCACCTGTTTGAGGCATAGAAATTTTATCATTTTTTTTCGCCATACAAATCCCCATAAAATTTAATTAATAAAAATAATATACTTAATTATCATTTTTATAGTATATAAAGTTTAAATTTTTTCTTTTTTAATAACTTTAATACTACTAATTTTAGTATCTGGATATTGTCCATTTTCATCCTTTTCAACAGCTTTAACCATATCCCAAACGGTAAGCAAAGCAACACTTACACCAGTAATGGCTTCCATCTCAACACCAGTTTTACCTAATGTATTAACTGCACATGTAGCTATAATCTCATCCTCTTTAACTTCAAAATCAAGCTCGACACCGGTTAATGCTAATGGGTGGCAAAGAGGAATTATTGAAGATGTATTTTTAACAGCTTGAATTCCTGCAATTTGAGCAGTTGTTAAAACATTACCCTTTTTTATTTCTTCATTTTGAATTAAATTAATTGTATTTCTATCTAAAAAGATACTACCACTTGCAATAGCTCTTCTTTTTTGATCAGGTTTTCCACCAACTTCAACCATGTGGACTCCTGTTTCTGTTAAATGTGTAAATTCTTCTACCATACTATCTACTTCTCACTTACTTCTATTACATCCAATTGCTCACAAATAGCTTTAACGCCTAAAATTTTACTTACATTAGGATGACTTCTTCCTTCATCCCCAGAAATTAATTCTTTAATATATAAACCGCCTTCAGTCTTAATTCGCATGCTAAAATGTTTATCATCAATTATTTCATATGATAATTCTTTAACATGTTTAATACGTACCTTATCAGCACGCCTTCTCAATACTCTTAAAGGAGTTTGTTGATGAATCTCATCTAATTTTAATAATTCTTCAAGTTTCAATTTATCAAAACTTTCATCACATCCAACAAGTGCATCATAAACCTTATAAGTATCCGGAGAGGATTGTTTAATTTCTGCTTTCCTATTTCTTTTACATAAATGTAGATTATGATAAGCAGTTTTACCTTCATTAATTTTATTTACATCTTCTTCAACTTTTGATAAATCAAGTTTTCTTAATTTTGGTTCTTTGATTTCCAATACAAAAGGTCTTCCGGAACCTAACATTAAAACATCAATATCCTCACGACCAGCACCATGGAATTTAGCTTCCTTACCCTTAGTTAATTCTAATACATGCTCTGAAATTAGTTCTTCGACTGACTCTAGGTATTGTTTACCTGTGAAGTTACATTCTTCACATCCTCTTCCTTTACATTTTGTGCATGGCCATTTAGTTTGAGGAATTCCTCTTTTAAGTTTATTATATTTACCTTCAATATATAATGGATTAATTTGAATTCTAACTTTAGGATTATCAATCAAATCTATGTTAAATACAATATCTTGACTTTCAAATTCCGCCTCTTTGTCATATATTTCCCAAAGTCTAAGACCAATTAATCTATTAATCTCTTTTTTAATAGTCTCAACAGTAAGATTAAATTTTTTAGAAAGCTCTTCATCACGTTCTTGAATATCTTTAGGAACCTTTGAACCAACTAAAAATGTATCAAATTCAATTCCTAATTGATTAATTTTATCATCAATTTTTTTGTATAAATCATCATCGAGCTTGTTAAAGATATTATTACATATCACACAATCTACATCATCTAGATTTATATTTAATTCTGAACAAACTTTATCTGCTCTTTCAATGTTGTTTAATCCTTCAATTGTTTTAGATAATTTTCTACCAAGACAATTTTTACAGATTTTCCCATCTGTTTGCTCTAAGATTTGTTTTGCTAATTCGTACATATTATCTATTCATGAATTGTCCCATAATACGGTTCATAGCACCGCCACCTAAACGGCCACCACGTTTACCAATTCCTTTCATGGTCTTTTTAGTATTGTTATAATATTTTAAAAGTTCTTTTACATCACTTTCATCAACACCAGACCCTCTAGCAATTCTTTGAACACGAGACTGTTTGATTATTTTAGGGTTTAACATTTCTTCTTCAGTCATGGAAGACATCATAATTTTATATGAGTCTATTTTATCTTCAGTCATCTTAGAAGCTTCTTTTGAGATTTTATTTCCCATACCTGGAATCATATTTAAAACTTGCTGCATTGGACCCATTTTATTCATCATTTCAAATTGGTTTCTCATATCCATTAATGTAAATTTACCAGTGAGCATATTGTTCATTGTTTTTTCTGCAATATCCTCATCAATATTTTCTTCAGCTTTTTCAATAAGAGATTTTATATCCCCCATACCAAGTAATCTTGAAATAAATCTTTCTGAATCAAATAATTCAAAATCATCGATTCTTTCACCAGTACCGATAAATTTAATTGGAGCACCTGTTTCTGCAACAGCAGACATTGCACCTCCTCCTTTTGCTGAACCATCTAATTTTGTAATAATAATTGATCCAATATCAGTAGCTTTTGAAAAAGCTTTTGCTTGCTCGCCTGCTTGTTGACCTATTGTTCCATCAATAACAAGAATAGCTTCATTTGGATTTATGATATCATCTAATTCATCCATTTCTGCAATTAAATCTTCTTCTTCTTTATGCCTACCTGCTGTATCGAAAATAATAACTTTTCTATTTTTGAACTCTTGCAAACCTTTTCTAGCTAAATCAAGAGCATCCTTATTATCAGGATCCCCATATAAAGGAACATCAATTTCTTCAGTTAACTGTTTCAATTGAACATAAGCAGCAGGTCTCCATGTGTCAGTACATACAACAGCCGGGTTAAAACCTTTTTTCTGTAAAAATCTACATAATTTACCAATGGTAGTTGTTTTACCACTACCTTGAAGACCTAAGAATAAAATTTTGTAAGGTCTTTCATCAATATCTAAACCAACAGTCTCACTGCCTAAAAGATTTACCATTTCTTCATAAATAATTGTTATAACATGTTCCCTTGGAGTAATACCCTTTGGAGGTTCCTCTTCAAGAGACCTATTTTCAATTTTTTTTGATAAATCAAGGACTAACTTAATATTAACGTCAGATTGAATTAAAGCACGTTGAATATCTTTTACAACTTCTTTAATAGTCTTTTTATCAATAACGGACATTCCTACTAATTTTTTCATCGTATTAGTAAGATTTTCTCCTAAATTTCCAAGCATATTATCACTTATAATAATTCTAATTAGCAAACTTATATAATTATATTAATTATATATTTATTTAATTAAAGTTTTAATAATTTGTGATATCATGTTAGAAGAAGTAATAAAATCTTTAGAATCATCACCCGTAGTTAAAAAAGGTGAATATAACTACTTTGTAAATCCTATAAGTGATGGTGTTCCAGCAATGGACCCTAAAATGCTTAGAGAATTATCACTAATAGTTTCTAAATATGCTGATTTAGATGTTGATAAAATTGTAGCAGTTGAAGCAATGGGAATACATTTAGCTACTGCACTATCTCTTGCAACAGACATCCCATTTGTTGTAATCCGTAAAAGACAATATGGTCTTGAAGGAGAAACAGAAGTTTATCAAAAAACAGGATATGGCTCCTCCAACCTTTATGTAAACGATTTACATGCTGGAGAAAAAATATTGCTTATTGACGATGTAGTAAGTACTGGAGGAACCTTAATAGCTTTATTAAACACTTTAAAAGATATAGGATTAGAAGTTAAATCCACTGTTGCAGTTATTGAAAAAGGCGAAGGCAAAAATATTGTTAAAAAGGAAACTGGTGTTGATGTAATATCCATTGTTAAAATCAATGTTGTCAACGGAAAAGTAGTTATTGAAAAAACAATTGAAGATTAAAATGTCAATGTATAATATGGATTTAGACAAAGTAATCCGTAAGATAACCTCACTTGATGCTCAAACTGTTGGCCTTCAATTTCCAGAAGGTTTAAAAATACAAGCTATAAAAATAGCTAAACAAATTGAAGAAGAAACTGAAGCAACAGTTATTATCTCAGGAGATCCTTGTTTTGGAGCATGTGATGTAAGTGATTATAAAATGAAAGGATCAGTTGATTTAATAGTACATTACGGACATACTTCCCTTCCATTAAAATATGAAGTTCCTACATTATTTATTGAAGCATATTCTAATATAGATATTAAAAATAACCTTGAAAAATCATTAGAATATTTAAAAGATTATTACAGAATAGGACTTGTAACAACAACACAACACTTACATCTTTTAAATGAAACTAAAGATTTCTTAGAAGACAATGGAAAAGAAGTCATCCTAGGTTCATCACCATCAACTAGGAAAGGTCAAGTTTTAGGGTGTAATTTTTCATCTATTAAAAACTTAGATGTTGAAGTTATATTATTCATAGGAAATGGAAATTTCCATGCATTAGGAATTAAATTATTCTCTAACACTCCAGTAATTGCATTAGATCCCTATAATGGTGAAATTAGAAGTATGGATGAATTTGCAGATAGAATTTTAAGAATAAGATTTGCAAGAATTACAAAAGCCCGTAGTGCTAAAAAATGGGGAATTTTAGTATCTACAAAAGAAGGACAATACAGGATGAATTTAGCAAAAGAAATTAAAAAAATTCTAGAAGATATGAAAATGGAAGCCTACATTATCCTAGTAGACAATGTATCCCCAGATGTTTTACTTCCATACTTAGAATTAGATGCTTTTGTTGTGAGTGCTTGTCCAAGAATCGCAATTGATGATTCACAAATGTATAAAAAACCATTATTAACTCCGCAAGAATTAGAAATAGTTTTAAATAAACGAGAATGGGAGAATTATCAATTGGATGAAATTTTATTCCATGAACGTTATAAATAATTTTAAATATTAATATAAATAAAATTATTATTATATTAAAGAGAGTTTTATAAACTCTTTATTTTGGTGATTTTAATATGAAAATAGAAGAAGATAAAATTGTGATGCCTGGAGATAAATTAGGAATAATCGAACAATATCTCCCAGGAGAGGGTACTTATGATGATGAAGGAGACATCAAATCATCAGTACTTGGAAATGTTAAAATTAATCAAAAAATGAAGGTAATTTCTGTTGTGTCAGATGCAAAACCTGCTCTTTTAAAAATTGGAGATATTGTTTATGGTCAGATTACTGATATCAAACCACAAAGAGCAAATGTTCAAATCGAATGTATTAAAGACAATGCAAGACCATTAGCATTACCATATCTGGGTACTATACACATCTCACAAGCTAAAAAAGATTATTTAGAGAAATTATCTGATGCTTTTAGAATAGGAGATATTATTCAGGCAAAAGTTATTAAAATTACTGGAGATAATGTCGATTTAGGTAGCACAGATGATGATTGTGGTGTCCTAAAAGCTATGTGTACTCGTTGTAGAGATTACATGCACACTACAAAACAAATTGATGAACTTCAATGTAATACATGTAATAGAAAAGAAAAACGTAAAGTTTCTAAAAACTACATTAATGATTAATTAGGTTGATAAAATGGAAAATTTTGAAATTATTGAAGATAAAACATTAGAATTAACTTTTATTGTAAAAGATGAAAGTCACGGAATCTGTAACGCGTTAAGACACATTTTAATGCAAAATCCTGATGTTGAATATGCAGTTTATAATATTGATCACCCTCTTACTGGAAAACCAGAAATGACTATTAAAACAAAAAGAGGAAAAAGACCAAGAAACGCACTACAAAAAGCTGCAGAAGAACTCCAAAAAGAAAGTCTTGAGTTCAAAAAACTTATTGATGAAGCTTTAGAATAAGCTTCCTATTCTTTTTTAAGTGATTTAATGACCGAATATAAAAAACCATCTGTAACAACAGATGTTTTTATTTATGATGAGCATTTTAATTTTATTCTGATTAAAAGAAAAAATAATCCTTTTAAAGATTACTGGGCATTGCCTGGTGGATTTGTTGATTATGGTGAAACTGTAGAATCCGCTGCAATAAGAGAAGCTGAAGAAGAAACTAGCATTAATGTGAAACTTGAAGATTTAGTTAATGTTTACTCTAATCCAGATAGAGATTCAAGAGGCCACACCATAAGTATTGTATATACTGCAAAAGGAGATTTTAATAAACGAAAAGCTAATGATGACGCAAAAGACATTGACATATTTTCAGTTGAAAAACTAAATGAAATCAATCTTGCTTTTGACCATGATAAAATAATAAAAGACTGCTTAAATATAGTTAAAAATAAAAAATAATGCCATATATTTAAATAACTTAAAAAAAATATTGTAATATAAAACTTATTAAAATTAATTAGAGGAGGAGTTAAATGGAATTTTGTCCTGAATGTGGAGCAATGATGTTTCCCAATAATGGTATTTTAAAATGCAATAGTTGTGGTTACACTGAAGAAAACTCCGATAATACTGATTATAAAGTTTCAAAGAAAATTGAAGCTGAAGAAACTGTTAAAATGTTGGGTGAAGATGTAGATGTCGGCCCAAGAACAGAAGAAATTTGTCCTGAATGTGGACACAATATAGCAACTTATAAATTATTACAAACTCGTAGTGCTGATGAAGCTCCCACCCGTATATTCACATGCGTAAAATGTAAACACACTTGGAGAGCTTATGACTGAGGTTTTCTCATGAAAGATTCTAAAGAAAAAGAGCATAGGATTTCTAATTTAAAAGACTTAATTGATAATGTCAAAGAAGAAGATTCTGCTATTGATTCACAGGAAGATAATGAATTGATAAATTACCTACATGAAGATGAAATAGATTTTGATGAGTTAGAAATTGATGATGAATTTATCTATCATCCAGATAATACTGAAGACCATGCGATAAATTTAGAAGAAACTCCTATTGATGAAAATTTTATAATTAACACACCAAAAGAGGAAAAAGAATTAGAAAGCCCAGTTAATGATTTTGAAGAAGAAGACATTATTAGTGATATAACTGAAAATTTTGACCAATTTGTTAATGCTAAAATTGGTAAAACCCCTATTTTAAGTATTATCAGTTCCATACTTGGAATTATATTTATAATAATCTCAATGTTCATTTTTGGATCTCGTAGCGATAGAATAATAGATAATGTAACTTCTGGTGAAACAAATTTTATTTCTGTTATTGTTCTTGGATTAGGGATTTTATTATTAATTTATGGAATTTATAAAATATTCGACATCAAAAATCCACTGACTGGAATAACAAATAGTATTAATTCTATTGATGCTAAAGAAAAAGTAAAAACTGATGCTTCTAAGGAAAAAGAAAATAAAAAAATTATCCCTAAAAGCGACATCCCATTGGATAAAAATTCCTATAAAATAGGTGAATTCAACATGGGTGATATAAAAAATAAATTTAAAAAATCAACTACTTCTAAAAAACCACAACCAAACACCCAAGATATAAGCGATATCCCCCCTGCTAAAAAGAAAGATGAAAATGAAAAAGAACTAACCATCGAAAAAATTGAGGATATCAAATATAAACAAGTAAAACTTGATAATGAAACTATTGACGATATTTTTGCAGAAGTAGAAGATATTGATGACCTGCCAATTATTTCCATTGATTCTGAAGAAAAAGAAGAAAAGAAATAAAATTTTATTTATTGGGCCTGTAGTCTAGTCAGGAATGACGCAGGACTTCGGATCCTGAGATCGGGGGTTCAAATCCCTCCAGGTCCGCTATTTTTTAACTCTAACAACTGCTTCCTTGAAAAATTCAGGAATCAACGATCTATACATTGGACTTTTAAAAAGCATGTTAATATCACTATCAATAATATAAGTATAACATGAATCATCTTCTGCTCTCATACCACGACCATATGCTTGCATTAAAGTCATTACAGTTTTATAAGCATACCATTTTTTATCACGTTTCATTCTCATATTAACTTGCTTATCTCCAAGATATGGAAAAGGCATTTTATAAATAACTTGGAATCTACACTTATCGTATGGTAAATCAACACCTTCACTCATAGATGGTGAAACTAAAACCAATGGATTTTTATCTTTTTCAAAGAAATCCAAAATTTGCTCCCTATTTTTTGAAGTATGTGAAATTAATCTTGAATTAGGTAAATTATTTGTGATGTATTGTTGACATTTATAACTGTGAGTATGTATTAAACCTTTATCCCCCTCATGTTTCTTTAAAATCTCTTGTAAAATATGAATTGTTTTTGGAGCAGTTCTTTTAATCCTATTAGCAGACATTTTTCCAGCTAAATCAAGAATAATAGGTCTTTTTTCTTTCGTAAATGGACTATCCACCTTAATATGATAAACTTCATTAGGATTTAACCCTAACCATTTTGAAAACATCTTATGGGATAAAATAGTTGCACTCATAAAAATAACAACATCCCCATACTTTAATAAATTATTTTTAGCATAATGATGAACCCTTAATGGTTTAAATGTAACACCATAATCTCCAGTGTCAATTACCCAATTTTTAGGCTCTTTTTCTAGATTATTTCTAAGGGTTTTTAACCTACCAATAGTTGATCTAATCCTATCTGCCTTATTCTTACTTATATCTTTTAAATCAATATCTTCATAAGAATCCCTAATTGCATCGATTTCCATCATCCAATCTTCAAGTTCACCATCTTTTAAAGTTTGAGGAGAAATCTGCTTATTAATATCTTTCTCAAGTGTCCTATTATATAATGTAACTTCCATAGTGGACATTAATTTATTTTCAATATTATGAGCCTCATCTAAAATAAGTAAAGAACGAGGTCCAAAATGTTTAACATAATTAAACTCAACAATAGCATAATCATAATTCATTAGTGTTATTGGAGAATTAACCGCATTGGCCTTTTGATTCCAATAATGACAATGCCCACTTGATTGATAAAATACTGTTCCTCCATATGAATCTTCAAAAGCCAATTCTGCATCCAATGTTGGATTTTTAGCAACACCATAAGGACAGAAAAATTTACTTGAAACAGGAGATGTTTTACAAGCCCCAATATCACAAGTAGACTCTAAATTATCCTGCAAACAAGCAAAATTACCCCTACCTTTAACCAATGGAAAATCAAATTCATCAGAATATTGTGATTGCAATTGTTTAGTCATAGTCAAAATATAAGCAGATCCATACATTTTAGCTAATGTTGTAGCTATTGCAGACTTACCAGTACCTGTCCCTGCCTCCAATATAATATATTTATAACCTTTTTTAATTGCATCATTAATCTCTTGAATAATTTCTAACTGTCCAGTTCTAGGCTCATCAAATGGAAAATTTTCAATAATATCTTCATCTATATTTGGATTTAATTCTTTCAAATATGCTGCAGTCCCTTCATCTTGCTTATGATCATCTATAGAATAAACTTCAGGAATTTCATCATCTAATATTGATGAATTCCTTATTTTTGATTCAGAAAAACTAAATAAATTTGTTGGACCATCAGATTCTTTTTTAGAGTATTTCCCACAAGTACAATTACTTTTTAACATTCCACAATTTGGGCAAAAAATTGAATTTGACATTAAAAATATATTAGGTAAATATAATATAAATAAATTATAGAAAGAGCATTTGTAAAATAATGATTAAAATTAATAATTATAAAATAAAGTGATTATATGGTTAAAAAAGGAAAATTGATTGGAATTGGTGTTGGACCCGGAGATACTGAATTATTAACATTAAAAGCTGCTAAAGTATTAGAAACAGTCCCGGTTATTTTTTCACCTAAATCTGCGAAAGAAAAAGAAAGTATTGCTTTATCAATCGTAAGACCACTTCTTAAAGAAAGAAAAGATTATAAAAAAATAATGATCGTTGAACCTATTTTTCCTATGATTGAAGATAAAAAAGAACTCGAAAAAATATGGGATAGTGCATCTGAATTAGTTGCACAATATCTTAATACTGGAAGAGATGTCGCATTCATTACACTTGGAGACACATCCATATTTAGTACTTATTCATACTTACAAAAAAGATTAATTGATGAATACGAAGTAGAAACTATTCCTGGAATTACCTCATTTACTGCATGTGCAGCTGCTAAAAATGAAGCATTAGTAGAACAAAATGACATTTTAACTATTGTTCCTAAAATTGACAATAGAATTGAAAATATTTTAGAATATAGTGATTCAATTGTTCTTATGAAAGCTTCAAGAAATTCAACAAAACTTGAATTAAAAATCAAAAACGATAAAAGAGAAAAAGAAATTTATTCAGTTCAAAACTGCACTCGCGAAAATGAAAAAATAATTGAAGGATTTTCCCACGAAAAACCTTACCTTACAACATCAATTATAAAATTTAAAAATGATTAGTGAGTTTTTACACTTTGGGGTTCAACCTCAAAGACACATTTTCCATCACCCATTGTATAACATTGTGTCTCAATAACACTAACAGGTAATTTAAAAAATTCTGTAAATAAACCTTCCATAATACCAGCATCTAAAAAACAAGCAGGTTTTCCTGTCTTTGGAAGTAACTCACATTCAAAACAATCCACAATTATAATTTTAATTATTTGACCTATTTCAAAATTCAACATGCCTAATCCTTTTTTACTCCAAAATTTGGATAAATTATTCATAAACACATCTAAATCTTCATCATACAATTTATTAAAGAGAGATTTACCTATTTGATTACCAGTTGATTTTAAAATAGGATCAATATTAATTCCTTCTTGAATAAGCATTGCTTTTAAAGTGTGGAACAATAATGTTGAAAACTGTCCATCACCTTCAACTATATTTTTTATTAAATAATCTGCTTGAGTCTCTTCAAGTTCCTTTGGTTCGGAAAGATTTACAGAACCAAGATATTTAGAATTTAAGTAAAATATTTTTTTTCTATTATCTGCAGGATGCATTCTATATGAAATAATCCCATCTTCTCTTAAATTTTTTAAATGCACTGAAACTGTAGATTTAGATTTACCAATGTTAGCAACAATTTCATCAAATTCCATATCTCTATCTCTGAGCATTTCTAGAATTATGAGTTTTGCTGGGCTTTTAACTACATTAACACATAATTCTGTTGAATCTGAAAATATTTGTATCGGTTTTTGTTTGCTCATTAATTTCCCCCATATGTATAATTATATTTAATGTATTTAGTTAATAAATATATCTATAATCTAAAATTTAATCAAAATGATAAAAAAAACTTTAATAATTATACAAAAATTAGAAATAACTCAAAAATAAATATCGAACTGTTCGTATTGTATGGAATAATTTAGGTTAAGTATAAATAATAGATACAACCAAGTTAATATTAATATCCATGATATAATTATGGATTATTATAAACTAGGAGAATAAAAAATGAAAGCTAATGCTCAAAAAATAGCTGATGGAGTATACTGGATTGGTGTACTCGATTGGGATTTAAGAACCTACCATGGATACACATTAGATGGAACTACTTACAATGCATATATTGTATTTGGAAAAGATGAAGTAGCAATTATTGATAATGCTTACCCTGGAAAAACCAAAGAAATGATGGCACGTATCGATGACGCTTTCGCACAAGAAGGAAGAGATGTTAAAGTTGACTACATCATCCAAAACCACGTTGAAAAAGATCATTCTGGGGTTTTAGTAGACTTACATAAAAGATTCCCAGAAGCACCTATCTATTGTACCAAAATTGCAGTTGATGGCCTTTTAAAACATTACCCAGCACTTGAAGGTGCGGAATTCATTACTGTAGGAACTGGTGACTCATTAGATGTTGGTGGAAGAACCTTAGCATTCTTAGATGCATTCTTATTACACTGGCCAGACAGCATGTTCACTTTACTCGCTGATGAAACTGGTATTTTATTCCCTAACGATGCATTTGGTCAACATTTATGCTTCACCAAAAGATTCTCTGATGAAATTCCGGAAAATATTTTAATGGATGCAGCACAAAAATTTTATGCGAACTTAATTACACCACTTTCAAAATTAGTACTTAAAAAATTAAATGAAGTTGTTGAATTAGGTTTACTAGATTCTATTAAAATGATTGCACCATCTCATGGTCAAATATGGACTGACCCAATGCAAGTAATTGGAGCTTACCAAAACTGGGCTACTGGTGTATGTGAAGATAAAATTACTATCATTTACGATACCATGCACTACTCAACCCAACAAATGGCTCATGAAATTGCTGAAGGTGCAATGTCCGAAGGTTATGATGTAGAAATATTCTTCTTACACGAAGATGAAAGATCCGAAATAGTCAAAAGTATCTTGACCAGTAAAGGAATTGCACTTGGTGATCCTACCATTAATGATGTACCTTACCCAAGTGTTGGAGACATCATGTACTACTTGAAAGGACTTTTATTCAATAGAACTGGTATTGAAAGAAAAGCTGTTACTTTCGGTTCAATGGGTGGAAAAGGAGGAGCTCCTGCAAAACTCGCTGAAGAATTAGGTACCTGTGGATTTGATGTTGTAGACACTCAAGAAATTTATTTTGTACCAACCGCAGACGAAGATAACGCAAGCTATGATTTAGGTGTAAAATTAGCTAAAGCATGTAAAGAATTATAAATGGTGATTTAAATGGTTAAATATGAACATAGTATTGGAATTACAAAAGGAACCCCTGTTGAAAAATATGTTGCTGGAAACTTTGAAGGTGAAACTAACGAAGTAGGTATTTACTTAGCAATGTCTAGACAAGCTTCTAGAGAAGGTTATGGGGAATTAGCTGAAGTATTTAAAAGATTAGCATGGGAAGAAGCTGAACATGCTGCAAGATTCTGTGAAATGAATGGAATCATTAAAGACACCCTCAAAGAAAACATCGAATGGATGATGGGTGGAGAAAAAATGGCAAATGCAGAAAAAAGAGAAGCTTCTGAAAAAGCTGAAGAAGCAGGTATTGAAACTGCTGCTGATTTCTTCAGAGAAAGTTCCAAAGACGAAGGTCGTCACTACAAAATCTTAGAAGGAATCTTATCCAGATATTTCTAAAAATAAAATCGAAAGAATTATCTAATTCTTTCTTTTCCTATTTTTTTAAAAAAAAACGGAATAATATAAGAGATTAATCTCTTAAATCACTCTAATCATATTATACTTATTTTTATAAAAAACCAACACAAATATTAAATATAATTATTATTGCCATGACCGCTGACAATGCATTTACAAATCGCTTTACCCCTTGCTCTTCAAATTTATAGGTCAGCAATGTTTCAAGCATATGTCCACCATCTAATGGCTTGAGTGGAAGTAGATTAAACAACCCAATTCCAATGTTTAAAATAAACACCCAATTAAATAATTCTAAAAGATTAAATAAAACCCATGGTAGAGACCCTAAACTATCATTTAATAGCTCATAATGTTTAGTAGCTTGAATTCCAAAAAATCCTAGTGATTCATTATTTGGATTTTTATCTAACACAAGTGAATAGCTACCTTGATCTGTCTGAACCGTAACATTATCTCCTGGCTTAAAAGATTTTACAATGTTAACATATGACTCAGTATCATTTATCTTATAATCATCAATAGCCTGTAAAACCATACCCTCTTTTAATATTCCCTCACTAGGAGAATCCGAAACTACTCTATCTATTGCTATACCATCTTCTTCAAAATAATGTGGGATACCCATAGATATTAAAGATACTAAAAGTATTGCAATAAGTGCCAGTGTAATATTAGCAATTGATCCTGCAGCATAAACTCTTAATTTCGATGCTTTTTTAGAATTCTTTAAACTTTTTTCATCAGGCTCAACAAATGCACCTGGAAGAAAAATAAATAATAAAAGACCAATTGATTTTATTGGAATTTTTTCACAAACTGATTGTATACCATGAGAAAATTCATGAACTATCAATACAGTTGCAAGAGCAATTAAACCATATACAAAAGGAACATAAAATGTAGATCCTGGAATTTCAACACCTGGAACTGCAATTGAAACAGCCGGTGTGTCAAAAACTGATGGCAATGATGAAATTAATGTTCCAGTTATAAAAATCATAGCACCAAATGCCACAATAATACCAACATTCATGTACCATCTCCAGAATGTTGGAGAAAAATTAGAGATTTTAGATATTAGTCCTCTAAACCTTTGAGTTTTCCACATTATTACTGGAAAATTTAACTCAACACCTCGATTAGATAATTTCTCATGAAATATTGCGACTAATACCCAGATGATAACAAAAGCTATCAAATAATAATAAATGCCATTCATTAAATACACCTTTGAGTTACCAAAGTAATGAATTAAAGAACACTACATTAACTATATCATTCTTTTGATACCCTTCATCATTTTCGTCAATTATGATATAGCTATTCGCCTCAACCATTGACCTAATAATACCAGAACCCCTATTTAACACATGTTTTGCATGTTCATCATCAGCAACCGCACGTATGAAATCTGTTCTACCAAGTTGAGAAGGAATTTTAAGTTCAGATATTCTTTTTTCAACATGAAAATCAAAAAACCTTCCTTGCATTTCAAATAAGTATTTTCTTACAATCATGTCAAATTGACTCATAGATGCTACAGGTTGTCCTGAAAGTGTAAATATCATTTTTTCATTAATTACACCTGCACCTACTGGCTTACCTGGTCTTACAGCAACACCATGGAATAATATATCTCCAATGTCATCTACTACATCTAAAACAACATCTCCTTTACTTATTGCTGTTCCTCCAGTTGTTATGATAACATCATATTCCTCAGAAGCTTTTAAAATAGCCTCCTTTACTTCTTCAAATGTGTCACCAGCATGTGCAATTTCAGCAACAGCACCTGAATCTTCAACCATTGCTTTTATAGTGAATTTATTTGAATTAATAATTTTAGCTTTATCAATTTCTTCTTTTGTAGGTTCTACTAATTCATTACCTGTGATAATAATTTTAACTTTAGGTTTTTTGAAGACTTTAACAGTATCATAACCTGCAGAAGCTATCAAACCCATTTCCTGATATCTTATAAAAGTATTTTTATCCAATACTTTTTGGCCTTTTTCTATATCTTCAGATTTTGGACTTACATTTTCACCAGGAGTTACTTGGGAATAAATTGTTAAATCATCACCATCAGTAGTAGTATACTCTTTCATTAAAACAGCATTCGCTCCATCAGGAATTGGAGCACCAGTAGCAATAACTATAGCCTCATTATCACCAATTGTTTTAGATGAGAAATCTCCAGCCCCAATTGCATCAATGATTTTAAATTTCTTAGGAGCAGATTGAGATGCACCAAAAGTATTTTCAGCAATTACTGCAAATCCATCCATTGCAGATTTATCAAATGGAGGAGAATCATGAAATGCCATGATATCTTCTGCTAAAACTCTTTTATGAGCATCAGCTATAGGAATTTCTTCAGTTTCTGTGTATTTTTGATTATCATCAACTAATTTAATAGCTTTTTTTAAAGATTCTAATTTAGATAAAAACATATTAAACTCCCCCCCGTGTTATTTAAGCCATATATTGTTCAATAACACCATGATATGCATCATCTAAATCTTCAAATTTAAATTCATGATTATTGATAAATAATGAAGTACCTTTTACTTCCCCAATAACTTTTACTTCAACATCAATTTGAGATAAAATATCTTCTAAAGCATCAGCTTTTACGGTTAAAATATATCTAGCATGACTTTCAGAGAAAAGCATTTGGATTTTATCTAAGTTATCTTCTTCTAAAGTCACATCACATCCAAGTCCGGATTTGATAACCATTTCAGATAAAGCTACTGCAAGTCCACCAGCAGATACGTCATGCACAGCAGTGATATTTTTATCCTTATCATTGCTGATTAAATCTAAAACTGTTTTACCGTTAGCAACTTCTTCTTCAATTCTGACTTTTGGAGCTATTCCTTTTTCAATATTATGGATAGTCCTGTGATATTCAGATCCAGATAATTCATCATAGGTTTTACCTATTAAGATAATTTTATCTCCTTCATTTTTGAAGTCTAATGTTCTTATATTTTCAATATCCTCTACACCAATTACTCCTACAGCAGGAGTTGGATTAATTTTAACTCCTTCAGTTTCATTATAGAAACTTACATTTCCACTAATTACAGGTGCATCGAAATTTTCAGCTACTAAACTCATTCCTTCAATAGCTGTTTTGAATTGCCATAAAATTTCTGGAGTTTCTGGATTTCCAAAGTTTAGACAGTCTACAACAGCATATGGAGTTGCACCCATTGAAATAACATTTCTAATAGCTTCTGCAACACAACCTGCAGCTCCATCAAATGGAGATAATTTAGTGTGAATTGTATTTGAATCTGTGGTGAGTGCAATTGCTGTGTTTTCATCAATTCTTAAAACTGCTGCATCATCACCAGGTTTTACAACAGTTCTTACTTGAACTTCATGATCATATTGTTTATAAACCCACTCTTTTGAAGCTATATTCGGACTAGATAATAATTTAGAGAATGATTCGTAAATTGGAGGATCTTTAACAATTATTTCATCTGTATCCTCTGGAATCTCTGCAATAGGTCTGTCAATTGAAGGTGGATCTGCTAAGAGAATAGTTGGTAAATTAGCAATTGTTTCCCCTTCATCTGAAATAACCATATTATTTCCTTCAATTACTTCACCAATAACTGCTGAAGATATTTCATGTTTATCACATATTTGACAAGCAAGTTCCACATCATTAGGATTGATAACAAATACCATCCTTTCTTGTGATTCAGAAAGCATGATTTCATATGGAGTCATACCAGTTTCTCTTAATGGAATAGAACGTAAATCTACTAATGCTCCATTACTTGATGAATCTACAAGTTCAGATATACAACAGGTGAGACCTCCACCACCTAAATCTTTTACACCACTAACATTTATTTTTTCTAGAATTTCTAATGAAGCTTCTAAAACTCTTTTTTTAGTAAATGGATCAGCTACTTGTACAGCTGGTCTATCTTCAGTTTCAGAATCAGAAGTAAGTTCTTCAGATGCAAATGTTACACCATGAATTCCATCACGACCAGTTGTTCCTCCCATTAAAAGGAATACATCCCCAATATTAGGTGCTTGAGCACGAACGATTTTATCTTTTTCAACAAGTCCTACACACATTACATTTACAAGAGGATTTGTCCTAAAAGATTCATCAAATTCAATTTCACCAGCAACAGTTGGAATTCCTACACGATTTCCATAGTCAGATATTCCTTTAACAACATGTTCAAATAGATATCTTGATTTATCATCTTCTAATGGTCCAAATCTAAGTGAATCTAAAAGTGCAATTGGCATTGCTCCCATAGATATGATATCTCTTAAAATACCTCCAATTCCGGTACCTGCACCTCCATAAGGTTCAATAGCTGAAGGATGGTTGTGAGATTCCATTCCTACTGCTAACGCATATTTATCAGTTACAGATACAAGTCCTGCATCATCACCTGGACCCAAGATAATATTTTTTCCTTCAGTTGGGAAAGCCCTTAAAAATGGTCTGCTACTTTTGTAAGAACAATGTTCTGAAAACATTACATCAAGCATTCCTTCTTCCAGTTCGTTCATTTCCCTACCAAGAATTTCTTCAATATATTCAATTTCAGAGTCAGCTAAAGTCATGTTAAACACCTAATTTTTAATTGAAATAATTACTTTTTCTCCTTCAATATCCCATTCTTTGGTATACTCTTTAGAATCTTTACTACATTCTTCACTAGTGTATATAATTAAACTTTTAGCTCTAACTTCATGAGAAATAACCTCAGATTGCGGTACGATTAAATCTTTAAATTCATCTGAAGTTTCAACACCAACATTAATGTTTGCTTCAACATCTAAATCTAAATCCTTCCTCATATCTTGAATCCTTCTTATTAATTCACGAGCCATAGCTTCTTGTTTAATTTCTAAGGTAACATTAGTATTTACAAAGACATTTCCACCTTCAAATTCTGATGAAACAAAATCATCTGGAAGTTCTGAGTCGAATAATACATCATCTTTTGATAACTCATGACCTTCAATAGTGATACTTCCATTTGCTTCAATTTCAGCTTTTATTTGATTACCATCAGATTCTTTTAATACTTTCATTACCTTACCCATATCTCCTTTAAGTCTAGGACCTAAATTTTTAAGGTTAGGTTTAGCATTAAATGATAATTTTTCGAATTCACTAGCACAAAGCACATCTTTTGTATTTGATTGATCTTTAATAATATCTGTTAACTCTTCAATAGCATTTAAAACCTTTTCATCTTGAGATACAACAGTAATATCTGAAACTGGCCATCTAAGTTTGTATTGTGCGATATCACGAGCTCTGATAGATGCATCAATTACATCACGAACAACATCCATTTTTGCTTCAAGTTCCACATCAATTGCCTCTTCATCATATCCCCAATCGTTCATGTGAATACTTTCATGTGCATCAGGATTAACTCCTTTTACAAGATTTTCATAAATCTCTTCAGATACATGAGGTGCAATTGGACATAATACTGAAATTAATTTTACAAGTGCAGTGTATAAACTATAATAAGCACCTAATTTATCAGGATCATCACTTTCAACCCAAGTTCTTCCACGAATAAGTCTCACATACCAGCGACTTAAATCTTCCAAGATGAAGTTATTAATTTTTCTTGTTGCATTATGGAAGAATAATTTATCTAAATCTTCAGATACTTCTTTAACTAAAGTATTTGCTTTAGAAATAATCCATTTATCCTCAGACCTTAAAATAATATCATTTTCACTTAAATCCATTGGATTAAATTCATCTAATGACATGTAAGTGGTTGAGAATACATAAACATTCCATAAAATGTTAAACATTTTATTAATGTTTAAAAGTTCATCCCAAACGAATTTTAAATCATCCCATGGTTTTGAAGCCCATAATAAGTAAAATCTTAAAACATCCGCACCATATTTTTCAATTACTTCTTCTGGAGCTACTACATTGCCTAATGATTTAGACATTTTATTTCCATTTTCATCTAATACAAATCCATGCATCAATACTTTTTGATATGGAACTTTACCCATAGAAATCACTCCAGTACCCAATTGTGAATAGAACCATCCTCTAGTTTGATCGTGACCTTCAGTAATAAAGTCATAAGGATACCATTCGTTGAATTTTTCTTTTTCTTCAGGGTAATAAAGTGAAGCCCATCCAGCTACTCCTGAGTCAATCCATACATCTAATACATCAGGAATTCTTTTAATAGTCTTTCCACATTTGTCACATTTTACTTCAACTTCATCAACATACGGCCTGTGGATAAGTTCAGCATCAGAAACATCTATTTCAGTTAATGATTCTTCTTTTAATTCCCTAAGAGAACCTATTACTTTTAATTCACCACAATCAGGACATTCCCATATAGGAATTGGAATACCCCAATATCTTTGTCTTGAAATTGTCCAATCACGAGCATTATCTACCCAATCATAGAACCTTCCTTCTCCAGCCCATTTAGGTACCCATTCAACATTGCCAATTTCATCTAACATTTTCTGTTTAATGTCAGTTACTTTTAAAAACCATTGTTTGGTAGCACGATAAATAATAGGAGTTTTACATCTCCAACATACACCATACCTGTGTTCAATGGTTTCAGACCTATACATTAATCCTTTGTCTTCTAAATCCTTGATAATTTGGGAATTTTCATCTTTAGTAAATTTAGAAGCATATTTTCCAGCATCTTCACTAAAACATCCATCTTCCTCAACAGGACAGAAAATAGGAATATCATTAACTTGACCTACTTCAAAATCGTCTGGACCGTGTCCTGGTGCAGTATGTACTAATCCAGTACCTTCACCAAGTTCTACATGATCTCCAGATAAAACAGTGTGAACAGGTTCGATTTTATCAAATTCAGCATGTTTTGGAACTTCATCAGCTAAAATATAATCATAGCTCATTCCAATTAATTCCTCACCCTTAACTGTTTTAACAACTTCGTACATAACTTCTTTTTCTTCGATGATTTGATCTTCCTCATCTTCAGATTCAGCAGGGATTTTAGTTCTATGAATTTTAACCTGTTTACCTAATACTTCTTCCATTAAGTTTTCAGCTAAAATGTAAATTTCACCATCTTTTAAAACATAAACATAATCAAACTCTGGATTTGCACAAATTGCCATGTTTGCTGGTAAAGTCCATGGAGTAGTTGTCCAAACAAGGAAATATGTATTTTCTTCCCCTTTTACTGGGAATTTAATGTAAATAGATGGGTCAACTTTTTCCTCATATTCAATTTCAGCAGCTGCAAGTGCAGTTCCACAATGAGGACACCAACTGATTACTCTTTGGTCATTTATAAGTAAATTCTGCTCA
Source organism: Methanobrevibacter sp. (assembly GCF_051877095.1). Taxonomy (GTDB): domain Archaea; phylum Methanobacteriota; class Methanobacteria; order Methanobacteriales; family Methanobacteriaceae; genus Methanocatella. Next base: position 324,054 of record NZ_JBJEIO010000005.1, on the reverse strand, counting down.
TTTGCTTTTTTAAGAGTCCACCAAGAAGATTCCATATATTTAGGATCAAGTGTCATATATGGATCATCCCAATCCATCCAAACACCTAATTGGTCAAATTCATGTTCCATAGCTATTTTATTTTCAATTGCGAATTCTCTACATTTATCAACAAAAGTAGCTATTCCAATATCCTCTTCAATTTCTTGTTTACTTTGAATTCCCATTAAATGTTCTACTTTATTTTCAATAGGAAGACCATGCATATCCCATCCAGCTTGTCTTCTTAAGCTAAATCCATTCATTGATTTGAATCTAAGATATGAATCTTTAATAACTTTGTTCCAAGCAGTGCCTAAGTGAATTTTACCACTACAATAAGGTGGTCCATCTAAAAATGAGTATCTTGGTCCCTGTTCTCTAAGTTCATTGACTTTTTTGAAAGTTTCATTCTGCTTCCAGAATTTTTGTACTTTCTTTTCTATTTTATCATGATTGTATGATTTTTCTGCCTCTTGTATTGGCATTGTAACTCCTCAAAAATTAAAATTAATATGTGTAAATAAAAAAAAATAAATAATCTCTTTAAAAGAGATTTAAAATCAAATAAATTGACATGCCGATAATAAATAAATAGTTAATCTCTAGAAAGTTCTAGCTTTTCCTTCAATAACTAATTTAGTAACATCCCTAATATTATCTAAGTTCCTGTTAATTACAACATTAATTTCATCTTCTACATCTTCCAATTTAATACCATCTTCAAGGATAACTTGAATAGATGCAGTAGGTTCATTAATTGGGGAACCGATTTGAGTTAAAAGCATAATATGCATTTGTTTAATACCATCAACTTCATTAACAGCATCATTAGCCATTTTATTTGCTAAAACATTGTAAATTTTACCAACATGGTTAACAGGATTTTTACCAGAAGTTGCTTCCATGGACATTGGTCTGCATGGAGTAATTAATCCGTTTGCTCTGTTTCCTCTTCCTACAGAACCATCATCTCCCATTTCAGCAGAAGTACCTGTTACAGTTAAGTAATAACCAGATTTATCTTCAATATCATCATTATCTCCAGTATTTACATCAACTTGAACATTCCTTGATGTATATTTATGTGCAAGCTCTTCAACAATAGATTTTAAGCTTTCACGAACTTCAATATATTCTTCTTTATTTTTAAGATATTTTGAAACCATTGCACAAGCAATGGTTAAAGTAATTTCATCCCCTTCTCTTAATCCCATTACTTTAATATCTTGACCAACAGCCGGGTGTTCTACTTTGAATTCTTTGGAATTTAATAATTCTTCAGTTGCTAAAACCAATTGTTCAACTTCAGATAAAGGAGCAAAACCTACACCAAAGGAAGTATCATTTGATTTAGGAATAGCTTCAGGGCTTCTATCAAATACGTTCACTAAATCTCCAGAACCGTGACCGATTTTACATTCAACAACTGTGTCTAATTCAACATCTAAGTTAATAATTGTTTCTCTTAAAAAGTCTTTAGCAGCTTTAATTGCTACTCTTTCAAGTGGGAATTTAATAATTTTTCCATCTTTTTCAAATTCAGAAACTCCCCTACCAGTTAATAAAATATCAATTGGTTTTCTGATAATTCCACCTTCCCAATCAGGCTCAGAATCACCAGCAGTAATTTGAACTTCGTCAGTATTGTGGTGTAAAATAAATCCTTCACCTAATTCCTCTTGATACATTTCACATAAAGCGTTAGACACTGATTGAGCAATTCCATCACTGATACTGTCAGGGTGACCTATTCCTTTTCTTTCTACAATTTCAATTTCCAAATCTTCAATATATGTTTGGTCTAATTCTTTTACTACAATATTTCTCATATTATCATCACACATATCAATTAATTTATAATATATATCTTTTTGTTTTAGATAATAAATAAAGGTTATGGAAATAACATTAAAAACAAAATTTAGAAAGGAATTCTTGATTAATTTAAATTGAAAAATGAAGAAGTATTCTAATAAAAGCACATTTAAAATTGATAATTTTAATCGTGATTTGCGTTAGAATGAAGTACCTTAATTTTGAAATTAAATTTAAAATTATGATATAAAGTAATTACTAATATAAAAAATTTGATATAAAATAACAATCATAGAAGTTTACAGAAACCAGATAAATTTATTGAATTATAAGGATGATAAAAAATGATAATAGAATATTTAAGTGATTTTAACTGCCCTTATTCATACATTGGACTGAACCGTATCAAGAACATATGTAATGAGCTCAATTTAGATGTTAAATGGGAAATGAAATCCTTCGAACTAGAACCTGGATTAAGTAATATTCCAGTAAGTAGCGTAGAGAGATATGCAATTAGAAATGAATTATCCATCAAAGATAGTGAAAAAGAAATTGAAGAACTAGAAAAAATTGCTCAAAATGAAGGATTGAACATGAACTACAAAGATATTCAACTTACAAGTTCAAAAGATGCCCATAGAATTGTTAAATATTTAGAACGTTATTATCCTGAAGTAACTCAAGAATTTATCCTAAAAACCTTCGAATCTAATTTTATTAAAAATGAGAATATTGCAGACCACAACACATTAATAAAAATCACATCTTCATGTGGATTAAATAAAAGTGAAATTGAAGAATTTCTAAACAAGGAAACCTACTCTATTGAAGTTGATCTTGACATGGACGAAGCTATTTCAAATGGAATAAGTACAACCCCATATTATTTCATAAATTACGATGGTGAAAGATTAATGATTCCTGGAGTCTTTGAAAAAGAAGCTTTCAAAATTGCATTTGAAGAGTTAATTAGTGGTGAAATAAAAAAGAAAACATTCCTCTAAATTTATATATAACCATTAAGATAAATTACTTTGATGATTTTAAAAAAAACACCACAAAATACATTAAAAATCAAAATAGCCTATGCAAATACATTTTACAAACGTTTTAAAGGATTGATGCTAAAAAAAGATTTTGATGAAGGACCAATATTTACAAATCTCAAAGATTCAAGCATTCATACTATTTTCATGAGATTTGAAATAGATGTCTATTTTTTTGATGAAAATAAGGTAATTTATGAAAAAACCAGTTTGAAACCTTGGAAATTTTATAGACCAAAAAAACAAGCTAAATTTATATTAGAAACAAAAAAAGATAAGTTAAAATTGAAAATAGGAGATTGCTTAGATTTTATCTAAGATTTCTTCCGGATTTTCAAATATCTTGATATTATCAATACTACTTAATTTACGAGTATTTTCAATATCAATATCTCTCATATAGATTGTTATGATTTTACCTTCAGAAATTGCATCATATGGGCATGAATTTCTGCATAAACCACATCCAATACATTTTGTCAAATTAATTTCTTCATGGGGGATTATTGCACCCTGTTCACACACAAGAGCCGCAACACAATCATCACATGACTGACATTTAGACAATTCTATTTTAGATGGAAGAACTGTATCGATTGGACCTGGATGAATATCAACAGGTACCATATACACTGGAACAGCACCTTTTCCAGACTGAGCAACAGCATTGGTCACTAAAGTATCTGCAATCCCACAAACAATTTTTGAAACTGTATTTGCTGTAGCTGGTGAAACGATTAATAAATCATACTTTCCAAGAGAAAGACGACCTGTTATTGGATACGAAAATTTTTGATTGGAATCAGTTGCAAGTTCCCGGTATTTTCCACCAGTTAAACGTTCAACCCTTTCATAAAGACCATACATTTTAAGGACTTCTTCAGCAGCCCCAGACAAGAATATGGTAACTTCATGATCTTTTGCGAGTTTTTCAGCTACTTGTACTGATTCTCTGAGTAAATGACCCGCTCCAGTAAATGCAAATCCTATTCTCATTTTAATCTATAATTTGTGATATTGATAAGCTTCCCTATCAGAGAATGAATAATCAAGTTTAGTATATTGATTCATGAATTCAGCTACTTCATCAGCAATGTTTTCTTTATCAACTGCAACACGTTTAATGAATTCTGCAACTTCATCCATTTCTTTTTCTTTTAACCCTCTTCTAGTAATCTCTTGAGTACCTATTCTAATACCTGATGGATCATCTGAATTATCTCTGTTATCTCCAGGTAAGAGGTTTTTATTTAAAACAACATTATTATCAGCTAATTCACGAGCAATATCAGATGCAGATCTAATGTTAGATAAGTCTACTGCAATTTGGTGAGATTGAGTAAATCCTTGTTCTTCACATAATACATCGAAACCTCTTTCATACATTGCTTGACCTAATGCTTGAGCGTTTTTAATGATTTGTTTTGCGTAATCTTTACCAAATTCTAACATTTCAGTAGTTGCAATACCTAAACCAAGTAAATGATGTAAATGATGGTTACTTACAACACCTGGGAATACAGCCTCATCAATAATTTCTGCATTTTCTTCATGTGAGAGAATAATTCCTCCTTGTGGACCAGGGAATGTTTTGTGGGTACTTCCCATCATTAAGTCTGCTCCTTCTTTAAGAGGTTGTTGGAATTGTCCTCCAGCAATTAAACCTAATACGTGAGCTCCATCGTACATAATTTTTGCACCAACTTCATCAGCTGCATCACGTGCTTCTTTAATTGGGTGAGGGAATAAGAATAAACTTCCACCGAATAAGATAATTTGTGGTTTTTCTTCAAGGATTTTTTTGTTCATTGCATCAATATCGATGTTCATAATATCCTTATCTAATGGATGGAAAACAGTTTTTAATCCACGAATACCTGCTGCACTTACATCAGCATGAGATATGTGACCTCCAGAAGGTACTTCTAATGCCATTACTTTTTCACCAGGTTTAGTAAATCCAAAGAATGCTGCAAGGTTTGCAGTTACTCCAGAAACTGGTTGAACATTAGCATAATCACAGTCGTATAATTTACAAGAAAGTTTTTTAGTCTTATCTTCAATTAAATCAACATATTGACATCCTTCATAGAACCTTTCAAATGCTTGTCCTTCAGCATATCTGTGAGCAAAATCAGTAGCTAATGCTTCGGTTACTTCTACACTAGTAACATTTTCAGAAGCAATGAGGTTAACACTATTTCTCATATATTCAGTATGTTCTTTTGCAATTTTTTCAAAATTTAAAATTTCATCATGATAATTAGTCATTTACTACACCTAATATCCAATTAAATATTTATGATTTAATTTTTGTTTATCTTATAATATAAGATTTATGAAAAAATAGGAAAGTTATAAAAGTATAATAAAAAATTCTTAAAAATTAGTTTAAAAAAAAATAAAAAAAAGAAATAGAGATAGAATCTCTAAATCTATTTACCTAAGTCTTCAAGAGCAGCACTGATTTGTGCCATAATTTGCTCGGTTTTGAAGTGTTGTTGGTTCATTGCACCAGATGGACATGCACCTACACAAGTACCACATCCTTTACATAATGCGGAGTTAATTTGTGCAAATTCTTTTCCACCTACACCGGTTGCGATAGTAATTGCAGCATATGGACATAATTCAACACATACTTGGCAAGCACCACAAATAGCTTCATCGTTAGCTGCAATGATAGGTTCGATTTCTACTTCACCTTGTGCCATTGGAATAGCTGCTCTGGATGCTGCAGCTGAACCTTGTGCAACAGAGTCAGGAATATCTTTAGGACCTTGTGCTACACCAGCAATGTAAACACCATCAGTTAAGGTGTCAACAGGTCTGAGTTTAGGGTGAGCTTCCATGTAGAATCCATCTGCAGATTTTGAAACACCTAAGGTTTGTCTGAGTTCGTCAGATCCTGCAGAGTGTTCAAGACCTACGCTTAATACAACTAAATCGTAAGTGTATTCAGTTACTTTACCAAGTAAAGTATCTTCTGCTCTGATAGTTAAGGTTAAGTCATCATTTTCGAAGATTTGAGCTGGTTTACCTCTAATAAATTCAATTCCGTATTTTTCTTGGGAAGTTTTATAGAACTCTTCATATCCTTTACCGAATGCACGAATATCCATGTAGTAACAGGTAACTTCAGTATCAGGTTCGTGATCAATACATAATTGAGCGTTTTTCATGGAGTACATACAACATACTCTGGAACAGTAAGGTTTACCAATTGTTTCATCTCTTGAACCTACACAGTGGATGAATGCAACACGTTTAGGTTCGATACCATCGGAAGGTTTGATTACGTGACCACCAGTAGGACCAGATGCGTTAATCATCCTTTCAATTTCCATAGCGGTAATAACGTTAGTGTAACGTCCGTATCCGTATTGGTAAATTCCAGATGGGTCGAATGGGTCGTAACCGATAGCTGCGATGATAGTACCAACTTCTAATTCAATTTCAGTAGCTTCTTGGTTGTGGTCGATTGCTTCAGGTCCACAAACTTGAGTACATAACATACATTCAATACAATAATCTTTGTCAATAGTTGCACATAATGGTACAGCTTGAGGGAATGGGATGTATGCAGCTTTTACCATACCTACACCTTCATCGTAGTAGTTAGGTATTTCGATAGGACAAGCATCTACACAAGATCCACATCCAGTACAGAGATCTTCATCTACATATCTAGCTTTTTTCTCTACTTTTACAGTGAAGTTTCCGATGTATCCGTCTACTTCTTTAACTTCTGCATAGGAAATTAATTCGATGTTTTCGTGTTTTGCACAGTCTACCATTTTAGGTGCTAAGATACACATTGAACAGTCAAGAGTAGGGAAAGTTTTATCTAATTGTCCCATTCTTCCACCAATGGTTGGGTTTCTTTCTACCATGTAGGTTTTGAATCCCATATCACCTAAATCTAATGCAGTTTGGATACCACATACTCCACCACCAATAACTAATGCTTTGTTATCTACTGCTACTTTAGTAGCTTCTAATGGTTCGAGTAATCTTGCTTTTGCAACAGCCATACGTACTAAATCTTTAGCTTTTGCAGTAGCTGCTTCAGGTTCGTCCATGTGTACCCAAGAGTCTTGTTCTCTTAAGTTAGCAAATTCAAATAAAAATTTGTTTAATCCAGCTTCTTCTACACATCTACGGAAAGTAGGTTCGTGAAGACGAGGAGAACATGCTGCAACAACAATTCTGTTTAAGTTTTTCTCTTTAATGTCTTCTTGAATCATAGCTTGACCTGGGTCAGAACACATGTATTTGTAGTCAGTAGCATAAACTACATTTGGTAATGAACTAGCATATTCTGCAACATCAGGACAGTCTACAACTCCACCAACGTTTACACCACAGTGACAGACGTAAACTCCAATCCTTAATTCTTCGTTATTATCTCTTTTTTCTTCTGCCATATAATTCACCTTGTACAAGTCGTGAAAAATATCTAATATATATAAAAAATTGCAATTTTTTAAAAATAGACTATAAAAATTTTACATAGTATTAGATATATTTAATGTAGTAAATACACACTTATAAACATTTCTATAAATTACTTGGAGTAAACTTTATATATGATAAAATAATGTAGATGAAACAAACATAGTATTTTATAAATAACAAGTTTAAAATTATATTTAAATTAAATAAAGGCAAAATATAGATAATTTAAAAAAATAAAAAAAATATAGTTAAGAAAAAATTCATTTTTTAACTACAATAATGAAATAATAATAGGTAGTGTAATCAAAGAGATTACAGTGTTAATCAATATGCAATCCGATGTTAGTTCATAATCCAAATCATAAGTAATTGCAAGTAACAATGATAACATTCCAGAAGGCATTGCTGCTTCAATAATTGAAACAGTGTATTGTAAATCAACTAAACCCAATTTAATTACAAGTATAAATGCAACTAGTGGGAAAAATGCTAATTTCATGATTGAAGTAAAAATAATCATAGATTTACTTCTAGATAAAGCTGAAAAATCAATAGATAATCCTAAAGTAATCATGATTAAAGGAATTGCTCCTTGACCTAAATAATTTATAGTGTATTCAAAAACATCCGCAATATGAATATGTAATAAATTAAAAATTAATCCTAAAACAACAGCCCATAAAGGTGGGAAAAGTGCAATTTTTTTAATAGCTACTTTAATTGTTCCTCCAAATCTTAGAATTAAAATAAAAGACAACAATAAAAATATACATAATGTTGCCATATCACAAAATATTGCTCTCAAAAAACCAGCTTGTCCATAAATACCCAAATTAACAGGATAACCCATAAAAGCAGTATTAGCAATCATAACTGTGACTAATACACTCCATATCTTTTTATCATCAAAATGTAATCTTTTTAAAATGAAATATGAAATGATTCCTGTGATTATTGATGAAATCAGAATAATAAATGGCAATATACTCAATTCTGGAAGTGATGATAAATCTGCATTATAAATTGCATTAAATATCATACAAGGCATTAAAACATACATTACTATTTTATTAAACGGATCCATATCTTTCTTAGATAAAAAGTCAATTCTCTTAAGAAAATAACCTAATCCAATCATTATAATAATTGAGAAAATAGTAATAGCTATTGCATCCATAACAAATAATTAAATTTAATTGTATTTAAAATTAATGAAAAATAAAATAAATAGGGAAAAAATGAAAAAAATTTAAAAAAAGTAAAAAATAATAATATTTATTAACAATTAACTAACAATACCTTCGCTAGTAATTTTAAATACACATTCACCTTCAGGCAAATGAGGTGAATCAACTAAACGTGCAATTCTTTTTCCAGCTAATCCTTTTTTAAGCCAAATCCTGTAAGTAGATGCATGCCCTAAAACGTGACCACCAATAGCTTTTGTTGGACTTCCAAAGAATGAATCTGGTTTAGCTTGAACTTGATTTGTAATAAATACAGCAACATTATAAGTATTAGCAATTTGTTGAAGTGAATGTAAATGTTGGTTTAATTTTTGTTGTCTTACAGCTAAAGACTCCCTTCCAACATATTCTGCTCTGAAATGTGCCATTAATGAATCAACAATGACTAATTTAACATTGTTACCTTTTTGAATTAAATCATTAATCTTATCAACCATTAAAATTTGATGAGAAGAATTGAATGCACGAGCAACATGAATCTTGCTTAAAACTTCTTCAACATCTAATTCAAAACCTTCTGCAATTTGCCTAACTCTTTCTGGACGGAAAGTATTTTCAGTATCGACAAATACACATTCACCATCAAGACCACCTAATTCTTCAGGTAATTGAACAGTTACAGACAATTCATGAGAAATTTGGCTTTTACCAGATCCAAATTCACCAAATACTTCAGTAATAGATTGAGTTTCTATTCCACCCCCAATTAAATCATTAAATTCTTGACTACCAACAGTAATATGGCCAACATCTTTTCTTCTTTCATCAACTTCCAATGCAGTTTCGAAATCAATGTTTTCAGATCTACGTGCTGCTTCAATAACTTTCTCAGCAACACCTTCACCAATTTCTGCTTTTACAGATAATTCTTTTGCAGTAGCAGTTGCTAATCTCATCATGTCAGCAAATCCTGCATCTTTTAATTTTTCTGCAGTTTTTTCTCCAACACCTGGTAAATCATTTAATTCAACCATAACTCTCATTCCTTTTGTTTATTTAAATATATTTTGATAAAATTTTCTTAGGATTTAACCTATTTTCTTCACTATACTCATCGAAACTAACATTAGCTATAATTTCAATAGTTTGACCATTTAAATCTTCAAGTTTATCTTCAATTCCATAACCATCTTCAACAATACTGACAATTTCATCTTTAGTATTACCAATTAATTCCTCAGCTAAGTTATCAAAGAAGGTAACTTTAATTGAACCAGTATCATCTTCAATTCTCAAAGGAACCATAAGGAGGTAGTTAGGTTCATCAAATAAATGACCACAATTGTCACAAATATATTCATCTTCATTTTCCTCTACACCCCTTCCACATGCAGGACATCTTTTACGAATAACCCTATCTGATTCAACATCACTAATCACACCAGTTACACAAACATTAACATCATCTTCTGTTAATGCTTCAATAGGTTTAGGAACATATATTGCTTCCATCAATTCTTCTTGAGTTGGTAATCTTTCTATTTCGCGTTCACTAGGTTCTAAAATTGTTGTACCTCTATTTACAATAGCTTCAATACGATTATCCCTATCTAAATCAAACCGCGGATTTTGTAATTTGATTGGTTGACCCATCTCAAACTCTCTTTTTGCATCATCATTCCATAAAACAATCCTCATAGAACCAGTTTCATCTGCAATTTCAATATTTCTAACAGACCCTGTATCACCATTGTCTCTTTCAAAGGTATGAATATCATTTAATTCAATTACTCTACCGATAATGATAACATCTTGATCATCTTCATCGATTTCATCAATTTTTTTGTAATCATATAATGCTTTTTCTAATGTAGATAATTCTGGAATAAATCTTGCAGAAGCTTCTTCCTCAGATAATTTAATAAGACGAGCTCCACTACCAATATTTAAATCTACACTATACATTCCCATCCTAGTTCTTGCATTTTCAATTTGATATGCATCACCAACAGTATATTCTTCTTCAGCACGTTCATTCCATAATGATAAATTAACTTTACCAGATTCATCAGCAAAAATTATTGAACGTACAATACCAACACTCCCATCATCTCTCTGGAATTCATTAACATCATTTACTGAAAGAATCCTACCTATTACATCAATTTCAATACCATCATCATCAATTTCGTAAATTTCCCCAATTGGTGTTGGCCTTAATTCATTTCTTAATGCATTTAATTCATCTAATTCTTCAGCAGATAAATTTTCAGGATTAATAGTAATTTGAGTGTTAAAGTTAGTATTCATTGAATATTGGCTTTGAGTATATTCATCATATCTCACGTTTCCACCAATGACTTTGATGATATCTCCTTTATTTATTGGTTTAGCAGTATCATCTCCCCATAAAGTTACTCTTATCTCACCAGTAACATCTCTAACATCAAAATTCCTTAATCTTCCTTCAGCACCATCCGTTTTTCTTATAAATGTTTTAACATCTTGGAGTCTTGAAACAATACCTTTAATAGAAACATCTTGTGCTTCAGATACATCCCCAATAGGTGTGAACTCTTGTTTAACTTCAGGAACATCGAAATCACCTTTAATGATTCTTCCATCCCAATGAGTCAAGGAGATTTCACTTTCACCATCTCTGTTAATTCTTTCACGAGCTTGAGCTTGAATAATTTTGACAGAATCACCATCTTCAAGACCTAAATCATTGATAAGTTCAACATTTTTATTCCATAATGTGTAAGTAATTTTACCAGAATAATCTTGTAGTTCAATAGAAGCAACATTACCTTCTTTACCATTCTTTTCATAAGTTCTAATTGCTGGAATTCTAATAATTCTTGCAATTATATTAACTTTAGTTTCTGGTTTAATATCTGCAATGTCAGTAATTTCTTCCTTATATTCTGGGAATTTTGAAGGATTATCTTCTAAATGAACAATGATAGATCTTGGTCTTAGGTTAGCTTCAAGTCCTGAATATCCTTCTTTAATATCCACACCTTTAATTTGAATAATATCCCCTTCATTAACACTATTGAGAAGTTTAATATTTTGAGTCCAGAAAACAGTCTTAATAGAGCCAGTATTATCCTTTAACTCAACATTGCACACTTTACCACTTTGTCCTTTACGTGTTTTAAATGATCTTGGATTAGAAATAGAAATTACCCTACCGGAAACATTTACATCCTTACTATTTTTTTCAAGATCACTAATTGTCTTATCGGAAAACTCTGGTGATTCAGAAATAGTTTCGACTTCTTCAGTGATAAATTCCCCAACTACCATGTCTGCAAATGTAACATCATTCATAAATGAAGCATGCTCATTATTTTCTTTATGAACTTTCATTTTAGCTAAAAATTCTTCTTCAGAGAGTTTATCCTTAACTTTATTATATCTTTCTAAAATTTCTTCGTTCATAATAATTCCCTTTTCATTAGACTCTAAAGATAATTGCTCAGCATATTCTTTTTTTTGAGCAATTGTTTCTACGATTCCATGATTTTGTAAAACCATACGTGCAATATCTAAATCATCGAAAAAGTTTATATCTGCATTATTTTCACGAATTTCAGCCATTTCAGCTTCAAATTCATCTTCTGAAAGTTGATCTTTAATCTTTTCGTATAATTCTAAAATTTCTTCTTGCATACCAAACCCTCATTGAAAGTTAATTATTAGTTTGTAATTAGAATGTATATAAATTATTAGAGAGAGCATTTGAAATGTAATCCATATAATTAAAATTAAAAAAAATTATTAATATATATTTCTTAAATGTGACTATATTAAAATATGAAAACCAGTTAATATGCATTAGGATTTTTCTTTAATGCTGTTTTAATCATTATTGCTAAATCTAAACCCATGTGCCAATTCTCTACATATTCAATATCATATTCTATACGTTTTTTAATAGAAGTATCTCCGCGACAACCATGAATTTGAGCCCAACCAGTTAATCCTGGTTTAACTTGATGTTTAACCATATATTTTGGAACCTTTTCTTTAAATTGATCAACAAAATATGGTCTTTCAGGTCTAGGCCCCACAACACTCATATCCCCTTTTAATACATTGAAAAATTGAGGCAATTCATCAATACTAGTTCTCCTTATAAAATTACCAACTTTAGTTTTTCTTGGATCATCTTTTGTTGTCCATTCAGATTTTTCTTCAGTAGGGTCTTGAACTTTCATACTACGGAATTTATACATCATAAATGGTTTACTATTGTATCCTATTCTCTCTTGTTTAAATATAATAGGTCCTGGAGAAGATAATTTAATTGCTATTGCAGTAAGTATCATAATCGGAGATGTAATAATAATAGCAATTATGGAAATAATATAATCTGAGAAATATTTCAAAAATTTATTAAATTCATCATCTAACGGAACATACCTTATATTGATAATAGGTATATCCTCAATCATGTCTACAGAAGGCTGAGCAGGGAAGTATCTAATATAATCTGGAATAATCTCTGCTTTAATCCCAACTCTTTCACAACTTTCAACCAAATCATTAATTTTATAATAATATTCTAAAGGGATAGCTAAAACAACTCTATCAAATCTATTTTTATCGAGAATCATATCAATATCTGAAAATGAACCAATAACACTACTTCCTTCTATTTCACGACCTATATGACTTGAACGCCCTAAAAAACCACTTACAGCAAAACCCAAATATGGATTTTCACGAATTTTACGTGCAAAATTAAATGCCAAATCATTATCTCCAACAATGAGAATATGCTTAATATTCCTATTATTAATACGCATTTTCCTCAAAATAGATCTAATAGTAAATCTTTCAATAATTCCAAAGAATGCACCAATAATAGCTAATAAAATTAACATTATTCTTGAGAAATCAGGCTGATTTATAATAAATAAAATTGAGACTAATAATATAAATGCCAATACATTTACTTTAATAAGCTGTGTTGCTTCTGAAAAAATATTTTTATAAGTTCTACGTGGTTTGTAAAGACCAAATGCGAAATACAGAATTAAATAAACGGGCATAACAGCAAAAGTAAAAAATAAAAGATAACTAAAAAAGCCCAAATGCCCTCCTATTGGCCCAAATAGAGTAGTTTTGAATCTTAACCATACAGAACATAAAAGAGCTAGCCCAATGACTATAATATCAATTAAAACTAATGTAAAATTTAATAATTTTTGGTTCTCTTTAATCATGTAACTACTCCAAGATTATTATTAAGTATATTTTGAAATTAATAATTATTTAATCTTTCTTTTTAAATAAATTTAAAAATAATTTTAAAACACATAGGATAGTTATTCCAAGATAAACAACCAAATTTACTGCAAAAAAAGAGTCATTAGCATGATGTTTTTTATAATAAATATACATTGCACGATAAAACTCATAAATTAACTTAGATTTCTGTTTCTTACTACTAGCACCTTTTAAATGAGTGAGTTTAGACTGACCATAATAAATAATCTTCCAACCTGCTTTTTTAATTCTAAAACAAAGGTCAATATCTTCACCATACATGAAAAATGTCTCATCTAATAAACCAACTTCTTTTAATGTATCAGATCTCATGAACATGAATGCTCCTGTTAAACAATCAATTTCATAAATCTCATCATCAGGGAGATTATCCAAATTATAATCATTATCATCACTATTGCTTGGAATATGGAATAATCTAAAAAATGAATTTTTAACATTAGGGAAACTTCTTTTACATGCCTTATCCAGTTCTCCATTTTCTAAAAGAACTCTACATCCACAAGCTCCAACATCAGTATGTTTTTCCATGTACTCATAAATATTTTCCAATGTATTTTTCCAAACAATTGTATCCGAATTTAAAAGAAGAACATATTTGCCCTGTGCAACTCTTAAAGCTTGATTATTTCCAGCTGCAAAACCCTCATTATCTTTTGATGCAATAAAATATACTTCATCACCAAAATATTCCTTTAAACGAGATAAACTATCATCTTTAGAAGCATTATCAACAACTAAAACCTCATAGTCAAAAGAATACTTATTTTCAAATATAGAGTTGATAGTGTTTTTTGTTAGCTCAAATGTTTGATAATTTACAATTACAACTGACAGGTCCATACAATCATCTTTTTAAAAATTTAATTGTGTTTATTATTAATTTGAATTCCATTTTAAAATAATTTTTTGTATTCTTTGATTTGAATTTAACTTTATCGATTTTACTTCTTGTGGATAATCCTTCACGAATACCTTCCAAATATGTAGATCCAAATCCTTTTTTACAAAAAAATAGATATTTAATTAAAAAACCTAAAAATAAGAAAATAAAATTTATAATTTTTAAAGGAATAGGAAAATTTTTATAAACTACCCATACATTATTACGTGCAGCTAATTTTACTTTAAATTCATTATATCTACTTCCAGAGGTTGCACTACCAATATGATAAACAATAGCCTCTGGACATAACAAGTTCCTATAACCATTAATTTTAGATCTGATTGCTAAATCTACATCTTCCATATATGCAAAAAAATTATCATCAAACAGCCCAATTTCATCCAAAATTGTTTTATTATACATTGCTGCTCCTGCACAACTTGAAAATATCTCTTTTACTTGAACATATTCACTAGATTCGTGATTTTCACCTACTTTTTTAGTCCAAGCAAGCAAGTTATATTCATCTCCAACATCATCAATTAAATTTTTATTATTATATTGAAGCATTTTAGCTTGAACTGAAAAAATATCATCACTAGAAGTAATTGTATCTATTAATGATTTAATTGAACCTTTTTTAATTTCAGTATCATTATTAATTGAAAAAACAAAATTGTTTTGAGCTTTTTTAATTCCTTGGTTAACAGCTGGAGAAAATCCAACATTTTCTTTGTTTTCTATCAATACTATAGGAAAATTAAAACTATTATTTCTAATATAATCTAAACTACCATCAGTAGAACCATTGTCTACAATAATAACTTCATCAATATATTGGCTATCTTCACTAAGGGATTTTAAAAACGTTTTTAGAAATTTTTCCCCATTATAATTTGGTGTTACAACTGAAACTTTCATATTAATCAATTGAATTTTTAAATTTTTTCCATATTTTATAATAAATTTTTGGACTTAATAAAAATAATTTTATTTTAAATTTAAATTTAGAATTTCCCTCAAATTTAGATAATTTTGTGAATAAATCTAAATGGTGCATTTTTGAAATTACTTCATCAAAATCATAATTATTGTAGAAAAAATAATTCATATTACCAAATATAGCTTTTGGAATTCTAGATGTAATTATTAAATTAGCTAAATCACCTTTTCCTTGATTTTGATAGTACTTAGATAAGTTCTCAAAAATATCTACAATCTCAAAACGTCTAAACTCAGATGTCCTAATTGCAGATTGGCCATGTTGAATATAGTAATAAGTTACTTCATTACTTATAGACATTTTATCACCAAAACTTAATGCTTTAAGTGCAAATTCTGTATCTTCACCATAAACAAGATTAGGAGTAAATTTAATATTATTTTCTTTTATAATACTTGCTTTATACATTAATTGACAGAAATTAAACGGTATCTCCATATTTAATTCCATTTTAATAAAATCATTGCATGAAATTGAACTTTCTGAAAAACTATAAGGAATTGATAACTTATCATCATCCTTTTTAACCAATTGTATTAAACTAAAGTCAGTTTCACCATTATATAATTCTGATAAATGATTTTTAGTAATGAAATCATCAGCATCAACAAAAACCAAATAATCTCCATTAGCTTTCTCAATTCCACGATTTCTAGCTTGGCTTACACCTGCATTATCTTGATGAATAATCTCATAAGACCTTGTTGAAGAGGATAACTTATCTTTGACAATTTTTAAACTATTATCAGTTGACCCATCATCAATAACAATTATTTCAAAATCATCAAAATCTTGATTAATTATTGAATCTAGTGTATCCCCTATATATTCACAATTATTATAAACTGGAACAATAACACTGACTTTAATATTATCCATTATACCCACCATTATTTTAACAGAAAATCAACAACTCTTTTAGATGAATTACCATCAATTACATCAAATTGAATTTTAAGGAATTCAGAAATTTTACTTTTATCAAATTTATTATTTTTAATTACCTCAACTAATTCTTGTGAGTTATAAACAATTGTCCCAGGTACTGTTTTTTTAAAATCATAATAAAAACCACGTTCATTAGATAAATAATTATCCAAATCATATGTAAAAAATACTACTGGTTTATTTAATGCTACATATTCAATCATTATGGATGAATAATCAGTTATTAATAAATCACTCATGAGCATTAATTCCTGTTCATTTTCATAATCACTTACATCGATATACTGCCCATTAGCAGAAATATTACCTTTATAAAAATCCTTAATCTTTGGATGGAGTCTTAAAGCTAAAATATAATCATTACCTAAATTTTCATTGAATTCTTCTAAATCAAGATAATCAAATATATTATTATATTTTTCCTCGTTTCTAAATGTTGGAGCATAGAGAATTATTTTTTTATTTGATGAAATACCATTTCTTTTAAGAAATTCTGATTTTAAAGCATCAACATCATGATTTTCAAAATAATAATCCATACGAGGAAGACCCAATGATTTAATTTTATTAAATGCTATTTGGAAAGCTTCAGAGTAATAATCTTTAATATTTTCTGATGTGACAATCAAATAATCCGTATTTTTAGAAATTTTTTCAAGAATTGCTCTACTTTTAATATCAACAGAACCACCAAATTTCTTAGAAGCACCAGGAGCATGCCATAATTGAACAACCATACTCTCAGGATTAAATTCCATAAAAGCTAATGGAAAGAAATTATCATTTAAAAATATAAACTTAGAACTAGACAATTTTCTAAAACTATCTATAGAAAATTTATCCTTGTAAAAATAATGAAATTCAAAGTTTCCCCTATTTTCAAATTCTTTTTGAATATAACTTAAATTGCCTTTAAACGACTCTTTTGAATCAATTATAAAGGAAACTCTGTTTTTTTTAATATTGGTGTTTTTAAATAACTTAAATAAAACACCATATATTTTATGCTTTAAATAATTCATATTAAACTATAAAATTTAATTAATGGAAAAATGCCAAAATACCAGGTAATGATCCCATCATAGATTGAATACCCAATATGAAAATAGCAAGACCTCCAATGAAATTAATATAACGAGCATATTTCATTGCAATCTTTGTACCAAAAGTTCCAATTAAAAGCCAGCAAACAACAGCAATTAAACTTAAAATTGAAAGAATAATTGGATCAACATGTGCTGCAACACCTTGTGCCGCTAAAATCAAGTTTTCAATGTTACCAAAAATTAACAATGCTAAAAATGGTTTTAATTCTTTCATTTAAACACCTCTAATAGATTCTACCATTGCTTGTAGACCTAAAATAAAAATAGCTAAACCACCAATAAAATCAATAAAAGAAACATAATCCATTAACATTGAAGTAGCAACTGTACCAATAAGTAACCATAAAATAACACAAATAAAACTAGCAATTCCTAATTTAAGAGGATTTACACCTGCCACAACACCTTGAGAAGACAACACCAAATTCTCAATATTACCAAAAACTATTAACCCAACAAAAGGTAAATATTGCTCCAACATTTCACAATCCCTCCATACAAATATTTTAAATTATTAATCTACTTCACTAATTTATTTAATATTATGATAATATATATAATTATCCTAAATATTCTAAATTCCATTATAAAAATTAAAAAATATCAATTTTAAGCACTTAAAATAAAAGAAAAATGAACAATATACTAAAAAAGAATATAATTAAAAAGAATAAGTAGAAGAGATGGAATTCCAATGTAAAATTTACCTATTACCATACATTTTATTATAATAATCTTGATATTGTCCACTTTTAACTTGATCAATCCACACTTGATTATCTAAATACCATTGGATTGTTTCTTTAACCCCCGTTTCAAAAGTATATTTAGGACTCCATCCCAATTCATTTTGAATTTTACTAGAATCAATAGCGTAACGTCTATCATGACCTAATCTATCTGTTACAAATCCAATTAAAGATTCCTCCTTATCTAACTGAGCCAATATTAGTTTAACGATTTCTATATTTTCTTTTTCATTATTTCCGCCAATATTATAAACTTCACCTAACTTACCTTCATGTAATACCAAATCAATAGCTTGACAGTGGTCATAAACATGTAACCAATCCCTAATGTTTTTACCATCACCATAAACTGGTAATTTTTTATCTTCTAAAGCATTTGAAATCATTAATGGAATTAATTTTTCAGGAAATTGATACGGTCCATAATTATTAGAACAACGAGTAATATTTATTGGTAAATCAAATGTTTCACCATAAGCACGAGTTATTAAATCCCCTCCTGCTTTTGAAGCTGAATAAGGACTATTAGGCTGTAAAGATGTGTTTTCTGTAAAATACCCATCTTCTCCAAGAGTACCATAAACTTCATCAGTTGAAATTTGAATGTATTTTTCCACACCATACTCTTTAGCAGCATTTAATAGAACTTGTGTTCCCAAGACATTTGATTTAATAAAAATTTCAGGATCAATTATGCTTCTATCCACATGACTTTCAGCCGCAAAATTAATAATGTAATCACACTGTTTAACCAAATCATCAACTATATTCTTGTCCCTAATGTCACCTTTAACAAATGAATAATTATCCTTATTTTCTATATCCTTTAAATTTTCAAGGTTTCCACAATATGTTAAAGCATCTAAGTTTATAATTTCATAATCTGAATATTTATTAACCATGTATCTAATAAAATTACTTCCGATAAATCCTGCTCCACCAGTAACAAGTATTTTTGACATATAATCACTCATATTTAATTTGAGAATCTTTAAAACTTAACCATTCTTTATCTTTATCAGACAAAATTATTTCATCAATTCCATCTAATGGCCAATCAATAGCTATATCTTCATCATCCCATTTAATTCCACTTTCATCTTCACCATGATAAAGTTCTGTACATTTATATACAAATTCAGCTTCATCTGATAATACTAAGAATCCATGAGCAAATTTTGGTGGAATAAATAACTGCTTTTTGTTTTCATCAGATAAAATAGTTCCAAACCATTTACCATAAGTAGGAGAACCAGCTCTTAAATCAACTCCAACATCAAATACTTCTCCTTTGATAACACGAACTAATTTCCCTTGAGGATATTTAACTTGTAGATGAAGACCTCTTAAAACTCCTTTTGTTGATTTTGATTGATTATCTTGAACAAAAGTCAAATCATAGCCAGCATCTTTAAAATCCTTTTCCTGATATGTTTCCATAAAATAGCCCCTATTATCTTCAAAGATAGTAGGCTCTACTACAAACATTCCCTCAATACCAGTTTCAATAAAGTTAAACTTTCCCATAAAAATCACTTTTTAACTAAATTAAATAAATATTGCCCATAATCAGTTTTTTTAAGTTCTTCTGCAGTCTTCAACAATTGTTTTACATCGATATATCCCTTTAAATAAGCAATTTCTTCAAGACAAGCAATATATAAACCTTGTCTTTTTTGAATAGTTTCAATAAAGTTTGCTGCTTCTAAAAGCCCTTCATGAGTTCCAGTATCAAGCCAAGCCATACCTCTCCCTAAGAGCTCAACTTTAAGTTTTCCACGTTTTAAATACTCCTCATTAATAGAAGTAATCTCAACTTCACCCCTACTAGAAGGTTTGATATTTTTAGCTATTTCAATGACTTCATTATCATAAAAATATAAACCAGGCACAATATAATTTGATTTAGGATTTTTTGGTTTTTCCTCAACAGAAAGTACATTCCATTCATCATCAAACTCAACAACACCAAAATCCTCTGGATTATTTGTATAATAACCAAATATCACTGCACCTTCCTCTAACTGAGTTGCTCTTTCAAGAACTTCTGTAAACCTATGACCATGGAACACATTATCTCCTAAAATTAAAACTACATTGTCATCTCCAATGAATTCTTCCCCAATTATAAATGCTTCTGCAAGCCCATTAGGATTTTCTTGAATAGCATATGAAAATTTAATTCCTAAACTTGACCCATCACCTAAAAGATCTTTATACATTGGTAAATCTCTAGGAGTTGAAATAATCAATATATCTTTAATCCCTGCTAACATTAATACAGAAATAGGATAATAAATCATTGGTTTATCGTATAAAGGCAATAATTGTTTTGAGATCGTCTTTGTAATAGGATAAAGACGAGTTCCAGAACCGCCTGCGAGTACTATACCCTTCATAACAATCACTATTAATTTTATTTTTTATAACTAATATATTATTTAGATTTAAAAATTTTTTAAATGCCTTCTAAAAGTACAATAGATTATTAGAACTTAATTTGCACATACAACAATATTAATTTATTCATAAATTCGCTTAATATATTCTTTAATAGCTTCTTTATAACCTCTAAATGGATTAAAACCATTATTAATCCAGTTTTTATTTTCCAATACAGAATAACTAGGACGTGGTGCAGGGCGAGCAAATTCAGATGCAGTGACTGGAATTACTTTAACATTAATATTAGCTACCTCAAATATGTATCTTGCAAATTCACACCAAGAACAACTCCCAGAATTAGTTAAATGATAAATACCATAAAAATCTGTTTCTATTAACTTAGAAATACCATTAGCTAAATCTAAAGTATAAGTTGGTGTTCCAACTTCATCATAAACAACAGTGATTTCAGTGTGATCTTTTGCAAGTTCAAGCATAGTTTTGGGGAAATTTTTACCATTAATACCATATAACCAAGCAGTTCTCACAATAAAATACTTATCGAGTATTTCTATAATCGCCTCTTCCCCTTTAAGTTTACTTTTACCATAAATACTTATAGGACCAACCCCATCATCTTCAACCCATGGTTTATCTTTTTTTCCATTAAAAATATAATCAGTACTTATATGAACAAGAGGACAATCAATTTCATTACATGCAAGAGCCAAATTCCTAACGCCTTCTCCATTAACAGCATAAGCAATATCTTGATTTTCTTCACATCCATCAACATCAGTGTATGCTGCTGCATTAATAACAATATCTGGTTTTTTATCTAAAATAAACTCAATTGTATGTTTTTTATCAGTTATATCTAATGTTTTAGAAGTTGTAAGTATCAATTCATGATTCTTTCTTAAAACTTCTTTTAAGTCATATCCCAACATTCCATTAGAACCAGTTATTAAAATCTTCATATTACCACTTAAATGTTTTAATATTAGTTTTAACAAATATTATATTTATATTTAAAATGTGGAGTTGACATCATGAAAGTATGTGTAATAGGTCAAGGTTATATTGGGCTTCCAACTGCAGCACTTTTTTCAAAAAGTCATTGCAAAGTGGTCGGAGTAGATATTTCTGAAAAAATAATTAATAATTTAAACAAAGGAATAGTTCACATTGAAGAACCTGGGATAGGAGAATTAATCAAAAATGCAGTAGAAAAAAAAACATATGTAGCTAGTTTAACTCCACAAAAAGCCGATGCATTTATTATTACCGTACCAACACCATATGTTATCGAAAATTATAGTTGTGATTTAACTTACGTTATTGATGCCTGTCACTCCATAATACCATTTTTAGAAGAAGAAAATACTGTCATTATTGAATCTACAATCGCTCCAATGTCAACTGATGAACAAATAAAACCAATATTTGAAGAAGCAGGATTTACTATTGGAAAAGATTTATATCTTGCACACTGTCCAGAAAGAGTCCTTCCAGGACAAATAATGTATGAATTAGTTAATAATAATAGAATTATTGGTGGAATTACACCAGAATGTGCTAAAAAAGCAAGTGAAGTTTATGGTAAATTTGTTAAAGGAGAATTAATACTTACTGAAGCAAAAACAGCTGAATTATCAAAATGTATGGAAAACACATTTAGAGATGTGAATATTGCACTTGCAAACGAGCTTGCAAAAATTTGTGCAAAAATTGGTGTTAATGCACTTGATGTAATTGAAATGGCAAATAAACATCCAAGAGTTAACCTTCATTCTCCTGGACCTGGTGTTGGAGGACATTGCCTTGCAATTGATCCATATTTTATTTACGCAAAAGCTCCCGAAACTGCAAAAATTATCAAATTAGCAAGAGATACAAACAATTCAATGCCAGATTTTGTTTGTGAAAATGTTAAAAAAATTATTAAAAAAGGTAAAATAGCTGTTTTAGGTGTTTCTTATAAAGGAAATACAGATGATGATAGGGAAAGTCCTGCTTATGAAATAATATCTAAATTAAGTAGTGATTATGATATTCTAATTCATGACCCTCACATTGAAAATCCTAATTACTTAAATTTTAATGAAGTAATAAAAGATAGTGATTTAATTTTAGTACTTTGTGACCATGATGAATTTAAGAATTTAGATTATGATTTAATAAAAAATAGTATGAAAAATCCAATAATATTTGATACAAAAAATATAATAAAAGAAGTTCCCTCTGAAATTAAGTTATATAATTACGGGAACTTATATGAATTAAACTAAAAATTAATAGATTGATCTCTTTCAATTGGATGACCGCTCCATGCTTTAAGACTACTCCATTCTGCAGAAGGAGATTTCCAAAACATATCATCTATCTTCAAACCTAATGGTAAAAAGATTGAACAACATGAATAAAGAGTCCCTGTGTTAGTAGTATCTTCAGATACATCTGCCTGTAAACCATTTAAACCAATAATTAACCATCCATTAGAATTAAAATTGTTATAAGATTCAAATTGAATTTTTAAAACTTTTGTAAGAGCAGATCTAACTTGAGCAGGATTAATATTTCTTGGCAATATTTTAAATAAAGTAGCTTGTGACAATGCGTGAAAAATACCGCAACGATAAGACAAAAATTTTCCAATTAATGGATAAGTTCCCTCAGGAGAAATAACTCTTTCAAGCTGTGATGCTAATCTTGAAGACCTCATTAATTGAACATCTAAAAATTCACCATCTTCCAAACCATATTTTCTCATTACCATTAAAATATCATTAAGCATAGGATGGATAAATAAGCTATTATAATAACCTACCTCAAAATCTTCACCATTAGCATACATTGCATCTCCAATATATAACTCATCTCTAAACTTACGAACACCATAAACCAAACGTTCCTTATCACATTCACCAGTAAATTCTAAAAGAGCAGCTTCAATCATTGAAGTATATAATAACCAATGATTTTCATAAGGAGCTATGATTCTTGTACTTTTAAGATCTTCAATTATTCTAGCTTGAACATTAATAGGTAAGTTAAGCCAAATTTGATTTTTAGCTCTAAGTAACCCTTGAGCAAATAAAGCAACATCAACTAAAGATTGTTTAGGTCCTACAATAAAGATATAATCATTACTTTTTGGATTAATAGCATTAGAAATAGATTTTAATGTCAAATAAATATATTTCTCACGAATTCTACCTTCTTCAGAATTATCTACACCAAGTTCCAACCAAGGTGCAATTCCATTAAATATTCTGACAAAAGCATCCAAATAAGCAGATTCATAATTATCAGCAGAAATGGATTCAACAGACATATTTTTTTTAAGAGAACCATTTGCCAAATTATTTAATACTGGAAAAGCAATTTTTTGTAAAGTTGAAACCCAAAAAATTCTATCTTCCAAAATAGAAGGTTTCTCCTCAATTACAGGAGTTTCCTTTTTCTTAAATCTTTTAAAAATTGAGTTACTCATATTGTATATTTTGATAAACATATTATATAAATATATAAAAATTAAATTTTCAAAAATAAAGCAATCATTATATATTTTATAATAGATATATATTTATCATTAATAAAGAGGATTATAATATGCCAACAATGTCAGAAAAAATATTAGCTAAAGCTTCTGGAAAAGATAATGTAGAAGCTGGAGACATAGTTATTGCAAATATCGATGTAGCAATGACACATGATTTAACTGGACCTCTTTCAGTAGAATCTTTTGAAAAAATTGGAGCTAAAAATGTTTGGGATGCATCAAAAATTATTATTCCTTTTGATCACCAAGTTCCTGCAGATTCTATTGATTCAGCTAATAATCATATAATAATGAGAGAATTTGTTAAAAAATACAATATTGAAAATTTTTATGATGTTAATGCTGGAGTTTGCCACCAAATTTTACCAGAACAAGGCCATGTAGTTCCTGGAGAGGTAATTGTGGGTGCAGATTCTCATACATGTACTCATGGAGCATTAGGTGCATTTTCAACAGGTATTGGATCAACAGATATGGCAATGGTATTTGCTGAAGGTAATTTATGGCTTAAAGTGCCTGAAACAAATAGATTTAACATTACTGGAGATTTAAAAGAAAATGTCTATGCAAAAGATGTTATTTTATATATTATTGGTCAAATGGGTGCTGATGGTTCAACTTACAAAGCCTGTGAATTTGCTGGTGAAACCATATCAAATATGAGCATTTCAGATAGAATGGTATTATGTAATATGGCAATTGAAATGGGTGGAAAAACTGGTCTAGTAGAACCTGACCAAAAAACAATTGACTATGTTAAAAAACATTCCAATAAACCTTATAAAATATTTAAAACTGATTTGGATTCACCTTCACTTAATCTTATTGACATTGATGTAAGCAATTTAGAACCCCAAATTGCTTGTCCTCATAATGTAGATAATGTAAAGCCAATTAGTGAAGTAGACCAAGAAATTGACCAAGTATTCTTAGGTTCCTGTACTAATGGTAGATTAAGTGACTTAAGAGATGCTGCTAAAATATTGAAAGGTAATAAGATAGCTAAAGACACTAGAATGTTAGTTATTCCCGCATCTAGAGAAATATATTTAAAAGCATTAGATGAAGGATTAATTAAAATATTTGTTGAATCTGGTGCACTTGTATCTGCTCCATGTTGTGGTCCTTGCCTTGGAGGACACACTGGAATTATTGGACCAGACGAAGTAAGTCTTTCCACTTCCAATAGAAACTTTAAAGGAAGACAGGGCAGTCCTGATGGAGAAGTATTTTTATCCTCTGCGGCTGTTGCTGCTGCTTCAGCAATTGAAGGAAAAATTGTAGCTCCAGGTGAATAATATGAAAGGAACAGCATGGAAATTCGGAAATGATATTGATACCGACATTATCATTCCAGGAAGATACTTAATTTATACTGATGAAGAAAGATTATCCAAACATTGTATGGAAGGTTTAGATTCTGAATTTAACAAAAAATGTAAAAAAGGCGATTTTATTGTTGCGGGAACAAACTTTGGATGCGGTTCTTCAAGAGAACATGCTCCAATAGCACTTAAAGGTGCAGGAGTTTCAGCTATCATTGCTGAATCTTTTGCGAGAATATTTTATAGAAACGCTACAAATGTTGGAATCCCACTATTAGAAGCTCCGGGAATTAGTAAAATCATAGAAGATGGAGAAAAAATTGAAATAGACCTAGATAAAGCAACTATAAAATCTCAGAATGGCGAAATAATCACATTTAAAAAATTACCTCCATTCATGTTAGAAATATTAGAACAAGGTGGTTTAATTGAATACCTCAAAAACAAAAGATAAATATCAAATTGCTGTTATTCCAGGTGATGGCATAGGTAATGAAGTGATGGAAGCAGCAATATATGTTTTAGATGCTTTAAACATTAACTTTGAGTATATTTATGCAGAAGCAGGTGATGAATGTCTTGAAAAAAATGGTACTGCATTACCTGATGAAACATTAGAAATTATTAGAAAATCTGATGCTTGTTTATTTGGTGCAGCAGGTGAAACCGCAGCAGACGTAATTGTTAAAATACGCCAAGAAATGGAAATGTTTGCTAACTTAAGACCGGTAAAATCATATCCAAACACTAATTCCTTATCTGAGAATATAGATTTCATGATAGTACGTGAAAATACCGAAGGATTATACATAGCCGGTGAAGAAGATTATACTGAAGAAGGTGCTGTAGCTAGACGTATTATTACACGTGAAGCAGAGGAACGTATTATTGACTATGCATTTAAATATGCAAAAGAAAATAATAAAAGTAAAGTAACTGGTGTTCACAAAGCTAATGTATTAAAAAAAAGTGATGGATTATTCAAAGATGTATTCTATGAAGTTGCTAAAAGATATCCTGAAATTGCAACTGAGGATTATTACGTTGATGCAACCGCAATGTATCTTATTACAAAGCCAGAAAGCTTTGATGTGATCGTGACCACAAATCTTTTTGGAGACATACTTTCTGACGAAGGTGCTGGTCTTGTTGGAGGACTTGGTTTAATACCATCTGCTAATATTGGTAAGAATGCAGCATTATTTGAGCCTGTTCATGGTTCAGCACCAGACATTGCAGGTCAAGGAAAAGCCAATCCACTAGCTATGATGCTCTCAGCTATAATGATGCTTAGATATCTTGGTGAAAATGAAGCGGCTGATAAATTTGATAATGCAATATTAAAAGTACTTAATAATGCTAATATTTTAACTTGCGATTTAGGTGGTTCTGCGACCACTATGGAACTAGCTGAGGAAGTTAAAAATAATTTATAAAATGGAGATAGATTGCATGAATTTTAAAAAATTAACAAAAATACAATTTGCAGCACTTTTTATTATATTTATTATGGTAATAAGTGGTGTTGCTGGATTCCTTCTCACATTATTTAGTGGAAGTATGTAAAAAAATATAGAGGTTAGATAAAATGGTAAAATATGAAATTGCAGCAGTAGTTGCAGAATTTAATTATGATATTACACAAATGATGTTAGAACTCGCAAAAGCAGAAGCAAAAAACAGAGGATGCGAAATTACAAAAGTAGTCGCTGTTCCTGGCGTATTCGATATGCCTCTTGTAATTAAAAAATTATTAAAATCAGACAAATATGATGCAATTGTTACATTAGGTGCTGTAATCGAAGGTGCAACCGATCATGATCAAATTGTAGCACAACATGCTTCTCGTAAAATTGCTGACTTAGCATTAGAATATGATACTCCAGTAGCACTTGGTATTACTGGTCCTGGAATGACCAGATTAGATGCTCACAGACGTGTTAAAAATGCAAAAAGTGCAGTTGAAGCAGCTATTAAAATGTGTGATAGATTAAGTGAATTAGACGAATAGATGATCACATGGAAATATTAAAACCTAATGAATTACGAGAAAAATTTAACGATCCGTGGATTGCACCATACCAAAAAGTTCTAACAATGGTAGAAGGAGATAAAGTAGAACTCGTTGAATATCACCCATGTATTTCCGGTTCCCATTGGTTGTTAAATCAATACAGAAACAATTCTGAGTTAATTGATTCAGCTTATCGTGACGGTAACAAACATGTCTATAAATGTCATGTCGGTAAAGCACCATTAGATCTTAAAGCAAGTTTTAATGCAGCAGGAATTGATGAAATTGTTGTTGATGGTGATGAAGTTAAAATAACCCATAGTGGACTTGCTGGTGCTGGTGTTGGAGCTGGAATGTGCAGAGGAATGGGAGAAGGCGTTAAATACATTGAACTTATTCAAGTTGGAGGAGGTTCAAAAGCTGGAAAAGCTACAGTTGTTACTCCAAAACTTGAAAAAGTAGTAATTGGTATTGATGATACAGATGTTAAAGATGCTGGAGCTACTTGGACAATGGCTCATAATTTAGGTGTTGAACTTAAAAATGAAGGTTTTGAATACTTAGATCATATTATTGTCCAATTATACCCACATAATCCGCATAAAACTCAAAATTGCGTATCTATAGCGTTAACATTCGCTGTTGAAGAATCTAAAAAAGAAGAGCTAATAAACAGAGTTATTGAAATTCTTAAAAGAGACACTTTATCCGATAAAACAGCAATTGCTATTTTAGGAGGTTTAGATATTCCTGAAAAATTAAGAGAATATTCAATAGCTACAAAATCTGGAATGATGGATGTCAAAACTGCAGAATCACTTGCAAAAGAATTAAACATACCATTAATCGCTGTTACAGGTGAACAAGGAAAAGTTGGTGCTCTTGCTGCTTTAGGTCTTTATGATGATGTTGAAGAAGCTGTAAAAGCATACGATAAATAAATCTAAAAGAAATTATTCTTTTTAGATTTATACTACTTTTTAAAATTAAAATTTAAGAAATTACCCTGATTTCCACTAGCAAACTGTTTTATTGAGGTGGAATTTGTACCGTTAAATACTATTTCTATATTATGCTTACCATATTCAAAGGATTTAGTTAAATTATCATTATAATTAAATGAAGTTACATAACTTCCACCTACAGAAATATCATAGGTACTATTTTCTTTAAAACAACCATATGAGGATACAATAGATTCATTATCTAAAAATATTTCATATTTAGATGATTGTTTTTCACTTGATGAAATGAAATATTTTTCCTTGATTGTTGTATTATTATATTCATAAGCATGAGTAATTAAAGATCCATCAAAAATATCTTTTAAACGACTATTTTGAATTACTTCACCATTTTTAACATGCAATAATTTTTTAACTTCAATAGGCATCCTTAAAATATCAGGTTCCCCAAATCTAGTTTCATTTACTTTATATATATTACCGCCTAATTCAATTGTATCATTAATACCAATACCCAGCGTCATCATCGCATCCGAAGGCATGCGTATTTGATTAGATTCATTTTCAATTGCAGTATCAATAGTATATGGTCCTCTTACAGAAATTGTATCTTGTGGAGAATCATCAGCATAGATTATTAAATTTCTAGAGTTAGGTTCAATAGATAAGACTCCATGATCAAAGTGTGCTGCACCAATAAATGTTGAAATCATCAAAAGTAATATTATTATTGAAATAATCATTGGAAAATGAATTTTAACAAAAGATTTTATTAAACTACTTCCAGGTGCCTTCCTAAACATTACAATCGATTTAATAATAACTTTAATAATGTAAAAAATTGCAATTAAAATACCAATGATTGAAATTATAACTCCTATAGATAATGGAACAAATTTTACAAAGAAAATTGTAAATAATCCAAGAATTACTAAAGATAAACCAACAATAGCCATCCTGATATAATATCCAATATCATCAATCATTGTAACTCTTCCGTACTTATTAGCACGACCTATAATTGTTCTTACAACTTCATTAGCCATTAAATTCAAATCAGAAAGTGAAGACATGTCATGTTCAATAGCACCAATGTCAACTTCCATGATAGAAATTCCTAAAACATCAGCATCAATAACAATACCAACATCCACACCATAATCACTTTCAAAATTAATCTTTTTTAAAATTTCCTTACGTGCTGCAAATTGACCACTTAATGGTTGTTCAAATGAAATTTCTGGGAAAAAAAAGTTGAGTAACGGTTTAGCAGTGAGTTCCGTAACACGTCCACTTGCACGAGAAAATTTAGTTTTAGTAATATCTGTTTTACCCTCTAAAATAGGTTTAATCATTGATTCAACTTTACTAGATGTTAAATTATAGATATCCGCGTCAATAAATGCAATGATATCACATTCAGAACATCTATATCCTGTTTTTAGAGCTTCCCCTTTTCCTTTATTAATATCATGATTAATTACAGTAGCTCCAGCCTTTAAGGCTTCTGCTTCAGTATTATCCAATGATCCATCATTAACAACAATGATTTCATCAACAAAGGATACTTTCTTAACTACCTGTACAACCTTAGCTACAGTATCTTCTTCATTAAATGCTGGAATGATAACTGAAACTTTTTTATATTTATTAGGTTTTTGAGTTTTTACACCTGCAAGCAAAAAAGAAAGAATTACAAAAAACCAATACATTAAAATTCACCATTACAAATTACTATAGTATTAATTATATTTTTTATAACATATAAATAGTAATAGAAAGATTAAATTAATTTATGTGAAAAAATGATAGCAAAAACACTCGAAAAAGAATTAAACCTATCTAATTGGCAAGTTAATAAGGTAATCCAATTAATTGATGATGGAAACACAATACCATTCATTGCACGATATAGGAAAGATGTTACTGGCTCATTAAACGACGTTACTCTTAGAAAATTTGATGAAAGATTAAAATATCTTAGAAATTTAGAAAATAAAAAAGAAAAAATCATTAAAAGAATAAATGAGCTTGGAAAATTAGATGATAACTTAAAAAACAATATTCTCAATTCTAAAACACTAGTTGAACTTGAAGATTTATACAGACCATACAAAACTAAAAAACAAACAAGAGCAACAAAAGCTCGTGAAAAAGGTCTTGAACCTTTAGCATCAATAATATTAAAACAAGAAACTAAAGAAAAAATAGAAACTATTGCTAAAAATTACATAACTGAAGAAGTTAAAACCATTGAAGAAGCAATTCAAGGTGCCAAAGACATCATAGCTGAAGAAATTTCAGACAACTCTGAATTTAGAAAAAAAATTAGGCAAAATACCTTTTATACTGGTCAAATCGAAACAAAAGCTAAAAATAATGAAGAATCAACTGAATACGATCTTTACTATAATTATTCAGAAAACATTAAAAAAATACCTCCACACAGGATTTTAGCGATTAATAGAGCAGAAAAAGAAGGAATTATTAAAGGTAAAATCACATGTGATAGTGATGAAATAATTAAATATCTAAATAGACACATTCTAAAAAACATCTCAGAAATTCCTGAAAAAATTGAATATAATCCATATACGACAAAAATTATCAAAGAATCTGTTGAAGATGCTTATAAAAGATTAATTTCACCTGCAATAGAACGGGAAATCAGAAATTACCTAACTGAAAAAGCAGAAGAAAAATCAATTGAAGTATTTGCAAAAAATCTAAATCAACTATTAATGGAAAGTCCTCTTGTTGGAAAAACCATATTAGGATGGGACCCTGCTTTCAGAACCGGATGTAAACTAGCAATCATCGATAAAACAGGTAAAGTCCTTGATACTGCATTAATTTATCCAACACAACCTCAAAATAAAGTTAAAGAATCAATTGAAACCGTTAGAAAATTAATTGATAAATATAATATTAATGTAATAGCTATTGGGAATGGAACTGCTTCAAGGGAATCAGAACAAATTGTTGCTGAAATAATTAAAAACACTAAAGTAGAATATACCATCGTAAATGAAGCTGGAGCATCCGTTTATTCAGCTTCAAAATATGCTGATGAAGAATTTCCTGATTTTTCTGAAGGAGAAAGAAGTGCTATTTCAATTGCCAGAAGACTTCAAGATCCATTAGCAGAACTCGTAAAAATTGACCCAAAATCCATTGGAGTTGGACAATACCAACATGATATGAATCAGAAATTATTAAATAACTCATTAACTGGTGTTGTTGAAAAAGTAGTAAACGAAGTAGGTGTAGATTTAAATACTGCATCTGTAAGCTTACTTAATTATGTATCCGGAATTGGAAATACTACTGCTAAGAATATTATAAATTACAGAGAAGAAAATGGAAGCTTTAACTCTAGAAAAGAATTATTAAAAGTTAAAAAACTTGGTAAAAAAACATATGAACAATGTGCAGGATTTATTAAAGTTAAAAATCCAGAATATCCTCTTGATAATACTACAATACATCCTGAATCATATGATATTACTTATAAACTACTTGAAAATTTAAATTATAGTGTTAATGATATTGGAAACCCAAATTTAAAATTAGATAATATTGACATTAACAAAATTTCAGATGAATTAGATGTTGGTCAAGAAACATTAAAAGATATTATTAAAGAACTTAAAAAACCTGGACGAGATCCACGTGAGGATATGCCAAAACCTATGCTTAGAAAAAATGTATTATCAATTGAAGACTTAGAAATAGGTATGATAATGCAAGGAACTGTTAGAAATATAGTAGATTTTGGAGCATTTGTTGATATTGGAGTTCATCAAGATGGACTAGTTCATATTTCACAATTAGTTGCAGACAAATTTGTAAAACATCCCCTTGATATCGTTAGCATCGGAGATATTGTTGATGTGAAAGTTTTAGACATTGATTTAAAAAGAAATAGGATTAACCTTTCAATGATACTTTAATATTATATATTTTAAAATCAATAAGTAATAGTTAATAAACAATTATATGAAATAGAGGATTTTAAATGACACCAAAGATAATGATTATTCTTGGCAGTGGATCAGATATCGCTATAGCTGAAAAAAGTATGAAAATATTAGAAAAACTAGAAATACCATATAGTTTAAAAATCGCATCAGCTCACAGAACACCTAATTTAGTCCGTGAAATTGTTGTTCAAGGTACTAATGCTGGAATTGAAGTATTTATTGGTATTGCAGGTCTTGCTGCACACTTACCTGGTGCAATAGCAGCTTATACACCAAGACCGGTTATCGGCGTACCAGTAGATGTTAAAACAGATGGTCTTGATGCATTAGAATCCATTGTTCAAATGCCTTATCCTTCCCCAATTGCCACTGTAGGAATTGATAGAGGAGATAATGCTGCAATACTAGCTGCACAATTTATTGGACTCCATGATGAAGAAGTACGTCAAAAAGTAATTAATTTAAGAAAAGAATATGCTTTAAAAGTTGAAAATAGTAACGAAGAAATTATACAAAAAATTGAAGATAAAAAATTCATCCAAAATGATTTTTTAAGAATTAAAGATCTTAATATTAATGAAGCTGAAGTAAATGAAGAAGACCCTGGTTGCAAAAATAAAGATGCTACTGTCGTAATTATTGTTGGAAGACAAACAGATGTTGTCATTGCAAAAAAACTTTCAGTAATATTAAGTAGACTTAAAATTTCACATGATATCAAAGTTGTCTGTCCGATTAGATCCACTCAAAAATTTACAAATTATGTTAAATCAATGAAAAACGCTAAAATATTCATTGGAATTAGCTCTAACTCTTCTCAAGTAACTGGTGGAATTGTAGGTCTTACTGATAGACCAGTAATTGGTGTTCCTTGCACTAATGAAAATGGGGATAATTATATGCTTACCACCGTTAATATGCCACCAGGAGTTCCTGTTGCAACTGTAGGAATAAACAATAGTAAAAATGCAGCAGTTCTCGCAGCAGAAATCCTATCTATTGACAATCCTTCTATTACAGAACTTCTTGGAAAATTAAAAAACAAAAAAATTAACTTATAGGGATACTATGATATTAGAAGATGAAAACATTATAGAAATTACTGAAGAGCTTTCAAGCGAGTTTGAAGTCGCAAAAATTTTAAGAAAATATCCAAAAGACACTGTAATTATAAAAAATGTAAAAGGTTTCGATATTCCAGTTATTTCAGGAATATGTAATACTAGAGATAAAATCGCAAAATCCATTAATTGTGAAGTCTCTGAAATTACTGAAAAAATCATTGAAGCTATGGAAAATCCAATTAAAGTAAATAAATACACTGATTTTTCCCAATATGAAACATTAGATATTGATTTAGATAAAATTCCTATTTTAACTCATTATACAAGAGATGGTGGAGCTTACATTACTGCAGGTGTAGTGTTTGCACGTGATCCAGTGACTGGAATTCAAAATGCATCAATTCATAGAATGATGGTACTTGATAATAAAAGATTAGTTATTAGGATTGTTCCTAGAAATCTTTATACCTATTTTGAAAATGCTCAAAAAGAAGGTAAAGACCTAGAAATCGCAATAGATATTGGGATGGATCCTGCAATTTTACTTGCAAGTACTACTTCAATACCTATTGACTATAATGAAATGGAAGTTGCAAATGCATTTAAAAATGGTGAACTTGAATTAATCAAATGTGGAAATTTAGAAGTACCACCAGCAGATATTATCTTAGAAGGTAAGATTTCAGTAACAGAAACTATTTCTGAAGGTCCATTTGTTGATTTAACTGACACTTATGATATTATCCGTGAGCAACCAATTATTAACTTAGAAAAAATGCACATTAAAAAGGATAATCCTTACTATCATGCAATTTTACCAGCAGGATTTGAACATAAACTATTACAAGGTCTTCCTCAAGAACCAAGAATATTCAAATCTGTTAAAAATGCAGTTCCTACAGTTGAAAATGTTGTTTTAACTGAAGGTGGTTGTTGTTGGTTACATTCTGTTGTTTCAATTAATAAACAGACAGAAGGTGATGGTAAAAATGCTATTATGGCCGCATTATCTGCTCATCCTTCACTTAAACATTGTGTTGTTGTAGATACAGATGTTAATGTATTTGATGCTGAAGATGTTGAATATGCAATAGCTACACGTGTTAAAGGTGATAGAGACATAATGATTGTTCCTAATGTACGTGGATCATCTCTTGATCCTGTTGCTGAAAGTGATGGAACTACTACTAAAATTGGAGTAGATGCAACTAAATCACTTAAAACAATTGAAAAATTCGAAAGAGTTAGTTTTTCAGAATAACTAACTTTTAATTTACTTTTTTTAAATATTACCCAAATAAACATTCGAAATTCCTTTTTTAATTGCAATGTCACGTGCTTTAAATAAGGTTTCATGATTTGTTGGGGAAATATCATTCATCATATAATAAGGGAAAGCCCTTGAAAAATGAAGTGGCACTTCTGGACCCAATTCATTAACAACAAAATCACATAAATAATTAATTTCTTCTATTGAATCATTATAATCATTAATAATTAAATTTGTAATTTCTAAATGTTTTCCTTCTTGATAAATTCTTCTCAAATTATCAAGAACAACATCTAAGTCTGCTCCACAAACTTTTTTATAAAAATTTTCTGACATAGATTTCAAGTCTATATTAAAAGCATCAACGAATGTTAAAACCTCTTCAATAGACTTATCTGAAAAGTATCCGTTACTAACATAAATTACCTTCAAGTTTTTTTGTCTTGCAAGTAAAGAAGTTTTCTCATTGAATGGTAAGTGTATAGTAGGTTCATTATATGTCCAAGCAATTGACTTACAATTATAATTAATTGCATTTTCTACAATCGCTTCTGGTGTTATTTTAATACCTCTTGAATAATCTTCATATTCTTTGGATATCATATAGTTCTGGCAATGTAAACATCCCATATTACACCCAAAACCACCTATTGAGTATGTAAATGTACCTGGTAAAAATTTATTTAAAGGCTTTTTTTCAATTGGATCTGGGCTTAAAGATGAAACAATTCCATATGATTCATTAAATAGCTCTCCATTAATGTTTTTATGTTGATTACAAATTCCATATTTACCTTCAACAATTTTACAGTAATTTGCACAAATTTCACATCTTATTTTTTGTGTTTTAGAACTTTTTTTATATAAATCATTACTCACTAACATAGTGCTCATAACCTTTATTTTCAATTTTTTCAATTAATCCATTTTCTAAAGTAATTTCAATAACATCAGAATCATTTACAACACCAATTACCTTATAATCAATTGGTAATTTTTCAATATTTTCTCTAGAAATTGTAAAAAGAAGCTCAAAGTCTTCACCAACATGTAAAATCAAGTCTAAATAATTTAAATTAAGATTACTAGCTATCTTTTTATATTCATCAGATATCCCTATGAGGTCTTCATGAATCATGAATCCAAATCCATCTTGTTTAATCTCATACAATTCACTTGCAAGACCATCGGTAATATCCGTAGCTGATGTAGCACCATATTTTTTTAAAATTTCTCCTTCCTTAATCCTAGCCCTTGGTTTTAAAGCTTTTTTAGTATAAATATTATCTTCAATATCTAAATTAAATCCAAGCGCAGCAAGCCCAATATCTCCCGTAATAGCTATCAAATCATCTTTTTTATAAGAATTTTTCATTAATGGTTTATCACATAAGCCTAATGCAGTTCCAGAAATTATAATCTCAGATGCTTCATTTGTATCTCCACCAATTAATGGAATTGAATAAATATCACACGCTTTCAAAACACCATTAATAATCTCTTTAAAAGAATCTAGTTCCAAATCTTTAGGCAAAGCTATTGATAATAAAAATCCTAATGGTTTAGATCCCATTGCAGCTAAATCACTCACATTAACAGTAACAGCTTTAAATCCCATATCAAAATAAGACATATTTTCTGGAAAATGTCTAGACTGAATAAGCATGTCACATGTTGAAATCAAATTTGAATCATTTAATGATATAATTGCAGTATCATCTGGAATTATTTCTTTTGAATTAGCTATAATATACCTAACTAATTCTTTTTCACCGATACCTGAGATTTTAGTCATGAATATAATATAAATTTTAGATTAAATAAATATTCTTATAGAAAGTATAAACTTTTAAAATTAAAATTACATGAGTACTATTTCTAGTGAAATAATAAAAAAATAAGTAAAATGTTTCAGAATTATAAATGTTCTGAAACTCTGTCTTTAATAATTTCATACATACGCTTATCAACACCAAGAGGGTCTGTTAAAATGATTTCACCATCAAATTCAACAGCCTCTTCATCATGGTCATGGTGGTGATGGTGATGGTGATGATGTCCATGATTATGGTGATCATGAGAATCTTCCTCTTCAAAATCACTTTCAATTCCAAGTAACTTTGGAATATCCCTTTTAGTATGTAACCCATGTGCAACAAATACTGGCACAACAATTATTTTTTCTAAATCAGCTTTTTGAGTTAAAGATTTAATAGATTCAGATATACCTGGTTTTCTAATTTCCATAAACCCATATTCAACAATAGCTTCTGGAAATTCCTCTTGATACATTTCTTTATAAGCTTTGATTACTTCTTCACCATCTTTTAATCTAGAACCATGGCTTAAAAGTAATATTCCTGTTTTTTTATCAATCATATTATACTCCTTTGAATCAAATTATTATTAAATTTTATTAAGTTATCTTTAAAAGATAATTTCTCAAAAAAAAATATGAAAAATTATAATTTTTCATTAACCATTTTAACTAAAATATCTATTAAGATATCATCTGCTTTAATAGGCTCTGGATAGAGAATTTCACCATCAAAATCAACTGGGGTCAAATCATGAGTATGATCATGGCCATGACCATGTTCATGAGAATGTTCATGTTTATGTTCATGATCATCTAAAAATCCCAATATATGTGGAATATCATGAGTTGTATGCATTCCAGGAGCAATAAATACTGGAACAACAACTAATCTTTCAAGTTCATTTTCATCTACTAACTTATTAATAGATTCAGGAATACTAGGTCCACATAATTCCATAAATCCAAAACTAGATGGTAAATCACAATTTTTTTCAAATTTATTATATAATGCAGTAGCAAATTCCTTGTTATAATTTAATCTAGAACCATGAGTAACAAGTAAAATACCTGTTTTTGCATCATCATTTAGTTTAGATTCAAGTAAGGCTTCATTAATCCTTTTATCAATAATCTCTAATAGTTCATCACGTGGCCCAATTGAACTTAATAAATCTATTTTACCATCAAATTCAATGTCTTTAGCTATTGATAAGTAATGATCTGCAGGATAATTTCCATCAGGACATCTAGGATCAACTTCTAAAGGTTCAAGACCTAATAATTGAGGAATATCAATATTTGTATGAATTCCCGGAGCTAAAAATACTGGAAGTGCAATAATATTATCTAAATCTTCAACTTGTTCCTTTAGTATTTCAACAGCACCCGCAATAGTAGGTTCAGAAACTTTCATATAACCAATTTCAGCGACTAAACCACTTTTTTTGATGAATTTTTCTTTAATTTCCCTAAAGACTTCTTCTGCAAAAGGTAAAGTACTACCATGGCTTACTAAAATCACACCAGTATTATTTGACAACTTTGAATTTGTATCCATAAGAGATAACTCCATCCTTTCCATCTTCTCTTATTTTTCTAAATACCATTTCAACATCATCACCGATTTCAAGGTCATCAACATCACAATCTACAAGTTGTGAAGTTAATTTTGCTCCTTCTTCTAACTCAATTACAGCTACAGCATAAGGAGCTACCTTTTTAAAATCATCTGGTGCTGATCTAATTACAGAAAATGTATAAATTTTACCTTTTCCAGAAAATTGGAAAGGTTCAAGATCTCCTTTTCTTCTACAATTAGGACAAACTACACGAGATGGGAAAAATAATTCTCCACAAGTGTTACATTTAGTACCAATGAGGTTATATCTTTGTTGAATATGACGCCATGTTCTTACAGTATCAGACATGTAAATCCTCCATATATATTCTATTAAGTATAATTTATAATTAAATGATATAAATAATTATTTTTTTTATTATTAATTTTAAATATTTTAAAGAAAAATAATACTTTTTCTCACAAAATCACATAGTCGCACTTACAAAATACATTTATAAATTTCAACATAAATTTTTAAAAATGAAAATAGACTCTAAAGGAAATTTAATTGTGGGAGCAACTGCTATTTTAATTGTTTCATTATTATTGATTTGTATTTTTGTTGTATCCTCCATAAATTATATTCAAAATGAAAATATTGACTCTCAAGCCAATGATAATTTCAAATATATTGTTGGAGATTATACACAAAACTTAGAAATCTATGGACGAGATGCAATAGCTAGAGCTACACAAAAAGTTTTTACTGGACTACCTGTAACAAATAGTGAAAAACAAATAAAAAAGAACCTAAATAAAATTTTAGATGAAAAAAATAAAGAATATGAAGAAAAATACAGTACAAAAATTACATCTGAAGTTTTATCTGTAGAAAATACCGATTCACCTTGGAAAATACTCTTTAAAGTTAAATTAAACATTCAAAAAGACAACGAAAAATATTCTAAAATAATTGAAAAAAATGCATCTGTCGAAGGTTTAAAAGATCCTCTACCAATTGCTAAATTATCCCTCTTATCAGGAATTCTAACTTACAATAATCAAATACATTATAAAGCAAGCTTGTCTGCATACATGTTATTGCATAATTTAGATTCTCCAGAATCATACCTCGGAGCTACAGCACCATTATACATTAAAAAATGTCCATATGACCCATATATCCATCATGGAGATCCAGGAGTACTTAAAGATTGTCTTAAACAAGGATATTTCCATGAAAGTGCAGATGGTAGCTGTTATTTATGCAGACTCGAAGGAAAAGGAAAATGTCCTCATTATGGTTTTGAAGTATTCATACAGACTCATACTCTTCTAAATAATGAAACATTATCCTGTTCAGATCATGTCGTATTTGCAGACCATTACAATGCTAAAAAAATAGATCCATACGACTTGAATAGCTTAATTTTAGATTCATCTCATAGAAAAAAATACGGGATTGATTAATAATGGATAATAAAGGAAGTATGACTATAGAAATTACAGTGGTTTTATTAATAGTTCTATTGATTCTTGGAGTTATTCTATCCTCCTATGAAAATACAACAGATAAAATTATTAAAGCACAAGAAAAAGAGAATATGGAAATATTAACTAGCGAAGTTATTGATAACTTAATCAATAATCCAGGAGTACCAGAAAAATGGTTTGAATATGATAAAGGAACACCAGGACTTGCAATTATAAATGAAGGTGGTGAAATTATTCCAAACAGTGTTTCTTATTCAAAATTAGTATCACTTGGAAAAAACTATAAAAAGCTTGTAGATGAGCAGATATTCAAATCAAAACTTCACTCATCAATGGAATTAATCCCAAATAAGAGGTCAATTTCAAGTGTAAAAATTGGTTCAGATAGTGAATCAAACAACATATTTTCACTCAACAGATTAGTGAAATGTGACTTTTACAAAAAGTATGTACTTAAAGACTTTCAAAATAATGGAAAATGTAATCATAATCATAATCAAAAATATCACAGTTGTAATTATTTTAAAGTTTTTAAAGGAAATTTAAAAAGCTCAAACTATTATCTATTAATCGACAACAACGAAAAATATGATTTAAAATATATTGTGGATACAACAAAAGTTATTAAAGGAAAATATTGGGAAAATACAATGTCAGATAAAATTTATCTAAATGATAAAATCAATTTTTACGATGATACAAGTGCAGTTGTATTTATTCACTTTAACAAACCTCAAGCGAAAGCCGTTTTAGTAAATGTCCCAAAAAATTTTGATAATAATAAACTAAAATACGATTACTTCATAACAAATGAATGCCAATTCGTTTTAAAAACTTGGTATTAAATTAAAGTACCCAATATCAATAATGATACTGAAATCAAGACAAGACTAGATATTGAATCTGTTACACTGGTTGAAATTGGAATCACAATATTATCTGGATCTAAATTATTATTATATGAAACTGTTGAGATATAATAAACAATAAAGACCATTATT
Organism: Methanobrevibacter sp.; assembly: GCF_051877095.1. GTDB lineage: Archaea > Methanobacteriota > Methanobacteria > Methanobacteriales > Methanobacteriaceae > Methanocatella. The sequence continues at coordinate 283,085 of NZ_JBJEIO010000005.1, read as the reverse complement.
GAAACCAAAATAAGACCTGATAATGTACTGATTGGAATTATTTTATCAAATCCAACACTAATTGTTCCAAGTGAAATTGATGATGCTTCAGCTAATATTCCAATTAAAGGGAAGATTATAATACATAATATAAAGCAAATACCGAAATTATGAAATGCTTCACCTTTAGGTTTTGATAATGGTTCAATTAAACCTGAGTGAAGGCCTGATGATAATCTTGCACCTAAAATACTGATTAAACTTCCACTTTCCCCAGAAAATAATGGGATTAATGTAAGTAAACTAGGATTTGTAAGTAATGTTTCAACTGAACTATTTAAAATTCCACCAGCAGAACCTCCTAAAAATGAACATAAAATCAATATAGGAGTAGATTGTTTTAAAATAGTTTTAGTTTCATCAGATAATCTATAACAATAAATAAAGCTTATTAAAATTACAATTACTATTAATATTGAAACTATGTTCTTAACTATTAAATTAAAGTTTAATGCATTAAGTATAAATATTGAAACAATAATAGCTGGAAGAGTAAATAAATCCCCAAATCCTGCAATTATTGGACTTGTAATATTATCTGGATCCCAACCATATTCAAAGCTTTTAAATGAAATAAACATTGTAATTGGAAGCATAACTAAATTAGAAAGTAATCCTGCAATTGTACAAATCAATATAAAATCAATTAAATCCATTGATTGATAATGCAACAAGATACAAAATATCTTGGCTATGATAGCTAAAAATATTGATAAAATTAATGTTAAGACAAAGGATGAAAAGATATTATTATTTAAATCCTCTGAAAATTCAAATTGTGGAGATATTAATCCTATGTGTAAGCTTGTAGATAATCTTGAAGCAAATGATCCAAAAATATTTCCTCTCATTCCAATAGCCCCAGGAATAAGAACTAATAAACCTGGAAATGTTTCAAAGAAGAAAGTCATCTTACCTAATATAATACCTGCTATTAAATCACCAACAGCACAAATTAAAAGAGCAACTAATCCTTCTTTTATAACACTATTATGCTCACTAAAGAATTCATATAATCTTCGAGTAGATAGTGAGCTGCGTATCTTCTTCTGCTGTTTTTTCACACATATCACTACCCATAATCATTTCAATCACTCTTCATCTTCTTCTAATTCATCTGGAATATCTTCTAATGAACAAGTTCCAGAAGCAAGTTTTTCCAATAATTCAGCACCTTCATCAGTACCTTTTAAAATTAATACATCATTAGGTAAAATCATGGTATTTTTATCTGGACCATAAATCCAAGACACACCTCTTCTAATAGCAATTACTTTCATACCAGTACGATTAACTAAAAGTAAATCACCTAACGTGTTATTTGATAATTCAGATGATTCACTAACTTTAACTCTAACAATACTTTTATCAGATTCTTCCATTACCATTTTAAATACTGGATGTGGTTTGAAACCAGTAAGTACTAAATCAGCTAGATCTTTTGCTGCATTTGCCATACTTTCAGCAGCTTCTGCAATTTCAAGTAATGCAGTTAATTTTTCAGCATCTTCATATGATCTTGCTGCAACTAATGATTCTTTCTTAATTTCATAATTCATTGCATTAACTTCATTTTCTAATGTAATTACTTCTTCAGCCGCATCTTTACTATTAAATAAAACAGCTGAATAAGCTAAATCTACCATAAGTTCCGACATATTTTTCATTTCTATTAAAAGATTTTTAATTGACACTTAAAACACCACTAAAGATCATTTGGATCATTTTTTAATAGACATGCTCTTCTAAGTTTTAGTAAAGTCTTTTTCTTTGATTTTAAATTTTCAACATCTTCAAAAATCTCTTCAAAAGATGGACGTAAACATTCAACACTCTCTTTATTATGTAACCATGTACAATTCTTACAATTCCAAACCTGCTTACCTTTAATCCATTCTCCTCCTGTTGAAGAATCTCCACATGGATAAAATGGACAATAACAGAAATCACAATACTGTCCCTCATAATGACATGGGTAAAATTCACATTCCCTGTTTGGACCAGAAGCAATTTCCCCATTCAAAAATTTTTCATAATGATTTTGTGATAATTCATGAATTTTAGACCTAATTACATATCCTCTAGGTGTTACAAGTTTTCCATCCTGAACATATGTTAAATCATTTCCAACAATTAAAGTACAAGACATATTAACCATATCTTCAGTTAAATCTTTAATTTTAACAATTGTTTCCTTTGGAGGATTATATGTACTATTAACAATACCAATTAAAGTATTCTCATCTTTAATATCTAAAACACATTGTTTAAATCTTATAAATGGTTCTTTACGAGTTTTACTAATAGGATTATAAATTGCAACTATTAAATCAGCTTTAAGAGCATATTTTAATTTTTTTTCAATTTCAGATAATGGAGTTAAAATATTACTTAAACTAATAGCTGCAAAATCATTTAAAGGTGCTCCTAAATAACTAGAAGCATAATTTAATGCTGAAACACCAGGAATAACTTTCATTTCAATATCTTCATATTTACTAACAATCTGATATAATACATTTGCCATTCCAAATACACCTGGGTCTCCAGAACTAATTAATGAAACAGTTTTGCCTTCCAAGCTTTTCTGAATAGCAAATTCTGCTCTAGCTATTTCATCACCCATACCTTTTTTAATGATTTCTTTATCTTGAATTAAATCTTCAATTTGATCAATATATTTTTTATAACCTATTATAACATCAGACTCTTCAATAGCTTTTAAAGCACCTAATGTCATATTTTCTCTATTTTGACCAATACCTATTACATAAATCATTTTACCACTAATATAATTTTAAAACTGAAGTTATAATCATGGAATTCGTATCAGCCATTATTCCATTACTTTTATAAGATGCAGGCGCAGAAGCTATAATCTTATAAGATGGGTCTTGACTAATAACTATTTGTCCTGAAGTTGAATTAGGAGAAGCATAACCTAAAGCTTCAATAATTACAGTGAAATTTTTACCGCTATCAGTATTATCACGTGTAGTTATATTCATTGAATCAATATTAACTCCATCAACCTTAGACAGGTCTTGCATCTTAAGCGCAACATCCTTTTTATTAGTAATATTAATTGGAGTTGGATCTTTTATTAAAGCTTCATTAACAGTCTCAGGATTTAAAATAGAAGATATCTTTTGTATTTGCATATCAATTAATCCTTGAATGTTAGGAGCTTCAGCAGTAACAATAGTATAAGAACTAAAAAGACCTACTTCAAAAAATATAACAAATAAAACAACTATTAAAATAATTCTAACAAATTTATTCGCCATTTTATCACAATCATTATTTTAACTTATAATATGATAATTTCTATTTTTAATGTATAATAAAGATAACTAATTAATGAAATATAATAAGGAAAAATAAAAATTAAAAAGCAAAATTCTCAAAGTTTATTAACATAAAAAATAAAAATTTTAACTAACATGTCAACTAATAAAATTCTATTAAAATTTGCAAAAAAAGGAATTAACCTATCACCTGAAGCATATAATAAAGTTATAAATGCTGATGATCCTGTAAATTATGCATCATCATTAATAGTTAAATTAAAAAGCAATGAATTTTCACCAAAAGATTTAGTGTCTGTTAGTGGTGAAATGGTTGATGAAATTAATGGTATTAAAAAAGAGGAATCTAACACTCAAAAAACATTAATAAAAGAATTTAAAACTCCAAATGATGAAATCGATACTCAAAAACCAACTATAAATGAAATATCTTCTGCTGAAATTAAATCAAAACCTGAAGTTGACAAAAAAACAGAAGATAAATTAAAAAATGACACCATTAATAACTTAAAAAAAGAAAGTGATACTTCTGAAAAATACATTAACAAAGAGATTTTGGAAGCATCTGAAACAATTAAAGATGAAAAAATTAAGTTCAAAAGAAATGAACAAAAAACCAATGTTGAATATGATTTTAAAATCATACAAGACACTTCAAAAAAATCATATACAAGTGGTGAACTTGAAAACTTAATTTCTTATTTTAAAAGTAGATACGAAAAATTAGCTAATATACTATCAAAAAGACCTGAACTTAGAAATTATACTAAAATTGCAGATATTGATGATTCACAAGATACATTAAGCTTAATTCTAATGATTAGAGATATTAAAATCAGTAAAAATGGTCATAAAATTATTGAATTTGAAGATGATACTGGAACAATCTCAATTTTATTTTCAAATAAAAACGAAGAATTATTTGCTGAAGCTGAAAAACTCGTAAAAGATGAAGTTATTGGTGTTATTGCAAATAAAAGTGATGATCCAGGATTTGCATTTGCTCAACAAATCATTGATCCAGGTGTTTTAAGAGTCCCAGATAAAGAAATGGATTTTGGAATTGTTTTTTTATCTGATGTTCACATTGGAAGTTTAACATTTCTTGAAGATGCATTCCAGAGATTTATTGATTGGATAAACTGTGAATATGGTTCAGAAGAGCAAAGAAGAATTGCTGAAGATATTAAATATCTCGTTATTGGTGGAGATATTGTAGATGGTATTGGTGTTTATCCAAATCAAGATAAAGAATTAGCAATAAAAGATATTACTGAACAATATAATGAAGCTGCTAGATTTTTAGGAAATATTAGAAGTGATATTAAAATTATTATTGCTCCTGGAAACCACGATGCATCAAGAGTAGCAGAACCACAACCTGCTGTACCCGAAGAATATGCAAAAGCACTTTATGAACTTGATAATGTAGAATTTATATCAAATCCAGGTGTCGTATCCCTTGATGGGATTAATGTTTTAATATACCATGGCCGTAGTTTTGATGATTTAGTAATGGCTGTTAAAGAATTTACTCATGAAAGAAACGACTTATTAATGGAAGAATTATTGAAAAAAAGACATTTAGCTCCAATCTATGGTGAAAGAACTCCTCTTGCATCAGAACTTGAAGATTACTTAGTAATTGATGAATTACCAGACATATTCCATACAGGTCATGTTCATATTAATACATATAGAAAATTCAAAGGAATTCACTTAATTAATTCTGGTACTTTCCAGACTCAAACTGAATTCCAGAAAATTTACAATATTGAACCAACACCTGCAGAAGTCCCTGTAATTCATAAAGGTAAATATAAACATTTAAAATTTATTGAATGAGGTTATTTAATGAAAAAATATATTAAAGAAATTATTAACGTTTCTAACGAAATTTACAATAAAGGATTAGTTTCTGGAAAAGCTGGAAATATAAGTAAAAGAATTAAAGGAAGTACTGGTGATATTATTGCTATTACTCCAACATTGAAATCTTTATCAGATTTAAAAGAAGAGGATATTGTATTAGTTGATATGGATGGAAATATACTAACTAAAGGAAAACCATCTTCAGAAGTAGATATGCATTTAGAAATTTATAAAAAAAGATCAGATATAAATGCTATTGTTCATACTCATTCAACATATGCCACTGGATTTGCTTTTTCATCTAAAAAAATTAAAAGATTAGAAGGATTTGGGGAAATAAAAAATCCTTATTTACCTTCAATTGAATATTATAAACCAGGTACTATTGAATTAGCTAAAAATGCTAGTAAAAGCATTGAAAATGAAGATGTATTAATTTTAAAAAATCATGGTGTGATTTGTGTTGGCAAAAATTTAAAAGAAGCAAAATTACTAGCAATTTTTGTTGAGGAAAATGCTAAAACTCAATTTGTAACATATATGTTAAATTCAGTTGAAGATTAAATATCCTCTTCTTCTGAATAAAAATTATTATTATTTTCTCTTTTTTCCATTCCTTCATGAATCATTGTAATAATTAATCCAGATAGTGAAGTATCTTCATCTATAGCCATTTTTTTAATTCTTTTTTTAAATCAACGGGAAGATTTATAGTAGTTTTACTTACATCTGACATACATTATAATTATTTTTTAATAATTATATATTTTTCTACTGATAAAAATAAATGATTTACCACAAAATATTTAAAGAGATTATAAACAAATATAGATATTAATAAATAATTTTATTAACTGTTTTTAGTAACATATTTTGGAGGGAGTATTATGAGTAATCAAATCAATGAAGTTTGTGAAATACTTGAATATATCGCAGATAACAACACTGTACCTCGTAATATCAGAGAGGCTGCAGAAAAATCCAGTATATTATTAAAAGATGAAGAACAAGATGAATCTGTGAAAATAAGTACTGTTTTAGGAAAATTAGATGAAATCAGTAATGATCCAAACATCCCTGTTCATGCAAGAACATTAATTTGGGAAGTTTTATCTAAATTAGAATCAATCTAATTCCTTTTCTTTTTTTATTATTTATTTTGAAATTGCAATAGCTATTGTAACACCATCATAAGATGTTTTTTTATATATTAACTTAGAATCAAAGCCTGCTGTAATTAATGCAGAAGGTTCACATACACCATAAATACCAAATTTTGAATATACAAATTCTGATTTTTGAATATCATTTGACTCAAAAAGTTTTAATTTATTCAATTCAACAAAATTAATAGGTATATTTAATTTATCTGAAAGTTCTAAAATACCTTGTTCATCACTTTTTATTTCAGCTGATGATAACAGGTTAATTCTAGATTTATCAATATTTATTTCATTTATAGAATTTTTTAATGCTTCATATATTTTTAAACATTCCTTTCCACGCCTACAACCAATTCCAACAACAATTCTCTTTTCTTTTAAGATTATTTTATGATTATCCAATGTAACATGAATTTCATCTGTATTAATATCATCTGAGTAAAAAACTGAGAGATGTAGTTCAAGTGTAATATTTTTTAGATAATTGAATAAATAATTAAAATTTTTATTTGGATTAATTGTAAAGTTAATTTGTTTACCTTCTAAAATAGATTTATTAAAAAATAATATTTCATGTGTATTTTCAATTGACAAATAAAGATCATTTGCTAAAACATCTATTCCTAACTTTTTATTAACATCTGTAGAAGTTGTAACAACAGGTATTGCACCAATTAAATTTGCAATTTTATTAGTTAAGTTATTAGCACCACCTAAATGACCAGATAAAGTAGAAATAACAAAATTACCATTATCATCAACATTTAAAACAGCAGGATCTGTAATCTTAGATTCAATTAAAGGAGCAATAGCTCTGATTAAAATTCCAGAAGCCATTATTGCAATTATTGCATCATATTCATAAAATAAAATAGGGAAATGATTTTTAACATTTTTATGATATAAATCAGTTTTTAAGATAGTTGAATCTTCATTTAATTTATTTTTTAATCTAAAAGCTAATTCTTGGCCTTTATTTGAAACAGAAATAATAGCTATTTTCATAATATCACATAAATTATTATAAATAAAACAATAATTGTTATTGTAAATAAAATAATTGATAATTTAGACAATTGAACTGCTTTTGAAATATCATCAGCAATTATTGGTTTATTATTATCTCCTAAAATATATGTATCTTTTTTTATAAGTTGAATATTAAGTGCACCTGCTGTTGATGCCATTGTATAACCAGAATTTGGAGACGGACATTTTCTAGCATCTCTTATCATTACTTTAAAACTATTTTTCCAATCTAAATTAAGTAAAAATGAAGATATTACAATAAAGAATCCTGCAATTCTTGAAGGTATATAATTTAATATATCATCTATTTTTGCAGGTATAAAACCAATATAAATTAATTCATCTGTTTTATAACCAAGCATAGCATCTTGTGTATTTGAAAGTCTATATAACATTGGCACTAATAATAAAAAATACAATTGAAATTGTATTGGACACAATAAAATAATTATTCCAAAGATAAAATAATAAAAAATAGGTGCAACATAAGAATCAGTTATATTTTCAGTTAAACTTTCAATAACAGCTGAAACAATGAAACTTTCAGTTAGTTTTTCAGTATTTCTACTAACTAAATATGAAACTGATTTTCTTGCTTTTTCAATATTATCATTTAAATCATTTTTAACATCAATTGCAGTTTGTAAAAGCATATTAATAGAAAATGTTGATGATAAAATTATTGAAAATATTAAAAATAATAAAATAATATTATTTTTAATTATAATATAAATTATTAATAATAATATACTTGAAATAATACTGGTACATATAACAAGCAATAGACCAGAAATCTTATTTTTAATGTTAATAAATTTTGTTTTAAAAAAATCAATTATTGAGCCTAAAATTACAACTGGATGTATTTTTCCTGGAAGTTCACCAAATAGGACATCTATTGCAAGTGAAAATAATAATGAAAAAATAATGAATAAAAATAAATTAAATAAAACAATATTATCTATATTTATTAATATTATATTATTTAATAATTCATTATATTCTATCATATTTTATTATATATAATATAAAAAAATAAATAATTTATTATTATATTTTAAAGATGATATTATGATTGATGAAAAAACAATTGAAAAATGGCTACTTGATGAAGATATGTTATTAGAGATAAAATTTGATGAAAATGCGGATTATCATTTCATTGTTGAATTTCCTAAAGAAAATGTCATGGATATTGTAAAACCAAAACAAAAAGATTGTATTATTATTGGATGTGCAACTCAAGTTTCACCTGAACATACTAATTTAATGATTCAAGCAGATTCAAAAACTAAAAGAGATTTCCTTTTAGATTTAAATTTTGGTCTTAATAATTTTTTAGTTGATTATGAACTTCAAGTTAATGATGATATATTACAACAATTTATTATTACTGATCAGATATTTGAAGATGGATTAACAAAGGATGCATTTATTAGAACATTAAAAAGAGTTTTTAAGTCAAAATTACATTGTATTTGGTTAATTGACAAAAAATTTAGTGATTTTTCTTTTTCATCTACTAAAAATGAAATGCAAATTTAAAGAGAGAGAGGTGCATTTCAAGTATAACATTTTCGAGGGTATATTAAGACTGAAGAGGTATATTTCAAGTGTAAACATTTGAACTTTATCTCTATTTTTTAAATGTTTATTTTCAAATTTTAAATCTTGATTTTTCTTTATTTTAAAATTTAAGAATAATTTCAAATATTCTAATTTTTTTACACTTGAAATTTATGTCTTGATTTTGGTTTTTTGCTAAATTATTTTACACTTGAAACATATGTCCCTCTCTTAATTAAAAATCATGATAATTTTTTTAAAAGTGATGTTTATCCAGTTAAAAAAGCATTGTTACAGGTTTTTTATCTTATAATTTTACACTTGAAATTGTTATCTTATATTTGAAATAGTACTATTTCATATTTAAATTTTAATTTTGTTAAATTAAATATTTTTTGATTTTAATTGATTTTAATTAATATTATACTATTATGTTACTTTTTACTCTGTTTTATTGGATTTAACTCATTTTATTTCATTTATTTTTTTAAATTTTTATTAATTTTAATACATTTTTATAAAATTGTAATAAAAATGTTTATTTATGATATGTTTTATATATTATCACTGGAAATTATACTCTATTTTTTTATAAATTTTTTAGTGGTGGATATTATGTCAAATATTTTTGAAGATTTGGAAAATGATGAGACACAAGGACATTCTATATTTAAAGATAAAAGTCCTTTGGATCATAGATGGTTACCTAATAAATTAATTCACAGAGAAGAACAAATAAGGCAAATTGCTAAATATTGGGTTGATGTTTTAAGTAATGTAACTCCATCTAATGTTACTTTATATGGTAAAACAGGAACTGGTAAAACAGCAGCATCAAAATTTGCACGTGAGCAATTACTTGATATTGCTCATAAAAAGAAAATTTTTGTTAAGGTTATTTATATTAGATGTACTGATTATACAACTGAATATCAAGTAATTGCAGAATTATGTAATAAACTTGGACGTGATGTTCCAAATCGTGGTTGGACAAAAGGTGAAGTTGTAAATACATTTAGAGATATTTTTAATTCTACTAATGCTTTCGGTAAAAAATTACATTTAATTGTTATTTTAGATGAAATTGATATTTTACTTGATAAAGATGGAGATGGAATTTTATATACTCTTACAAGAACAGACAATGTTTCAGTATTATGCATTAGTAATTATTTAGATTTTAAAAATTTGATTAAATCTAGAGTTAATAGTAGTTTAAATGATAAAGAAATAGTATTTCCTCCATATGGAGCAGATCAATTATCAGATATTTTAAATGAAAGAGCAGAATTATCTTTTAATGATGATGTATTAGAAAAAGATGTTATTCCATTATGTTCTGCAATGGCAGCAAAAGAAGAAGGTGATGCAAGGTATGCTCTTGATTTACTTAAAAATGCTGGTGAATTAGCTTTTGATGAAGATTCAAAAAAAGTTACAAATGATCATGTCAGAAGGGCAAAAGATAGAATAGAACACAATAAAGTCATTGAAATAATATCCACTTTACCACTTCAACAACAAAGAGTTCTAGAATCTATTTTAAATTTAACAAAACAAAAAGAAGAGATTACATCAGGTAAATTATATGAAGCTTATACAGAGTTATATAAAAAAGATGCAGTTACTTATAGAAGAATATTTGATTTTATTAATGAACTTGAAATGTTAGGAATTATTTCTACTAATACAATTTCACGTGGTCGTGGAAAAGGAAGAACTAATATTATTAAGCTTCAATGTGATGAAACATTACTTGAAACAACCCTATTTTCTATTTAGGGTTGTTTTTTATTAATGTTTTTAAAATTGCCATTCTTATAGGAACAGCATTAGTTGCTTGTGTGAAATATTTATTATATTTTGTATTATCAACATCAATGTCTATTTCATCAATTCTTGGTAAAGGATGCATAATAATTAAATCTTTACCTTCAACTAATTTTTTATTAATAGTATAAGCACCTTTTATTTTTAAATAATCATTGATATCTGCAAAACGTTCTTTTTGAATTCTAGTTACATATAAAACGTTTATATCATCAATTATTTCTTCAATTGAACTTACTTCTTCATATTCTACATTAGTTTTGTTTAAATCATGAAGAATCTCTTGAGGCATTTTAAGCTCATCTGGTGATACTAAATATATTTTAATATTCTTAAATAATCCTAAAGCATGTGTTAATGAATGAACAGTACGACCAAATTTCAAATCACCAATTAATGCAATTTTTAAATTATCAATTTCACCAATCTCATTTTTAATTGTGTATAAATCTAATAATGTTTGTGTAGGATGTTGGCCAGCACCATCACCTGCATTAATTACAGGTACATCAACGATATCAGATATAAATTTTGACACTCCTTCAAGTTCGTGTCTTATAACTAATGCATCACAATATCCTTCAAACATTTTTGCAGTATCAGCAATACTTTCACCTTTAGATACTGAGCTAGATCCACTATTTTCAAATCCAATGCATTCTCCACTTAAACGTTTCATAGATGTCTCAAATGACATTTTAGTTCTTGTTGAAGGTTCAAAAAACATTAACCCAAGAATTTTTCCTTTAAGTTCTTCAGATATTTCTCTAGATTTAGCAACATTTTCTAATTTTGATGCTTCATTTAGAATGTATTCAATATCTTCTCTTTCAAAATCTTTCACTGAAATTATGTTTTTTAATTTAAAAATTTTAATCAACCCTGTTTTCAATTAAATTATTTATATAATCGCTAAATTTATTGATTTCATTAATATTTAAACTTGGAATGTTTTCATTATTTTTAAGTTTATTTCTTGTTTTTATCTTTTCAAAAATATTTTCTTCATTTTTATTTAATTCATATCCAAAATTTGAGTTAATACGTGATAAAATTACTAATTCTTCTGTAAATATTTTATTAAATATTTTTTCTGTATTAATATTTTTTTCGCAATTAATAGCTAGTGCAATAGGCTTTTCTTTTATAGTTTTGATATTTCTAATGATATATCTTTTTAAACTATTTTGAAATTTACCATTATATGCGGAAGCAACAAATATTATAAAGTTATATTTTAAAATACATGCTGTTTTTGCTTTTTCAATAGGTATTAATTGTACATTACTATTAATTTTACTTGATAATATTTTACAAGATTTTTTTGTAGATTCTTTTGAAGTGGAGTATATTATTCCAATTTTCATATTATTCTTTCGATTGGCACTACAAGAATATCTTTTGCACCAGCATTTCTTAAGCAATTTACAAGTTCAAATACTTCTTTTTCATCAATAACTGCTTGTACAGCAACAGTTTTTTCATTTGATAGTACTTCAGATATTGTTAAACCTCCCATTGAAGGCATTACTTTTTTAACATCGTCTAAATCTTCATTTTTCACATTCATCATAATTAATTTTTTACGATCAGCATCAAGAACCCCTTTGATACTTGTGCTAACAGATTCAATTAATTCTTTTTTATTTGCTAAACTATATTTATTTGCAATAAGTTTAATTGTACTATCTAAAATGCAATCAATTATTTGTAGATGATTCATTTTTAAAGTTGTTCCAGTACTTGTCAAATCAGTAATTAAATCTGCTATTCCAATAAATGGTGCAGCTTCAGTTGATCCGCTTAATTTAACAATTTTTAAATTTAATCCTTTTTCTTTTAAGTATTTTTTAGTTAATACTGGAAATTCAGTAGCTACTTTCATACCTTCTTTAATATCACTAACAGAGTTTATACCTGATTCTTCTGGAGCAGCTAGAACTAATTTTGTTTGACCAAATCTCAAATCAAGTAATTCACTAACATCTGCTTCATTTTCTTTAATTAAATCAACACCAGTTATTCCTATATCTGCAACCCCATCATTGACAAATTCAGGAATATCGGATGCTCTTGCAAACATAACTTCTATATTTTCATTAAATGTTTTAGAAATTAATTTTCTATTATTTTTATCGATTAATCCTAAACCTGCTTTTTCTAATATGTTTATAGAAGGTTCACTTATTCTTCCTTTTGAAGGAATAGCAATTTTAATTTTCATTATATCTTCTCAAATTTTTTTTCGTTATATATATAATTATAAGTTATTTTATAAAAAAGTATTTTTTTATTATTATTTTCTTATTTATTTAAATGTTTATTCCTTATTTTAGTATAATACCTTTATTTGTACCAAATATTTAAATATTAAGTTATATTATATTGTTATTTAACTCGTGATTTTATATTTATAATCATAAGTTTTAATAAACTATTGTGAGGTGAAAAATATGTCTGAAATACCAAAAGCTCCTGTTGCAAGGATTATCAAAGAATCTGGTGCTGAAAGAGTTAGTGAAGATGCAAAAGCTGAATTAGCAGCATATTTAGAAGAAGTTGCTCGTAATGTAGCTAAAGAAGCAAATGTTGTAGCTAAAATCGCTAAACGTAAAACTGTAAAAGCAGAAGATATTAAATTAGCTATTAAAAACTTATAAATAGTTTATAGCTTTCTTTTTTTTATTTTTTAGGTGTTATTATGAGTTATAATACTATTTTAATTAAAAATGCATTAATTTTAAGTCCAAATACAAATTTTGAAGATAAACAATCAATTTTAATCAAAGATAATTTAATTACTGAAATTTCCCCAGAAATTGATGAAAGCAATGTTGATAAAATTATAGATGCAACTGGTAAAATTTTACTCCCAGGATTAATTAATACTCATACTCATTTATCTATGACTTTATTTAGAGGATTAGCTGATGATTTAAGTTTAGATAGTTGGTTAAATGATCATATATGGCCAATGGAAGCTAATCTTAATGGAGATTATTGTTATATTGGTGCTCTTTTAGGAGCTATTGAACTTATAAAATCAGGAACAACAACATTTTCTGATATGTATTTTTATATGGAAGATGTTGCTCGTGCTGTTGATATAGCAGGAATAAGAGCTATTTTATCCTATGGTATGATTGATTTCGGTGATGAAGAGAAAAGAAAAAATGAAATTAATGAAAATTTAGCTTTATTCAATGCTTGTGATGGAATGTCTAATGGAAGAATTAAAGTCTTTTTAGGACCACATTCTCCTTATACTGCTTCAGAAGAGTTATTAATTCAAGTACGTGAGTTAGCTAATAAATATAATATGGGTATTCATATACATGTTTCTGAGACTCAAAAAGAAATTGAAGATGTTTCAGCCCAAAAAGGATTAAGACCTTTTGAATATTTAGATAAAATTGGATTTTTAGGTCCTGATGTTGTTGCAGCACATAGTGTATGGTTAAGTGATAATGAAATTGAAATTATTAAAAAGAATAATGTAAAAATTTCACATAATCCATGTAGTAATATGAAATTAGCTTCAGGAATTGCTCCTGTTTCTAAATTAATTGAAAATGATATTTGTGTTTCAATTGGAACTGATGGTGCTTCTTCTAATAATAATTTAGATTTAATAGAAGAATTAAAAACAACTTCATTACTTCAAAAAGTTTCTACTTTAGATCCTAAAGTTTTAACTTCAGATGAAGCATTAGCTATGGGAACTATTAAAGGTGCAGAGACTTTAGGTCTTGAATCTGAAATAGGTTCTATTGAAGTTGGTAAAAAAGCAGATATTATTTTAATTGATACTAATTCAGCTAATATGGTTCCAGATAGTTCTTCTTTAAGTTCAAATATTATTTATTCAGCAAATGGTTCAAATGTTGATACTACTATTTGTGATGGTAAAATATTAATGGAAAATAAAAAATTAACTGTTTTAGATGAAAATGAAATTTATCAAAAAGCTAGACAAGCAATAAAAGAATTAAAAGAAGCTATCTAGCTTCAAATTTTATTTTATTTTTATTAAATATTATACTCTTTTTCCATTCATCTTTACTTTCAGGAAAATCAGATCTAAAGTGTGCTCCTCTGCTTTCTCTACGTAATATTGCTGATTTTACTACTAAAATACAAATTTCAAGCATATTTATTACTTCAAGTGCAGTTACTAATTCAGTGTTATATTGCTTTTTATCGCTAACATCTAAGTTATCTAATTCTTTTTGCATATCTTGAAGACTTTTTAAACCTTCGTTTAATGTTTTTTCATCTCTTACAATAGCTACTTTTTCCCACATTAAGTTTTTAATGTTTTCTTTGAACTTTGCAGGTTTAATACTACCTTTTTTAATTAAACTTTCAATTCTAGAAGCTTCCTCTTTGACTTGTTTATCATTTGTTTTAAGTTTTGTGTTCATGCATGCTTTACTTGCACTTTCACCAGCAATTTTTCCAAATACTTGGGTATCAGCTAATGCATTTCCACCTAAACGATTTGCTCCATGAACTCCTCCACAAACTTCACCAGCACCATATAAATTATCTAGTGATGTAGAAGCATCAGTATTTATTTTTAAACCACCCATGAAATGGTGTGCAGTAGGTGCTACTTCGATTGGTTCATGTTTAATGTCTATACCTACATTATTAAATTGTAAAACCATTGTTTCTAATTTTTCTTCGATATAATCATCATCTAAATGGGAAATGTCAAGGTATACTCCACCATTTTCGCTTCCTCTGCCTTCTATAATTTCTTGGTAAATAGAACGAGCAACAACATCACGAGTAGCTAATTCCATTTTTTCAGGTGCATATTTACTCATGAATCTTTCACCATCTTTATTTAGTAACTTTCCACCTTCAGCTCTTACAGCTTCTGTTACTAACACTCCTTTTTTAGATTCAGGTGCAACCATTCCAGTTGGATGGAATTGGACTTGTTCCATATCAATTAAATTAGCTCCAGCTTTGTAGGCTATTGCATAACCATCTCCATTTTTTTGTAAGGTGTTTGATGTTACAGGGTATAGTTGTCCAGCACCTCCACTTGCAAGGATTGTAGATTTTGCTTTGAAGTAAATTAAACTGGAATCTTTTAAATCAAGACCAGTTGCACCAATGACTTGGTTTTTATCAGTTACAAGAGATGTAATCATTACTTCTTCGATGCATTCAATATCTCTTTTAATTATTTCTTCTTTAAGAGCATTTAACAATTCAGCACCAGTTCTATCTCCTTGATAACAAGTTCTTTTGTATGTTTGTCCGCCAAAAGGTCTTTGATCTATTTCACCAGATTCTTGACGGTCAAATAAAGCACCATAATTTTCTAAATCCACTAATCTTTGTGGTGATTCATTGACAAGAACTTCTACAAGCTTTTCATCATTAAGATAACTTCCACCTTTAAGTGTATCATGAATATGAGCTTCTTTTGAATCATCTTTATCAACTGTTTTAAATACTGCATTGTATCCACCTTCTGCCATTCCAGTACAACCTGATCTAAATGAAAGGCCTTTTGATACAATTGTTGCTTTTAATCCGGCATTATCAACTTCAATAGCTGCTCTTGAACCTGCTCCACCAGATCCGATAATTAATACATCTGTTGAGATAGTTTTTATTTCCATTTATATTACCCTGTAAAACTTAATTAAGTAATACTTTATTTTTTAATTGTTAAATAAATTACTTTAAAAATATTTATTAAGTTAATTATATATATTGAATTCATATGAATAGATATTATTTAAATCAATAATATGATTAAAATTTGAATAATATTTTAAGATTATCTGTTATTTAATTAGAGGTTAATTCATGAAAATTGATGGTGAAGTTACAACTGGTTTAGGAAAAGCAGCATATTTCTTATCACAGGAATTTTATACAAATGAATTTAAGAAAAATTTAGGGTTTGTTCCTTTCCCTGGGACATTGAATGTTGTTGTTAGTGATGATTATTTAGATGAAATAAATAAAATAAAAAATAATTGTCAAAATTTAATCAAGCCAGATGAAGGATTTGGGGCTGTAAAATATATTAAGGCAAAATTAAACGATAATATTGATGGAGCTATTGTATTTCCAGCTAAAACTACTCATGAAGAAAATTATTTGGAATTCATTTCAAAAGATAAGTTAAGAGATGAATTAACTTTAAATGATGGGGATATAGTGTCTCTTGAATTTTAAAATTAAATAGTAACTTTTTTATATATAGTTGATAATAATTATTAATTACGTTCTCAGGGCGGAGTGAAATTCTCCACCGGTGGTGATTTTTTTAAATAAGTCCATGAGCACTAATAAGTGTTGATTTGGTGAGATTCCAAAACCGACGGTTACAGTCCGGATGAAAGAGAAGAAATAAGTAATTTAGTTATTTTTAGCCCTGGTTCTAGTATTATAAGGAGATATTACTATGAATCAAGAAACAAACTTAGATAAAGCTTTAGAAGCAATTAGAAATGGTGAATTTGTACTAGTTTTCGATGATGATGATAGGGAAGGAGAAGTTGATATGATTATCGCTTCTGAATTTGTAACTCCTAAATCTGTTGCTTCAATGAGAGATAATGCAGGTGGATTAATCTGTAATTGTTTACACTCTGATTTTTGTGATGAAATTAATTTACCGTTTATGGTAGATATCATGAAAGCTGCAAGTGAGAAATACCCAGATTTAGCTAAACTTGCACCTAATGATATTCCATACGATGAAAGGTCTTCATTTTCAATTTGGGTAAATCATAGGAATTCATTTACTGGTGTAACTGACCATGATAGGGCAATGACTATTAGTGAATGTGCCAAAATGATGAAAGAAGGAAGATTTGATGAATTTGGATCTACTTTCAGATCACCAGGTCATGTATGTCTTTTAAGAGGAGCAGATGGTCTTGTTAAAAATAGAAGAGGACATACTGAAATAGGTCTTGCATTATGTGAAATGGCTGGTGTTACTCCTGTATGTGTAGTTTGTGAAATGATGGATAGTGAAACTGGACAAGCTACATCTGTTGATGATGCTCGTAAATTCGCAGAAGAAAATGGTTTAGTTTTACTTAAAGGTGAAGATATCATTAACAAATATCTAGAAGAATAAGTTAATATCTTTGTAATGAATTGGGTTATTGCTGGAATAAATTCCAAATGCAATATATTTTCCCATTTTCATTAAATTTTTAAGCTATTTTATTTTTAATTTCATCTATTGTGTATATTTTTTTAAATTCAACTTCACGAGCCATATTAATTATTTCATCAATATTTAAGTTATTTTCAATTAAATCCATTGCATGGCTAGTGAATAATTCATATCTAATCTCAATTTCTGGAATAAATCCTCTCATATCTGCTGATTTTAATTTAGGTAATTTTAAAACTTTATTGACATTTGTATTATTTTTAATATAAGGTATTACTTCGTTGAAAATATCCTCATTGTATATTTTATTAAGTAATATTGCTTCTACTGGCACTCCAAATTTTTCAAGCATGTTTGCATGGGAAACTAAGTCAACTGCAGCAGATTCTATTCCTCCTTTGTTAACACCTGATACTAATAGTATTGGTATTTTAGAAGACATTGCAATTTCTGCAGCTGAAAATGGTACTTTTTCATTTAAAAGTCCAGTAAATACACTCATTACTCCTTCAATTAAGACAATATCATAGTCTGAGGAATTAAGTTTTGATATTGTAGATTCAATATCCATCCAACCTAAATGACCAATTTTTATAGAGGAAAATTCTTCCATTTTTCCTTTTGTCAAATATAATCCTGGTATGATGTCACGTACATCTGGACCGACTTTTAGAAGAGCAACTTTGTATCCTCTTTTTCTTAAAGCCCCTGCAAGTCCTGTAGTGATGAAAGTTTTTCCAGAATCAGATCCATTACTTCCAATCATTAGATATTTAGGCTTTTTAGTCTTTGTTTTTAATGATGGAACTTTGATAGTAGTATTGATTCCAATTTCACTTTGTAAATATTTTTTAACTTCTATGTTTCTACTGTATATTTCATCAATATTTGTAGCGTCTATTTGTGTTAATAAGTTATTTACGAGAATTGGATTTTCATCTAATACTCCATGAATCATTGTACCGATAACATTACCATCATCATTAACTGCACCTGAAAATATATTATATTCATTATTTTCATTAGTATCTCCATAATTCATTCTTTGAACTTGAGAATAGAATAATGGTTTAGCATCTCCTTCTACTTTACCGTAGGTATGTGTATGGAAACCATCAATATCTTCACTTTGACCTTTTACTAAAAATGAGTTGTTAAATACCTTAGCTTTAACACGATCGCTTGTGATTAAAGGTGAAAAATTAACGTCAATTATTCCAAGACCTTCTTTAATAATTGGGACTGGTGATTTTCTTCCAATGTCTATTTGATTTGATAATAATTGAAAACCTGCACAAATTCCAATGATTGGTTTTCCATCTTTGGCCATTTTTTTAATTTCAGTATTTAAACCTATGTTAATGTCATTTGATTCAATTAATGTTCCACCAGGGATAATTAATGCATCTAATTCATTACTAGCTTTTAATCCATCAACAAGCCCATTTTCCCTAACAATATCTGTTGGCAAATTTCCAAAATCTTCAAATCCTGGAACTGCTCCATTAACATAAACAAGTCCAATTCTTGTCATAAAATAACCTCTTGATAATCTATTGTATCTTATAAATATTAAATTTTTAGAGGTATATTTCAAGTGTAAAAATAAGTTTATAAATTGATTTGTTTTTAGTAGTTTATAATTTATAAAAAAAGAGTTTATTGAGTGTTTTCGAAAACACTCATTGCTTTAATAATTTTTAAATCATCTAATGGTTTAGCTTGTAATTGTAATCCTACAGGAATATTGTCCACTTCACCAGCTGGCATGCTTGCTGCTGGGATACCTGCTAAGTTAGCTATTACAGTTAAGATATCGTAAGCATACATTTCCATTGGTTCTAATTCATCACCAATTTTATGAGGAAGTTTAGGCACGGTTGGTCCTACAATTAAGTCTACATTTTCAAGCATTGAAGTGATTTCAGATCTAATTACAGATCTTGCTTTTAATGCTTGTTTGTAGTATTTACCACTAAATTCAGCTTCTGCAATATGTGAACCTATTTTGATTCTTCTAAGTACTTCGTCTCCGCATACTTCTTCGATTCTAGAACCATATTTTCTTCCATCGTATTTTCTGGTTGCAGAGAAGAATTCTACATAGTTAATTAAGTAATATGTAGGTAGACATAAGTCAATATAATCAAAGCTTACTTCTACAAGTTCAGCACCAGCTTCAACTAATTTATTTATAGCTTGATTTACAGTTTTGTTAATTTCATCATCTGTTACATCAATGAATTCTTTACATACTGCAATTTTCATGCCTTCTAAATTAGTATCATCTAATACACTTGTAAAGTCAGGTTTATCCCAATTTAAGGTAGTACATTCAGTTTCATCGTATTTTGCAATAGTATTTAATGCAAGTGCAATACCACTTACATCATTTGCAAGAGGTCCAATTTGGTCTAAACTCATGGATAAGTCAAGTAATCCTTGTCTTGAAACTGCACCATAAGTTGGTTTAAATCCAACTACACCACAATGGGATGCTGGATTTCTAATGGACCCACCAGTATCTGATCCGATTGTAATATCACACATTTTACCTGCAATTGCTGCTGCACATCCTCCAGATGAACCTCCAGGTATTCTACCCATAGCTGCAGGGTTTTGTGTAGGTCCGTAATATGAAGTTTCAGTTGAACTTCCTGCTGCAAATTCGTCCATATTGAGTATTCCGATGATAATTCCATCTTCATCTAAAATTTCATTAACAACAGTTGCATTGTAGCTTCCAATATAGTCTTCTAAAGTTTTTGAAGCTGCTGAAATGATTAAATCTTCAACATTGATGTTTGCTTTAATACCGAATACTAATCCAGCTAAAGCACCAACATCTTCTCCGTTAGCTATTTTTGCATCAATAGCTTCTGCTTGTTTTAATGCATTTTCATAGTTTAATTCAATAAATGCATTAATGTTTTCGTTAGTTTCATCAATGACCTTAATGAAGCTTTCAACATTTTCTTTAGCTGTTATTTCACCATTTTTAATGGAGTTTAACTTTTCAATAACATTCATTAAAACACCTGATAATCGTAATTTATAATATTATTATTTTATTTTTTAATGTTTATAAACTTGTTTTTTTTAAATAATTTTAAATATTATTTTTTATCTATAATTAATTATGAAAAAAGCTGTTGTATTTGATAACTCTGGGACATTAATAGAAAGATATAGAGTTATTAAAGATGTTTCAAATGGTAATTTATTTACTGATGTTAATTCATTGGAATTAATTGATGTAGCCGATTCCTTGGCATTAGTTGTGCTTCAGTTTAATACAAATAAATTATTAGAATTGGATCAAAATACCTTAATTTCTGATGTTATTAAAGAGTATAACATTGATTTTGATATTAGTTTTTCAACAAATCCTGTTTCTAAAGCTGAAGTTAAAGAAATTATTGATAATGAAACATCAGCTACATTATCAGATATTACAGATGGTTTTGGTATTTTAAAAGAGAAGATTCCTATGATGGAATTGTGTAATGGATCTGCATTAATTGTTGATATGGATTTAGGTATTATTGCATATACTATAACATCTGCTGGTAAACTTTTCCCTAATGTTTTTGAAACTATTGAAACTTTAAAATCACGTGGAATTGAAATATTCATTGCTTCAGGTGATAGAAAAGGAGCTATTAATAAATTAGCTAATATGCTTGATATCCCAATAGAAAATGCCTTCGGAACAGTTTCAACAAAAGGGAAATGTGAGATTGTTTCTATTTTAAAAGATGATGGATATAAAGTTATGATGGTTGGAGATGGAATTAATGATATACTAGCTTTTAAAAATGCAGATGTTAGTGTATTAACTATAGAACAAGAAGAAGAGGTATCTCCTAAAGTAATGGATAAAACAGACCATATCATTAATGATATTTTCGAAGTCACTGAGATTGATTTTTAAATATTATTTTTTTATAATTTCTAACTTATAATTTATAACTTATAAGTTATAACTAATAACTTATAAAAAATAATAATTTATAGATTATCAATGACTTTTTTACTCTTTAAAATATTATCAAAATTATTTAGCTCAATGATTGCAGTATCTACTTTTTTAAGTAAGTTTAAATCAAGTGTACCTTCACCTAATGTGATATGTTGGTCTTTAACTCCATCATTGTCATTTAAATGGCAGTAACTTATATTTTTTAAGCTTAACATTTCTTCTAAGTTTCCACATGTGTTTCCATGTCCTGTATCAATTGTCAAACTACATCCTGTTGCTTCTTGAATCATTTCGATTTCTTCGACTTTATTTGCGAGGAATTTTCCTCGAACTGGCATATTTTCAACAGAAACTTCAACATTGGTGTTATCTATAATCTTACCAACACTTTCAGCTGCAAGTTCAAGAGCATGTTTTCTAAGACGTGGTTCATTACGTCCAATTACTCCTGGATGAATTGTTATGGTGTTTGCGTTAATGTTTTCTGCATATTGACCACATTGAATCATTTGTTTTACACTTTCAGCTCTTATTCCTTTGTTTAAACTTGCAATGTTAATGTCTACGGTTGCAGCATGGATTCTTATGTCTATTCCACAATCTTTAAATTCTCCATGGTCTTTTATAAAAAAAGGATCTTCTCCAAGAATCTCAATTATTTCAAATCCATGTTGTTTTGCAGTTTTTATTATTTTATTGTTATCTTCCATAAATAGTGCAAGAGTTGTAAAACCTACCTTCATATTTATATATGAGTTTTTTTATATAATAAATGCTTATATATCAAATTTTTATATATGGTGAAATATGATAGATAAAGAAATTGATGATAATGAAGCAAGATTAATTAAACATTATTCTAATGGCTTGATTCGTAATTTAATCCTTTGGATTATTTCAAAAGAAAAAATTCATGGCTATGGGATAATGAAGAAATTAGATGAATTTTTTGATTTTAAGGATGTTGACTTTGAAATTAAAAATACTTCAAGTAAAATCTATCCTATTTTGAGAAAAATGGAAGAAAACAAACTTATAGTCGGAGAATGGGATATTAATGAAAGTAATAAAAGAGTTAAGTATTACTCCATTACTGATGATGGACTATTAATTTTAGATAAAATCCGTTATATTTTTGGTTGTATTTCCAATAATCCCGCATGGATAGATTTTCATACTGATATGGGGGTTAAAATTAATGAAAAATGCAATTGAAACTAAAAATCTTACTAAGATCTATGGAAACTTCACTGCAGTTAATTCTCTTAATTTAAAAATTCCAAATAAGAGTATTTTTGGAATGTTGGGTCCAAATGGAGCTGGAAAAACAACAACCATTAAAATGCTTACTTGTTTAATACAACCAACTTCAGGTCAGGCTATCGTTGGAGGATATGATGTAGAAAAAAATCCTGATGAGGTTAGAAATCTCTTAGGTATGGTTCCTCAGCAAGTTAGTTTGTACAAAGATTTGACAGTTATGGAAAATTCACAAATGTGTGCAGATTATTATGGAATTCCATCTGATGAGAGAGATTCACGTATTGAAGATTTAATGGAATTAGTAGATATTAAATATGCTAAAGATAAACGTGTAGGTCAACTTTCTGGTGGGCAAAAGCAAAAAGCATCTCTTGTTGCTAGTTTAGTCCATAGACCAGATATTTTGTTTTTAGATGAACCTACTATTGGTCTTGATCCTACTACTAAACGTACATTATGGGATTTGATTCGTGAGTTAAATGATGATGGTCATACAATAATTTTATGTTCACATGACATGCATGAGGTAGATATGCTTTGTGACAATGTTGGAATCATTAATACAGGTAATCTTGTGGCTTATGATACTCCTCAAGGCCTTAAAGATTCTCTTTTAGAAGCTAATAAGAAAGAGATGATTGAAGCTTTAGGAAAGATTTCAGATGAAACTAAGGTATCAACTTCTACTAAAGAGGACATTGAAAACATTGCCTTAAGAAAAATGTCCATTCTTTTAAAAAATCAAAATGAAGAAATTATTGAAGCTATTAAATCATCTAATAGTGTAAAAAGTATTGAAATTGCTCGTAATGGTCGTATTAATTTAAGAATTGATAATTATGATGATATGGCTGTTCAAAATGTTTTAAATGATATTAACTCTTTTGGTGGAGTAATAAAATCTATTTATACAGAAGAACCTTCACTTGAAGATGTGTTTATCAAATCAACTGCTGAGGTAGATGAAAATGCTAGAGTTTAAAAAATTTTGGTGGATGATTAAAAAGGAATTACTCAGCCTTAAAAGACACCCAGGTAGATTAGTTTCTATAATTGCATTTCCTATAATCATGATTTTACTTTTTGGTTATGGAATGGGTGGAGAACTGACAGATTTACCAATTGTTGTTGTTTCTCAAAGTCATGGTGATTTAACAGATTTAACATTAGATACAATTAAAACAACAGAAACTTATAAAGTTGTGGAGGTTATTGATGATTTAGATGAAGGTAAAGAGCGTGTTAATTCTGGTGAAGTTAAGGCAGCTATTATTCTGCCATCGGATTATGATGATGATTCAACACAGCAAAAAACAGCCACTCTGTATTTAGATTCTTCTGATCAAATGGCATCTCAAATTTTAGATTCATCAACACAAGCTATATTCAATAGATTATCAAATATGGTGGGTTCTCAAACTAGTATTGAAAATAAGGATGCTAACATCACTCCATCAATATCACATTCATTAAATAACTTTAAAGATGATATTAGCTTACACATTAACAGAATTTATGGTAATATTAAGTACATAGACTTTTTAGTTCCTGCAATTTTAGGTATGACTGTAATGATGAGTTGTATGATGGGAATGGGTGCAGCAATTGCTGGTGAACGTGAAACAGGTGAACTTGCAAGATTGTTCATGACACCAACTTCTGTTTCAACTGTAATTGGTGGTAAAATCGCTGCTAAACTTTTAATTGAATTAATGAGAGCTTTAATATTAATTTGTATGGCGGTATTGCTTTTCAATGTTAGTATTAAAGGGGGGCTACTGCCGACATTCATAGTTCTTGTAGTTGGAGCATTATGTTTCGTTGGATTTGGAATGATGTTATCTGCAAGAACATCTACTCAAGAGGATTATGCTCAATTAGTAATGCCGTTTTCAATGCCGATGATGTTTATATCAGGTGTATTTTATCCAATTGAAACAATGCCTTGGATTTTACAAAAATTTGCATACATATTTCCTTTAACCTATTTAAATGACGCAATGAGAGGAATTATGCTTAAAGGTCAAACTTTAGGTGATGTATGGATAGATTTAGCTGTTCTTTTAGGATTTACATTATTGTTCTTTATAATTGGTGTAAAAAGATTTAATAGAGATGTATAGGAGGTTTAATGATGTATAAAAAGTTATTAGTAGGAATTATTGTTTGTCTTTTATTTATTTCTCCAATTGCTGCTGAAAATTGGAATTCATTTGGTGGTGGAGTTGATCACAATGCATTTAGGGAAGAAGGCTCAGATTTTGTAACTAATCTTTGGACTTTTAATATGGAATCTCCTGTCCATTCTTCTCCTGCAATTTATAAAGATTTTATTTATATAACTTCTACACAAGGTATTTTAAAAGCTATTGACATGGAAACTGGTGAGGAAGATTGGGATTTAGATCTTGGAGCTAAAACTAATTCATCTCCAGTAATTAATTCAAATAAATTATTCATTGGAACTGAAGATGGTATTAAAACTATTAATCTAAATAATCATAAGCAAATATGGGAGTATGATTGTGATAATGTTGAATCTACTCCAGTTGTTTATAAAGATGTAGTTTACTTTGGAAGCAATGATGGTCATTTATATGGGCTTGATAAGGATAATGGAAAAGTTGTATTTAATAAAAAATTAGATGGTGAGCTTAAATCATCTCCTATTGTAGTTGATGATACAATTTATATAGGATCTACAAATTGCAAGTTGTATAGTGTTGGAACTGACAAGGATATAAATTGGGAATTCACCACTGGTGATGAAGTTTTATCTTCTCCTAGTTTTATTAATGATACAATTATTTTTGGTTCAAATGATGGTAACATTTATTGTTTGAATGAATCTGATGGTGCTTTAAATTGGAAAGTTGATTTAAATAATAAAGTCATATCTTCTCCTACCATTGATGAACATGATAATAATATTTTCATAGGTTCTGATGAAGGTAATTTAACTTGTTTAGATAATCGTGATGGTACAATAAAATGGAGTCATTCTGTTGGTGGTAAAGTTCAAACAACTTCAGCAATTAAAGATAATCTAGTTGTATTTGGTTCTAATAATGGTAATTTATATGTTTTAGATAAATACACAGGTAGTGAAGAATTCACTTATAATCCTGGAACAGTTTTATTTAATTCAGCTATTACTTCTTCACCAGTCATCAATGGAAATAGCTTAATCTTTGGTGATGATTCAGGAAATATTTACTCTTTAAACATTGATAAATATGAAGTACCAGGCTCAACACAGATGTATCTTTCTTTTGCTGTTTTAATAGTAGTTATTATTGTAGCTATTGTTGTTGTTCGTAAAGTTAAAGGTAGAAAATAATTTCTATCTTTCTTTATGAAAAATTTATAAATATTAAATCTTAAACCATTTAACCAATAGGGGTTAGCATTGATGCAAAATATCGAAATTTTAAAAAAAGAAAATATGAATCTTGCTGATAAAATTTATATCTTTGATACTACATTAAGAGACGGGGAGCAAACTCCCGGTGTTTCTCTAACAGTTGATGAAAAAATTCAAATTGCACAAAAACTTAATAATTTGGGCGTAGATAAAATTGAAGTTGGTTTTCCAGCATCATCTTCAGGAGAAATGGAATCTGCAAAAAGAATTAAAGATAAAGGATTAGATTCAACACTTATTGGTTTAGCTCGTTCATTACCTAGTGATATTGATGCAGTTATCGATGCTGATTTAGAGTATATTCATACATTTATTGGTACTTCTCCATTACACCGTGATTATAAACTTAAAAAATCTAAGGAAGATATAATTCAATCAGCTGTCTCATCTGTTGAATATGCAAAAGATCATGGTTTAACTGTTGAATTTTCAGCTGAAGATGCAACAAGAACCGAAAGAGACTATTTATTTGAAATATTTAATGAGGTTGTTGTTGCTGGTGCTGATTTTTTAGATGTTCCAGATACTGTAGGTGTTTTGACTCCTATTAGTACTCGTGAATTAATTACTGATATTAAAAATAATTTTAAAGTTCCTATTAGTGTACACTTCCATAATGATTTTGGACTTGCCACTGCTAATACATTAACTGCTATAGAATGCGGGGCTAATCAAGCTCATGTAACAATTAATGGATTAGGTGAAAGAACTGGTAATTGTTCTTTAGAAGAATTAGTAATGACTCTTAAATCTGCTTATAAAATTGATTTAGGATTAGATACTACTAGATTGTACAGTTTATCTAATTTGGTTGGTCGTTTAACAGGGGTTAAAATGCCTGTTAATAAACCGATTGTTGGAGATAATGCATTTGCTCATGAATCTGGAATTCATGTTCATGGAATTTTAAATAATGCTTCTACTTATGAACCAATGTCTCCTGAAATGGTAGGTCATTCAAGAAGAATTGTTTTAGGTAAACATACTGGTGCTAATGCTGTTAAAGCTAAATTAAAAGAACATCATATTGATTTAGATGAAAAACAGTTTGATAAAGTATTCAATAATATTAAATCATTAGGGGATAGTGGTAAATGTGTTACTGATGATGATTTAGTAGCTATTGCTATTACTGAACTTTCTTCAGCACGTGAAACTCCAATTGTTATTAAAGGATTAAGTATTTCAATGGGTGCTAATGTTTCTCCTACAGCTACTGTTAAATTAGAAATTGATGGTGTTGAAAAAGAAACTGCAAGTACTGGTGTTGGACCTATTGATGCAGCTTTAAATGCTATTCGTGAGTTAATTCAAGATACACTAGATATTGAGTTAGAAGAGTATAATTTAGAAGCTATTACTGGTGGTACTGATGCATTAGCTGAAGTGTTTGTTGTTAGTTCAGATTTAGATGGTAATAAATCAACTGGACGTTCAACTAATCAAGATATTGTAATGGCAAGTATATTAGCTGTTTTAGATTCAATTAATAAATTATTGTTGATTAAAAGGTCAATTTTATAATTTCTTTAAAATATTTTTTTCAAATAGGTATTTCGCAAGTAAGATATTTGAAGTACCTTTACCACATGCTTTAGTTTTTCCTTTCACAATTGCTTTTAAAACACTATTGATATCTTTTTCACAGTCAATTAAACTATAACAATCCCCAACAAATTTCCAGTAATGGGAATCACTTGCACCTAATGAGGGTATATTTTGTTTTATTGACAATTTTTTTGCCTTGGAATTGCAATATCCTACAATAAATCTTGCATTTTTTGTTTCAATTGCATCAATTTTTAAATTTTCATTGTCATCTTCACATAGTAATCCATGTCTATAGAAGCAGTATGGATGGGGGATGATTGCAAGACCCCCTAAATCATGAATTTTGTCTATTGTTTCTTGAGGTGATAATTCTTTAGGTATGTTTTCCTCACACCCAAAACCAAGAATATGGCCTTGTGTTGAAGAAATTTCTATAGATGGAATGGCAAGTATATCTGTATTTCTAGTTTTTTTTAAAACTTCACTAGTTCCATCTACAGTATTGTGATCAGATATAGCTATGATGTCTATATTCTCTTTTTTTGCTTTTTTTAAAATATCATCAATTTTTGAATTTGAGTCAGGAGAATATTCACTATGAATATGTGAATCCATTTTTAGCATTTTATCAACCTAATATTGTTTTTATCAAACCAACAGTACCAGTCATCATCACATCTCCCCCAGGAGCTGCATGATGCCAATCAAGATTTGTTTTTTCAATAAGTTCTCTTTTTGGTCCACTTACAATTACTTTTTCGATTTTAGATATTGGATTTAATACATGGGCTCCATGACCGTGGTCTTCGTAAACTTCTTTGTTTGTAATTGTACCTTCTGCCAATCTTTTAATATATCTCTCAAGTGATTCTCCAGTTAAGCTTGATGTGTGATGTTCGAAAACACCTTGGATTTTGCCGTTTTCTATACTTGCTGCTGTTGTATGTCCATTTCCTATATCAATTACGATATAACTGTTTAATTTTTCAGCAATTTCATCAAAGCACATTCCAGCAATTGAGGCAAATTTGGTATCCATTAATAATGGAATTTCATCTATGCCTTCATTTTTAACAATTCTTCTAACAGCATTCATCCTTGTATAATATTCAGGTAAATCATCGCTAAAACCAAATTCTAATGGGGATATTGGTTTTGATATTTTTTCTCTTATTTTTTCAAATCTAAAGTCTCTATCACCCATGTTTTTGTTATATCCGTGGTCTTGGACTGCAATTGCGATTTTATCAAAATCAAATTCTAAATCGTATCCTAATAAAAATTCAGATAATTTAGTGAGATTTATATCACCCATTTTAATTTTTGTATAATTACTATAATCTTTTGATTTATTAGCTATTTCAATTCCAAATGATTCTACTTGTTTTAAGTCATCACGAATTGTTTTAGCACATATTGGTTCCATTACCACATTGTATCCTTTTTCAATGTGTTTTATAATAGTATTTTTTATTTTTCCACCACCCATTATTTCTCCTTCGAAGTAAATGTTGTTATCTATCTCTCTTATTTGTTGGGAGATAAGTAAATGAGGGGATGGTAAAACTAGCTTAATTGAGTTTTCTAGTTCTTTTTTAGTATTATAAATCATTATGTCTTGTGTTCCGGTTCCAATATCAATAGCTAAAATTCTCATGATTTTTTATTGTTTTTTATATTATTAATAATTAAAGTGTATATTTTAGTACAATAAAGATTTAAATAGTACAACATACAACTATTATTATGGATTACAAAATTACATTAAACTCAAATGAAGTGCCAAAGGAATGGTATAATATTAACGCTGATTTACCTGTTGAACTTCCAATGCCAAAAAATAGTGAAGGAAAAGACCAAATTGCTTCTCTCAAAAAAGCATTTACAAAAGTAGGTTTAGAGCAAGAATTTTCAACAGAACGTTACATTAAAATTCCAAATGAAGTTAGAAAACTCTACATGCAGATGGGAAGACCATCTCCTTTATTTAGAGCAACAAAACTTGAAGAATATTTGGGTACTCCTGCGAAAATTTTTTATAAACGTGAAGATACTTCTCCTACAGGTTCTCATAAATTAAATTCTGCAATTCCTCAAGCATATTTTGCTAAAAAAGAAGGTATTGAAAGATTAACTACTGAAACCGGTGCTGGTCAATGGGGTACTGCTTTATCTCTTGCTTGTAATTTACTTGATTTGGAGTGTACTGTGTATATGGTTAAAGTATCTTTCCAGCAAAAACCTGATAGGAAAAATATCATGAATATCTATAATGGTAATGTATTTGCATCTCCAAGTGAAAATACTAAAATTGGCCGTGAAATTTTAGCTAAAAATCCAGATCATCCTGGATCTTTAGGTGTAGCTATTTCTGAAGCTATGGAAGAAGCTTTAGAAAATGATGAAGTAAAATATACTTTAGGAAGTGTATTAAATCATGTAATGTTACATCAAACTATTATTGGTCAAGAATTGAAAAAACAATTAGAGATTGCTGGTGAAGAGCCTGATGTTATGATTGCTTGTGCAGGTGGTGGAAGTAATCTTGCAGGTTCATTATTCCCATTTATTAAAGATAAGATTGATGGCAACTCTGATACTCAATTTATTGCAGTTGAGCCAAGTGCTTGTCCTACATTAACTAAAGGAAGCTATGAATATGACTTTGGTGATGTAAATGGATTTACTCCTTTACTTAAAATGTTTACTTTAGGTCATGATTTTGTTGCACCTTCTGTACATGCTGGTGGATTAAGATATCATGGTATGTCTCCACAAGTATCTCTTTTAACTAAAGAAGGTTATATTGAACCTAGATCTGCTCATCAAAGAGATGTATTTGAAGCTGGAATTACATTTGCTCGTAATGAAGGTATATTGCCTGCTCCTGAAACTACTCATGCAATTAAAGTAGCTATTGATGAAGCATTGAAATGTAAACAAACAGGAGAAGAAAAAACTATTGTTATGAACTTCTCTGGACACGGAATGTTAGATTTAAAAGGATACAGAAGTTATTTTGAAGGTACCATGCCTAATTCTAAATAACTTTTCTTATTTTTTTTTAATTTTTCACTATTATAAGTTATAACTTATCAGTTTATTCAAGTTATAACTTATAACTATTAACAAATAACTAATAACTTATTTGTGAAAACAAATACTTTATAAGATAGAAGTTATAAAATATAACTTATTTGTTAAAAGTTAGTTATGATAAGTTATCTCTTAAAACTTATTTTTTATAACTTAAATGTTTTAACTTAGTTCTTATCCCTTAGAAGTTAAAACTAATAAGTTAGTTCCTATAAGTTTTACCTGAAAAGATATAACTTAATACTTTTAACTTATACTGAATAACTTAAAAGTTATTTTTTTAACCCTTTAAAGTTATTAGTGAAAACTTCTAACTTAAAACTTATTATAAATAGGAGAATTCTTTAATGAGTGAGATAATTGCAGTGATGAATCAAAAAGGGGGTTGTGGTAAGACAACTACTGTTGTTAATACGGCAACATCTCTAGCAGTAATGGGAAAATCTGTTTTGGTAGTAGATATGGATCCCCAAGCTAATGCTACAACTAGTTTTGGGATTGATAAAACTAAACTAGAAAATACAATATATGATGCTCTTATAGGAGATATTAGTGTTAAAAAAGCAACAATTCCTACGTTTATTAAAAATTTGTTTATTATCCCAAGTAATATATCTCTTAGTGGAGCAGGTATGGAGCTTTCTAGACGTGAAAATTACCATATTGTTTTACAAGAAACTCTTAAAGATGTTGTACCATTATTTGATTATATTTTCATTGATTTACCTCCTTCATTAGGTGTCATAACAGTCAATGCATTAGTAGCTTGCGATAGTGTTTTAATACCTATTCAAGCTGAATACTATGCCCTTGAAGGGGTAGCTGATTTAATTAATACAATTAAATTAGTTGAAAAAAGACTCAGAAGTCCCACTCCAATAAAAGGAATTCTCCTCACTCTATTTGATAAAAGAACTAGACTTAGTAAAGATGTTTATAGTGAACTTAAAAGTTATTTTGGAGGAACAAATTTACTCTTTAAAACAATCATTCCAAGGAATATAAGATTAGCTGAAGCTCCTAGTTTCGGTAAACCTTGTTTAATTTATGATCCTGATAGTACTGGTACTAAAGCTTATTTAAAATTAGCAGATGAAATCATTCAAAGAGATGAAAATGTTCAGTTAAATATAGCTAAAACTAATATGGATAGAGTTAAAAAAGATTCTGAAGTTGCTGGAGGTAAATAAATGGCTAAAAAAGGACTTGGTAAAGGTTTAGATTCTTTAATCCCTGATTTTTATAATGAAGATTTCGATAGTAATTCCACTAAATCTCTTGAAGATTTAATGAATGAAGCTGAAACCAATGATGATATTAAAGAAGATGAGGTTCCTAAGGAAGAATCTCTTGATGAGATTAATACTGATTCTGAAGAAGAGGAGACTCCTATAGATGAATCTGTTGAACTTTCTGATGATGATGCTGAAGTAAATATATTTGAAAAGATAAAAGAAGAAAATGATCAACAAGAAGATACTACTGAAGAAAATGAGCCTGAAGAAGAAATTCCAGTAGAAACTGAAGAAGTTGAAGTGGAAGATAGCACAGAAAGTAATGAAGAAAGTGTGCAAGCACCACTAAATATAATTCCTGAACATGTAGATGAAGTTAAGGAAATCGTTGATAAAAACCCTAGAATTACTTTATGGTCTTCAAGGTCTTCAGCTGTTTTTAGATATTTAAGAAAAACTGAACCTGAGTTTAGTATTTCCAAAGAAGCTTCTAAATTAATTGAAGAAGCTGTTGCTAAAAAATACCCTGAAATATGGGAATTATTCGACGATTATTAATTTAAAATTATACTTAGTATATTCTATTTACACAAGCTAAGAAAACCGCATTGTCCTTGTTAGATGTAGGAAATTATACTTAGTATATTCTATTTACACTCGAAATAATACTGAGTATATAAAATTTTATCTATTATTACACTATTTTATAGCATAATTAAATTCTTTTAATAATAAAAGTAATCAATAAAAAGTCTAAAAATCAAAAGTAGTTTGATATTCTCCACTAATTTTAATATATTGCTCTGCTCTATCAATTACAACCCCTAATTTTCGAAGTTGTTCTTTATTGGAGAATGGTTTTCTTTTTCTAATAGACACGATTCTATGTGCAGATTTTACACCAATTCCTGGAACTCTAATAAGCTCTCTGATAGGTGCACTATTTATTTCTACTGGAAATATATCCATATTTTTTGCAGCTAAAATCTTTGGATCTTGTGTAAGAGACAACTTATCATTTTCATCAAATATTAATTCTTTAACATTATAATGATAATTATTAATCAAACTATCTGCATTATATAGCTTAGCAGTTCTATCTGTTGAACAAGCTTCTTTATTTTTAAATTCCGTATCTTCAATTGGAGTAAATGCTGAGAAATATGTTCTTTTTAAATCTGATTTTTTGTATATTTCTTCCATTCTACTGAGTACTTCTTTATCTGTTTCATTGTTTGCTCCAATAATTAATTGTGTTGTATGAGTAGAATTTGGATAGGTTGTACTTTTATGTTGTAGAGAATTTATCCAAGATAATCTTTTCAATATATCTTTATTGTAATCTTTTGTTGATGATAGTTCTGCAAGTCCTGAAGGTGTAGCAGCTTCAATATTAATACTAACTCTATTAGCTAGTGCCATTGCTCTTTTAATGGCGTCTTTACTCGCTCCAGGTATAACTTTAAGATGAATATAATCATCATAACCATATTTTTTTCTAAGTAGACTTATGGTTTCTATTTGTTTTTCCATAGTGGAATCTACATCATCTGAAATGCCTGAACTTAAAAATAAACCGTTAACAAGTCCTCTGTTATAATATCCAAGAAAAGCTTTTGCAAGTTCCTCAGGTGATAGTTCTAATCTTGTAAAGTTCCTTTTTGATTGATTAATACAATATTTACAGTCATTTTTACATTTATTTGACATGAGTGTTTTAAATAAAGGAATTTTACATCCATTATGACCTATTGCTTCATAAATCCCAGGTAAGTTTATTTGTGAACTTTTATTATGGCTTACATAGTCACATAAGTCATATTGAGCAGAATCGGTTAAGATTTTCATCTTTTCTAGTGTTGACATAATTAATCAATATATTAGTTTATAAAAATATTTAAAGAATTGTTTATTTTACACAATATTTTAAAAGTTATTAATTAGATATATATTAATGATTAAATAATTTACGTGTGATTAAATGAAAAGTGATAGTGTAAAAAAAGGAATCCAAAGAGCACCACATAGGTCTCTTTTAAGAGCTTGTGGTCTTGATGATGAGGATTTTAAAAAACCGTTCATTGGTATTGCAAATAGTTTTACAGACATTGTTCCAGGCCATATACATTTAAGAGAACTTGTTGAATTTGTAAAAGAAGGGATTATTGCTGCTGGCGGTATTCCATTTGAATTTGACACAATGGCAATTTGTGATGGAATTAGTATGAATCATGAAGGAATGAAATATTCTCTTCCTTCAAGGGAAATAATTGCAGCTACTGTTGAAAGTATGACAAAAGGACATGCTTTTGATGGACTTGTTTTGATTCCAAGTTGTGATAAGGTTGTTCCAGGAATGATTATGGGTGCAACTAGAGTAGATATTCCATCTATTGTTGTAACTGGTGGACCAATGGCTTCTGGTGAATATAAAGGTAAAAGTGCTGATTTAATAACTGTATTTGAAGCTGTTGGTGCTCATTCTGCAGGTAAAATACCTGAAGAAGAAGTCTATGAACTTGAAAAATGTGCTTGTCCTGGTGCTGGAAGTTGTTCTGGACTATTTACTGCAAATACAATGGCTTGTATAACCGAAACATTAGGTTTATCTCTTCCATCTTGTGCAACCACTCATGCAAGAACTGAAGAAAATAATCAAATTGCTTTTGAATCTGGTAAGCAAATTATTAAATTAGTAGAAGAGGATATTAAACCATCTGATATATTAACTCAAGAGTCTTTCAATAATGCTATTGCAGTAGATATGGCATTAGGTGGGTCTTCTAATACTGCTCTTCACATTCCTGCTCTTGCAAGTGAAGTAAAAGGTTTATCAGTAGATTTAGAATTGTTTGATAAAATTTCAAGAAAAGTGCCTCATATTGCTCTTATTTCTCCTGCTGGTGAAGATTCAATGATGGATTTACACTTAGCTGGAGGTATTCAAGCAGTATTAAAAACATTAGGTGATAAAATTGATACTAATCAATTAACAGTCACGGGTAAAACAATTAAAGAAAATTTAGAAAATATTGAAAACAAAAACACTGATGTTATTCATACTTTAAATAATCCTGTCCATGAAGATGGTGGAATTGCAATTTTAAAAGGTAATCTTGCACCTAATGGAAGTGTTGTTAAAAAAGGTGCAGTTGCAGAGCATTTAATGTATCTTAAAGGACCTGCAAAAGTATATGATTGTGAAGAAGATGTAACAAAAGCAATCTTTGATCATGAAATTAAAGAAGGGGACATTGTTGTAATTAGATATGAAGGACCAAAAGGAGGTCCTGGTATGAGAGAAATGTTAAACCCAACTTCTGCTCTTGCGGGTATGAATATTAAGGATGTAGGTTTAATAACTGATGGAAGATTCTCTGGTGGAACAAGAGGTCCATGTATTGGACATGTATCTCCTGAAGCTATGGAAAACGGTCCTATTGCAGCTATTCAAAATGGAGATATTATTGAAATTGATATTATGAACAGGTCTATTAATGTAGAACTTTCAGATGAAGAGATTGAAGAGAGATTAAAATCAGTAGAACATCCAGAAAAAGATGTAGATGGATGGTTAAGATTATATCAAAAATTAGTTCACTCTGCTGATACAGGGGCAATTTTAAGGTAGTTAAAATGGAAATATTAAAATATTCTGATATTGATTTAGCTGAAACTATCAAAAGATCAGAAGAAGATGTAAATAAAGTTTTAGACATTGTTTCTGATATCCTAGACAATGTTAAAAATAATCAAGATAAAGCGATTCGTGAGTATACTGAAAAATTTGATGGAGTTACAATAGAAAATTTAAGAGTATCTGAAGATGAAATTAAAGAAGCTTATGATACTTTAGATGATGATTTGCTTGTTGCTTTAAAACAAGCTGCAGCAAATATTGAAAAATTCCATAAAAAACAAATCCCTGAGGAATGGGAAATTGAAGTTAATCCTGGAATTGTGGCAGGTCAAATTGTAAGACCAATCAATTCTGTTGGTTGTTATATTCCAGGTGGAAGAGCAGCTTATCCTTCATCAATTTTAATGACGGTTATTCCTGCTAAAATTGCAGGTGTTGAAAAGGTTGTATGTGTTACACCACCTCAAAAAGATGGTAAAATCTTAGATGCAATACTTGTTGCAGCAGATATCGCTGGTGCTGATGAAATATACAAAGTTGGTGGAGCACAAGCTATTGCAGGTCTTGCATATGGTACTGAATCAATTCCTCAAGTAGAAAAAATCGTAGGTCCAGGAAATATATTCGTTACTGCAGCTAAGAAACTAGTATATGGACAAGTAGATATTGAGTTTCCAGCAGGACCATCTGAAGTGTTAATATTAGCAGATAAAACTGCAAATCCGGAATTTTTAGCAACAGATATATTAGCTCAGGCAGAACATGATCCTAATGCATCTTGTTTTTTAGTTACTGACAGCGAAAAATTAGCTATTAAAACTGATGAATTTGTAAAACAATTAACTGATACTGCTCCAAGATGTGAAATTATCGAGGAATCTTTATCTAAAAGTGGAAAAATTATTATCACTAACACACTTGATGATGCTATTTATGTTACAAATGAATATGCTCCAGAACATTTAATCATATCCACAGAAGATGATGATGAGACATTATCACATATTAAAAATGCAGGATCTATCTTTTTAGGTTCTTTTTCACCGGTAGCTGCTGGTGATTATGGATCTGGAACTAACCATGTTCTTCCAACAGGTGGAGGGGCTAAAATGTATTCAGGATTATCAACTGAAGCATTTATTAAAAAACCAACTGTTCAAAGAATTACTAAAGAAGGTCTTAGACAATTATCTAAAACTTCTGTTCCTATTGCGGAATATGAAGGATTTTTTGCACATGCAAATTCATTTAAAATGAGACTTAAATAGTCTTATTTTATTTTTTTTAGCTATTTTTTACATATCTTTATAAAACATTAAATCTAAATTAAAATTATAATGAAAATTTTATCATTATTTTATTTTTATAACCGAGGTGAATAATTTGCAAGGTTTATTAAATGACTGGAGAAGAACTCATTACGCTAAACAAACAACCCCAGAAATCGCTGGTAATGATGTTACTGTCATGGGTTGGGTTCATGAAATCCGTGATTTAGGTGGAATCATCTTTGTCATTATTAGAGATGTTACTGGTAGAGTTCAATTAACCGCTCCAAGTAAAAAAGTAGAAGCAGAAATATTAGAAGATATTAGAAAATTCAGAAAAGAATCCGTTGTAGCTGTTAGAGGATTAGTTCAAGAAGCTCCAAAAGCACCTAATGGTGTTGAAATTATTCCTAAAGAAATTAAAGTATTAAATTTATCCAATCAACCTTTACCAATGGATCCAACTGAAAAAGTTCAAGCTGGAATCGATACAAGATTAGATTCAAGATTCATTGATTTAAGAAAAGAAAATGTTTCAGCTATTTTCAAAATTAAAGGTCAAATGTTCCATACTATTAGAAATTACTTCTATGATAATGGATTTTATGAAATTAACACTCCTAAACTTGTAGCTTCCGCTACCGAAGGAGGAACAGAATTATTCCCAATTACTTACTTTGAAAAAGAAGCATTCTTAGGACAATCCCCTCAATTATACAAACAAATGATGATGGGAGCTGGAATGGACAAAGTATTTGAAATTGGTCAAATTTTCAGAGCAGAAGAACACGATACTTTAAGACACTTAAATGAAGCAGTTTCTATTGATGCAGAAGCTTCTTTCATGGATGATGTTGATGTAATGAAAGTATTAAACGACATGCTCATCAATGTATTAACTGATATTAACGATAAATGTGCTGATGAATTAGCAGTTTTAGGACATGAATTAGAAGTACCTAAAGAAGGCTTCCCAGTTGTAACTTATGATGAAGCAGTTGACATTGTAAACTCCCGTGGAGTTGAAATGGAATGGGGAGAAGATTTATCTCGTGAAGCTGAAAAAGCTTTAGGTGATACTATGGGTGGATTCTACTTCTTAACCGAATGGCCATCTGCAATTAAACCATTCTATGTAATGCCTAAAGAAGGAGATGAAAAATACTCCCATGCATTCGATTTAATGTATAACAATTTAGAGTTATCCTCTGGTGCTACTCGTGTTCACCAATACGATTTACTCGTGAAACAAATAGAAGAAAGAGGATTAAACCCTGCTGGATTTGGAAGCTATCTTAAAGCATTTGAATATGGTATGCCTCCTCATGCAGGTTGGGGTGTTGGTGCTGATAGATTAACTATGGTACTTACTGGATCTGAAAACATCCGTGAATGTGTACTCTTCCCAAGAGACAGACACAGGTTAACCCCTTAATTTCTTTTTTTAGATTATTATGGAAGAATATGAAATAGCTATTATTGGTGGTGGGCCAGCAGGAATAATGGCTGCAATTGCTGCAAGCCAAAATTCCTCTAGTATCATATTACTTGAAAAAAACCCTAAATTAGGTCGAAAACTCCTAACTACTGGTGGAGGAAGATGTAATATTACAAATGCTAAACCAATAAAAAGGCTATTAAAATTCTATCCTCAAAAAAATTTTTTAAAACACTCTTTTTACACACTTACAAATGAAAAACTACTCTCTTTTTTTGAAAATAAAGGATTAAATTTCATTGAAGAAGATAATAATAGAATATTTCCCGAAACAGAACGGTCTAGGGATGTTTTAGATATTTTAACTTATTACTTAAAAGATATAATTATAAGTTATAACTTTGAAGTTAAAAGTATCACTGAGGATTTTATTATAAATGATAAGTTAAAAGCAGATAAAATTATTATTGCAACAGGGGGTATAACTTATCCACAAACTGGTTGCAGTATTGATAATTATTCTCTTACAAGTCAACCTACAACAGATATAAAATACGGATTATCCCCACTAATTACTAAAAAAGATTTATCTTCTATTGCAGGTGTAACTTTATATGATGTTGTTATAAGTTATAAGAAAATCAAAGTTCAAGGTGATGTTTTAATATCACATGTTGGATTAACTGGGCCTGGAATTATGAACTTAAGTAATGAAATCTCAGAAGTTATAAGTTATAACTTATTAGAAAATACTAATCCTGATATTAATTTTGAAATAGCTATTGATTTATGTCCAGAGTTTAGCCAAGAAAAATTAAAAGAAAAATTCAACCAAGATTTCCAAGTTAGGGGAAAAACAATGATTAAAAATTACTTAAAACTATTTTTAACCAATAAATTCATTGATTTTTTCTTAAGGGAGTTAAATATTGATGGTGAAATACAACTATCAAGAATTAATAAGAAAAGTAAAAATCGCTTAATTGAAAATTTAAAAAGATTTACACTTGAAATTACAGGTTTTAACGGAAATCTTGCAAAAGTAACTATTGGCGGTGTTGATTTAGATAATATCAATCCAAAAACAATGGAATCAACACTTATACCAAATTTATACTTTGCAGGTGAAGTTTTAGATTTGCATGGACCTTCTGGTGGTTATAATTTAAAAATTGCTTTTTCAACAGGTTACTTAGCAGGTTTATCTGCAAGTGAAAAATAATTTTTACTTTATATAAATAGACAAAATATTTAACTTATATATTTACTAATAGTTATAATATGACAGACAAAATGTTCATGGGTGCATCAACTAAACAAGGTTTGGATATTGCTAATAAAAGTAGGGAAATTATTCGTGGCCTTATTGGTGATGATGTTAAAGATTTAAACCCTATTGAAAAGGATATTGTTGAGAGGATTGTTCACTCAACAGCTGATCCTGAATATGCGAAGTTAGTAAAAATCAGTCATGATTTTGTAGATGTAGCTATGACTTCCCTAAAAAATAATGAAACTATTTTAACTGATATTAATATGGTTAAATATGGTATTACAAGATATGAGGGGGAAGTTGAGTGTTATATCAGAAATGAAGAAGTTATTAAAATAGCTAAAGAGAATCAAATTACAAGAGCTGCTGCTGCAATGCGTTATGCTGCTAATAATGATTTTGAAGGTATCGTAGTTTCTGGTAATGCTCCTACTGCTGTTTTCGAAGCTATGAACTTATACGAAAAAGGTGAAATGAATCTTAAAGCTATTGTTGGAGTTCCTGTTGGTTTTGTTGGAGCAGCTGATTCAAAAGAAGCACTACATAATTCCAATATTCCAAATATCATTACTGATGGACCGAAAGGTGGAACACCGATTGCAGTTGCTTGTGTAAATTCATTAATACAACATTTATAGCGTGATAAAATGAATTCTGAAGAATTATTCAATGAATCTAAAAATTATTTTCCTGGAGGGGTAAATTCTCCTGTTCGTGCTTTTAAACCTTATCCATTTTTTGTTAAAAGTGCTAATGGTTCAAAACTAACTGATGAAGATGGAAAAACTTATATTGACCATTGTTTAGCATATGGTCCATTAATATTAGGGCATGCAGATCCTAAAGTTGTAAAGGATGTTTCTGGTCAATTAACTATTGGTACTGCTTATGGTACTCCAACTGAAAATGAAATAACTCTTGCAAAAGAAGTTGTTGATAGAATTCCTTCTGCTGAAATGGTAAGGTTCTGTAATAGTGGTACAGAAGCTACTATGAGTGCAATCAGATTAGCACGTGGTTTTACTGGCAGAGATAAAATAGTTAAATTTGAAGGCGCATATCACGGAGCTCATGACTATGTATTAGTTAAAGGAGGCTCTGGTGCTGCAACATTACCTGATAGTGCAGGTATTCCGGTTGATACTACTAAAAATACTTTATCTGTTCCATTTAATGATGAAGAAGCTTTAACTGATTTAATCGAAAAAGAAGGAGAGAATATTGCTTGTATTATTATGGAAGTAGTTATGGGTAATGTTGGTTGTATTGAACCAAAACTAGGATTTTTAGAATTTATTAGAAAAATTACAGAAGAAAATGATATTGTTTTAATATTTGATGAAGTTATAACTGGTTTTAGAGCTTCAAGAGGTGGAGCTCAGGAATATTATGGAGTTACTCCTGATTTAACCACTCTTGGTAAAATTGTTGGTGGAGGACTTCCTATGGGTGCTTTCTGTGGTAAGAAAGAAATTATGGAGTTAGTTGCTCCAAATGGTCCTGTTTATCAAGCAGGTACTTTTGCAGGAAACCCTATTTCAGTACAAGCTGGTATTTCCACTTTAACTCAATTAGATGATGCATTTTACAAGGAGTTAGGAAAAAAAGGTAACTTCCTTAGAGGAAACATTAAATCTATAATCGATGATGAAAGATATGATATTCAACCGGTTGGACTTGCGTCAATGTTTCAAATTTATTTCAATCCTGCACCAGTTTATAATTATGCTGATGCTCAAGAATCTGACAGAAAAAAATTCTTAAGATACTTTAAATCTTTATTAAAACAAGGTGTATTCATTCCACCTTCTCAATTTGAATGTAATTTTATATCAAATGCTCATAGTATGGAAGATTTACAAAAAACTTCTGATGCTATTGAGATTGCTTTACAAGAAGCTTTTAGAAAAAGAAGGTAATTTAAATGGAAATTGATTTTAAAGAAATTGCATTATATGTAGTTATTTTTATCATAGTTTTACTTGCTGCTCAACACTTAGATGTTGTTGTATCTGGAAGTATGGAGCCTGCTTTTTACAGAGGAGATATTGTTTTGGTTGAAAAAGCAGATTTTCTAGGTATTCATGAGTTTAACACAGATGATCTTAAAGTTGGTGATGTAGTTGTATATGATGCAGTTTGGTTTAACCAGCCAGTTATCCATAGAATTATTAATATTACACAAGTCAATGGAACTACGATGTATATGATAAAAGGGGACAATAATGATTCTCCAGATCCATATTATGTACAGCCAAGTCAAATAAGAGAAAAAGTTGTAACAATAGACCATAATTTAGTCGTAATTCCAAAAATTGGTTATCTTTCCCTTTGGTTAAGAGGGTTATAATTATTATTAAGGTGAGTTAATGTATTTTGAAATTGAAAAACAAGCTATTGATGCTATTAACAAAGCATTAGATCAATATGATGTAGAAGTAGATAGAGATTTTAAATTAGAGTTTCCGCCTAATCCAGATTTAGGTGATTTAGCAAGTACAATTGCATTTGCACTTACAAAAAAATTAAGAACTTCTCCTCCTGAAGTTGCAAAAGGTTTAGTTGAAAAAATTGAAGTACCGGAGATTTTTTCAAAAGTACAAAACTTCGGACCTTACGTTAATTTCTTTATTGATTATACTAAATTCTCTAAATTATTATTAGAAAAAGTTGATGAAAACTACGGACAACTTCCAGCCCAAGGAGAAAAAATTATATTAGAACACACTTCAGCAAATCCAAATGGACCATTACATATAGGTCATATAAGAAATTCTATTTTCGGAGATTCCTTATCAAGATTATTAAAATTAGCTGGTAGAGATGTTGTAACCCAGTATTATGTAAATGATATGGGAAGACAAATAGCTATTATTGTATGCGGAATAACTGAATGTGGTTTAAAAATTGAAGATTACGAAGGAGACAAAATAGATCATAAAATTGGAAAATTATACTTTGATGCAAATAAAGCAGTTGAAGAAGATGATGCTTTAAATGCTAAAGTTGATGAATTAATCCAAAAATATGAAGAAGGCAGTGATGAAGAATTAAACAAAGTCTTTGAAGATGTTGTAGCTAAATGTATTTCTGGAATGAAAGAATCTCTTTTAAGAATGAACATTGTCCATGATGATTTTGTATGGGAAGGTCAATTCGTAAGAAGCGGAGAAGTAGATAACCTTGTAAATTATATCAAAAGAGAAGGATTTACAAGAGAAGAAGATGTAATGTTTATTGATTTAACTGATTTTAATATTGATAAAGAGTTCGTACTTAGAAGATCTAACGGAACATCTCTTTACTCTACAAGAGATTTAGCTTACCACTTATATAAAAATACTTTAGGAGATAGAGTACTCGATATTCTAGGTTCTGACCATAAACTCGCAGCTAAACAAATTAAAGTCATTTTTGAAGAAATTTTAAGAAAAACAGCTCCTGATGTAATATTTTATGAATTTATTACACTTCCTGAAGGTTCAATGTCTACAAGAAGAGGTAAATTCGTATCTGTTGATGAATTAATCGATGAAGCTGTATTAAGAGCTCATGATGAAATTAAATCAAGAAACCCTGAATTAAGTGAAGAAGAAATTGCACCAATGGCTGAAGATATTGGTATTGGAGCTATACGTTTCTTTATTGCTAAATTATCTCCAGAAAAACACTTAACCTTTAAATGGGATGAAGCTTTAAGCTTTGAGAGAGGTTGTGCATCTATCCAGTATGCTCATGCAAGAGCATGTAAATTACTTGGAAAATCTGGAAAAGATATTAGCTCTTTAGAAGTTAGTGATGATTGGATTCCTAATGAAAATGAACAAGATTTAATAAGACAAATAGCTAAATTCCCACAAGTTGTTGAAGATTGTGCTAATAAACAAAGAGTTCACAATATTACTCAATACTGTCAAGATTTAGCTGGTTCATTTAACAAATTCTATAAATCAGAGCAAGTAATTGGTTCTGATGTAGAAGATACTAGATTGGTTTTGGTTGATAGGACTAAAACAACTATTAAAAATGCTTTAGATATTTTAGGTGTCGCTGCACCTGAAAAAATGTAGATGAGTTTTTAACTCATCTTATATTAATTTTTCACAAATTTTCTTAAGGTTCTTTAAGAAATTATCATATTCTTCATTTGTTAGGCATTTTTTTAATTTTTCATCCCATTGGTATTCATAATCTAAAATTTTTAAAGCTAATTTTTCACCTTTTGGTGTTACTTTCATGATTTTTTTTCTTTTGTCTTTAATTCTCTCAATAAGTTCTTCATCTTCGAGTTTTTTAAGATTTCTTGTTATTGTGCTTTCATTTAAATATAATGCTTCTGCTAATTTTTCTTGGTTTATCCCTTCATTTTCATATATCATAGCTAAAAGAGGAGTTAAGCCAAAGCTTAAACCCTCATCTTTTAAAG
Organism: Methanobrevibacter sp.; assembly: GCF_051877095.1. Lineage (GTDB taxonomy): Archaea > Methanobacteriota > Methanobacteria > Methanobacteriales > Methanobacteriaceae > Methanocatella. Next base: position 238,520 of record NZ_JBJEIO010000005.1, on the reverse strand, counting down.
TTTCATTAATGTATTTTGAATGTTCTTTATGGAGTATAGAAATGAATTTAGCACTTGCTTTGTTAAATTCCATGTTTATTACTCCTTATTAGTTTATTGATATATAGTTCAATACATGCATAACATATTAATGAACCAATTCCACCACCTAAAAGCATTCCATAGTATATTCCAATTTCTCCCATATTAAGACAGAATCCAAGTAGATATGCAAAAATTAACACTAGTATTAATTCCCTAAATGTTGTTAATGCAAATGAAATAGTTCCTTTTCCAACTCCTTGGAATACGTTTCCGGCAGTTGCTCCAAATGGAACATATAATATGAATAGACACATAATTTGTAGGAAACTTGCGATTAATGGTTCTAAGTGGGCACTACCTTCTGAATAGCAAAATATGAATGCAATTTGATTTGCAAATATATTTAAAATAATACAAATAATGATTGAAGCTATTAATGCTACTTTGACTGAATATCTTGCAGTAACTCTTAAATTTTCGTATTTACGAGCTCCGTACGCAACACCTGCAACAGATATTGAAGCAGTTCCGACTCCTATTCCTGGAAGCATTCCAATGTTTATTATTCTCCATCCTGCAGTATAAGCAGCTACGGCAGTAGGTCCTGAAACTATTGTAAGCATGAAATTAATAACTATTGTTAGTGCAGATATGATTAATTGTTCTAAACTAGCAGGAATACCTACAACTAAAATATCTTTATACATTTTTAAATCGTTTTTGAAGTTTTCACGACCATATTTGAGGTAGGTATCTTTTTTAATAAGCATCCAATAAAGCATTAAGACTACTGCGAATAGATGTGCGATTACGGTTGCCCATGCAGCACCTGCAACTCCTAAATTTAATGTATAAATGAAAATTGGGTCAATAATCATGTTGGTTATTGCTGAGATTGCAAGTGGTATTGTTGCTCTTTTAACATCTCCTTCTGCTCTAAATGCTCCTCCAAAGATTGGTGGGAGTAACATTGCAAATGCAAATGCAAAAATTACGATTGCATAGTCCATTGCATATTTTAAAACAGATGATGCTCCCATAACTAGTAGTAATGGTTTTAAAAATGTAAGTAATATTATTGAAACAGCTATTGACAATATTATTCCTAAAATTAGGTTGTGAATTGCAGCATTATTTGCTGATTTTCTATTTTTAGCTCCAATATAACGTGAAATTAATGAGTTACCACCGGCACCGATTCCGTTTCCAATTCCAATAAGTACCATAAACAATGGTGTTACATATCCAAGTGCAGCTAATGGGTCTGAGCCGAGTCCTGCTACCCAAACGGTATCAATAATATTATTAGCAAAAATTAAAAACATACTAACAATAATTGGTATTGATAATTTGTTAATTGCCCTTTTAGGGTCTCCTGTAATCATCTCTATATTTGAATTTTTTTCCATAATTCTCATCTCACTCTTGCATATGCAATAGTACTCTTGTATATGCAAGTGTTAATATATAAATATTTCTACTAACATAATTATGAACTAATAGGAGACTATATTATGAAGGTTTTAGTTGTTGGAACTGGTGCTCGTGAACATGCTATTGCTGATGCTTTAAAAGATGATGTGGAGTTATATTGTTACATGAGTAAGGTAAATCCTGGTATGTCCAAAATCGCTGAATTTAAACAAGGCGATGAAGGTGAAATTGAAAAAGTTGCAGCTTTTGCTGCTGAAAATGATATTGATATTGCATTTATTGGTCCTGAAGCTCCTCTTGAAAAAGGAATTGTCGATGAACTTCAGAAAAATGGAATTGGCTGTGTTGGACCAACTAAAAGTGCAGCAAGAATCGAAACTGATAAATCATTTATGAGAAAACTCTTTGAAGATTATAAAATTGATGGATCACTTGTTTACAAAGTATTTGATAACTCAAAAGATGTTTCTGAATTTTTAGATGAATTTGATAGAGATGTTGTTGTAAAACCAGTTGGATTAACTGGTGGTAAAGGAGTTAAAATCGTTGGTGACCATTTAAAAGATAATGAAGAAGCAAAAGAATACTCATGTGAAGTTATTGATAATGTAATGGGTGGATTTGCTCAAGTTATTATTGAAGAAAGATTAATTGGTGAAGAATTTACTATTCAGGCATTTTGTGATGGAGAACATTTAGCTCCAATGCCTGCAGCACAAGATCATCCTTATGCATTTGAAGGAGATGTTGGTGCAATTACTGGTGGTATGGGTTCATACTCTGATGCTTCTGGATTATTGCCATTTTTAACTCAAGATGATTATGATGCAGCTGTAAAAATTATGGAAGATACTTTAAAAGCTATTGCTAAGGAAGCTGAACCATACAAAGGTATTTTATATGGTCAATTTATGTTAACTGCTGATGGTCCAAAACTCATTGAATATAATGCAAGATTTGGAGATCCTGAAGCAATGAACGTTTTACCATTACTTAAAACTCCATTAGTTGATGTTTGTCAAGCTATTGTGGACGGTAACTTAGATAAAGTGGAATTTGAAGATAAAGCTAGTGTATGTAAATACATTGTGCCTGATGGATATCCTGAAACTAAATTCGCTGGTGAATTGGTGGATGTTGATGAAGAAGCAATAGAAGAATTAGGTGCTAAAGTATTTTATGCAGCAGTATCAGCTGAAGATGATGGAATTCATTTATCAGGTTCAAGAGCATTAGGTATTGTAGCTACTGGTGAATCTATTGAGGAAGCTGAAAAAATAGCTGAAAAAGCATGTGAGTTTGTTAAAGGTAATGTTTATCATAGACGTGATGTTGGAACAACTGAACTTATTAACATGCGTGTTGAACATATGAAAGAAATTTTAAACTAAATTTCTTATTTTTTTTATTCTTTTTAGATTTTTAATGTTTTATTTTACTAGTTATCATAATTTCTACAATTAAATGATAGATAACTTTAATATATATTATTAATAAATAGTTAATTTTATTGTTATTAATGGGGGATTATAAATGGATAGTTTATTATCAATTACAGACATTAAAGATGATGTCAAATATATTTTAGATTTGGCTTCTAAAATTAAAGCAGGAGAAATAGAAGAAAAGCCACTTAAGGATAAAACATTAGCGATGATTTTCCAAAAATCATCAACAAGAACTAGAGTTTCTTTTGATGTTGGAATGTACCAGTTAGGTGGAAGAGCAATCTTTTTATCTTCTAATGATTTACAGATGGGTAGAGGAGAGCCAATTTCAGATACTGCTAAAGCTTTAAGTCGTTTTGTTGATGGAATAATGATTCGTGCTATTGAACATGATGATGTAATTGAATTAGCTAAACATTCTGATGTCCCAGTTATTAGTGGATTAACTAATTTGGAACACCCTTGCCAAGCATTAGCTGACATGTTAACAATTAAAGAACATTTAGGTGATTGGAAAGGTAAAAAGATCTGTTTTGTAGGAGATGGAAACAATGTATGTAATTCCCTTTTATTAATTGCTCCTCTCTTTGGTATGGATATGTCTGTTGCTTGTCCAAAAGGTTATGAACCTTCACAAGAAATTTTAAAAACTGCAAAAGAGTATGCTGCTGAAAACAATACTGAAATCACTATAAGTGATGATATTGGTGTTGCATTAGAAAATGTAGATGTAGTTTATACTGATGTTTGGGTAAGTATGGGTGATGAAGCTGAAGCGAAACAAAGAGAAATTGATTTTGCTCCGTTCCAAGTTAATTCTGATTTAATGAGTATTGCTAATGATGGAGCTATTTTTATGCACTGTTTACCTGCAATTAGAGGTCAAGAGGTAACTAGTGAAGTAATTGACGGGCCACAATCTGTTATTTTTGATGAAGCTGAAAACAGAATGCATGCTCAAAAAGCTGTTTTATATTACTATATGAAGGATTAGAGTGTTTAACTCTTAAAATCCATTATTTTTTACAAGATTGCTATTATTGCAAAGATTACAAAAATCCCCAATATACATAAACAACAATCAGTTAATCCAAAACTTTCATTAGTGGTAGTTGTAGTTCCACTTTGATTAGTATATGTGCCTTGTATTGTTTCATTTTGATTAGTATATGTGTTTTCTTCTATTATTGTTGTTTTTTTAACGTCTTCTTCTTTTAATTTAGCCCCACAATTTTTACAAAATGTTGCTATTTCGGGATTTTTCTCACCACACTCTTTACAAATCATATAAAATCACTCTTATAATTATTTTTAAAAAGATTATTAAACCAATTCCACCAATAAAACCAGTTATTAATCTTAATTCATTCGTACTTTCTCTTAAACCTGCGTATTGTGTAAAACCATCGATTGCCACGGGAATCATAAGAATAATTGAAATTATTAGCATATTTAGATCATAGTTATGAGTGTAAAATAAATTACAAATTAAATAAGCAATTAGTCCCATATAAAAGCCAGTACATCTTGCACAAACTGGAAATTGATGATTTTTAATATGAAAACTTCTCTCAGGTTTCCTATGGCAAATATATTTTGTTAAGTTCATAGTATCAACACAAGTTAAATACCTAAATCTATTTCAATAATTATATATAACATTTGTTGTCATATTTTAATTTATAGTAGATATAAAGGTTTTAACAATGAGAGGCGGAGAAGCGATAATTCAATCTCTAAAAAATATGGGTGTCAAAACAATATTTGGTTATCCTGGTGGACAAACCATACCGTTTTATGACATGTTATATGATTCAGACATGGAGCATATATTAGTAAGACACGAACAATGCGCAGCTCATGCAGCAGATGGATATGCAAGAGCTTCTGGCAATGTTGGTGTGTGTCTAGCAACTTCAGGTCCTGGTGCTACAAACTTAGTAACAGGTATTGCTACAGCATATATGGATTCTTCTCCAATTGTAGCTATTACTGGGCAAGTTCCTACTCATTTGATTGGTAATGATGCATTCCAAGAAGCAGATATTATTGGAATTACAATGCCTATTACTAAACATAATTTTCAACCTAAAAATCCAGATTTAATTCCATCAGTGATTAAATCTGCTTTTGAGATTTCTGCAAGTGGAAGGCCTGGACCTATTGTTATTGATGTTCCAAAAGAAGTTCAAGAAGGAGAATTAAGTAATTTTGATGATTCATTAATTGAAACACCAGGTTATAATCCAACTACTAAAGGTAATATTAGACAAATAAAAAAAGCTTGTAATTTAATTAAAGAAGCTAAAAAACCTATGATTTTAGCTGGTGCGGGAGTTATTATTTCTGGTGCATGTGGTGAGTTAAGAAAACTTGTATATACTATTAATGCTCCAGTTATGACTTCACTTTTAGGTAAAGGAGCTATTGATGAAACTGATGATTTATCATTAGGTATGCTTGGTATGCATGGTAGAAAAGTTTCTAATGATTATATTAATGAATCTGATTTGTTAATAGCTATTGGTATTAGATTTTCAGATAGAACAACTGGTAAATTAGATAGCTTCGCACCTAACACTAAAATTATTCATATTGACATTGATCCTGCTGAAATTGGTAAGAATGTTGGTGTTGATTTACCAATTGTAGGGGATGCACGTAATGTATTATCTTCATTAAATAATACTTTAAATGGACATGTAGTTTCTAATGATGTAACTAAATGGGCAGATATGCTTAAAGAGAAAAAACAAGAATTATATCCTAGAGTTACTTATTCTGATGTTCCTTTAAAACCACAAACTGTTATAAAAGAAATTGCTGAAGTATTAACTCCTGATTCAATATTAACAACAGATGTTGGTCAAAATCAAATGTGGGCAGCACACTTTTTTGAAACCCAAAAACCACGTAAATTTATTTCTTCAGGTGGTCTTGGAACTATGGGATTCGGATTACCATCAGCTATTGGTGCTAAAGTAGCTTGTCCAGAAGATCCTGTTGTGTCAATTAATGGTGATGGTGGGTTCTTAATGGTTTGTCAAGAATTAGCTACTATTCGTGAATATGATTTACCTGTTATTACTGCTGTTTTTGAAAATAGAACATTAGGAATGGTATACCAATGGCAAAGTTTATTATATGATGGAAGACACTCTCAAACATTACTTGGAAACAGTCCTGACTTTGTTAAATTAGCAGAAAGTTTTGGAATAAATGTTAGTAGAATTACTAAACCTGGTGAAACTAAAGAAGTTTTAAGTAAAGCAATTAAAGATAATGAATCAATTTTATTAGATATTGTAATTGATTCACAAGAGGCATTACCTATGTTGCCTCCTGGAGCTGGAATTAATGAGATGATTGGAGAATATAAGCTTGAAAAGGATGTGATTTAGATGATTAAAGAATATCATGTTATATCCACATTAGTAGAGGATAGGCCAGGGGTTTTACAAAAAATTGCAGGATTATTTAATAGAAGGGGCTTTAACATTGACAGTATCACTGTAGGAGCATCTGAAGTTGAAGGATTATCTCGTATGGTAATTAGTGTTAATGCAGATGCACAAGGCCTTGAACAAGTTATAAAGCAACTAAATAAATTAGTTGATGTTATCAAGATTAAGGATATTACACAAAATGCAGTTAATAGGGAGTTATGCCTTATTAAAGTGCATGTTCCTAATGAAAAAGTAAGGGCGGAGATAATGCAATATACAAATATCTTCAGAGCAAAAATAGTTGATGTTTCGGAAGAAAATTTAATTATTGAGCTTACTGGAGATATAGAAAAAATTAATGCATTTATATCTTTAATAAAAGGTTACGGAATAAAGAATATTTCCCGTACTGGACTTACAGCTATGGCTAGAGGTGTATAAAATGAGTATTTTAGAAAATGTTTTAGAAGATAATAAGAAATTTGTTGAAAACTTTGAAGGCGAAGAAATGTCCCACCATGCACAAAAAAAGTTAGCTATATTAACTTGCATGGACTGCAGATTAATTGACTTTTTTGAACCTGCTTTAGGTCTTAAAAGAGGAGATGCAAAAATTGTAAGAAATGCAGGAAATTCTATCGTTGGAGAAGATGCAATTAGATCAATTGGGGCAGCTTTATACAATCTCGGAGCTGAAGAAGTTTTAGTTGTTGGTCATACTGAATGTGGTATGGCAGGTGCTGATGCTGATGCTTTAAAAGAAAAAATGCTTGCTAGAGGAATCAAAGAAGAAGACATTGCTAAGTATGATTTATCTGAATGGCTTGGTAGATTTGACGATGAAGAAGAAAATGTCAAAAATGTCGTTGAAAAAATTAAAAACCACCCATTAATCCCTGATGTGCCTGTACATGGTTTAATTCTAGACATTGTTACTGGCGAATTAAATGTCTTAGTAGATGGTTACTAATCATCTATTTTTCTATTTTTCTATTTTTTTTATTGTTCTATTTACGAAATATAAAACTTAATATATCATTAAAAAGGAATATATTATAGTGGATATTTTATAAAATATTCAATTCAATTTTATTTATTAATTAAAAAATAAGAGATGATTTTATGAAAATGTATTACGATGCGGATGTAAATACAGATGCTCTTGAAGGAAAAACCATTGCTGTAATAGGTTATGGTTCACAAGGTAGAGCACAATCCAGAAATATGGCTGATAGTGGAGCTAATGTCATAGTTGGTGTAAGAGAAAACGGAAGTTCTTGGAATTTAGTTCAAGAAGATGGCATGACTGTAAAGACTATCGAAGATGCAGCAAAAGAAGCTGACATTATTCATATTTTACTCCCTGATGAAATCCAAGAAAAAGTTTACAATGAACAAATTGCTCCTTATGTTGAATCTGGAAACACTATTTCATTCTCTCACGGTTACAACATTCATTTTGGTTTAATTGATCCTGCAGATGATGTAAACATCGTAATGTTTGCACCTAAAGGACCTGGATCTATGGTAAGAAGAACTTACGAAGAAGGATTCGGTATTCCTGGTTTAGTTGCAGTTGAAAGAGATGCTACTGGTGACGCATTACAACTTGCATTAGGTATGGCAAAAGCATGTGGATTAACCAAAGCAGGTGTTTTAGAAACCACTTTCAAAGAAGAAACTGAAACTGATTTATTTGGTGAACAAACTGTTTTATGTGGTGGAGTTACTGAATTAATTAACGCAGGATTCACAACTTTAGTTGAAGCTGGATACCAACCTGAAATTGCATACTTCGAAACTTGTCACGAAGTAAAACTCATCGTTGATTTAATCTATGAAAAAGGATTTGCTGGAATGTGGAATGATGTAAGTAACACTGCTGAATACGGTGGATTAACTAGAGGAAAAACCATCATTACTGATGAAGCAAAAGAAGGTATGAAAGTTGCTTTAAAACAAATCCAAGATGGAACTTTCAAAAAACAATTTGCTGACGAAAATGCTACTGATGGAGCTAACTTAAAAGAAATGAGAGCTGCTGAAAGTCAAAAAGAAATCGAAATTGTCGGTGAAAGATTAAGAAAAGCTTGTGGATTACAAAAAGACGATTAGGTCTTTTCAATCCTTTTACTATTTTTTTATTTAATTATTATTTTATAGTGTGGTAATCGTGGTATTTATTGGAATGGACCATGGAACTACTGGAATCTCTTTTTGTATATTGTCTGATGAGGGCGAAGTACTCGATGTTTTTAAAATTGGAAGGGAAGAAAGTAAAAAAGGACTAGTTTCTGCAACCGAAGAAATAACAAAACGTGTTGATTTAGATTCCGTAAAATTAATGGCAATTACTTATGCTATGGGTGATGGAATAAATCAAATCTTACCAACAAATAAAGTTGAAGATAGGGGAATTTTATCTATCAATGGAGCAGGAAAAGTAACAGGAGGGGGAACATCTGTATTTTCTGAATTAGAATCACTGAATATTGATTCAATTATGATTCCAGGTCTTCATAATGATTCTGATTCTTTAAATGAATTATTTAGGGCAGCTTATTCTCACCAAGCCAGTCCTGAAAAAGTAAGTATTTGTTATAATGGATTAAAGGAAACTGGATGGTCCAATTTTATTGTAGCAGACATTTCATCTAATAGTGTTGATATATTAATTGAAGATGGAAAAATTAAAGGTGCAATGGATGCATGTTTAGGTGCTATGGGTATTGTTCATGGACCTATTGACCTTGAAATGATTAGAGATATTGATGAAGGCAAAATATCTGCTAATGGTGCTTTTTCACATGCAGGTGCAGTCAAAATTGCTGGAATTGACGGTAAAGTAGCTAATATGAAAGATATGCTTCTTGAAAATTACAGAAATGGTGATGAAAAAGCAAAATTAGCTATTGATACTTTAATTATGACTGTTGTAATGGAAATTGCAGGTTTAGATGCAGTATGTGAAAATGAGATTGATGGAATAGTGCTTACTGGTTCTATTGGAAGTGCAACTGAACCATTTAATTTTGAAGATGAAATTAACAAGTATTTCAAAAATAAATATCATTTAAAAGTAATTTCTAAAGAATCTGGAGCTATTGGTGCTGCTCAAATAGCGATGGATGTTTATAATGGTAAAGAAGAAATATTAGGTATTGAAGTTAATATTTCATAACTTTATTCTTCTTTTACACTAATAAAAATAATATTTCCGCCTTTGACGGTTTCTAAACCATTTTCATTTTCAAGGATGATATTTAAGTAATTGTCAATTGCGATTATTTTTCCTTCGCTTTGATAGTCTCCTTTTAAATCAACAGTTACATATTTATTCTTAAATTGTTTAAACATTCTATTTACATTATCTTTATCTTGACTCATAAATCTTCAATCCTTGATAATTCTATTTTTATTTTGATGTTTCATATTTATATAGTTTGACATTTATAGTATATACTATGGCAATCAATCAATTAGAAAGTAATTTAGAAGCTATTACTCGTACAATAGCTCAATTAAAAAAAGATGGATGTAGTGATGAGAAAGTTTTAAATGAGCTTAGGGAAGAGCGAGATAAAATACTTAAAGATTTAAATTTATAAGATTATTTTAACCATTTTTTTATTGAGTTTAAATCACCAGTTAAATCTATTTTTAATGGAGTAATTGTAGTTTTTTGACTTACTCTTAATTCATACCCATCGCTTCCAGGTTTATTAAGCTCATAAAGTTCACCATCGATCCAATAGTAGGGTTTTCCACGTGGATCTAAGCGTTGTTCAACAACAGGTGAATACATCCTATTTCCTAATTCCACAACTTCAAATTCATCATCTGAAGGGTTTGCAGGAACATTAACATTTAATAAGTCAATTCCTTCAGGTAATCCTTTTTTTAATACTATTTTTGCTAATTTATTAAGCATTTCGACTGCAAAATCAAAATCCACTTCTACTTTACCATTTTCAAATTTAACATCGTCTTGTGTTACTTCTTGAGAAATAGCAATTGTTGGGATACCAAAACTTGCAGCTTCAATTGCTGCTCCTAATGTTCCGGAAGTTGTTAATTCTGCTTTACCAATATTAAACCCTGTATTTATTCCAGAAATCATTATGTCTGGTTTTTCATCCATTATATCAAATAATGCAATTGTTACAGCATCTGTTGGAGTTCCACTTACTCCATATCCTATACTTCCGTCTCTTAAAACATGCTCATTTATTCTTAATGGTTCGAATAATGTTAATGCATGACCTATTCCACTTTGTTGTGTTTCGGGTGCAATAACATAAGTATCACATAAGCCTTCCATAGCTTTTTTTGAAGCTAGAATTCCTGAGGCTGTTATTCCGTCATCATTACTTATTAATGCTTTCATAATTATATTAAGGTTTAATCTTCTTAAAATAATTTTATATTTTATAGGGACTTATAAAAAAGTTTAATAACAATTTCTTGTATAAAATATAATATTAATTGCAAAAAACACAACAGGTGGAAACGTGGAAAAACCACAATTGATTAATTTTATAGCTAAGGTAATGGAGGACTCAGGTTTTAAAATTTATAAGAATTTTAAAACTTCTCAGAAGGTTATAGATATATATGCTATTTTACCCACTACTATTGGTGATTTTGGTGTTGTTGTAGCATGTAAAAACTATGATAAAGATTTTGAAGTTGGTGTTGATGTATTAAGGGAAATGGAAGAAGTCCAACAAAATATTAAGGCATCTAAAGTGACTATTGTTGCATCATCTTATTTTTCAGATCAAGCAAAGAATTATGCTCTTAGAAAAAACATTAAATTAGTAGATAGAGATGGATTACTTGAGCTTGCTAAAAAATATCAAGACAGAACTCGTCAAACTACATTGGATAATACTGAGTATGATGGAGGGGCATCTCAATATATTGAGGAAGAATACCCTGAATATGCTTATGATGCTTCTGATATGGAATATTTGATGAGAAGAAGAGAGCAAAATCCTGCTGTTTATAAAAATACATTATATAGACAAACTGGCGAAGAAAATAGACAATCTAGATTTTCATCTATTTTAAATAGAAGAAATTCAACTGGTGGTTTGTCAAATACGACCAATTTATATAATTATGAATCTAGAAAAAGTACTTTTGGACAGGATTCATTTATCTTTAATTTAGTTAAAAACCCAATTGTATTAATTATTTTAGTTGTAGCAGTTTCATATATTATTTCTTATGTTGCAGGTAATCTATTAAAAGTAGATGCGGGAATAAGTGGATTAATAGAGATGGTTGTAGCATTGCTTCTTTCATATGGTCTCTCATTATACACAGATAGAAATAGGGATTTCATTGTTAAAGGAACATTCATATTCTTTATTTCATTAATTATCTTAATTATATTAATTTTTGTTTAATTTAATATAATTACGATTAATTATTATTAAAATTAATCCAAGTAAATATAAGAACCAAATCATAATATCTGTGGGTCCAGTTTCTATCCAAATTAATGTGTGTATTAAAATAATGGAATAAATTCCAATTCCAATTCCTTTTTTTAATTTATAAAGCATTCCCATGAATGCTCCCATGAATAACATTTGAATTGCAAGGCCAATTAATCCAAAGTCAAGAGTAACAGGTCCAAATAGGGTTGATGTAAGACAAACTGTGTAGTGCAATACATATTCACCAATAAATGTTCTTGGACTTCCAGATGAGAAAATCATACTTAGAATATGCCCGTTTGTTGAGCCAGCAAGTGGAATTATTTTTTCAAAGACTTCTAAGGTAAATGCTGCTCTATAGAATACTAATTGAGCAGGATTTAATGTCCAATGTTGATTAGCTATTGATTGGGATGCAATATATCCTATAGCCATTAACCCAATAACCATTACTGCGATAAATAAAATTCCTATTTTTTTAGATATTTTTCCTAGATAATAAAGTGTAATAAAAGAACTTCCTAAAATTCCTAAAACTGATGTTCTATATCCATTAAGGCCGAATATTAAAGCTCCAAGTGCAACTAGAATTAAGTATTTTTTATTATAATATTTTGCAAGAAGAATGTTTATCATTATTAAGAATAAGGGATATGCCACTCTCCAAATGTTTGTTGTTGCATTTGACTTTAAAACACTATTAAAAAGAGGGATTCCTCCAATTAGTACTATATTTAAAGTTTGCAATACTAAGGCTATTAAAACAAGAATTATTAATAACTTTTCGGATATAAAATTGATTTCTCGGGTATTTTCTACTTTGATTTTATTTTTAATAATTAAAAATCCGCCAGAAAAGAGTATGCATGCGAAAATAATAATTAAAAACACGTTCATGTTAAGTGGATCTTCAAATCTGTAGTCAAATGATCCTATATATCCCATTACTAAAAATACAAGAATTGCCACTACAATGATTAATGGGTTAAAAAAATCAATTTTTTTAAGATTCATTTTATCCTCCGAGTTCCAAAGAAGAAATACATAAGTTTCCACCAAAGTTTGGCATAGCAGCTACATGAGTGTGGACATAACTTGCAAGTGTATTTCTTTGCATAAATCCATCTTGATTATTGTAAGACCCTTTTCCTCTTAATATATTGAATGCTAGTTTGTGTTTAATATTGCTATTGTCTACAAGAACTTTTGAATAATGGAATTCATGACCATTGAATTTTTCACCTTTTTTGCAGATAATGTTGTCCTCTTTTACTTCAGCGATAGTGTATTTTAGTGCTTGTACTCTATCTGTTAGAATAGCTTTGTAAGGATATACCTTTGTCATAGGATGTTCATGTATTGAATTCATAAGGTACATTAAACCACCACATTCGGCAAATATAGGTCTATCTTCTAGATGGAAGTTCTTAATTTGTGATAGCATATTTTGATTTGCATTAAGTTCTTTGGAGAATAATTCAGGATATCCTCCACCAATGTATAATCCATCAACATCTGGTAGTTCTTCATCATTTAACGGTGAGAAATATATTACTTTAGCATTGTTTGCTTCAAGTGATTCAATATTTTCCTTATAATAAAAGTTAAACACTTCATCATAAGCAACTCCGATTTTAACAGGTTGTTTGTTTATTTTATTCCAAATTGGAGTAATTTCGGATGTAAGTTTAGGTGCTGTTTTTGCAATTTCAACTAATCTATCTAAATCAATTGAGTTTTTAATGATATCTGACCATAAATCAATAAATTTAAGTGAATTTTCCCTTTCACGAGCAGGAACAAGACCTAAATGTCTTTGTTCAATGGAAATATTGTTATCACGTATTATTCCGCCGATAACTTCAGTGTTTGTTATCTCTTCAATTGATTTTTTGGTTTTTTCATAATGTGCCTTATTTTTAACTTTATTTAAGATAACTCCAGCAATATTAATTTCAGGATCTAATGCTTTAAAACCTAAAACAATAGCTGCAGCACTTTTAACAAGGCTTCTAGAATTAATGATTAAAATTACTGGAGCTTTCAAAGATTTAGCTATTGCAGCAGTACTTCCAATATCATTTACAGAATCAATTCCTTCATAAAGCCCTCTTACTCCTTCAATAATTGCTATATCTTTTTTATTCATTCCTTTAAGATAGGAGTCTCTAATTTGGCCTTCTTTCATAAAAAATGAATCTAAATTTCTTGAAACATTTCCAGTAGCTAATGTGTGATAAGATGGATCAATATAATCTGGACCAACTTTAAATGGCTGAACATTATATTTTTCACTTAGTGCTTTCATTATTCCAGTAGCTATTGTTGTTTTTCCAACTGCACTTCCAGTTCCTGCTAAAATAATTCTCATGATTAAAATATATTTATATATTTTATTAAAAAGTTATCTTTTTGAAATTAAATATTAAGATTAGCTATTTTTATATAATATTAAAAATAAAAATTAATTCATAATATATGGTGGTAAAATGAGAATTTTATTAATTCATTCTGATTATTTAAATTATAATGTAAAAAACAAAACACCTGTAGCTGAAGATATTGAGGATGCTAAAAAAGAAGGTTCCTTTGATGACTCTTTAGTAGTATTTACAGCTGTTGAAAAAGATGATGAAAATAATCCAGAAGGTATTGTTAAAAATTTAGTTAGTGAAGTTAAAAAAACTAATGATCAAGTTAAAGCTGAAAATATTGTATTATATCCATATGCTCACTTATCTTCTTCATTAAGCTCTCCAAAAATAGCAGTACAAATTTTAAAAGATGCAGAGGAAGCTTTACTTGCTGAAGATTTTAATGTGAAAAGAGTACCTTTCGGATGGTATAAAGCATTTGAAATCTCCTGTAAAGGTCACCCATTAAGTGAACTTTCTAGAACTATAACTGCTGATGATGCAGATGAAGCTAAAGTTGAGAGAAAACCTTCAAAATGGCAAATTCTCGAAGGAGACAAAATTACTCAAATCGAAGACTTTAAATTTGATAATAAAACTTTTAAACAGTTAGTTGATTATGAATTAGGTCGCGGAGCATCTGATGAAGGTGAACCTCCTCATGTTAAACTAATGAGAGAAAAAGAAATCTGTGATTATGAACCAGTTTCTGATGTTGGAAATCTCAGATGGTTCCCAAAAGGTAGGTTAATAAGAGATTTACTTGCGGATTATGTTTACAATCTTACTGTAGATAACGGAGCAATGCCTATTGAAACTCCAATTTTCTATGATTTAGATAATGAAGCAATCTATCAACATGCATACAAATTTGGTGAAAGACAATACAGAACAGACACCAAAAAGAATTTAATGCTTAGATTTGCATGTTGTTTTGGAGCATTCAGATTAATGGCTGATTCATACTTAACTTGGAAAAATTTACCTGCTAAAGTTTATGAATTATCCACTTACAGTTTCCGTTTCGAGAAAAAAGGAGAAGTTGTTGGTCTTAAAAGATTAAGAGCATTCACCATGCCAGATTTCCACTCATTCTGTGCTGATGTTTCTGCATCTCTTGAAGAATTCTCAAAACAAACTGATATGTGTATGAGTACTGGTAAAGATTTAAATTTAGACTTTGAAGTAATTTTCAGAGCAACCCAAGATTTCTTCGATGATAATGAAGAATGGATGTATGAAATTGCTAAAAAATTCGACAAACCAGTATTATTAGAAATCTTACCTGAAAGACACCATTATTGGGTATGTAAAATCGATTTAGCAAATATTGATGCTTTAGGTCGTCCAATTGAAAACCCAACTGTTCAAATCGATGTTGAAAGTGGTAAAAGATTCGATATTTCCTACTTAGGAGAAGATGGAGAACAACATACTCCAGCAATCTTACATTGTTCCCCAACCGGAAGTATTGAAAGAGTTTTATGTGCAATGCTTGAAAAAACTGCAATTGAATTAAATGAGAAATCTCCAATGTTACCAACTTGGTTAAGTCCAATACAAGCAAGAATATTAACTGTTGGTGAAGCTCACAAGGAATTTGCAGAAGAACTTTATGCTAAAATTAATGCTTCAAACATTCGTGTAGATATTGATGATAGGGATGAAAGTGTAGGTAAAAAAATTAGAAATGCTTCTAAAGAATGGATTCCATACATTTTCGTCGTTGGAGATAAAGAAGTTGAATCTGGTAAATTCCAAGTAACTGTACGTGAAACTGGTGAAAAAGTTGACATGACTGTCGATGAGTTAATTGCTGAAATTAACGAAAAATGTGAAGGAAAACCTTTCAGAAGATTACCTTTACCTAAAGATATCTCAAAAAGGATTAACTTCCAATAAATAATTATATTTATAATTTAACTAATACTATTATATGGAGGAAATTTAATGAACCCAATGTATAAAATAGGAGAAGCTCTTATTGGAGATGGCCCTGAATTAGCACACATTGATTTATTAATTGGTGATAAATTTGGCCCTGTTGGTCAAGCTTTCGCTAATGGTTTATCAAACTTATCTGTAGGACACACTCCTTTAACAAGCGTAATTAGACCTAATTTAATGACTAAACCAGCTACTTTAATTATTCCTAAAGTAACTGTTGGCGATTTAGACGATGCTAGTAAAATATTTGGACCTGCACAAACTGCTGTTGCAAGAGCAGTTGCTGATGCAGTAGAAGAAGGATACATTCCAAAAGAAATTGTAGAAGATATTGTAATTAATGTAAGTGTATTCATTGATCCATCTGCAAAAGATTTCAGGAAAATTTATCAATACAATTATGGGGCAACAAAATTAGCTATTAGAAGAGCAATGGAAGGTTACCCATCAATGGAAAAAGTTTTAGCTGAAAAAGACCGTGGAACTCACCCAATCATGGGATTCAAAGTCAAAAAACTTTGGTCACCACCATACTTACAAGTTGCACTTGACTTAGATAATGAAGCAGCAATGGAAAGAATCATTAATGATTTACCAGACAATGATAGAATTTTACTCGAAGCAGGAACTCCTCTTGTTAAAAAATTCGGTGTTGGAATTATTGGAAAAATCAGAGCATTACGTCCTGATGCATTCATTATTGCTGATTTAAAAACTTTAGATGTTGGTCGTGTAGAAGTTAAAATGGCAGCAGATGAAACTGCTGATGCAGTAGCTATTTCTGGTCTTGGTACTGTTGAATCTATTGCTAAAGCTATTCATGAAACCCAAAAACAAGGTATTTACTCAATCTTAGACATGATGAATGTTGCTGGATTTGAAGAAAAATTAGCTAAACTTCCTGATGACTTAAAACCAGATATTGTTTTATTACACAGAAATGTGGACATGGAAACCTATAGAGCAGAACACGGTGAAGATACTAGTGATATGACTGAATGGGGTAACATTAAAGATATTAAAGCACTTCTTGGTGATAAAGGTCTTGTTGCTGTTGCTGGAGGTATTAAACCTTCTAACGCTGAAGATGCTATTGAAAAAGGTGCTAACATCATCATTGCAGGTAGATACATCATTGGTTCTAGAGATGTAAGAAGAGCTGCACAAGACTTCTTAGAACACTTCGAACCAGATCCAGATAATATGAGACTTGCTATGGATGAAGATGAAAATATTGAAGTAAAAGATGACTAGTAAATTAGATTTTTTCTAATTTACAACTATTTTTTTTAATGGAGTTTTTATTATGGGATTTTGCAATTCATGCGGTAGACCAATTGTAAAAGAAGATTATGGAACTAACAAAGATGGAAGTTTAAATCCTGATTTTTGTAAAGATTGTTATCAAAATGGTGAATATACAGAACCTGATATAACTCTTCAGGAAATAATTGTAAGAAAAACAAAAGAAATGATGGAGAAAAATCCAAGATTGCCTGAAACACAAGCTACTGGTATTACAGCATTGTTCATTCCAGGACTTAAGAGATGGAATCCTGAGTTTCAAGATGATTACAAAACTCTCTAATCCTCTCTTTTTAAAATAAATTCTTTAACTTTATTTGTTATATGCTCATCATGAGTTTTCTTAGCTTTAATTTTGTATAATTCTTCTTCTAAGCTATTAATTTTATCAACTAATTCATTATATTCTAAACGAAGAGCATCATAATCTTTTTCAAGCTTTTCATTAAGTTCATAAATTTCAGCATAACCAGTTTTTGTATTGAAATTTTCTTGTTTTAATTGATCGTATTTTTCAGAAACTTGATTATAACTATTTTTAATTGTCAAATTATCTTCTTTTAATTTAGAACATTCAGTTTTAAGATTTTTATTTTCTTCTTTAATACTTACACATTGTATTTTTAAATTTTCATTTTCAATTTTAATACTAGCAAATTTTGCTTTTAAGTTTTCGTTTTCTTCTTTAAGATTGTTTAAATTATTTTTTTGCAAGGAAACATATTTATTTTCAGCTTCTTTTAAAGAGGAAAGTTCTGTTTTTAATTGTTTAATTCCTTCTTCATAATTTGAAGTGGAATTTAAGTTTTCATTCATTTTTTCATTCAATTGTTTCACTTCCTTAACATAAAAATAATTAGCGACTTTTAAAAATTCGTTTTCTTCTTCTCGATCATTGAAATTTTCAATTTCACTATTTGGGATAATTAAAACTTCTTCATTATTATCATAAATGTCTTCATTTTTAGGAATGGTAATTTGAATTTGTTTTGTGGTGTATTTCTTCTTTTCACCATTTTTTAGTGTTCTATTATATTCTCTTGAATATTTTTTTACTTTGCCTTTCCCAAATTTCATAAATTATCCCCTTATAATTAAATACAATTTTGATTTTTTAATTAAATAAATATTTTGTAACTAAGTTTAATTGAGTAGTATTTTTTGTCCCTGTCTTTAGTAATGTTTTGATATAGGGATTTATCAGATTTATTCTTATATTTTATCGATATGTTGGATTGTGTTTTATGAATAAGAAACAAATTACTATTAATAACTCTTAAATTGATTAGGAGATAGTTATGATTTTCATAGTTTATTTTAAAAAATTATTTTAATCACGGCTTCTAAACTATTTTTATGAAAGTTTTTGGAATTTGTGCAAGTCCTAGATTAAGTACAACCCATTATGTTTTAAATAATGTTTTAGATTCTTTAAGTAATCATGGATTTGAAACAACCTTATTTAATTGCAATGCTAAGGACTTAAAACCTTGTATGCATTGTGATTATTGTCTTGAACATAAAAAATGTGTTATTCAGGATGATATGAGTGAAGTTTATGAGAATCTTCAGAATTCTGATGGAATTATTTTAGCAACTCCTGTTCAATCAGGTTCTATTTCAGCAAACCTATCAGTAATAATGGATAGAACTAGGGCATTAGAAGCTATTGACTACAATTTACTTAGGGGTAAAATCGGAATGAGTATTGCTGTTGGTGGTGATCGCACTGGTGGTCAAGATTTCGCTCATTTAGCTAACATCACTTATTTTATGATACATGGTATTATCCCGGTTAGTGGAGGGCCATTTGGTTCTAATCTTGGAGCATCCTTTTGGTCAAATGATTGCCTAGATGATATTAAAAAAGATGAGTATGGGATGGAATCATTGGATAGGACTTTAATTGAATTTGAAAATTTTTTAAATAAGTATATTTAAATACTAAAATCAAGTTAAATTTAATAGTAACTAGTTTTTAAGGTAATATTATGGCGAATAAGTTAGTAAGAGGTAGTTTAATAATTCTTATAGGTAATGTAATTTTCCGTATTGGAGGTTATATTTACCGTTTTTTAATGGCGATTCTACTTGGACCTACTGCATATGGTATTTTAGGGATTACTTTGCCATTTCAAGGAATTTTTCAGACTTTATCTGCTGGAGGACTTCCTCCTGCCATTGCTAAATATGTTGCTGAATATGAAGCCATTAATGAAAAAGATATGGCTCGTCAGACAATTTATACGGCTTTAAAGATTATGGTTTTTTTAGGTCTATTTTTTGGAGTAATAATGATTTTTGTTGTTGCTCCATATTTGGCTTATGATTACTTGGGAAAACCAGAGGCATTAATTCCTTTACAAATTGTAGGTCTTATTACTCCATTTAGTGTTATTGTTGGTGCTTTTAGAGGAGCATTCCAAGGAGTATATAAAATGGAATATATTGTATATACTCGTGCTGTAGAACAACTTGGTATGATTTTATTTGCAACAGCTTTTGTTTTAATAGGTTTATCTACAATTGGTGCTTTATGGGGTACTGTTTTAGGATATTCTCTTTCTGTTGTAGCGGCGGTTTATATTTTTAAATATCATATGGGTAATTTAATACCTGAAGCTAGTGAGGATTTTGTTTTCTCTAGGCGCGATGAATTAAAACTTGCAACTACATTGGTTAAATTTTCTATTCCAGTAATTATCACAGCTATTGCTGAAATGCTTATTTATAATATTTGTACTATTGTAATGGGTAAGTTTTTAACATTTGATGATATCGGATTTTTTGCAGCAGCAGATCCTATTTCAAGGCTTCCTTTGATTATCTCAGTTTCTATTGCGACTACAATTTTACCAGCTTCTTCAGAGGCATTTAAATTAAAAGATATAGGTATGCTCCAAAAATATGTTTCAGAAGCTTATAAATTTTCATTGTTATTTGTTATTCCGATGTGTGTTGGCCTTGCATTATTTGCTGAACCTACTTTAAGAGTTCTTTATTTCAAAAATCCAGCTTATGTAGCAGGGGCTATGGCTTTATCAATTTTATCTATAGGTATGACATTTTATTCAATATTTTCTATTTCAACTAGTATTGTTCAAGGAATAGGTAATCCTAGAATTCCAATGTATATTTTAGTTGGTGGTGCTATTGTAACTGGTGTTTTGAATTGGATAATGGTTCCAACTCTTGGAATCGCTGGTGGTGCACTTGCTACTACTGTGGCTTGTTTTTTAATGATGGTTCCATGTGTGTATTTTGTATTTAGATTAACAAAAACTAAGGCGCCTGTTGCGCAAGTAGTTAAGATATTGGTTGCATCAGGAATTATGGCTACAGTTGCATATTTTATTCCAAAAGATACTTTATGGTTATTCCCTGGAATATTTTTATGTATGATTGTATATTTCTTTGCTTTAATTTTAGTTAAATTCTTCCAAAAAGAGGATATTGAAAGTTTAAGAGGGATTTCATCTAAATTTGGTCCTCTCTCTAAAATTATTAATAAATTGTTGAATTTCATTGAAAGAATTGAGTTTAGGTAAATGAATAATTTTGGATTTGAATCGATTTTTCCCAATATTATTATTTCTTATTCTTAATTTATTCTTTATTATTGCTTAATGTTGATTATTTTGAAAAAATGAGTGTTATTTAATAAATTATAAAATTTTATTAAATTTATTTTATATTTATTGAATAAATTTAAATTTGATAAAGAATAATCAAAAGATATTTAATTATAGAAATAAATATAATATTATAATTTTGGGGGGATTATCATGGCTGATGTAAATGCAGGTGTAGAATACAAAATTAATGTAGATGGTAATTTATTTTTATTAGATAATAAAAAATATCAGCTATTGCAGGCTATTTTAGATACTTGCTCATTAACAAGTGCTTCTAAAGAAATTCAAGTTTCTTATAGGACTGCTTTAAACTACATTGAGAAAATGGAATCTGCACTTAATGTAAAAATCGTTAATACTACTAAAGGTGGTAAAGGTGGTGGGGGAGGAACCTCTCTTACAGATGATGGGTACTCCATATTAAAAGAATGTAAAAAGATTAATGCAATTATGGAACTTCACAATGAAGTTAATGAAATTGAGGCAGATATTGTCGATATTAATACTGAAAAAGGTGTAATGACTATTAAAATGAATCAGTTTGAAATAAATGCACCATTAAATAGGAATTATTCTATTGGAGATAGAATTTTAGCTTTAATAAGTTATGATAATATATTTTTAATGTTGGAACCTCAATCTTCAAGTATTCGTAATGTTTTAAAAGGTAGAATTGTTGAAATGAAACTTCAAAATGAGATAATTCGTGTTAAAGTTGATGTTGGTGGAGTTGTTTTATGCTCTGACATTACTGTTTCTGCTGAGAAGGAATTAGATCTTAAAATTGGCACTGAAGTTTATGTTGGTTTTAAGGCAATGTCTGTTGCAACATTAAAATTATGATTATTGTGAGGAGATTAGATGTTACAAATTTTGGTTGATGAAGAAAAATGTATTGGTTGTGGAAATTGTGCTGAGATTTGTCCAAAATCTGCTAAAATTTGGAAAATCACAGATGTTGCACATATATTAGATTTAAGATATTGTCATGTTTGTACACTATGTGCAATGGAATGCCCTACTCAATGCATTATAATTGAACGTAATGGTTGAACTATTTAAATTATTTAAGCTAAATTTAATTATTTTATGGGTTGGATTATGAATAGAAATACAAATGTTTCAAGAAAAACATCTGAAACTGATATTAATATAATGATGAATCTTGATGGTACGGGCAAATATAATATTTCAACTGGTGTAAATTTTTTTAATCATATGTTAGAATCATTTTCAAAGCATAGTATGATAGATTTAGATGTCCAAGCTATTGGAGATATTGAAATTGATGATCATCATACAATTGAGGATGTTGGAATATTACTTGGTGAAGCATTTGCTGAAGCTATTGGTGATAAAAAAGGAATTAAAAGAATGGCTCATGCTATTGTTCCAATGGATGAGTCAGTAGCGACAGTAGCAATAGATATTAGTGGACGTAGTTATTGTAATATGGATTTAAAATTTAAAAATGAAAAAATTGGAGACATGACTTCTGATATTGTAATTCATTTCTTTGAATCTTTTGCAGGCTCTGCTAAATTGAATATTTATGGAACTGTTGAAGGGGTTAATGACCACCATAAAGCTGAAGCTATTTTTAAAGCATTTGCTAAAGCTATCAAAGAAGCAATAAAAATAGAACATGATCAAATTCCTTCTACAAAAGGTGTATTATAGTTATTAATTAGCTATCTTTTTTTCTTATTTTATAAAAATTAGTTTATGGTATACTGGTTGAATGGTTTATTATTTAAAAAAATAAAAAAAGAAAAGTAGTAGAAACTACTTATTCTGGTTTTGAGATTAAGTCAGTTTTAGAACCTAAGTTTCCTTCTTTCATGTGAGGGGTTCTTAAAACAGTATCATTTGCTTTTTCAATGTCTCTTGCTTCTTGAGCTAATTTAGCAGCACATCCAGCAATTTCGTGAGCAGCAGCTACTAATGGGATGAAGTTTTCGAAACCTTTGGTCATGAAACAACCTTTCATGTCTAAGTTTGCAACAGATCCAGCCATTTCGTATGCAGCAATTGCTTTTGCTTTTGCGTATGGGTTTGCGAATCCACCTGCTTCAGCAGCTTTTTCAGCGGTAACAATGAGTTTAGGTAATTCGATTTCTCCAGCTTCAGCTTGTTCAATTACATTGTCAATAGTTTTTTGGACTAATCTTAATGCTCCAGTTTCAGCTAATACTTTTAAGATGTCAGCGTTGAAAATAGCCATTTCAGTTGGGTCTAACCATTCTCTTTTTGCACCAATCATTGGGTCAGACATAACAATAATGTAACCTAATCCTTGTTCATCCATTTCATCTTTTTTACCTTTACCTGGTGCATCACCTACGATAATAGCAGGGATGTCTTTTTCAGATAATAATTCTCTTGCTTTAGCAGGTCCAGGTGCTCCTGGGTTTGGGCTAATGAAAATTGCGAAATCTGGTTCGAATGCATCTATTTTAGGTACGACATCTTCTACTTGTTCAGGGTTCATTTTTGCTCCAGATCCAAAAGTTCTTACATCAATATTTGGTCTGTCTGCTCTTTCATCTAACAATAGGTCAATTACTGGTGAAGTACCAATATTACCACTTTTAATAATAGCAATTTTAACTACCATAATTTAAATCTCCTTTTTCGATAATACTAATTTTGGTTAGAAAAGTATTTAAATTTTGTTATTTGTTATTTTTAGTTATTATACTACTTATTTTTTTAAAAATTATCCATTATTTCATTTATTTAATAAAAAAATAAACAAAATTCATTATTTTAAGTTTTTTTTAAGAAAAATAATTTACATAAGTAATAATTTTTTATTTAAAATAGAACGAAAAAGGATACTTAAATTGATAAAATTTTTAAAATTAGAATAGTGGTTCCGACGAGATTCGAACTCGTGATCCCCTCCTTGTAAGGGAGGTATCATACCACTAGACCACGGAACCAACAAATATTGTTATGAACTTAATAGTATATATACTTTTCCTTTTTTCAAATTTTAACAAAGTAAATTTTAATATATGATAAAAACATAACTAACATATACTTAATATTATTTGAAGTGATAAAATGGTATGGGATGACACAGCTAGTAAAATTTGGGTAGATGGTGAAATGGTTGATTGGAAAGACGCAAAAATTCATGTTCTTTCTCATGTAGTCCATTATGGTACCAGTGTTTTTGAAGGAATCCGCGCATATAAAAATGAAAATGGTGTTGCAGTATTTCGTTTAAAAGAACATGTACAACGTTTATTTGATTCTGCAAAAATCTATAAAATGGAAATTCCATTTACACCAGAAGAAATTGAAGAAGCAATTTTAGAAACTGTTCGTGTAAATGATTTAAATGGATGTTACATCCGTCCTATTGCATTTAAAGGATATGGACAATTAGGTGTAGATCCTAGTGGATGTCCTGTTAATGTAGTAATTGCTGCTTGGGAATGGGGATCTTATTTAGGTGAAGAAGGAATGGCAAATGGTGTAGATATTGGTGTATCTTCATGGAGAAAACCTGCTCCAGATACTTTCCCAGCACTTGCAAAATGTGGTGCTAATTATATGAACTCTCAATTAGCAAAACTTGAAGCTATTGATAATGGATATGATGAAGCTATTATGCTTGATTATGAAGGACATGTTTCTGAAGGTAGTGGAGAAAATATTTTCTTAGTTGAAGGTGAAAAATTATTCACTCCATCCATGTCATCATCTAACCTCAAAGGTATCACAAGAGATTCTATAATGACTGTTGCACGTGATTTAGGTTATGAAGTTATTGAAGAAGTTATTTCAAGAGAAAGATTATACTCTGCTGATGAAGTATTCTTTACTGGAACTGCAGCTGAAGTAACTCCAATTCGTTCTATTGACCACAGAACTATTGGTATTGGTAAAAGAGGACCAATTTCTGAAAAATTACAAACTGCTTTCTTCGATATTGTTGAAGCTAAAGTAGAAGATAAATATGGTTGGTTATCTTATATTTAAGTGGTGTAGCTTATGGATATATTACAAGCTATAATAATTGGTATTGTTCAGGGATTAACTGAATTTTTACCAGTTAGTAGCTCAGCACATTTAGTTTTTGCCCATAATTTATTAAATGTTGAAAGTTCTCTAGCTTTTGATGTTTTACTTCATGTAGGAACATTAATTGCAGTATTATGGTTCTTCCGTGGGGATATAATCAAAATGATTAGATCCTGGTTATTAAGTATTGGGGACATATTGCAAGGAAGATTTAAAGAAGGTTTCTATAATGATCCTTATAAAAGACTTGCTTGGTATGTTATTTTAGCAACTATCCCCGTTGGAATTGTGGGAATATTGTTTAATGATGCAGTTGAATCATTTTTCGAAGGTGCACTTTATGTTCCAGCATTTTTCTTATTTGTAACTGGTACTATTCTTTACCTATCTCAAAGAATGAATAGTGGTAAAATTAACATGAATAATATTTCTAAATTTGAATCTCTTATAATGGGATTAGGACAAGCGTGTGCAATATTGCCTGGTCTTTCACGTTCAGGTACTACTATTGCAGCTGGTTTAGTAATGGGACTTGACAAAGAGTTTGCTGCTAAATTTAGTTTTATTTTATCCATTCCAGCAATATGTGGAGCATTTGTCTTTAAACTAGGGGATCTTGGTGCTTCAATGAGTATTAACTTTTTACCAATGTTTATTGGTTTTATTGCATCAATAATTGCAGGATATTTAGCTATTAAATGGATGTTAGATTTAATTAAAAATAGAAGTTTAGATATTTTTGCATATTATTGTTGGTTGATTGGTATTATAGTGTTTATGGGTTCAATTACCCATATATTCTAAAATTAAAAAAAATAGAGATTAATAATTCTCTATTCACATACTTTTTCTATTTTTTCTCTTAATTCTTCAACAGAATTTCCTAAAACAAGTGCT
The DNA here is from genome assembly GCF_051877095.1 of Methanobrevibacter sp. Classification (GTDB taxonomy): domain Archaea; phylum Methanobacteriota; class Methanobacteria; order Methanobacteriales; family Methanobacteriaceae; genus Methanocatella. The sequence goes on along the minus strand of NZ_JBJEIO010000005.1, from coordinate 212,488 downwards.
GTAAACATCATTCCTCCAGCCCCTACTCCTTCTTTAACAAATCCTGTTAAGTAATTTCTCAATCCTTCATGTTTAGATTCTTCAAATTTAGGATCCACTATATTAACTGTAATATTATCATCAATTTGATTTAAAATACCAAATAGATCTGCAGTTTCATCATCTGCAACAAATACAGTAGTAGCTAAATTAATTCTTGAAAAATCAAAGTTTGGTTGAATTGATTTTATTACAGCACAAGTCGCAGCCATTTGTGTTCCACCAGCTAAGATAATTGGAACATCTGAGCCTAACACAAGACCAGCAATTGCAGCTATTGTTGGATCACCTACAGCAGCAATAGCTTGTATAGCATCTACTTCACCAGGAACTACTCCTGCATTTTTCAAACCTTCATCAACAACTTTTGATTTTAAGTCATGAGGATTGTGAGGCATACTTCCACTAACTTTTTCATTAGCTTTATAACCTAATGCTCTTAACACTCCAAGTGCTGTTGTTGTTCCAGCAGCTATACTTTCACCAATAATTAGAAATTCGTGTCTTCTAGATAATTCAGCACCTAAATCTTTTCCATTTTCAATAATTTCTAATGGATTTACAACACCTTTTCCAGTTCTTATGTCGTTACCAGATTCTTTTCCTAAGCTGTAGTAGGATACATCTGCTTTTACTTTAGATCCAGCATCAATAATAACAAATGGTATATTTGAAAGTTGAAGTGATGCTTTTGTAAGTCTTGCAGGTGTCGGTGCTGCTGCACCGCCAACTACTGTCTCTGCAGCAGTTTGTGTACAATGAACCTCCCCTAAGACTAAAAACTCTGCATCTGCTGCAGGTGTAAATAATGTTAATTCAGGTGTTGCTCCTGCTCCTGAAATATTTGGAATTGTTGAGGTATCAGTTGTTCCTATTGTAAGTAAAAATACAGGTTCCTCACATTCTTGTAATTTTTCAATAAGTTCAGTTGAACCATAAGTTTTTATTCCATCAATCATTATTTTCACCTAGTTTTTTCAATTGTTCTAAAATTAATTTATTTTGATTAATAATTTTTTTATTTTGCAACATGATTTTCTTTAGCATTTCTATTTCAGGTAATTCATCATCATTTAAGAATTGCTTTCCATCTCTTGCTCTTGGTGGAATTTTAATTTGATTTTTTGGGGGTAGTGATTTTTTATCACTTCCTTTTGGAGGTATAACTCCTCTTGATGCACTATCTTCATTTGTAATGAAGTCAACATATCTATGTGTTACCTTGTTTTTTCCTCGCTCATCAAGTAATTCCATTAGTCTGTCATCTACTTCCTTAACACCATGGAGTTGTTCTTGTTCTACCTCGTGTAATAATCTTTTTTGAATATTATAAGCATTATAAATTGGAATTCCACGGGTTTCACATTCATTTTTAAACATGTCACTGATGTTAATATCTCCTGTTAATTTTTTAACTCTTTTTTCTTCTGGAGTATTAGCGCTATAAAATCCCATATTTTTTTATTATGTTTTTTAGATTTAAAAAATATTTTTATATTTTTAAAAGTAATATAATAATTAATTGAATTTTTTAGTTGATTATTTTGATATGTTTAGGAATTGAGGGAACTGCAGAAAAAACTGGTGTCGGTATTGTTGATAGTGATGGTAATATATTAGCTATGGCTGGAAATCAATTGTTTCCGAAAGAAGGTGGTATTCATCCAAGAATGGCTGCTGAGCATCATGCAGAATGGATTCCAAAATTAATTCCGCAGGCTATTGAAGAATCTGGACTTTCTTATGAGGATATTGATTTAATTTCATTTTCCCAAGGTCCAGGTTTAGGACCAGGTTTGAGAATCGTTGCAACTTCTGCTCGTAGTCTTGCTTTATCTCTTAAAAAACCAATAATTGGTGTAAATCATTGTATTGGTCATGTTGAAGTTGGAAAACTAGATACTGGTGCTATAAATCCTGTTTCTCTTTATGTAAGTGGCGGAAATAGTCAGGTAATCGCTTATGAAAGTGGACGATATAGGGTATTTGGTGAAACTTTAGACATTGCTATTGGTAATTGTCTTGATCATTTTGGTCGTGAAACAGGGTTAGGCCATCCTGGAGGTCCAGTTGTTGAAAAATTAGCTAAACAAGGTTCATATATTGATTTACCTTATGTTGTAAAAGGAATGGATTTTTCATTTTCAGGATTATTGTCAGCTGCATTAAGGGAAGCTAAAAAAGGAACTCCTATGGAGGATATTTGTTATTCTCTTCAAGAAACTGCTTTTTCTATGCTTGTTGAAGTAACTGAACGTGCTCTGTCACATACTCAAAAAGATGAAGTTATGTTGTGTGGTGGAGTTTCAGCTAATTCAAGACTAAGAGAAATGCTTAAAACAATGGCTGAAGAGCATGGTGCTAAATTCTACATGCCTAAAATGGAACTTTGTGGTGATAATGGAGTAATGATTGCATGGTTAGGTCTTTTAATGTGTAAAGAGTTCGGGCCAATGGATTTATCTCAAACAGGAATTATTCAAAAGTTTAGAACTGATGAAGTTGATATTCCGTGGATTGATAATACTAAATCTTATTTAAAATTGAGTGATGATTTAATAGCTAAAGGAGCAGAATCTAACATTGTTAAAAGTAGTTATTTAGGTGAAAATGTTATCTTAAAAGACAGAATCCCTAAAGGCTATAGAATTCCTGAAATAGATAATAAAATTAGAAAATTAAGAACAAAAGAAGAGGCTAAACTTTTATCTGATGCAAAGCGTGCTGGTGTTAGAACACCTATATTATATGATGTTAATTTAAAAGAAAAATCAATCGTTATGGAAGAGATTAAAGGAAATATGGTTAAGGATGTTATTAATGAGGATTTAGCATTCAGAATTGGTGAGGAGATTGCAAAGCTTCATTCTGCAGATATTATTCATGGAGATATTACTTCATCTAATATTATGATTCAAGATGATAAATTAGTTTTCATTGACTTTGGTCTTGGGAGATATTCTAATTTAGATGAAGATAAAGCAGTTGATTTACTTGTATTAAAGAAATCTTTCCAAAGTATTGACTATAATTTAGCATTAAAATATTTTGATTGTGTATTGAAAGGATATGCTGATGAGAGTATTGTCAATAAAATATCTGACATTGAATCTCGTGGAAGATATACTCATTAAATTTTATTGGATTAACTATATAAAAAAATGAAATCATACTTAAATATATGATAACATTTATAACTGGTAACGAACATAAAGTTAAAGAAGCAGAGAATATTTTCAAAGATTATGACATTAACTTAGAGCATATTGATTTAGGTTATGAAGAACCTCAAGGAACTCTTGAGGAGGTAGCTATATCAGGCGCAAAATATGCTTGTCATAAACTTGATAAACCTGTGATTGTTGAAGATGCTGGTTTATTCATTAAAGCTTTAAATGGATTTCCTGGAACTTATTCACATTATGTTCAAGATACTTTAGGAAATCAAGGAATTTTAAAGTTATTAGCAGATACTGATGACCGTTATGCCGAATTCAGGTCAGTTATTGGGTACTGTGCCCCCAATTCTGAGCCCAAGATCTTTTTAGGTAAGGTGTCAGGGGAAATCGCAGTTGAAGAAAGGGGAGATTTAGGTTTTGCTTTTGATCCACTTTTTTATATTCCAAGTCTAGATAAGACATTTGGTGAACTTACAACTGATGAAAAAAACCAATTTTCACATAGAAAAAATTCTTTAGAAAAATTTATTAAATGGTATTCTAGTCAAGAATAGTTGCATATTTCTAAAAATTTTGAATTTATACTTATTGGGCTTATTTAAAAATATTAAAGAGGTTATATTATGGCAAGACCAGAATGGGTAACTTATAGTGATGAAGAAATTGAAGAAATGATTTTAAAATTTAACAAAGAAGGTAAAAGTACTTCTGAAATTGGTATTGTATTAAGAGACCAATATGGAATTCCATCTGTAAAAGATGTTACTGGTGAAAGAATAACTCAAATCTTAAAAAGGAATGATCAAGCTGGACAATACCCTGAAGATTTATTAAATTTAATCAGAAGAGCTGTTAACATCAGAGATCACTTAGCAGAAAATCCTAAAGATTTACACTCCAAAAGAGGTTTAACCATCATTGAATCCAGAATCAGAAGATTAGCATCTTATTACGTAAGTGAAGGTGCATTACCAGAAGGATGGAGATATAATCCAAAAGAAGCAGCACTCCTTGTTAAATAGGGCTAGTGAAGCAACTGATATGCTCAAAGAGCATATTGAAAAGGATGATGTTATAAGAATAATTTCTCATAATGATGCTGATGGAATATCCTCAGCAGCAGTGTTAGCGAATGCTCTTGCTGAAGATGATGTTCAATTTCACACTACAATTATTCCTCGTCTTAAAGAGGATATTGTAGATCAGTTAAGGCATGAAAATTATGATTTATTCATATTTTCAGATATGGGAAGTCCATTTATTAAAGAATTCAATACATATAAACATGATGTTATTGTTGCAGATCACCATCAAGTAGATGATACTGAAGCAGAGTCTAATGTTGTTCATTTAAATCCTCATTTATTTGGAATAGATGGTAGTAAGGATTTATGTGGTGCAGGTTCAAGTTATCTTACTATTCGTGAACTTGATAAAAAGCATTTAGCTTATTTTGCTTTGGTTGGTGCATTTGGTGATATGCAAGGACAAAATGGATTTACTGGTGTAAATAAACTGATTGTTGATGATGCTCTTGAAAGTGGAACTTTAGAAATCCATGAGGGATTAAAAATAGTTTCTAAAGCATCTGAGCCAATTTTCAAATCTTTAGCTTATACTTTTTCACCACCTTTACCTAAAATCAGTGGAGATTTTGAAGGTGCACGTGAATTTTTAGAACGTATGAATTTATCTTATGGAATCAAATTCAATGATTTAGAAGATGAAGAGAAAGATTTGTTAAAAGATGTTCTCATGTCCATTAATCCAGAAATATTTGGAGATTGTTATACTGTTCCAAAAGAAGTACCACTATTACGTGATTTAGAAGAATATTCTTATATTCTTGATGCATGTGGTAAAAACAAGAAACAAGGTTTAGGTTTAAGTATTGCACTTGGAGAACGTGAAAAAGCACTTGATACTGCTTTAAAACTACAACGTCAATATCGTGACCAAATTGTTAAAGGACTTGAATGGATTAAAAAACAAGGTGCTGAACAACTTAATAGTATTCAATACTTATATTCTGAAGATAAAGTATTAAAATCTGTAATGGGCACTATTGCAAGTATTGGTTTATCAGTTGAATTGTTGGATGATTCAAAACCAGTAATTGGTCTTTCAAGACTTCATAAGGATATTAAAATATCTGGTAGGACCACTCGAGAAATGGTTGATAAAGGGGTTAATTTAGGTAAAGCATTACAAGACTCTTCAAACAACTTTAATGGTTCTGGAGGAGGTCATGACATTGCAGCAGGTGCTATGATTCCTTATGAATTTAAAGATAGTTTCCTACACTTAGTTGATGAAATGGTTGAATATCAATTAACTAATGATTAATATGTTTTTAACAAAAAAAGAAGAACAAATGTGTGATGGGGAGTTTGGAGAAACCATTAGGAAAAGTATGGATATTTTAGTTGCTTTAGGAGATATCTATGGTGCTTCTAAATTGGTTGACATTACTTCTGCACAAGTATCTGGTGTTTCATATAAAACTATTGGAGATGCTGGATTAGAATATCTTGAAGATTTAGCTCGTGATGGATCAGGTAAAGCTACTATTAATGCTTCTTTAAACCCACCAGGAACTGATTTAGATAATTGGAAAGAGTTAGGTTTTCCAGAGGAATTTGCAATTAAGCAAAATCAAATTGTAGATGCTTATGCAAATCTTGGAATTTATAAAACATGTACTTGTACACCATATTTAGTTGGTAATGTTCCAAGATTCGCAGATCATGTATCTTGGTCAGAATCATCTGCTGTAGCATTTGTTAATTCTGTTATTGGTGCTAGAACTAATCGTGAGGGTGGACCGGCTGCATTAGCAGCAGCTATTGTTGGTAAAACTCCATTATATGGATTTCACTTAGAACAAAATAGGAAAGCTGATTTAATTGTTAATGTTGATTGTGAAATTAATGGTGCAGATTTTGGTGCATTAGGTTATATTATTGGTAAATTTGTTGGTGGGGGAGTTCCTTACTTTAATTTAAAAAATTCACCTGATAATAATGATTTAAAAACATTAGGAGCAGCACTCGCGTCTTCAGGTTCAGTTGCACTTTATCATGTAGAGAATATAACTCCTGAATACCAAAATGCTGGAAAAGATGATGTTGAAGATGTGATGTTTGTTTCAAGAGATCAAATTAATGAAACTCGCCAAAAATTATCCACTACTGATAAGGCACCAGATCTAATTTGTTTAGGATGTCCTCATGCATCTCTTGATGAAATTAAGCAAGTAGCTAACATTGTCCAAGGTAAAACTATTAAAAACAAATTATGGATTTGCACATCCGTAAGTGTAAAGGCAACAGCTGACAGAATGGGTTATACTAAAATTATTGAACAATCAGGTGGAAATGTTGTTTGTGATACATGTATGGTTGTAGCTCCTATTGAGGATATGGGCTTTGAAGTAATTGGTGTAAACTCAGCAAAAGCAGCAAATTATGTTCCATCTATGTGTGGACTTGATGTTGTATATAATGATGTGGAAAATTTAATTCAATTTGAATAAATTTTCTAATTTTTTTTTTAAAAATCTTATTAAATAATAAAATCTAAATATTAATCTAATTAGAATTAGGGGAAGACTTTTTATGAATTATTTAGTTGTTGGTGCTGGAAATGCAAGTAGGCCTGTTGCAAGATTATTGAATCATTTAGGTCATAATGTTACTGTAACAGATTTAAAAGATATTTCCGAATTTAAAATAGAATTTCAAAGAAGTTTAATTGAAATGGAAAAAGAAGGTGTTACTTTGGACATGCCTAATAAAAATCCTTCAGTTGAAGGATTTGATGCGGCGTATTTGCCTCCTACTTTGCCTGAATCTGCTACAATAGCTCAAAAAATTTCAGAGTCTAATCTAAAAATATTAACTAATGAAGAATTTTCTAAAATGGTGAATGATTTAATTCCGGTGGATATTATTGGAATTACTGGGACTATGGGAAAAACTACTACTACTTTTATTACAACTAGTCTATTTAAACAAGCAGGTTATAAAGTCTGGGCATGTTCTTCTCTTGTAAATAATTTAGTTTCAGAAGCTATTATTGATGGTATTGTTAAAGGTAAATCTTATGATTGTGATATAGCTATTTTTGAACTTCCTCATGGTACTATTGGTCTTTTAAATAAATTAAATATTAAAATTGGTCTTTTAACAAATATTGCTGAGGATCATTTGTCTGAGTTTGGTGGTTCTCTTGAAAAATATCAACAACGTAAGTTAATATTGCAGGCTATGAGTGAGATATTTATATCAAATAATTCCTGTCGGGATATAATCGAAAATGTTCGCAGTGATGCACTATTTTATGCATTAGATGAGGATGTTGATTTTAGAGGTACTGTGGGCAATAAATCATTAACTATTACATATGCTGATAATGAATTCACAGCACCGTTTAATATGATGAGTTACTTCTTTGAGAATTCTGTTGCAGCATCTGCTGTTGCATTAACTTATGGTGTTAGTGAAAATGATATTATTGATGCTTTAACTGTATTTAAAGGTCTACCTGCACACATGGAAGATGTTGGCGATTATAATGGTCGAAAAGTAATTTTAGATTCTGCATTTTTATATGATGGAATGAAAATTACTCTTGATTACTTTAAAGATGAAAGTGTTGTATTGTTCTTAGATCATTTTGATACCCTATCAGTAAGAGATAAAGCTGAAGTCGGTGAGCTAATAAGCGGATATAATCTTAAAGTTGTTATAGCTAGTGGATTTAATGAAGTTACACAATGTGTTGAAATGGAAGCTGCACATGAAATTTTAGATGCTATAACAAATCCTGAAATTGAGAAAGTAGCTGTTGAGACAATTGAAAAAGCAGCTGAATTAACTTTCAAGTATTCTCAACCAGGGGATATTATTTTACATATGGGACCACTTATAGCATATGATAGGTTAACTACTGTTGATAAAATTACTAAAGGGCTTGAAATAGGAAGTAAAAAATATGAATAAAAATAAAACCTTCGGAGTTATTGGTGTTTGTGGAGCAAACGGAAATTTAATAGCAAGAATTCTTAAACAAAGAGGATATAATGTTATTGGAACTGATTTATCTTTTAAAAAGGATTGCCGGTTTGCCAAATCATTAGAAGGTTATGATATTGAAATATTCTATGGAAAAACTCCTGAATCTTTCTTTAAAAAGGTGGATTATATAATTCCTCCTGCAAGTTTATCTAAAGAATCCAATCTATTTAAACAAATTGGGGACAAACCTATTGTTGAATTATATGATGTTATTGAAATGATTCAATCTGAAAAACCAGTATTTGGGATAACTGGTACCAATGGTAAGACAACCACTACTACATTACTTAAAAAAATTGCTTATGATAATGGAATCAAACCATGTGAACACATGTTAGATGGTATGCAGGGTAATGCAGAGTTTATTCCAATTCTACAATCCAGATTAAATGGTGATGTAGGAATTCTTGAAGTTGGAACCTTTGGTGTTCCAGGCACTATTGGAAGAATTGTTAAGGATACTGGAATGTCTGGTGGATTAATTACAAACATTACTCCTGATCATTTAAATGATCTTGGAAGTTTCATGGATTATGCGAATGTTAAGGGAGAATTTATTTCAGAAATAGGGCTTGGTCAATTAATTGTAAATGGACAAGATCCAACAATCATGGGGCTTTTAAGAGAACTTGACTTTAAAGGGGAAGTAATTACTTTTGGTGTTGATGAACTTCCAGAATCAGTTGGGATGAAAGAATGTGTATGTGGTAATGAAATAGCTGTTAAGGAAATAATTTCTGGTTGTGGATACTATTTCTGTAAATGTGGACTTACAACTCCTCAAGTTGATTATATTGCAACAAATGTTGATTTGAAAAACAGAACTTTTGATTTACACACACCAACTGAAAAATTAACTGTAAAAATGGGTGTTGATGGACTTCATAATGTTTACAATTTAACTGGAGTTATTATTGCAGCTCATGAATTCTTAGATTTACCTTATGATAAAATTTTACCTACAATTGCAAGTTTTTCTGGTGTAAGTGGAAGAATGGAAGAAGTTGCAAAAGTTAAAGGTAAAGATATTTTTGTTGATTTTGCTCATAATCCTGCAGGTGTGGAAACTGTTTTAAAAGAATTTAAAAAGTTGTTTGGAGATTTTACAACTGTAATTACAATTTCATCTGAATCAGGATATGCTGGTGATATTGATATATTTAATAGTGTTTTAAAATTTTCAAAGTTTATTGTTCCAGCATCTGCTGCATCACAAAAAATAGCACTTGAAAAGCTCAAATCAAAGCCTGAATTAAACGATAGAATATTTTTAAATCATGTTAATGACTTTGAAAAGGAAGGGACTCTTGGTGCTTCTGAAGATGAAGTTAAAGATGGGTTAAAAAAAGCTTTAAACTTAGATTGTGAGATGGTAATAGCTATTGGTGAAGCCGCTACTAAATTCAAGAACGTTGTTTTTGAATTATAATTCTATTTTTTTTTAAGCGATATTACTTTTCAAATGCTCTCCACTAAACATTTTATAAATACCAAAAGTAATATGATAATTAATTAAGGGTTAGGCATAGTTCCTTTGCAATTATTAGATATGGGTTTTTATTATGACTAGTTATATTTCTCATCCTTTATTGAAAGAGAATGCGATTGAATCAAGATTATATCAGCAGATTCTTGCTGGGGATGTTTTAAAAAAAGGAAATACGATGGTTGTTGCACCTACTGCGTTAGGTAAAACAATTGTTGCTGTTTTGGTTGCAGTTGACAGGTTACAGAAGGTTAATAATTCTAAGATATTGATATTAGCTCCTTCTAAACCATTAGCAATACAACACGAAGCTAGTTTTAAAGAATTTATTAATCTTCCATGCACTTCAATAACAGGAGCTATTAAACCAGAAGATAGGGTTAAAAGGTGGGAAGAATCAAGAATAATTTCTGCAACACCTCAAACTATTGAATCAGATTTATTAAATGGGCGCTATGATTTAAGCAGTGTTTCATTAATTGTATTTGATGAATGTCATCATGGTGTTGGATCTTATTCTTATGTATATTTGGCTTCTCGTTATGTGCAAGAATCTAAATTTAATCTTATTTTGGCTCTTACTGCTTCTCCAGGTTCTGATAAATTTAAAATCAAGGAAGTTTGTGAAAATTTGTACATTCAAAATATTGTTGTTAAAACAGAAGATGATGCTGATGTAAAACCTTATTTTAATCCAGTTGAAATCGATTGGGTTAGAGTAAAAATGAGTAAGGAACTTGAGAAAATTAAAAAATTAGTTGATAAATCTCTAAAAGTAAGACTCAAAGCACTTAAAAACATGGGTATTATCAAAACGGTTTCTGTAGGAAAGGTTGATATCTTAAAAGCAAGAGGAAGAGTCCAAGGCGAAATTGCAAAATCATCCAATCCCAATAAAGAATTATTCCAAGCTATCTCAATATTAAGTGCAGTTATTAATGTTCAACATGCTCAAGAGTTAATTGAAACTCAGGGAATTCAGACATTTAATAAATATGTTGGAAGATTACGTAAGAAGAGAACTAAAGCCGCTAAATCATTAATGTGGGATGATAATTTTAGTCGTGCTATCAAATTAGCAAGGGATGCTGAAAACAATGGATGGGAACATCCAAAATTAAATGAAATTACAAAAATTATCAAAAAAGAATTGGGTGAATCTGATGGTCAGGTTAAACTCACTACAAACCGTTTTGAAGATAAAAGTGATGAGAATGCATCTAAAATCATGGTCTTCACACAATATCGTGATACTCTTGAGATGATTCATAATAAACTTGAAAAAGAAGGAATTAAATCAGTTAAATTCTTTGGTCAGGCATCAAAAGATGGTGAAAAAGGTTTAACTCAAAAACAGCAAAAAGCAATTATCAAATCATTTAAAATGGGAGAATATGATGTTTTAATATCCACTAGTGTAGCTGAAGAGGGTATTGATATTCCTGCTGTTGATTTAGTTATATTATATGAACCAGTTCCATCTGAAGTGCGTATGATTCAAAGAAGGGGAAGAACTGGTCGTAAAAGAACTGGTCGTGTAAAAGTATTAATGACAAATGGAACAAGGGATGAAGCTTATTATTGGACCAGTATTAATAAAGAAGACCGTATGAAAAATCAATTAATTGATCCTAAGGTGTTAGAAGAATTAAATGCATCGGCTATTAAGCGTATGGAAAATCAAAAAAATGTTAAAGTTATTGACAGGCCTAAAAAAGAGAATAATTTTCCTGTTGTCTATGCTGATTCTCGTGAGGGTAACTCAAAAGTTATTAGGCACTTAACTGAAATGGAAATGGATGTTAAAGTTAGTTCAATGGCTGTTGCTGATTATCAAGTAAGTGATGAAGTAGCAATTGAGAGAAAAACTACTAAGGATTTCATAGATTCAATTATTGATAAAAGATTATTTAAACAAGCTCGTGAATTGTCAGAGGAATTTAAGCGTCCATTATTAATCCTTGAAGGTGATGGGTTGTATAGTGGTATGATTAATGCAAATGCAATTCGCGGATCACTTGCTTCAATTGCAATTGATTTTGGCATTAGTATTATTCCAACAAGAAATGCTCAGGATACTGCAGCAATGATTAAAAGAATAGCTATTCGTGAGCAGTCTGGGGAAAGAACTCCTATTCAAATTAGAACAGATAAAAAACCACTAAGTCTTTTGGAACAGCAGTTGTTTATTGTTGAATCATTACCTAATATTGGTCCGGTTAATGCTAAGAATCTACTTGCTTATTTTGGTAGTGTTGGAAAAATAATGAATGCAAGTGCAAGTGAACTTCAGGAGGTTGAAGGCATTGGTAAAAAAACAGCAGAGAATATTAGAAAGGTGATTGATTCTAAATATCTTTATTTTGAAAAAGAAATTAAAGAAAAAAGACTTATCTAGAAGTTCTTTTTCATATACTCATAACTTTTTTTAATGGAATCATAATTATTTACTTCAATGATGTAGATGCCATCATAATTATTTTTCTCTAGAGTGTTGACTATATGATTTAAATCAATTGAACCTTCACCTAATGTGAGGTGTGTATCATCATCACCAAAATTATCATGGATATGTACGTGTTTAATTGAATCTAAATACATTGTCTCTGCAGATTTTCCTGAATGGTTGGCATGACCAATATCCAAAGTCATGTATAATTCATTTTCTTTTAAAAACTCATCTAATTCCACCATATCGGAGTAAATCATACTATCAAAAGAAGGCATGTTCTCAAAGGTAGTTAATACACCTAAATCTTGTCCATATTCTCCAAGTTCTATCATTGATTCTTTTGCAAAATTAATTACTTCATTTCTAAAGTATTTATTTGGTAAAAAGGAAGTTGTTCCTGGATGGACAACAACGGCATCAGCATCAATTTTATTTGCAAAATCAATTGATGATTTGATTTGTTTAATTGAATTTAATCTACTTTGATTTTGTAAACTAGCAATGTTAACATCCATAAAAGGGGCATGTATTGAGTATTTTAGATTATAACTGCTTAATAAATCACTATCAATATTTTCACAAGGAAATTGATGTACTAGCTCAGCATAATCTAAGCCTAAGTTTTCAATAAATTCTAAAGTCTTGTCTAATGTATCTTCAATTCCTGCAAGTGTTGATGCTCCAATTTTCATAATATCACATTTTTTGAATAGCAGTAATTTCTAATCCCATTTCAATAGCTTCAATAATGAAATCAGATAATTCTATTCCTCTTTTAATTTTTATTTCTCCTTTTTTGGAAGTTGTAGCGGTAAGTAAATATTCTCCACTAATATATACATCAAAATTCTTTCTTCCTTTTTCACGACCTAAATCTAAGATTAATTGTTTATTTGTGTGGATAATGTCCACTTCAATTGGAGTTTTACTGATTGGTTTAGATTCAATTACTTCAACTCCAAGACTTATTCCAATATTTTCTTCAATTTCAGCAATTCTTTTACCATTTTTTCCAATGATTTTTGGAATAAATTCTTCTGGAATGTATATGTTTGCTCTTTCTGGTGAAGTAACTTCTACGTCAACTTTGGCTTTTTTCGGAAGAAGTTTTTTAATTCTTCTTAAAATTTCTCTCTCAGCAATTCTCTCAACAGCAGTTTTTTGTTTCTCAGCATCTTGAGGGTTGTTGACTAAATTTATGTCCATAATAATGGTTTGTTCACCGTATGTGTAAATCTCATTTTTAAGTTCACCAGTTTCAAAATCCCTTACTTCAATTACTGGTCTTGCAAGATCAGCTTCTTTCATTCCAGTTGGAACTTTAACAGTCATTTCTGTTTCATAAACACTAGTAACTTTTCCATCTTCAATATAAATGCTTGTATCAACAATTGAAGGTATTACACCGAGTTCTACTCTTGAAGCTATTCTTTGGATTGCATCTATTGGACGAGTTGCATGAACTACTCCAATCATCCCAACACCTGCCAATCTCATATCTGCAAAGATATTAAAATCGGTATTTTTTCTAAGTTCGTCGTAAATAGTATAATCTGGTCTTACAAGTAATAAAACATCAGCAGTATTTTCCATACTTCCTTCTAATGGAGCATATTGTGTGATGTCATCTGGAACTTGTAAATCCCTTGGAGTTTCCATTGTTTTTACAACTTTGTTTAATTCTGATGAATAATATTTTGCAATTGCTTGTACAAATGTGGATTTACCTGCTCCTGGTGAACCTGAGATTAATATTCCTTCAGCACTAGTTTGAATCCTATTTAATAGCTTTTCGGATAAATTATATTCCTCTAAATCCTTATTAACAACAGGCCTTACAACTGTTATTTCTAAAGCTTCTGAAAATGGTGGATAAGCTATTGAAATCCTATATTCTCTTGATTGAACAACATAAGATCCTTGTTTTTCACTTTCAAGATAGGTTTTAGGATCTTTTTTTGCTTTATCAAGAATTTCAGTGACAATTTCTTTGAGTTCTTTATATGTATATTTTTTTTCGTTTAGTATTTCAAAATTAATATGTCCTGGAGTTCCTTTTTTAGCCATTGGAACAACATTTTCTTTTAAATGAATGGACATTGTTTCATCATCAAAGAATTTCTCAATTGAAAGTGGAGTTTCTTTGTATTCTTGTTTAAAATAATAAACAGGAATGCCTTGAGCTTTAGCAGTTTCAGCTTGAACTTTATCATTTGTAAGAAGAGTTCCCATTTCACTTCTTGCTAAATCCTTTATTATGCTGTCGATTTCACCACTTTTAGCATATTTAATATCATAATTTGTTGGTCTTTTTCCTTTAAAGCTAATGGATAGTTCACCTTCATATTGGAGGGCTTGTAATTTCTGTAATTCTTCTAGTCCTCTTCTACCTTCTGGTCTGTTAGCATTAGCTTGATGTTCAAGTTCACAAACAACAGCTTCAGGTACAATAATTTCGGGATAATCCATATCTTCTGTTTCAATTAATTCGGTTATTGCACCTATAATAACTGCACTTGTATCTGGTATTATGCATTTCATTTTAATACACATCTTCTGGATTCACAAGTCTTTCTAAAATAACTTCTAAATCTTCTTCTTTTAAATTTTCAATATCAACTTCATTTTCTGTGTTTATTTTTCTATAGAAACATGAAATATATCCTTCATGACAAGCAGCACCAGTTTGATTGATTTTTAGAATAATTGCATCCATGTCACAATCAACAAGTATTTCTTTAACTTCTTGGTAATGGCCTGAGCTTTCACCTTTAAGCCATAATTGATTTCTTGAAGTACTCCAATAGTGAGCTTTACCAGTTTCAATGGTTTTTATTAATGCTTCTTTGTTCATATTTGCAAGCATTAATATTTGGTTTGTTTTAGCATCTTGTGCAATAGCAGTAATTACTTTAACACCGTTAATTTCATGTCTGAAGTTGATTTCCATTTTTTATTCCTCTTTAAGATAATCTACAATATTATCAATATCGACTAGTTCTTGTTGGCCACTAATCATGTTTTTAACAGTAACTTTGCCTTCTTCGAGGTCATTAGCACCGATAATAACAATTTTTTCAACTTTAATTTTATCAGCATAATTCATTAATTTTTTGAATTTTTTACCGTTTAAATCGACGTCAGCTTTAAAACCATTTTTCCTTAGAATTTGGGTTATTTCAAATGCTTTTAATCTAACATCTTTAGAAATAGGAGCCACAAAGACATCTAAATGTGAAGGTAATTCTTCTTTATCTGTAAGTTCTTCGATTGCGTTCATTAATCTGTCAAAACCTAGTGCAAAACCAGTGGATTCTACTTCTTGGCCTCCGAAAAGTTTAACGAGGTTGTATGATCCTCCACCACAGATTTGTTTTTGAGCACCAAGTTCTGGAACATAAATCTCAAATACAACCCCAGTATAATAATCAAGTCCTCTCGCAACACCTAAATTCAAGGTATAATTTTCAACTTGGAATGCATCTAAATATGAAATTAATTCTTTAAGTTCGTTTAATGCTGCTTTTGGTTCTTCATAAGGTTCTATTAAATCTTCAACTTCTGAAATAATTGATTTATCTCCAACAAGGTCAATCAATTTTAGTAAAATTTGATTTAATTCATCATTATCAATAACAGGTTCATCTCCACTTAAAGATTCAATGAGTAAGTCTTTATCTCCTTTATCGATAATAATCATAATTTCTCTTTGTGTTTCAACTGGAATGTCGAAATGTTTGAATAATCCTCTGATTATTCCTAAATGGTTAAGATTAACATCAGCAGTGGTAATTCCAAGGGATTTGATTGCATCACTACAAAGTGCAATGACTTCTGCTTCCCCTTGAGGTGTTTTAGCACCTATTAATTCACAACCAAATTGCCAAAATTGTCTAAATCTTCCTTTTTGAGGTCTTTCGTATCTAAAACAGCTTCCATAATAATAGAGCTTGATTGGTTTTGTTGCTGTTTTTTCAAGTTCATTTAAGTACAATCTAGCAACAGGTGCTGTTATTTCGGGTCTTAATGTTAATTCTCTGTCGGATTTGTCTTTGAAATTGTATAATTGGTTTACAATTTCTTCTCCAGATTTAGTTGTAAATAGTTTTAATTCTTCAAATAATGGTGTTTGAATCTCTTGATAACCGTAACTTTCAAATACTCTTCTTAAGGTACTTTCTGCTTGTTTTCTTTCTCTCATTTCTTCAAATAAAAAATCTCTTGTACCTCTTGGTCTTGTAAAATCCATTTTTGTTCTCCTTATAAATGATATATTATAATTTAAGTATGTATATCCAAATTTATATAATCTTTGTTAATCAATTAAATATTATGGAAATTAAAGGTAGTACAAATATTGTAGGATTAATTGGTCATCCTGTTGAGCATAGTTTTTCACCACCAATGCATAATGCAGCATTTGACAAATTAGGCATGGATTATGCATATGTTGCTTTTGATGTTAATCCAAATAATTTAAAATCAGCAATCAAATCTGGTGAAGCATTAAATATTAAAGGATTTAATGTTACTATTCCTCATAAAATTAATGTAATGCAATTTTTAGATGAAATTGATGAAGTAGCTAGTTTAATTGGTGCTGTTAATACTATTGATTTTAAAAACTTAAAAGGATATAATACTGATGGAATTGGTGCTATAAAAGCAATTGAAGAAGTTAGCAGTATTAAAAATAAAAATATTGTAGTTGCAGGATCAGGTGGTGCATCAAGAGCTATTTCATTTTATCTTGCAAAATACGGCGCAGAATCCATTACAATTTTAAATAGAAATTTTGATAGGGCTAAAAGCTTAGCTAGTGATATTACAGATTCTGGTTTAATCAATGAAGTCATTGGAGATTCTATTTCAAAAATTAATGATTATTCTGATAATAGTGATATTTTAATAGATACAACACCCATTGGAATGCATCCTAATTATGATGATGAACCAATTGTTAGAGCAGAAAATATGCATGAGGGCCAAGTTGTATTTGATGCGGTTTATAATCCAAATGAAACAGTTTTGATAAAAGAAACTATTAAAGCAGGGGCAAAGCCAGTTTATGGTATTAAAATGTTACTTTATCAAGGAGCAGAAAGTTTCAAAATTTGGACAGGTAGAAAACCTCCTATTGATGAGATGGAAAAAGCCCTAAGGCAAACACTTAATTTAGAGTGATAATATGGATTTAATATTTGATGTTTCAGGAATAGCTGATAGTGAAGATGAATTTTCGACATCTAAAAAGGATGTATTGAAATTTTTAAAAATAATTGGTGTGGATAGCCGATTTATTTCATATACTCCAAATAAAATTTATATTAATAATTTAAGATTTTCAAAATTTTCAAGAAAAAGACAAGCTACCTTTAATAAGCAATATCCTGAAATTGAAGTTGTAAGAAGTTCACTATTCCAAAAAATATGTTCAAAATCATCAAAACATTTGGCATTGGAAATAAAACCGAATTCTTCTATTTTAATGCCTAAGGATAATTTTATAGTTGAATTGCTTATGGAGCCGTATACTCGTAAATATGGTGTTAAACTGGTTTATGAGGGTGAAAGTGATTTAATTGTTAATCCTTTGATTTTAGATGATCAAGTAAATGATATTTTTGAGGGAATATTTGATGGTGTAGGCTTAAATTTCAACATAAAATCTGGTGAAATTTATCCATTAATCAATGTGCCATTAGATTGGATTAATTCATTTTTAGAGATGGATGGTCAAAAGTTAATTGAAAATAAAAATAAAAATGAGTTAGCTATTTCATTTAGCAGATTTTTAGAAGATGTAGCTCCTCAATATAAAGAAAATGTTGTTAAAGCAGCAGAATTCATTGAAAAGAAATCTGCTGATAAAACAAATTATTTAGAAGCTGAATAATGAGACTTGTTTGTCTGTTTTCTTTTTCTTTTTAGGTTTTTCTACTACTTTTTCTGCTGGCTCTATAGTAGGTTCCTTTTTAACATTACTGGAATCAATGTCTGGAATATCAAATGGAAGTTCCTCATCATTAGTCTTTTTAACTTCCTCAACAACCTCAGTCATTTGATTTTTAATCTCTTCAGCATGCCTGTCACGTTCTTCAACTCTCATTTGAGCTTTTTGTTTTTCCATTTTTGTAATGACTTTTTTAGGAATTTTTCTGCTTCTGAATCTTTTGATTTCAGTATCTTCAAGTTCTAAATAATCAGAAATTTCCCAAGCAAGTTCATCGTTTTTAAACATTATTTCAAGGTATGGAAACATTGAAATAGCTATTGCATGTGAAATATGTAATTTTACAGACATTTTTTCTGCAATTCCATCTCTTAGATTTCTTTTACCTCTGTTACGACTCATTAATGAGAATATTGTAGGTGTTTGGATTTTTGTGAACTTTTTATATGTTTCATGCTTAGAGTTACTTACTCCAATTCCCATAAAGTCACTTGCATACTTCCAATAACCATAATTTCTACTATTTTGAGCTCTTCCAAAGAAGATATCTGCTTTTGAAATATAATCATAAGCTTTTTTAATCTCATCTTTTTTCTTATATTCTCTTGGAATATTCTCAGCAATATATTCCATAAGAAGTGTAGGATCTTCTTCAATCCACATTGCGTCTTTAACATGAGCGGGGGTTTTGCTTTTTAATACCCCAGTAATGGCATTAAAAATATCAGAACGAGTATCTTTTGTCTGTATATTTTCAATATCATCTACTTCCAGTTTTGTATCTTTACTTGAAAGTGCTTGAAGGGTATTAATAGCTGATCTGACATCTCCTTGTGATTTTAGAGCAATTTCTTTTAATGCTTGTGGATTTGTATCTACACCTTCTTTTTTAGCAATTTCTCTTAAAAGCTTTGAGATGGAATTCCATCTTGATTTTTTCATTTTAATTACTTGGCATTTTGGTTTTATGGATTGTAATCTTTTAGAGTAAAAATCATTAGCTATTAAAATC
The DNA here is from genome assembly GCF_051877095.1 of Methanobrevibacter sp. Lineage (GTDB taxonomy): Archaea > Methanobacteriota > Methanobacteria > Methanobacteriales > Methanobacteriaceae > Methanocatella. The sequence goes on along the minus strand of NZ_JBJEIO010000005.1, from coordinate 193,289 downwards.
ATTGGATGTTTTGAGTTTTTAATTATCTCTCCAATCGCTTTAACTCCTCCACGGTCATTGCTTCCATGAATACCATCTACTTCGTCAAGAATAATCAATTTGTATTCATCACCAAAAAGAGACCTAGAAGAGGAGGATTCTCCAATTGTATTTTTAATAATGTCGTGTGAACGTTTATCACTAGCGTTAAGCTCAACATACTCAGAAAATTCTTTTGCTACAATGTGAGCTAGTGTTGTCTTTCCGATACCTGGAGGACCAACTAAAAGTAGGGGTATTTGAGGGTCATTTGATTTCCAAGCATTAACCCAGTTTTTGATTATTTCAATCTCTTTTTTATTACCTACCACTTCACTTAATTCTTGAGGTCGGTATTTATCAGTCCATAACATTTCTATACCTTATAAGAATTGTGTTAATAAAGCTTCAAGCTGTATTCTTGGATTTGCTCCTTCTCTTATTCTAAAATCACATTCAGCAATAGATTCAATTAAATCCATGTAGATTGATGCATCCATTTTTCCTTCAATAACTCTTTTAGAAACATCTTGATAAATCTGAGTAACCATGTCCTCTCCACTGGTTCCTTGAAGCACCATAGTTTCTCTAAGAAGTGTACGAGCACCCATAAAATCGCCCATTAGTGCTTTATTTATCATATTTCCAATATCTTGTGGTTTAGCTTTTGAAACAACTTCATAAACGGACTCTTCAGTAACTGCTTCTCCTTCTGATGTTGCAGCTTGAAGGACATTTACTGCTTTTCTCATATCTCCTTCAGCAAAATAAACAATTGATTCAAGACCTTGATCATCTGCTTCGAAGCCTTCTGTCTCACAAATATATTGTAAACGTTCTTTAATTTCTTCTCCTTTAATTGGAGCGAATCTAAATATTGCACATCTAGATTGAATCGGATCGATAATTTTTGATGAGTAATTACATGAAAGTATAAATGAAGCGGTCTTTGTATACATTTCCATTTCACGACGAAGAGCATGTTGAGCATCTTTTGTCATGTTATCTACTTCATCTAAGAATATTATCCTAAATGGAGCACCAACAGGTTTTAATCTACAGAAATTTTTAATGTTGTTTCTTACAGTTTCGATTCCTCTTGCATCTGATGCATTTAATTCCAAAAAGTTTTGTCTCCAGTATTCTCCTAAAATGGATTTTACTAATGCTAATGCTGTGGTTGTTTTACCGACACCTGCAGGACCTGTAAACATTAAGTTAGGCATACTTTCTTCGCCTACATATTTTTCTAATCTTGTAACAATCTTTTTTTGCCCTACAATGTCTTCTAATTTTTCTGGCCTATATTTTTCTACCCATGGTCCGCTCATTTAATCACCATTTTTTATATAGTAACATTATGTATTTTGTAATTAAATTATTTTTTGCTTAACTTTTTTAAGTATATGAAATCTAATAGATATATATTTAAAGTAAGCATTTAAAAACTAATGTTTATAATAAATTTTAAGGTGTTAATTAATATGAGAAATACATGGAAACTTAAGTTAAGAATGATTCTTACATCTATTATAATGTTTTCAATCGTATATTTCCTTATAATGCTTGTAGGATATTTCTTAGGCATTAGTAGCTGGAAATTATACTTTGGTATAAGTATAGTAATTATATTTTTACAATATTGGTTTGGACCAAGTATAGTAAAACGTTCAATGAATGTAAGGCCATTATCAGAATCTGAAGCACCTCATATCCATAAAATGGTTCAAGAATTAGCTGATGCCGCTGGAATTCCAAAACCAGAAATAGGTTTGTCTGAAATTAATATTCCAAATGCATTTGCATATGGTAGGTCAAGTAGAAGTGGACACATTGCAATTACTCGTCCTATTTTAGGATTATTGGACTATGATGAATTAAAAGCGGTTATTGGTCATGAAATGGGCCATATTAAACATAATGATATGATTGTTACTGCTGCGGTTAGTGTTGTCCCAATGATTTGTTATTATATTGCATTATCATTTATGTTTTCAGGAGATCGTGATAATGAGGGGACATTTATAATTGGAATTCTTGGATATGTTTTCTATTTGATTGGGCAATTGTTAGTACTATTTATTTCAAGAACTCGTGAATACTATGCTGATGAAGCAAGTGTGGAGTTTGGAAATAGGCCTGCAGCTTTAGTATCTGCACTTTATAAACTATCTTATGGTGCAGCTAGGTGTGATAAACAGACAATTTCAGAGGTAAATACAAACAGAGCTTTCTTTGTAAATGATGTAAACAATGCAAAAAATGATGTTTTTGATTTCCAACAAATTGACTTTGATGGAGATGGAAAAATATCTGATGATGAGTTAAGAAAACTCGCAAATTCTGATGTTAAAATTTCAAAGAAAAACGGAATTATGGAGTTATTATCCACTCACCCAGATTCCTTAAAAAGAGTTAAGAAATTGGCGGAGTTAGAATAATGAAAATGATTTTAGATGAACGTGGTAAAAAGTATGTTTTAAAGCCTGGTGAAGAGTTCCAAAGCGATTTAGGAATAGTATCTGCTGAGGTATTAGATAATGCAGATGTTGGTGATGAGGTTAAAAGCCACTTAGACCACACATTTAAAATTATTAAACCAAATATCAATGATTTCATTGATATTATGGATAGAAGATGTTCTATTCTTCTTAAAAAAGATATTGGATTAGTATTAGCACATACTGGTTTAGGTTCTGCTTCACGTGTAGTTGATGCTGGAACTGGTGCTGGAGCTATTGCATTAAACTTTGGAAATGTTGTTGGTCCGGAAGGTGATGTATTTACATATGAAATTAGGCAAGACTTTGCTGAAGTTGCCCGTAAAAACATTGAAAAATTTGGAATTACCAATATTCATGTCAAAAATAAAAATATTAAAGATGGAATTGATGAAGATAAAATTGATTTGGTCTTTTTAGATTTACCAAAGCCATTTGAAATATTTGAGGAGGTAATGGAATCTTTAAATGTTGGTGGATGGTTAACAGTTTATGCACCTTACATCGATCAAGCAGAAATCTCTTATCGTATCGCTAAAAAATTAGGATTTTATGATATTGAGATTTTTGAAATTTTAGAACGTGGTCTTGAAGTTAGACCTCAAGGTGTTAGACCAAAAACACGTATGGTTGGCCATAGTGGTTATTTGGTATTTGCAAGAAAATTATAGCTATACTTTAGCTATAATTATTTTACTATTTTTAAAATTAGTTTTTATTATTTTACGTAAGTTTTGGTTTTGCAGAAATTATATCTATTAGAAAAATAATCAAAAAAAAAGAAAGAAGAGTTAAGCTATAGTTAACTCTCCACCTTGGATTTTTAAGTATTCTCCATCATTAACAGTAATGTATACTGTAGATCCTTCTTCGGATGTTGCTTCATTACTGATTATGCTTTCAAGTTCCATTGAGGAGTCAGATGCTCTTTCAACATATCCTCCAATTGTTGAAGTTTGTGTAAATTTATATTCTCCTGCAGGTAAATCTGAACCTACTTTGTAAGTACCGTCATCATATGTTTTCTCTGCAGAATTATCAGCAACAGAACTGCTAGTGTTCTTATCAGGAGATAATGCTCCAGTAATCATTGACACAACTATTAATCCTATACAGCAGACAACAAGTATTGATATTGCTTTTTTTGCAGTACTCCATTCTTTCCAATCATCTAAAAAACTCATTTAAAGACCTCCATTCATTTTTAGATATACGAAGTATTTCATAGCTTTCATGAGTATTCCTAAACCTAAGCCACCTAATAATCCAGTTATAAATCGCAATGGATTGTTACTTTCCCTATATTCAAATAATTGTGTTAATCCATCCACAATAGTTGGAATTAACAATATTGCTGCAAATATGAGTAGATATGTATTATAATCCACGAAGAAATAATATGTATAAGTGAAATACATTATTAAGGAAACGTAAAAACCAGTGCATCGTGAACATATTGGGAATTGGTGTCCTTTAATAAAAAAACTTCTTTCAGGTTTCCTATGACAAATTAAATTTAAGATATTCATAATTTAAACCCTTGATATACTCCTTAATTATAATATGTGCATTATACATATATATTTGTATGGTTTAAATTGAATTTTTAAAAAAGTTGAATAATTTTTTCTTTTTCTTATTTTTTCTAATGATTTGGTTTCATTATTTTTTTTTATCTGTTTATACATAATTCAATTACTTAAATTATAAATTTTGTTTTGATTTTGGAGATTTACTAATGGTAATGTTAGTTTTAGAGTATTTTATGGTGATTATTTTTTAAAAAAAGAAAAAGGTTGGAATAATAATTTATTCCATAAATATTGCAGGTTTATAAGGCATTGCATTTTTAGCCTTGTTTTGTGGGTCGTAAGAGTCATCAGTATGAATGATAACTTCGTTTCCACATTCTTCTTTGATATAATCAATAGCATCAGCTAAAATTTCTGCTTCGTTGATTTTACCAATATATTTTGTTTTAGTTATCTCTTTACCGATTTTTTTAGCTACCATTGCTATTTCTTTTTTATCATCGTGGATTTTAGCTCCAATAGCTCTGCCCATAATTTGTCCGATGTCTGGTTTTCCAACTTCATCGGCTATTTTGTATAATTCCCATTTCCACTCAGATGCAAGGTAAATGTGGACTTTTTCAATGTTTTCTCCAACCATCTGTTTGATGTGTGCAATATCTTTAATGATGTTTTCTACTAAGTCTTCTGATTTTTCAATTTCAACACTTACGAGCTCTTCATTGTATTCAGGCCATTTAGCTTCACTTACAAATCCAACTCCTCCATAGGTTGCCCATAATTCTTCTGAGGTATGTGGTGTAAATGGTGCAAGGAGTCTAATCCAAGCTTCAAGAACTGTTGATAAAACATAGATTACTCCTGAGTCTTGAGCATCAATGATGTGTTTTACTCTGTATAAGTAGTGATCCACATCTTTTTTAAGTAAGAATAAAGAATCTTGTAGTGCTTGTCTTGTTTGGAAGACTTCTAATGCTTCTGTTGCATTTTTAATATGTTGGTTAAGTTGACTAATCATCCATAAATCAATAGTTCTTGTTAATTCAACTTCTTCAATGTTACTTAAGTCTAATGGGGAACCTTTGATTTCTTCAACTTTTGCAGCAAATTCTCTAAACCATTCAAGTCTTCTTTTTGTTCCAAGAACTTCTTTTTCTCTCCAATCAAAGTCTTGCCATGGTTCAGCAGATGCCATTAAGAAAAGTCTTACAACATCAGCACTGTAATCACGAATAGCATCTTTAAGTAATATTACATTTCCTTTTGATGAAGACATTTTATTTCCTTCTAAAAGACCCATACCAAAGACTACAGTTCCTCTTGGCCATTTATCTTCAGGATAAATAGCACTGTGGTGGAACATTAAAAAGCTTAAGTGGTTACCTACAAGGTCTTTTGCAGATAATCTCCAGTCAAGTGGGTACCAGTAGTTAAATTCATCTTGGATTTCTTTAACTTTTTCTTCAGGTACAGTGATTTCTCCAGAATCTTCATTTAATAAAACTTTATCAAAGAAAGCAAGGTTTAAATCATCTGGATTCATGTCTCTTAAGTATTTTGCAATAGTATAATAAGACATGTAAATGGTAGAATCAGTTAAAGGTTCAATTAACCATTGATTATCCCAAGGAAGCCTAGTTCCAAGTCCTACTTTCCTAGAGCAAGCCCAGTCATCTAGCCAATTTAAGTAGTATTCGAAATTGTTTTTAATTTCTTTTGGAATAACAGTTTCGCCATCAAGAACTTTTAAGGTTTTTTCAGTCCATTCTTCATTACCATATTTCATGAACCATTGGTTATCCATGATTTTAACAACGCAATTGTTACCACATCTACAGACTACTGGTCTTTCAGCAAAATCGTACATGATTGTAGCCATATTGTCATTGATTAATTTTTCTTTTAGTTCTTCACGAGCAAAACGTACTTTCATACCTCCAAAACCAGGTATGGATTCGATAATTTTACCTTTACTGTGTTGAGCTTTATAAAGTTCGTTAGTAGCTTCATGTAATTTTTCATCGTTTTGGTCAGTAATTCCAAGTCTTTCAATAATGTCTTTAGCTGGAATTTCCCCATATCCTTTAAGAGTACATACTGGAATTGGATGAATGTTTTCAATAATGCCTTTTAAGTTATATTTAGCTATTAATTCAGCATTATTTTTTAAATCTTGAAGTGCAATGTAGTCTGCAGGTGCATCTGCAGGTTCGGAAAATACAACTCCGCTTCCGTAGGATGCGCTTACAAAACTAGCTGGGAAAACAGGTAACTCTTTATTGGTAAATGGGTTTTTAGCCATTTGTCCAATTAAATCGTTAGGATCAATTTCAGATATGATGTCTAAGTCTTTAATTTGATTTTTTAAATTATAGTGAGCTTCTTTAGTGATAATCCAGTTTTCACCTTTAGCATTGACTAAAACATATTCAATATCAGGGTTTAACCATATGTTAGTTGCTCCAACGATGGTTTCAGGTCTTAATGTTGCAGTTACAAGGAATTTATCTCCAATTGGGAATTTAAGTAGAGTTAATTCATTAACTCCTACTCCTTCACCTTCAAGTAAATCGTGGTCTCCAACTGGGTTGTCACAATTAGGACAGTATTTTACAGGGTGTTCTCCTTTTGCAATTAATCCTTTTTCATGTAATTTGGTAATTTGCCATTCAATGAATTTCCTGTAAGTTGGATCGATTGTTCTAAATTCTCTTCTCCAGTCAATTGAATAACCCATTTCTTCCATTACTTCGTGATATTCAGTTGAGAAGTATTTAACAATGTATTCAGGATCTTCTAATTTTGGTAAAGTTTCTTTAGGAACTCCATGCACTTTGTTGTATAAATTGAGAGTCCATTGATCTTTTCTTTTAATCCTGTCTGCTATTCCAATAACGGGTGCACCAGTTACGTGCCATGCCATTGGGAATAATACATTATACCCTTCCATTCTTTTAAATCTTGCATAAACATCAGGTACTGTGTAAGTACGGCCATGACCTATATGCATTGCTCCACTAGGGTATGGAAAAGCAACGGTAAGATATAATTTTTCTCTTTCATCTGGGTTTGATTCAAATATTTTTGCATCTGCCCATTTTTTCTGCCATTTCTTTTCAATATTTTCACTCACTAAATCACCATCATAATATTATTTTTTTAGGGCTTTCAGGAACTTTGCTTTTATGTTTGTTCCTGGTTATTTTATTAATAATCTTATCAACGTCATCTACTGAAATACTTAATTTCTCAGCTATTTTAGTATTTTTCATATCTTCAATGTATAAATAAAGAATTTGATCAAGTAAATCATAGCTCATTCCAATTTCATTCTCATCGGTTTGATTAATAAATAATCCTGCACGAGGAGGTTTTTCAATGATTTCTTTTTGAATGTTCAAGAATTCACTTAATTTAAATACATCTGTTTTATATAAGTCTCCAATCGGTTCAATATCGCACGCTCCATCTCCATGCTTTGTAAAGTAGCCGATTAGGATTTCACTTTTATTACCTGTTCCACAAACGAGGTAATTTCTATGATTAGCATAATAATAAATAATAGACATTCTAATCCTAGCTTTTAAGTTACCAATAGCTAATTTATCATTGTCTAATTGAGTTACAGATAAATATTCATTTAGGATACTATCAATAGCTATTTCTTTATGTTCAATTCCTAATTTTTGAGCTACTTCAATACCATGAATTTTATCTTCTGTTGGTGTTGTTGTGGATGGCATACATATTCCAAATACGTTTTCCTTTCCAATAGCTTCACATGCAAGATATGCTGCAAGTGTTGAATCAATTCCTCCACTTAAACCAACTACAAGGCCTTTAGTTTTAGATTTAGACACTTTTGATTTAATAAATTCAACAATGTTGTCTTTTGTTTTTTCACAGTTTAGTTTTGGAATTTCACTAATTTTCTCACCAACCTTTATCATTTATACATTAAATAATATGTAATTATTAATTTATATATTATATAGAATTGTCTAAATTAATGAGGTAATTTTTTCTTAAAAAAGTTTACAGTTTTTTACCTAAACTTTATATATTATAATGAATTAAATAACATTAAGTTACTAAAAGTAAGTTTATTAAGGAGGTAAGTCACTTGGCATTTAAAGATTATTTTAAATTTAATAAAGACAAAACTACATTTATTTTTGTCGGTGGAAAAGGAGGAGTAGGAAAAACTTCTGTTTCTTCTGCTACTGCATTATGGTTATCAGAACAAGGTAAAAAAACATTAATTGTATCAACTGACCCTGCTCATTCATTAGCAGATTCATTAGAAGTACCAATTGGAAGTTATCCTCGTGAAATTAAAACTAATTTATTTGCAGTTGAAATTGACCCTGATGAAGCAATGGCTCAAAAACAAGCGCAATTGGAAGCTCAAAAAGCATCAAATCCTTCTGATGATGGTGGTTTATTAGGAATGGACTTTTTATCTGATCAATTAGATATGGCATCTTCTTCACCAGGTGCTGATGAAGCAGCTGCATTTGAAATGTTTATGGGTGTAATGAATTCTGATGAATTTGATGTTGTGGTATTTGATACTGCACCAACAGGGCACACTTTACGGTTATTGTCATTTCCAGAAGTTATGGATTCATGGGTAGGTAAAATGATGATGCTTAAAGCAAAATTAGGTGGATTAACTAATTCTTTAAAGAAAATTATGCCATTTATGGATGCTGTTGATGATCCTCAAACTTCTGAAGATTTAAAAAGAACTAAAGAACAAATTGACATGGCAAAAAAAGTTTTATCCGATCCTGATAGAACCACTTTCAAAATGGTTGTAATTCCAGAAGAAATGTCTATTTATGAATCTGAAAGAGCATTAGAAGCTCTTGGTAAATATGACATTACTGTTGATAGTGTTATTGTAAATCAAGTAATGCCTGATATCTGTGATTGTGATTTCTGCCATTCCAGACATAAGTTACAACAAAAACGTTTAGCTTTAATTGACCAAAAATTCCCAAATCAACACATTGCAGAAGTACCCTTATTCAAAGATGAAGTTAAAGGTCAAGAAAAATTGTTAAAATTAGCACATATTTTGTATGATGATGAGGACAACGATGAAGTTGTTCAAGAAGCTATTCATCTTTAAAAAATTAAATAAGTTAAAATAATAATTATTTTAACTTTTAACTATCACCATATATTTCTTGTAAGCAAAGTATGATTGCAAATAAAGATAGTGAGTAGATACAAGAACCTGTGAATGTAACTTCACAGCTCATGGCAATAAAAGATAATAAGCATGCAACTTTAACTATAAATGGCATTCTTTCGATTAAATTATTATCATTAGGTGCTTCTCGCCAAATATCACGAAAAAGGCAAATTAAATATAAAATCGGCCAACAAATACTATATTTTGGGTATATTATGGTTATTGGCAAAATGATTAATATTGCAATTAATAATAATATAAGCTTATTTTTTTCTCTAATTTTTATCACCTATTCCAACTTTCATCCCAGTATTTTTGTGGCACAGCAAATGGACTCCAGTATTCATCACTAAAATACGCATATGTTTCAGATTTAGTTAAGTTTTTTGTTTCTCCTTTACTAATATAAATCGCGTTATTTCTGTCTAATGTCATGTCTTTATTGATTTTTACTTCTACAAAATCATATCCTCCACTTTTATTAGGGATATTATATACTTTTTTAGATTGTAAGTATCCTGGTCTTGTAAATGTGACTGTATCCATAAGGTCGTACCATTCTTCTTTTTCAACTATATTCTCTTTGTATATCACACCAGCAGTTTGTATAGCCGACATTCTTCCAAATAATTTCATATAAATCCCTAATCCTTTTAATGCAAAAGATGCTATATTTATACCATGATATAACAGTTGAGATAATGGAAGGAACTTTTTTTGGATTATGTTTGCTAAATTTGATATAGTCTCTCCAATACCTTTTATTATATCTTTTGGCAGTATTCCAACACCACAACAGTCTTTTGTTGTTTTAAGTGATACTCCTTTATAAACAGAGTTCTGAGCTAGAATTACACTGGAAACTCCACTGCTTGTATTTAATATGATTGCAGATTTTAAATCTACTTCTGAAAATATGTAAACCATATCTCCAAATTGAGTCATACTAAAATTATTTTTTAAAATTGATGATAATACATTTGTTAGGGAGTTTGAACTTTTATCAAGGTATCTATCTGCAACTTTTGATAATGCATATTCTTCTATATTTGGTAAATTAATAGAATTAAATAGGTTAAACAGAATAATGTTATTAGCATCACCAGTTGCTTCCATGCCCATATCAGCATTTAAAACATTTAGATATGTGTCTTCTAGGTTTATTCCTCCGAGTATTATCAAAGTATTACTTCTTTTCCAAGTTATATTTAGTTTTTTAGAGCTTTCATCAGCAATTTTATCTGCAAGCCAAGCTACTTCAAGAGATGCCAAATGCATACCGTAAACATTCATTACTCCAAATCGTTGTAAGTAATTTGGATTTCTTGAAATCCAATTTTCTAAGATATTTTGAGTTATTTTTTCATTGATTATTGTGTATGCTTGCAGAACTTCAAATCCCATGGCAGTTTTATAATTTTTATTTAATCCGTAGCTTATGCTTTCTTCTTTTTCAATTACTTCTTTTGCATTTACTTTAAATTTAGTAGTGATGCGTTCATCTGAGATTCCTCCTACGATAGAGTTTCCAACATAATTAAGCATAACTGGAGTATTTGTATTTGTGAATCTAATTGACTCATCTTTGTAATCTTCGTAAGTAAAGTTGTAAATGGGTTTTCCATATAATACAGATAAACTGTGTTTTAATCCACTATCATCAAAACTTAATGTTTGGAAGTTAATTTTTGCAGTTATTTTATCGTTTTCCAGGTAAGTTAATGTCTCACTTTGACATGGGCTTCTACTTGCATAAAATCCAAACAATACAGTATTGTCCTTGGTTTTACTTTGATAATCAATTTGGGTGTAATCATCAACTTTAGAAATTATTATTCCATCTAATGTTAATTTTGCCCGATTTTTATCAATTTTCACTCCACTTCCATCAAAAGGCACAAAATAGTAGTAATTATATTTAAGTTGTGTAGAATTTGATTCACTATTGGATATTGTTGTGAATGTGTAGACTTTATCTTTAATTTGGATGTTAAATATTTCACTTTTTGGCATTTTTATAATTCCATTAACTCCAGATTTAATGCAGTAAATGGAGTTATTAATCACTAAATTACTAGTAACATTAATATAATTTGGAATTAATGTAGTATGGACATAGTTACTTGGTTTTACGACTTTATTTATAATGATTTTATTAGTATTTTTATCCTGTATATTCAGTTGTTATTGTGTGCTTTCCAACATCTAAATCAACATTTAATGTTGCAATTCCATTTTTATTAGTTGTTTTTGCATAGGTTTTTCCATTGAGTTTAAATATAACTTTTTGATTTGAGTAAGCTTCACCTTTGCTGTTGAATACTTTTACATTAAAATCACCATCATTTCGATTGGTGATGGTTAAGTCTTTAGTTGAAATTAAGCTTTTTATTGTTATGGTTTTGCTAACAGCCTCTGTGGTTTTTGGATTTACGATGGATATGGTGTACGTTCCAGGTTTCAAATTAATTGATAATTTTCCAATGCCTTGGGTGTCTGTTTTAATGGAATAATCTCTATTATTTATTTTAAACTTCACTGCGGTGTTTTTTAATATATGTCCTTTTTTATCATAAAATGTGGAACTGTATGGTGAGGTATTTTTATAATATTTTTTAAAATCATTGGATTTTATCGTACTTTTAATCGTAATTGTACTCTTTTTAGATGCAGAGGCGTATTTAATATTTTCTACAAATTTTGTGGTTATTGGATAATTTCCGCTATTTAAATTAATGGTAAGGTATGCATTACCTTTGCTATCAGTTTTTTTAGTGTAAACCTTATTTTTAACGGTAAAATCTACTTTCACATTTGGTATTGGTTTTTTATTTTTATTTTTTATCGTTGCTTTAAATTTGTTTCCATCTTTATAATACATTTTTAAGTTTGGAGCTGTTACTGTGACTTTTTCTTTCTTAACACTTAATTTAGATACTTTTTGAGTTGAATCTGTTTGTGTTTGTTTTAAAATAGTTTCATTTTTTGTATCTGCTGCAGATACTGCAGTAATCAAAAAAATAAATAGTAAAACGAAACATGTGGTGTTTATTTTAGCATTCATGATATCTACCTTAATATCAATTTTTGTCAAATCGACGATTAAAGTTTGATATATAAAGTATATAAGCTTTAATTTTTAAAATAAATAGTAAATAACTTTTAAAATGAATTTTAAGCATAAATTATCTTAATAGATAATCATAATGCACATATAGGTAAATTCACTTTGAGCAATATCTTTTAAAGTAGCTTCAACAATGTTTTCATTTGAATAGCTTAATCTTTCACAAACTACAACTTTTCTATCTTCATCAATACCATTGTCAAGTAAAAATTGAGCCATATCTTTTACTTTTCTTGAAGGAAGAGCTATTGTTGGTTTTCCATTGTTGATGGCTGGTAAAATATCATCTATGTTTTCTCTGCCATGAAATGTCATTACATTGGCGTTATCCCATTGAATATGACATTTTGCAGCTGCAAGTTGTAAGGAGCTTATTCCTGGAATGACTTCAATATTTCCTTTTGGAAATTCTTTTTCTTTTGAAATTTTTAAAACTGTATTTAGAACACCTGAAAAACCAGGATCTCCAGTTGATAATATTGATACTGTGTTTCCATCGCAAGCGAGTTGAACACCTTCTTTTAATTTGTCTAAAAGATTTTTCACGTTAAAAGAAATTTTATTTTGAACATCATCAAATAGTTCAATTGCTCTTGTACTTCCAACAGTATAATCACTTGCTTTTACGGTGTCAAGAGCTTTTTTAGTTAAGTATTCAGAGGCACCAGGACCAATCCCAATAATAAAAATTTTTCCAGTAGGCATGTTTTTTTATTTATTTAAAATTATTATTAATTGTTACTTTTTAGTTATAAGAGATTTACGAAGTATTTTTGTTTTTTATGAATCTAATTTTTCTATCTCTTTTTTTAAGAATTTATAAATTGAGGATGCTCCAATTAACTCTCCGGGGTCATCCCATTGTGAGGGATATAAAATAAATGGTTTTGTTTGATCTCCTCCAAGACCTCCATGGCTTCCGATTAATTCTTCAAATGCATTTACTTCATCATGTTCTTCATCGTAGTAACCATTTACCATTATATCTGGCATGTTATTAAATGAATTTTCTCGTTTAAGATGTTTTGCAGCATTTTTTCCATAATTAGATAATGGATTTTCACCAACTACATTATCACTATCTAAATAATAAATTCCATTTTCTCCAATAACCATTCCACCATTTATCATGGAATTAACTAAAATAAATCCAATTCCTGGATGTTTTACAAGTCCAGGTATTAATTCAGGAAATAGTATTACTATTTCTTCATATGTTAAACGTTGTTTCCAATCAGTTAGATATATCAATCCAAGATTTCCAGATCCTAAAACGATTAATTCGGAATTTTTAGCTTTTTTTGTACTTTGCTCAATGCTTTTATGGCCAGTAATGTATTCAAGGCTATTTGAATATCTTTGCCTTAATTTTAAGTATTGCTCATTCTTAAAGATAATGTCGGGTTTTTTATTTTCGACTTCTTCTATAATGTTTTGGATATAGCCATTTTCATCAAAGATATCTTCGTAGAAGTTTCCTATCTTTTTTTTAATAATTTTTAATTGTTTATTTTCAGAAATAATCGCATTTCTAAAGTGATCAATATTATACTCATTTCTATAAACTTTTAAATTATCTGGAAGAAATCTTCTAACATAATTTCCAAGTGTTATTCCATATTTTTGTTTAAATGTCGCTCCATTGCTTTGACCATGATCTGATAAAATAACAAGTTCATAATGCCTATCACTTAATTCTAGTGCATTTGTTAGTCTTTTAAATTGTGTATCAATTTGTTTTAATACTGGCCATACATCTTCATCTTGGGTTCCAGAATGATGAGCTACTTCATCATAGCCCATAAATGTTGCATAGGCAGTGTCAATTTCACCTTTTAATATTTCACTAGTCAAAATATCTGTTGTAACTTCTCTAAGTATTACATTAGCACCAGCTCTCACAGCAGCATAAATAATAGTCCTCCTAAGTCTTGGATGGATATTTTTTATTAAATGTTTTATTTGTGATTTTAATTCAACTAGCATGTCCCATAAAAATAATGTGAATATTCTTTGGTAATTGTAGCTATCTAAAAATACTGTATTTAAGCTATTATTGTTAATTTTTGTAATGGTTCCTAATTTTGAGGAAGTTAACGGTGCATTTTTACTATCTCCTGAAAACATATTACTAATGCTTATCCCATCAACAAGTAATCCGTTACCATTAGTTATTTTTTCCTCGATTAATGGAGCATGACTTAATTTTCCAGACACGATTATTTGATTATTATTTTCTTTGTTAACCCATCTATAAGCTACAATATTTTCATTGTTTCCATGTAATATTCCTGCTTGGCTTGCTCCTGTTTGGGAAGATAAATCTGTTTCCCATTCCTTTAGAGTATGGGTGTTTGAATTAATCCATTCTTTAACGGTTGGCATGATATCCTTGTCAATTGCTTTTTTTAGGATATTTATTGACAAACCATCAATTTCAAGCATTATTATTCCAGGATAACTTTTCGAATCAGTTTTTTTATTAATGGCATGTTTAACAATATTTTTAAGATGTTTATTGTAGTAATTGGTGTTTGTTAGGTTTGTAACAACTGTTGTTACTATTGATAGGAGAATTGGGACCTTTATTGATGCATAAAATCCAACTTCAACATTTGGAATGAAGTAACAAGCAATATATAAAATTATTGCATTAATAAAAATAGTACCAATACCTAAAGTTTGTATCATAAACTTCATGAAATATCGCTTAAAAAAAGGCCATAGTAATGCATTGGCTATTGTTATTGAAATAACTATTAAAAATACATTGTACCATACACCTATTGAAAAATCACCATCTATTTTAGAGATTAATATTAAAACAAGTGCATTTACTAAGATTAATAAAATAAAATTAATTGTATTTCTAATTGGCATTATGATGTTACGGAGATTCATTTTATATCGATTTTTTGTTTTTTATTTGTTTTTAAAGTTATTATTGTAATTTCAGGTTTGCAGTTTATCCTCATTCTGAATGAGTTTGTTCCAAGTCCTTTACTTGTGTATTGTATCATGTTTCCAACTTTATAAAGACCAACAGGATATTTTTTTGAGTTTGGTCCCCTAAATGGTGTTGTTTCGAATTTTGGAATTATGAATTGCCCACCATGTGAATGACCTGAAATTTGTAAATCAAATTTATTGGTCTTTGATGATTCTTCTGCAAAATCTGGTTCATGGGCTAGTAAAATACTTGGAGTATTCTCTTTCATTTTAACTAAAACTTCATTTAGATTATCTGCACAAACAGTACAACTATCAACACCGCAAATATTTAAATAATCTCCCTCTTTTTCAAGAACATGGATGTTATTACTTAAATCTATGACATTTGATGTTTTGAATATGCTTCTTATTTCTGAGGCACCCATCCAATGATCATGATTTCCCAAAACTCCAAATTTTCCATATTTTGATTTTAATTTTTTAAAAGAATCTGTTAATGATTTTTCATAGCCTTTTGTTATGTATGAAAAATAGTCACCAGTTAAAGTAATCAAATCAATATTCAAAGTATTGACATAATCTACAAGGTTATTTAAGTATTCTGGATTGATCCATTGACCTAAATGAATATCTGTTAGGTTTAAAATTCTAAAGTTATGAAAATTCCATCCAAGATTATCTAACTTAATGTCTATTTCAACTAAATCTATTTTACTAGCTTCAAACTTCTTATCTGGAAGTGAATGAGTCATAGCATCTTGAATTCCTTGACGAATTTTCATAGCTGGGGGGTGGTCAATATCATCATTATTCATTAAGGTAATATATGCATTCTGAAACTATTTATAATTTTAAAAATATACATTAAATTGTTATAGATTATTAAGTGATTATTATGCTTCAAATTGCAGTTTGTGGAAAACCAAATGTAGGAAAATCATCTTTTTTTAATTCAGCAACAGCATCTGCTGTAGAAATGGCAAATTATCCATTCACAACAATTGATGCGAATAAAGCTGTTGCTCATGTAATTAAGGATTGCCCATGTAAAGAGTTAGAAGTTACTTGCAATCCTCATAATTCAATTTGTATTGATGGAAAAAGATTGCTTCCTATTGAGTTAATAGATGTTGCTGGTCTCGTTCCAGGAGCACATGAAGGAAAAGGATTAGGTAACAAATTTTTAGATGATTTAATGCAAGCTAAAGTTTTTATTCATGTTATTGATGCTTCAGGTTCAACTGATATTGAAGGAAATCCAGTTGATCCGGGAAGTCATGATCCGTTAGAAGATATAAAGTTTTTAGAAGAAGAAATTGTAATGTGGATGTATGGAATTTTATCAAAAAATTGGGTAAGGCTTATAAGGAAAGTTGGTGCTGAACATTTAGATATTTCAAAAGTATTATTTGATCAATTATCTGGTACTGGAATAGCTATTGAAGATATTATTGAAGCTAAAAGGAATGTTGAACCAGACTACAATAAATGGGAAGAAGAAGATTTAATTGAATTAACAAGAAATATCTTGAAAATAGCTAAGCCAATGATGGTTATTGCAAATAAAGCGGATTTACCAACTTCTGCTGCCAATATTGAAAGGATAAAGGAAAAATATCCATATGTAATCCCAACTTCAGCAGAATCTGAAATTGCACTTGTAAAAGCGGCAGAGGCAGGTTTAATTTCATATGTTTCAGGGGATGACCATTTTGAAATTTTAGAATCTGATAAATTAAATCCAAATCAACTTAAAGCATTAGAATATATCCAAACTAATATTTTAGATAAATATGGAAGTACTGGAGTTCAAGATGCATTGAATTATGGTATTTTTGAATTACTCGATAGAATTGTGGTTTATCCTGTTCAAGATGAACACAAATACACAGATCAAAAAGGAAATGTCTTACCAGATGGATTTCTAGTTCCAAATGGTGCAACTCCTCGTGAATTAGCTTATATTGTACACACTGACATTGGTGATAAATTCATGCATGCTGTTGATGCAAGAAAAAACATGCGTGTAGCTAGTGATTATGAGTTAAAAGATGGGGACATTATTAGTATCGTAACAAGAGGTTAATTCCTCTTTTTTATTATTTTTTAAGTATATTTATTTTTCATAAAAATTATTAATTTTAAAAATAATGAGTTAATGGCCTTATGATTATTTGGGATAATTATGAAAAAAGTAAAAATTACAGTCATGAGAAAAGTTAGACATGATGATTTAATTGAGGAGTATGAAAATCCACTAGAGCATGAATGTGATGTCGAAGAGGGTCAAGTATTTATTGCAAATGGATGGTTAAAACCAGATAATTTTTGTGACAGTGCATGGGAAAGTCTTTCACCTTTTGTATTAGCATTGTCTTGTGGTGCTAGTGATTTTTATGATGGGTGGATGAAAAATAAAAAATCTGCAATGGTATCTTGCAATGATGGTTTTAGACCAGTTAGTTTTCTTTTAGAAACTTTAAATGAAGATGCAGAGTAATATTATGACTAATTTTATAGAAAAGAGTTATATTTTTTTTAAAAGAGAAATTGTTTTTTCTATATCTTTAATATTAGCTATTATCTCTTGTTTTTTTGTTAAGCCAAGTATTACGTATATTAATTGGAATACAATAATCTTACTTTTAGTAATGATGGTTATTGTAGAAATTTTTAAGAATTTGTTTGTTTTTGAGATTTTGGTTCGTAAATTATTGACTAAAATTAAGAATATTCGTGGGTTTGTTTTTGTAATGGTATTTATTTGTTTTTTTAGTTCTATATTTCTTACAAATGATATTTCATTAATTATATTTGTACCATTTTCAATATTAGCACTAAAAAAGATTAATCGTGTTGATTTGATAATATTAACTGTTAGTTTACAGACTATTGCAGCTAATGTTGGATGTATGGTTCTTCCTATTGGAGCTCCTCACAATATTGTAATGTATACAATTTCTAATCTGTCATTCGTATCATTTTTCTTATTATTATTGCCCTATATTTTTGTATCTGTTATATTTTTAGTAGTGGTGTTATTATTTGTTCCAAAGGATAAGATTATTTTATCTAAAATGGATAAAACGGAATTTGTAAGAGAAAATTTCTTTAAAAAGATTTTATTTGGTGTTGATTATTATTTACTTTTGACATTCATCGCATTATTCATTTTAATTGGTAATTTGGAAAATATCTCTTTTTTCAATTTATTATTTACAAAATGGATTGGAGGAAATGAAGTTTTAGGGAGCGTGGTTGCATCTCAGATAATTTCTAATGTTCCAACAGCAATTCTTTTTAGTGGATTTAGTAATAATTATGAAGCTATTATTGTTGGAATTAATATTGGAGGATTTGGAACTCTTATTGCATCTATGGCGAATCTTATTTCTTATAAAATTCTTGTTCGTGAGTATAATGAATTTAAAATTAGATATTTGATAATATTCACAGTTTTAAATCTTATTTTATTAGTTATTCTGTTGGGCATTTATGTTATAATTTAAAATAAGAGGGTATTAGGAGATAAATTTCACTAAAGTGGATTATTCATCCCATAAATCTGCAACTTTTTTTGCGATAAATACGCAACAATCAACACAGGGGTATTTGTCTTTTCCGTTGTCTGTTATTGTACCACAGCACACGCTTCCATATTCGTCTTTAAATAAGTTAAAAATTTCTTTTGCATTTTCTTTAATTTTATCGGGGTTATCTAAAACTAATCCATTTGCAATTAAAGCACCAGTTACAGCACCGCATGTTCCTTCATCAAATGTTCCTCCCATTCCTCCTGCAAATCCACAAGCTATTTTACACATTTCTACTTCACTTATAGGATATTCAGCAGTTTCACAGAGTCCCATTAATGTTGATTCAGAACAACTTTTAGAATCTCGGTATTTTCTAATTTTTTCTTCTAAAATTTTTTTATCTAATTTCATAATTTAATCTCCTTTGTATAAGTATATAAATTAAGAATTTAAAATAATTATTTATTAAATTATTTAGGTGAAAAGATATGCATCCAAGACCAAGTCCAATTGCAGCGTCTCTTTATACTTTAAGAGACATGAATGTTGATGTTATTATTATGCATGGGCCAAATGGCTGTTGTTTTAGAACTGGAAGACTCTTAGAAAGTGATGGTGTAAGAGTCTTAACAACTGCAATGGCTGAAAATGATTTTATTTTAGGAGCTGGCGAAAAGTTGGAGGAAACTTTAAAAGAAGCTTATGACATGTTTAATCCAAAATTAATTGGTGTTGTAGGTACCTGTGCAAGTATGATTATTGGTGAAGATTTAAAAGAAGCTATTGCTAATGTTGATTTACCTTGTACAGTAATACCTGTAGAATCTCATGGTGGATCTGGTGAAGGTGATAATACTGTTGGTGCTATTATGGTTTTAGAATCAGCAGTAGATTGTGGGGTTATACCGCAAGATGAGGCAGATAGACAAATTGAAATGCTTGAAAAAGCAACTGAAGTTGAAAAAACACGTGGAATGGCCCAAGGTAAGTACATTAAGCCTAATTTTGGTGATTCAAAAGAACATGTTGCTAAAATCGTAGTTCAAGCTATTAAAGATGGTAAAAAAGTGGCATTTGTACATAATGCCAAAAAAGAAACATCTTATTTGTTTGCAGATATTATTAATTTTGATTATAATAAGATAAATCCTAACAATAAACCTATTATTGTAGCAAATCTTGATGAGAGTATTGGACTTGAAAGAATTAGGGGTCATGCAAGAAATATTATTGAGGAACTGCCAATGGATATTGATTATATTACTGGTGGACTTGATGAATATCCAATTACTGCAAATGTTGCAGCTGAATACTTAAAAGATAAGGATTTAGATTTGGTTGTTGTATTTGGTGTTCCACATGCATTTCCAATTGAAGACTTTGATGTTGAATCAGTTGCAATAACTGATGGACCTCGTTTAGTAGAACCTTTAAGGAATTTAGGTTACAGTCATGTTATTGCTGAGCTTGATGCTCATTCAAAAACTCTTGGTACTAATGAAATAGTATTTTCAGACTTTGGGGGCATGATTAGATCAGCTATTGGATGGTTAGATGAATGATAACAATTATTGATTATAAAAGTGGAAATTTGAAAAGTATTTCAAATGGATTTAAAAAAATTGGTGCTGATTTTCAAATTACAGATGATAAGGATGTAATTGCTAATAGTGATTACCTTGTTTTACCAGGTGTAGGAGCATTTGGAAGTGCAATGGAAAATTTAAAACCCTTTGAGGATGTGATTCATGAGCATGTTAGAGATGATAAACCCTTTTTAGGAGTTTGTCTTGGTCAGCAAGTTTTAATGAGTTCAAGTGAAGAGGCAGTTGGTGTTAAAGGTCTTGATTTATTCAAAGGGCATGTTGAAATGTTGTCTGGAGATATAAAAATACCTCATATGGGTTGGAATAAGTTAAAAGTATGTAATAATTCTCCTATTTTAGATGGAGTCGATGGAGAATATTTCTATTTTGTACATTCATACCATGTTATTGCAGATGATGAAAGTATTGTTGCTGGAGTTTGTGATTATGGTGGAGAAGTTGTAGCTAGTTTAAGTCAAAATAACTTATTTTCAACACAATTCCATCCAGAAAAAAGTGGTGTAGCAGGGCTTAAGATTTTAAAGAATTTTACTAATTTGGAGTTATAATAATGGATATTGAAGGATTTGTAAGGAATAGAATTGATGATTATGATTATGATGATTTAGCAGATATTTTAGCTGTAAGAATTAGAGAATATAAGAAAATTTCAGAAGAAAACTCCGTTGAAATGGCAAAAGCTGTTATTGATGAAGTTTCAACAACTCTTAAATTACAAGAAAGTGATGATGAGTTTTTAAAAGAGGTAGTTGATGTTAACAAAGCAGATGTTTTAATGGGTGAAATGGGAGTTGGATCTCGTGGCGCAGGTGATTTCTTTGTTCACAGAAAAATCGCAGAAATTGTATCCTCAACAAACACTGCATCATTAGTAAATCCATCAGAACAAGATGATGGTGGTGTTGTTAAAGCAAAAGTAAATAATGATGAAGTATATATTACAACAGCTGTTGATGGAATTCACTCACGTTTAAGCGAATATCCATTTTTAGGAGGTTTTCATGTAACTAGGGCAACTCTTAGGGATGTTTGTGTAATGGGAGCAGATCCAGTTGCTATATTAAGTGATGTTCACTTGGCAGATGATGGGGATGTAGCTAAAATCTTTGACTTTACAGCAGGTGTTGCAGCAGTTTCAGAACTTGTTGATGTTCCAATCGTTGCTGGAAGTACTCTGCGTGTTGGTGGGGATATGGTTTTAGGTGATAGGTTTGTTTCAGCAGTTGGAAGTGTTGGTGTATCAAATTACCCACCTACAGCAAGAAAAGGAGCAACTGATGGAGATGTGATTCTTTTAACCGAAGGTTCTGGTGGTGGAACAATCACAACTACTGCATTGTATAATGGTTTCTTTGATGTTGTATGGGATACTATGAACGTGAATTTTGTTCAAGCTTCTCATGCATTATTTGAAGCAGATCTTGTAAAAGATATTCATGCTATGACTGATGTAACTAATGGTGGTCTTAGAGGAGATGCTCATGAGATATCTAATACTACTGGTGTTGGATTAGAATTCTATGAAAAAGAAATTAGGCAAATGGTTGCTCCAAATGTATTAAATATGCTTGAAACATTAAACATAGATCCATTAGGAGTTTCAACTGATTCTTTAATGTTAATTGCTCCTCCGGAAATTGTGGGAGATATTAAAAAGGCTGTTGGAAAATATGATGTGGCTATATCTGAAATTGGGGAAGTTAATACTTCAAGTGAACCAATATTAATTAAAGAGGATTCTTCTGAGGAAAAACTTGTTCCATTGTTTAGGGAAGCAGCTTACACTAAAATTAAAAAATTAGTTGGTGACACAACTCCTGAAGACTTTGAGGAAATGAAAGAAAAAGTTCAAAGGGCTTCTGATGCAGCTATTGCTAAAAAAGAAAAAGTGATTAATCACATTCGTGCAAATTAATTTTTGCACACTTTACTATTTTTTTAATATTTTAAAATTCTACTTTCATTTATGTTAGATGAAAAAGGATATTTTTATATAATTGATGCTGTTCTAGCAGTGATTCTAATTTTAATGGTATTTTTAGTAGTAAATACTACGATATCTATTCAAAATCCTGATTATTCTTATGATTCTCATGAAATCAGAACAGCTCAAGATATTATGGAAATTCTAAGTGGAAAAATAGATTTTACAGATAGGACTTTTCTTGGAGATATTTCTAAAATATTGGAGGATAATAAGAATTCAAAAGACTCAATTAGGGAAGTTTCAAAAATTTGTGAAAATAAGTTTACAAGTTTTAATCTTACAAATTATAGATTTAGTGAGAATAATGTTTTAAATGAAAAAATATTAGCTGTCTCTGGTGACTATTCAAAAGCTATTAAAGTTTCAACAGCAACAAGGAATTATGGTGAATATTCTTATACATTGTCTGTATGGTGATGAGTTATTAAACTTTAAATACTATTAAAATCATATAATTATATGTTATCTTATTTTATTTGCCCTGGTGGTGTAGTTTGGATAACACATGGGACTGCGGATCCCATTCCCCGGGTTCAAATCCCGGCCAGGGCACTATTATTTCCGTGATTATTATGTTAAATGCTAATACTTATGTTACAGCTCAAAAGGGTATTGGTGGAACAATTAGAAACCAATATGAAGATTTTTATGTTGAAGAAATTCCTGAAATCATTCCTGAAGGCGAGGGTCCTAATGTTTATGTGTGGATTGAGAAATTGGGAAGAACTACACTTGATGTTGTTTTAGATATTGCTCGTGATTTGCATATTTCAAGAAAAAGAATGGGCTTTGCTGGAATGAAAGATAAAAAAGCTATTACTCGTCAATGGATTTGTATTGCAAATATGGATTCAGAGGAACAGCTTAAACAGGTTGAAAACTTAGATATTTATAAAACTGATTTTTTAAAAGTTGTTCGTGGCCGTAAAAAACTTAGAATGGGTCAACTTAGAGGAAATAAATTCAGAATTCTTGTTAAAGACTTGGATGATATTGAAAAAAGTGCAGATGTTGCAAATGAAGTCTTAGAAAATCTTCAAAAAACTGGTGTTCCTAATTATTTCGGATGGCAAAGGTTTGGAAAACCTAGAACAATAACTCATTTAGTTGGAGAAGCTCTTGTTGAAAATAATCTAGAAAAAGCAGTTAGTGTTTACATTGGTAATCCTCAAAATGATGAATCTAGTGAGAATTATGCTGCAAGGCAAGCATTTGACGATGGAAACCTTGAAGAATCCCTTAATTTAATGGGTAAAGGAATGCGTTATGAAAAAATGATGCTAAAAGAATTAATTAGAGATTCCAAAAAAGGTGAATTAACCGATAAATCATATATGAATGCATTACATGCTCTTCCAAAGCCTCTTCAGAGAATGTTTGTTCATGCTTATCAATCTTACTTATTCAATGAAGCCGTAAGTAAAAGAATAGAAATGGGAATGAACAAATATATTGAAGGAGATATTATAATTGATAAAGAAGAACATATTGTTCGCGATAAAACTCCCGAAGAGTTCCAGGAATTGATTGATAATTTTGAAGCTAGTCCAACTTGTCCATTATACGGTACAAAAGTTCCTTTTGCTGGAGGAGCTGTTGGAGAAATGGAAGAGAGTATTTTAACAAATTATAATATTACAAAAGCCGATTTTGAAGTTCCAAAAATGCCACGTTTAGGAAGTCATGGACTTAGAAGATCTATGAGGTTCCAGGTATGGGATGCATCAGCTATTCCGACTGATGATGGTGTTTTATGTGAATTTTCAATTGATAAAGGTTCATATGCTACTGCTGTTTTAAGAGAAATAATGAAAAAAGATGTTATTTAGGTGATTTGTATGATTGAATGTAGAAATATTTCAAAGGGAAAAGGAAAAGGAGAGCTAATTGTTTCATCTGAACCTATTAGTTTTCTTGGTGGTGTTGATCCTGAAACTGGTGTAATAATTGACCCTACTCATGAATTAAAAGGAGAATGTATTAAAGATAAGGTTTTATTTATTCCTGGTGGTAAAGGATCTACTGTTGGTTCTTATGTTATTTTCCAAATGATGAAGAATAATACTGCTCCAAATGCTATTATTTGTCTTAATGCTGAACCAATTATAGCAACTGGTGCTATTATGTCTGATATTCCAATGGTCGATTCACCTAGTCAAACTAAAGAATTAACAAATGGAATATTGGTTGAAGTTGATGGGGATAACGGAACTATTGAAATATTATAAGTGAGCATATGCAAACTTTAATTAAAAATGTAAATGTTATTAACTCTCAAGAGGGTGTAAAAACTCATCAAAATGTTTTGATTGAAGGTAATTTAATCAAAGAAATTTCTTCATCTAAAATATCTACAAAAAATAGTGTGAATGTAATAGATGGGAATGATAATTATTTACTCCCGGGGTTTATTGACTGCCATACACATATATTTGCAAAAGGATTTCATAAAGAAGAGAATATGGTAAATCCTTTAGGAATTCATTTTTATAATGCGGTTCCCCATTCATTACAAACAGTTAATGCTGGAATTACAACAATTAGAGATTGTGGATCTGCTGATTTAGGTTTTAAATTAGCTCAGCAAAGGAAATTATTTATAGCTCCTAAGGTTCATTTATCTGTTGCACCTCTTGTAATGACTGGTGGGCATTTTGATTTATTTTTACCATCTGGTTGGGATATGGAGATAATGTATCCAGGATTTCCTAAAGGAAGATGTGATGGTGTAGAAGAAGTCCTAAAAAAGACTCGTGAGATGAAAAGAGCTGGTGCGGATTTCATAAAAGTAATGTGTAGTGGTGGAGTTTTAACAACTAATACTTCTCCTGATTTTCATCAGTTTAATAAAAAAGAACTTAAAACTATAGTAAAAGAAGCTAAATCAACTAATATGAAAGTTTCAGCTCATTGTCATAGTTTAAAAGGAATGAATAATTGTATTGATGCAGGTTTTTCATCAATTGAACATGGGACATTCATTGATAAAAATACTTCTTTGAAAATGGTAAAAAATAATGTTAGTTTGGTTCCAACACTTTTGGTTCATCAATTTTTATATGAAAATGGATTTCCTGCATGGGATAATTATGCAAGTGAAAAAACAGCTAAATTAAAAGAGATAGTTAAAGTTCACAAGGAAAACATTTCTGTTGCATATGAACAAGGTGTAAATATTCTAATGGGTACTGATAGTGGGGTTATTCCTCATGGGCATAACCTAGAAGAATTAATTCATTTGACTAATATTGGAATGAGTAATTCAGAAGCAATAGCTAGTGGAACTGTTAAATCAGCTGAATTTTTAGGATATGATAATTTAGGTGAAATTAAAGAAAATTTCATTGCAGATTTAATTCTAGTTAATTCAAATCCTTTAGATGATGTTTCTATTTTAAGGAATAATGATAATATTTTAAAAGTAATCCAAGATGGGATTATAGTAAAAAACTGATTAATATATAACTCATATTTTTAACTTTTTTTAATAAGTGGTGTTTTTCTTAAACCTGTAGATTAATTATGATTTCTTTTTTAGAGATGGGTTTTATCCTAGTTTAGAAAATTACTTCCTTAAAACATTAAAGCAAATTATTTTTAATATTAAATATAAATGTTAGTTATAACTATGGTAATGAGCGTGATAATATAGCAAAACTCAAAAGCATGGATTTACCAATAGAAGGAATGCACTGTGCATCCTGTGTTTTAAGTGTTAATAAAACTTTTAAAAAAATAGATGGTGTAGAAGAAGTTGATGCTGATTTAGCTGCGAATAAACTCCATATAACTGTTAATCCTAAAAAAATTTCTTATGAAAAAATTGAAAAATTAGTTAAAAATTTAGGATTTGAATTGCATTCTGATGAAATGACTCTAAGAATTCAAGGTATGCATTGTGCATCATGTACAATGAATGTTGAGAATTTTTTAATCAGATTAGATGGAATTTTTGATGTTAAAGCAGATTTAACTTCTCAGTCTGCTAAAATAAGATATGACTCTTCAAAAGTAGACATGGATGAAATAGAAAAAGTAATTGAATCTTTAGGTTTTGAACTTTTGGGTATTGAAGGTCAAACCGAAATAGATGAAGAGGCAATTTATCAAAAGGATTTAAAAGATAAACTCACTAGAATTGTTGTAGGTTTAATCTTTTCAGTTATTTTGATGATTTTAATGTTTAGTGGATGGGATCCTTTAATGGGTGTTATTGAAGGTTTTAATCATTCTAGTGGCATTCATATTTCTTCAATGGGATTACTTTCATTGATTGTAAGTATTGCACCGTTCATATATATTTCTTTACCTATTTTAAAAGCAGGATGGAATGGATTAATCCATAAAAACTTGAATATGGATGTAATGTATTCAATGGGTATTCTAGTTGCTTATGTTTCAAGTATTCTTGGAACTTTTGGCATTGTTTTAAATCATACATTTATGTTTTATGATTCTGCTGTAATGCTTCCTTCATTTTTAATGATTGGAAGATATTTGGAAGCAAGAGCTAAGAAAAGGACTTCTGATTCAATTCGTGAATTAATTGGTCTTCAACCGACTGTTGCAACAGCAATTGAAGTCGATGAAAATGGTGAAATCAAATCTCAAAAGGAAGTGGCTATTGAGGATATTATATTGGATGATTTGTTACTTGTAAAACCTGGTGAAAAGATTCCTGTCGATGGAGATGTTGTCGGAGGAGAATCTTATGTAGATGAATCTATGATTAATGGTGAACCAATTCCTAAAGTAAAAAAAGATGGTGAAGAAGTTTTTGCGGGAACTATTAATCAAGAGGGTGTATTGCATGTTAGAGCTAAAAAAATTGGAAAAGAGACAGTACTTTCAAATATTATTCGTTTAGTTGAGAAAGCACAATCTTCAAGGCCACCAGTTCAAAAATTTGCTAACACAATTGTATCTTATTTTATTCCAGTTATTTTAACAATAGCTATTGTTGTATTCTTAATTTGGTATTATTTACTTGGAGCAACATTGTTATTCTCATTAACTTGCTTAATTTCTATTTTAGTAGTGGCATGTCCATGTGCTTTAGGGCTTGCGACTCCAACAGCAGTCACAGTAGGTGTTGGTAGAGCTGCAGAATACGGAATTTTGATTAAAAATGGAGATACTTTAGAAAATGCTGGTCAAATTGACGTTGCTGCATTTGATAAAACTGGTACTATAACAGAAGGAAAACCTGAAGTTGATGATATCATTACTTATAATTGTTCATATGATGAATTAATTAAGCTTGAGGCAAGTGTTGAGCAAAATTCAACTCACCCTATTGCTAAAGCTATTGTAAATAAATCAAAAGAAATGAATATTGAATTAGATCAGACTTCTAGTTTTGAAAATGTTACTGGTAAAGGTTTAAAATCTGAACTTAATTCTAAAGAAGTCCTTGCAGGTAATTTAGCGTTAATGGAAATGGAAAATGTTGAAGTTTCATCTGAATTAATTGATAAGTATCATGAACTTGAGAAATTATCTAAAACAATTATATTCTTAGCTGAAGAAAAAACTGTTAAAGGTTTCTTAAGCTTGTCTGATAAGATTAAATCAACATCCAAAAGAACAATTGATGAATTGCACAAAATGGGTGTTGAAACTTATATGTTAACTGGAGATAATGAGTCTACAGCATTAAATGTAGCTCGCGAAGTTGGTATTGACAACGTAAAAGCAAGTGTTCTTCCTGAAAATAAATTAGAAATTATTAAAGAAGTCCAAGCAAATAATACTAAAAAAGTTTTATTTGTTGGAGATGGTATTAATGATGCTCCCGCACTTACACAAGCAGATATTGGTGTAGCTATGGGTAATGGTACTGATATTGCTATGGAAAGTGGTGATATTGTTGTTATGGAAGGGGATTTAGAAAATGTTGTTGCAGCTATTCAGTTCTCTAAAAAGGTAATGCGTAGAATTAAGGAAAATATATTTTGGGCATTTGCATATAATTCAGTATTGATTCCTATTGCTGCGGGAGTCTTATATCCTGCATTTGGTATAACATTTGAACCGGCATTAGCTGGTCTTGCAATGGCAATGAGTTCTGTAACAGTTATATCTCTTTCATTAATGCTTAAGAGATATGTTCCTGAGATAAAAAGAAAAAGTAATAATTAAAATTAATTGATTTAAATCAATTAATTCTATTTTTTTTAATTTTAAAACCATCCTTGTGATTTTTCAATTAATTCATCAATAATGGTAGGTATAGATCCAGTATATGTGTGTGGATCCATTATTTTATCGACATCTTCTTGAGTTAAGTATTTTTTAACTTCTTCGTCTTCTAAGATTAATTCACCAAGTAATAATTTTTCTTTGTTAGCTTTAATAGCATTTTTTCTTACAATTCCATAAGCAGTTTGTTTTCCCATTCCTGCACGGGTAAGTTCTGCCATCAATCTTTCAGCCATAATTAAACCATGGGTGAAGTTTAAGTTTCTTTCGATGTTTTCATCGTAGAATACGAGATTGCTCATTAATTTAATTGTTAAGTTTAAAATGTAATCGGTTAAAATACAGCTTTCTGGGAACATTATTCTTTCACAAGAAGAATTGGTTAAATCTCTTTCGTGCCAAAGTGGATTGTTGTCTAATGCTGCGTTTACGTAAGATTTAACAATTCTTGCAACACCACAAATTCTCTCAGCAGTAATAGGATTCATTTTATGAGGCATAGTACTACTTCCAACTTGTTTTTCCGGATCGAAGTATTCGCCTAATTCCATAATTTCAGTTCTTTGTAAGCTTCTGATTTCAAGCCCAATTTTATCTAAAGTACTTGCAATATTGGCTAATACACTAATGAATTCTACATGATTGTCTCTTTGAACAACTTGGTTAGTAATAGTTGCTGCAGGTAAACCTAAGATTTCTGCAACAGTTTTATGAATTTCCCAACCTTGTTCACCTAATGCTGCGGTAGTACCTACTGCTCCATCCATCATTCCAACACATACATTTGATTCAGCATGTTCTAATCTGTCGTATTGTCTATGAAGTTCATCTGCCCATAAAGCAAATTTCATTCCGTAAGTTGTTGGTAGAGCGTGTTGTCCGTGAGTACGCCCAATACATACTTTCATTTTGTTTTCACTTGCTAAATCTAGCATGATTTTAGTTAATCTTTCTAATTTTTCTTTCAATACAATAATTGAATCTTTGATTAATAATGAATTTGAACTGTCAACAATATCATTAGATGTTGCTCCAAAGTGCACATATTCTCCAGCACCATTTTCACAAACTTCTGTAATTGATTTTGATAATGCTGCAATATCATGATTAGTTGCTGCTTCAATTTCTTTCATTCTTGCTAATTTAACGTATTTTGTGCTAGCTTTTGCTGAAATTTCATCAGCTACTTCTTGAGGTATAATTCCAAGTTTACCTTCAGCTTGAGCTAATGCTGATTCAACATCTAACATTTTTTGTAATTTATTTTCTTCTTCCCAAATTTTTTTCATTTCAGGAGTCCCATATCTAAATTCAATAGGATGTATAGCCATTTTATCATCTCACATAATTATGAATAACAATATAATATTTTACTTTAATACTATTATAATATTAGGTATTTAGTTACAAAACATTTATATATGTTTTATTTAGAAAAAAATAATAAATATTGTTAATGTTTCAGTATAATTTGAAACAAAAATAATGTGCAAAGAAAAGCAGGATTTAGTAACATATTGTTGTTGATGTAATTCATCATACAATAAAACACTTATATCCCTTATTATTTATTGAGTAAATGCTATTGGGATTTTATTTTTAGTGAAGAATGTTAATAGAATTAGATTGTTTTTGTATTTAATTTATTCTTTAAAAAATTTTAACTTTGATATTATGTCTTCATTCAACGAAAAACTTAAACTTATTTCATTAAAAGACTTATCAATTGTTATTCTTTTAAGTTTTATCATCGAGGCTTTGTTAGTTTTATTAAATTTAGTTAATTTTAATTTTAACTTAATTTATATTTTTGTGATTTGTTACTTTATTTTTAAGCTTAGGAGTTCCTTTTCAAGTTTTAGGAAAGATTTTTTAAAAGTCTTCACAATGCACTCGTTAAAAACTATTTTCATTGTTGTAATATTGAATATTTTTATTTCTTATGGGTTGCTTTATTTAGCAAACTTTATTTTAGGAGTTTTCCCAGCTTTAAAGTCCTTTGTCATGTCTACAGTACATATCAATTTGTTTACTTTCTATGGATTTGTAATGGTAGTTTTTATTTCACCAGTTTCTGAAGAATTGATTTTTAGAGGAGTTTTGTTAAATAGATTAAAGTTAATTCTACCCATGACTTTTTCAATATTGATTTCATCTGTTTTATTTGCTGCTCTACATAGCTTTGGAAGTATTATATCTGCATTTATTTTTGCTATTTGTATGACTATTTTGTATTTAAAAACGGATAATATTCTAGTTCCAGTTTTTGCACACTTTTTAAATAATCTCATTGCGGAAAGTATTGTTTTCTTTGATGTAGGTAATGTATTATTTACAAATCAGATTGTTATGTTGATAATGTCAATTTTAGCAATCATTTCAGCTATTGTACTTTTAATTCAAATTAAAGAGCAATGGAATATATTAAATATTAATAAATTATAGAATATTTTAAGGAGTTTTAATATGGATTTAAAAAAAATAGGTATTTTTTTAATATTTGTTGGAATTTTTGTTACAGTAGCTTTTATAGGTGATGATAAACTTTTTGTTCCTGCATTAACTGTAACTGTTTTAGGGTTTGCCATAACTGTTTTAGGTTTTGTTGCTGGAATTAGAGAACAAAAAATTAAAAATGATAGATTGGAAAAAGATATTGGTTCTATTCTTCAACCATTGATTACTAAATATTCAAATCTTAACAGACAATATCGTAGAGATTTTGAAGGTGAAGAGTACTCTCAAAAAAGGCTTCAATTAAATCGTGATTTAGAAAAAGAAATTACAGAAAAAATTCCATATTTGGAAAGTAGGGAAATCAAAAAAATTGTAATTCAATTTAGTCGAGAACAGGACAAATTAGATTAATTTTTTTTAAATATATAATGTAATGTACATTTTATTACAACAAGGATTTAAATAGTACATTATATATAATGTATTATGAGAATTAAATATATGTGATAATATGTTTTCCCCTAGTTTAGAAGAAGTAAAAGAAATAGGAAAAAATAAAGAATATAAAAGGATTCCAATATCTTATGAATTATTTTCAGATATTGCCACTCCTATAGAAGTTTTAAGAATTTTAAAGGGTATTAGTAATCATACTTACATGTTAGAAAGTGTTGAGGATTCAAAAAAATGGGGAAGATATAGTTTTTTAGGATTCAATCCACTTTTGGAAGTCACTTGTCAAGATGGTATTGTACATATTAGGGGTGATAAGGATTTCAATGGACTAAATGATGAGGAAGTAATAATTGAAAGTGATTCTCCAGGTAGTATTATCAAAGATTTAGTTAGAAAAAATAAATCTCCAAAGCTTGATTATTTACCTTCATTTACAGGAGGATTTGTTGGATATTTCGCATATGATTATATTAAATACTGTGAACCTTCTCTCAATTTAGATGCAGAAAATCAAGATCAATTCAAAGATATTGATTTAATGTTATTTGATAAGGTTATTGCATTTGATAATTTCAAACAGAAGATTATTATCATAGTTAACATGAAAACTGATGAGTTGGAAAAAAATTATAATAAAGCATGTGAAGAATTAAAAAGTATATCAAATTTGATTAAAACAGGTAAAAAAACAGAAATACAACCACTTAATTTAAAATCAGAATTTTCACCGGTTTTTTCACGTGAGGAGTATTGTGAAATGGTTGAAAAAGCTAAAAATTATATTTATAATGGAGACATCTTTCAAGTTGTTTTATCAAATAGGATTGAAGCAGATATTTCTGGAAGTCTATTTGATACATATAGGGTCTTAAGAACAACTAATCCTTCTCCTTATATGTTTTATTTCTCAAGTAATGATATTGAAATAGCGGGTGCTTCACCTGAAACATTAGTTAAACTAACAGATAATATGTTGTATACATTCCCGCTTGCAGGAACAAGGCCTCGTGGTAAGACTGAAGAGGAAGATTTAATGTTTGAAGAAGAATTGCTTAGAGATGAAAAAGAGCTAGCTGAGCATAATATGCTAGTTGATTTAGGCCGTAATGATATTGGAAGAATATCTGAAATTGGTTCTGTAAGTGTTGATAAATATTTGTCTATTGAGAAATTTTCACATGTAATGCATATAGGTTCAACTGTTAGTGGAACATTAAGAAGTGATTTAGATTCACTTTCAGCTATTGATTCTATCCTTCCTGCAGGAACATTGTCCGGTGCTCCAAAATTAAGAGCTTGTGAAATAATTAATGAGCTTGAAGATAATAAAAGAGGAATATATGGTGGAGCTATTGGATATGTAGATTTAAGTGGAAATATTGATACTTGTATATCTATTAGAATTGCATTTGCTCGTAATAATAAAGTTTTCATTCGTTCAGGAGCAGGAATTGTAGCAGATAGTGTTCCAGACAAAGAATTTGATGAATGTTTAAATAAAGCAGTAGCTGTAATTAATGCTTTAAAAATTGCTAATGGAGGAATTTCATGATTATTTTAATTGATAATTATGATAGCTTCTCATATAATTTATATCAATTAATAGGTGAAGTTAATAGGGATATTAAAGTTTATAGAAATGATAAAATAACAATTGATGAGATTGAAAGTTTAAATCCGGATGCAATTATTTTATCTCCAGGTCCGGGAAAACCTGAGGATGCAGGAATTTGTATTGATGTAGTTAAAGAATTTCATGATAAAATACCTATTATGGGTGTTTGTTTGGGTCATCAAGCAATTTGTACTGCATTTGGAGGAAAAGTATCTTATGCTAAAAGATTAATGCATGGAAAGTCCTCAAAAATTTCTCTTGATTATGATTTCATATTTAAAGAATTACCAAGTGAAATAACTGTTGGGAGGTATCATTCTTTAAGTTTGATGGAGGAAACTCTTCCAGATTGCTTGGAAATTATTTCAAAAGCTAAAGATGATGGGGAGGTCATGGCGATTAAACATAAAGATTTCAATGTTTATGGACTTCAATTTCACCCAGAATCAATATTAACACCAGATGGTTTAACTATTATTGAAAATTTTTTAGAAAAAGTAAAAAGGAGAATATTATGATTAAAGAAGCTATTTTAAAAGTATATAAAAATCAAGATTTAACTTATAGTGAAGCATATCATACTATGGATGAAATTATGAGTGGTGAGGCAAGTGAAGTTCAGATGAGTGCTTATCTAACTGCAATGTCTATGAAAGGAGAAACAATTGACGAAATCACTGCTTCTGCTGAGGCTATGAGGGATCATTGTGTAAGGTTATTAAATGATAAGGAAGTTTTAGAGATTGTTGGAACTGGTGGTGATGGTTCAAATACTTTTAATATATCTACTACTTCTTCAATTGTTATATCTGCAGCAGGAGTACCTGTTGCAAAACATGGAAATAGGTCAGCTTCTAGTAAATGTGGTGCTGCAGATGTTTTAGAGCAATTAGGAGTAAATATTCATATTGAACCTGAAAAAAGTTTAAAATGTTTGGAAAAAATAAATTTATGTTTTTTATTTGCTCAAAATTATCATTTATCAATGAAATATGTAGCTAATGTTCGAAAAGAACTTTCAATCAGGACAATATTTAATATTTTAGGTCCTTTAACAAATCCTGCTGGAGCTACAATGCAAGTATTAGGTGTTTATGAAAAAGGACTTGTTGAACCTTTGATGGATGTATTGAAAAATTTAGGTGTTTCATCTGCAATGTCTGTTTATGGGATGGATAAAATGGATGAAATTTCAATTAGTGATAAAACATTTGTATGTGAACTTAAAGATGGTAAAACAATGTCATATGAAATTTCACCAGAATACTTTGGTATGGAATTAGCATCAAAAGAGGATCTTGTTGGTGGTGATGCTTGTGAAAATGCAGAAATCACATTATCCATATTGAAAGGTGAAAAAGGACCGAGAAGAAATGTTGTTCTTTTAAATTCTGCTGCTGGATTATATGTTGCAGGTAAAGTTGGATCTTTAAGAGAAGGTGTTGACCTTGCAGCTGAAATAATTGATTCTGGAAAAGCATTAAAACAACTTGAAAAGTTTATTGAAGTTACAAATAGCTGATTACTATGTTAAATGAAATTGTTGAAAAAACTAAAAAAAGAGTGGAAGATGCAAAGAAAATAATTCCTCTTGAAGAAATCAAAAAAGAGGTTTCATTAATGGAGATAACTAAAGATTTTCCTTTTAAAAAAGCTTTAAGTGAAGAAGGAATGTCAATTATTGCTGAGGTTAAAAAAGCATCTCCATCTAAAGGATTAATTGCTAAAGATTTTGATTACATTACTATTGCAAAAGATTATGAACAAGTTGGTGCTTCTGCAATTTCAGTTTTAACAGAACCTTTCTTTTTTATGGGATCTGATGATTATTTAAGTGAAATTGCTCAAAATGTTTCTATTCCTATTTTAAGAAAGGATTTCGTCGTTGATGAGTATATGATTTGGGAAGCTAAATTATTAGGTGCATCAGCCGTATTATTAATTGTTTCTATATTGGATATTGTTCAATTAAAGAAATATTTAGATTTAGCACATGATTTAGGGCTTTCAGCTATCGTTGAGGCTCATGATGGTGATGAAATTAGAAAAGCAATGATTGTTGGAGCAGAGATTATTGGTGTTAACAATAGAAACTTAAAAGATTTCACTGTAGATATTGAAAATAGTATTAATCTACGTAGATGTGTAAGTGGCGATGTCATATTTATTTCAGAAAGTGGTATTAAAACAAAAGAAGATGTAAGTAAATTAAAAGAAAATGATGTTGATGCTGTTTTAATAGGTGAAACTTTAATGAAAAGCAATGATAAAATGTCCACGATTTCGGAGTTAAAAAATGGTTAAAATCAAAATTTGTGGAATTAAGAGAATGGAAGATATTGAAGTTGTAAATAAGTATGTTCCAGATTATATTGGTTTTGTTTTTGCAGATTCAAAAAGAAAGATTTCGCATGATTTGGCTAAAAAATTAAAAGATAAATTGAATCCTAATATAACTTCAGTTGGTGTTTTCGTCAATGCATCCCAAGATGAGATATTGGATTTGTTTAATAAGGGTATAATTGAAATTGCCCAACTTCATGGTAATGAAAGTGAAGAATATATAATTGATTTAAAAGAAAAAACTAATCATGAGCTAAAAATTATAAACGCTATTGAAATGTCACAAGATACAGATTTATTGAGATATGATAAATCGTTGGCAGATTATTTATTGTTGGATAGTGGCAAAGGAAGCGGGAAAACCTTTGATTGGCAATGGATAAGAAGCGATTTAAAAAAAGATTTTTTCTTAGCTGGTGGATTAAATAGTCAAAATATTCAAAAAGCAATAAAAGAATTTAATCCATATGCAATAGATTTAAGTTCTAGTCTTGAAACTAATGGATTGAAAGATGAAATTAAAATTAAAGAAATAATGGAGGTTGTAAATTGAGTAAAGGAAGATATGGGGAATATGGTGGTCAATACATATCTGAAACTTTAATGAATGAATTGATTTATTTGGAAGAGCAGTACAATCATTACATGAATGATCCTGATTTTGTAGAAGAGCTCAACATGTTATTAAAGGAGTATGCAGGACGTCCATCTTTATTATATTATGCTAAAAGAATGACAAAAAATCTTGGTGGAGCTAAAATTTATTTAAAACGTGAAGATTTAAACCATACTGGAGCTCATAAGATTAATAATGTTTTAGGTCAAGTTTTACTTGCTAAAAAAATGGGAAAAACAAGGGTTATTGCTGAGACTGGTGCGGGTCAGCATGGTGTAGCAACTGCTACTGCTGCAGCACTTTTAGATATGGAATGTGAAGTGTTTATGGGTGAATTAGACACTAAAAGACAAGCCCTAAACGTATATAGAATGGAACTTTTAGGAGCAAAAGTTCATTCAGTAAAATCTGGAACTAAAACTTTAAAAGATGCAGTAAACGATGCATTCAGAGATTGGATTGCTCGTGTTCATGATACTAATTATGTAATTGGTTCAACTATGGGGCCACATCCATTTCCAATGATGGTTCGTGATTTTCAATCAGTGATAAGTGCTGAGGCACGTGAACAAATATTAGAAAAAGAAGGAAAACTTCCAACTGCTGTTGTTGCATGTGTTGGTGGTGGAAGTAATGCTATGGGAGCTTTTTATAACTTTATTGATGATGAAGAAGTTAAATTAATTGGATGTGAAGCCGGTGGGAAAGGCATTGATACACCATATAATGCAGCTGCACTAACTAATGGTAAAATTGGAATTTTCCATGGAATGAAGTCAATATTTAGTCAAAGTAATTCTGGTCAAATTGCACAAGTGTATTCAGTTTCAGCAGGTCTTGATTATCCAGGTGTTGGTCCAGAACATGCTTATTTAAGGGATATTGGTAGAGCAGAATATGTTCCTATAACTGATGAAGAAGCGGTTGATGCATTCGAATATTTATCAAAAATGGAAGGAATTATCCCAGCTATTGAAAGTGCACATGCTGTTGCCCATGCTATGGAAATAGCTCCACAAATGGATAAAGATGATATTATAATAATTTGTCTTTCAGGGAGAGGAGACAAGGATGTTAGATCAATTGCAGAATATAGGGGTGTTGAATTAAATGAGTAAAATAGCTAATGCATTTAAAAAAGGAACTGCATTTATAGGATTTTTAACTGCAGGAGATCCAACAATTGATAAAACTGTTGAATATATCTTAGCTATGGAAGAAGCAGGATGTGATTTAATAGAAATTGGTATTCCATTTTCTGATCCTATGGCTGAAGGTGTTGTAATTCAGGATGCAAATGTACGTGCTTTAAAACATGATACTACAACAGATGATGTATTTGATATTGTTAGAAGAGTTCGTGAAAAAACTGATATTCCATTGGTATTTTTAACTTATATAAATCCAGTTTTCTTTTATGGTTATGAAGATTTCTTTAAGAAATGTGGTGAATTAGGAGTTGATGGAATTATCTCCCCAGATTTACCATATGAGGAAAAAGATGAAATTAAAGATATTGCTCTTAAAAATGATGTGGATGTTATTTCATTAATTGCTCCAACTTCAAGTGAAAGAATTAAAATGATTGCTAATGATGCAACTGGATTTATTTATGTTGTATCATCTTTAGGAGTCACTGGAATGCGCAGTGAAATAAAAACAGATTTAAATGCTATTTTAGCAGATATTCGGGAGGTGACTAATTTACCATTAGCTGTTGGTTTTGGTATTAATACTCCTCAACAAGCAGAGGATATTTCTAAAATTGCAGATGGAGTTATTGTTGGTAGTGCAATTGTAAAGATAATTGAAGAGCATGGTGAAAATGCCAGTGAAGCTTTAAAAGAATATGTTTCAAGTATGAAAAATGCTTGTAATAAATGATTCATTAAAAAAGATAAATTTATTATATATAAAAAATAAATATAATTACATTATTAACTAGAGGATTATTTATGTTTAAAGCAGAATTAAGTGATTCTAATATCTTAAAAAGCAGTTTTGATGCTATTTCATCTATTGTTGATGAAGTACAGATTCAAACTGATAGTGAGGGCATGAGATTAGATGCCTTAGACCGCAGTCACATAACTTTCGTACATTTAGAACTTAAATCTAGTTTATTTGATGAATATGTTTGTGATGTCCCTGAAAAAATCAATATTGATACTGATGAATTTATGAAAGTTCTTAAAAGAGCTAAATCACAAGATAGAGTTTTAATGTCTGTAGATGAAGGTAATTTCATTATTACTTTCGAGGGTGATGCTACAAGAACTTTTAAAATTAGATTAATTGATATGGAATATGATAGTCCTGCTCCACCTCAACTTGAGCATCCAACTAAATTTAAAGTACGTTTCTCAATTTTAAAAGATTGTATTAATGATATTGATATTTTCTCAGATAAGATTGCATTCCAAGTTGATGAAGATTATTTTATAGCATCTGCAGATGGTGAATTCGGAGATGCAAGTGTTAAATATCTTCATGGTGAAAATATTCAGGAACATGCAAAAGCTTTATTCTCATTAGATAAGATTAGGGAAATGCTTAAAGCAGACAAATTTTCAGAGGAAGCTGAAATTAGTTTAGGTACTGACATGCCATTAAGTTTAAGTCTTACTATGGTTACTGGTGACGGTAAACTCAGTTTCTTGCTTGCTCCTAGATTAGAATCAGATGAATAAACTTTTTCATCTGTGTTTATCTTTTTTTATTTTTAATTTATGATTTAGAGATGGTATTAAGTGGATCAGTTTTATCAAGAATTGCGTAAAATTCAAAAAAAAGAACGTAATAACAGTACTTTAGCTCGTGTAGATGAAGATTTTTATGCTAGAATTCATGAGTATTTAGATGAGTTAAGAAAAGAAGCAATTAGAGATCCATTTTCTAATATTCATGGTATGCTTAAAGAAGCTCAAATTATTGCAACAGAAATTTGTGAAAGAAGAGAACATAAAATTACTGATGCTGCTGTTGTAAATATTCATAGGTCATATCATCTATTTACTGGAGAGCCTAAATTTGATTTAATAGATACTACTCCACTTAATTTAACTCCTGAAGAGGAAAAATTTTATTTTTCTATATTGGATACTTTAAAAAATCATAGGGGAAATATTTCTTTAGAAAAGTTATCTGATGATGAGGATAAAGTTGTTAAACCTAAAGAAACTCAAACTAATACTTTAATGCCGAAGTCCAGTGAAATTAAGCCTAATGCAGTAGATTTAAAACTTGATGGGGAACCTAA
This sequence comes from Methanobrevibacter sp., assembly GCF_051877095.1. GTDB lineage: Archaea > Methanobacteriota > Methanobacteria > Methanobacteriales > Methanobacteriaceae > Methanocatella. The sequence goes on along the minus strand of NZ_JBJEIO010000005.1, from coordinate 153,879 downwards.
AGATGAGGTATTAAATCGTTTAGATGAAATTAGTAGAGCAAAAGTTATAACAAACGAACTATCAAAACCTAAAACTGAGCCTAAGCCAGCTCAAATTCAAAAGTCTCAAGTTAAAAAAGTCCCTGAAAAAAGTATTGAGGAAAATCCTAATTCTTTTGATGAACAAGATGAATTTTATGATTTGGAGTCTAAGAAATTAGCTAAGGATACAGAACTTGTTACTATGTTGGTTTTTGATGAAATCAATCCTATTGTGGGAGTTGATGAAAAAATTTATGGGCCATTTAGACCTCAAGATTTAGTAACTTTACCTTTGATAAATGCAAAAGTATTTTTCAAAAATAGAAAAGGCCGTCAAGTTAAAATTTAACTAATACATTGTTTTTTTCCATTAAATTTAAATAATTTAATAAATAGATATATTAATCGTATCTATTTGTGATAATAAAAAATTATATTTTATATAATTTGGATTTTTGCTGTGTGTAGACTTGATGCGTTACAATACAGTCTTAATCTCTAGTTTTTTAATACATATATTGGATTTAGATAAATTCATAAATAGATTTACAATGATTTATTAAATTACGGTGAAAATATGAAAATACCAAAAGAAAAAAGAACTTATTGTCCTCATTGTAAAAGACACACTGTACATGAAGTTCACACTGCTAAAAAAAGGAAAGCTAGTGAATTAACTTGGGGACAAAGACAATTCAGACGTGTAACTGCTGGTTACAGAGGTTACCCAAGGCCTTTACCTGCTGGAAACAAACCTGTTAAAAAATTAGATTTAAGACTCAAATGTAAAGAATGCGGTAAATCTCACATTAAACAATCTTTCAGAACAGGAAAACCTGAATTTGTAGCTAAATAGGTGATTAACATGGTTAGTAATGGTAGAGGAAACTTTTTAAAAGTTAAATGTTTAGATTGTGACAATGAGCAAGTAATATTCGATCGTGCTGCATCTGATGTAAAATGTATCATTTGTGGTAAAACTCTTGTCAAATCTCGCGGTGCTAAAGCTAAAATCACTGCACACATTGAAAAAGTTTTAAACTAGATTTTCCTAGTTTGAACTTATTTTTTACTTTTTTTTAATTTTTTATTAATGTTGGTGAGAATATGGTAAGAAAAAGTCAAGAATGGCCTGATGAAGGAGAACTTATTGTTGGTACTGTTTATAAAGTTCTTAATTATGGGGCTTTTGCTAAATTAGAAGAATATCAGGGCAAAGAAGCTTTTATTCATATTTCTGAAGTGTCTTCTGGTTGGGTTAAAAATATCAGAGATCATGTAAGGGAAAATCAAAAAATTGTTTGTCGTGTTCTCAGAGTTAATCCTAAAAAGGGGCATGTTGATGCTTCTTTAAAAAGAATTCGTGAAGACCAAAGAACTAAAAAAATCCAACATTGGAAAATAGAGCAAAAAGCTGAAAAATTCTTAGAATTATCTGCAAAATCATTAGATAAAAGTTTAGATGATGCTTATGATGAGGTAGGTTATGAGCTTATGGACATCTTTGGTGATGTTTATGGTGCTTTTGAAACTGCTTCAGAGGAAGGTGCGAAATCTCTTACTAATGAGGGAATTCCTCAGGATTGGGCTGATGCTATAACTGAAGTAGCTCAGAAAAATATTACTCCTCCAGAAGTCCATATTAGTGGTTATGTTGATATTGAAACTTTTGTACCAAATGGTGTTGAAGTTATCATTGATGCTCTTAAAGCTGCTGAAGATAATGGTGATGAAGGGGAAGAAATTAAAGTCCAATGTGTTGGTGCACCTAGATACAGAATCACTGTAAAATCTACTGATTATATATTAGCTGAAAAAGCTCTTAAAGCTGCAGCTGATAGGTGTATTGCAGTTATTGAAGAATCTGAAGGTAATGGTTCTTTCCTAAGAGAGTTAGATAATAATTAGATTCTTATGAACATGAAAATGAATAAATGTCCCGATTGTGGAATTTATACTTTGAAAGATTCCTGCCCAAAATGTGGCGGGAAACTTAAAGTTATTTATCCTCCTAAATTTTCAGTTGAGGATAAATATGGTAAATATCGTCGTATTTTGAAAAAAGAATCAATGAAGGAGTAATGTCCGTGAATGCTGCTGAAATTAAAATTTTAGAAGAAGAAATTGAACTAGATAATCCTATTTTCATTGAAGCATTACCTGGTCTTGGACATGTTGGTAAATTAGCTGCAGATCATATGATTGATGAATTAGGAGCAACTAAATTCGCTGAAATTTATTCTCCGTCTTTTCCACCTCAAGTTCTTATTAAAGAAGAGGGAATAATTGGTAATATGCTCAATGAGTTGTATTATTTAAAAGATGTTGGTGAAGACAAAATAGATTTAATTATTCTTGTTGGTAATACTCAAGCTTTATCTCCTGAAGGACAATATTTAATCTGTAAAGATATTTTAGATTTTGTTAAAGGTTATGGAATAACTAGAATATTCACTATGGGTGGAATGGCTATACCTCAACCCGTTGAAAATCCTAATGTTTATGGTGCTGCTACTGATGAAGCTAATATTGAAATATTAAAAGGAGCCGATATTAAAATCAGATCTAATGATGGTGGCATTGTTGGTGCTTCAGGTTTATTTTTAGGTTTAGGGCTTCGTCAAGGAATTCAAGGTGTTTGCCTTATGGGTGAAACTCCAGGGTATTTCATTGATGCGGAATCTGCTGAAGCTATTTTGAAAAAATTATCATTATTACTTAACTTTGAAATTAATACTGATAAATTAGATGAAAGAGCTGAAGAAACTAGGCAAATGATTGCTAAAGCTCAAAAAATGGAACAAGATTTAATAAATAAGAATAATGCTGGAAATGCTGATGATTTAAGATATATTGGATGATTTCAGTATATTTTTTTACTTTTTTTATTTTACTCAAATTTTTCTATATTCATCATTTATTGGAAAAATAAATATAATTTTAATTTCTAACATTTAATTATGTTAGTAAATGCTGATTTTCACGTTCATAGTTGTTTTTCAATGGCATCATCAAAAGATATGCTAATAAAGAATATGGCTCCTAAGTCTAAATTAAAAGGTTTGAATCTTTTAGGAACAGGGGATGCTTTTCATCCTGGTTGGTTGGATACTATTGAGGAAAGTACTACATATTTGGGAGACGGTATTTATAGTAATGATGATATGAATTTTGTTTTAACAACTGAAGTTGAAGGAAGAAATAGAATTCATCATTTAATAATTATCCCGAGTCTGGATATTGCACGTGAACTGTCAGATAAAGTTCCATCTAAAAATAAAAAATTTGATGGAAGACCAAAGACAAATTTATCAGGTATTGAACTTTTAGAGTTAGTTAGGGATTATGATTGTTTAATTGGTCCTGCCCACGCATTTACTCCATGGACAGGTATGTATAAATCCTATGATAGTATTTATGATTGTTATGAGAAAAAGGTGGATTTTGTTGAATTAGGATTATCTGCTGATACATTTATGGCAGATAGAATTTCAGAACTTAAGGATTTTCCATTTTTAACAAATTCTGATGCGCATTCACCATGGCCTCATAGAATAGGTAGGGAATTTAATCAAATAGAATTAGAAGATATTTCATATTCTTCAATAAAAAAAGCATTTAATCATCGAAAGATTGAAGCTAATTATGGATTGGTTCCAAACTTAGGGAAGTATCATATGACTGCATGTACTAAATGTTATAAATTGATTGATCCTTTAATAGCACGTGAGAATAAAATGAAATGTGAGTGTGGTGGAACAATTAAAAAAGGTGTGGACTTTAGAATTTCTGAAATTGCAGACTATGATAAACCAAAACATCCTGATTTTAGACCTAATTATGTCCATATAATGCCTTTGGCTGAGATAATTTCTTCTGTTTATGGTAAAGGAGTTACTACAAAAACAGTACAAAGTAAATGGAAGAAATTGATTGATAATTTTGATACAGAAATTGATGTTTTAATTAATGTTGATTTAAGTGCTATTGAAAAAATAGATTCAAATATTGCTTCAGCTATTAAATTATTCAGAAATGATGAAATAGATGTTATCCCTGGTGGTGGGGGTAAATATGGTCAAATTTCTTTTAATAAAATAAAAAAAGATACTCCTAATGTAATTACATTGGATGATTTTTAAAAAACGGACTTGGAGGGATTTGAACCCTCGATCTTAAGATTAGGAGTCTTACGCCCTTCCAGACTAGGCTACAAGCCCATATTATTTATAAATTAAATTTAAAGAAAATATTTTAGAAAAAAAGAGTATATTAAGAGCGGACCCGCCGGGATTTGAACCCGGGGTCTTCGGATTAGAAGTCCGACGCCCTATCCAGCTAGGCTACGGGCCCTTTACATACAACAATAATAATTTTGTTTTTTGTATTATATATATTTAACTATTATTTTGAATTTCAATAAAAATAAAAAGGATTAATTATTAAAATTTATCCTCTTCCAGTAGCACCTGTTGCATCATTAACACTTATGGTATCTACAGCATTACCTTGTGCATCATATACAGTAAAGTACCAGTAGCCTCCAGAATATGATCCACTTCCAGCATAACATCCACTTTCTTGAATAGCACCATTTGCAATACTTTTTGCTTCTGATTGTGATAAATGTGTTCCTGAGCCACTACTTGAGCCTGATCCTGATCCACTTCCGGAGCCTGAGCCACTACTTGAGCCTGATCCTGATCCACTTCCGGAGCCTGAGCCACTACTTGAGCCTGATCCTGATCCACTACTATAACTTGATCCACTACTTGTTCCTGACGCACTGCTTGAACTTGAATCTGCAGTAGTTGCTGGGGAATCTCCACTTCCATTTCCTGTAATTGTGTTATTTCCTATTCCATTTCCTGCATCATTATCATTTGCTGACATACTGGATAAGCCAGAAAAGATTGGATTATCGCTATTTGTAATACCATATGCTGCAACGGCTGCTGCAATACATAAAACGATAATAATTGAAATAATAATATTTGCTTTATCCAATTTTTTCCCTCCTTTAATTTAAATATAATAATATAAATTAGTCGGTTATATATTATATATATTTCGTTATGATTGGTTTAGCATAACCTATTTATATTTAGTAACTGCATATAATTAAATGTTAATTTCTATAATTGAGGTGACATATTTGAAAGATAGAGTAGTTATATCTCCTACTAGTCGTCAAGAAGGCCATGCCGAATTAGTCATGGAAGTTGATGATGAGGGGATAGTTACAAAAGGTATGTATTTAAGTATAACTCCTGTTAGGGGTTTAGAAAAGATGGTTCTTGACAAAGCTCCAGAAACTGCACCTGTTTTATGTCAAAGAATTTGTGGTGTTTGTCCAATCCCACACACTTTGGCTTCAGCAGAAGCAATTGACATGGCATTAGGTATTGAAATTCCTAAAACTGCAAAATTGTTAAGAAAAGCTACTTTAGCAGCACATAACATAAATAGTGCAGCTATTCATCACTTTTTAATCGCAACTGATTTTGTGCCTGATGAATTATTCACTACTGCAGTTGACAGTGTAAGTGAAATAAGAAAAACAGTACAATATGTTGTAGATATGATTGCTGGTGAAGGTATCCATCCTTCTGATATAAGAGTTGGTGGAATGGCAAGAAATATTACTCCATTCACCAAAGAAAGATTAATTGAAAGAATGACTGCACTTAGACCAAAACTCGAAGAACACATTGAATTAATAAAAAATTGTGTTGTTGAAAAAGGTTTACCTGCAGATTTAGGTGTAGTAGACAGACCATTACTAGCAACTGATTCCTCTTATGGAACCAATGATTTTGATATGGACGTTTTCTCAGAATGTTTACCTGAAGCTTGGTATGATGATCCTGAAATAGGTAAAAAAGCTTGTTCTGTAATTCCATTAATTAATGGTGAAAATGTTGAAACTGGTCCTAGGGCAAGAATGGAAAAATTTGCTGGATTTAAAGGTAAAGGTGTAAATCAACAACATGTAGCTCGTGCAGATGAAATGTTAGTAAACTATGATGCATGTATGGAAGCTTTAGATGCAATTGATCCTGCTGCTCCTGCAAATGTAAGTTATGATAAAAGAGGAACTGAAGAACTTGGTTTTGGTGTAATTGAGGGTCCTAGAGGAACCAATGTACACATGGCTAAAGTTGTTGATGGAAGAGTTAAGTTCTACTCTGCTATCGTACCAACCACTTGGAACATTCCAACAATGGGACCTGCTACCGAAGGATTCCATCATGAGTATGGACCACACGTTATCAGAGCATATGACCCTTGTTTATCATGTGCTACTCATGTAATGGTTGTTGATGATGAGGACAAATCCATTCTTAAAAATGAAATGGTGAGAATATAATTGTGGAGGATGAATAATGCCTTATGATTCGGATATAATTGTTATTGGATGTGGAAATATCTTATTTAAAGATGATGGCTATGGTCCAATAGTTATTAATCTTTTACAAAAATATTTCAATGATAAAAATGATTATTATGATCCGGCAGTTACTTCATATGTTGAAGAGGAATTTGATAAGGATGTATTAACCCAAATCAAAGAAAAATTTGAAGATGTAACATTACCTGAGGGTGTTCAATTTATTGATGGAGGAACTGCTGCACCAATGAACTTCTTCCCTTTATACAATGAGTATAATTGGAAAAAATTAATTGTTATTGATGTAGTTGAATCTGATGCAACTCCAGGAACTGTGAGTGTATTTGACCCTAATGCTATGCAAGTGGGAAAATATGATAATCCTCATGGTATGACTGTCGAAGAACCACTTCAAAAAATTTCTGAAAAATGTGAAGTTTTAATTGTTGGTTGTAAACCTGCGTCTATACCAATACCTGATGTCGATGTGGGTTTATCTGAATCTGTAGAGAAGGCGATTCCTGAAGCTATTGATATTGTTTTAAAAGAAATCGGGGTAAAATAATGTTTGATAAATTAAAAAAAGCTTTTGGTGGTTCATCTAAACCTGCTCCAAAAGTAGAAGAAAAAGTTGAAGATGTTGTTTATGTAGAAACCAAAGCACCTGCAGAAGAACCTAAAACAGCTTCATCAAAACCACGTATTGGTTACATACACTTAAGTGGTTGTACTGGGGATGCAATGTCTTTAACCGAAAATTATGATATTTTATCTACAGTTTTAACAGATATGGTTGATATTGTATACGGACAAACTTTGGTAGATAAATGGATTCATGGAACTTTTGCTGAAGAAATGCCTGAAATGGACTTATGTTTAATTGAAGGATCAGTTTGTTTACAAGATGAACACAGTGTACATGAACTTTTAGAAGCAAGGAAAAAATCTGGTTTAATTGCAGCATTTGGATCATGTGCTATTACTGGTTGTTTCACCACATATGCCCGTGGAGGTCAGCAAGCTCAACCTAAACATGAATCTTTCTTACCAATTAGTTCATTAGTTAAAGTGGATTTAGCACTTCCAGGTTGTCCTACAGCTCCTGAAATGATTGCAAAAACTATAGTTGCTTTATGTGAAGGTGACTTAGATTACTTAAAACCTGCAATGGATTGGGCTGCATGTGATAAAGGATGCGGTTGTGATGTATTAACTAATGTTGTCCGTCAAGGACTCTGTAGTGGTTGTGGAACTTGTGCTCTTGCTTGTCCAACTAGAGCAATGGGCTTTTCAGAAGGTAGACCTAGCTGTGATAAAGACAGATGTGTTAAATGTGGATCTTGTTATATGATGTGTCCAAGGTCATGGTTACCTGAAGAAAGAATTAAAAAGGAAACAGGACTTTAGGAGGAATGAAAATGCCATTAGGTACTTATAAAGAAGTAATCTCAGCTAGATCTACTGAGAAAAAAATCTTAGATGTATCACAAGACGGAGGAATTGTATCTGCATTACTCTGTTATGCACTTGATGAAGGAATTATTGAAGGTGCAGTTGTAGCTGGAACTCCTGATGATGATTGGAGACCTGTTCCTACTGTAGTAACTTCTTCTGATGAAGTAATTGCAGCAGCTGGAACTAAATACTCTATGTCACCTACTTTATCTGCTTTAAAAGAAGCAACTCGTCAATATGGTCTTGAAAAAATCGGAGTTGTAGCAACACCATGTCAAGTTCAAGGTTTAAGGAAAGCACAAGCTTATCCATTCACTAGATTTGTTGTTAATAAAATTAAATTAATGATTGGTATTTATTGTATGGAAAACTTCCCTATGGCTTCTCTTGATACTTTTGCTACTGCAAAATTAGGATTTGATGACTTAACTGATGCTTCTAAAATGGACATAGGTAAAGGTAAATTCTGGTTAACTAAAGATGGAGAAGACTCTGGTTTAGCAATTAAAGAAACACATGGTTATGAACAATCTGGATGTAATATTTGTCAAGATTATGTTGCTGAATGGGCTGATGTATCAACTGGTTCTGTAGGATCTCCAGATGGATGGTCTACTGTTTTAACTAGAACAGATGATGGTAACAGCATATTTAAAGCCGCAGTATCTGCTGGTTTAATTGAAACAAAACCAATGGATGAAGTAAAACCGGGTCTTCCTTTACTTGAAAAATTAGCTAAAGGTAAAAAAGATAAAAATACTAAAGAACGTGAAAGAAGAGCAAAAATGGGTGTTAGGGTTCCTACCATCTATTAAATTCTCTTTTTTTTCTTTTTTTAAATGGATTCAATAAAAAATTAGTTGAAGAAAAATAATTTTCTTCTATATAGTTGTAACCGTACAACCTTCTTTTTCTATAATTACAGTATGTTCTTTTTGACTTACAAAACAATCTTCTTTTTCACGAAGAGGTGCGTAGGGATAGACAGCCATTGCTTCGGATAATTGTTTTAGTGCAATTAATCCTTTTCTTTCTCCAAATTCATTAGTTATCCATCTTCCAGAAAATGGGACTTTACTATGATTATGTTGGATATATTTTAAGATTTTTTGTGTACTTTTCATTCTGAATGGTTTATTTGCCATATATGAAAAGATATAATGGCCAGGTGCATCATTTACAATACCTTCTCCGTTAGTTGCAAATGGTTCAATTGCAATAGCTTGACCTTCTTCTAGAATATAATTGTCGTGATTATCGTAATTTGGAATTGAAATTCCTGCATGTAAATTATATTGTTCTAAACTATGTCCAGTTAAATTAAATATTGGATTTAAATGATATTCTTCAATTGCTTCATGAACTGCAGCGCCTATTTTGGAAACTTCTATACCTGCTCTAGCAGTAGCTATTGCTGCTTCAAGACCTGCTTCTGAAGCTTCTTTTATTTCTTCGTGTAAATTAATTTCATCTTGTGTATAATTATCATCTAAATTTCCACTAGCTATTACTGTAATTGCAGAATCTGCAATACATCCATCAACCATTGCACCTAAGTCTAGTTTCACCATGTCTCCAGCTTTAAATGAGGTTTCATCGCCGATAGGTGAAGTATAGTGAGCAGCAATTTCATTTATAGACACATTACATGGAAATGCAATTTTAGCACCAGTTTTTAATATTTCACTTTCCACGTAGTTTACAAGATCTATAACTAAAGCTCCATCAGTAATCATTTTTGAAGCTTCATTACGTATGTCTGAAACAATTTTTCCAGCTTTTATATAAGATTCTATCATATGTTACCCCTTCTTAAATATATAAATAATTAATTATTTAATAAATAAACTTTATATTTATATTTATATTACTTTACTCTATAAATATAATTGGAGGTTAAAAATGGATACTATTACTGCAATACCTGATCAAATTTTTTATTTGATTATTTTGGTAATTGTTGCTATTGTTTTAATTATTATTGTTTTCCAATGGAAAAAAGTTACAGAATCTAAAAATTCAATTTTAATCCTTGAAAAGGAAATTGAACTTAAAAAAATGGCTATGGTTGAAAAAGACATTGAATCTAAAAGATTAATGGATAATCCAATTCCATTACCTCAGGAACAGCAAGATAGTCTTTCAGCTATTAGGCAATCTACTACTGAAGTAAGAAGTAATGTTGGTTATCTTCATTCTGAAATTAATGAAAGATTAGCTAGACTTGAAGCTGAAACTGAACAAAGAAAATTAGAAAAAATGCTTAAAGAAATTGAAGCAAAAGAAAAAAAACTCAGTAAAATGAATAAATAGGTGGTAATATGGATATCATTGAAATTGTTGCAATTTTAATTTTAATTGTTGCAATTATTATTTTAGTTTATTATTATTTACTAAATAGTCCATCTACTGTAGATAAATTACGTGATTTCATGCCTGAGAGTGCTGATGCTCATATGGATGAAATTTTAGGAAAAAATAATAAATCTACTTCAGAATATGAAGATTTATCTAAAGAAGAGGAATCAATGGGCCAAAGAATTAAAGTTAAATTAAGTGATATTGATGGTTCTACTATTAATACTAGTGCTTTTTCCCAAAAGCTTGATGCATTTTTAGATCAAAAAAGTGATCAGTTAATTAAGGAGTGGTCTTTAGTTACTATGAATGATTTAGATGATCTTCAGGCTAAATTTGATGAAACTACTAATAATGTTGATACATTAGAAAAAAGTTTCAATGAATTTAAACAAACCTCTGAGGAATTCCAAAAAGCTACTGAAGAAAGATTAGGTGACTTAGATAAAAGAATAGATTCTTTAGAAAATAAATAATTTATTTTTTTAAATTAATTTATTTTCTTTAAGTTTTTACATATTTTTACGAAAACTTTATATACTATATTTGTCATATTATATAGTATACATATACTGTTTTTATTCGTATAGCAGGGTGGGGTAGTCTGGTGATCCCGCGGGGCTCATAACCCCGAGATCCCTAGTTCAAATCTAGGCCCTGCTACTATATATTAATCATTTTTTCATGGCAAGTTAAAGACAGCTACTGGTTTTTATTAACTAAGGAAACTCCGCCCATCATACAAGACTATGGCGTTGAAAAACGTATGCTGAGAGGCATGACACTGGAGCAGAAACGATACAGCTTTTAATGGTTGACGATGATATTTAATTGAGGACATTAAAAGAATTGGTGAAACGGCCATTCCATAGGATGCAAGAGCAAAGTTGCCGATAATCTCTTGGGTAGGCAAGGTAGCACGCTAAGATGAATGCTGTTAAACAGAAGGTGGGTTACTCTTAACAGGCCATGAAAAATTTAAATTATCAAATATTGGTAATCTACATATTTTTAAGATTATAATTAAATACAATGTAATTTATTTACAATTTTTATTATATTAATTCTGTAATTGTGTTGAATTATATTTTATGATTCAAATTATTTTTTTGAACTTTGTGTAGTTTTGATTAGATAACTATATTTCATATAGATTATTTCTTTTTCAACTTCATTTTATTTCTTTTTTAATATTTTTTAATTAATTTAATTACTAATTCAAATTTACTTTATTTTTTTTAAAACATTCCGTATTGTTTATATAATAGGTTCTATAAATGAATATGCATAGGATATATTAAAAAATATTAGATATTTCTATTTAATATCATTCTATGGTTTCATTAATTAATTTAAATGGAGGTGAAAATATCAAAACTAAAAAGCTTTTATTTGTTTTAATTTTATTGGTTATTACATGTATAAGTTTAAGTACAGTATCTGCAAATGATTTAAACAATACTGATTCAAACTTAGATAGTTTTGATAATAATGTTGTTAAAGTAGCTACTTCTGATCATGATATTAATTCTGATATTGGAGATTCATATTCTTCAGTTAATAATACTCAATTGGAGAATGGTGTCGTTAAAGCAGTTAATTCTAATCATGGTGTTATTAATTTTGATATTAGGGATTCTTATTCTCAGGCTAATAATACTTGGTTTGAAGATGGTGTTGCTACTAATAAAGCAATAATATCTATTTATGACATATCAAATAACAAAGTATTTGAAGGCCATACAAATGATAATGGGTTATTGTCTGTTAAATTAGCTCAGGGTAAATATAGAGTGGATATAGCTTTAGATACTTATGAAGTTTATTCTAAATCTGTAACTCTTTCAAATAAGTTGAATATTGAACATATTTTCTATCCAGATATACTGTTCTTTGTAGATTATTCTTCTCATCATGAGAAACTTAATGTATTATGTAATTTATCAAAAAGAGTATGTTATGTATCAACAATGAATTTTGATAAGACTAAAGAATGGATGTTTGACTATGCTAATTTTATACAGTTAGATATGTATATTGATGGACCTACTTATTCATTTAGTACAGATATATTAAAGTATTCACCAGCATATGAAAAATATATGATTGCATATACTTTTGGAGTCTATTCAAAAGAATTGTTAGACAATATTGATCTTCATTTCGTTGGAGGAAGCCCTTCTCATAATGATGTGAATTCATTGGAAAATACATATATTGGTTCATATTTCCAGGCTGAAGACACTCCTGATGAAAAAGTTTTAAATACAAATATGGCTAATCTTTTAGATTATATTAAATATTTAATTAATCCATCTAATTATTCAAATCCTACATTAGACCCAAAAAGAACTCCTTTATTGGCTTCATCATTTGGATTTTACCATCCGGATTGTGGAACATTAACAGTTACACCATCTCAAAAGGATATTAATTCTTGGATTAAAGCGAATCCTGGTTATGACCATGATGGAATAGGTTCTCTTAACTGGATGACTGATAATTATGCAGAATGGCAGAAAACTCAGTCAAGTCCAGCTAAATTTATGGGAATGTTTGAAACATGGTATAAGCAAAATAAGCCTTATTCAAATTCATTTATTGTCATAGCTAGTTATTATGCTGGTGGAGATTTAATAGATAGTCTAATTAGAAAATATGAAGCTGCAGGTAGACCTGCTTTTAATATATATCAGTCAGGTACTTCTATACCTATGTCTTCAATATTGGTTGAAATTGCAAAAGCATCAACAATAGGTGTATCTGCGATAAATTCTTTATATTCTTGGTCTTTAGATTATAATGGAATGGCAAATAACTCTGCTGTTAAAAACTTAACTGATCTTGATTTAACAATTCTCAAAGCAGTTTATGATATTTCTAAACAAGGGTATGACAATGAATTAGGTCCTCAAATGGAATGGTCTTATGCAGTTACAATTCCTAGTTTTGAGGGTGTATTTGGGGCTATTGTAACATCTTATGTTGATGATTTAGGTAAAGTTCATGTTATTGAGTCTGGAGTTGATAAACTTGTTAAAATGACTCTTGGATGGGCAAATCTTAAAGATAAGGAAAATAAAGATAAAAATATAGCTATTGTTCTTTATAACTATCCACCTGGAAAAGCTGAAATTGGAGCTTCATATTTGGATGTTTACCAAAGTGTACATGATCTTTTAATGCTTTTAGCTGATAATGGTTATGATATAGGAATGGATAAAAAAGACATTCCTAGTGTAAAAGAATTAGGTAATATTATAGCTGATTTCGGTAACAAAGGTACATGGGCTCAAGGGCTGTTAAATGATTATGTCAAAAAGAACTGGAATAGTTTAATGGCTAATCATCAGTTAATATCTCTTAATCAATATAAGAAGTTAATATCTGATATTAACCCTGATGCAATGAAGCAGTTAGTAGATTATTGGGGTGAAGGTTTAGGTAAAATAATGGTATATGATAATAAGTATATTGTAATACCTGGTATACAGTTAGGTAATGTCTTTATTACTTTCCAACCAAGTAGGGGATGGGAAGAAATAGAAAATTACCATGATACTACATTGCCTCCGCACCAACAGTATGTTGCATTTTATGAATGGTTAGATAAAACTGCAAAAACAGATGCTATCATTAATATGGGAACTCACGGTACTTTAGAGTTTTTACCAGGTCATCAAATTGGTGTACAGGAAGGTGACTGGACTTTTGAGTTAACTTTAACTCCAACTATATATCCTTATATTGTATCTAATCCTGGTGAGGCTATGGTTGCTCGTGATAGGTTAGGAGCATTAATGATTACTCATATGACTCCAGCTATTGTTGCTTCTGAATTATATGGTAACTATTCAGAATTAGCTAATGCTATTAATGGATATAATAATGCAATTAAACTTAATGTCTCTGATAATGCAGAAAGTTATAAAGCTCAGATTATTGCACTTGCACATAATGTAGGTTTCAAATCTCAAGGTAAAAATCAGACTTTCGCTGAGTGGTTATCTGAATTACATGATTATTTGGATGAGTTAGAAAATGACTTCAATGCTTTAGGTTTACATACTTTAGGGCATGTTTTAAGTGGTGAAAATCTTATAGAAGAAGTTATTACTATTGTTTCTTCTCAAACTTCAGTTTATGATCATATTGCTGCATTCTTATTTAAAGAATTTGCAGGTTTAGATTATTATGATGATATTGTAGGTAAAGAAGAATATGCTACTCAAATTGAACTTATTAAAGCATTTTTACGTGAAATGGTTAAGTCAATCATTGGAGGAACCACTTGTGATAATCTATCTGATTCATTGGGTTATGGTAAAAAATCCCAATTATACAAAGATTCTCTATATATTGCTGAAACTATTTTAAAAATTTATGCGAACAATGAGTGGAATGCATTATTGGCTGCATTAAATGGTAGCTATGTTGAAGGTGGTTTATTTGCAGATCCTGCTTATGGAGATTCAATTCCAACTGGTTATAATGGATATGCAACAGATCATACAAAAGTTCCATCTAAAGCATCATTTGAATCTGCTAAAAAAATAGTCAACATGCTTCTTGCGGATTACTATGAAAAACATGGTAAATGGCCTGAAATGACTGCATTAATTTTATGGGGTACTGAGATTTTAAGAACTGAAGGTATTGGTATTTCTGAGTTTTTATACTTCTTAGGCTGTAAACCGACTTGGACAAGAACAGGTACTGTTGATGGTGTTGAATTACTTCCATTAAGTGAATTAACTGTCACTTTATCTAATGGTAAAGTTGTAAAAAGACCAAGAATAGATGTATATGCAAGTATGGTGACTAGTAATAAAAATTGGATTACTTGGTTAGTGACTGCTACTCGTTTGGCTTTCAATGCTCCGGGTGAGGATGCTTCTGTTAATTTTGTTAAAAAGCATTATTCAGAAAATCCAACATTAAATAGATTATTTGGTCTTCCAGGAAAGGTATTGGAAGGTACTGGTATGAGTACATTTATTCCAAATACTAACAAATGGAGTATTGATAAAGTAAATGATGTTTTAGCAGATATTTATATGAATAAGGTATCTTATGCATGGAGTATTGATGATAATGGTAATATTGTTATTTCACAGCAAAAAGACCAATACAAGTATTTACTTGGAAAAACTGATTTGATTACTCAGAATTTAGACAGTACTTGGAGGGTACTTGATAGTGATGATTATTATGATTGGTTTGGAGGTTTATTAAATGCTGCTAATCATTTTGGAGCTAATCCAGACACTTCATTTGTAGATATCAGAAATAAGAATCATTATACCTCTAATACAGTTCAAGAACAAATTGAGTTTGAAATAAGATCAGTTTTAACCAATAATAAGTTTCTTGATGAATGGGGAAAATCTGATATGGGTATGAATTCATTTGCATCTAAAATCCAGAATGCTTTTGGATTTTTAGTTGTAAGTAAAGGTAGCTTAAACACCCAATTAGGATCACAATTGGCTCAATCAACTCTTTACATGAAGAAATATGTAGATTCCACTACAAGTGCAGCAGCATTTTCATCTGCATCTGCATGGATGGTTTATATGGCTCTTAATAATAAATGGGAAATGACTGATGCTAATGGTCATTCTGTTGATCAATCATTTAAGAAATTATTAAGTTCTAAATCTATTTCAAAACAGGATGTAGATAAATTCTTGAATTCTCTTGATCCATCTGTAAGAAGTACTTTAGAACAATTGTCTAATGAGATGATTAAAACTTCTATTGAGTATGGTGTTGCTTGTTGTCACCACACATGTAACAATATTAATTTCAATAAGATTTTAATGCAAATGAGTACACTTTCAGCTCAGGAAAAACAGAAATATTCTGAAATTTTAGCTAATGCTACCTTAAAAGATCCAATCTATAAAAATGATGCAAGTTCAGATAGTTCAGACACTTCTCAAGGGGAAAATGGTGGTGAATCTAATAGTGGTGATTCATCCTCTGCAGGTGTAACTTCTGCTGGAAATTCACCTTCTAATAGTGCGGAACCTAGTGCTAAATCTTTCGATCCATCTGCGAATTCTAATGCTCAAGATAGTGGGAATGCAGGAGATGACTCTGGAAGTAAAGCACATGAGATTGAAAAAAGTTCATCTAAAAATATAGCTAGTTCACAATCTTCAACACCTGCTCTTGTTATTATTGCAGTTATTGTGTTGATTATATTATTTGGATTTGGTTATATTAGAAATAGAAGGGATGAATAATTCTTTCTATTTTTCTTTTTTTATTTTTATCAACTATATTTTCAAAATATTTAAATATTCTTAATCAATATATATTTATTAATGGTCAATTTTTCTTTATTTGGCCATATAAATGTTAAGGGAGGTGAAAAATAATTGAAGTCTAATGTAATAGTTTTATTTTTAGGTTTGTTGTTTGTTTTATCTGTTGGTTCAGCTTCTGCTATGGATTTGGATAATTTAACTGAAAATAATGTTGTTGATGAAACTATCATGGTGGATCATGAGGTTTCAATTAATCCAGATGATCAATCTGTTATTTCAGGTAATAATAAGAATACTATTTTCAATGTTTCTTCTAATGCTACTTTAAAGTTATCTAATTTGAATTTAACTAATGGTAAAGGAGTAACTGGAGGAGCTATTTATAATAATGGTGTTTCAATATTGGATAATTGTACTTTTATAAATAACAAAGCAACTCTTGGTGGAGCTATTTATAATAATGGTGTTTTAATTTTGAATAATTGTATTTTTATAAATAATGGAGCAAATTCTGGTGGTGCTATTTACAATAACGGAAACATTGTTTTAAATAACTGTACTTTTAAATCCAATACTGCTTCAGTTAGTGGTGGAGCTATATATAACCTTCAAAGTAATTTAACCATAACTAATTCCACATTTACTGAAAACTATGCGAAAATTAAGAATGGTATGTTACAAGGTGGTGCAATAGCTAATTATGGTAATAATTTAACTATTGACAACTGTTCTTTTGTAAAAAATCATATATTCAACACATATTGGTATGGAAATGGGGAAATGTTTGGTGGTGCTGTTTATAATTCTGGAAACAATTTATTAGTCAAAAATTCTAGATTTGATAGGAATTATATCTATGGATATACAGATAGTATGCATAAACATGTTGACTTATCTGATAAATATGCTGCTGCTGTGTTCTCAAATGGAAATGTTTCAACTTTCATAAATAATGAATTTGACTCTAATGAGGTTTATTCCATGTTATCCTCATATAGTAGTGAAAAAGTAAATTTGAGTAATAAGGGTGTATCTAGTGCTATTCTAGCATATAATAGAATTATTATTATTAATAATACTTTTTTAAATAATTCTGCAGCTACTCCTCCGATATATATTCTTAAGGGTGATGGTTGCATTATATTGAATAATGTATTTTTTAATAACAATGCAAGATCCGATGCACAATCCATGTCTATTAATGGAAATAATGTAATTATAAGTGGTAATAATTTTTATAGGAATGAAAATGCTACTGACAAAGGATATTTTGAAGATTGGGAAGTTTTTGATGTCTTACTCAATTGTGTAAATTGTACAGTTTCTTATAACTATTTTGAAAATTCCAATGGAATTCATTATCTTAATAGTTTTGGAGGAGATAAGTCAGCTAACTTAACCATTAGTAATAATATATTTAACCATTCCTTGAATTCTATTGATTTAGAACATGTAAATGATGTGAATATAACTTCAAATATATTCATAAATTCAACTCATGCTATTAATACTTACACAGGAAGTCATATTAATATTAAGAATAATTACTTTTATGGTGGAGGTACAGATAATGATTCATCACTGGCTTATATTGATGTAAATTCTCATTTTACTGTTATTTCAGGAAATGCATTTAGAAATATAGGTTTTGAATATAGTATAGGTCCTATAATTGCTATTAAAGTGATAGATAACATCACTATTGAAGATAATAGTTTCACTGGAATCAATCTTGGTCAAGCTAGTAGTATAATTTATTCACTATTTGGAGGATATTACCATATTGATGGTATTCAAGATGGTCCTTATGGTATTGTAGATGTTAAGCATAATTATTTTGCAAATAATTCTCTTAACGATGGTGCAATATTTGATTTAACAGCTTCAAAAATTCACATTGAACAGAATATCCTTGAAAACAATGATGGTATGATAATTATATCTAATAACACAGAGTACAAATGGCAATATGTAAATTTCACTGATAATTTTATTAAAGATTTCAGTGGAGATATAATGGATTATAGTTATTTTTTAAACCCTGATAATTTAGTTAGGGATGATAATAATAAGGAATATACTGGAGATAGTAGTTCATTTTTAGATAGGATATTGGATTTTGTTCAAAATTTAAAAGATGAATATCTCAATGTAAGGAATTCTAATAATAATCCAGATAATCCAAATGGAACTAACAATAATGGTACTAATGTTAATCCAAATGGAACTAACAATAACATAACTAATAATGATATTAATGTTAATGCAAGTTCCCAGGTTTCTAGTGGAAGTTCAATTGATTCAAATATTGGTGATGTTGGTAGTGATATGGTTGTTAATGGATATTCTAGTCAGGATATAGTTAATCCAACTGAGTTTAAATCAACTGATGAAGATAATTCTATTTCAAGTGCTGATTCTTCATCTAAAAGCTATGAAATTGAAAAGATTAGTGCTTCTAAAGAAATAAGTAATAATAACTCTTTAATTGTAATAATTTTAGTTATTATAATTATATTTGCATTATTAGTTTATGGATATAAGAAAAAATAAGTTTTTAGGGTTTATTTCAACCCTTTTTTTAATTTTTGCATGTTTTTTAATTCTCAAGTAATTTATTTTATAAAGTATATTTTATAAAATATCATCAATAATTTATTTATACTAGATTTTATAAAAATAAATTTGACTTTAATTTTTTTATTTATTTAAAGTCTATAATGTATTTTAAGGAGGGAAAAAATTAATGAAAAAGAATATAAAATTTTTATCTATTCTTATTTTATTCATTGTAATGGCAATGGGTGCTGTTTCTGCGGAAGATAATACAACTATTGATGATAGTTCGATTATTGCTGAATCTTCTGAATACAGTGTTCTAACTAAGAATAGTGCAACTATTGATGATAGTCCTACTATTTCTCAATCTTCGGAATATACTGTTTCTGAAGATAATTATGATGAGTATTTTGATGAGAATGATCATATAAAAGATACTGTTGTTGATGGCGATACTTTAGTGTTAACTGGAGACTTCAATGACAAGAATTTCAGAATTAATAAAAACATTACTTTAACTAGTAATGGTGTGACTATTTATAATGGTACTGTTTCTCTTATTACAGGGGCTTCTGGTTCTACTGTTTCTAATTTGATAATTGTTAATAATGGTACTGATATTAATGGTATTAATTTGAATGGTGTTACTAATTGTACTATTATGCATAACAATATTACTTCTACTGGTAAAAATTCACAACCAATATATTTAATGAATGCGAATTATACTGTGATTTTTAATAATTCAATAATGTCAAAAGGGTATATTGATGGTATGTTTACTAGAAATCTTGATGCTATTTATATAAAGGATTCTAGTTACAATTTATTTGAAAAAAATCATGTTGATTCTAGTAATGGTAATGGATTTATCATTATAGGTACTTCAGCTTCTAATAATGTATTGCGTAATAATACTGTTAGAGCTGGTTCTGGTCAGGCTTTTAGATTAACAGGTAAAGAGCATACTATTGAATTTAATAAAGTTATTTCATCAAGTTATGGAATTAATGCTAATAGTAAAGGAGATATTATAAGAAATAATACTATCTCTGCTTCAAATACAGGTATTACTACTAGTAATAATGGAATTATTACAGGTAATACTGTTTACGGTGGAATGACACGTGCAGGTATAATTCCACTTTCAAATACAACTGTTTCTGATAATAATATTGATATTACAGGAAGGGGTGTTGGAATAAATCCTTCAGGGGAAAAGATTACATTAATTCATAATAATATTAAAACTAATAATGGGAATGCTATAGGTGTAACTAGTGGTCCTGCTTTAATTGTTTTAGATAATAATATTACTTCAGTTAGTGGTAATGGTGTATCTGCAAGTTCAGCATCTGGTATTGTAATCATGGGTAATAATATTTCCATATCTGATGGTAAGTATGCTATTGATGTTGGGAAGGTTAATAATTATAATATTAGGGATAATTATTTCAATGGATCTTCTATAATGAAAACACCTGATGGAAATAAAAATGCTAATATCTTTACTGTTGATGTAAATAATTATGATGATTATTTTGATGAAGATGGAAATTTAATGGGTGATGTTGCTGATGGGTATACATTGATTTTAACTGGAAATTTCACTGGTAAAAAATTTATAATT
Source organism: Methanobrevibacter sp. (assembly GCF_051877095.1). Classification (GTDB taxonomy): domain Archaea; phylum Methanobacteriota; class Methanobacteria; order Methanobacteriales; family Methanobacteriaceae; genus Methanocatella. The sequence goes on along the minus strand of NZ_JBJEIO010000005.1, from coordinate 133,190 downwards.
AATAAAAACATTACTTTAACTGGTGAAGATGCAATTATTTATAATGGAACTGTCGCCCTTGTTACTGGAGCTTCTGGTTCTACTGTTTCTAATTTGAAAATAATAAACATTGGATGTACTGATACACAAGGTATCATTTTAGCTGGTGTTACCAATTGTCTAATTAAAAATAATGATATTAATTGTTCTGGTCAAAGTTCATTCCCAATAGCTTTGAATCCAGGTTCAAATAATAATGTAATTTCAGATAATATAATTAGAAGTGGAGAAATCTCTTTAGAAGGAACTACAAAGTCTACATCTGCTCTTGTTTTAGGGGATGCTCATAACAATTTAATTAAAAACAATTACATTGAAGTAGATGACGCTAATGGAATCTATCTATCTGCATATGGTTCTGGTGCATTTGTAGGTGGAAGATCTAATAATAACATAATACGTAATAATACTGTAAAATGTATGGTTGTTCCAACTTCATGGTGTTATGGTATTCAGTTAATGGGTTCAAATAATACTGCTGAATTTAATACAGTAATTGGAACATTTAGGGGAATTTCCGCTGAGGATGGTGCTAATGTTAATAATAATACTTTAATTAATATTACAGGTAAAAATTTCGCTACTGGCGAGTTAGTTGGTGGAGATTATGCTATTATTGTTGGAAAGAATTCAACTGTTTCTAACAATAAACTTATTAATTGTTTAGTTGAATCTGCGGGTGTATCTGCAAGTGATGACACTACTGTTAAATATAATGATATTAATCTTAAAGGAAAAGGTGTTGGTGTAGATGCTAATGGTAATAATGTTAAAGTAATGAATAATAATATCACAACAGTTTCAGGTAATGGTGTATCTCAGGTAGGTAAGCTCACAGGATTAGTTGTTTCAAACAATAATATTACTTCAACTAGTGGTATTGGTGTATATGTTTCTAAATCATCTAAAACTAGGGTTCCATCTGATATTACAATAACTAATAATATTATTTCCACAGATAATGAATATGCAATCAATGCTAAAGATGCTGATAAAGATAGTTATACTATTGAAGGCAATACTGTAAATGGATCTGCTAAGATTTATACTCCTGATGGTGAATTTGTTCCTGATAATTCTTCTGAATTCAATGGAAAAATTCATGATATTACTTCTGATAATTACCATGTTTTCTTTGATGATAATGGTAATTTAATAAGTGTTGAGGTTAATGATGGAGATATTTTGAACTTTAAAGGGGAATTTGTTGAAATATTCCCAATTATATCTAAACCTGTTAAAATTACAGGAGATAATGCAGTACTTAAGAATTCTAAAATTACAGTTTCCTCAGATAATGTATGGATTGAAAACTTAAAAATCATTAATGGCAATTCAAGTCACTTAAACAACTGGGGTATTTATGGATATGATGTTGAAAATTTAACTATTGTTAATAATGATATTTCTGTCTGTGATCCAAATGCTGCTTATGCTATTTACTTAAATTGTGTTTTTAATGCAACAGTTAAGAATAATGTATTATATTCTTCTGGAGATTATTTAACTTACACTTTAGTGGGTTTAGGTCTTGATGGTTCTATTATTGAGAATAATAAAATAGTGACCAATGGTACTGGTCAACATCATAATTATGAAGCATCTAAATGTATTGATGGAGTGAATTCAGTAAATGAAATTTATAGAACATATGGTATTTTACTTATCACTTCTTCTGATAATCAAGTTAAATCTAATAATGTGACTGTAACCTCAAAATTAAATAAAACCATTTTAAATAATGGTGCTTTAATAACCAATTCTCTTGTTGGTATTGATGCTTATTTCGATTCCAGTGATAATGTATTTGATGGAAATAATGTTTTAGTATATGGTTATGATAATTATGAGTATGGTATGGGTGTTTTAGGTGCTCAAACTAATTCTGGAAGTGATGAAGTATCTAACAATAATAATTTCACTAATAATAATGTAACTGTTAGAGGAAATCATGTTTCCACAGGTTTAATTTTAGGATATCATAGTGAAAATATTTCAATTAAAGATAATAATTTTGATATTGTTGGTAATTATACTGCTTATGGTATAACATTAGAATATGCTAAAAATTCAAAAGTTATTGATAATAATATTTCCTTAAAATCCAATGTTTCATATGCTGTTGAAATATTCGATGGTAATGATAATGTTATAGATGGAAATAATATGACTACAAATGGAATATATGGATTTGGTGTAGCTGGTTATGGATCAAACAACAACAAAATCACTAATAATGATATTCATGTTAACAGTGATAGAAATAGTGAAATATCCATAAATAACTATCCTGATGCTTTAGGTTATGGTAATGCAGGGGTATTCTTTAAAGCAGGTTCTACTGGCAATAACATTTCAAACAATAGTATTGTTTCAACTAAAGGTTATGCAGTAAATATCACTGGCCTTTCAGGTAACACAGTATCTAACAATAGTTTAAAAGGAGAAAAAACTTCAGGTGATCGTGCAGTATTAGGTGCTGAAAACAATGTTGTTGAAAACAATTATATAATATTAAATGGAATTATTACAAATTCAACTTTCTATGATTATTTCGATGAAAATGGTATGTTACTACCAACTGTAACTAATAAAACATTGATTTTCGTTGGAGAATTTTCCAATCTTGGAGTTAATGTAATTACATTCATAGATTCAATCAGATTAGTTTCAGATAATGCTGTATTAAACAATATGACTATGAGTATTGCAGGTAATAATGTTGTAGTTGATGGTTTTACTTTCGATCTTGAAAACTTAATTGAAATTTATGGAAACAATGTTACAATCATGAATAACAAGTTCAATTCTGTTTTAGTTCAAGGTAAGGACAATATTTTGATTTATGCTAGTGATGTTAATAATATAACAATTAAAAACAATACAATTACTTTTAAAGGAAATAATACTGATTCATATGTTAATGGAGTCATTAATTTAGAAAATGTTAATAATTCTGTAGTATCTAATAATAAAATTGATGCTGAAATTCCTTCTGCTGCAACTGGTTATGGTCCAGGACCAGATTATGCTGCAAAATATTCAGCTTATCTTATTCAGGTTAAAGGAAATAATAACATAATCTCAAACAATGATTTATCATTAAACTATTCATCTGTTTTAGGTTCTTATGATAGTTTATATGCTATTGTTGTTAGTGGATCAAATTCAACCGTTTCTAAAAATTCTATAAAAGGTAAAGGTAATAGTTATATTTATGGTATTACTGCAGATGGTAACAATGTTAATTTAACTGACAATAATATAACTGTTTTCAACAGTAATTATTCTGCTAATGGTATTTCATTAAATGCACCATTTATTGGAGTTATTTCTAATAATATCGTAAATTTAACTGCTAAATCTGTTGTTTATGGTACTAATGATTATGGAGATGTTCATGCATTATATGATGGTAATAAATTCATTCTTAACTCTAATTCTGTTTATGGTATGGAATTGATGGGTGTTGATGAAACAGCTATTAATAATGAGATAATAGCTAAAGGAAATTATACATTAGGTATTGCTATTTTTGTTAGTGGTAGTGTAAATATTTCAAATAATGATATATTTATTAATGGTTCTGGTTTAGGTACTCCTACTGCTGGTGATATGATTCCATCAATGAATGTAGCTATTTATTTATCAGGTTCTGATGAAGCTACTATTTCTGGAAATAAAATCACTGCTATTATTCCTTCATGTGCTTATGGAACAGAATCTGAGGCTATATATGCAACATTCCATGAGGCATTGATTACAGGAAATGATATTAATGTTTCTGTATCTAACCGTGTTGGTGATTATGATTCTATTTATGGTGTTAAAATCAAGGCAGATGATGTAACTTTCAGTAATAATAGTGTCATTGTTACTGGTGTAAACTATGCTTATGGTTTAAAAGCTACTGGAGAAAACATGGATATAGATTCAAACAACATCACTGTTATTAATAAAGTAAATTATGGTGCTGGTATTGATATTGAATGTCCATTTATAGGAACTGTAAATAATAATATAGTTAATGTTGTATCTAATGAATCAGCATATGGTATTTATTCCTCACAATGGGGATCTGATACTGTTGAAGGTAACTATACAAATAATGATGTATCTGTTAATGGAAAAACCGCTTATGGCTTTGAATTATTAGGTGATAAAGAGATTGTTTCTAACAACGATGTTGTTGCAAATGGTCAATACACAATGGGTATTGCAACTAACTCTAAAGAAGTCATAATTGTAGATAACAGAATAATTTCCAATGGAACTGGAAAAACTAATGCTACAACAGCAGACATGTTTGGTGCAACTAACCAAGGTATTTTACTTTACGATGGTAATGTTAATGGAACTATCTTAAGAAACAATATCACAACAACTGGAGATTATGCAGTTAATGTTTTAAAATCTGAAAACAATATTTCAGTAGTTAAAGACAACCATTTAATTGCTGCTACTTTAGTAGGTGATAAAGCTATAAACAACATTACTGGAGTAATTAAAAACCCAATTAAAACATTTTTCTCATCAGCTAACAAGGAACTTTATTTGACTATACTTTCTAAAGGATATGGTTATAGGGTATTGCTTAAAGATGAATATGGTAATGTTTTAGCTAATAGGACAGTAACTTTGGTGTATGATGGTAAAATTTATACTGCAAAAACAAACTCAGAAGGAATAGCTGTATTTAAAATAAACACTACTACTCTTGGATCTAAACAAGCAATCATTAAATTTGATGGTGATGATACATACGAATCTAGTAATAGAACTGTAACTATTGAAGCTATAAAACAACCATCAAAATTCTCATCAGCTAACAAGAAACTTTATTTAACTATACTCTCTAAAGGATATGGTTATAAAGTATTGCTTAAAGATTCAAAAGGTAATGTTTTAGCTAATAGGACAGTAACTTTGGTGTATGATGGTAAAACTTATACTGCAAAAACAAACTCAGAAGGAATAGCTGTATTTAAAATAAACACTGCTACTCTTGGATCTAAACAAGCAAGTATTAAGTTTGATGGTGATGATAAATATGAATCTAGTAATAGAACTGTAACTATTGAAGCTATAAAACAACCATCAAAAATCACTGCTTATGAAAAGACTTTCAGAGTAAAAACAAAAATTAAACAATACACTATTGCTTTAAAAGACAATAAAGGCAAATATATCTACAAAGGTACTGTTTATCTTAAAGTTAACGGTAAAACTTACAAAGCAATTACCAATTCTAAAGGTAGAGCTACATTTAAGATTACTGGATTAACTAAAGCAGGAAAATTCACAGCATCCATTAAATATAATGGAAACAACTATTATAGTTCCATAAGTCAAAAAGCAATATTAACAACTAAAAGATAGAAGAGATATACAAAATATCTTCTATTTTTCTTTTTTTTTAAAAAAATTAATTATATTTTTGTACGATTAAAAGCAGAATAAATAATGTACTTGTTGATGGTAAGTATATTGTATCTAGAAAATTATGATTTTTACAGTAAATTATAATGATAATCACTGATGTAATGTTTGTGCATTACCAATAGGTTAGATGTAGGCATAAACTATTCTATCGCTGCAAAAGTCACAATAAAAGTAAAAATTATAAAAACAGCTTTAATAGATATTAAGAGAGTTTTATCTTTTTTTTAAAGTCGTGTTGAACAAAAACATGTTTGAATTTTATGAGGTTTTGAAATTTATTTTATTTTTTTATTCTATATATGATAACTTAGTTTAATGATTAAAATTGTTAAAACTATGAAATAATTAAAATATGAGTTTATTAAAAGTATAGTTTAGCTATTTTTAAGCATATAAATAGATATATTGGTGAGTATTTTATATATTTCAAATATCTGTTTTTTTGTTTTGTTAAATCAATATTTTTAGCTGATGGATATGATGTGTTTTATAAGAAGTTATATTTATTTAAAAAAAAGAATTGAAGGGATTAACCTTCAACTAAAATCAGTTTTCCTGTCGATGGATCTTTATAAACTTTACCCATCTCGGTATATCCTTGTCCTGAGCTATTAGAAGTATCTGGTGTATCATCTAGTTCCTCACCTTGGTTAACCTCGCTAACTTGTTTCATAGCTTCCATTGTCTTTTGTTTTTCTTCATGAGACATGTCTGAGAATATTACTCCCTGCATATTCCAGCTCATTACTATGAAAATTAGGAATCCTACAGCAATTACGAGCATTGCATCAACAAGGTTTGCTGTTCCAGCCATGGGATCTTCTTCTTGATGATTTCTATGTCTTTTATATTTTCGTCTCACCATAAAAATCACTTATTTATTCATGTAATCTAAAACTGCATCAGATAATGCATCTAAGTCAGATGTGTATTTATCGTACCATTTACGTCTAATTTTTGATATTACATAGCATAATGCACCACATCCAATACCAACAATGGTGGTGTTAAATGCCACAGTCAGGGATTGTGCAAGAACATTAATATCTCCTGAACCTAAAGCTGCAAGACCTGGGCCCATTGGAATTAAAGTACCCATCAAACCTAGAGTAGGACCGATACGAGTAATAATATCAGTTTTCTCCATTGAGTCATCAATTTTTTCCTCTTCATTTTCGACTAACTTACGAGCTAATGCTTCTCTTGAGAAGTTATTTAAATCTTCAGTTTCTGCAATTTTAGTTAAAACTCTTTTTTGAGATTTAGGAATGTTTAAATTATTAATAATGTTTTTTAAATCATCTATTGAACTAGCTGAACTAATGCTAAATATTCCATCTGAGATTGTTTTAACATCAACTTTTTTTCTTGAAGTATATTCTGAAATGAATCCTCCAAGGGCTATAATTGAAATAATTACTAAAATTAATAAAATAACTAATACAGGAATTGATAGACTTTGTGAAATTACATCTAAAGTTCCTGTTAAATATTCACTTCCTGGAATTGTTGAATTCATAAATAATCACCATTTTTATCTTAAAAGACTTTCTCCTTTTTTATTCAAGAATATTCCTACAATAACCAAAAGTACAACAAATACAATACATGCAATAATAGTATTTGGTGAAGATAAAGAAAGTCCTTCTGATCCATTTGAAAGAATATTCACTATATTTGGAATTACAATTGAAGATAATAAGAAATAAGCACCTAAAAATAGCATGAAATTTCCTAGAACTATTGGATAAGGTTTTTTAATAAATTTTACTATAGTATTTGAAGCAAAATAAGTTACAAGCATTACCAAAATTAATGCTATTGAAACAATTATGCTTAAATGGAAAGAACCCATACCAATAGCTGGAGCAACTACTAGGATACTAACTACAATTGAACCAAAACAACAAGGGCAGGGAGCTATAATTGCTATACTTGTAGCTTTACTTGTATTTTTCCCATGAACTTTCCATTCCCTAATTGTTAACAAACCTGCAGTAATCATTACAAGTGCCATTATGATATAAAAGAAACTATTATATGAATAAATAATTGTAACTATTTGATTTGAAAACATGGAAGCTATACTTGAAATTATTAAAACACCGGCGCCATAACAGATACAGATGATTGCAAATAACTTTTTAGACAAATTTGCCATCCCTGAAGCAAGTCCTAATTTAACTCCAAAAACTAAAACTGCTGCAAGAATACCGAATTGCCATAACATATTTATTATATCCATTTTTAACCCCATTTGATAGTATATAAAAACAAGTAAATAAATATTTAGAATAAATAAAAAAAACTTGATTTTAAATGGATGTATTGATAAAAAAGTGAAGGAACTATTATTCTTTATTTAATTCTTTTAATAGCTTTAATTTTAATATTTGTTTATGATATGTATTTATTATCTTCATTAAGTAATAGATAATTCATTTTTTTAATCAATCTTTGGTATCCATATATTATAAGTTGTTCTCATGGGTATCAGTAAATTATTGAGGTAACTATCCTTTATAATTCCTTGATTTATTTTTTCCGATGCTACGAGATAACAATTAATATTATTTCAATTAAAATAGGTTAGGTTACAATATGCCTCAAATAGTTCCAAATATTGCTTTAATTATCTTTTTGGAACTTTATTGTTTAAAGTATATCTTTTAAACATGGTATACTATAATTTAGTTTCCATATTAGTTCCAAATAGTTTGATTATTTTTCAATAAATTTAACATTGTTTATGATTAATATAAAATCAGTTGTTATTTAATTTTTAAGGTTGATACTATGGAAAAGATTACAATTGATGATGTTATGGAGTATGATTATTTAGTTACATTAGCACCTTCATTTATACTAGAGAGAATGGCAAAAAGGAATTCAAATTTAGTAGATAAATTCAAATCAGTAATTCAATCATATATGGATAATTTAAGCATGGAACAAAGTAATAAATTAACTGCTATCTTAAATAGTGATGTATCAGAGTTACAAAAGATTATGATGGATTCTTATTTGAAAACAAATAAAAAACAGTATAAAATATTAGCTAATCCTGATTACAAGAATTTTATTGTGTTGAATCTTGATGAATTGAGAAAAATGATTTAAAAAGAATTATATTTTTGTTAAATCATCAACTAAAATTTCAGTGTCAATTTCTAATTATTTTAATTGCTACTTGTATTATAATTCACTTTTTAAATCTGTTAATGTTCTAATTAGAACTAATGATTTTATAATTGTATATTTTTATTTTTTCATATATATTCTTGTCTTAATATTTATTATTTTTAAAGTATCCTTTAATTATTTTAATTTAGTTCATAAGTATATTTGAAATATTTTTAAAAATAGTCTTTTAATTTAACTTATATTTAATTATTTAATATATAAAATTTATTTAAATTTTGAATTAAATAATTTCAAAATTTAATAAAAGTAGATAAAGTAAATTAGTCTACCTAATCTACTTCATTGCATCTTTGACTCTATCGAAGAGTCCTTTCTCAACATGTTTTATTTCATCACCGCTTACTTCAGCGAATTCGTTGAGTAATTCTTTTTGTTTTGAATTTAATTTTTTAGGAACAACAACTTTTATTTTCACATAAAGATTTCCTCTATTGTTATATCTAACAGATTTCATTCCTTGTCCTTTTAATTTATAAACAGTTTCACATTGTGTTCCAGGAGTAATTTTAAATTCCATTTTCTTTCCATCGATTGTAGGGATGGTTATTAAATCACCAAGTGCAGCTTGTGGAAAACTGATTTGTTGTTCTAAGTATAAATGATCGCCTTCACGTGTGAATTTTTTGTGTTTTTTAATATGTACAGTAACAATTAAATCTCCTTCAAGACCTTCTTTTTCACCACAATTTCCTTCATGTGATACTCTTAAATGGTTTCCTTCATCAACTCCACTAGGAATTTCGATTTTAATTGTTTTTGTTTTTCTTACACTACCTCTTCCGTGACATACATCACAAGGATCTGTAATAATTTTACCAGTACCTCCGCACTCTCTACATGGTCTTACATTAACCATTTGTCCAAGGAAAGTGTTACTAACTTCTTTTATTTGTCCTGTTCCTCCACATTTAGTACATGTTTCTGGATTAGAACCTGGTTTGGATTTAGATCCCTTACATGTAGGGCATAATTCGCTTCTAGTAATTTTTATTTCTTTTTCGCATCCATTAAATGCTTCTTCGAGAGTTATTGGTATTTCTGTGTAGATATCTGAACCTCTTTGAGGGCCACTGCTGCCACCTCTAGAACGTGAGCCTCCACCAAAACCGAACATATCAAAAATATTTCCTATATCAAATCCTTGGAAAATATCTTCAAAGTTTACATTTTGATAGAAATCTTCAGCACTAAATCCATCCATTCCAGCATGACCAAATTGATCATATCTTTGGCGTTTATCTTCATCAGACAAGACAGCGTAAGCTTCACTTACTTCTTTAAACTTATCTTCTGCATCAGGCATATCACAAACATCTGGATGGTATTTTCTGGCTAATTTACGATAAGCTTTTTTAATTGTCTTTTCATCAGCAGTTTTATCTACTCCAAGAACCTCATAATAATCGCGCTTGTCTGCCATTAATTCACCCTATTAAAAATAATTATAAAAAAATAGATAGAAAAAATAATAGTTTTATCTATTGTTAGTTTAGTTTTGATTCTGATTTTTATTAACCTAACAATGTAATAAAATGTTATTATTTAATCTAGTCTTTTACTTCATAGTCTGCATCAATTGTGTCATCATCTGCATCTTGAGCACCCGCATTAGCATCCGCACCTGCTTGTTGTTGTGCTTGTGCTTCAGCTTGTGCTTGTTGGTAGATTTTTGCACCAATCTCTTGAACTACACTAGATAATTCATCAGATTTTGCTTTAATGGCATCAACGTCATCGCCAGCTATAAGTTCTCTTAATTCTTTAACAAGATCTTCTATTTTTGTTTTTTCATCTTCAGACACTTGATCTTTGAGTTCATCTAATGTTTTTTCTGAAGTGTAGATTAATGAATCTGCATTGTTTCTAATTTCGATTTCTTCTTGTCTTTTAGCATCAGCTTCAGCATTCATTTCTGCTTCTTTAATTTTTTCTTCGATTTCTTCGTCAGATAATTTAGTTGAGGAAGTGATAGTAATAGCTTGTTCTTTACCAGTTCCTTTGTCTTTAGCAGTTACATTAATAATACCGTTAGCATCAATATCGAATGTTACTTCAATTTGAGGAACACCTCTTGGTGCAGGTGGGATACCTACAAGTTGGAAACGTCCAAGGGAAGTGTTGTCAATTGCCATTTTTCTTTCCCCTTGTAATACATTAATATCTACAGATGGTTGATTATCTGCAGCTGTGGAGAATATTTGGCTTTTCTTAGTAGGGATGGTAGTGTTTCTTTCAATTAATGTAGTTGATACTCCACCTAAGGTTTCAATACCTAAAGATAATGGAGTTACATCTAAAAGAACAATATCTTTAATTTCCCCAGCTAATACTCCTCCTTGAATAGCAGCACCCATGGATACACATTCCATTGGGTCAATACCACGTTCTACTTTCTTACCTATGAATTTTTCAACGAATTGTTGTACAATTGGCATTCTGGTAGGTCCACCGACTAAGATGATTTTATCAATTTCAGATTTTGTCATTTTAGCATCGTTTAATGCTTGTTCCATTGGTTTACCAGATTTTTCTACAATGCTGTCAACTAATTCTTCTAATTTTGCTCTGGTAAGATCAATAATTAAGTTTTTAGGAGTTCCATCAGCACTCATTGCAATGAATGGTAAGTTTACTTGGGTAGTTGTAGTAGTGGATAATTCGATTTTTGCTTTTTCAGCAGCTTCTCTTAATCTTTGTACTGCTTGATCATTATCCATTAAATCAATATTTTCTTTAGCTTTGAATTCATCAGTTAAGTATTTGATTAATACATTATCCATATCAGTACCACCAAGTTGAGTATCTCCACTGGTAGCTCTTACTTCAAATACTCCTCCACCGAATTCCATAATAGTTACGTCTAAGGTACCTCCACCTAAATCGTAAACCATGATGTTCATATCATCTTCATCAGATTTATCAAGACCATATGCAAGGCTTGCAGCAGTTGGTTCGTTTACAAGTCTTACAACATCAAGTCCAGCAATAGTTCCTGCATCTTTAGTTGCAGTTCTTTGGTTGTCATCAAAGTAAGCAGGCACAGTAATTACAGCTTTTTCAATAGGTTCGCCTAAGAATGTTTCTGCATCCTTTTTAATTTTTTGTAAGATGAATGCAGAGATTTCTTGTGGAGAGTATTGTTTTCCATTTACTGTAACTTTGTGATCAGTACCCATACTTCTTTTAATTGCACTAATAGTGTTTTCTGGGTTGGTTACAGCTTGTCTTCTTGCTGGTTCACCTACTAACATTTGACCTTCTTGAGTAAATGCAACATAACTTGGGAATGATTTACCATATTGGCTTGCTCCTTCTGCTGATGGGATAGGGGTTGGTTTACCACCTACAAGTACAGATGCAGCGGAGTTACTTGTTCCTAAATCAATTCCAATTATTTTTTCTTTTTTAGTATCAGACATAATTATCACCTATTTTTTATAAATAAATTAATAAACATTATTTTTTACAAACAATAACTTTTGAGTATTTGAGGACTTTATCTTTGTACATGTATCCTTTCATTAACTCTTTTATAATATAATTATTTTCAACATCTTCAGACTCTTGAACCATCATTGCTTCATGTTTGTTCAAGTCAAATTTTTCTCCTTCTGTAGGAATTTCTTCAATACCTTCTTTTGTTAGAATATCTTTGAATTTATCATATATGAGTTCTATTCCTTCTTTTAAGTTTTCGTTATTTTCAATTTCTAAAACCCTACCGAAATCTTCGTAGCAATCAAGAATTTTTTTTATTATATCTTCATTTGCGAATTTAACAAGCTCTTGATTTCTTTTATCAGTGATTTTTTTGAAATTTTCGAAATCTGCTTGAAGTCTTTGTGAAAGTGAAATGTACTCTTGAGTTTCTGCTTTTTGTTTTTCAAGATTTTCTTCAACTTCTTTAAGCTCTTCTTCTTTAAGAGCTAATTCTTCAAGAAGCTCATCATATTTTTCTTGAATATCTTGAGTTTCAACTTCAACTTCATTTTTATCTTCATCAGTCATATTTGCACCTTTAAGGTTTTTGAAAAACTTTTGTAATAACTTCTCCTGCGAGAACTTAAACTTTAAGTTATTTAATATTGGTTTTGGGAATTTATGGACATATAGGAAAATGGTTCATTCATTTAAAGTTATTACATCAAGTTTTCTGAAACCAAATATTAAAGTAACCAAAAGTTATCTTTCTCATACATTATTATAGTAACAAAAAGTTATATAAAGGTTTCGATATAATGTATAATTATGAGTAGAAATGATGATATTGGCAATATTAAAAAAAATCGTAAAAATGTCAATTCGTCTAATGGCCACATAGAAATTAGAGGAAACTATAATGACCAATTAGGAGGGATTGATAAAGAAGATATCCTTGATGTAATGGGTTGTAAGACTAGAAGAGATATTATAAATCTTTTAAGAGAAGAACCTATGTTTGTTAGTGAAATATCAAATGAGCTAGAAATTGGTCAAAAAGCAATTATTGCTCATTTGAGGGCAATGGAAGATATAGGTATTCTGAACTCTTCCTATAAAAAGATTGTAAGGGGTAGGCCACGTAAATACTATGATTTACAAAATGAAGTCAATATTCATATTACAATTAATAGGAATACTTTTGATGTTAACTTGTCTGAGGACATGCTTAATACATTACAACTCCCATCAGGTGATGAATGGTCTAAATTGTTAGATATTGAAAAAAGAATAGATGATGGACAGCTTGAAGCTATCGAAGAGTTGAAAAATCAAATAAGATTATATGGTAATCTTAAAGAAAGAGCAGAATATATTCTTGAAAGAACTTTAAAAAATAGATAGTTTTTTTGGCCAGTAAGATGGTTTGTTATTTAAACCATTTATTTATATTTTTTTAGCAATTATGGATTGGCCTAATGATACAGATCCATCTCCTGCACAAGTATTTTTGTGTTGAATGAAATTAAATCCATTATTTTCTATGTAATTTTTAACGGTGTTTGTAATAGATTCATTGTAAAATACTCCTCCTGTAGCACCGATTTCTTTAATATTCTTTTTATTCGCAGCATTTATTGCAAGTTCGCTTAAACCACGTGCAACAGCTTTTTGACCAGCAGCTGCAACATCAGCTTTTTTCTCACCATTTTGATACAATCTTACAACTTCTTTTAATATTTCACTTGTATTTAAAATATTATTTTCAATACTTATTGGGATTTCTATATTTTTAGTTGCATAATATGCTGCAGATTCAAGTTTCATAGAACATTCTCCTTCGTATGTACGTTCATGACATATTTCAAGAGCAACTGCCATTGAGTCAAGAATCCTTCCAGTACTTGTTGTTTTACCTACATTTATCCCACTATTTATTTGTTTAAATATATTTTTTATTTCAATTTCTCCGTATTTGAAGTAATGAGAATAATTTTTGATTAAATCTTTATCATTTAATATGCTTGCAAGCATTCTAGCAGGATATTTTGTAGCAACATCTCCTCCAGGCATTAATTGAGGTTGTAAGTGCCCTAATCTTTCAAAATTTTTTATATCAGTATAAAGGATTTCACCACCCCAACTGGTACCATCACTTCCATAACCTACTCCATCAGCTGTAATTACAATCATTTCATCAATTGCATTATCATTGGCAAGAGCAATAGAATGGGCATGATGGTGTTGAATAGGTAGTACTTCTGCATCATACTTTTCAGCAAACTCATGAGCAAGTCTTGTTGTGAAGAAATGAGGATGCATATCACATGCAATTATATCAAATTCATTTATTTTTGTAATTCTTTGCATGTTTTCAATTGCTTCTTTTAGGAATTTCAATGTTTTGGGTTTATTTGTATTTCCAATATGTTGGGATGGATAAACAATATTGTCTTTTGCAATTGAAAATGTAACATCAAGTTCTGGACCTAATGCAAGTATATTTGATCCATTCACATCATAATTTATTGTGTATGGTTCAGGTGTGTATCCACGTGATCTTCTAATAAATGATAATTCATTGTTTCTAAATCGAATTACTGAATCATCGCATCTATTTAAAATTTGACGATTATGGATTAGCGAATAATCATTAATTCCATTGATGATATCTTCATTTTTAATCATCATTGGTTCTCCAGGAATGTTTGCAGATGTCATAACGTATGTATCAATATCTCCCTCATCAAACAGTAAATAATGCATTGGGGAGTAAGGAAGCATCACTCCAATATTATGAAGTCCTGGGGATAAACTTTCTGGGAATGGGTAATTTTCTTTTTTCTTTAAAATAACAATTGGTCTTTTATTTGAAGTTATTGTATTAATCTCTTTTTCAGTTAAATGTGCATAATTTTGAAGGCTTTTTAAATCTTTACACATCACTGCAAATGCTTGATTTGGACGATTAAGACGTTTTCTTAATTCTTTAATTGCTTCATCATTATAAGCATCAACAACAAGATGTGTTCCTCCAATTCCTTTTATTGCTAAAATTTTACCTTCTTTTAATTTATCAGCACCTAATTTTATAGGATTGCCCGTATTTATTTTATTTAAACCTTCATAAATTTCCATTTGAGGTCCACATTCACTGCAACATATTGCTTCACCATGATAACGTCTATTTAATGGTTCGGTGTATTCTGCTAAACAATCATTGCATAATGGAAATTCATCCATTGAAGTTTTTATTCTATCATATGGAACGCTATTAATTACTGTAAATCTTGGTCCACAGTCAGTACATGCATTAAATGCATATTTATAGCGCCTATCATTGGGATTACGTATTTCTTTAAGACAGTTATCACATATTGCGATGTCTGGGGGAATTACACTAATTCCAGAATAGGAATCTTCACTTTCAATAATTTCAAAATCAGTATAATTTTTTACACTAATAGCTTCAACATCCATAGAATTAATTTTAGCTATTGGTGGTAACTCTTTAGGAAGTCGTTCAACAAAGACTTCAGTATTTTCACCTTCAATAATGATTTCAACAACATTTCCAAGGTTTCTAACATATCCTTTAAGATTTAATCCAACTGCTAATCTATAGATATATGGTCTAAATCCTACACCTTGTACTATTCCCTGTGTTAAAATCTTTAATGCATTCATTAAATTATAATATTGTAAGTTAAATTTTATATAATTTTATCTTAATATTATAATTATGAAAGAGATTCTTGAAAGGTTACTCGATGGTGAAATTAATATTGATGATGCAGAAAGGTTGATTAATGCAGATAATATTTTAGAACTTAATGGAATTGTTAAATTTGATACAAAAAGAAAAGATAGAACTGGATTTCCAGAAGCTGTTTTTGCACAAAGTAAATCATATGAGGACTTACTTTTAATCATTGAAAAATACATGGAATCTGATAATAATGATTTAATTTTTACTAGATTATCTAATGAACGATATGAACGTATTTTAGATGATTTAAGTGATAATTCTTTTATTTTTGAGTATAATAAACGTGCTCAAATTTTAATTATAAAAAAAGAGAATGTTGATATACAACAAATTGCAAAAATTGGTATTATGACTGCTGGAACTTCAGATATTAATGTTGCTGAAGAAGCTCGTGTAATTGTGGAAGAAGGTGGTTGTGAAGCTATTACTTCATATGATGTTGGTGTGGCTGGAATTCATAGGTTATTTCCCCAAATAGCTAAAATGATTGAAGAAGGTGTTCGTGCAATCATTGTCTGTGCAGGTATGGAAGGAGCTCTTCCTTCTGTTGTCGCAGGTCTTGTGGATGTTCCAGTTATTGCAGTTCCAACCTCCGTAGGTTATGGTGTTGGGGAAGGTGGAAGAGTTGCTCTTGATGCAATGCTACAATCATGTGCTCCTGGAATTGCAGTTGTAAATATTGATAATGGTTTTGGTGCAGGCGTATTTGCACTTACTATTGTAAATGGTGGTTAACTTGAAATATGAAAATTTCAATCCCCAAATTCATGATACATATAAAGTTGCTAAATTAGTTTATGATGTTGATTTTAGAACTTTTGATCTGTTATTCAAAACTCCACATGATGCTATTACAAAAATTGAGAAAGATTTAAAAAAACATGAGGTAGATGATACTTTTAAAGTAATTTTAAATGATGAAATGCAAGTGATTGGTATTTTAATGATGTATATCTCTAAAAAACCATTTGATTGGAGGTTAAAATCATTAAAGTTACTTATTGTAGATATATTAGATTATTTTGTATTGTGTGATGTTAAAAAAGATGATTTATATCTTGCTGAACTTGCTATTGATGAGTCTTTAAGAGGTCAAGGAGTAGGTCGTAAAGTTATAATGGATGTTATTGAATATGCTCGCTCTAAAAAATTAAATCGTGTTACTATTGATGCTGATTTTAGAAATATGGGAGCTAAAAAACTTTATGAAAGAATTGGTTTTTCTATTTTCAATAAAAAAAGAGTTAAAATTGGAAGTTTTGAGAGAGGAATGTATAATATGGAATTAATCCTTTAACTTAATTTCTTTAATTCTGTTATAATTCCTTTTACAATTATTTTTATCAGTAAATTTAAAGGTATTTTTGATTCTATTGCAATATTTTTCTTTAATTTTACAGTCATTTTCAATATATTCACTAATCAAGTTGACTAATTCACCTTCTTTTTTAACAACTTCTCCAAAGCCCATTTCTTCATAATCAAAATATCCTTTTTCTAAATCAAAATGATAGTCATTACCATATTGGTAGTATATGACTGGTTTATAAAGATATGCAAAATCAAATGCTACTGATGAATAATCAGTAATTAGTAAAGATCCGTTGTTGAATAATTCTTGATATTTTGGTTCACCATAATCTAAAATTTCAACATACTCATTTTTATCAAATAACTCGATAAAATTATAAACATTAGGATGAGGTTTAAATAGTATTTTATAGTTATTTTGGCGTGCTACTTCTATTAATTGTTTGTTGTTTATTAATGAGTTGATTTTTTTGAAAAATTCATTTTCTTTGATATATTCTTTTGATTTATGTTCTAAATCCCGTCTCCAAGAGGGCATAATAATGATTTCTTTTTTATCTTCGTGATTTGTAAGATTATCATATCTAGGTAATCCTAATAATTGAACAACATAATTATCATAGTTATATGGATTTTTTAATATTGATTCATATTCTGGAATAGTTGATGTTACGAACAATGATAAATTCATGTTTGATTTATTTGCCCAATATGATACATCATCTTTTATGATTCCGTGTTGTAGAAACATTGTGCTTGATTTTAAAAGACCTGCAAAAAACGGATATCCTCCCCAAAATGGGTAAATAATTCCATTATCGGGATGAGATGTGATAATATTTTCAACAAACATCCCTAAAAATCTATGTTTAAGAGATTTATAGGCAATGACTTTACCTATCTTTTTTATATTATTGAACTCTTTATTTTTTGAGTTTATAATAAAGTATTTATCAATATGGTCATCTTGTTGGATAGCATATTTAAACAACGCTAATCCATTGTCATCTGCTTTATCTGGTCGATCCATAAAAAACCATATCTTTTTATCTTTTAAAAAGGGATAACTAATCATATATGCTATTCTAAAGGGGACTACTTTTATAAATCCAGGGTCATGATTTTTAAACATATTTACTAAACTTTTTAATTCTTGTTTAATCCATTTTAATGTTGTTTTTTTCTGGATAGTTATTTTGTCATCTTTAAGAATACTTAAATAATGTCTTGTTTTTGAATACCCAACACTTTTGGAAAAGTTACATGGTCTTGAAAAATCAATATGTAATGATTTATTTTCTTGTTTAAATTCAATTTCAAAGTTTTTATTTGTTTCAATTGGAATAATACATTCTATTGAATAATCATGTAATAAATTATAACCCAAACTAGGAGCATATTTATATGGAAATGTTAATTTTTTAGTTTCTATTTTTTCATTATTAACTAAAATATCAATATTTCTTCGTGTTATATCTATGGTGCTTGCTAATATGTGGAGTTTATTATCAATAATGTCATATATATCAATAAAAACAGTATTTAAATTTAATTTTTCTTTTAATTCTTCGCTTAATTGATTATTATATTTTAATAGGAAGGTTTTAATTGTAAATTCATTTCCAAGTAATCTATTTTTCAAAAGTACACTATCTTTTATATGTATTATATTATCAATTAAATTAGTCAAATCAATTTTTTCTTCTGTTTTTTTTATAGATAATAATTCTCTTAAATGAGTTATAAAATTAAATTGGATAAATTCCGGTATTTCTGAAAATTTGTTGAAACATCTATTTTTTATATGATTAAAATTATATTTGATAAATTTTTCATATTCTTCTGTGGAATAAACTGTAGTATTTGGAATGTATTCTTTTTTTTCAATATTGCTTGCAAAATATGATCCTTTACTGCAAATACCTAAATATGGATTGTTAATTAATATTTCACTGAAAAAAGTTATGTTTTCATTGGTTGTATTTAAAAATTTAATGTCTTCAATAGATTCATTTTTAAAAAATGTAGATAATTCTAATAATTGTGAATATTGTGGATTTTCAAGTAGATTAATTTTTTTACTATTTTTAATTTTATAATTAATATAATGTTTCTTTTTATTATTTTCGTAATAAAAAATAGGAATCAATACTAAATCCAGGTCTTTGTTAATATTAATAAATTCTAAAAGATGAGATAATGTATCTTTTGAGAAATAGTCATGAGGTTCTAAAAAAGTAATGAATTTTCCACAAGCATTTTTAATTGCTATATTTTTTGCTTCAGAGGAATTGATTGTATCTAATTGTGTGTAATATATGTTTTTAGGATATTTAGAAACATACTCCTGGCAGATGCTTTGAGTTTTATCTTCACTGTTGCTATCCACAATAATTATTTCAGTATTCTTTTTAAAATCAAGTGTTTGATTAAGTATGGATTCAATTGATTTTTCTATTCCTAATTCTGAATTATGAGTAAGTATTATAATTGAAAATTCAATTTCATCCATTTTTTCACATTTTTTAATCTTGAGATTGTTTAAAATCGGGAGTCATATGTGTAATTACATAATCTAAATTATTATTTAATTTAGTACTATTATTGTAATTTTCTAATTTAATTAAGAATGTATGATTGCAAGTGAATATATAAACATTACTCAAATCAGAATTGTTTTCTTTTGTAATGTTTTGATAGTCGATTTTGTATGTAGTAATATTGTTGATATTTAATGTTGAATTATTAACGTGGATTATATCAGGATTTTTACTTAAATTTATTGATTTTTCTTTAAAATTATCTAATGCTGAATCTTTTTTACCTAAATCTTTAATAATAATTTTTTCATTTGTATTTTTATTAATTAATGTACTATATGCATTTTCCTTATTTTCAATTGAAAATTCATCTGGGAGTGACACAATAGTTTTATTTACCACTGTAATTGCATTTCCAACGGTAGGTGATGTTTCAACAACATAAAATAGACAGCAACATCCTACAATTAAAAATATTAATATTAATATCCATTTTTTATCCATTTTAATCCCTACTATTTTTTAGCACTTTTAACATAAGCATTACAGACTTTTCTAGCTGGACCTTCCATGTAGACACGACCATTTTCAATCCAAATACATCTATCGCATATGTCTTTTATTTGATTTATAGAATGAGATACAAGAAGTACGGTAACTCCTTCTTTCATCATTGATTTAATTTTCTGTGAACTTTTTTTCCTAAATTTAATATCTCCAACGGCTAAAATTTCATCAATAATTAAAATTTCAGGATTTACAAGTGTAGCAATTGAAAAACCTAATTTTGCTCTCATACCTTTTGAATAATTTTTAACTGGGTAGTTTATATGTTCACCAAGTTCAGAAAATTCAACTATTTCATCATATTTTTCTTTGATAAAATCTTCCTCCATACTTAAAAGAGCACCATTCAAAAAGATATTGTTTTTCCCAGAATAATTTTTATCAAATCCTGCACTTAATTCAAGTAATGGTGCAATTTTACCA
This sequence comes from Methanobrevibacter sp., assembly GCF_051877095.1. Taxonomy (GTDB): domain Archaea; phylum Methanobacteriota; class Methanobacteria; order Methanobacteriales; family Methanobacteriaceae; genus Methanocatella. Next base: position 112,475 of record NZ_JBJEIO010000005.1, on the reverse strand, counting down.
TGGATGGTTATTTCTCCTTCACTAGGTTCATAGATACCGGCTATTATTCTTAAAAGAGTACTTTTTCCTGCACCGTTAAATCCTAAGATACCTACTCTTTCTCCTTTGTAAATGTTAAATGAGACATCGTCAAGTATTCTAACTTTTTTATGATCATTTTTGGTTCTTTTAATAGTTCGAATAATATATTCTTTTAATGTATCTATTTTGTCCTTTGAAACTTTAAATTCCATTGCAAGATGGTTAACTTCAATCATTACTTCACGATCGATGTTTCTAGTTTTTACATTTATTTTTGATGTTTTAGAAAGGGAATTGAAATTTTCCCCACCTTCAAATATTGTGTTGATAGAATATTCTCCTTCATCTAATTTTAAATCAATGCTAGCGAATCCTTCTTCATCAGTTATTCTTTCATATGTTTCATTATTAAAATTGAATAAGATGGTTTCACCAATTAGAGGATTATCTTCACTATCAAACAATCTAGCACAGTAATGAGGTTCATCTTTTGAATAAATGTCTATATCTGGAGCATATAATTTTATTTTTCCAGATTCTTCTTTAACATCATCAGGATGTATTAATTTAGCAATAGTGCAAGGGCAATATTCTTCTTCATCTGAGGGATATACTTTTATTTCTTTTCTATTTTCTTGTGGTGTGATTTTAATGAATGCATATCCATTCTCATCAGTTATTCTATTATAATATTTGTTATCAAGGTTTAATGTTATCTTTCTTTTCACAATAGGGTTGTTAGAATAATCTAATAATTGCACACGATATTTTTTATCATTACTCATCACAAAATCAGGAGCATAGAGTTTAATATTTTTAAATCTACTATTTTGGAATTTAGCATCAAGAGGAATGTATTTATTTTCTTCTTGTTTACTATCTTTATTGATTAAATTTTTTATTTTTTTAATTAAACTCATAGTAATCCCCTATATTTCTAATACTAATTTCTTTTCATAAATTTTAAAGAGACATATTCCGATTCCTAATGTAGTAATGGAAAATACGGCTAAGTAAGTTAATGTAGATACATTTGGAAAAATTCCATAACTAATACAATCTCTAAAACAAGAAATTGCTGAATAAACTGGATTTAATGTAAATATCTTCTGAACTATTGCTGGAACAATTTCCATAGGGTAGAATAATGCAGATGCATACATTAATATGAGAGTAAATACATTGTATAAGTGCCCAATATCTGAGAAATAAGTGTTACATACAGCTAATATTAATCCAACTCCGAATATTAAACAAACTAAGAAAAACATTGGGATTAAGGATAGTATTATAGTCCAATGGAATGTAGCTCCAGTAAGAATCATTACAATGAATAAAATTATGAATGATATTAAGAAATTAACAAATTCATAGCATATTGTACTTACTGAAAACATATATTTTGGTACATAAATCTTTTTTAATAGATTAGAATTTCTTTTTATTGATCTCATAGCACCTTTTGTTGCATTGTTAAAAAAATCAAATATAATTCTTCCAGATAAAAAATAAACTGGATAATTCTCGATTTGACGACCAAATAACATTGAAAAAATTGCTGTAAATACTAACATTATTAAAAGAGGATTGAAAAAACTCCAAAGTATTCCTAATACAGAATCCTTATATTTCGAAGTTAAATCTTTTTTAACTAACTCTTTTAATAAAAATTTCTTTTCTGTGATTGTATCAAACATATTTTTCAACCCTTTGGAATGAATATTGTTTATTTTCTTCTTCTTGCGAATTCATCAAACACATCATCAAGGTTTACACCTTTGTATGCAAGGAGCAATAATGTGTGAAAAATTAAATCAACAGATTCATAAATTAAATTTTCATCATTTTTAGAGGCAATTAATACTTCACCAGCTTCTTCAGCTATTTTTTCAAGTATTTTGTCTTCTGCTTTTTTATCACTATCTTGCATAATTTTTGAAGTATATGAATCAATAGGATTGTCACGACGGGATTCTAAAACTTCATATACTTCTCTTATAATATCATCATTCATCTAATCATCACTTTTACGTTCTTGGTCTTGAAGGCTTTCTGTAAGTGCTATAAGTGGATGTTTGTCGTCATCGATAATTTCAATATCTGAAAATGTTTTTATTCCTGCTTTATCTGCAGTTTTTTCCATACCTAGTTTTATGTCTTGTTTTAAATCAATAACATATGAATCTACTGTTTCATAACCTTGTTGGGATGAAGCTACTGCTCTGTGATGTCCATCAACTAAAATCCATCTATCTCCAGTTTTTACAACAATTGCAGGTTCTGCTAATCCTCTTTTTAATTCATAAGTTCTTCCTTCAAGTTCATCTGCATAAACTCTATCTTGTGTTGGGCGTAATTTATTAGTTTCAACAGGCATGTGTCTTAAAATAGCTTTAATGTCATATAATTGTTCTAAAGTTTTTTTGAAATATTCAACTTTATTTGGTGTTGATCTTTCGATATGTGATCTAACCATATCGGTATTTGTTATAATTCCTACAAGTTTATTATCATTATCAACGACTGGCATTCTGGAGATTCCTCGTCTGAACATAACTCTAGATGCATCATTAATTGATAATTCAGGGTTAGCAACAACTAATTTAGTACTCATCAACCCTTCAACTGTATCTGCCCATTCTTTAGATACGACATCAAATGCAGTTACCATTCCAACAACCCGATCATTTACAACAACAGGATAACTGTTATGGCGACTTGTTCTCATTAATTCAATAATTTCTTCAGTAGGAGTATCTGGGGAAACGCAAATAACATTTTTTGTCATGTAATCTTTAACTAAAGATTTTTTCTCCACCATATTTGTCCTCCTTATTCTATGTTTTCTCTTAATAGTTTAACAGTTTCTCCAGGGTCTGCTTTCCCACGTGTTAATTTCATTACTTGCCCCATTAAAAAGTTAATTGAAGCTTTTTGTCCAGCTAAATAATCTTCAACAGCTTTTGGATTTTCTTCAATTGCTTGTTTTACAGCATTAAGTACCTCATCATCTTTTATAACACCAAGTAATCCTAGTTCTTCAGCAATAGTTTTAGGTGATTTTTCATTGTTTGGCATTTGTTCAATAATTTTTTTAGCTGCTTTTTGTGTAATTTCTTTTGATTGAATCATGTTTAAGAATTCAATTAAATTTTCAACAGTAATGTCACTGTCAGCGAAATCTAATTTATTATAAGATAAAACTCTTTTAAGCTCATCTCTCATCCATTTGGATGCAAATATTGGTTCAATTTCTTTTACAACTTCTTCGTATGCGATAGCTAAATCAAGCTCTGAAGTTAAAACTTTTGCAGATTCTGAATCAATACCATAATCTTCAACAAATCTTTTTACTTTGTTGTGAGGTGCTTCAGGCATTGTATCCAATATTCTTTGGATGGTTTCATCAGAAATTTGCATAGGTGGTAAATCAGGATCTGTGATGAATCTATAATCATCTGCATCTTCTTTCATCCTCATTCCAACGGTAATCATTTGGGATTCTAAGTAAGCACGAGTTTCTTGTTTAACTTCAACTCCTCTTTTCATAAGGTTTTTTTGTCTTACAAGTTCAAATTTCAATGCTTTGTAAGCTCCTTTGATTGAGTTAACGTTTTTCATTTCTACTCTGTTTCCACCATTAATTGAAATGTTTACGTCTGCTCTCATGGTTCCTTCACCACGAGCTCCTCCACTATATTGTAAAACACGAATTAATTCTTTTAAGAAGTTTCTTGCTTCTTCTGGAGATTTTATATCTGGTTCAGTAACAATTTCAACTAATGGAATTCCTGAACGATTGAAGTTAACAATACCTCTATCTGGTTTGTACTGACCAGGGTCTTCTTCTGCGTGAATTTCTCTAATTCTAATTCCATTTAATTCACCATTAATTCCAATTGGAACAGAAGTTCTTTGATAACCTGAAGATAAATCAGGATAGTCGTAATGTTTTCTCATAAAATAAATTACATCTTGATCAATTTCACAGTTAAGCATTAAAGCAATCATTAATGCATTTTCTAATGCTTTTATGTTGGTTGGGTGTGGTTTTGCTCCCGGTTGGTTAAGACAAACTGGACAGATGTTTGCATTTGCCGGTGCATCCTGATAATTTGTAGGACAATCACAGAATAATTTTGATTCAGTTTCTAGTTGTACGTGGATTTCAAGTCCACACATCATATCGACATCATCGCTAATAATAATTCCTCCACTAAATAAGTTATATTATAATTATATTTAATAAATTAGATTTATAAAGGTTATTACGAATAGTATTTATTTTAATTAATTACTATGATTATTTTAATTTATATGATGATAGTTTAATTTTGTATTTTAGTTTAATATTTATTTTTGAGAGATTCTTTTATGTATCTTTTAATAAATTTATCTAGTTCTGGTGAAATTTCACTTTTTTGAGGGCCTAATTGAGTTTTATCAGTAAATGTTCCTTTTAACTGTCTACCTGCCCATTTTACTTCTTCTTCAACTCTTTTTCCGTATTTTGTTCCAAACATTTTAAATAGTGGAAATTTAGTAATTCCATTTGCTCCACTCAATATTAATATTCCTATGTTTGCAAGATTATCTATCCAGGTTCCACAGATTATTTCGATTTTTGGGAATGCCAACCTAACTTTAGCTACTACTTGTGCATAATAAAGAGAAGCAGGCTGTGATGAATTAGCATATATTGTTTCTTTGTGAGGATTTAGAGAGTAGAATATTACTCTATCAATTTTATGGTCTCGAATATAATCAATGATATAATCTACATCAGACAATGTTTCACCAAGACCTAATATTATTGTGATTGCATTTTTAAAGCCTAAATCCTTCGCAACATCTAACATATTACTTATATCATTTAATTTTTTTGAAGGACATACTTTTTCATGGATTTTTGGATTTGCTACTTCAACTGCCCCCGTAATTCCTTTTATTTCTGACCCATATTCTTCTAATTCATCTGTTATACCAGTATTTAGCCAGACACCATCTCCAGTTATATCTTTGATTGTTGTAGCTATTTCTTTAATTTCTTGTGTTTTAAAGGATTCATATCCTCCAGATAAAAATTCAATATTCCAATTGAGACGTTTGCACATTTCTGCCTCAGCATATATGTTGTTGATGTTTCGTCTTGCTTTAGTTGGATCTTTAATTTTATCTTTTTGTGTTGACATGTAGCAGAATGCACAGTCTCCTTTGTCACACCACCATGATAAAAATACAGCTCGTTCTAAGGTAATTAAATCGCCATGTTTGTTTAATGTGGTATTATTGGCTTTTTTTATTAAATCGAATATGTTAGAATCCATGTATGTATATATGCTCTTAAACTTTATATACTAGTTAGTCTAATTTAATTAATAGGGCTAATTTTATTAGTTGAGGTTACAAAAACCAAAAAGTTTATATACTTCATTATACAAACTAATTATTACTGTTTAAAGTCTTTTGATTTTTAAACATGGGTTGTATTTGGTTAAGTGAGATGGGTGTCATATGCCATCGTAGCTCAGTAGGTAGAGCGTTCGGCTGTTAACCGATTGGTCACAGGTTCGAGCCCTGTCGATGGCGCTTTTGGGCCCATAGCTTAGCCAGGTAGAGCGTCCGGCTCATAACCGGAAGGCCATGGGTTCGAACCCCATTGGGCCCATGTTGATTAAACAGTTTAAATTTGTATGCTCCGGTGGTGTAGTCCGGCCAATCATTTCGGCCTTTCGAGCCGAAGACTCGGGTTCGAATCCCGGCCGGAGCATTTTTAAAAATTTGTTAAGATTTTTTATGGTTTCTATGTATCCTTTGTTTTCATAAGCGGGGGTGCCCGAGAGGCCAAAGGGGACAGGCTTAGGACCTGTTGACGCAGGTCTACCAGGGTTCAAATCCCTGCTCCCGCATTCTTCACAATTTTTTAATTTATTTCATTTGCCGGGGTAGGGTAGGTGGTCATCCTCCGGGACTGTGGATCCCGGGACTCGGGTTCGAATCTCGGCTCCGGCCCCATTTATAAAATCTATTTTTCTGATTATTTGATGTAATTTATACATTATTGTGTTTGTATGCTCCGGTGGTGTAGTCCGGCCAATCATTTCGGCCTTTCGAGCCGAAGACTCGGGTTCGAATCCCGGCCGGAGCATTTTTAATATATTTTTTGATTTTTTTAGATTAGTTTTCAGATGCTCTTGCATTTTTATTATATACTATGCAAAATAAACTATTATTATAAATAAATTATTTTTATTGTTGTGTGTTGTTATGGCTAAAAAGGGGTCTGCTGAAGAAAGAGAGTTAGTACATAAACTTTGGGAAAGAGGTTTTGCAGCTATGAGGGCTCCAGCATCTGGTGGAGCTACTAAAAAATCATTACCTGATGTTGTTGCGGGAAATGGTAAAATATATTTAGCTATTGAAGTTAAAACAACTACAAAAGATAAAATATATATTGATTCTATTCAAATTGATGAATTATGTGAATTTTCGAACATTTTTGGTGCTAAACCCTATATTGGTGTTAGATTTAAATACACTAAATGGCTTTTTTTAGAACCGGATAAAACTCCTCGTACTGATAAAGGTAATTATCGTGTTAAAAAAGATTATGCTCTGGAAAAAGGTTTCGAGATTGATGAAATAACAGGTATTGATAGGCAGATGAAATTTGAGTAAATGGTAATATTTATATATTATTAAAATAAATTTATTATTGTTGTATGTTATTTGTGGGGTTATGGTGTAACCTGGCATCATCTGGGACTCCAGTTGTCTTTGAAGAAATATACGCGTAACTGAACAGTACTTGTTGTGATGAACAATTGGAGTACTGAGGCAAGAGAAATCCCAGGATCGGGGTTCAAATCCCTGTGACCCCATTTTTATACAAAAACTATTTTTCAAAAATTTTAATTATTAGATTTTTAATATTATTTTTCATGTCAAATATTTTTTTTATTTTAGGATATAATTATGATTCAAATTGTTATTTAATTGATAACAAAATTTTAGTTGATACTGGTGCTGGTGAGAACAAGGATTATTTATTTTCTAAATTACGTGAAAATGGTGTTGAACCAGAAGATATTGAATTAATTGTTAATACTCATTGTCATTTTGATCATATTGGAGGTAATCATCTTTTTCCAAATGCTAAAATAGCAGTTCATAGATTAGATGCAATTCCAATTAAAAATAAAGATACATTAGGTACTGCAGGTTCTGCTTTTGGTTTTGATAATATCAATAATTCTCGTGTTGATATTGAACTAGAAGAAGGGGATAAAATAGCAGATTTTGAAGTAATCCATACTCCAGGACATACAAATGGTGGAATTTCTCTTTGGGATGGTGAAAATTTAATTTGTGGAGATACTATTTTTGCTGGTGGTGGTGTTGGTAGAATGGATATTGGAGGAAATTATGAAGATATGAAAAAGAGTGTTGAAAAATTAATGACATTAAATGTCAAAAGAATTTTTCCAGGTCATGGACCTATTGTTGAGGATAATGGAAAAAATCATATTAAATTATCTTACTCATATTTATGATTTATTTTCTAATTTTTTAGATACTTTGCTAAATGATCCTCTTTTAACAAGGACGGAAACTTTTTCTCCGCGGCTAATGATATTGTCTGGTTGTGGGATGATTAATGTTCCATTTTGATAAGTAGCTATAATCATGAAATCTTTTGTTGGGGATATATCTTCAAATTTTTTACCAATAATTTTATCATTGGTTATGGTCATATCTAAAATTTCTCCATCCCCTTGGCCTATGGTCATTAATTCTGCTGTGTTTGGTCTAGTAACAATTTTTTGTAAATATGATGCAGCTGCTCTTTCAGGACTAATTACTTGTTCTATTCCAACTTCTTTAAATGCTTCTTCATGATCGGGATTACTTACGCGAGCAATAATATGTTCAACATTATATTTTCTAACGAGGATACATGAAAGTAAGTTTGCTTCATCATTTCCTGTTGTTGCAATGAAATATTTTGCATCTTCAATATTTACTTCTTCAAGTATTTTAGAATTTGTTCCATTTCCACATATTACTAATGCATCGAGTTCTGATGCAACATCAGCACATAATTTAGTATCATTTTCAATTAGTGTAATATCATATCCTTCATTAATTAATAAATTTGCAAGGGCAAGTCCTACACGACCTCCTCCCATAATTACCACATAATCCATTATAATCACCTTAACTTAAACAATATTTATTTTTAGATATTATAAAGTTTATCTTTTAAAAATTTCAAAAACAGTTCTTATTGTGATTAAAACTGGATAAATTTCTAATCTTCCAATCCACATATTAATAATACTTACTATTTTTAAGATAGGATTTATTTGGGAGGTTATAATTCCAAGATCTAAACCGTTATTACCTTGAATTGATACTGTTACAAATAAACTTTTAAATGGATCATAGCCAAATAGACAGAATAGTGCCCAAGTAAACATTATAAATATTAAGTATAATGTAATATAACTTACAGATTGTGATACTACTTTTTCAGGTATTGGTTTATCTTGTAATTTTATTGGAACGACTCTTCCTGTTGGTGATAGAATTTCGCGTATATTTCTATAAGTTCCTTTGAAAAATGTAATTATCCTAATAAGTTTGATTGCTCCTACTGTGGATCCGTTAGATCCTCCAGTTAACATTAGACAAATTAAGCAGATTAATACGAAGGATGGCCAACCTGCCATTGTTAAAGATGATGGAATACTTGCTCCTGTTGTTGTAATTGCTGATACTACTGTAAACAATAATTCCATTGGGACAATATTTGACATATAATAAAGTAATAATGTTACAATTGCAATTACACAGATAATTATTTTAAATTGTAAATCCTCTAATAGAGATTTTCCTTTTGTTTTTATAACTTTGTAATGGACTAAAAAGCTTGTAGCACCAAGTATCATTAAAATAATTGTTATGAAATAAATCAAGTCACTATTATAATAACCCATATTAGCATTTTTAATATTCATACCACCAGTTGAAATAATACAAAATGTATTACATAGTGAATCAAAAAGAGGCATTCCAGCTAGGGTATATAATATGATTCCTGTAACTGTGTAAAGTACATATATTTTTATTGTTTTTTCAAGAGTTGTTTTTGTACTTGGTTTTATACGTTCTTCACGTGCTTCTGAATGGTATAAAGTTGAGGTTACAGCACCAGGTTTTGTCAGAATGCTAATGACCATAACTACAACTCCTAAACCTCCAATCCATTGTTCAAAAGATCTAAAAAACAGTATACTGTGAGGTAATATTTCTAAGTCACTATATATTGTTATTCCTGTACCAGTTAGGGCAGACATGCTTTCAAAAATCGCATCTAATGGAGGCATATTTGTTGCAAGCATAAAAACTAGTCCTCCTATAAGAGCAGCCCATAACCAACCGATAGATGAAATAATCATACCATGTTTAAGGCGAACATTCTTTTTTGAATATTTTTTGAGATATTTCATTAAAAGAACACCAAAACCTATTGATATTGCTCCAGGTAGAAGAAAACTAATTAAATCAAATTCAAAATATATTAAATCAAATATTAATGGAATCAAACACATTATTCCGATACCAATTAATAAATATCCTGAATTTAGGCCAATAACTAATAAGTCAGTCTTTGTTATATATCTCATTAATGTATTATTTTGAATAAATTTCTATATAAATTTATAAGTATTAGAAAATATAAGTTATAGTAATTATGGATAAAAAATCAGCATTTTTTCTTGGAATAAGTATTCTTATACTATTTGTCATGTTATGGATAGTGGGAGTGGATGAAGTTATTGTTGCTCTTAAAGTTGCCAAATTAGAATTGATAGCGTTAGCTATCGGTGTACAAGTAGTTATCTATGTTTTATATGCTTTACGTTGGCAAATACTTAATAATTTAGCTGATATTAATACTAGTCTTAAAAAATTAATTCCAATGGTTTTAGTGGGTCTTGCAGTAAATAACATAACACCTTCTGGACGTGGAGGGGGAGAACCTGTTAGAGCATATATTTTAGCAAAAGAAGAAGATTATCCAATGCGAGAGACTTTTGCTACTGTTGTAGCTGATAGAGCTTTAGATACTTTTCCATTTGTATTGTTGGCAGTAATAACAATTATTGGTATGATGTTTTACTTCAACTTTGATTTATGGTTGCTTGTTGTAATGATTCTAGCCGTAATAGCTATTATTTTTATTTTAATTATGCTTATTTATATGTCTATTAATCCTAAATTTGGAAAACGTGTTGATGGGTGGATAATTAGATTAGTTAGAAGATTTTATAAGAAAAATTCTGAGGAATTTGAAAATAAAATCCATTCTGTTATAGAAGATTTCCAGAATACTATGAAAATTGTAATTTCTAGTAAAAAAGTTACATATTATGCATTGCCATTATCATTTATTATTTGGATTTTCGAAATCCTAAGAGTTTATATAGTATTTTTAGCTTTTGGAGCAAATATTAGTCCAATTGTTATTGGTGAAGTATTTATTATTGCTTCATTAGTTGGTATGATACCACTTCTTCCAGGTGGTCTTGGTGCTGTTGATGGAATTATGGTTGTATTTTATTCTGTTGCGGGAGTTTCTGCTTCAGTAAGTGCAGCTGCAACTGTTATAGAAAGATTAATTTCATTTTGGATGGCTACAATTTTAGGAATGATCATTTTACCTCATTATGGTTCTTCAATTTTGGATAAAGTTTCATTTGGTTCATCAAATGAGGAAATTGAAGATACATTTGAAAATGAAATGGATGATTAAATAGAAAACTTTATTTTAATTTATACACATATTTTCTATTATAGCAAAAAATTTATTTTTTGTATATAATTTTGGTGAAATCATGGAAATTAATGGTGTAGAAATTAAAGATACTTATGCAGAAGGTTTTGGAATTAAAGTAACTAGAATTTTAGTTACTGCAGCAACTGAAGAATTAGCAAAAATCGCAGCAACTGAAGCAACTGGTTACGGAACTTCTGTTATCGGATGTCCTGCAGAAGCAGGTATTGATTGCTTTGTACCAGCAGAAAACACTCCTGATGGAAGACCAGGTTATGTCATCATGATCTGTCAAGGTGGTAAAAAAGCACTTGATCACGAATTAATGGAAAGAATTGGAATGTGTATTTTAACTGCTCCTACTGCAGCAGCATTCAACTGTCTTGAATCAGAGACTACTTTAAAAACTGGTAACAAATTAAAATTCTTCGGTGACGGATTTGAAAAAGAATGTGAGATTGATGGAAGAAAAATTCATTCCATCCCAATCATGTCTGGTGATTTCTTAGTAGAATCTGAATTCGGATACAAAGAGGGTGTAGCTGGTGGAAACTTCTTTATTTTAGCAAAAGACCAAATGACTGGTGTAAAAGCAGCACAAGCTGCTGTTGAAGCTATATCTAATGTTGAAGGCGTAATTACTCCTTTCCCTGGTGGTATGGTTGCATCTGGTTCTAAAGTAGGATCTAACAAATACGCAAAATTCTTAAACGCATCTACTAATGAAAAAATGTGTGTAACTTTAAAAGGTGAAGTAGACTCTGATATCAGAGATGATGCTGATGGTGTATTTGAAATTGTTATTGATGGTGTAGATGAAGAATCCGTTAAAGCAGCTATGAAAGCAGGTATTGAAGCAGCTTGTTCAGTTGATGATGTACTTGAAATCAGTGCAGGTAACTTTGATGGTAAATTAGGTGCTTACATCATGAACTTACAAGAGTTATTCTAGAGAATTTAATTCTCTTTTCTTTTTTTTTATTTGAATTTACTTATTTTAATCTAAATCTTTTTTTCCAGTTATTTTAGCTATTTCTTCATTTGTTAGATTTATTCCAATTATGTCTTCTATTTCTTTTAAATCATCAATTAATTTTTCAAAAGTTTTTTTATCAGGTCCTAAAATTAAATGTGAATGAATATTACTTGTAGCTTTATATAAATTATGTAATGCTTCTTTTTGGTCATCATGTGTTTCTAAATAGTTTTGATAGCGTTTACCATCGGTAAGTTTTGTTACTCCTATATCACGTGTAAGTGGTGTTTCAACGCCGGGGATGTGGTAATCAATATTTTCTAAACTACATCCATATTTGTTAATAATTTTAAATTCATCATATAATTCATGAGGAGTATGATTCACTGTTATTCTTAAAAGATGAGGTTTTGTAGATTCGAAAAACATATCTTGTCCACCAATTATTTCAGGGCATACAACTTTATTTGCTCCTGCTTTCTTAAGACGGTTAATATTTTCTATTTTACTTGCTCTTGTAATTATCCAAGCATCTGAATTGCTTTCACGTATTGTTAATACAATAAATAAATTGTTTACATCATCTCCGGTACTTACAATTACACTATTACATTTTTCTCCGGCTAATTTTGCGATTAAATTATCTTCAATTGCATCTCTTTGGATGATGACTACGGAATCTTTTTCTTCAATGTTATTGAAAACTTCTTCATCTTTGTCAATTATAATTATATTTTGATTTCTTTTCATTAATTCGTCATATACTACTTGTCCAACTCTGCCAAATCCACAGATAATATAATAATCATCTAAGTCACTTATTTTTTTCATTTTCCTAGCTCCTTTTGAATATGCGCTCATTTTTTCTTGGAAACTTGTTAACATGATATTAAATACATAAGCAAGTAATGCAACACCTGAAAGAGCTAATGTTGTTGCAAAAATCTTTTGAATTCCAGTATGAGGAGTATAATCTCCATAACCTACTGTTGCCATTGTGATAATTGAATAATAAATGGAATCAATAAGATTTAGGTCCATTATAAAATAGGAACCAATAATTCCGTAAATAAATAATCCAATAATTAATATAAACCCTGTTGTCACATATCTTGTGGGTAATTTTGTCAAAATTCTAATTGTTATTTTTCTCATAAATTTGTTCCCATAAAATATTTAAGATAATTATATTTATGTTAAATAGTTATATTTTAATTTAAAGGTGATTTTTTGGATCCAATTGATATGATGGTTACTGAGTATAATTGTGAATATTTAGGTTTATCAAGATTATGTTTGATGGAGTCTGCAGGTAAATCTTTAGCAGAGGAAGTAGGTAAAATTGCAGTTTATACATTTTCTAAACCAGTTAAAGTTGTTATTTTTACAGGTTCTGGTGGAAATGGTGGAGATGGTTTTGTTGCAACAAGATACTTGTTAAACCGAGGATATGATGTTGATATTTATATGTTAAAGGATAACATTCATTCTAAAGATGCTAATATTAATCTTGAAATATTAAAAAATATGAAACCACGTTTGTCTCGCTTAAATATATTTAATTTAGAAACTTTGGATGATATTAATAATTGTGAAGTTGCTAAAAATGTGAATAATGATTTTATAATTCTTGATTGTATTTTAGGGACTGGAATTAAAGGAAAATTACAAACCAATATTAAAAGAGCTATTGAAGTAATTAATGAATCTAGTGGTGTTAAGATAAGTGTTGATGTTCCTTCAGGATTGGATCCTTTAACTGGTGAAGTGGATGATTTGGTAGTTATTCCAGATTATACGATTAGTTTTCATAAAATTAAGACGGGTGTAAGAAATGCTGATGAAGAGGTTGTTGGAGGTCTTGTAACAGCAGATATTGGCATTCCATTTGAAGCAGAATATTTTGTCAATTATGGTGACTTTTTAAGATTGAATAATAGAGATGATAATTCTCATAAGGGAAATAATGGTCGTTTACTCATTGTAGGGGGTTCTTCTGATTATTCTGGTGCTCCTGCAATTGCTGGAATGGCTGCAATTGGGGCAGGTGCTGATTTAGTTTATGTTGCTGCACCTGAAAAAGCTAGTGAAGCTATTAAAGTAACATCTCCAGATTTAATTGTTAAATCTCTTGAAGGGGATGAATTATCTTTGGATAATGCTGAAGACATAATTGAATTATCCAAAAATGTTGATGCAGTACTGTTAGGACCAGGATCAGGAATATCTGAGGATACTTCAAAGTTATTCAATTTACTTGCTATAAAAATTAAAAAACCATTAGTTTTAGATGCTGATGCTTTAAAACAGGTTGATTTGTCTTTAATTGAAAATCGTGAGGATATCATATTAACTCCACATATTTTTGAGTTTAAATCTTTTTTTAATGTTAATAACGATTTGAAATTGGATATTGATACATATGATTTTAAGAAAGTCGATGAAAATATCACTGAATTTCAGCAATTTTCTCGCCAAATTAAAGGATCTGTTATTGTTAAAGGGCAATATGATTTAATTTTATCTGGAAATAGATTCAAGATTAATAAAAGTGGTAATCCTGGAATGACTGTAGGTGGAACTGGTGATGCACTTTCAGGTATTGCAGGTAGTTTATTCGCTCAAAATTTAAATGCTTTTGATAGTGCAACACTAGCTGTCTTTATTAATGGTCTAGCAGGGGATAGGGCATTTGAAGAAAAGGGAAATGGATTTTCAGCTACTGATTTAGTATCTTTTATTGGTAATGTGATTAAAGATGGATTATGTTAAAGGAATTTTTAAGAATCGTCCAAATAGATTCATAGCAGAAGTGGAAGTGGATGGTAATTTAGAAATCGCTCATGTACCGAATACTGGGAGATGTAGAGAGCTCTTAATTGATGGTGTTGTAGTTTGGCTTAAACCATCTGATAATCCGAAAAGAAAAACTAAATTTTCACTCCACTTCGTAGAAAATAAAAATGTATTAGTATCAATTTACTCTCAACAAGCAAACAGTATTGTGTATAATGCTATTCTTGATGGTAAAATAAAAGAACTTTCTGATTATTCTATTCATCAAAGAGAAAAAACAGTTGATAATTCAAGAATAGATATATATCTTTCAGATGGAACTGAAGAATGTTATGTTGAAGTGAAAGGAGTAACATTAGTTGTGGATGGTGAAGCTAGATTTCCTGATGCGCCAACTGAAAGAGGTTCAAAACACTTAAATGAATTAATAAAACTTAAAAAAGAAGGAAAACGCAGTGTAGTATTTTTTTTAGTACAACATCCTGCGGGTAAATTCTTTAGACCGAACTGGGAAAATGATCAAATATTTTCCAAAACATTAAATGAGGCATATAATGCTGGTGTTGAAATTCTTGTCTATGGATGTGATAATCAATTAGATGGAATAACATTGATTCCAGAAGCTTTAGATTTTGATTTGAGAGAAAACATTTCCAATAGCATCGTTAATGACAAGTGATGAATGATTGTCGTATGGAGTTTCACTTTTATTAATTAAAACAAGATTTTTCCCGTTAAAATAATTTATAAGTCCTGCAGCAGGATATACAACAAGTGAAGTTCCTCCAATGATTAAGGTGTCTGCTTGTGATATATAATCAATTGAAAAATTTAAAACTGCATTATTTAGTGGTTCTCCATATAAAATAACATCAGGTTTTACAATGCCTCCACACTCACATTTAGGAATTCCATTACTTTTTAAAACATGGTTTAATCCATATTCCTTTCCACAAATTTGACAATAATTTCTATGAATATTTCCATGGAGTTCTAAAACGTTTTTGCTTCCAGCTTTTTGATGAAGTCCATCAATATTTTGTGTTATTATATCTTTTAATTTCCCAATTTTTTCTAGTTTGCTTAATGCAATGTGTGCAGGATTGGGTTCAGCATCTTCAAAAATAAGATTCTTTTTATAATAGTTGAAAAACTCTTCTGTGTGGTCTAAATAGTAATTATATGAAACAAGATTTTCTGGAGTGTCTCCATATTTTTTTAAACTTTTAAAAATTCCATTTTGAGATCTAAAATCAGGAATTCCACTTTCTGTTGATACTCCAGCTCCTTCGAAAAATACAATATTGTTGGAGGAATCAATAATTTTTTGTAATTGGTTAATTTTAGACATAATCTAAGATTTTAAAAAATGAGTGTTTTAGTAACTATAAAAAAATAAGGTAAGATAGCATTAAAGCTATCTTTTTAATTTTTGATAATTTGCAGCTTGAAGACCGTGGTATTTAATCATACCTTCAACTTCTCTTTGGTCAGTTTCTTTGTCTTCAAAAGTAATTTGTTCAATACTGTGTAAGCTGAATGGAGATTTTCTTACTAAAGGTTGGATAGAACCTTTGAAGAGTTTCATTACGACTTCTCCACTTACTCTTTCTTGCATTTTATCAAATGCTTGATCTAAGTCTTCTCTTAATGGTTCTTGCCAGAGAGCTCTGTAGACTAAATCAGCATAAAGTGTTGACATATATTCAGCAAATCTTAACTCATCAGTAGTTAAAACTAATTCTTCTAAAGCTTGGTGAGCTGCGATTAACAATTTTGCTCCAGGAACTTCATAGTTTTCCCTACTTTTAAGACCAATCATTCTGTTTTCAATAGTATCTACTCTTCCAATACCATTGTTTCCAGCAATTTCATTTGCTTTGTTAATAAGGTCGATTAAAGGCATCATTTCACCGTTAATTGCTACGGGAACACCTTCTTCGAATTCAATGGTCACTTTTTCAGGTTCATCATTTGAATCTTCCCAAGATTTAGTCCATTCGTAAATTTCTTCAGGCGGTTCGTTTGCAGGATCTTCTAAGAGGTCTCCTTCAATAGATCTTCCCCAAATGTTTTCATCAATACTGTAAAGTTTATCGGAACTTAATTCAATTCCTTTAGATGCAGCATATTCTTGTTCTTCAGTTCTGGTTAAGTTTAATTCTCTGATAGGAGCAATAATATCTAAATCAGACATTGCAAGGATTACTGCTTCAAATCTGAATTGATCATTTCCTTTTCCAGTACATCCATGTGCAATTGCAGTTGCTCCTTCTTTTTCAGCTATATCGATAATTTTTTGAGCAATAAGTGGTCTTGCAAGTGCAGTACTTAATGGATATCCTTCATATTCTGCATTTGCTTTAATTGCACGTGCGATATATTTATTAGCAAATTCTTCTTTTGCATCAATATTATAATGTTTTAATCCACCAATTTTAGAAGCCATGATTTTTGCTCTTTCCATTTCTTCTTCGCCTTGTCCAACATCTACACATGCAGTAATAACTTCTACATCATATTTTTCTTCTAATAATTTAACACAAACGGAGGTGTCTAATCCTCCACTGAATGCTAAGACAACTTTTTCAGTCATATTTAATCACCGTTATAATTTATAATGAGAATAAGTATTCATTTAATAATTATATTTTTAATAGTATTTATAATTTAAAAAACTTATTTTTTTAGGCATCAATTAGTAAGTTTTCACTTTCAACAAATTCGATAAGTCTTGTGTATGTTGGATTATTTTTTAATGTTTCTTTATTTCCAACGATTATCAGTTTTCGTTTAGCTCTTGTTATAGCAACATTTAACCTTCTTAAGTCTTTTAAAAATCCTATGTTGCCCATATCATTACTTCTAACAGTTGATATGATGATAATTTCTTTTTCTCTTCCTTGAAATCCGTCAACTGTCTTTACTTCAACTGGGGTTTTATTTTGTATTAATTTTACTTGATCAGCATATGGACTTATTATTCCAATATCTTCTTCATGGATTCCAGCGTTTAGATATTTTTTAGCAATATTAACTACAATTTCCGATTCTAATTGATTTATAAGTGATTTTGAATCTTTCAAATGTTTTTCTTCATTTTTATATACGTTTGATGTATTAATAAAAAGTAATGCTTCTTCATGGTTATTTGAACCAAGTAAATCGTCAACTTTTATCTCATTAACGCTTGAATCACTTTTCAATCCATTATTGTAAAATTCTCTATTTGGGAATTCCATAAGTAACTTGTTCATTCGATATTGGATATTTAATAACTGAGATTTATGAGGATAAAGTTTAATCAACTCTTCAAATAATGTTTTTTCTAAATCTTTGGATTTTGGACTTATGATTGTTGGAGGGAGTTGCTTGTGATCTCCAGCAAGTATGAATCTACGGGCTTTTGCTATTGGAATTAATATGCTTGGAATTGTTGCTTGTGATGCTTCATCAATAATCGCAACATCGAATTTGATTTTAACTATTGAATCAAGAGCAGCTGATGAGTTTGTTGTGAGAATAACATCACTGCATTCAATAATATCTCGAATCATTTTATTTTCTATTCCTTTTATATTCTCTTGCAATTCATTAATTTCTTGATTGTATTCAATCCACTGTGCCATGGATTTCATTTTTTCAGGAGTAATTCCTCGCCCACTTTTTCCTTTTGAAGCATTATGTAATATGTCATGGTCACTATATCCTCTGCGAAATTGTGGTGTTGGTTTTGTGTGAGTATTTCTTTTTTCTATTATTTTCTCGATTTTTTGGTGAACTTTTTTAATTTTTTTATTTAGTTCATGTTTTTCAACTTTATATGCTAAGGTCTGTGTGATATTATGTTTGGATACTCTTTGAGGATGGCCGAGTCTCGTCAGATTTAATTTTTTATTTTCCATTAATCTTTCTAGTATGTTGTCTACTGCAGCATTACTTTCAGCTGTAGCTAATACTTTGTGTTTTTGTCTGGTTTCTTGGGCGATTAATTCAACTAGTGTTCTTGTTTTTCCAGTTCCAAAGGGACCATGTATCAAAAAGAAGTTTTCACATGAGAGTGCATTTTCAATAGCTCTTTTTTGTGAATTATTAAGAAAATCATCAATATAATCAATATATGGTGTTTTTTTATTTTTCTTAGGGTTTCTATCAGTTAAAATATATTCTAGTGCATTTTTCCCTCTTAAACTTAAATGCCGTAAATTATCTTCCATTCTTTTGAAAGTCACATCATTTGCATATAAATCAATGCGGACTTTCTTTTTCATAGCCCATTTTGGGATTCTTTTATTGAATGCAACTTTAATAAATCGGGTTCCTTTTTCGGTAACTGTTCCTGTTAAATCGCTTCTAAGGGGATTATCAGTACTGATTAAAACCATGTCACCTACAGAGATTTCTGTTTCGATTTTTTCAGATCTCCCGAATTGAACAATTTTTAACCCTAATTCTGCACTGATAAATTTTCCTTTAACTTTATTTATGGTTCTACCTAATTTTTCTCGTTTTTTAGCAGACATTGTGCTGATTTCATGAGTCATTAACTCTATTTCAGCTTCTCTTTCATAGTTAACAAGTTTAATTAGTCTTTTAATATATTTCTTCAAATTAATCCCTATTTTTAAATAGGGGTTATTATGTATAATTAATTATGCATTTTAAAAAGCTGGATTTATTTGGAAATTTAGAAATGAGTTATATTTCAGATTTTTCTGGAGGTTACATTTCAAGAAATAAAAATATTTTAAAGCATTTGGAATTAACCCCTATTAATCTATTTATTTTAGAAGAATCTGTTTATGGCACACCGATTTTCAAAGTGGGGGATGGTAGAAAGAAAATAATGATTTTATCTGGAATTCATGGAAATGAATTGCCTCCTCAAATAGCTAATATGTATTTGATAAATTATTTGGCTAACAGAGAATTGAATTGTACTGTTTTTTTAATTCCATTTGCATCTCCAAAATCTTCTATGAATAATGAGAGAAATTTCAATTCAATTGATTTAAATAGGGCAGCTCATACTAAAAATTCAGTGAGTAATCTGATTGTGCAGGCTATTGAAAAGTTAAATATTTCTGCTGTTGGTGATTTTCATTCAACTTCTTTTAATTCTAATCCTGGGCGTGAGTCTGTTTTTTCATCAAAGGCTCCAACTTCTGAAAGTTTTTTAATTGCGAATTATATTTCACGAGATGTGGGTTCTGAAATGATTTCTTTTGATTTTGCAGGTGCTATGTATAAGGGTGCTGTTGAAGATGTTTGTAATTTAAAGGGGATTCCATCAATTACATGTGAAGTTTTATCTCCATTTGGTAATGTTGGTAAAGGAACTGTTAAACAATCTTTTAGTCAAATGAAAAGCTTTTTATCTTATTTTGGAATTTGATGTTACTTTTCAAATGCTCTTGGATTAATTACTTTTAATTATATTTAAATAATAATTATAAGGTGATTTAAGTTGTCGTCTTATAAAGAGCATTCTATATTTGCATTGTTACTTGCGTGCATGTTTTTTCACAGTCCTCTGTTAATTGCTTTAACAATAATTGGTGCAAATATTCCAGATTTTGATCATAAATTCAAAAAGGATAATGTATATAAGATGATTATCTTGGGATTAATAATGTTCATATCACTTTATATACTTAAATTGCCTTATTATATTGGTTTAATTGTAATATTTTTAGGTGTAACCTTTTATTTCTCTGAGCATCGTAGTTTCACTCATTCACTTTTTGGGATATTAATATTGGCTGCTGCAGTTAGCTTAATATTGATTTGGGGATTGCAGTTAATAACAACATTCACAATAGTAAATGAGCATTATATGATTTTGGCTGTATTAATTGTTTTATTAGGCTTTTTATTTTTAAATAAGAAGCTATTGATGATTTTTTTACCAATATTTTTTATTTGTTTGTTTATAGTTAAGGCAGGGGATTTCACTTATATAGAAATTGTTGTAAGTTTATTTTTGGGATTATTATCACATATTGTTCTAGATTCATTTACTTCATCTGGGATTAAATTATTTGCTCCTTTATCCTCAAAAAAGGTTTATAAAAGTTTTGGATTAATCATGATTTTTATTTTAGTAATTTTATCTATTATGTTTCATGCATCAGAATTATTTAAAATATTTGAAATGTATATTCAGTATTAATCTTTTATTTACCATGATATGATGGTGTTTTTATTTTTTGATATTCGTCCTTAAATTTAATTTAACTTAATATTATTGCTCTTTTTTTATTTTTAATATGATTTGGTTGCTTTTTTATTTTTTTTAAAAAATTATTACATGTGTTATTTATTTTCTATAACATTTCAAATAACAATACACAACATTTATAATAAATAATCATGATAATTAATATTGTATTATTAATAGTCAATTTTTGACTTTTTTTAATTATTAATGAAATGGAGCTTATTTAATGTTTTTAACTAGAATTGGTTATGGAATTATTTATTTCTTAGACCTTATTTATGAAATCATTAAATCAACATTTAATGTTGCATTTGATGGAATTATGAGAAGAAATATTGATCCTGTTGTTTTTGATATTGAAACAGTTTTAGAGAGACCTGTTTCACAGACAATATTAGCGAATAGTATTTCTTTAACTCCTGGTACTTTGGCTGTTGATTTAGACAGTGAAAATAACATTATCAAAGTAGCTACTATTTCTCCAAGAAAAAAAGAGGATGTTATTCCTTTTGAACCATATATAAAGAAAATGTTGGAATAAATTCGGTTTTAACATTTTATTATAAAATAATCGAGTGAGATAGTATGGATATATTATTTATTTCAAAATATATTGTGGTTATTGCATTAATGATAATGATGTTAGCTGCATTAAGAGCAAGTGCCTATAAATCCACATCTATGGGGCTTTTAGGAAGCTCAATTGTGGTAAATGCATTTGCAGTTGCATTATTGATTTTTGGTGGGTTATATAATCTTGAATTCTTTAGAGATATATCATTAGCTTTAATATTCTTTGGTTTTGTAGGTACTGTTGTATTTTCTGTAGTTTTGGGGGGTGATGATGAATGATAGAGTATGTTCAGTCAGTTCTTCTTATCATATCAGCTATTTTAACTATCATTTCTGCAATAGGCCTTATTAGTTTGGATAAAGATACAAAGAATGTTGTTTATGCAAGAATTCATATTGTAGGTGTTTTTGATATTGCATGTGTTATTGCAATGATTGCAATAGGTCAATATTTACTTGCTGGAATTTATTTTATTCTAATGCCATTTATAGCACACGTAGTAGGTAATGCTTATTGGAAAAAAGAAGATAGAGAAAATAATTTAGATTTACAAATTATGGAAGAAAATGTAGATGAAAACCATCCATTTTTACATCCTAAAGAAAAAATGCAAGCTTTAGAATTTGAGGACTCAGAAAAACTTAAAGTAGATGAAAGGTTTTCAGTGACTACATTAGAAATTGAAGAGGATGAGTAGGATGATAGAATTTATATTATGTTTAATAACAGTTTTAAGTGCCATTCTTGCTATTATCCAAAAAGACTTATTGAAAGCAGCAATTTTAACTGGATTTTCAGGTGGAGCTCTTGCAGTTCTTTTCCAAATATTATTAGCACCGGATGTTGCTTTAACTCAAGCTATTGTAGGTGCTGCAATTGTACCAGTATTTATTGCTTTAGCTGTTAAAAAAACTCAGAGGGTGGATAACTAATGGCACAAACTCAACTTGTGATATTATTGACTTCTGTTGCATTGATTATTGTAGGCCTTTATTCTGCAATTTTTATTGATAATATCATAAAAAAAATAATTGGTATTAGCTTCATTGAAGAGGGGGCTAATTTGTTCATTGTTGCTATTGGATATAAGGCAGGTGGTGTTGTACCTATTTTAATGCCAGGTATGGACACTTCATGGTTTGCTTCAAATGCAGCATATCCATTGTCTTTCGGTTTAGTACTTACCAGTATTGTAATTGGTGCAAGTACATTGGCGGTCATGTTATCTTTAGCAATGGTTCTTTACAAAAGATATGGTACGTTAAGTACTAGTGTAATGTTAGCAGATACATCAAAGCAGGAGGAATACGATGAATGAACTAATTCCTCTTATGGTTATTATTCCATTAATGGCTGCATTAATCATTAGTGCTTTTTCAAAATTCAATAAGGTTATTAAGATTTTTGCATTTGTTGTTGCAATTTGTCTTCCGTTGATTCCATTATTATCAAATTATGGTCTCCATTACTTTGGAGGATATGAACCAATATTGGATAATGTGACAAATGTTATGTATCATCCTGCGATTACATATTCATTTTCATTCTTACAACAAGTATTTATTGCAATGATAGGTATCTTAACATTTTTAGTTGTATTTATATATTTAACTAAATATAAGAAAGTTTCCGGACCTTATTTATTCTTGTTGTTCTTGGGTACTGCAGCTGTTACTGCAATATTTTTAACAGATGATATATTTCACATGTTTGTATTCTTCGAAATTTTAGCACTTGCACAAGTAGGTATAGTAGCAGCTTCATCAATTGATTACAGTTATGAAATGGCTTTGAAGTACATGATTTTAGGATCAATTGGAAGTCCAATAATGCTTTTAGGAATTGGATTTTTACTTGCATTAACTGGTAGTGTAAATATAACTGATATTGTTACTGCAGTCCATAGTGGATTAGTTAATATAAAATCTCCAGTATTTTTATTATCACTCGGATTAATATTCTTTGGCTGGTTATACGCATCTGGTTTACCACCATTCCATACTATAAAATCTGGAATTTATTCAAAAGCAGAACCTCATGGAGCAGCGTTACTTCAATCATTTACAGTTGCATCAATGATTTCAATTGTATTAATAATGTTTAGAATTTATTCAGTATTGCCAATATTTGAAGTTCTTATAGTATTCTTCTCTATCTTAGCTATGGTATTAGGTGTTTCACTTGCATTGACCCAGACAGACTTCAGAAGAATGATTGGATTTTTAGCTGTTGGAGAATTAGGTTTCATTGGTTTAGGTATTGGTCTTGGAACTAACTTTGCAATTACTGCTGGGCTTTTCCAAGCGTTAAATGAAATTATAATCACTGCATTATTATTTATTGGGTTTGGTGCAATAGTAGAAGCAACAGATGAAGTGGATACACGTAAACTTGGAGGTCTTTTAGCATATCATCCAAAAGTAAGTATTATGCTTTTAATTGGTGGTTTAGCTATGGCTGGTGTTCCACCATTAAGTGGTTTCCAGTCTAAATTAATGCTTGTTCAAGCTTCTTTGAGTTGCGGATTCCCAGAATTATCAATTTTGGCTATTATGGTAAGTATTGCTACATTCATGATATTTGTAAAAACATTTTATGCAATGTTTTTAAAACCAAAACCAGTTGAATTAGATGTTGGAAATAAAGAGGTTCCTCGTGCTATGGTATTTGCAATGGGAATATTATTGATATTAATTGTGTTCTTAGGTTTATTCCCAGATATTATTGTACACGGAATTTCTAACTTTGTAGGGGGAATATTATGAACTTATATGATAAAATATTTGATGTTGTAAAACAATTCAGAAAATTGTTTTCACCAGGTCCTGTAACTAATGTGGATGTTTCAGGTAGTATTTCAGCAGAAATATTTTTAATTGTCTCATTAATTCTAGCAACTTTACTATTAAGACATATAAGCATTTTACTTGCAGGATTATTGGCTTTAATTACAGCAATTATTTTAATTGTAAATATTCCACTTATTCCAAAGTTTAAAATTGAACAAGAGGATTCTCTAGATAAAATGCTATTTTATTCAATATTGACTCTTGCAATCATATGTGTAGTTATGTATTGGGGTGGTAATCTTGTCTAATCACACATCAGTCCGTAATTTAATCGTAGCAGTAATGACAGCAATATTTTCTGTTACTTTATTGGATGCTGTATTTCATTTAAGTAGCATGATTAATGCTGGTGTAAGTAATATTTATAATGTTTTAGGAACTCAAATAGCTCCAAACATGGTGACTGTTGTTATCTTTGACTTCAGAGCTTATGATACATTAGGTGAGTCAATTATATTGTTGACTGCTGCTTTAGTAGTTTTACTTGTATTTGGTAGAGGATTATTGGGGGATAAAGAATGAGTCAAGGTAGCATGATTTTAAAATTAATCTCATTACCTATTTCATTGATATTAATCTGTTTAGGTATAATGACTATTCTTGGAGGACATATAACTCCAGGTGGTGGTTTTCAAGGAGGTGCAATGATTGCAAGTGGAGTCATATTATCAATTCTTGTATATGGGTTAGGTAATTCTCCATTAGAATTTTCACATGCATATATTGAAGTTTTTGAGTCTATTGGTGCATTAGGATTTATCATTTTTGGATTAATAGGATTATTTGTAGGAGGATTTTTCTTATACAACGTAGGTACAGATTTATTAAATATTGTACCTTCTACAATTCAAAATGTGTTCCATTATCCTGATGTTACTAATGCTGGAATCATTCCATATCTCAATATATTTGTTGGATTGAAAGTATTTGTAGGTTTATCTGCAATTGTTATTGCATTTGTTGGATTTAAAAAAATTAATGAGGAGAGTGAATGATGTTAAGTTTAGGACCAATAATATTTGGGATAATATTTGGTGTAATTATCGGATCTCAAATCAAGCTTAATCGTTGTGATTCTGAGTTTACTTTAGCATCATTTGTAATAATAATTATTGCAGGAATCATTGTAGCATGGCAATCTGGAAATTATCCATTTTATACAGATTTACCAATTTCAACAGCTTTTGTATCTGCTTTAATAGGAATTTTTGTAGGCAAACTACTATTTGCAAGGAGTAAATAAGGAGTTTTTATAATGTTTTTAACAACTAATAAATGTGAAGGAAATAGGGATTGTATTAATCAATGTCCTACAAAATCTATTAGATTTATCAATGGAAAGGCATTTAGTTGTCTTACTTGCGGAATATGTTATGAAAACTGTCCAAATGATGCAATATTCCAGAATAGTTACGGTGGTTATGTTGTAGACAGGGCAAAATGTAATGGATGTGGAATGTGCATGTACAATTGTCCTATAGACAATATCACTATTGAAGATGGAGTTGTATATGGTATCTGTTCTCGTTGTGGTGTTTGTCAGGAAGTTTGTTCAAACCGTGTCGATGGATATGAACTTGAAAAGGATAAACAATTAAATTTAATTAGATCATTAAAAATTCTCAATCCTCCATTAAATAATGTTCCACACAAAAAAGAAAGTAAAACTAAGGTAGTCACAAGAGGTTACTTTGGAACTGATGTGGATAATTGTGTTTTATGTGGAAGGTGTCAAGAATATTGTCCTACTGGGGCTATTCATGTTAAAATTGACAGGGATGAGGGAATTTGCAGTGGATGTGGATTATGTGAGGATGTTTGTCCTAATGATTCAATGAATAAACATCAAATTGTTAATAAAACATCTTGTACACTTTGTCTTAACTGTATGAAATCTTGTCCTCATAATGCAATTTCTATTGAGGATTCTGAAATTGTTGTCAATAAATTGAATCAAAAACCTAATGGTTCGATTATTTCATGTTTAAATTGTGGATTATGCGCTGATTTATGTGAAAATGAATCAATTAGACGTGTGGACAATAATAAATTAAGATATGATCCAACAGTAGATGTAGAAAATTCAAATCATGAAACAATTATTAATCATTGTCCAATTCATACATTAGTTGAAGATGATGAAATGTTCATTTATGATGAATCTAATGAAGAGGAATTACCTACATTGTCAGGATTCTGTGTATCTTGTGGAAAATGTTTCCAAGTTTGTAATGATAATGCTCGCCAATTCATGACTTATTCATGGGATGGAAAAGTTTCACAAGATTGTATATCTTGTGGAATCTGTGTTGAGGTTTGTCAGGAGGAAGCAATTACACTTAACAGAGGAAGTATCTCTGTTGATTTAGATAAATGTATATTATGTGAAAATTGTGCAGTACATTGTCCTGTTGATGCAATTCCTAAATCTACAATTTATAAGAATGAAATTAAAGATGGATTCAATTTCATTGAACAAAAATTATGTATGCATTGTGGATTATGTTATAAAACTTGTTCATATGATGCAATTGAAAAAATTGATGGTAATTTCATTGTTAATGAAGAAAATTGTATATATTGTGGTGCATGTAAGAATGCATGTCCTGCAAGGGCATTTTTATTTGAAAGAAATTTTAAAGATTCAATGAGGGTATTTAAATGAGAAATTTAATTAGAATAGCTTTAGAAGGAGCATTTACTAACTTTAAAAGAATCTTTTTTGCAGCTGATAGAGTTACTGATATGGACATGAAAAAACAAATAGCAACTCTTTCCGTGGAAGTGGATGATAGAGTTGATGAAAGTGCATGTATTGGATGTTCTGGTTGTGCTAATGTATGTCCAACTAATGCAATTGAAATGAAACCATTAGCTCATCCTGTTAAATTAACTGAAGGTTGGATTAAAGATCAAGTGCCTGAAATTAACCTTGAAAGATGTGTTGTATGTTATTATTGTCATGATTTCTGTCCAATATTTTCACTTTATGGGCAAAAAGGAACTATTCATCCATCTTGTGTAGGTGATCAAGAAGTAAATGTTTCAGAATTCCTTGAACAACCATTTAAAATATCCGATGATAAGCTTAAATTTATTGCACAGTATTTGTCAGACAAAACAGTGTTAAAAAATAAAGAGGATGGTGATTAGATGGGAATTAAATCTTTTTCAAGAGCAAGAGCAATACATATCATGTTAGTTTATACTGGTGGATGTAATGGATGCGATATTGAAATAGTTAATACAGTATTATCACCAAGGTTTGATGCTGAACAATATAATGTATTTTTAACTTGGAATCCTCGTGAAGCTGATGTTTTAGTTGTAACTGGACCAGTTACACATTTAAATAGGAAACCATTAGAAGCAATTTATGATGCTATTCCTGATCCTAAATTAGTTGTAGCTGCTGGAAGTTGTGCTTTGATGGGTGGTGTTTATAAAAATTGTTTTGGAGATATTCCGTCAGAGGAAATTGAAGGACCTGTTGATAAGATTATACCTGTTGATGCAAAAATTCCTGGTTGTGCTGTAAGACCACAAGATGTCTTAGCTGGAGTTGTATCACTTTTACCTACATTATTAGATGCGGATTAGAGAGGGAGTTATATGGATGAAAAAGTACCAACAAATAATATTATTGAAACAGAAATTCCAATGGGTACAGTTCACCCTGCTGCATTGGAACCATATAGAGTAAGGTTTTTTGTTGAAGATGAGATAATTCAAGAAGCTGAAATTACTATTGGTGTTAATCATAGGGGAATAGAAAGAATCATGGAAGGTCTTCCTGTTCAAAAGGCAAATGCACTCACTGAAAAAATTTGTGGAATTTGTTCTAATTCACATGTATGGAATTCATGCAGAACTGCTGAAATTGGTTTAGGTATTGAAATTCCAAAGAGAGCTACTTATATTCGTGTGATTATGGGCGAACTTGAAAGATTGCATTCTCACTTTTTGTATTTAGCTCATGGTTGTGAAGTACTGGCTCATGAAACATTTTCAATGAGAGTGTTCTATTTAAGGGAAATTGTTATGGAATTGCTTGGAATGATTGGAGGAAACAGGGTCCAATATGGATGTTCTGTTTTAGGAGGAGTAAGACCTAGATGTGAATTAGATTCTAACAAATTACAAAGACTTAAAGATGATATGGATAAACTTGAAGAAGGTCTTTCAAATTTTGCAGATAGATTTGTCGCAGATCCAATTGTATTGTCAAGGATTACGGGTGTAGGAGTATTACCTCAAAAACAAGCAATTAAATTAGCTGTAACTGGACCATCTCTTAGAGCTACTGGTGTTGCAAGGGATTTGAGAACTACTATGTTTGAGTATGATGATTTTGATTATAATGTAGTAACACAACCTGATGGTGATGTAAAATCTAATTTATTGATGAGGGTTTTAGAATCATTTGAATCAATTAAAATTATAAGACAAGCTGTTGCAAATATTCCTGATGGTAAATTAGTTAACAATGATTGGGAAATGTTTGATACTGATGGTATTTCTGAAAGTTATATTGAAGTTCCAAGGGGAACATTATATCATTCTTATGCATTAGAAACAGGTAGAGTAAGACATTGTATCATTAGAACTCCTTCAATGGCAAATATTGGCGCAATGCAATATGCATGCATTGGTAATCATCTTACAGATGGTCAATTATGTATAGTACAGTGTGATCCATGCTTTACATGTACTGATAGAGCAATCGAGGTAATTAGGAGATAGATTATGTATTCAAATATAATTACTAATCCAATAGTTGCAGTAATTCTCACAGTGGTTGTTTGTTTTGTAATTTCAACATTGCTTCCAGGTATTGAAAGAAAATATGTTCATGCAAGAATTCAACAAAGGGTTGGACCATTGGTATTTTCTCCAGGAATTATGGCTCCACTTAAATTTTTATTTAAGGAAAATGTTGAAGTTTCATCTCCTGTTCCAAAATTATATAAGAGTTTACCAATAGTGTGTTTCATTGTGGTTTTATGTGTGTTAATTGCATTAACCCCTCAAGCTTATAAAATTCCAGCACTTGCAAGTTTAGTAGCTATTGTTGGATTTTTAAAGGTGGAAGAAATATGTTATGTATTGATGGGTGCATTATCAAAATCTGTAATGTCTGTTAGAATGCCTTTCCCTGATCGTGTAAAAGGAGCATCACATTTAAAAGCTCCGTTGTCTTTCATTGAAGATATAAGTGCAAAAAGGTCTTTAAGAATGATTACTTATGGATCTTTTCCATTGTATTTGGCATTGTTTGCTCCAGTAACTGCGGCTAGAAGTATTTTCTTAGAGGATATTGTTGCTTTCCAGCAGGTACATGGACCGTTTTTATTCACAGTATCTGGTGGAATTGCGGCTATTGTATTTTTCATAGGTTATATGATAATTTTAAATGAATATCCATTTTCAATTATTAAAGCTAAATCTGATGTTATTGAAGGACCATATATGGAATATGCAGCTAAATATAGATCTATTGTCTTTTTAACTAGAGGATTTTTCATGTTTGTACTTGGTGCTGTATTTTCAGTACTGTTCATCGGTGTTCCTCCAAGTATTTTTTCAGTAGGAATTCTTGTTAATATTGCTGTTGCTTTAATTTTTGTATTTATGATGGGTATTTTCTCAGCATTTGCACCAGTATTTACAAATAAGCAATTATTGCCAACAATCTTGGGAACAACATTACTTGGTATATTAGCTATCATACTTGGATTATTATAGGGGGAATTATTTATGAAATTTGTTATGAGACCATATCATATAATAAGTCTCGGAGGATACATTGTTGAATGGGATTTCCCTTATAGGGATCTTATTATTGTTAATAAAACTTCTGAGCCAATTAAAATTGAAATTCCAGTTTTTAATGAAGGATGGATTCAAGAACATAGAGAGTTGGGGCTTGATGTTATTCCAGTTACTGAAAATGATAATTATTTAAGCATGTGGAAAAGGGCACATGCTGAATTAGATAAAGTAAGGCCAAAAAATGAGTGATTATACATTAACTATTAAATCTGATGAGAAAAAAGGTGTATTGGATGATATTACTGATGTTATAACTGAATATGGTGCAAATATCAGTTATGTTCATCTTTTTGTTGAAAAAAACAACATGGGTTCTATTAATCTTGAACTTGAACATGTTGAAAACATTGATGATTTAATTGAAGATTTGAAAAAAATTGAAGAGATTAAATCAGTTGAGTTACACGGTTCACAATTGGATATTTATGGTAAACGTATAATTATTGTTGGTGGTGGAGCACAAGTATCTCAAGTGGCTATGGGTGCAATTACAGAAGCAGATAGGCATAATATACGTGGTGAACGTATAAGTATTGATACCATTCCATTAGTTGGTGAAAAATCATTAGCTGAAGCTATTGAAGCTATTTCCAGGCTTCCTCGTGTTGGAGCTTTAGTTTTGGCTGGTTCACTCATGGGTGGTGAAATCACTAATGCCGTTAAAAAAGTTAAGGAAGAAAGTAATTTGGTTGTGATTTCACTTAATATGCCGGGTAGCGTAACTAAATACGCTGATTTGATCATTACTGATCCTGTTCAGGCGGGTGTTTTAGCTGTAATGTCAATTGCAGACACTGCTGCATTTAATATTGAACGTTTAGATGGTAATATTCGTTTTTAAGTAAATAGGATATTATCATTATTGTTCCATACATATTTTTTCATATTCACATTTCATACATTTTTTGGAATTTTTATTGACTTTTGGAATTTTTTTATTTTCGATTATTTCTTTAACTTCTCGTATTACACTAAATAGTGACTTTCTAAGGTTAACGTCCATTACAACAGGTCGTCTATCACCAATTTTTTTATAATCAACAAAACCTACGTACACTTCAGTGTCGAATTCTTCTTCAAGAAGTATTGCATTTGCAACAAGTTCAATAGCGTCCTGGTCCCAAACGCCTTTTATTGGTGGATTTGAACTTTTAACGCATATTGGGTAATATTTTCCATCAATTATTTCTATTTTATCGCATATTCCAATTAATCCGAGTTGAGGATCCTTGATTAAATAGGAATAAATACAGTTTGGAAAGAACATTTCACTAATACTAAATCCATCTTTATCAAGTATTGTCATGGCTTTTTTGGATTTAATACTCAATGTTTTTATGTTAAAGTAGGTTTCATCGTTTATATCGTCAATTTGTTCTGGAGTAAGTTCCATATTTGAAGATTGTATGGATTCTGTTGTGTTTTTTATGTATTCGTAAATATTTTGGGATAATATTTTTTCAATTTCTTCTAAATCCATGGTTTTTTTGATTTTGCGGATATTTTTCTGCATCAGATCTTGAATATCGATTTTTAAGTTTTTAATTTCCAAGTAACAATTATTCTCGTTGTTTTCATCGATATCGACATGTGTTTTTAGGTATAAACTCATTGGGCAGTACATATGCACTTTTATTGAAGATATGTTAATCATATTTTTACCTCTTAAATTCGGTATAATTACTTAGAAAGTAGTAATATAAATAAATATGGCTTTTAAACTCTTAAATTTTATTAATGCCTATAAATATTATGTATATGTACAGTATACTTATTTTAAGTATTTTTTTTAATGATGTATTCAGGTTGTTGTCTGTTAAATAAGATTTGGTTGTTTGGTGGTGAATTGGATTAAAAATCCTAAAAAATAAAAAAAGGGAATAGCTAATTGGTTAGCTATTCATCTGATTCCACATTGTAGTAGTCTTTATTTTTTGCAGGTAATTTGGTGAATACTATTGGCAATATGATTAATGCTACGCTTAATATTCCCATAATGACCAAGCTTAAACTATCTGAGCTTGTGATTGTGGTGTAAGCTCCTTGAATCCATAAAACAGCAATACAAATAGGTAAAATAAATTTAATGACTGCTTTCCAGGTTTTACCTACTTTGATTCTTGAATTTTCATTTAAAGTTTCAATTAATTTATCGAAATCATAAATCCAACCGAAGATTATACATTCGATAAAGATTCCAAGTAATAATGCGAAGTTGTTTAAGAATGCATCGAATGCACTGAGTATTGTACTTCCAAGGCCGGTTGCAAAAATCATTGAAATTAGGAATCCTACAACACAAATCATTGTAACTGTTTTTTTACGTTCAATATCGAATTTTTCAGAAATTGCATATGTTGCTACTTCTAGAAGTGCAATTGTAGAGGTAATTCCTGCAAACAAGATACATATGAAGAATAATGGTCCTATAATTGATCCCATTGTTCCCATGGTGTTGAATACTTGTGGGAATACTACGAATGCAAGACCACTTCCTTCGGTTACTAATTCATTAAATGGAATTCCTGTTGACATTACCATAAATCCTAAAATTGAGAAAATTCCAATTGAATTGAATACTTCGAATGATGAATTTGAAAATGCTACTGTTATTGCACTGTCAACTAATTTTGATTTTTCTGGTAAGTAACTTGCATAAGTCATTGCAATTGCCATACCTAAACTAAGTGAGAATACAATTTGTCCAAATGCAGCTAACCATACATTTAAATCGGTTAGTGCACTCCAATCTGGAGTAAATATTTGTGTATATCCAATTGATGCTCCAGGTAAAGTCAATGAGAATATGACAATTATTACCACTATTAAACAAAGTACTGGTAATAAAATTTTACTTACTTTTCCAATTCCTTCATTTAAGTCCCTTTTTACAATAAGCCATACCATAAGCCAAATAGCAGCTACTGATGCAAGTACGATAGGAACAATTTGGAATATTCCATTTAGTGAGCTTGTTGATTGTAATATGTTGTTGGTAAAGAATGTATTTGGGTTTGCTCCCCATGCTTTTGTAAAACTTAAAACAACATAAATTAAATCCCATCCTACAACACAAATATAGTATGTTGTAATTAAAAATACGATTAATACGATGAACCATGCTATTGGTTCTAATTTTTTACTTATTGAGAACAGTATTCTACCGACAGATTTTTTAAATCGGAATCCAACTGCATATTCTACTAGTACAAAAGAAATTCCTAGTAAGAATAATGATATGATGTAAGGAATCATAAATGATCCTCCACCATTGGAATATAAAACATTTGGGAAACGCCAAATATTTCCAAGTCCAACAGCTGAACCAATCATAGCCATCATGAATGCAAAAGTACTTTCCCATTCTACCTTTTTTTCACTCATTTTATCACATTAAATAATAATAATGTTATTTGTATTTTGAAGTTTATAATTGATTTGAATTTTTTTTAAGTTATTTGTTCGATGTTGTTTAAAAATACTGAATAATTATTTTACTTTTTTTACTCTATTGAATTATTTTCAATTAAAACTCTAAAAGTTTTTAAAAAATTTGTAATAGGTTCATTATATCTTATTAATATTTTAAAAAAGAGTATTTTGTTTCTTTAAAATGTTAGATGTTGTAATTTTGGAGTAATTATTTACTTGAATTAAATAAAAAATAGCTTTTTGTTGGTGAGAATTTGTTTTAAAAAAGAGTTGGGAGTATAAACTCCCGATTTATGCAGGACTTTCTTTAAGTTTTAAGTATTCATCAATTGCTTCACGATTAGTTCCAACAACAATTCTGTAGTAGTCATCTTTTCCTTGAGTAATGACTTTTTCTACTTTACCTTTAGCTATTACGTGTTCTCCATCGATTACTTCACCAGCATAAGTGTGTGTAAATGAAACAACTTCTTTAATAGGTGCTTCAACACCATCTAATATTTTTAAGTTTTCAATAGTGTATAATGAAGGATTATCAAATGCACCAAGAGAACTTACAATATCACATTCGATTTTAGCAATTCCTTGAGGTTCATAAATAGTATCTCCCCAAGTTCCTTCAATTTCATCGTAATCTTTAGTAGCAAGAATATCAAATAAAGTTCCGTTAATTGTTCCTCTATTTGCTTTTCTATTTTCATACCATCTAAATTCTTCTTTAGTTAGACTTTCATCACTCATCCTTTTATTGTATACAAAATCCCAGTAATCATCTGTAATGCCTTCGACGGTGATATGTTTATCAATTTCTTCAATATAAACTTCTTTTCCTCTATATTCTTTAAAGGTAGCTATTGCTCTTCTGTGATTTTCAAGACCATATACTACAAAGTCTAAGTCTGAAACATTACTTTTTTGAAGACATGGTAAAATTGAACCTGAGATTCCTAAATGATCATAAGGAATATCTGCCATGAAATGGAAAAAATCAGCAACATCCATTAATTTTGCAATGAGTTCTGGATTTTTAACTTCTTCACCATTATCGAAAGCCTCTTTAATCTCTGAAAGTCTTTTTTCAGGTTTAATTATCCTTTCAACTTTTTCCAGTGGTACTCCCATCATTTCAACATTTGTAACGTTACAGAAGTATAAATAATCAGGGTGGTTTTCCCTTAAGTATTCGTAAGCTTCTACGGAGCCTACTTTCCTGTATCTTTTACCATCTTTTTGCCTATCTCCTTCGGGATCGGGGATATATCTTAAAAATGATATTACTCTGTCTTTTGGATGAATATAATTTGTTGATGCGAAATATAAATCGTCACTTGTGTAAATAAAATCTCTTGTTCTTACTTGTTCCATTTTTATTATCTCCTAATTAAATTATTTTATAGCACATCTTTAAATTAATTTTTCATTTAATCTTAATATTTATATAAAAATATAATCTTAAATTAGTTCATGTCTATTATTCACAAACATATCGATGAAATATTTGAATATGATGGAAGCCAAATTAATCCGTCTTGGGCTTTTCAAGAGTTTGGAATTTATGGATCATCAATTATAAGTTGGATTGGTCCAGTTAATATTACTCCAGATAACTTAAAGGACTTTGCTGATGTGGGATTGGAGATAAAATCTAATTATATGGTTAATTTCATCTGTGAATTCTTCGATCAACAACCACCGAATATGAGGATTGCTTATTTAAGACAAAGACTTCTTGTAATGATTTTTAGGGAAATTCTTACTGAATATGGAATTGAAACTAAAAGAGAAGGTGATGATATTTTTGTAGATG
This sequence comes from Methanobrevibacter sp., assembly GCF_051877095.1. Lineage (GTDB taxonomy): Archaea > Methanobacteriota > Methanobacteria > Methanobacteriales > Methanobacteriaceae > Methanocatella. The sequence goes on along the minus strand of NZ_JBJEIO010000005.1, from coordinate 77,128 downwards.
GTGGGAAGTTATCTATTTCAATAGCTAGTATTTCCTTAAGTTCTGCAAAAATACATTTTGCACTTAACTTGGAGGATAAAGGAACTCCAGATGATGTTGATACAATTGGTTTATTTGACATTGAAGATGAAAATGGAACTCAAATTTTTAATGATGATAATTTATTAGATTTGATTAATGAAATCGCATACAGATTTATTGATGAGTTAGAAACAATTGAAAAAGATATAAGTAAAACAAAGGTGTTAGGATGAAAATTTTAGTTAATGGTATTCAATCAAATTTAAGATTCTCATCTGCTCATGTAATTCCGGGTCATGAATCCTGTGGTTTTATTCATGGTCACTCTTACTTTGTAGATGTTGAAATTGAAGGTGAAAGAGCGGGAAAATTTGAATTTGTAGTTGATTTTAAGGATGTAAAAGGTTTTACAAAAACAATTTGTAATGAACTTGATCACAGATTATTGATTCCAGTTTTCAATGATTTAATTGAGTTTAAAGATTTCGATAAGGAAAATGATTCAATTGAAGATTTAAAAGAAAACAAATCTGTTCATTTTAAAATTGATGGTAAAGGATATTCAATTCCTTCTGTGGACTGTGTATTGTTGCCTTTGCCATACACTTCTGCTGAAGAGTTATCAAAATACTTTGCTGAGAATTTAGCAGAAAAATTATCAGAGTCTTATAATAACTTAAAATATGTTGCAGTTTGTGTTAATGAGGGTATTGGTCAAGGTGCAGAATATAGGAAAGATTTATGATGAAAGCTCCAATTATAGAAATATTTTCAAGTTTTCAAGGTGAGGGTCTTTTAATTGGTGAAAGGCAAATTTTCGTTAGATTTGCAGGTTGTAATCTAAATTGTAATTATTGCGATACTAATGATAGTAAATCTGAAAAATCAGGAAAATTAATGACACCTGAAGAAGTTTGTGAGAAAATTAATAAAATTTTAACTCCTGATTGTAAGACAATTTCATTTACTGGTGGGGAACCTAGTTTATATCCTGAATTTATTTCTGAGGTCAGCAGGAATTTTAATTTAAATATAATGCTTGAAACAAATGGTACTTTACCAGATAATATTGATTCAATTGAGAAATTGGACATTGTTTCGTTAGATATTAAATTACCTGAACATTTTGACAATGATTTTAATGAGGATATTTTATTGAATGAAATCAAATCACTAAATTTATTAATAGCTAAGTGCATAATGGTATATTGTAAAATAGTCATATTGCCTTCAACGAAAATAGAATCATTTAGAGAGGTAGTTGAAAAATTATCAGAAAATATCTCAAACAAAAGCAGCCTTAAAATAATTATCCAACCATCAAGTCCGCTAAATGACTGGAAAGATATTAATTCTAGATTATTTGAGTATTCTGAAGTTGTTGGACAATATTTTGATGTTTCCACCATTCCTCAAATTCATAAGATTTTGAACATTGAGTGAATTTGTTTTTGATATTTTGATTTTATTTTTTTTTGATGTGTGATTTGATAATAGAGGTGTATAAATGAAAGATAAAACATCCATTAATAGAAAATCAAATACTGGTGCAGTTGAACATGTGACTAAAGTTCATGATAAGGAGGGAGACATAATGGCTATTGCAACTAAAGATGTTATTTCCATTCCTCCTACCAAATCTATTAAGGACACTGCTAAGGTAATGATGCAACATGAGTTTAGGAGATTACCAATTACCGACCCAGGTTCTGGTAAATTATTAGGTATTGTAACTGTAATGGATATATTAGATTTCTTTGGTGGAGGAAAAAAATTTAACATTATTGAGAATAAATACGAAGATAACTTTTTAGCAGCAATTAATGAACCTGTTAAAGAAATTATGTCTCGTGATTTAATTACATTATCTACAAAAGCCTCAATTGGAGAAACTATTGGAACAATGTTGGATAATCAACTAGGAGCTATCCCTCTTGTTGATGAGAATGGAAAACTTGTGGGAATAGTAACTGAAAGGGATATTGCATTATCTTTAGCTGGTATGGCAGGTAAAGAAACTGTACATGAATACATGAGTCCTAAAGTATTTACTACTACTCCAGGTACACCATTAGAAAGTGCATGTAAAATCATGGTTAGGAATGGTTTAAGAAGAATTCCAATTGTTGGTGGTGAAGCGGACATTTCTAATGCAAATAAAAAATTATTAGGTATTTTAACATCAACAGATGTTATCAGATTTTTAAATGCAAAAGAATTATTTGATAATTTAAACTCAAATTTAGCTACTGATGTTTTAAAAACTACTGTATCAGAAATCATGGTTAAAGATCCAATTACAGTAGACCAAAAAATGACTATTGGTAATTTATGTGAGTTATTTGCGGAAAAAAACATTGGTGGTGTGCCAATTATTAAAGATGATACAATTGTAGGTATTATCACAGAAAGAGATATTTTAAACTCAGTTAGAAGAGTATAAATAATTATATAGATTAAGGGGATGATAATCATGCAAATTAAGAATTTGATGTCTGAAAATTTAATTACAATAGACAAAGATCAAAATCTTTCTGATGCATTGAGATTATTACGCAAACATAATGTTTCTCGTTTGCCTGTAACAAATAATAAAGAACTTGTTGGTATCGTTTCTGAAAGAGATATTGCTAATAAACTTGGATCTTCAAAATCTGAGAGTATGCCTGCATCAAGATTCCATATTTCATCTGTAATGGTTAAAGATGTAATTACTGTTTTGGAAACAATGCAATTAAGTGATGTGGCAGAATTAATGTTAGAGAATGGTATTGGTTCAGTTCCTGTTGTCTCTGATAATGGTATGATTGGAATTGTTTCTAAAGCTGATTTTGTAACTCTAGCTATTGGGATTGCATTTGATAAGATAACTGTAAAAGAAGTCATGTCTAATAATGTAATTGCAGTTGCTCCAAGTGATAGATTAATTCATGCAAGGAGACAAATGATTAATGCTAACGTTGGAAGAGTGCCAGTTATAGAAGATGATGAACTTAAGGGAATTATCACATCTAAAGATTTAATGAGAGCATTCATTGATTTTAGAAAAAATGTCCCTGAGAAATATCAAAAATCTCAAATTAAAGAGGTTCTCGTTGAGGAAATCATGTCTTCAAATCCATCTTCTGTATCTAAAGAAATGTCAATCAGTGAAGTTTCTAGAATCATGATTGAAACAGGATATAATGGTTTACCTGTTGTTGAAGATGGTACTGTTGTTGGTATTATAACACAAACAGATATATTAAGACTAATTGCAAAATTAGAATCTTAATATTTTTATTTTTTTTTTAAGGGTATTAACATGCCAGTAATTTCTTTTTTAGGACCTAAAGGAACATTTACCCATGAAGCGGCTAATATGTTTGGGGATAATTTAATTCCGTATTGTACTATTCCTGCAGTTTTAGAAAGTGTTGTTAATGAGGAATCAGTATATGGTGTTGTTCCAATTGAAAATTCAATTGAGGGACCTGTTGGAATCACATTGGATTCTTTAGCCCATAAATTTGAATTGAAGATATTTGATGAAATTATTATTCCAATTAATCAAAATTTAATGGTAAATCCTGGAACCAAAATGGAAGACATAGAAGATGTTTATTCTCACTCTCAAGCAATTGCTCAATGCCAAGAGTTCATTGTTGGAAATAAAATTCAACCTCATTATGCGGTAAGTACTGCTAATGCAGCTAAGAATATTATTGGTTATAAAAATAAAGCAGCTATTGGAAATTCAAAAGCGGCTGAATTGTATGGTTTAGAGATAATTAAACCAAATATTCAAGATGCTGGTAATAATGAAACAAGATTTGTAGTCTTATCAAAGAATGATCATGAACCAACAGGTTGTGATAAAACTTCTATTATATTTTCTATTTATGAAGATAAACCTGGAGGGTTATATGATATTTTAGGAATTTTCCAAAAGAATAATATTAACTTAACTAAAATTGAGTCTAGACCTTCTAAAAAAGGTTTGGGTAAATATTTGTTTTTCGTTGATTTTAATGGGCATAGAAAGGATGATATTATTCAAAATATCATTAGCCAAATCCAAGAAAAAACTTATTTTTTAAAAGTTTTAGGTTCTTATCCGGAATTTAGGTAAACTTTAAATCATTGTTTTAATATAAAATTATATTATAATGATTCAGGGAGGGTAGGAATGTCAAATGATAGGGATAAACTTCTAAAAATTATGAATAGTTTGGAAGAGGATTATCGTTTGGGGAGGATTTCTCCAGAGAAATATAGTTATTTTCGTTCTAAATATGAAGATAAATTAAATTCTATTGATGCAATGGAAGCTACTCGAAGGATTAGATCTATGCAAGGTAAATCTAATCAAACTACTCAAATTAATAGAAGAAAGTCATCTAACAAAAATAAAAAGGAAGAAGAGCAAGATTTAGTTCAAAAGTACATTATCAACCCTAAAAAGGATGATGCTAAATACAATAAAAAAGAAAAAAACTCGATGGGTGGAGGAACATTTAAACTAGTATTGTTATTAGTATTGGTTATAGCTTTCACAGTTGGTGTAGGTTATGGTGTCTTTAATTTAGATTTTAATAGTATTTCTGAGACATCTACTGTGGCTATGGTTCATGATACTGCATTCCCTGATATTACTGAAAATATTAAGAATACTACAGAGACTACATCATCTTCATCTGAGGCTGATTACTCAACCAGTGATTCTGATGTGGAGACTACTGAAGATTCATCAAGTTCCGATTCTTATGATGATTCATCAAGTTCTAATTCCTATGAGGGTGATTCTACTTCTGGTGGTGATGCTGATTCAGATGATTCAAGTGATGGTTCTGGACAGGAAGGGGCTAGTGAGGAATAGTAATATTATATTTAAATGGTGATTTTATGAAAAAGGATGTTTTTAAAAGAAGTATAATAATTATTTCATTTATATTATTGCTTATTTGTGCATTTTCATCTGTTAATGCTAAAGAAGATAATTCAGATATTACTATGGTAACTTTATCTAAAGGAGGTATTGTTATTCATTATCCTTCTGATTGGGGTTATTCTGAGTCTGATTCTAATTATTCTATCATGTCAATATCTAAGTTGGATTCAATTGATTCTTCTGGAGTAGGTCAAGTTAATATTAACTTTGAGAAGAAAGCTATTCAAGGGGATTTTTATACTTTTTTAAATAGTACATATAGTTCAATGCAAAAAGATTCTTCTTTTAATTTAACCTCTTCTGGAGAAGTTATGGTAAATAATATTCATGCATATGAATATACATATTCTTCTAGTCAAAATGATACTACTATAAAAGCTCATAAAGCTGTTTGGTTTGAAAAAGGGGGACAAGCTTATGTTATGTTATATAGTGCACCGATAGATGACTTTGAAGATAATTTATATGTATTTGATTATATGTTGTCTGACATTCAAATTACATAATTCTTTTTTTAATTATATTGGAGGAATTTTAATGATTATATTATGTGTTACTGGTAGTATTGCAGCTACTGAGGCTATTAAATTAGCTCGTGAGTTTAAACGTAATGATGTTATTGTAAAATGTTTCATGAGCGATGCTGCATGTGAAATCATACATCCGAATGCAATGGAGTTTGCAACAGGAAATAAAGTCGTAACTAAATTAACTGGTCAAATTGAGCATGTTAAATATTCTCAAGAGGATTTGATATTGGTTGCTCCAGCAACTGCTAATACTATTTCAAAATTTGCATATAAAATTGCTGATGATGCTATTTCTACTCTTTTAATTACTGCTTATGGGCATGACACTCCAATCATATTTGTTCCATCTATGCATGATTCAATGTACAAAGCTATTAAAGAGAATATTGATAAAATTAAACAAGAAGGTTCAGCTACTTTTATTAAACCTCGTATGGATGAAGGAAAAGCTAAATTTCCATCTAAAGAGGACATTGTACTTGAATCTTTAAGAACCATTACTTTAAATAGGAAGGATTGATTTTATTAAAGGGAAAAAAGTTTTAATTAGTCTTGGTGGAACCTATGAGCCTATAGACTCTGTAAGGGGAATTACAAATAAATCTTCTGGTAAAATGGGTTTAGCACTTGCAAAGGAAGCATATATTAGAGGTGCTGATTTAACTCTTGTTGTTGCTAAAGTTAGTGTTGAAATTCCTCCTGTTTTTGATGTCATTCATGTAGAAACAGGTAATGAAATGAATGAAGCTATTTTAAGCTTAATTCCTGATTTTGATATATTTATATCCACTGCTGCTGTTTCGGATTTTGAGTTTAAAAAGAAAGATGATAAAAAGATTGATTCAAGTAGCTCTTTATCTTTAGATTTAAAACCTGCAACCAAAATAATTCGTCAAGTTAAAAAAATAAATCCTAATATATTTTTAGTTGGATTTAAGGCTGAATTCAATGTCTCAAAAGATGAAATTATTTGTTGTGCTAGAAAACAAATTGAACATGCGGGTACTGATATTGTTGTTGCTAATGATATATCTAAAGAGGAGTGTAGTTTTGGATCAGATAATAATGAGGTTTTTATAGTTGATGATGATGTATTGTCTGTTCCTTTAGCTTCAAAAATGGAAATTGCAAAAGTCATTTTAGATATAATATCAAAAAAGATATCTGGACATGTACATTAGTATGTGATTTAGATTATTTTTTTATTACTGATTTTATTATTTTTATTTTATGACTAATAATTTTATATTATTTCATATTAAATGTATTTTTAATTATTTATATTTTTCATTTAATTAAATATTTTTTTCAATCTATTCATAGTTTTATTATATTTTTTTACTTGAATATGAAACTACTGTGAAATATGTTAAATTTATTATTGTCAAGTTTATGTAATGTTATTTATTTATTTGAAAAGGGTATTTTATTAAAAATCGATTTTGTTGTTATCTTTTCAATGAATCAAATTTTTAATTTAATAAATAATCCTATAGAGAATATAAAGTCATTATAGTAATACTTTTTTCAATTAAAATGAGTAAAATATTCTTTTAAAGAAAGTCGTTTAAAAAATAGTATTTTCATAAAATAAGTTCATGCCTTTAGGCTTTAGTTAAATGGAGTGATTAATAGAGTGAATCAACCTAAAGGACACTTTAATGAACTTTTGTTTTATTTGCATTAGCATACATAATTTTTAATTTTCTAGTATAAAAAGGTATTGGAGTAATACTTTTTTAGTTTTTTTGTAGTATTTTTTTTAATTTCTCATGGCTATTTTTTTGCTTGTTTAGTGGTGAAAATTAGCCGTTTTTTTTTTAAAAATTTTTCTCTACTAATAATGCAATATGGTCTTTTTCGTAAGGTTCTAGTTTTACTTTTTCAACAATTTTAAAGCCTTTTTCTTTTAATTTCTTTTCTTGTTCTTTAAAAATCTTCTTAGGTTTTTGTACTACGTCAATACTTCTAGCTTTAATTGTTATAAGTCCCTGTGCATCATCTTTTGCAAACATGTTGATATTTTTCATAAATAATTCAGTTTGTGTCGGTTGAGCGACATCACAATACACCAAGTCTACATTTTCAACAATATTAAGATATCCTTTGGGTTTTGTTGCATCTCCTAAAATCGGAGCAATATTAAGTCTTTGACGTGAGAGTTGAACCAATTTTTTAGCTGTTGTTGGTGAGAATTCAACTGCATAAATTCTTCCGTCGATTACAATGTCTGAAATGTGTGAAACTGTTGTTCCAGTTGATGCACCAAGGTATAGTACTTTTGAGGTGTTTTTAAGCTTTAAATTTTCTAATCCATTTAATAGAGCTGCGGATAATTTTGAACGTCTAGGATTCCATATTCTGTATTCTACATCTTCTTGAACTAACTCTTCTCCATAAACTGATTTTCCAGGATTAAGGTTTTTAGTTGCCACAGTCCCATCTTTAAAATAAACATCCATACTTTATCTCCTTTTTTTCTTTTTTTTACCTTTTTTCTTACTTTTTTTAGATTTATTGGATTTGGAGCGTTCTTCAGTCCTTCTTTTTGTTGTTTTTGTTGGAAATGGGTTATCTTTTTCTATTTGTTGAACTTTTGAGGTGAATTCATCTGCAACATTTTCATCAAAAGTTTTAGTAAATACATCTCTTCTAACAGCTAGAGATATCATTCCAGCAAGCATTCTTGCGATTTTTCCACGATTCCACCATTTCGCACCTCTTACTTGAGGGTGTTGATATATTAAGCCATATTTTGGTGGTCTATCCCCACTTTTTAAATGCCTAAATAATGCTTTTTCTGCACCCATTATCTGAACTGTACTTGATGGATAGACTGCAAGTCTTTTAATTCCTCCAGCATGGGAAATTAATTTCGCACCAAGAGATGATCCAACTAAAAGTTTTAAGTTAGGTGCAATTGATTCCATTTTTTCATCGATATAATTTTCCATGTTTTTCCGGGATTTCTGGAGTTCATAAATAGAATTTGCATAATTATTCATAATTTCCAAATCTAATGGATCTATATCCTCTTCAAGGTCAATGATATCATTTGGAAAGGCATCGGGTTTTGCTTCAATAATTTTTTCTTTTGTTTTATTTTGTGATATTAATTTGATGTATGTTTCATTATTGTGAATAATGTCCATTTCTGGGAAATAAAGAGCATACCATTCTCTAATTCTTTCAATTAATTTAGAAATACTTTCATCAATTTCATCAATAGAGTTAATAGCCTGTATTAAATGTTTATCTTGTGAAGCTGATTCTTTTTTGATTTTATAAATTGCTAAATTTCTATAAATTGAGGTTATTTCTTCTGAATCTAGTCCAAACTTATCATAATTATCTCTTAAATAATTCCCACCTTGATTTGGTGTTTTTACGGTTATTTTAGTGTTATTATAATCAGAACGTCTTTTATTTGATTCAATGATTATTTCATCATAATCACTAGAAACTTCTTCAATTATCTCTAATTCTTCTTTAACTATTTTTTTATCATTAATTTCAGCTAATCTATCAATTATTTTATCTTCAGGAAACAATTTTTCGGATATTACATCATTTTCATTATTAAAAGCTAAAAACCCTTTAACTGAGTAAGTTATATAACATTCCATAAAATTAAATATTTTTTTTATTTTTAATAAGTATTTTTATATTGTACGAAGATTTAATTTATCTAAACAATAAAATTAGTATATTATTGTTATTTTTTTGGGTTTGAGATTATGTCAGATGAGAATTACAAGGATTTAAAATATGAATTGGAACTTAAAAATGCAGAAATTGATGAGCTTAATATTGAATTAGAAAATAAGAAAGAGGAAATTAATAAACTGAAATTATATGCGACAAAGTTAAAATATGAAAAGAAAAATTTGGAAGATAAGCTGGATACAAAAATAAATTATGATAAAGCTACAATGAATGAGTTAGATGATTTATCAGATAAAATTAAGGAAAAAGACATTATTATTGAGGATAAGCAAGATCAAGTTCGATATCTTAGATCTTTAATTGATGATTATAGGACTCAGGTGAATGATAATACTGTAAATCTTGAAACTCAGCTTAGAAAAATCTCTAAAACATATGAAGATTTATTAAAGCAAAAAGATTTGATTATAGAAAAACAAGACGAACAAATTTTAAATTTACTTAAATCCAAAGAAGAAATAATTAAATCCAATAAAACTAATATAATTAGTTTAAAATTACAAAATGAAAAATATCAAGATATAATTGATAAATTAACAAAAACTAATTAAATAATTAATTACAAAATTGATATCATGTTAAATACTAATATTTGTGGAGTTGAATTTAGAAATCCTTTGATGTTAGCTGCAGGAATTTTGGGAAGTAATGCGTCATCAATGAATTGGATTTTAAAATCAGGTGCTGGAGGAGTTGTTTCAAAATCATTTTCTTTAAACTCTCATCCAGGATATGTTAATCCTACAACTGTTGCAGTTGAAGGAGGTATTATTAATGCAATTGGTCTTTCAAATCCAGGTGTTGATAATTTTAAAGAAGAATTGGAAAGAATTGAAAGAGAAGATAATGTTGTAATTGCTTCAATTTATGGAGCAACTCCTGAGGAATTTTCTTCATTGGTTGGTGAGATTCAAGGACTTGTTGACATGATTGAGTTGAACATTTCTTGTCCTCATGCAATGGATGGTTATGGTGCTTCTATTGGTCAAGATTGTAATTTAAGCCATACAATTGTTTCAGCAGCAAAAGATGCTTCTGATGTACCAATTATTGCTAAATTGACACCTAATGTCACTGATATTACTGAAATCGCAAAAACTTGTGAAGATGCTGGTGCTGATTGTTTATCTTTAATTAATACATTAGGTCCAGGTATGAAGATTAATATTGATGTTGCTCGTCCAGTTTTATCTAATAAATTTGGTGGTATGAGTGGTCGTCCAATTAAACCAATTGCTATTAGTAATGTTTATTCCGTTTATGAAGCAGTTGATATTCCATTGATTGGTGTTGGCGGAATTTATAATTGGGAAGATGTTGTGGAATTTATATATGCTGGTGCAAGAGCAGTTCAAATAGGTACTGCTATAATGGATGAAGGTGTTGGTGTATTTAGTTGTATTAATGAAGGTTTAGAAAATTTCATGGCTGAAAAAGGATTTTCATCTATAGATGAAATGGTTGGACTTGCACATAGGGAGTTGTAATTATGATTAATGAACCAAAGATTGTTGAAATAACTGAAATTATTGATGAAACTCCTACAATTAAAACTTTTAAATTTAATTGGGACATGGAAACATTAGGAAAACCAAATCCTGGTGAATTTTTAATGGTTTGGAATTTTAAAAATGAAAAACCAATGTCAATTGCTCAAATTAATGATGATGAGTTAGCTATTACTGTTAAAAATATTGGGGAATTCACATCTCAATTGCATGACTTGAATATCGGAGATCAAATAGGTGTTAGGGGTAGTTATGGTAATGGATTTGATAATTCATTTAAAGGCAAAAAAATCTTAGCAATCGGGGGAGGTGTTGGAATGGCTCCTATTAATGCAATTGCTAGTGATTTGATTAGAAAAGGAAATGAAATAAACGTTGTTGCAGCGGCTGTTACTAAAGATGAATTATTATATTGTGATTCACTTGAAAAATTAGGTGTTAATATTCATAATTGTACTGATGATGGAAGTTTAGGATTTAAAGGTTTTGCAACTGATTGTACTAGTGAGTTACTTAAAAGCTCTACTTTTGATTATGCATTTGTTTGTGGTCCTGAAATAATGATGAAAGGAATCTATGATATTCTTGAAGAAGCTGAAATCCCTGGTCAATATTCTCTTGAAAGATATATGAAATGTGCTCTTGGGATATGTGGGCAATGTTGTGTTGATGAGGAAGGTTGGAGAATCTGTGTTGAAGGTCCTGTTTTTGAAAATGATAAAATAAGTCAAATTACTGAGTTTGGAAAATACAGAAGAGATGCTTCTGGTGTTAGATATTAATTAAGGTTGATAAAATGGGAATTGATATTAAGAAACATTTAACATTTCCAGCTTTTTTAATTTGTTTTTTATTAATTATTTCATTAATATTCATTTGTCCTGTTTTAAAAATGATTGTTCTAGGAGCTATTTTAGCTTATTTAATTAAGCCAATAGCTTTTAAAATCCAATCAAAATTAAAATATTCTTCTATTTCTATAATATTTGCAATGGTTGCTGTGTTAATTCCCTTAATTGTTCTTGTAGGTTATATTTCATATGAACTTTATTCTGTTGCATCAGCTATAATTACATCGGGTTATATTGCAGATATTGATGAATTCATTTCTCAATTTATAAATTATTTGCATATTAATGCTAATCCAAATGATATTTCTCAATCTGTTACATCTTCTTTTGAGACAATTATAAGTTATGTTGTGGATTATGGTGTAAGTCTTGTAGGTAAATTTGCTAATCTTAGTTTAGATTTATTTATTTTAGTTTGTTCAGTATTTTATTTTGTTAGAGATGGAGATAAGTGTTTAAAATTTATTAAAAGTTTTATTCCAGAGGATTCTATTGATTTTTTCGATAAAACTATTGAGGATATAAAAAATGTATTGAGAAGCATATTTTATGGTCACTTTTTAACTGCAGTATTAATTGGAATTTTTGGATGTATTGGTTATTCTATTTTAGGTTATCCATTTGGAGCATTTTTAGGAGTTTTAACAGGTATTTTACAATTAATTCCAATATTTGGACCATGGCCAATTTATTGGACTTTATTTTTCATTGATGTGTTAAGTGGAAATTATCCAAGAGCCGTGGTGGTATTATTATTTGGATTCTTCTTAAGTTCTGTTGATATGTATATTAGACCAGCTCTTTCAAGTTATTATGCTGATATTCACCCTTTAATTTTACTTGTAGGTTTCTTAGCAGGTCCTTTAGTATATGGTATTGTTGGTTTTATTGTAGGACCTTTAATTTTAGGAATAACATACACAGTTTTAGATAGTTATAGGAAAGAATATCTCATGGGGGATGAATAAATGCAGCGGAATGTTGTTATCTTAGATATTGATTATGTTACTTATGAAGATAAGCCAATTATTAGGCTATTTTCAAAAGATGGAGATAAAAATATTATATTAATCGATGATACTTTTGAGCCATATCTGTATGTTGTTTGTGATGATTTGGATGAGTGCATTGCTGAAATTCAAGATAATATAAGTGATGTTCGTATTGAAAAAGTAATCAAGAAAGATTTCCAAATTGAAAATGAATTTCTAAAGGTAATATTTAAGCATCCTACGGAACTTGCAAATAATAGGGATGTACTAAGAGATTTAGAAAGTGTAATTCAGATTAGAGAATTTGATATCCCATTTTATAGAAGATATCTAATGGATCGTGATGTTATTCCAATGACTGAGGTAGTCGCTATTGGAGATAAGTTGGATTCATTTCTTGATTTAGACTCAAATAAACAAGATATTGAAATTATTAGACTCACTGATGAACTAAAACGCACTCAAGATTATCCTCATGATTTTCGTATTTTAAGCTTTGATTTAGAAGTTAGAAATCCTCATGGAATGCCAAATTCAGAAGTTGATGAAATTATCATGATTGGTGTTTCTAGTAATTTTGGAGTTAACCAAGTAATTTCAACTAAAACTAATTCTGATTCTCGTGATAATTTTGTAAATCAAGTAGAATCTGAAAAAGAAATGATTGAAGAATTTGTTAAAATTATTAAAGAGAATAATATTGATATTATTGTAGGTTATAATTCAGATAATTTTGATTTCCCTTATCTTAAAGACAGAGCCAAAATATTGGGTGTTGATTTAGATATTGGAATGGATGGATCTGATGTTAAATTCATTAGAAGAGGATTTACTAATGCAGCATCTTTTAAAGGCTTAATACATGTTGATTTATACTTAGTTATGAGAAGATATATGACTCTTGAGAGATATACTCTTGAAAGAGTTTATTATGAATTATTTGGTGAAGAGAAAATTGATGTTCCGGGAGATAGAATTTGGGAATTCTGGGATAATGAAGGCGAAGAGCTAGATAATTTATTTGATTATTCTCTTGATGATGTTGTCTCAACATTAAAAATTGCACAGCAGACTTTACCTCTTAATTTAGAACTTACTCGTATTATAGGTCAACCATTATTTGATGTTTCTCGTATGGCTACTGGTCAACAGGCAGAATGGTTTTTAGTAAAACAAGCTTATTTTGATAATGAAATAGTTCCAAATAAGAAAGGTTCTAATTTTGCAAACCGTGCTGCTGATGAAAATGAAGGTGGTTATGTTAGAGAACCTGAAAAAGGATTACATGAAAATCTTGTTCAATTCGATTTTAGGAGCCTATACCCAAGTATCATTATATCAAAGAACATATCTCCTGATGTAATGTATTTAGGGGATGTTGATGGTGAAGATGAGTATAACATATCTCCTGAGCATGATATTAAATTTAAAAAAGAACCAAAAGGTTTTATTCCATCAGTTATCGATAAGATATTGCAAGAACGTTTTAGAATTAAACGTGAGATGAAAGTAGCTAATAATGATACTGAGAAAAAAGCGTTAGATGTACAACAGCAAGCTATTAAAAGACTAGCAAATACTATGTATGGTATTTATGGTTTTCCAAGATTTAGATGGTATTCATTTGAATGTGCAAAAGCAATCACATCTTGGGGAAGACAATATATTAAATCATCTATAAAAATGGCTGAAGAATATGGATTTTATGCGATATACGCAGATACTGATGGTTTTTATGCGAAATACAAAAAAGAAAAAGAGTAAGAGAAAATTAATTCTCTTTTAAATTTATTTTTTTATTGTTATATATGATGTAGCAGATTTTGCAACACAATAGCTATTTGCAGAGCTGACAATAACTTTATGAGTTCCAAGAGATAATGATTTTACATTAAGTTGAGCTACTCCTTTTGAATTTGTTTTTACTGTGTAAGTTTTATATGTTTTACCAGTATAAACTTTGATTTTTACTTGAACTCCAGGAATTACTTTTTTAGTTTTTGTGTTTTGCACAGTAACTTTGAAATAGGTTGTTTGTCCTTTTTTAGCGGTTAATTTTGTTGGAGTTACTTTTGTTGGAGTTTTATATACTACAATTTTGGATGAAACTTTACTTGCAGCAAAATTCTTTGAATCAGCACCTCTAACTTCAACTTTATAAGTTCCAGGTTTGAGATCAATTAATAATTTTAATGTACCATCTCCACTAGTATTTCCATTGTAGTTGTAATATCTGTAAGAAGATATGTAAACTCTAATGTTAAGTTTTGCACCATAAATTGGAGCATTACTTTTCTTTGTGTTAACTAATTTTATGACAAAGTATTTTCCTTGTTTGTAGTATGCTTTTGTTTGTGGTGCACTGATTTTTGCAGTAGCTTTCTTGACTGTAATATATTTAGTTGTTGAACCTTCAGTATATCTCTTATCAGATTTACTTACAATCATTTTATGTTTTCCAACATTTAGTGGAACTGAAAATTTAGCAATTCCATTTTTATCTGTTTGAACAATATAAGTTGATGCTTTTGAACCTGTGTATAATTGGACAAGTAAATATACTCCAGATACTCCTTTACCTGTTTTGTCTGTAACTTTAATAATTGCAGTATATCCAGTGTTATAATAGATAGTTAATCCAGAAGTAATAGTCATTTTAATAGATTGTGGTGTAATAGTTATTTTTCCACTATCATTAGTATATATCATATTTTCAGTATCATTGTTACTTGCAGTAATAGAATAAGTTCCACCAACTAATTTACTAACTGAAATTTTACATTGTCCATTCGCATCAGTCATATAGTAATAATCTTTTTTAGAAGTATCTGGCATGTATAAATGAAGTATTATGCCAGGGACGGGTTCTCCATTTTTGGAGTTTGTAACTGTAATAGTTACATTTTTTTTAGTTCCAAATACATCTTTAAATGGATCAATTTTAATGTTGATTTGAGCTTGTTCAATAGTTAAATTAACTTTAAAAGGTGTTGATTTATAAATACCATTAGTTGATAATTCAATAGTGTAATTGCCAACATTTAATTTATCATTAAATGTTTCATACCAGTTAGATAACTCAGAAGTTTTAAATGATGCAATTCCTTGTTCATTTGTTTTTTTAACAACTGTTATATGATTACCTCCAATGAGCAGAGGGAAATTTATTTCCACACCAGATAATACTTCATTAGTATCAATATCAATAACTTTAAATGTAAAATTACCATTTTGATATTGGTTTTTACTATTTATTACTTCAATTTTACTTTTATAAATTCTATTTAAGTTTATAGTTTTTTCTTTATTTCCATTATAAATAATAGTCATATCTGATGAAGTAATATTATTTGATAATGTGTATGTAAAGATAAGTTTGTTATTTTCTAGTATTAAATCAGATATATTGAGTATTTTAGTCTCATTTCCATCTTTGTAGGTTAAGATAATATTGAAATCATCTGCAGTTATATCTTTAATATCAACACCATTTGTAACATTAATAGGTATTTCAACAATTTTACTGCTATTTACATTAATAGAAGAAGGTGTTTCTAAAGTATAATTACCAAATATTGATAAAAGGATATTAGTTGTAGAATTAGAATAAATTTCATTACCTAAATAATTAATAGTCAAATTATGATTTCCGATTGATAAATCATCAAGGATAGTTATTTTGGATTCATTATAATTGAAATTTATACTTTTATTTCCTTCAATAACTGTTAAATTTTTATTAGTAATTCCAGGTATTGGATTTGAGTTATTATCCTTTACAGTTGCATTTATTGTTACTGTTTCAGTATCTTTTATTTTAACATCATTAGAAACAATTTCAGTATCTATTTTTGGGATTACAACATCATTCCCAGAATCAACATTTGTCCCATTATCAGATATGGAATCTGTTGAAACATCATTTGCACTAACTGTTCCCAAGCTTATCAATAATATAATTGCACTAATTATTAATAAAATATGAGAATTTTTAACTTTCATAACTTTTTTCCTCCGTCATGAAAATCATATTATTCTAAAAAGAAGTATGATTTTCTATGGACTATATATTTTCTTCAATATAACTTAATATATGTTCACTCTTATTTTAAATCTTTCTATGAATTGCATTTCTTTTACTATCGATAAATTTGTAAAAAAAATAATAAAGAATAAAATTATTCTTCAAGGTATGAATCTAAGTCAATATCTAAATTATCACAGATTTCTTTTAATTGTTCGTTTAATTTTTTATCAATTGGAATACCGTTAGCTTCTGCTTCACTAATCCTTTTAACTTCTAAATCACCAGGAATAGCTACATTTTCACCTGTTGCTCTTACTTGAGAAACAAAGTCTTCAGTGTTTGCTTTAAATTCATCAAAGTCACCAAATTTAGAAGGATCAATTACTATGTATAAATCTCCTTTTGTACAATCTTTATCTGGTGATGCTGTACCTGATACTCCATTACCATATCCTGCTTGTACTAATGGTCCGGTTAATACTTCAATTAATAAAGATAATGCATATCCTTTAAATCCACCAAATGGTAAAATGGATCCTTCTAATGCTTCTTCAGGATTGTTTGTTGGATTTCCATCTTTGTCTAATGCCCATCCATCAGGTAAATCTAAACCTTTTCTTCTTGATTCAATGATTTTTCCACGTGCAGTAACGGATGTTGCCATATCTACTGTCATATATGTGTCTGATGGAATTCCTAATGCTATTGGATTAGTTCCAATTAAAGCTTTTTTACCACCTAATGGTGCAATTGCAGGGTCAGTATTTGCAATTACAAGTCCAATACAATTTTCTCTTAATGCTAAATCACTGTAAAATCCAGTAACTCCAAAATGATTAGAATTATGGACACCCACACATGCAATACCCATTTCTTTTGCTTTTTTAATTGCGATTTGCATAGCTTTATAAGACACTGCTTGTCCAAAACCACTATTACCATTAATTAATGCCATTGCAGGTGTTTCTTTTTCAATAGTGATATTTTCTTCTAAGTTGATTGTCCCTGCTTCAATGCTGATGAGATATTGTGGGAATCTACCAAGTCCGTGTGATGTAAATCCTTTTAAATCTGCATCAATTGTTGCTTCTGCTACTAATTCTTGATCTTCTTCACTAGCTCCCAATTTTTTTAATATCTCTTTTACAAGAGCTATTTCATTATCTTTCATTATCTTCATTATATCACTCTCAATTTAAATTAGTATTCAAGTTTACTACCTTCAAAACCTTTAACAGTGATTTTTTCATCATCAGTTACTTTACCAATGATTTGGCAGTCACAATATTCATTTAGAGTATTCATGATTTTTCTTGATTCTTCTTCTTCACAGATAACAACAAAACCAACACCCATGTTGAAGACTTTGTACATTTCTTTTATATCTACTCCTTGTTTGTAAATAAGTTTGAATATCTCTGGAACTTCTGGAAGGTCATTAATTTCATATCCCACACCTTTTTTTAAACGTCTAAGGTTAGTAAATCCTCCTCCTGTGATATGAGCTAGACCATGAATATTGTATTCTTTTTCAAATAGTGCAACAATAGGTTTAACATAGAGTTCAGTTGGTCTAATTAATTCTTCACCAATGGTTGTTTCACCATTTGGCATTTTATCATCAATAGAAAAGCCACCTTTATCAAATAGTGCATTTCTAGCTAAACTATATCCGTTAGAATGAATACCATTACTGTTAATACCAATTAATACATTTCCTGGCTGGATTTTTTCACCTGTAATAATTTTATCAATGTCTACAAATCCAATACCAGTTCCTGCTAAATCGAAATCTTTAATAATTCCTGGAAGAGATGCAGTTTCTCCACCAATAATTGCAATTTTTGATTCATTAGCACCTTTTACAAGACCATCAGCAATTTCTGCTGCTCTTTCAGGATCTGGTTTTTCAACAGCAAGATAATCCACTAAGGCTATTGGTTCTGCTCCAACACATAAAATGTCGTTAACAACCATAGCAATACAATCGATACCTATTGTATCATATTTGTCCATCATTTCTGCAATTAAAATTTTACTTCCTACACCATCAGTACTCATTGCAATAGCTTTATCTCCTAATTTTATTAAAGCTGCATAATGACCACTGTCTGTGATAATATCTCTACATTCTAATGTTGATTTGAGTTTATCAGCTAATTTTGAAACAGTAACTGCTTCTAAGTCAATATCAACACCGGATTCTGAATATGTAACCATTTTAACACCTATTGTTTTAAAAATAAATAATGTTGTGATTATACAACATTCTTTAATAATAATTTTTGTTTTAATTAGTATTTATTTATTATTAATGAATTCTTACACAATCTAAGTTAATTGGAGTTTTTGTCTCAATTTTATAACTTCTGTGTATTGATGATGCAAGATCCACAGTTTTATAAGGATCTCCATGACAAGTGATGACCTTTTCAGGTCTTGGATTAAGTCTTTTAACGTATTCCATTAATTGTCTTCTATTAGAGTGACCACTGAATCCATTAATTGTTTTAATTTCCATTTTAACATTGAAAATTCTTGTTTTTCCATCATCATCTTCAAGTGGAATTTCTTTCCAACCTTTTTGAACTCTTCTACCCATTGAACCTTCAGATTGATACCCTACAAATATGAGAGTATTTCTTTCATCTTCACATAACCATTTGAAGTATTCTACTGAGTTACCTCCGGTTAACATACCTGATGTAGATAAAATAATTGCTGGTTCTTGACTTTCAACAATTTCTTTTCTTTGGTCGTGGTTTTGAACTTTATTAAACATCTCTGAGACAAATGGATTTCTACCCATGTGAAAAATTTGATCTCTTAAGTCTTTACTTAAATATTCTGGCCTTGCGGTGTGAATTGCAGTTGCTTCCCAAATCATTCCATCAATGTAAACTGGAACTTCTTCAATCAATCCATGTCTCATGTATTCTTCTAATACTATCATGAGTTCTTGTGCTCTTCCTACAGCAAATACTGGAACTAATATTTTTCCACCACGTTTAAGAGTTTTGTAGATAGTTTTCATCATTTCTTTTTCTGCATTATTTCTTGAAGGTTGAACATCTTCTCTTCCACCATAAGTACTTTCCATGATTACTGTTTCAGCACGTGGGAAACGAATAGTTGCAGGCTCAAGTAATCTAGATGGTTCATATTTAAAATCTCCAGTATAAACTAAATTATGAGCTCCATCTCCAATGTGCATATGGGAGATTGCTGAACCTAAAATATGTCCTGCATTATGTAATGTTAATCTTATGTCTGGTGAGATGTCTGTTACTTCACCATAGTCTAATGTAATTGTATTTTTAATTGCTTGTTTTACATGTTTTGATGTAAATGGTAAAGGATTACCTTCTCTGTGAGCAATATCTAGGTGGTCGAATTGTAAAAGTGTGGTTAAATCTCTAGTTGGGGTTGTACAATATACAGGTCCATCATACCCATAATGGAATAAGTAAGGTACAAATCCGCAATGATCTAAGTGAGCGTGAGATATAATAACTGCATCTAATTCTTCAATTGAAAATTCTGGTGCATTCAAATATGGGAATGCATTTTTATTATCTGATGCAGCGACGTTAACTCCACAGTCTAATAAAACACGACTATTTGGTGTTTGTAAAAGCATGGATGAACGTCCAACTTCTTTAAATCCTCCCATTGAAGTAACTCTTGCCCAATCATTTGGGTATTTACTTCCTTGGTGAATTTGACGTCCGAGACGTTGTAATAATTTTTTTCTATCTTTACTACTATTTTTTTGGATAGTTCTAATTTTTCCAATAATGTCAGAACTTATTGGAGGGGTTCTCAAAATTTTAGGTGCCCATCCAGTATTTTTAACAATATTTCTTGAAGTAGCACCATATTTTCCAATAACAAGTCCGGGTTTTTTGGCAGTAATAACTACTTCTCCAGTTACATTATCAAAGTAGATATCAGTAATTTCTGCCCCATCTGGAACAATTTCATGAATTTTATTTATTGTTGCTTCATTATCAAGCAATGCACTTTTATCTGATCTTATAATTATTCTTTTTCTAAGTTCTTTTGCAAGTGATCTAATTAAGTCACCATTTTCGGTTATAATTTCTGGATTTTTGGTATAAACTACTACTTCAGGTCCTTCGAATTCTACTTTGGAAACCTGAATTTCATTAGGCAGTTTTTGCAAAATCTCTTTTTTAATATCTTCTAAAATATCTGAAGCCATATAATCCCTTCAAAAAAAGTTGTGTATTATAATAGTTTATGAAAAGCTTTAAGCTATAATTAGTTAAATTTCATAAACTATGTACACATTTTATATAAAAAAATAGTTAGTTATGAAAATTAGTTTTGCTATATTTTATCCAAAATTTCTTTTACTTTTTCATTATCTAACATTTCATAGCCGTTTTTATCTACTTTAGCGACTAAAAATCCGTTACCGGAATAAGTATCACGTTCAGCAGCAGCTCTTATAGCTCTTATGGCTACTTCAAGTCCTTCGTCTACTGATAAATCATCTCTAAATCTGTCTTCAAGAACACCGTAAGCCACGATAGATCCTGATCCAGTTGAGATGTAATTATCTTTAATCATACCACCAGCAGGATCTAATGAATAAATGGATGGTTTGCCTTCGTCCATACCACCAAGTAATATTTGAACATGCATTGGTCCTGAACGTAAAATATTTGCAGTTAATGATGCTGCAGCTTTAACACTAATTTCATCATTATTTCTCATTTGGTATAATGAAACTTCTGCTTTAATAACTTTCATTAAGCTTTGTGCATCCCCAACAGAACCTGCAATGGTTGTTGCAATGTGATCATCAATTTTAAATATTTTTTCTGCTACTTTGTGAGCTACTAAATTTCCCATAGTTGCTCTTCTTTCAGTTGCAAATACAATTCCGTCTTCACAAGTAATTCCGACGGTTGTTGTACCTTCTACAATTTTATCTTTCACTTAAATACACCTCATTTAAGTATTTAAAATATCTTATTTCAACTACTTATAGGTTAATTTAACAAAATAAATTAATATTTTCGTATTAATATTATTTAAAATCAGAATCAATAATTAGTATAAACTAACAATACTATATTATTAAATTAGAATATATAAACTTTTCTTATTTAAGGTGTTTAAAATGAAGTATAAAAAAATTGGTGATATATTAATTTTGGACAATAAGTACTCGGGTAATAATTTTGAAGAGTTATCTAATAATCATAATGTGAAAACTATAATGAAAATTGATCACATCCAAGGAACTAAAAGGGAACCAATTTATAAAATCCTTTTTGGAAATGAAACAGAAACAATACATAAAGAAAACGGTTGTTTATTTAAATTGGATTTAGCTAAAGTAATGTGGTCTAAAGGTAATAATAATGAGAGATTAAGAATTGCTAAACTAGTTGAAGATGATGAGATAGTGCTTGATATGTTTGCAGGTATTGGTTATTTTTCTATTCCTATTGGAGTATATTCAAATGCAAAGGAAATTATTCCAATTGAAATAAATCCAAATTCTTATCATTTTTTATGTGAAAATATTAAATTAAACAAATTAACAAATGTAAATCCAATTTTAGGAGATTGTATGACGGAAACTCCTAACTTTAAGGCAGATAGGATATTAATGGGTTATGTAAAAACAACTCATCATTATTTAAAAATAGCTATTGATAGTTTGAATAAAGGAGGAATTCTTCATTATCATGAAACAGTTCCAGAAAAATTAGTAAATACTAGACCAATAGAGAGAATTAAGGCTCAAGCTGGAGATAGAGATGTTGAGTTATTAAAAATAAATAAAATAAAAAAATATGCTCCTGGCGTAGAGCATGTTGTTATTGATGCTCGGATAAATTAGATATTCTTTTTAATAAATCGTTATTTAACCATTTATTATTAATATATTTTTCATATACACATAATCTTTCAGTTAATTTAAAACCTGCATCAATAGTTATTTTTTCAAGTTCATCAATTCCAGGCCATGGGGATGTGATATTCACATAGTCTGGACTTACTGGTGAAACTCCACCCCAATCATCAGCACCACACAATAAAAATATTTGTGCAGTTTCATTGTTTAAGTTAGGTGGAACTTGAATACTTACATCAGTATCTCCAAATAATAGAGTTCCAGCTATTACAGTTCTAATCATATCTAAAAAGCTTGGTTCTGGCCAATTTTCCATTTCAATTCCAGGGATTGGTGTGAAATTTTGAATAATTACTTCTTGAATATGTCCATATTTATCATATAAATCTCTAATTGTGATTAAAGATTCTGCAATTTCTTCTTTTGTCTCACCAATTCCAATTAATATTCCTGTAGTGTATGGAATTTTAAGCTTTCCTGCATTAGATATAGTTTCAAGTCTTAATTTTGGATTTTTTCCAGGACTTTTATTATGTGCAGGCAATTCCATTAACCTTTTTGATGAGTTTTCAAGCATCAATCCTAATGATGCATTAACTTCTTTTAATCTTTTTAAATCCTCGAAACTAAAGTTTCCACCATTGGTATGAGGTAATAAAGTTGTTTCATCTAAGGTCATTTGACATATATCTATAATATAATCAATCATTTTTTCATAGCCATATTCTGCTAATTTGAGTTGAACAACTTTTTCTTCATCCGCATCTTCACCAAAAGTAAAAAGAGCTTCTTTACATCCATATTTCTCAGCTTCTTTTAAGATTTCTAAAACTTCTTGTTTTGTTTTAAGAATAATGGCTTCTGGATTATTAGGATTTTTTTTAAAATTACAGTATCCACAATCATTTCTGCAAATTTCAGTTAATGGTATGAATACATTTTTAGAATAAGTAATAAGATTATTCTCCCTATATTGTACTGTTTGTGACATATATTTGATTATTTCACTGTCAGTAGCTTTTAAAATCTGGAGAATATCTTCTTTATTTAATTTTGAATGCATTTTAATCTTCATGTTCTGAAACAGTTACTTCCACATATAATGGAGGTAATTCATTTCTATCTTCCCATATAGCAACTACTACATCAAAACCTGGAAGTCTGAATACTTTGTATGCAACTTCAAGACCCATGGATTCAAGTTCTTTTTGCATTCTTGAAAATCCATGTTCATCAATAGTAGTTGTAGTTCCTTCACTTTCTTTGATATGTTTGTCTCCAGATTTTAATATTTTAGAAATTTCTTCAGAACTAGCATTTAACTCAGTTCCTCCAAGAAGTTCGCCTAATTCACTAAGTTTGGAGTCAAATTCATCTAAAGGAATGGTTTTTCTGGATCTTCCTCTAACAATGAGTATTTTAGCATTGTTAATTGCAGGTCTTGAACCTTTAAATGATTCAAAAAAACCCATTACTTTTCCTGCAATTTCATAACTTTTTTTCATTAAATCAAATCCTATTGGATATTTAATTCAGATTTCAATTCACCCATTGTAGTTACCTTTTCAGCATATGCATTATGTCTATGAATACTTTCTTCATTTTCTTGACGTGCTGTGATTAAGGTGTTATCTGGTAAGTCTGCATATTTTTTAGCAACTTTTTCCATCATATTTCTAACACAGTCTTCAACAAAAACAGGATTTTTATGTGCATTCATAACAGTTGCATTCTCATCAGGTCTTTTGAGTAATTCACAAACAGGGGAGCTCATTGATTTTTCAATAATGTCTATGAGATCTTCAGCTTTAACTTTTTTATCTTCTGGAACTTCAACTAATAAGGTTCCAATTCCTCTTTGGTTATGAGAAGCAAATGTAACAGTATCTAAAACTTTCTGAGTAGTTTCTTCATCTAAGAACTTTAATAATTCATTTTTGTTAGATTCTCTTACAGATTCTTGTGCACATGGACAAACAGTCATTCCAATGACTTCTGCACCAATGCTTTTTCTAATCTTAATGTTGCCATCTTCATCTCTAAATCCAACAGATTTTGCTATTAATTTACTCATTTCTTGAGTTTTGTTTTTAGTAACAGGGGATCTTTTCATGAACATGAAATCAGTTGTCATTGAAATTTCAACACGTTTTGCATATTCATGTTTAGTCATCATTTTTTCAACGATTTTTGCACATAATGATTCTATGTCTGCAGTTGGATCTTTAGCAACACTTTCAAGCACTTCACTAATAGCTTCCGGGTTTCTAGACATATGAACACCTTTTTGATCATTTGGCAAATCTACAAATGCATCAAATGTAGGTAATAAAATTATTGGTCTTTTATTTGTTCTTTCTAATTGTAATAATTTTTTAACTCCTTTAACACCTACTCTAGTTAGTTTAATAGGTATACTTGGAGTGTCATCTTGAGTGTCAGGTAAGCATACTACCAATTTCATAACCTCTAATATTTATAATAAGTATATATTTATTGTCTTTTTATTTATATAGTTTAATGAAAATTACCTATCTCTAGTTATTTTTTTCATTATAATATTAATTTTGTTTTATAAATTGAGAAAGCATTATATTAATTTTTAGACAATATTTTATCTATTATTCTATGAAAAAGTTCATATTTTAATTAATGTATCTGAAAAAATAGGTATGTTGTTCAATAAAAAATATTTTATTAATTTTGTGTTATCCTTAAAGGTGAGTTATTAAAGAAATCTAAAAAGTAGTATAATAAGTAGTTCATTAGAACTACTTTTTAAAAATAGATTATAAAATGTTTGAAGATCCCATATCTTCTTTAATAACATCTAAAACAGTTTGAGTATATGTTCTTTCTATAATTGGATCTTTTAACAATTCTTTAATGAATGCATTTAATTCGTTGGTGTTTCTGAACTTTGCAATCAAGAATGCATCGTATTCTCCAGTAACATCATAGATTCCAACAACATTTTTGTTAAAGAAAGTTTTTTCTTCCCAATTTTTGAGTTTTCCACCTTTTACTCTTACTCCAATAATTGTGGTTAAAACGAAACCTAATTTTTCATGGTCAATAACCGGTGAGAATTTTTTGATAACTCCTGATTTTAGCATTTTATCAATACGATTGTGAACGGTTCCCACGGATACATCTAAACTACGTGAAATTTGTCTATAGGATGTCCTAACATCTTCATTGATTATTTTTAGAATCTTGATGTCAATATCATCTAATTTGATAACATTATCTTTTGTTTTTACCATCGCTATTGCCTCTTATATTGATATAAATGTGGTTAATTATTCTAATCAACCATGTAATTTATGTTATATTTCTTATAATATTTAAAACTTAATAATTATTTTTTATTTTTTTTTAAAAATTAATAATATTTATTGTTTTTTTTACTATTTTTTATAAAAATATCTTTTTTATATTAAATTTTTTTAAATTGTATTTTGTAAATGGATAAGAATATTTTTAACATGCTCAATAGAAGCATCTGTTTTTAAACCTAAAGGTTTAAAATGTGTTTTCACTGCTATAAATCCTTTTTTTTTAAGTTCATTTAAAATCAAGTCAAATTTAGGGGCACTGACTTTTAATGATTTACAGATGCTATGAATATCAAAAAATGTTGCTGGTGCATCAGATTCTATGAGACATTTATTTAATAATTTTAAAGCTTCTTTTTCACTATTGATTTTTTTATTTTTAGTTTCATCAATCATTTTTTGAATAAATTCACTATTTTGGATAGGACCTAACCATAATGGACCTGCATGAATTAATTTTTCACCACAAATAGGACATATTGCATCAATTGGGCTAGCTAAACCGTTACTTGTTTGCCTATGGAGGCAGTGTTTGCAATGGCTAATGTAACCAATATTTTTCAATGTTTCGTCTGTTCTTTTTGAACCTTTTTTAATTTCAAGGTATAATCTCATATAGTGTTCAGTACTATGGGACATTTTTACTTCAATACATTTTGCATATTTTGAAAGAGTGAGTGCAACAAAACCTGCTAATATTCTAATACCTGTTTCATGACAGTATTCACTTTTGTATGGTTTTGCATTATATTTACGTATGCAAGGTTCTTTGTATGTTCCACATAGTGCAGAAGTATCTGTTGCTGTAACACATAACAGAGAATTTCTTCGAGCACAATAACCAGATGAATCAAGAAATGGAGATGGAGTTCCGAATGGATCAATATCGATTACATCAAATTCTCCACGTTTCATTCTTAAAAACATGCTAGCATCATGTTGGTACACTTCAACATTTTCTAAGTTGTTTAATTCAATATTATGCCTTTCATAATGGTTTGCTATTTCACTTATATCATTAATTGAAACTTCTCCAACACCATCAATTTCATTTTTATAACGGATACCACGTATTCCACTTCCTCCGAATAAATCACAAATATTTATTTCTCTTTCTTGTTCTTTTTGGAATACTTGTATTGCTAATATGGATAAATCTCTATTTAATTCCATATGAGGATTATAAAAAACTGGTGCATCAGAAGATACTTTATCAAATTCTGGAAATTCAATTTTTGTTATACCTTCGTTAATAGTTTTGGTTTTATATTCTTCCATTGGTCTCACTCTTGAATTCTTTTATTAATAATAAGTAATGTTTTAAATATTATTAGATTTAAAGATTAGTGTAGATAATTTTAATTTATTAATATAATGGTGATTATGGTGGCAGATATTAAAGTTCCTATTGCAAAACCAATAATTGGGGAAGAGGAAATAGAAAATGTGGTTGAAGTTTTAAAATCAGGAATGATTGCTCAAGGACCAAAAGTCGCTGAGTTTGAACAAAAATTCGCTGATTGGGTTGGTGCAAAATATGGTATTGCTGTTAACTCTGGAACAGCAGCATTGCATGTTGCATTACTTTCTTGTGGTATTGGAGAAGGAGATGAGGTAATTACAACTCCATTCACTTTTATTGCAACTGGAAATTCAATTTTATATACTGGTGCAAAACCAGTTTTCGCAGACATTGATTTAAAAACATATACTATGGATCCAGACTCTATTGAATCATTAATAACTGAGAACACTAAAGCTATTTTGCCAGTTCAATTATATGGACAATCTGCAAATATGGATAAAATCAATGAAATTGCTGAAAAGCATGGATTAATAGTTATTGAAGATGCTGCACAAGCTCATGGTGCAACATGTAATGGTGAAAAAGTAGGTAGTTTAGGAGACATGTCATGTTTTAGTTTTTATCCAACTAAGAATATGACAACTTCTGAAGGTGGAATAATCACAACTGATGATGAAGAATTAGCTGAAAATGCTAAAATTTTCAGAGCTCATGGTGCAAGCGTAAGATATCATCATGATGAAGTTGGTTATAACTTTAGAATGACTGATATTTCTGCATCTATTGGTCTTGCTCAATTGGATAAAATTGATGGATTTAACGATAAAAGAATTGAAAATGCAGCATATCTAAATGAAGGTTTAAAAGATGTTGATGGAATTATAACTCCTTATTGTGCATATGGTTCAAAACATGTGTATCACCAATATACTATCCGTGTTGAAAAAGGAAATAGGGATGATTGGGTGGCTATTATTAATGAATGTGGTGTTGGAACTGGAATTCATTATCCAATTCCATTGTACAATCAACCAGTTTATAAATCATTAGGAATTGAGGGTAATTGTCCAAAAGCAGAACTTGTTGCTGAGAATGTTATTTCTCTTCCAGTTCATCCATCTTTAACAAAAGATGATTTAGATTTAGTTATCGAAGCTGTTAAAACAGCTTCAGAAAAATTAGCTTAATTGCTAATTCTTTTTTTATTTATTTTAATATTTTATTTACAGTATCAATTTTAGCATCTAAAGTTCTATTTTCAATATCTCTTCTATCATCTACTTTTATAACTGTGTACACTCTACCAATTCCAAGTTCAAAGATAGCTTCTTGAGCATTAGCTATTGCAGAATAAAGTTCTTCAAGATTATTTGCTTCAATTTGTGTTCCCATTCCAGTTAATTGATAATTAAGTCCAGAATCTTTTATGGATTGAACTGCTGCAGTTACATATTCTTTACATTCAGTAGTTTCAGTCCCAACAGGTAATATTGCAAAATCACATGTTATCATTTTTTTCACCTACAAAATTATTTATTTATCATTCTATAAATTAATTTAGTAATGGATAAATTAAACAAAGATGAATTTAATGAACGTATTTTTACAAGGATTAATAAATTAATTCATGATTATGAATTAATTAAAGAAGGTGAATTAATAGCAGTGGCATTATCTGGTGGTAAAGATAGTGTATTGACTTTACATGCACTAAAAAACTATCAAAATTTATTAGATTTTGATTTAGTAGCTATTAGTGTAGATGAAGGAATTGAAGGTTATAGGCAGAATGGTATTAATTCGGCTATTAATAATGCCAAAGAATTAGGTGTTAAGTTAGTTCAAAAATCATTTAAAGAGGAAGAAGGGTTTGCATTAGATGATATTTATCAAAATTTTAAAAGTGCATGTATTCCATGTGGTGTGTTTAGAAGAAATATTTTAAATAAAACTGCTTATGAATTAGGAGCAGTTAAAATAGCCACTGGACATAATCTAGATGATGAAATCCAATCTTTTTTAATGAGTTTTGCACGTGGGGATACAATTAAATTTTCAAAATTTGGACCAGAACTTGATGTTATTCATCCTAAATTAGTTCCGAGAATAAAACCGTTATGGAACACACCTGAAAAAGAAGTTGGGATGTGGGCAGTAATAAATGATGTTGATATTCATTTAGATGAGTGCCCTTATTCTCATTTATCTTTAAGGGCTAAAATTAAAGAATTTTTAAATATAAGTGAAGATCAATATCCTGGTGTTAAAAATAATGTGATGAAATCTTTTCAAAAGATGTTAACTTTTGAAAATGATATAGTCACAATTCTTAATGAGTGTGAAATATGTGGTGAGCCAACATCATCTAACATTTGTAAGAATTGTGAGTTAAAAGAATTAATTTCTCAAAATTACAAAAATCATATACACAATGAATAAGGTTATTAAAATAATACCTTCTTTTTTATCATATTTTTCTTCTGTTTTACCGAAGATGAAACATAATATTGTAACAAATATCATAAATACAGTATCTATAAGTAAACTTGGATTTAGGGGTATTTCACTTATTGCACTACTTGCACCTAAAACAAATAAAATGTTAAAAATGTTTGATCCAATAACATTACCTATTACTAATTGATTTTCTCCTTTTTTTAAGGCTGTAATAGATGTTACAAATTCGGGTAATGAGGTTCCTATTGCAACAATAGTTAAACCAACCAATGTCTCACTCAGTCCTAAGGCTATTGCTATGGATGAAGCACTGTCTACAACTAAATCTCCACCAATAATAATTCCTGCAAGCCCTATGATAATAAATGCAATACTCTTTTTAAGGTTCAATTTTGGTTTATCTACATCATGGGCATGACTATCTTTTCTAGCACTTTGAACGAGGAAGAATACATAGCCAATTAATAGTACAAGTAAAATTATTCCTTCGATAGTAGATATTTTCCAATCAATAACAATGAATATTGTTAGTAATAATGTTATAGCTACAAGGAAAGGTAAATCTTTTTTTAGAATATTTTTTTCCATTAATAAATTGCTAAGTATTGCAGATACTCCAATAACCATTAGCATGTTGAATAAATTACTTCCAATGACATTACTTACAGCCATTGCATTGTTTCCAGAAAGTGATGATGTAATTGATACTGCAGCTTCAGGTGCACTTGTTCCAAATGCCACAATTGTTAATCCGACAATTATGGTAGGCACTTTAAGAATATAAGCAACATTACTTGATCCATCAACAAAAAAATCTGAACCCTTAATTAAAAATACAAATCCCACAAGTAACAAAATTACTTGGATAATAATTCCAGCATCCATTTTACTCCTCTTTTATTTCTTCTTGTGGTCCAAGATCAGTTACAAGAACTTTATCGATTTGATGCCCATCAATATCAATTATTTCAAATATGAATCTATCACATTTATATTTATCTTCTTCATTAGGGATAGTTCCACTAATGCTTAAAATGAATCCTGCAAGGGTAGTATAATTGTCTTCTTCCTCATCTGGAAGGAAATCATTAAAGTCGAACAATTCTTTAAATTTACCAATAGGATATCTTCCATCAATTAACCAAGTTCCATCTTCTCTTTTGATTGCTTGTGGTTCATCTTCTTCGTCAATTCCTGGAATATCTCCAACAATTCCTTCAAGTAAATCATTTAATGTAATTAAACCTTCGACACTTCCAAATTCATCTACTACCAGAGACATATGAACATATTCTTGGTTTTCTTTGAATTCTTTTAGTAAGTCTAGTGTTTCTAAGTGTTCAGATACTACTAATGGTTCTTTTATAATTTCATTTATATCAAATTCTTCTTCACTAAACATCATTGAAAGAATGTCTTTTGCTTGAACTACTCCAATAAATTCATCCAATTCTCCTTTACTTATTGGAAAAATTGATCTTCTACTTTCAATAATTTTGACTTTATTGATATCTTTTTCATCTTCAAGATTAATCCAAATAATCTCATTACGAGGAGTCATTATACTTTCAACTTTTTGATCGTCAAGTTTGAATACTCTTTTAATAATATCTTCTTCCTCTTTTTCAATAGTTCCGTCTGTTCTTCCTTCTTTAATCATTAATTCGATTTCTTCTTCAGTAACAACATTATCAGTTTTATTTTCGACTCTCATCAACCATAAAAGAAAACTACTTGATTTTGCAAGAATAAAACTAACTGGTTTTGAAATTTTAGAAAGAATCACCATGCTTTTTGCAACTTGTATTGATATTTTTTCAGGATCATTCAATGCTATAACTTTAGGCACGATTTCTCCAACAACTAAAGTCAAGTAGGTAGTAATAATAACGACTAGTACTACACTAATCATGTCGTTGTAGGGTATAAAGTAAATTAGTTTAGAAAGTGGTTCTGCTAAGGTTACTCCACCAAATGCCCCAGTTAATACACCAATAAGTGAGATTCCAATTTGAACTGTAGATAAAAATTCATTTGGATCTTCTAGTAATTTTAAAACAATTTCTGCGTTTTTATTTCCTTTTTCTAAGTATTTTTCCATTTTTGCTTTTCTTACGGAGACTACAGCGAGTTCTGCCATTGATAAATATCCGTTAAGAATCATTAAAATTAAAATTATAATTATTTCGAGTGTCGTTCCAATCATTTTCAACAAACCGTATGTTATTTTAAATCACTGGCTTTCATAAATCCAGTATTTCCATATATTTTATCTTGCATTTCTTGAACAGCATGTGATGCTTCTTCTCTTGTAGCTACTTTTTGAAATATACGTCTAGATTTTATTTTTAAAGTTTTACCACAAACACATTTGCGAGTAGCTACTCCTTCTTTTGCATATAGTGCACGTCCACAATCACAACGAAATATAAAATACATGATTTTTTTTCCTTAAAATTAAATTGTATTAATAATATAACTACTCCACATATAAAACTTTTATTATCCACCAAATATTTTCATGAATAATGGAATGAAAACTTTCGATGGTAAAATTACTAGGGTAGCTATACTAACTCCTAAATTTGTTCCTATAACCACAAGTAATATTCTAAATATATTATTGTTCCATAAATCTTTAAAACTTTTAATTTTGGCTAGATTTTTAATATCTTTTTCTTTTACTTTTCTGTATTTTATTTCAGTTAATCCTGAAAACCATCCTGCAGCAAGTAAAGGATGTATTATAGTTAATGGAGCTACAATTCCACCAACAATTGCTGATTGAATTTTAGAACCAGAAAGAATTGATCCAATAAATCCCATAATCATACTAATTATTATGAATTCATAAATGTTCCCAGTAATATTTATCCCATTAAAATATGCCAGAAAAAATATCACAACAAATAATATAGGAATCATTGCTAAAAATATTTTAACCCAAGGAATACCTTTTTTATCATTTATAACTTCTAGTTCTTTTAAGTTAGGTAATGTTTCAGGATTATCTAAATATTTTTCAATTCCTGGTTTATGTCCTGCTCCAACAACTGCAATAACTTTATCATGAGGTATTTGCATTATTTTTCCTGCGAGGTATGCATCCCGTTCATGTACAAGAACTTCATAGACACTCGGAGCCTCATCTTTAAATATTTCCATCATATCATCAATATTTTCAGAGTTTTTTAACTCTTCAATATCAATTTCTTCCGCTTCATCATCAAAACCTAAGACTGAAAGAAGTAGTCCATATGCAAATTTAGCTTTTTCCATAAATCCCATTTTATTCAATGCTCTTTGTAGTGTTGTATTGATTTCACGGTCAATAAGAGCAATTGGAATATTTAAATCTTGACTTGCTTCAATAGCACCAATCATTTCAGAACCTGGATCAACATCCACTTCCTCTCCAATTTTTGATTGAAAATATCCGAGGAGAGTACTTACTAAAAATAATCCTACTTTGTTTTCTTTGATTATTCTAGTAACAGAAATATGCTCATCTTCTTCAATACCCATCATTTTATTTCTTATTTTTGCATATCTTCCTCTGTCAAGTTCAATAGCAACAATATCGGGGTGTTGTTCATAAATTGCATCTTTTACTTCATTAACACTTTCTTCAGATACATGAGCAGTACCAATTATTGTTAATAATTCTCTTTTCATTTAAAAAAACACTTCTTTATAAATTTTATTTTCATATTATTAATGTTAAATATATAAATTTAATCTTTTAATAATATTAATTCTTGATTTTTATATATTGCAACATTGTTAGTAATATTTTTCATACAACATATTTCAACATCTTTTTCATAACCTAATTCTTTTAATCTTTGACCTGATCTTGAAGTAATGAATGATTCTTTCATTGAGTCATAATTTCTACTTGCTAATATTGCGGCTTTACCATATTCGTTTAATTCACAATTTGTTAATTCTTTATTAATCCAGTATAATATTTCTCCGGATGCTAAAAAGTCTTCTATTGCAAATTGTCCTTTAACTCCTGCCATTACAACATCAATATGATTATCTGCTATTTTAATACTTTTTTCAGCTACTGACTTGGCATTTATAAGGGAACCTACAAGGACTGTTGATTTCATTTTTTCAAGAATTCTAGTTCCGTTACTTGTTGTTAATATTAGATAGTTTGAATTTGTGGCATAATCTTTTATTTTACTAGGAGAATTTCCAAGATCAAATCTATCAATCTTTTTACCATTTCTTTCTCCTGCAAGTATTCCCCCAATATTTTTTTGTAATTCAATTGCTTCTTTTATTGAAAAACAGGGTATGACTTTTTTAAAATTATTTAAAGCGAGAGTTATTGTAGAACTAGCTCTTAATGCATCAACCATTATTGAAACATCTAAACTTTCACTTTCTTCAAAACTCAATGTGACTTTCATGGGTTAATTTATATTAAAGATTAATATATAATAATTATTATGAAAATAATCACAACACCCATGTGTGAAGAAATTGTCAAACTTGCAGGTATTAATGATTATGTTATAAATAAATATCCTGATAATGGAGAAGGAGATTTAGCTATTTTATTATCAGAAAGTAAAGTAGAAATGAATAGTCTTGCTATTAAAATTAATACTCCTTCACAGGTTTTTGAAAGTATTAAAAAGGTTTCTAAAACAGTTAAAAATGAACTATCTGATGAGGATATATTGGCATTTTTTGAGGATTATGAATTATGTAAAAAATATTTGGATTCTAATTTTAAAAGAGATATTAATGTTAAAGTATATTCTAAGTTTTTAAAGGATATTCTTTTTGATATGGGATTTAATATTGTATCTGAAGATTTTGATTATGTGATTTATCCTGATTATCTTAAAAACGAAGTGATTGAAAGTGAGAATCTTGTTGAAATTCCATCCCATAATTGTATTTCGAAAAATCCTTTTGAAAAAATAGAAATTAGATATTCACTTTTAGAAAATTTAATAAGCATATAATAATATATTAATAATTTAATTGCATTTTGGAGAGTTGTTAACATTGTATGAAACATTAACATTTACTGGTGGAGTTCACAAAAGTGAAGAATTTAAAGAATTGATTGAGGATTTAGGTGGATTTATTCTTCAAGAAAGTATTCAACAAATGGAATTGGTATTAAGTATTGCTGTTCCTTTGGAAGATGTTGATAGGATTAAGGATAAATCAGCTGAACTTTTAGCAAAAATTTCAGTTGCTCCAATGGCAGGTTCTGAAATAGCTATTATCTCACCAACTCTTGCAAGACACCATTTACCTCACGCTGCATGTGATATTTCTGAATATTTACGTGAATTTGGTGCTAAGGATAATATGATTGGTCTTGCTAGGGGTGATGGTAAAGGTACTTCAGGTATTACTGAGGAAGAAAAAAGTTTAATTGAAGAACATGACCTTGCTATTTTTGTATTAGGTAGTTTTGAAAATTGTATTAAGGAAAAGGCTTTCTTATATGATGATATTGATATACCTGTAATTGTGACTGGTGCTCCGGATATTCCTATCGAAGAACTTCCAGGTGCTGATGCATATGTTGGCGATTTGGGCAGAATTCCTAGAAGATTAAGAAGAGGACCAGATGTTCGTGCATTGGATAAATTAGTTGAAACATGTGAAAAAATTTTAAATGATAAAAAACGAGAGATGACTCTTGACCCACCATTAGTTCCATCTATTGTTGTAAAAAATGCAATTGAAAATCAAGTTATGGAAATTAAAGATGTTTTCTCTCCTGCTCCAGTAACTTCACAATTAGATGGTGTTCGTGTAAAATTAAATTATGATGATTATGCGGATGTAATAGGTAATGTGGTTATTGATGATAAAAAGTTATCTGAACTTGCTGAGATAAAGAAATCATTTATGTATGATTATATTTTAGTAAAAATTAATAGTGAGAGTTCTCTTGTTGAGAATTCTAATTAATTTTTACTTTTCATATTCTTTTCATTCCGAAGAAATTAATAGCATCAACTAAATCATTAAATTGTTCTAATTCTGTTTCTATGACATTTTCATCAGTCATATCAATACTTAATTCTCCATCAAAACTTAGTGTGTCTGGGCCACGACCAACAAGTCTTTCAACACCATCTGCACTTAAAATTCTTTCTGCATCAAGCTGATGGACAAATGATCTTCCAGGAATAATTGCAACGTCTTTTATTTCACTTAAATCAAGTTTTTCTAAGTCTTCTTTAGTAATTAAACATGCAATTTCTTTTTCAACAGCTACAACATTAACAGTATCTGCTTCTAATTTATCAAATATTTTGGAGATAAATGGTGCTGCGATTTTGGATGTAATTATAGTTGCTTCACCAGTGATAGGTTTGATAAACTGTAAGAATACTTCATTTTCATCTTTAGCTATTGCAAATGGACCACCAGTTTCAGGATCACATAAAGGTGTTCCACTTACTCTAAAGTTATACTCTTGGTTGATTTGTTTTACAAGTTCTGCAAAATCTTCAACAGGTTGTGATTCAATTCCTTTAAGGATTGGTTCATTTCCAAGGATTAATCCTTCGTTGAATGTATTTGCAAACCTCATTAAAAGCATTCCTTTTGCACCCCATTCTTCTAGGGTATTGCATGTTTGGCGTAATATTTCACCATCATTAACACCAGGTATTATTACAGCTGCACCAGTTAATTTGATATTTTCACAAAAGATTTTGCATGCTTTGAGAGCTTCTTTAGGATATTTGTCTTTAATCCATTCTTTTCTAAGTTTTGGGTCTGATGAAAAAATAGTAAATGAAACTTCTTCAACACCATTATTAATTAATCTGGAAGCAATTTCACCATCATTTATTCCTTTTCCACAAGTATAACTCAATATTGATGGAATTGATAGTTGGTTTAAGTTAGAAGTTAATGTTTCAAGATGTGGATAGCAACTAATATCTCCACCACCACTTATATTTGCAGTTACTTTACCTCTATGCATATTCATCATTAATGCATTTTGTACTTCACTTATAACTTGGAATGGTGATTTAAATTCATTTTGTGTTTCACTAACACCTTTACTGCATCTTTCACAACCTATTTTATTAGGAAGACAATATGCACAACCAAAACTTTTGACTTCTTTTACTTTTCTGAAGTAACAGTATTTACAAAAACCGTTACAATCTTTACCTGGTATTCCACCAACATCTGCTAATAATTGCATATTTTATAATTCTTAATTTCATTTTATTTATAAATTAATAATCATTTTTTGTATAATTTTTTAGTATTACTCTTTGTATTATTTATTACTTAGAACTTTTTAAGTAATAATTTTTTATTTTCTTTTATTTTCATTAAAAAATTGTATTTATTCTTATTTTAGCTATCTAGGTATTTAATTAATATTTTTTTAAGATTATTCATTTAATATTTGATTATATTCATCGTTACTTAGTTTAAATAAAAATAAATAGTATTACTTTAATCTTCATTTTTCTTAAATTTGAAATGATTTATTATACTTTATAAAGTTTTCTAAAAAAGTTTATAGGTAATATTTATATTATATTTTTAATAAAATAAAATCTGTATACCATATCGCTAGCTATTGCAAACATTGTTTTATAGCTTAACTCAATTTGGTAAAAAAGTTTTTTACAATTGGAGTGGTATATTAGTTAAAACTCTATTTATTTAGGAGGGAAAAAATGGCAAAGTTTGATGATAAAGTCGATTTATACGACGATAGAGGATCTGTAATTGCATCTGACATACCAATCGAAGCTATTAGTCCATTAAGAAATCCTGCAATTCAAAACATCGTTAAAGGTGTTAAAAGAACTGTTGCAGTAAACTTAGAAGGAGTAGAAAAATCCGTAAGGACTGGTTCTGTTGGTGGAGACAAATCTAAAATTTTAGGAAGAGAATTAGATATCGACATTGTTTCTAATGCAGAAGCAATCGCAGCAAAAATTAAAGAAACTATGCAAGTTTCTGAAGGTGACGATACTAAAGTAGAACCTATTTCTGGTGGTAAAAGATTATTAGTACAAGTACCAACTCAAAGAATTGACGCTGCTGCTGAATATTCTGTTGCTACTTTAGCTACTGCTACTTCTTTAGTACAAGCTATCATCGATGTTTGTGATGTAAGCATTTATGATGCTAACTTTGTAAAAGCTGCAGTTTTAGGTAGATACCCACAATCTGTAGATTACAAAGGATCTAACATTGCAACTATGTTAGATATTCCACAAAAACTCGAAGGTGCAGGTTACGCATTAAGAGGAGTAAAAGCAAACGATTTCGCTGCTGCTACTTTAAAAAATACTTTCCAAACTACTGCATTAGCATCTATCTTTGAACAAACTGCTATGTTCGAAATGGGTGATGCTGTAGGTACTTACGAAAGATTACACTTATTAGGTTTAGCTTACCAAGGTTTAAACGCTGATAATTTAGTAATGGATTTAGTAAAAGATAATGCAGCTGAAGGAACTGTTGGTTCTATTGTACAAGCTACTATTGCTCGTGCAGAAGCTGATGGAGTTATTGCTCCTCAAAAAGAATTAACTGACTTCTCCATATATAACACTGATGACGCAGCTAAATGGAACGCATATGCTGCTGCTGGTGCTGTAGCTGCAACTATGGTCAACGTTGGTGCTGCTCGTGCTGCTCAAGGTGTACCATCTACTTTATTATACTTCAATGATAACTTAGAATTCGCTACTGGTTTACCAAGTATTGATTATGGTAGAGCAGAAGGTGTAGCTGTTGGATTCTCATTCTTCAGTCACTCCATCTATGGTGGTGGAGGTCCTGGTCTCTTCAACGGTAACCACGTTGTAACCAGACACAGTAAAGGATTCTGTATTCCATGTGCTGCTGCTGCTATGTCATTAGATGCAGGAACACAACTCTTTTCACCAGAAGCAACTTCTGGTTTAATTAAAGAAGTATACAGTCAAATTGATGAATTTAGAGAACCTATGAATGCTGTTGCAATTGCAGCTGAAGAAATTAAAGGTGACATCTAATTAATTTAAATAAATCTAATTTTCGAAGGTTAAAAAATGGATATTGAAATATTTCCTCATAGAGTTCTTGGTAGTGATACAACTGAAAAGTTGTTAAATGATTTGGAACTTATTGATGATGTTCAAAGAACTGTTATTCATGGTCCAAGATTTCCAAAAGGTGAAGAAAGTTTACCTGATAAATATAAAGAACGTAGAGTCATTACAATTAATGGTGAGGATGTTGTTTTACAAGTTAAAACTGCAAGAATCTTCATTGAATTAACAATGGAATCTACAATTAATGAAATTGAGGAAGTCTGTAAGAAACATATTCCTTTTGGTTTTGATATTAACCAAGATAGGAGTAATTATATTAGGAAACATAAAACAGTTTCTGATAAGATTAAATATGGTTCAGCAGAATTGCCTGATGAACTTATTGGA
The DNA here is from genome assembly GCF_051877095.1 of Methanobrevibacter sp. GTDB lineage: Archaea > Methanobacteriota > Methanobacteria > Methanobacteriales > Methanobacteriaceae > Methanocatella. Next base: position 38,091 of record NZ_JBJEIO010000005.1, on the reverse strand, counting down.
ATGACTGATCAATATTCTAATTTCGAAAGCCATGTGAATATTATTAAAAGAGATACTATGGATTAATATGATTGGAAGATGTACTCATGTTGTAGATTGTAGGGAAACAAGTGGTATGGGAAAAGGCGGAAGTCTTGCACAAAGAGGTACTTTTGCTGAATGTGGTACTGATGTATGTGCTGTTGCTATGTCTCCAGGACGTAGACATATTACTAAACCTGTTTGTGAAATTACATTTGGTCTACGTGAGGCTAATGTTTTAACAAGTACTGTGGTGTTAAATGCTGGTGCTGGTGTTCCTCATGATGCTCCTGCATCTGGTGGGACTTTGTTTGGAATCACAGATAAAGAAATTAATCAATTGAATAATTTTAAATTACTTGTTATCCACTTAGGTGGTGTTGCAAATCATATTATTTACAAAGCAAGGTTAATTTTAAGAAATGTAAATAAACCTTGTATAATCATTTGTGAATCTCCTGTTGACTGTGAAGATTTTGCTAAAATTGGGGTTAAAACTTCAAAAGTAATGCCAGCAGATGAAGATATTAAAACCCAAGGAGTCATTAAAGATATAGTCACAGGTGTTATTCGTGGTGAAACAATTTCACAAGAAAAATTAGATGAAATTATTAGAAAAGTTAAATTAGCATTAGGAGATGCATAATTATGGTACAATTTTATCCAGGTACTTCTCAGGTTGCTCAAAACAGAAGAAACTTCTGTGATCCAGAATATGAATTAGAAAAATTAAGAGAAATCTCTGATGAAGACGTAGTAAAAATATTAGGTCACAGGGCTCCAGGTGAAGAATACAAATCTGTTCACCCACCATTAGATGAAATGGACGAGCCTGATGACATTGTAAGGGAATTAGTAACCCCTATTGACGGTGCAAAAGCAGGGGACAGGATTAGATACATTCAATTCGTAGACTCCATGTACTTTGCTCCAGCTCAACCTTACTTAAGAGCTAGATCTTACTTAAACAGATACAGAGGAATTGATACTGGTACATTATCCGGAAGACAAGTAATCGAAGCAAGAGAAAGAGATATCGAAAGATTATCCAAAATCCTCTTAGAAACCGAATACTTCGATACCGCAAGAACTGGTATTAGAGGTGCAGGTGTGCACGGTCACTCTTTAAGATTAGATGAAAATGGTTTAATGTTTGATATGCTCAGAAGACAAGTATTCAACAAAGAAACCGGTAACGTTGAAATGGTTAAAGACCAAATTGGTGTAGAATTAGATGAACCTGTTGTATTAGGTGAACCATTAGACGAAGAAACTTTAAAAGCAAAAACCACTATTTACAGAATAGATGGTGAAGCATACAAAGATGATAAAGATGCTGTTGAAGTATTACACAATATTCACGTATCTAGATCTTTCGGTGCTTTTGATCCAAACGCAGGATGGTAATTAATATGGCTGATAAAAAATTCTTAGATGCAATGAAACAAAAATTCAGTGAAGATCCAACTGAAAAATCAACCCAATTCTATAACATGGGTGGTTGGAAACAATCTGAAAGAAAAACTGCATTTGTTAACGAAGGTAAAGCAATTGCTGAAAAAAGAGGAATTCCAATGTACAATCCAGACATTGGTACTCCTTTAGGTCAAAGAGCTTTAATGTCTTACCAATTATCAGGCACTGACACTTTTGTTGAAGGTGATGATTTACACTTTATCAACAACGCAGCTATCCAACAAGCTTGGGATGACATTAGAAGAACTGTAATTGTAGGTTTAAACACTGCTCATAACGTTCTTGAAAAAAGATTAGGTATTGAAGTAACTCCTGAAACTATTACTAACTACTTAGAAACTGTAAACCACGCTATGCCTGGTGCAGCTGTAGTTCAAGAACACATGGTAGAAACTGACCCATTAGTTGTACAAGATTCCTATGTGAAAGTTTTCACTGGTGATGATGAATTAGCTGATGAAATTGATTCTGCATTTGTATTAGACATTAACAAAGAGTTCCCTGAAGAACAAGCTGAAGCTTTAAAAGCTGAAGTTGGTGGAGCTGTATGGCAAGCTGTAAGAATTCCTTCTATTGTAGGAAGAATTTGTGACGGAGGTACTACCTCTAGATGGTCTGCTATGCAAATTGGTATGTCTATGATTTCTGCATATAACCAATGTGCTGGTGAAGGAGCTACTGGTGACTTCGCATACGCATCTAAACACGCAGAAGTTATTCAAATGGGTACTTACTTACCTGTAAGAAGAGCAAGAGCAGCAAACGAACTTGGTGGAGTTCCATTCGGATTCATGGCAGATATCTGTCAAGCTTCTAGAGTATCCCCAGATGACCCTGTAGCAACTTCCTTAGAAGTTGTAGCATTAGGTGCTGCTTTATACGACCAAATTTGGTTAGGTTCTTACATGTCTGGTGGTGTAGGATTCACTCAATATGCTACTGCAGCATATACTGATAATGTATTAGATGACTTCACTTACTACGGTAAAGATTACGTCGAAGATAAATACGGCGGATTATGTGAAGCACCTAACAACATGGATACTGTTTTAGACGTTGGTACTGAAGTTACTTTCTACGCATTAGACCAATACGAAGAATACCCAGCATTACTTGAAACTCACTTCGGTGGATCTCAAAGAGCTTCCGTTATTTCCGCAGCTGCTGGTTGTTCCACTGCATTTGCTACTGGTAATGCACAAACTGGTTTAAGCGCATGGTACTTAGCTATGTACTTACACAAAGAACAACACTCCAGATTAGGTTTCTACGGATACGATTTACAAGACCAATGTGGTGCTGCTAACGTATTCTCTATCAGAAACGATGAAGGTTTACCACTCGAAATGAGAGGACCAAACTATCCTAACTATGCAATGAACGTAGGTCACCAAGGTGAATACGCAGGTATCGCACAAGCTCCTCACGCAGCTCGTGGAGATGCTTTTGCTTTCAACCCATTAATCAAAATTGCATTTGCTGATAAAAACTTAGTCTTCGACTTCAGTAAAGTACGTGCAGAATTTGCTAAAGGTGCTTTAAGAGAGTTCGAACCAGCTGGTGAAAGAACTGTTATTACTCCAGCAAAATAGATATATAAAAACACGTAGATAGGTGAATCCCACCTATCTATTTTTATAATTAAATTTTGTTTAAATAATTTAATTCACAAAACATTTATATTAATAATTTTAAAAAATATACTATGCAATTCTTATTGCATTATGATTTTTGTATGGAACAAAAATCAAGATTTATTCACGTTTATTAAATGATCAATTTAATAATAAATATGGAGGAAAAAATTATGGACCCTGTAACATTAGGTGTAGTTGCATTAATGGGTGCAGTTGCTACTATCGGAGGGGCTGCAGAGGACTTAGAATCTGATATTGGTTCTCAAAGTAACCCTAACTCTCAAGTTCAACTTGCTCCACAAATGGGACATTTACACCGTATGATTAACAAAGCGGCTTCTGGTGAACCGGTCGCTTATGGTGTTTGGTGTGGTGTTGCTGGTGCTATTGCTTTTATTGTAATGGGATTAGGTATGATGCCTATCGTTGCTATTGCAATGGGTGCTTGTGTCGCTGCTTTTGTTCACGGAATTTATACTGTCACAGCTCATATGGGAAGGATTGTTGGTCAATCTCAATTTGAACAACCTTTATTTATGGATGTGTTAACTCAATCTTTAGGACCTATCGTTGGTCACGGATTTATAACTAGTTTTTGTATTGTTGGAATTTCATATTTAATGTCTGTTCCATTAAACGGAACTCCGTTACATGTATTCCCATTACCACTTTCCGCAATGCTTTGGGGTATTGCTTTGGGTGCTATTGGTTCTTCAACTGGGGATGTACATTACGGTGCAGAAAGTGAATATCAAAAATTTGAGTTTGGTGGAGGTACTCCTGTAGCTATTCAAGGAGATATTGTTACTAAAGCTCCATTAGGTGCTAAAAACTCTATGGATGTTGTAAACTTCTGTGCTAAATTTGGTGGACCATTAACTGGTTTCTGTTTTGGTCTCGTTGTATTCTTCAGCTTCTGGAATGCAGTAGTATTTGGTGTATATGGTGGTATTATTGTTGGTATCATTATCATTATTTTATTAATAATTGCTAATGATAAAGTTGAAGTATTCGCAAGAGAAAAATACGGACCTTATGATCCTGATGCTTTAGTAGCAGATGAAAATGGGGATGAATAAGGAGGTTTTATTATGGATCCAATTAGTTTAATTTTATTCATCGCAATAGGCGGTATTATGATTGGTGCTGGTGTGCACTTTATTCCTGTAGGAGGAGCTCCTGCAGCTATGGCTACTGCTACTGGTGTAGGTACCGGTACTGCTATGTTAGCTGCTGGTGCTGGTTTAACAGGTCTTATTACTGCAGCTACTATGACTGGTGAACCATTTTATATAGTTGGTATTGGTGGTGCTATAGGTGCTATGATTATGATGGGTATTACTATGCTTATTGCTAACTTAATCTATGTATTTGGTGTAGGTGTTGTTCCTGCAGCATCCAAAGTACGTGTAGATTGGATTAGTAAACGTAATCAAGAAGCTTATAAAACTCCTGGTACTGAAGGTCACGGTGTACCATTAACTTCTTACATAAGTGGTCTTATCGGTGGTCTCTTTGGTGGTTTTGGTGGAGGTTTAGTTTTCTACGGAATTAACACTGCAGTAAACCAAAGTTCTCTTATCACTGACCCTACTGTTAGTATTGGTTTAGCAGCTATTATTGGTACTGCTGTATTCTTTATTAACTCTGTAATTGCGTCTTATAACATTGGTGGTACCATTGAAGGTATGCACGATCCAAAATTCAAAAGAATCGGTACTGGAGCTGTTGCTTGTGCTATTGCTTCCATCGTTGTCGGAATCTTTTGTGTAATTTTAGTTGGAGGTATCTAAATGTCTGCTGGTGGAAGTGCAGATGGTGCAGCTGCAGGTGCAGTTGACTCAATGCATTTATTAATTTTAGGTTTAATTGGTGGATTAGTATGTATCTATGCTGCAGGATTCTTAGGTAATCTTGTTGGCCCTGTTGTTGCAGGTATCGGTGCGGTTCTTGCAATCGTTTGGGGTTCAGATGCTATTCGTAGAGTAGCAAGTTACGGTTTAGGTACTGGTGTTCCATCTATCGGATATATGTCTTTATCTGTTGGTGTAATCTCTGCTTTAGCAGGTTTAACTATTGGTACTTTATATAACATGCCAATAATTGCACCTATCGCAGGTTTAATAATTGCTATTATTATTGGTGCTGTTATTTCTTTAGTAGCTACTAAAATTGTAGGCATGAAAATCCCTATTATGATTCAATGTACTATTGAAATTGCTGCAGCAGCTATGTTAGCAGTTTTAGGATTCTGTGTTGCTATTGTAGGAGTTTGCGACATGGCTTTAATTTATGAACAAGTTGTTGGAACTGGTTTCATTGCAGTATTATTTATTTTATGTACTATGGCAATTCAACACCCATTCAATGCATGTTTAGGACCTAACGAAGATCAAGTAAGAACTTTAAAATGTGCTTGTTCTACTGCATTCTTATCCATGGTTTTAGTTGGTCTCATGTCCATTGTATCTGGAGGTATTGCATGGTTCTTTGTATTCATTGTTGGATTAATCGGTTGGATTATTTCATTCAGAGCATTCGTACAAGCTTCATGTAATGATGCTGCTTCAACTAGATGGGCTGGTTTATGGCCTAAAGTAGAGGAATAAATAGGAGGAATTAATATGGCTCAAATGTTACCAATGGTACAAATTATACCAAATATGAATTTAGCTTATGATCCTGTTACTGGGGTTATTGGTACTTCATTAGGTTCAGGAATTGTTCTTCTATCTATGGATGAAATAAATGAACAAGTATCAAAAGTAGAATTAGCTGCTGATGAATTAATGGCTTCTTTAGACCCATACACAAGTCCTGTCGGATCATATCCTGGAAGAGAAGGATCTTACATTACTTCAGGATTATTAACAAACATTGTATATGGATTTTTATTAGCTTCATTTATCATATTTGCAGCATTACCAATCTTACAAACATTGGGGGTTTTATAGATGGCTGATAAAAAAGCTCCTGCAGATAACTGGCCAGTTATCAGTGGGGATTATATTGTAGGTGACCCTGAAAGTCCTGTAGCTGTTACTACTCTTGCTTCTCACATTGAAGCTGAACTTTCCGGTGCTGCTATCGCAGGTCCTTGTAAAACTGAAAACTTAGGTGTAGAAAAAGTTGTTGCTAACATTATCTCAAACCCTAACATTCGTTTCTTAATCTTAGCTGGTGCTGAAGTACAAGGACACATTACTGGTCAAAGTTTTAAAGCTTTACACGAAAATGGTGCTGACCCTGATAAAAAGAAAATTATCGGAGCAACTGGTGCTATTCCATTTGTAGAAAATGTTCCACTCGAAGGTGTTGAAAGATTCCAACAACAATTAGAAATTGTTGATTTAATTGACACAGAAGATGTTGGTGCTATTCAAGCAAAAATCAATGAATGTGTAGAAAAAGACCCTGGTGCTTTTGAAGAAGAAGCTATGGTTATTTCTGTTGAAGGAGACGAGGGTGAGGAAGAAGAAGGAGAAGCTATTAAAGTTGTTTCCCCAGAAACCGCTCTCATCGAAGCAAGAATTAGAGATATTAACACCAAAATTGACATGGTTGGAGCTGTCCAAAGAACTATGGCTGGTAACTATTCCGGTAAAGTTCAAGGTATTATGTTAGGATTAGCTTTCACTTTAATCGTTGGTACCTTATTCTTGATGTTCTAGGAGGAATTTTATGGTTGAAATTTCAAACAAACCAAATATTAATGGAATGAAAACAGCTGCTGATGATGCTGAATACAGTTCAAAACTTGTTGCAAGAGAAGGTAAATTATTTGCAGGTTTACTCGCAACTAGATTTAAAGGATTTGCTATTGGAATATGCTTTGCATTATTATTACTTGTGGTTATTCCTTTCATTGCAAAATTAGCAGGATTTTAGAGGTGTTTATTATGAGTGATGAAAATAATTCAATACCTCAAGTTATGGTTTCCTCAGATGATTTCAATGCAGTAGTCGATAAATTAGATGATGCAGAAGAAAAAGTTGATTTCACTGTTGGAGAATATTATCAACGTTTAGGCCAACAAAGTGGTAGGGATGTTGGTATTTTATATGGTATTATACTTGGATTAATTATATTAGTTGTGGCTATTAAATTTGGTATAGCTTCAATGTTATCTACCTTATTATAAGGAGGATTTTTATGTTTAAATTTGATAAAGAACAAGAAGTTTTTGATTTCGCAGGAGTTAAAATGGGAGGACAACCTGGAGAATACCCTACAGTTTTAGCTGGGACTATTTTCTACGGTGGTCACAACATTATTAATGATGAATTGACTGGAGATTTTGATAAAGCAAGAGCTGAAACTTTACTTAATGATATGGCTGAAATTTCAGATGTTACAGGTAACCCATACATTGTACAAGTTTTCGGACAAACTGAAGAAGCAATTGTAAAATACATTGAGTTTGTTGGAGATCTTCTCGATGCTCCATACCTTATCGATTCTACATCTGGTGATGCAAGAGTTGCTGGTGCACAATACTCTGATGAAGTTGGATTAACCGAAAGAGCTATTTACAACTCTATCAACATGGCTGCAGATAAATCTGAATTAGACGCTTTAGCTGAAACTGATATTTCTGCTTCTATTATTTTAGGTTTCAACCCTATGAATGCTACTGTTGATGGTAAAATGGCTATGTGGGAAAACGGTGACGACGGTGCTTACGAAAAAGGTTTACTTGAAGTAGCTGCTGACTGTGGTATTACAAAATTCATGATGGATACTGCTGTTACTCCTTTAGGTCAAGGTGCAGGTATTGCTGCTAAAACTACCTTTGCTGAAAAAGCTAAATGGGGATACCCTGTAGGATCCGGTATTCACAACGTACCTTCCGCATGGGACTGGTTAAGAGACTACAAAAAAGCAGGTCACAAAGATGCTTACACTGTTTGTGATATTGGTGCAAACATTGTTCAAGTAATGTGTGGTGGAGACTTCGTTCTTTTTGGACCTATCGATAACGCTAAAATCGCTTTCCCAGCTGTTGCTCAAACTGATATGTTTGTAGCTGAAGCTGCTGCTGACTTCGGTACTGAACCTGTAGAAAACCACCCAATGAACAAATTATTATAGGTTAGATTTTCTAATCTATACCTTTTTGTTTTTTTTTAAAAGATTATTTTTAGTTACTACTAATCTTTATTGCTTATTTTTCTCTATTTTTGTTTATTATAAAACAGATTTTAGTTACTTAAATATAAAAAAGAAATATTTTTATTTTTTTAATCAATAAAATTTTTTAATAAAATTTATATTATTATAAAAAGAAAATTATATCTAATTATATTGAGGTTATACTATGTCTTTTTTAAGTAAAATTTTTAATAAAGGTCCAAAACCTATTATTGCTAAATCTCGTGAGGGTAATTTAGCAGCATTGACTGCACAACATGCTGGTCCTGCAAGTCCTGGTGCAGTTAAAAAGCCTGATGTTTTTTATGTAACTGCTTCTGTTGAATTAGGAAATACTACAACTAAATGTATTGTTATGGCAACTAATTTAAACACTAGTGAATCTTATTTGCTTAATAAAACTGTTAAAATGACAAGAGATATTCGTCCTCCTAAACCTTCTGAAGAAGTATTTGGTAAAACTGTTTGGGGTATTGAACTTTCTAAAGAAGCTGTTACTGAATTAGTTAGAGATACTGTTCTACAAGCTCTTAAAAAAGCTAATGTTGATAAAGATAAAGATTTAGATTTTGTTGTTAGGTCTACTGGAGTTACTGCAGGTTTTGCTACTGCTGAAGAAGCTGGTCAATTAATTATTGCTTTAGCTGATGGTTGTCTTGAAGCAGATATTCCTCCTCGTAAAATGTCTCCTGCAATGAGTGTATCTCAACTTCCTGAAAAATTACATTTACATTCTCTTTTAGATAATATTCAATTTGATGGTGCAGTTGTTAGTGTTGTCCCGCCTAAAGGTAAAGAAACTGTTGCTAATGAAATGGAAGGAGAGCTTGTTACTGCAGGTATCAAATTAGGTGCTAAATGGACTGATGTTGATTATAGAAACCCTTGTGTTTCTCTTGATTTTGGTTCCACGTTAGCAGGACGTATTGTCAATGATAATGAACCATATGCTAACACTGTTGGAAACTTTTTAGGTTTAGCAGGTGTTGTTTCTGATTCATTAGCTAGAGGTTCTGGTAAAATTGATAAGAAAAATGGTGCTGCTTTAGATTTATATTCTGCTAAAGCAATGAAAAAAGCAGATCATAAACAAGCTGAAGCTAATGCATTGGAAGCTCATAAATTAATTAATATTTCTAAAGTTCCAATGGATGTTGATAGATTTGGTACTGTGCCGGTTGATCCAGTTGCTGCTGATAATGCTGGAACCATATTAATTGGTTGTGATGTAGGATTTAATGGGGATAAATTAGGTGAATTAATGGATTTAGGTGCTCAATTTTATGATGCTAATGGTCTTCCAACTTTACTTTCTACTTTAGATTATGTCAGTACAAATATTGTGAAAAGAGTGTTAGATGTTGCATTTGATGAAAAAGTGATTGTTCCAGGTTCTGCTTTGGGAATTACTGGTAGGGCTGGTATTACTGGACGTAAACCTGAGCTCATTTTGGAAGCTGTTCAAGATAAATTTGAAAATGTTGTATTTGTTGAAGATGGTCTTGCATTAGGTTCTGCAATAATGGCTCGTTGTATGAATTCAATGGGTACTCCAAAAGTACCAATTGGAGGAAAACAAGGTGGTAGATGTATTCTTAAAGATCGTATGAAAATGAATGGTGGCAAGTTCGCCTAATTTTTTAAGGATTCAAATGATTTATGCAATATTAATGGCGGGAGGTAGGGGAACTAGACTTAAAGTTCCTTGTGAAAAACCTCTTTTTAAATTAAAAGATATTCCTTTAATTAAATATGTACTTGATAATTTAAGTGAATCTAAATTAATCGATAAAATTATTATTGCTGTTAGTCCGAATACATGTGAAACTACTAATTATTTAAAATCTTTAGATTATGATTTTGAAATTTTAGATACTTCTGGTAAAGACTACTTAAGGGATTTATCATATATTTTAGATTATTTTGAAAAAAAATCTAAAGAGGACATTTTATTATTTATAAATGCAGATCTACCGTTTATTTCTTCTAAAACTATAGATAATGTTTTAGAGTATTATTTAAAATCTGATAAGGATGCATTATCTGTTCTTGTTCCAGTTGAAATTTTTAAGGAATTAGGATTAGAATATTCTTATGATTTTGATGGAAATGTGCCTTCAGGATTAAATATTTTAAGAAGTGAAAATATTGTTCAAGAGGAAAATAATATTATTATTCCAAAAGTTGAATTAGCATTAAATATTAATACTCTCTTGGACAGTAAAGTTGCAGAAAAATTATATAATGAATATTATATTTAAATATAATGAAATTAAATAGTTATATAATTAGATTTAATTTTCATCGGTGATTTTTAATGGAAAATAAACAAATTCATAGAAGAGAAGAAAAATTATGGAGTGAAATTAAGAATTATCAAGTTGCTACTAATAATGCACGTATTCTTGGTGTTCTTGATGAACTAATTATTAATGAGAAAACTGGTAAAATCGTAGATATTGCTATTAAAGTCGATGCTGATCGTAATATCCATGTTAAAGGTGCAAAAAGAAATGGTGATATCTTATTAGTTCCTTTCGCTAAAGTTGAAAAAGTTGGCGAATTTATTATTGTAACTGAATAATTTCAGTTTCTATTTTTATTTTTTAGATTTATTTTAATCAATTATTATCAAATAATTTATTTTGAGTTATATATTTTCTTTTTTTATAGGTTAACTATTTATAAGGTATAATGCAAATATTACATTGTTATAAGGTATTATGTTTATAAATAGGTGATTATATGTTGCTTGAAATAGAAAATTTAGCTGTTGAAGTGGCTGGAAAAAGAGTTTTAAAAGGTGTTAATCTTTCAATTGAGGAAGGTGAAACTCACGTTCTTTTAGGGCCTAATGGTGCTGGTAAAAGTACATTATTCTTAACTATTTTAGGTTTTCCACAATATGATGTTGTTGAAGGTTCTATTAAATTTAAAGGTCAAGATATAACTAACTTAACCACTGCTGAAAGAGTTCAATTAGGTATTGGAGTTAGTTTCCAAACTCCTCCAGCAATTAGAGGAATTTCTGTTGGAGACTTATTAAAAATTATATCTAATCAAGATGTTGGTGAAGAATTAAATCCAAGAATGAAAGAATTGGCTGAGCAACTTAAATTTAATGATGAATTTTTAAATCGTGATGTTAATTTAGGATTCTCTGGTGGGGAAGTAAAACGTTCTGAAATATTACAATTATTAGCTCAAATGCCTGATTTTACTATGTTTGATGAACCGGATTCTGGTGTGGACATTGAAAATGTTGAGTTATTAGCTTCTGAAATTGGAACTTTATTAGATAAAGATAAACCACAACGTAGTAGGAAAAGAAGCGGTCTTTTAATTACACATTTAGGTTATATTTTAAATTTTGTTAGTGCAGATAAAGCTCATGTTTTAATTGATGGTGTTATTTCTTGTTCAGGAAATCCTAATGAAATTCTTGAAGATATTAGAAAAAATGGTTTTAATGGATGTGTTGAATGTGCGCAATGTTTATGATGATGCTGAAAGAGCAATAAATAAAAAAGCAGCTATTGGTGCTGATATTACTATTGAGAATTTCACTGATGAAACAATCAATGCAATTGATATGATTGATGATTTGGATGATTTAAATAAACAAACTAAAAAAGATTTATTAAAAGTTGGTGTTGATACTAACGAAGAAAATAGAGCAGGTTCATTTTTACAAGTTGATCAAAGTAATATTTTTACTAACAATTCCATGTCTAATTCTGTTGAAGTAATGAATATGGGTGTTGCATTAGAAAAATATTCTTGGTTAGAAGATTACATGTGGAATGTAGTTAAACCAGATACTGATAAATACACTGCTAAAACTGCTTTAAGAGAAAAAGAAGAAGGAGTTACTAGTGGTTATTTTGTTAGATCACTTCCAGGTACTAAAGAAATAATGCCTGTTCAAGCATGTATGTTTATTAGTGATACTGGTATTATGCAGACTGCTCATAATATTATTATTGCAGAAGAAAATTCTGAGTTGCATTTAATTACTGGTTGTGCTACTGGTGATGATATTTCATCTGCAATGCATGTTGGTGTTTCTGAATTATACTTAAAACCAGGTTCAAAAATTACTTTTACAATGGTTCATAATTGGGCTGAAGAAGTTGAAGTACGTCCAAGAACTGCTATTAAATTAGCTGATAATTCAACATATATTAACAATTATATTTTAACAAGTCCTGTAAGCACCATTCAATCTTTCCCTACTGCATACTGTGATGGTAAAAATTCTCGTGCTATCTTCCAAAGTATTCAAGGTGGTAAAAAAGATTCTATTATTGATGTAGGGTCTAGAGCAGTATTGAATGCCGAAGGTGCTATGGCAGAAGTTATTTCAAGAGCAGTTGCTCAAGATGAATCTCAAATATTTGCTAGAGGACACTTAGCAGGTAATGTTCCTAATGTTAAAGGTCATTTGGAATGTCATGGTTTAGTATTGTCTGATGATAGTTTTATCTATGCAGTTCCAGAACTTGAGGCTAGTTCTAGTAACTTAGAAATGTCTCACGAAGCTGCTGTGGGTAAAATTTCTGAAGATGAAATTAACTATCTGACTTCTCGTGGAATACCTGAAGAAGAAGCTGAATCCATGATTGTTAGAGGATTCTTAAACATGGATATTACTGGTCTTCCTGATGAATTAGCACAACAAACTCAAAATATGATTAATATGAGTCTTGATGGGATGTAATTCCATCTATTTTTCTTTTTTTATTAATTTCTATTATATTTCTCATTTTTTATTGAATTCCTTTTTTAGTATATAAAGTTTTTGACTTTATTTTCTAAGTAACCTTTATATTAATTATAAATGAAATATATTATTTAGTACATAATGTAATGCTGAGCTAGCTCATTACGTACAGAAATTGTGTTTTTAAGGCACGCCTAAATGGTGTTCTTTAAAAAAATTTTAAAATTTTTTAAAAAAGTTTAAAATTGATTTAGAAGAACAAATGTTTTTCTAAATTGGAGAAATATTTATAGAGGAGGATAAACTCTATGGCTGATGATGTAAAAATTGTAATGTTTTGTTGCAACTGGTGTTCCTATGGAGGAGCAGACACAGCAGGTACTGCACGTATGCAATACCCACCGAATATTAGAGTTATTCGTGTAATGTGTTCTGGAAGAATTGACCCACAATTTATTTTAAAAGCATTTAAAGAAGGTGCTGACGGGGTATTTGTAGCTGGATGTCACATGGGTGACTGCCACTATGATGCTGGTAACTATAAATTAGATCGTAGAATGAGATTAGTTTATAAATTAGTTGAAGATATGGGAATTGGAAAAGAAAGACTTCACCACGATTGGATTTCTGCATCCGAAGGTGAAAAATTCTCTGAAGCTGTTAAAATGATGGTTAGCAGAATCAAAGAATTAGGTCCAGCTCCATTGAAAGAACAATTAAATGCTGAAGAATAATTGGAGGAATGAATATGGCAGATAAAGTAAAAATAGGAACTATGTGGTTTGGCGGATGTTCTGGTTGCCACTTGTCCATTGCAGATTTCCACGAATCTTTAATTGATGTTATGGAATTCGCTGACTTCGAATTCTCTCCTGTACTCATGGATACTAAATATGATGAAGTACCTGAATTAGACATTATTATTGTTGAAGGTGGAATCAGAAATGATGAAAACAGAGAATTATCAGAAATGTTAAATGAAAAAGCAAACATGGTTATTGCTTACGGAACTTGTTCTTGCTACGGTGGTATTCCAGGTCTTGGAAACTTATGGACTGTTGAAGAATTAGAAGAAGAAGCATACATTAACTCTGTATCTACTGTAAACCCTGATGGCATTATTCCTCATGAAGATGTGCCTCATCTCGAAAGCAGAGTAAGACCTATTGGTGAAACTATGGATATTGATTTAATGATTCCAGGTTGTCCACCTCGTTCCGATGTTGTAGCTGAAGCTATTTTAACATTATTAAAAGGAGAAACAATTGAATTACCATCCACTAACCTTTGTGAAGTATGTCCTAGAGAAAAACCACCTGCTGGTTTAGCTATGGACTTCATTAAAAGACAATTTGAAGTGGGTGCTCCAGAATCTGATTTATGTTTAATTAGTCAAGGATTAGTATGTATGGGTCCTGCAACCGTATCTTTATGTGGAGCAGAATGTCCTTCTATTGGTATCCAATGTAGAGGATGTTATGGTCCTACTGCAAAAGTATTAGACCAAGGAGCAAAAATGATCAGTGCTATTGCATCTGACTACGGTGTACAAGAAGATAAAACTGTAGATCCTGAAACTGTTGCTGAACAATTAGATGATATTGTAGGTACTTTCTACACTTACACATTACCTGCAGCATTAATCCCTGCTAAAATGCAAAAAGGAGGAGAATAATATGGTTAAACTTACTATGGAACCTGTTACTCGTATTGAAGGACACGCTAAAATTACAGTGCATCTTGATGATGCTGGAAACGTTGAAGAAACAAGATTACACGTTATGGAATTCAGAGGATTCGAAAAATTCTTACAAGGTCGTCCTGTAGAAGAATTAGCAAGAATCGTACCAAGAATCTGTGGTATTTGTGATGTACAACACCACTTAGCAGCAGCAAAAGCAGTTGACCAAATCTTTGGATTCGACGATAATGAAATTTTACCTGCTGCATACAGAATGAGAGAAATTATGAACTGGGGTTCATACATGCACTCCCACGCTCTTCATTTCTACTTCTTAGCTGCACCAGATTTAATTATTCCTAACGGAACTAGAAAAACCAGGAATGTTTTCCAAGTTATTAAAGACATGCCTGAAGTTGCACTTCAAGCTATTAATATCAGAAGAAACGGTTTAGAAATGGTTAGAAAAATCGGTGGTCGTCCAATTCACCCAACTTCCTCCACTCCTGGTGGAATTTCTACTGAATTAGATGATGAAACTCAAAAAGATTTACTTGCTAGAGCTAAACAAAATGTTGAATTAGCACAAGCTACCTTAGATTTAGCTATTCCCGTATTTGAAGAAAACATTGACTTAATCTCTTCATTAGGTAACTTTGGAGATACCAGACACTGTGGTCTCGTAAAACCTGATGGAACTTGGGATGTATATAATGGTAATGTAAGAATCAAAGACAAAGATGGAAGTGACCTCTTAGAATACAGAAACGAAGAGTACACTGACATTGTTGCTGAACATGTAAAACCTTACTCCTGGTTAAAATTCCCATACATTAAAGAATTAGGATACCCAGAAGGTATTTACAGAGTTGCACCATTATCTAGGATTAATGTTTGTGATGATATGCCTAAAGAAGCACCTCTCGCAAGAGAAGCTCTTAAAGACTTCCGTGATGCTTTCGGATATGCTCAAGCACCATTATTATTCAACTATGCTAGACTCATTGAGTTATTAGCTGCTGCTGAATGTGCTGCTAATGCATTAGAAGAAGATTTATCTGGCCAAAAATTCCCAGATGAATTAGAAAGAACTGAAGGTAAAGGTGTAGGTATTGTAGAAGCTCCTCGTGGTACTTTAATCCACCATTATGAATCTGATGAAAATGGTTTAACCACTAAAGCTAACATTGTTGTTGCTACAATCCAAAATAACCCTGCTATGGAAATGGGTATTCACCAAGTTGCTAAAGACTACATTAAACCTGGTGTTGAAGTAGATGATAAAATCTTCAACTTAATGGAAATGGTTATCAGAGCTTACGACCCATGTTTATCTTGTGCTACTCACTCAATGGATAGTCAAATGAGATTAGCTGAAGTAGATATTGTAGACAGTGAAGGAAACCTCATTAAAAAATTCTAATTTAAGGGGGTTTATTAATGATTGTATTTAATGAAGATGGCTGTATTAAATGTGGGGCATGTGAAGGAACTTGTCCTACTTCAGCTATTGATGTAACACCAACTGCTATTGTACATTGTGACACTTGTGGTGGAGAACCAAAATGTGCTGATGTTTGCCCTAATGGAGCATTAAAAGTAGAAGATTATGAAATTGTTGAAGGCGTTAGCCAAGCAAGATTAGTATTTAATTCTGTTTTATGTGATAAATGTGGTAAATGTGAAGAAGTTTGTCCACAAGGAACTATTGAAGTCACTGGTACAAAATTAAAAGAAGTTGAAGGTTTCTGTGTAATGTGTCAAAAATGTGTTGACATTTGCCCAGTTGATGTAATTGGTATTCCTGGTGTTAAAGAACCTGCAGAATATGATTTAGATCTTAAAGGAAAAGGTCCATTATACATCAAAGATTGTGTTGGATGTGGAACCTGTGTAGAACCTTGTCCTGTAGGAGCTATTACTCTCGATGAAGTAGGAAGTCCAGTTACTGTAAGTGATGATTGTATCAGATGTGGATTATGTTCCCAAACTTGTCCATGGAATGCAATATTTATTTCCGAAAAAGTACCTATTAAACGTACAAAAGAAATTGAATCATTTACTTTCGACTCAGCTAAATGTATTGGATGTAATACTTGTGTAGAAGCATGTCCTGGAGATTTCATCACTGCTAATGGTTCTACTTTAACTGTTGCTATTCCTAGCGTATGTGCTGCATGTGGTTTATGTGTAAAACTTTGTCCTGTTGATGCATTAGAAATTGATGTTGAATGGGGTGAAGCTTCACCTGTAGATTCAGAAGGTATTGGAAGAGATGTAGAAAAATGTGACTTTATTGGAGCATGTGCTAACAAATGTCCTACTGAAGCTATTCGTGTAGTTACCAAAACTGGTATGTCCTGCCCATCTTTAGTAGAAACTGATGCTGATCCATCTTTTGTTAGTTGTATTAGATGTGGAGCTTGTGCTTCCGTATGTTCTAACGACGCATTAAAAGTTGAACAATATGAAATAACCATTGATGGTGAATCTGTTGTTAGAGATAGGATTTCATTCAATCCATCTAAATGTGATCAATGTGGTGACTGTATCGATGCATGTCCTTATGACATGATTCACAAAACAGAAAATCCTAAATTACCAATTGCAGGATTCTGTACTTTATGTGGTCAATGTATCGAAGCATGTCCTGAAGATGCATTATGCTATAAATAGGTGTGATAACACGCACACCTTATTTTTTTCTTTTTTTTAAAATAATTATTTTATAATTTGTTCATTACCTGTTTTCCATTTATTATTGTCATTACTGGCTGTCCAATATAAGTCCAGTTGTCGAATGGAGAGTACTCTGCTTTTGTTTTAAATTCATCTATATTGAATTTTCCTTCTTGTTTTAGGTTTATCACTGTAAAATCAGCATCTTTTCCAACGGCAATTTCACCTTTATTTCTAAGTTTATAAACCTTAGCAGCATTCTTGGAAAAGATTTTTGGAATAATATTTAAATCAATATTTCCTTTATTTACTTCGGTTAAGAGTAATGGAACCACAGTTTCTAAATTAGGAATTCCTGGTGATGAATTCCAGACTCCTTTTGTTTTATCTCCCATAGTGTGAGGTGCATGGTCAGTTCCTATAATTGAATTTTCATCTAAATCACTTATTTTCACACTTTCATTTTTAGGTCTTAATGGGGGATTGGTTTTTATGAATGTTCCATATGTATTATATGCTGAATTATCAAGTAATAAATGATGTGGTGTAAATTCCCATGATATTGCCATATTTTTACTTGCATCTTTTGCTATTTGTAATGATTTGGACGAACTTAAATGACATATGTGTAATGTTAAATCGTTTTTTCTTGCAAGTTCAATAGCTTGCATCACTGATTTATCTTCACTTTTCACTGGTCTTGCGTAAGTGTAATCTATAGGAGTGTTTTCTTTTTTTTCTTTTAACTTTTTAGTTTCGTTTTCAATGATGGATTTATTCTCACAGTGCACGCAAACAAGACCATTATATTTTGTAGTTTTTTTTAATATTGATAAATCTTTAAATATTTTTTCTAAACTCTCATCACTTTCTAAATCCATAAATATTTTGAATGAAATTGGATTTAATTCAATCATTTTTCTCATTTCTTCAAGATTATTAGTTCCTGCCTGAAGCTCAAAATTAACAACGGACTTCTTTTTTGCAATTTGGATTTTTTCCTTAAGAGATTCATAAGTGTTAGTTTTAGGAAGAGTATTAGGCATATCAATTACAGTTGTAAATCCTCCATTTGCAGCACTTAAACTTCCAGTTTTAAAATCTTCTTTTTGAGTTAATCCAGGATCTCTGAAATGAATATGAGGATCAATAAAACCGGGCATTATGTAGTTGTCTTTAATATCAATTACTTCATCAGCTTTTATAGGTGTTTTTGATATTTTAGTTATTTTACCCTCTTCTACTTTAATGGAATAATTTCCAATCTTATTAACCAACTTACAATTTTTAATTACTAAATCCATTATTAATCTCCTAATGATTATTTATTGCATATTTGTTTTTTAACATTTTTAAATCATAAGTTTTTTTTAATTTAAAAGTTATATTTATTTTCATGTCCCAAGTTTTAGATATTCTCAAAAGAGATAAAAAATTATTTTTCAATGATGTAAGTATGGAATGTGAGAATTCAGATACTTCTTCAGATATAAATTTAATAGCAGATTTTACTGAGTATAATCCGTTACATAACGGTCATTTTCATTGTATGAAGACTGCAAAGAATATGTTTCCTGACTCATTATTTGTTGCTATTGTTCCGGGACTATTTGAAAGAAGTGGTAGGGGTATTCCATATATATTGCCAAGAGAAATTAGGGCAGAAATTGCAATTTCAGTTGGGGCAGATATTGTTGTTGAAGGTCCTCCAATGGGAATTATGGGATCTGGACAGTATTCATTATGTCTTTGTAAGATGTTTAAATCATTAAATACAGATTATATTCCACGAGGATATAATCCTAAAGAAGGATTTGATGAAATTTTAAAAAGAATAAATTTAGGTCATCATATAGCTCCAAAACCTTATAAAATTGTAGATAAAACTACTAATGAAACTATTTTAAAAGATAAGCTTGAAGAAGATAATTATGTTATAACTTCATTTTCTAATTCTTTAAGCAAGATTGGATTTGATTATACTAATAAGTTTATTTTCGTTGAAAGAATTGAAGGGGTAAGTGGAACATTAATTCGTGAAAGTATTCAAAAAGATAATTTTGATGATGTTTTAGATATGATGCCCTCAAAGACTATTGAAGTTTTAAAAAGGGAAATTAAAAAGGATTCCATAATATATGGTATTCGTGATGTTGAATCTATTTTAAATACAGTTAATACATTTACTTTTGAGGAATTATCTGCTTTGAATTTGTTTAATGAAAAATTAGCTAAAAATATTCTTGATAATGGGCCGTATAATACTTTAGAAAAATTGGAAGAATTTATTTTACAGGGATTTTCCTCTCATTTTCATCAAAGGGTTTTAAGCATTTTAGAAAATCCTATCCCAAAAAAGATTGTTTCTCAATATATTGATAAATATCCATCAAATATTAGAGTTTTAGGTTATAAAAATAAGGAAATATTGGAAAAATTTATAAAAAAAGTAAATAATGAAAATATTTCATTATTATAATTGTGTCAAAATAGTATTAATAATATTTTGAGGATTTCTAATTGCGAATATTGCATCCATAAATGTTGGATAAGTTGAACTTAATAAGAATAAGTAAACAATATAATATATTACAATTAATATTACAATGATAAGAATTATTGTTAATAATATATCAACAGCACCCATAGGTTCTTTTTCATTCTTATAATTTAAGTTATGGATGTTTTTATCATCAGTTGGTAATTCATTATCATTATTTTTATGTCTTAAACCGAAGTGTTTACTTTCTTTTTTAGATTCTTCTTTAAGGATTAATTCATCAGTCATTAAACCTTGTTCTTTTAAAATTTCAGCTCTAATCCTATCTTCCATTTCTTCAGGAGTTTCTATTTTTGGCTCACTAACTTGTACAGGTGCTTGTGGTTTAGGAACCTCTTTAGGTTTAGGAACATATTCTTTTCTTGTCAATGATCCATATTGTGCTTCATCTTTTGCTAATTGTTCACCTAATGGAATTTCATTTTCATCAAAGTACAAGTCATCAAGGTATTTTTCATATTTATCTTCTAATTCCTGTCTAGCAGTAGTTTTTGGTGGTTCATAATTGTGATCAGGGTAGATGAAATCGTCACTAGTCATTGAACTTAAATTGGATTGTTGCATGTCTAATTCATTTTGAGCAATTTGTGGTTCTTGTTCTACTGGTGGTTGTTGATAAATCTCAGAATCAATATTGTAAGAAGATTCAAGTCCACCAGAATATTTAATATTATCTTTTATATTGTATGGTGAGTTACCACTTATTGATTTAATTTCATTTGAAGTAACTTCTTCTTGAGGATTGTATGGTATTTCAAAGTTATCTTCATTTAGTGTTTTATATATATTATCATCAGTATTTTGAGTATTAATTTCTGGGGATTCTGTTACAAGAGGTTTTTGTTCAACAGGTTGAGGTTCTACAACTTGAGGTTCTTCTTGAGCTTTTTTTTCAAGTGTAATGCCTATAATTTTTTCTAAACATTCTTTACAGTAAATTTTACCTGCAATTTCTAAACTACATTCTTTACAAACAGATTTGCCACATATTGCACAATTAGCTGTGCCTTCTCTTCCAGGATGATAATAACATTCCATAAATTACACACTCTAAATGAATTAATTAAATTAATATAATAAAATAATATATCTTTTTTATAATTATATAAAACTTTTTATAATCTTTATTTTTAATAATTAAAATTAGTATGAATCTTTAGAAAAGTTTAATTTTAAACATGTTCATTGGGTATGAGTATGTAGGAAATTAATGTGTTGTATTCAATATTTTTTCAATAACAATTTCAGATGCGATTAAATCATCGGTGGTTGTTAAAAAACTACCTAATGTTTCGCTTGTAATTTCATAAATTATTTTGTTGTTTTTTAATTCTGATTTTAAATAATCTTTATTATCTATTTCTAGTGAGTCAAAGATTAACTTTGCGGATTCATTATTATTGTAATCTAAGTATACTGTTCCTTTAATTTCCATTTTTTCACTTTTTTTAATTTTTACTTTTTTTTAATATTTTTTAAGATTATGGTAACATTTATTAATAACTTAATTAATATATTTAAGTATTCTATCTATTACGATATATAATTTTTATATAGCTATTATCGAATTTGATTATATTATAGCTATTTTTAATTAAAACATGTTTATCATGTCATAGTTATTTCGGAGGAATTATAATGGTTCGTGCTTATACAAGAAGAGATTATATTAGAAAAACCCCAAATTCAAGAATTGTACAATATGATATGGGTAATTTAAAAGATGAATTCCCAGTATCTGTAAGTTTGGCTGTTAAAAAACCAGCTCATATTAGACACAACTCTTTAGAAGCTGCAAGGATTGCTTCTAACAGATTAATGCAAAGAGCTGCTGGTAGAATGGGTTACCACTTAAAATTGAGAGTTTATCCTCACCAAATCGTAAGAGAAAACCCAATGGCAACTGGTGCAGGTGCGGATAGGGTACAAAGTGGTATGAGAAATGCTTTTGGTAAACCTATCAGTGTTGAAGCTATTGTTAAAAAAGGTCAAAGAATTGTTACTATTGATTGTAACGAAAGAAACTTTGAACAAGCTAAAGTTGCATTAAAAAGAGCAGGTATGAAATTACCAGTTCCATGTAGAATCGTTGTTGATAAAGGTGCAGATTTAGTTAAATAATTTTTTTTAACTGAATTTCTTTTTACTCTTTTTTTATTTTCTATTTTATATAGTTTTTTTTACTTAATTTTTAATTTTTATAATTAAATATTTAAACTTTAAATTTTATATTATTATATAATATTGGCAATGTTTTTATTCTAAAAGTGAATGTCAATGTATTAATTTCAAGCCAAGAGGTTATATTTCATGTATGTTAAAAAATTTGAGGATTTAAATAAATCTGATATTCCAATTGCTGGTGGAAAAGGTGCTAATTTGGGTGAATTAACTCAAGCAGGTATCCCAGTACCTCCAGGTTTTGTCGTAACTGCACAAACTTATGAAAAGTTTATGGTGGAAACTGGAATCAATGATCAAGTTTTAAGTATTCTTGATGAAATTGATATCAATGATACTAAAGCTCTTCAAGCGGCTTCTGAAGAAATTAAAGCTATTATTAATGAAGCTCCTATTCCAGAAGACATGGTTTTAATTATTACTGAAGCTTACAATCAACTTTGTCAAAGATGTGGTGAGGATGATGTTGAAGTAGCTATTAGATCTTCTGCTACAGCAGAGGATTTACCTGAAGCTTCATTTGCAGGTCAACAAGATACTTATTTATATGTTTCTGGAAATGATTCAGTGTTAGAATACTTAAGGAAATGTTGGGCTTCCTTATTTGAAGCAAGGGCTATATTTTACAGGGAAGAAAATAATTTTGAACATTCAAAAGTTTTAATTGCTGTTGTTGTCCAAAAAATGGCAAATGCAGATAAAGCAGGAGTAATGTTCACTGTAAATCCATCTACTGGTGAGGATATAGCTTTAATTGAAGGATCATGGGGTCTTGGAGAAGCAGTAGTTTCTGGTGATGTAACTCCAGATAATTATCAAGTTTCTAAAAAAGACAATGATATTATTAATGTTACTGTGAGTGATAAAAAAGTCATGTACGTTAATGATGAAAATGAAACCAGTGTTAAAGTTGATGTTCCAGAAGATATGAGGAATGAAAGAGTTTTATCTGATGAAGAACTCATTGAATTAACAGAAATGGGTAAAAAAGTTCAAAGTCACTATGGCGAACCAATGGATACTGAATGGGCATTTGAAAAAGGAGAATTATTTTTATTACAAGCAAGACCTATCACTACATTAGGTGATGTTGTTGAAGATGTTGATGAAGTTTCTTCTGAAATTGGAGATGTTTTAGTAAGAGGTCTTGGTGCAAGTCCAGGTATGGCTTCTGGTAATGTTAAAATTATTTTAGATATTGCAGAATTAGATAAGATTGAAGATGGAGACATAATGGTTACTACTATGACTACTCCAGATATGGTTCCTGCTATGAAAAGATCAAGTGGAATTGTAACTGATGAGGGTGGGGTAACATGTCACGCATCTATTATTTCTCGTGAACTTGGAATTCCTTGTGTTGTAGGTACTGGTGATGCTACAAATGTTTTAGAAGAAAATATTAGTGTAACTATTGATGGTAAAAAAGGATTAGTATTTGAAGGATTTTCTGAAATTAATGAAGAAGCAGTACAAGTAGCTAGTAATGTTGAAGCAGCTCCAATTATAACTGTTACTGAAGTAAAAGCTAATGTAAGTATGCCTGAGGCAGCAGCTAAAGCAGCTGCAACTGGTGCAGATGGTGTAGGTTTACTTAGAACAGAACACTTAATGTTAACTGCGGGTGTTCACCCTGGAAAATTCATTGCTGATGGAAGAGAAGATGAATTAATCGATACTATTGCTGAAAATGTTATGATTGTAGCAGATGAATTTTATCCAAAACCAGTATGGTATAGAACTTTAGATGCTCCTACTGATGAATTTATCACATTAGAAGGTGGAGAAAATGAACCTATAGAACACAATCCAATGCTTGGTTGGAGAGGAATCAGAAGGGAACTTGATCAACCTGAAATTCTCAAATGTGAATTTAAAGCTATTAAAAAATTGCATGAAAAAGGATACACTAATATTGGAATTATGATTCCATTATCACAAAGTCCAGAAGAGCTTAAACAAGCTAAAGCAATTTGTTCTGAAATTGGTTTAGAACCTCATAAAGATGTTGATTTTGGTATGATGGTTGAAATTCCGGCTGCTGCATTAACTATTGAAGATTATATTGCAGTAGGAATTGACTTTGTAAGTTTAGGAACCAACGATTTAACACAATATACTCTTGCTGTTGATAGAAACAATGAATATGTTGCAAAACACTATTCTGAAGAACATCCTGCAGTAATGAAATTGATTGAAATGACAATCAAAAAATGTGTTGAAGCAGGTGTAAAATGTAGTATCTGTGGTCAAGCAGGTAGTGTACCTCGTATTGTTGAAAAACTTGTTGGATTTGGAATTACAAGTGTATCTTCAAACACTGATGCTATAGCAGAAGTTAGAAAAACTGTTGCTAGGGCCGAACAAAAAATTATTCTTGATGCTGCTCGTCAACGTTTAGAATAATCTTTTTATTTCTTTTTTTTATTTTTATTGAATTTTAGATTTAGGTTATTTTATGGATGAAAAACAAATAGATAAAGATGTTATTTTAAAGGAGTTAAATGAACTTCATAATTTGGATTATGATTATAGGGATGGTAGAATTTTAGGTTCAATGTGTACTGAAGCACATCCTTTTGCTAAAGAAGTTTATTATAAATTTATTGATACAAATTTAGGTGATCCTGGTCTTTTTAAAGGTACTAAATTAATAGAAAGTAAAGTTATTGAATCTATTGGTGAATTATTATCTATAAATAAGCCTTATGGTTATATTGTAACTGGTGGTACTGAAGCTAATATTATGGCAATACGTGCTGCTAGAAACCATGCAAGAAAATACAAAGGAATAATAGGTGGAGAAATAATTATTCCAGAATCTGCTCATTTTTCATTTAAAAAAGCTGCAGATATGTTAAATTTAAAAATTCTTGAAGCAAGTCTTGATGATAATTATAAAATGGATGTAGATTCAGTTAAACATTTAATTTCAGATAAAACAGTAGCTATTGTAGCTATTGCAGGTACTACTGAATTAGGTTTAATAGATCCAATAGAAGAAATTTCAAAAATAGCTCATGATAATAATATCTATTTCCATGTTGATGCTGCTTTTGGAGGATTTGCTATTCCATTTCTAAGAGAAATGGGTTTTAATTTACCTGTTTTTGATTTTTCTCTAGAGGGAGTATGTTCCATAACTATTGATCCTCATAAGATGGGTTTAGCACCAATTCCTGCTGGGGGCATACTTTTTAGAAAAGAAGAATATCTTGATGTTATGGCAGTTGATTCTCCTTATTTAACCACTAAAACTCAGTCAACAATTGTTGGTACACGGTCTGGTGCTGCTTCTGCAGCAACTTATGCGGTCATGAAATATCTTGGAAAAGAAGGATATTCTAAATTAATTAAGGATGCAATGAATAATACTAAATTTTTAAAAGAAAACCTTGAAAAAATTGGTTATGAAGTTATTTGTGAACCTGAATTAAATCTTGTTGCATTTAATCATCCTAATATATGTGCTGATGAAATTGCAAAAAAATTAGATGTATTTGGCTGGAAAGTTTCAGTTGCTAAATGTCCTGTAGCTATTAGGATTGTATTAATGAATCATATAAAATTAAATCATTTAAAAGAATTAGTGGAAGATTTAAAAGAAATATTTTAACTTTTAATCTTCTGTAATATTTTCGACATACATTAAAGGATAATTGAGTTCTTCGATAAATTCAATTTTTATTGTTGCTTTAACATTGTCTACTTTTGTATATATTTTAACGTCTAACATATCCCCATTAAGGGAAGTGTAGTCAAACTCAGTCATTGATTCTTCAAGTTTATCAAATCTGATTTTAACATCGACATTTTCAATTGCAGGTTGTAATCTTAAAGAATCTTCCATACTTTTTTCTAATCCTTTTTTTGTATTTTTATTGACAGGTGTTCCTACGAACTGGTGAAAGAGAGCACCCATACTAATTGCACCTTCAAAAATTGCTCTTTCTCTTTTTGTTATGTTTGAAAAATATTTTTTATCAACGTCCATTGTTAACCTCCATTTAAAAATATGATTTTTTCATAAAATATTTCAGACGGGATTGGATTTATGCAGAAGTAGAATAATAATGTGGAAATTATTAAGACAACTGCAAAAATGTAAATTCTGTTGTCTTTAGGATAGAAATAACTGAATATTGTTCCTATTATAAAGAATATTGCAGATATAATAATTGCATTAAATGCTTGTGGATTTTCTTTAATAATTTTGTCATTTATAGGACCTTGTTTTTCTAATTCTCCTTCAATTATTATTCTGTTTTCTGTAGATCCAATTGGATCACAGGTTATTAAGAACAATGATTCGTTTCCTCCTATTGGCACATCAGCAGTCCCTGGTACGATTGTCGTGTTAGTTACTGTGTAGTTTAGTTCTCCAATTCCTGGCCATTCTAATACTAATGAATCACCAACTTTAAGTTCATTTAATCTGAAGAAAGGGGAACCTTGAAGGGTTCTATGACCATATAACACAACATAATCTTTGATAGGGATATTATCTTCTGGGTCACTTAATACACCTTGATTTAATGACACATTATTAATCTTTTCATTGACTCCGATGCTAGGTATTACAATAGTTGGGCAATCAATGTTTCTTTCCACAGAAATTTTGGATGAGAAATAATTTACTTCTCCCATTGCATATAATCCAATTATTAATATACAAATAATAATGATTATAGTTGAGATAGTTGGTTTTTTCATAATATCAATTTTGTTAAATCTAATATAATACTTTTCTTAATATTGATATGTCGAGTTTATTTCATTTATCATCCAGTTAGGTGCTTTTGTTGTTGGAATTGTTAAGATGATATTATCCATATTATTTATCACATATTCTACTTTATCTTGTGGTGTTTCGATTAGAAGCATATATTGAGCATTTAAATCACCTAAATTTATCTGTCTTTCATAATTTGATAATTTTATCCCATAATTTTTAAGCATATTAAATGTTTTTTCTTCATCATAACCATTGATTATTGATCCTTTGATTAATTCAAGAACATCTGATGAAAACGCTTTTGTATTTTCTTTTGGATTAGTATTGTTTCCATTTATTTGAGTATTGGATTTTGAATATTCTGAGTCAATTTCTCCATTATCTTCATATCTCATTATTGCTAAAACCGTACAACCACTTATATCTGGGCTTGTATTATTTGAAGTGTAATTTTCAATAGTATTATTGTTGTTAGTGTAAATATCCACTACACTTCCTACTGTTACAAGGCCAGCTCCTGCTTGGAGCCTTGAGATTAAAATTGGAACAGATACGGTATTTGGTTCTTCAAATTTAATTTTTGATAAAACTTCAGCATTATTCTCATTTACAATATTAATAGCTTTTTTCATTGGCATAATCATATTTTTACTTTCATTTGAATACACTGCCATAGTTCTGTTGTAATTATCCTTATTGGAGTAGATTGATTTTTTATGGAATGATTGCCAATCCTTTGTTGCAGGTGTTAATATGTTTATTTGTTCGATTTCTTTGGGAGTTCTTGCATCATTGATTCGATTTTCTAATAAAACTGAATTCTGAGATGTTGTTAATGGTCCACTATATAAGTCGTGTAGTTCATTTAATTTTGTTGTTTTTGCAAGTGTTAATTCCTGTTGTGCAGGTTCATAAATTAAGAAATAATATGCTGATGAAATTATTGTAAGTAGTATTAATGTAGTTATTATTATACCAATTTTTTTCTTTTTTTCATCATCGGATATTTCAATAGAATTTGGACTTAAATAAACTCCAAGTTTGCGGTTCAATTTTTTTAGTGGTGTTAATTCATTCTCTTTTTTATTTGGTTTTGAATATTCTTTATTTAATTGTTTTTTTAATTCTTTTGTTTCTTCAAAACCCCTAGGATACAATGGATCTCTTGGTTTTTTATCATTCATTATTTATACTCCTAATTTTGAATAAATTTAGATGGGTAATTTAATTATAGGAGTAATATTGCTCATTTTTTAATTAAATTAACTATTAGGTAGTATAAGCAGAATAATAGTAATAATGTTGCAGGAATATTAATATTAAATAAGATTATATCAATTGGGAGAATTAATATTAATATTAATATGGATGATATTGCAATTAATGGTATATTATCAAATTTAGGATATCTTATTTTACTTATCATAAGTAATGAAATAATTATACTTAATAAAATTGCAATATATGGATTAAATAATCCACTTAGATAAAATGACCCTATTACTAATGATATTCCTGGAATTGGAAATCCAATAAAATCATGAGTATCTATTTTACCTGCAATTACATTATATCTTGTTAATCTTAAAACTCCACAAATTATAATTAATAAGCTAACAAGTGTTATTATTATTTGAAAAATACCTGGGGTGGTGTTAATGCAACTGTAAAGAAAAATTGCTGGTGCAACTCCAAATGAGACAATATCTGATAATGAATCGATATTTTTCCCAAATCCTAATTCATCTTGCCTATTTATTTTACGTGCTACCCAACCATCTGCTGAGTCGAATATGATTGCAATAATCATTAAGATTGCTGCTATGCTGAATTCATGATTAAATGAGAAGATTATTGATAAAAATCCTGAGGCCATATTCATTAAAGATATGATGTCTGATAGTGCAATGAAACTTTTCATATTTGTGTTTTCAATTTTCATATTCGAACTCCAGTATTACTTTTTACTTTATTTCTTATTAATCTTATCTTTTATTTTACTTTATTTTTATGTATATTTATATCTAATACTTAATAAGACTTATTTTTATTTGTACTTATTAATTATTCTAGTTTTTCATTATTTAATTGGATTATTATTAATACGATTGTTTTTAATTAATAATTTTGCAGTTATTTTATTCTTTCATTATATTTTTTTGAATTATTATTATAAAAGATAAAATATATATAATAATTTTTTTATAAATAGTAATGGTTAAACTTTAATAAATAGCTTATGCATTCTTTAATTTAAAATGTTAGATTTATTTTTTAGTTGATAAAATTTAATATTTTTTAATGAAGGTAATGTTTAATTTATATAAAAATTGAATTTAAATCAATATTAAGTGAGTAGTTAGATGATAGAAGATAATATTCGTGTTCTTAGACAAGCGGCAAAAGTTTCTGCTAATAATGACTATGAAATTGAGAAAAATTGGTGTGTTGTTGCAGGAAATGCTGAATTAGTTGATAAAGTAGCTTATAAAGCTATAGCATCTAATCATCGTGTTAAGATATTATTTAGGGAACATGTAATTTTAAAAGAGGGTAATTTGGATAAAAAATTCGATTTTATCATGCTTTATGGTAATTCTATTGTTATTGATGAATTTAAAAAATTTGCAGACCAAGATGGTGGAGCTTATGTAAGAATATTGCGTAAGTATCTAGTTGAAAATCCAAACTTAATGGTTTTAATTGCCCCAGATAATGTCATTAAAAAGACAGTGTCTGTATTGGAAAGATCAAAGTTATCTTTTGCAATTTTACAGGATTCACAAACTACAGGATTTATTGATGTTGACTTAAGTGATAATGTAAAGTTACCCAATTTTATTAAATCTGCATTGAAGCCATTTTATAATGCGAATGAAGTTGTTTTATCAACAATTTTGATTTCTGTCGATAAAAAGGAAGAAATTAAAAAAGTTCAAAGTATAGCTACATCTAACAGAATTTTCGTTATTGACTTTAAAGATATTGTAACGGAGGAGTAATCATGAACATTTTTGGAAAAGAGGAAGAAGAACCACAGATTAATGATACCAAAGTTATTAGCAATAGTTTAGGAATTGATTTAGGAACATTGAACACTGTAATTGCAAAACCTTCAGGTGATAAATTTGATTTATATCAAATACCATCTGTTGTTGCTGTTAAAAAAGATGACCCTTCAGAAGTTTTAGCTGTTGGGGAAGAAGCTAAAAAAATGCTAGGGAGGACTCCAGAGGATATTCTTGCTGTAAGACCTTTGAAAAAAGGTGTAATTGAAAATGTTGTTCAAGCTCAAGCATTATTGATTAAAGCTATGCAAATTGGTATTAATGAAGGAGAAAGTGTTGGAAGAATTGTTATTGGTATTCCTGGAGATGCTTCTGAAGTAGAAAAAAATGCTGCTGAAGAAATAGGTAGAAAAGCTGGAGCTCAAAATATTCTAGTTATTAGTGAAGGATTAGCTGCAGCTATTGGTGCAGGATTACCTATTGCTGAAGCTAATGGAACTATGGTTGTTGATATTGGTGCTGGATCAACTGATATTGTTATCATTTCTCTTGGTGGTATTAATGATATTGAAACTGTTAGATGTGGTGGGGATGACATTGATAACAAAATTGTGGAACTTGTAGCTGAAAAATATGATGTAGCTATTGGTATTCATGATGCGGAATCTGCTAAAATAGAAGTGGGTATGGTTCACTGTTCAGAACAATTAGAAAATCTTAGTGTTGAGATAATTGGTAAATCTTTAGAAACTAATAGGCCTAAAAAAGTTATTATTGACTCTATGCTCGTTGCAGAGGCTGTTGAACCTTATATGCAACAAATCATTGATGGATTAAATGTTATTTTAGAAAGATTATCTCCTGAATTAATGATGGGAGTTTACAATAACTCTGTTGCAGTTGGTGGAACTTCAAGACTTCGTGGTATGAAAGAAAGAATATTTGATGAAATATCTATTCCTATAGTAGCTTCTGAAGATCCTATGACTGTTGTGGCAAAAGGTACTGCTATTGTTGCTGCAGAACCTCTTGCATTAGAACCTGAAGTACGTCTTAGGGCTATGAAATAAATATTTTTATTTATTTTTTTTTACTGATTTTTATGGATGTCTTAGGAATTGATGAAGCAGGTAGGGGATCTGTTTTAGGTCCTATGGTTATTGCAGGTGTTATTGTCCCAGAAAAAATGGATAAAGTTCTTGAAAGAATGGGTGTTAAAGATTCTAAAAGGCTTACTCCTAATAGACGCACTATTTTATCTAGAAAATTAAGAAAAATGTTTGATTTTGAGATTGTAGTGATTTCTGCACGTGAAATTGATGAATTAAGGGAAAATGGTGTTAATCTTAATGAGATAGAAAAAAATGCTATGGAAAACATTATTTTGAAGTTAAAACCTGAAAAAACTATTGTTGATGCGGTAGATGTTAAAGCTGAACGTTTTCAAGAAAATCTATGTAAAGACACAGGTTGTAATGTTGTAGCTGAACATAAAGCTGATGATAAGTATATTGAGGTTAGTGCAGCATCTATTATTGCCAAAGCTGAAAGGGATGCTCAGATTAAAGAGA
This sequence comes from Methanobrevibacter sp., assembly GCF_051877095.1. GTDB lineage: Archaea > Methanobacteriota > Methanobacteria > Methanobacteriales > Methanobacteriaceae > Methanocatella. Next base: position 6,667 of record NZ_JBJEIO010000005.1, on the reverse strand, counting down.
TTAATGATGAGTATATTAAGTTAGGTGGCATTGGTTCAGGTTATCCATCAGACCCAACAACTAAGAAATTTTTAACTAATTATACTTATGATGAAATGCCAGTTTTTGTTAGAAAGTCATGGGCTACTGTTGCAAAAATGAGATAATTTAGTACTTTTTTTTAAAATAATATTTAAGTATTTGAATTTATATAACTATTCTTATAAAAAATTTTCAATTTAATATTTTATAGAGGATGAAAATGATTATTGAGAATATTGTACCTTTTATTGATGGAGTAATGGATATTTTTACTCAAGGAGGAATTATTACTTATGTAATTCTTTTTGTTGGAATTTATGGTCTCATTATTGCATTGAGAAAGATTTCATATCTTAGAAAAATTAGTAAAGTGGATGCAACTGAAATATTTGGGGTTGTAACTGCATCTATGGAAAGAGGAGGTGCTGTTGAAGCTTTAAAACAAATAAGTGGTTTTAAAAATCCTGTTTCCAGAATTATTTCTGAAACTTTAAAGATTGGTTATAAAAATAAAACAGAAGTTGAGGAAAGTATGGAACAAATCTTCATTGTTGAAGTAGGAGAAATGACTAAGGGATTAAATACAATCAAAACTATTACTGAATTAGCACCATTTTTAGGTTTAATTGGTACTGTTATTGGTATTTGGTTGACTTTTAAATCATTAGGTGTTAATCCAGATTCTGCTGCAATGGCAGAGGGTATTTATGTTGCATTAACTACAACTATTATGGGACTTTTAGTCGCAATTGTTTTATTGCCAATTTATACTTATATCCAAGGTCTTATTGAAGTAGAAATGGATAAAATTGAACTTGCTACAAAAATGACCAATTGGGGTTATGCTGTAGTTAAAGTTAGGGTTGATTCAAATGTTGAATGTGCACTTGAAGCATTACAAGAAGCTGAAGGTGTGGTTAATACAAGATTTATTTCAGATCCATACGCAAATATTAAAGTTTCTTTTAAACCAAGTATGTTAGATAAAAGTATTTCCAATATTATATTGGAAAAGTGTAATGTTAATGCTGAAATTACTGAAAGTAAACTAAAACAATAGGTGATTAAATGGCAATTGATGTTGGAAAACATAAAAAGAAAGTTTCAGACAGAAAGCCAAGTATCAATTTAGTTCCATTTATTGATATTTTATTTACAATCATGATTTTTTTAGTAGTAACTAGTAATTTTTCAGCTGAAGCTCAAGCGGACGATGCAGATGTTACTGAGGGTGGAGGAAAACCTAATGTTACTTCTGTTTCTGGTGATGCTGAATACTATGTAATGCCTGTAGCTAATTTACATAAAGTTACAGTTAATGGTGTTGATAAGTCAGACACGATTATGAATAGTGCAGTTGGTGTTCAAGCAAATGTAATTGATAATGGTGAGATTTCCATTAAACCGGGTGAAATTGATATTACAACTCCTTCTGGAGTTTCACCTGATAAAGCTGTTCAACGTCCGCAAATTTAAAATAGAGGAATAAAAATGTATACAGGTAGAATTTTATCAACTGGAATGACTGGTGAAGGTAAGCCTTTTGTTGCATATAGGGTTTCAAGTAGGTCATTTCCGAATAGACAATGTCTTAAATTTGAAAATCGTGCGGCAGTTGTTCCAAAAGAAGGATTTGAGAAGGATATTTTTGAAAATCCTTATATTACTTACAATTGTATTCGTATTGTTAATGATGTTGCAATTGTATCTAATGGATCTCAGACTGATGTTATAGCAGATAAAATTACTTTAGGAATGAATTTGAGGGATGCAATAGCATATTCATTACTTACAATGGACTATGAAAAAGATAGTTATAATACTCCAAGAATTACTGCGGGTATTACTGCGTCTAGTGATGAAGATGAATATGAGTGTTATTTTGGTATAGTTAATGACCAGAAGATTTTAGTTGAAAAAGTTCCATATGGAAAAGCAGTATTTATCTCAACTTATGGTACTCAAGTTCCTGACCCAGTGGAATTTGATGCGGAAACAGCTACTGAAAGTGCTAAATTTATTTTTGATGAAGGTACTTTTGCAGACTATGAGAAGCCAGTAACTTCTTCTGCTGCAGTTTTTGATGGAAAATGGGCTATTGATGCTTATAGTCCATAATTTTTTCTTTTTTTTAAACTTTTTTTAGATGATTATTATGAGTATTGAATTATTTGGTTTAGAGAATATTCCTATTATTGATGGGGATAGTGATATTTCAAAGATTATTAAGGAAGCTATTGAAAAACAAGGATGCAACATTTGTCATGGAGATATTATCTTAATTGCTGAAACATTAATTTCAAAAGCTGAAGAGAATTTTATAAAATTAAATGAGTTAACTCCATCAAATCAAGCTATTGAACTGGCAAAGAAAGCTAAAAAAGACCCACAATTAGTTGAATCCATTATTCAAGAATCTAATGAAATTGTTGCAGTAGGTCCAAAATTTATTATTACAGAAACTGTTCATGGTTTTGTTTGTGCTAACGCAGGTATAGATGAATCTAATGTAGGGGATGGTTTTGCTACTCCAATGCCTAAGGATGCAGATAAATCTGCTTTTGAAATTCGTGAATATTTAGAAGAGGAATTTGGTGAAGAAATTGCAGTTATTATAACTGACACTCAAGGAAGAGCATTTAGATTTGGTGCTGTTGGTACTGCAATTGGATGTTCTGGGATTTCTCCAATATGGAAAAGAGTTGGTGAAAGAGATTTATATGGTAGAGAACTTGAAACTACTGAAATCGCAACTTGTGATGAATTAGCATCAGCAGCATCTCTTATAATGGGTCAAGCTGATGAAGGTCTTCCAGTTGTTATTATTCGTGGTTTCGATAGCTTTGATACTTTAAGAGATGTTAATTCAAATATTAAATCTGTTCTCATGCCAAAAGAATTTGATGTATTTAGAAATTAAGTGGTTTTATGATTACTGTTTTATCTGGTGGAACTGGTACTCCAAAATTATTGCAAGGATTAAAAGAAGTTGTTGATCCTAAAGATTTGAATATTATTGTTAATACCTTAGAAAATGACTATTTTTCTGGTGTTTATGTCTCTGCAGATATTGACACTGTATTGTATACTATGGCAGATATGATTAATGATGAATTCTGGTATGGTGTTAAAAATGATACATTCATTACTCATGAACGTCTTGAGGAGCTTGGATGTTCTGAATTACTTAGAATTGGAGATATTGATCGTGCAACTAAGATACAAAAGACTCAATTGATGGAAAAATATGGTCTTAATAATGCATGTGAAATTCAAGCTAAAAATATGGGTATTTCATCAAGAATAATCCCAATGAGTGAAGAGGATTCTGATATTAAAATTATTACTGATAAGGGTGAATTGGAATTCCATGATTTTTTAATTAAACATCAGGCTGAGCCTGAAGTGTTGGATCTTAAATTTTCAAAGGTCTCTCCAACTGAGGGTATTGTTGATATAATTAAAAATTCAGATGCGGTAATTATTGGTCCGTCAAATCCAATTACCTCAATTTCACCAATTTTGTCATTAGATGGTGTTCGTGATGCATTAAAAGAAACTCATGTTATTGCAGTATCTCCAATTATTGGTTCTGATTCTGTTTCTGGACCTGCAAGTAAATTCATGAAAGCATTGGATATTGATGTTTCTTCTGTCGGTGTTGCATCATTATATGAAGATTTTTTAGATATAATGGTAATTGATATCCAAGATAATGATAAAAAAGCTGAAATAAATCAAATAGTTAATAAGGTAATAATTACAAATACAATTATGAATAATTTAGATGCTAAAAAAAATTTGGCTAAAATTATTATTGATAGTATTCCTTAATATGGAAAGAGGTTGTTCAATGATACAAATGACATTAATACAAATTGACAATTATGGTCCTTGGACTGTCACTCCAAGACCAAGAACTGAGTCTGACTTACAAATTCTTCAAGCAAGATTATTTGCTGATTTAAACAGTTATTTTGGATCTAAAAAAGGTTTAGTTTTCTTCACTAGATTTGATAATTTACTTGCAATTTCAAATGGCATAAATGAAGAAGATCATTTAAGAATTCAAAGATCTATTAGGAACAAGTATCCTGTTACAGTAAGTATGGGTGTGGGTGCTGCTGAAACTCCACATGAAGCTCAAAGATTAGCTACTATTGCTCTTCAAAAAGCAGGAAGTGCACAATCTGGGGAAAGAAAAGAAATTTTAGCTATTGATAGTCTTGTTGATGAAGAAGATAGTTTTGTTCAAACAGCCCATATTGATATTAATAGCGTCACTGAAACTCTTACTGATATTGAATCTGCTTTTGATACAAGTTTCAGTGTTAATAAAGCTCAACATTACTTAATGACTAAATTAATTAAGAAAGGAGCATTATTATTCTTTATAGGTGGGGACAATTTCATGGCTCCATGTAATGGATTATCTGAAAAAGAAATTGAAGATTTATTAATTGAAATTGATGAAGAAATTGGTATTAAACTTAAAGCAGGTATTGGAAGAGCTAAAAATGCTGAAGATGCAGCATATATGGCAGATATTGGTTTAGAAGAAATCCGTGCACATAATAATATGATGTGGACTTGGGTTGTTGAAAAAGAAGATTGAGGAATTCTATGCTTAAAGTAGTTGCACCAATGGCAGGTATAACTAATGCTGCTTTTTTAAATAAAGTTATTCCGTATGGATTTAATGTAGCTACTTTAGGAGGATATAGTTTAGATTATCCTACAATTGAAGCTAGTAAGAAGATTATTCAAAGGGGAAGGAAAGAATTTAATTTTCCTTTGGATGTGATTTCTCATCATATTAAAAATGAAGTTGATTTGATTAAGAAAACTCATAATAATGTAAAAGTTTCAGCTAATGTTCGTGCAATAAATCCTCAGCCAATAATTGATATTGGGAATATTAAAAATTTGGATATTGTAGAAATTAATTGTCATTGTCGTCAAAAAGAAATTTTAAATATTGGCTGTGGACAAGAAATGTTAAAAAGAGATGATTTGAAAGAGTTCATCTCTCAAATTGTTGATAATGTGGATAGTGAAGTTTCAGTTAAAATTAGAGCTAATGTTGAATGTGTTGATACATTAAAAATAGCCAAATTGATTGAAGATACTGGAGCGGATTATTTACATATTGATGCAATGAGAAAAGGCATTTTTGAAGCTGACTGGGAACTTTTAGAGAGAATTTGTGATGAGGTTAATATTAATGTTATTGGTAATAATTCTGTAAATTCAGAAATTAATGTTAAAAAAATGATTGGCACTGGTGTTGATGGGTTTTCAATTGCTCGTTCTGTTATTTCTGGGAATTTAGAATTTGACATTTCTAATCTTTAATTTTTTTAAAACAATTGTTATTAGAAAGTATTATTAATACTTTAATATATAAATTATTTTAAATATAGGTGATTTCATGGATTTTATAACACTTAAAAATATTACTAAAACTTTTGATGGTGTTGATGTTCTTAAAGATGTAAATTTAAAAATTGCTGAAGGAGAAACCTTAGGTATTTTAGGGCGTAGTGGAAGTGGAAAATCTGTTTTAATTAATATGTTAAGAGGTACATCAGATTATAAACCTGATGCCGGTCAAATATTAGTTAATGTGGCTGTCTGTCCGGAATGTTTAGCAGTGGATTCTCCATCTCATGCTGGTGAAAAATGTAGTTGTGGTGCAACTTTAGAAGCGAAAGAAGTGGATTTCTTTAATGCGGAAAGAAAATTATTCTCAAGTATTAAAAGAAGAATTTCTATCATGTTGCAACGTAATTTTGCATTATATGATGAGGAAACAGTAATTGAAAATGTAATGAGAGCAATGCCTGAGGGTAAAGAGTATGAAGAAGGAATCTATGAAGCTTTAGAATTATTAGAAATGGTTCAAATGAATCATAGGATTACTCATATTGCTCGTGATTTAAGTGGTGGGGAAAAACAAAGAGTTGTACTTGCAAGGCAATTAGCAAAATCTCCAATGATGTTTTTAGCTGATGAACCTACAGGTACATTAGATCCTCAAACTGCGATTAAACTTCATAATACTCTAAAAGAGGGTGTTAAAGATAAAGGAATAACTATGGTAATCACTTCCCATTGGCCGGAAGTAATGACTGAACTAGCAGATAATGTTATATGGTTAGAAGACGGTCAAATTAAGGAAGAAGGGGATCCTCAAAAAGTTGTAAATGAATTTGTAGCTACAATTCCTATTCCTAAAAAGCAGGAAATTCCTGAATTTGGAGAACCGGAAGTAGTTTTAGAAAATGTTAAAAAGCATTATTACTCCATCGAAAGAGGTGTTGTTAAAGCAGTTGATGGTGTAGATTTAACTATTAATAAGGAAGAAATATTTGGTATTGTAGGTTTAAGTGGTTCTGGAAAAACTACTACTACTAGGATGTTAATGGGATTAACTGAGCCAAGTGGTGGGGATATACAAATCAAGCTTGGTGATGAATGGATTGACATGACTAAAGTAGGTCCTCTTAATCGTGGTCGTATAATGCCTTATATTGGTTTATTACATCAAGAATATTCTTTATATCCTCATAGGACAATTCTTGGTAACTTAACTGATGCAATTAGTTTAAATCTTCCTGCTGAATTCGCTAAAATTAAAGCAATT
>NZ_JBJEIO010000004.1:79713-171229 GCF_051877095.1 Methanobrevibacter sp. | reverse complement strand
AATATACATTTTTAGCACTAAAAAATGCAGTATCTGATATTATTAGTATTCCAGGTAAATCTATGACCGAAATGATTGAAGCTAAAAAAGTTGAAGGAGAACCATTAGTTGTGATGTTTGTTGGAATCAATGGTACTGGAAAAACAACAACAATCGGTAAATTAGCTAATTTCTATATGAAAAAAGGTTATACTCCAGTTATTGCTGCTTCAGATACTTTTAGAGCAGGAGCTATTGAACAAGTTACATATCATGCTGATAATGTTGGTGTTAAAATCATTAAGCACCAAAAAGGATCAGATCCTGCAGCTGTTGCATTTGATGCTATTGAACATGCTCGTGCACAGGGAAAAGAATTAGTTTTAATTGATACTGCGGGTAGAATGCAAACTAATACTAATCTTATGGATGAAATGAAAAAGATTAAAAGAGTTTCAAAACCTGATTTAGTAGTATTTGTTGGGGATGCTTTAACTGGTAATGATGCAACTGAACAAGCTAAGAAATTTAATGAAGCTATTGATATTGATGGTGTAATATTGACTAAAGCTGATGCAGATAGTAAAGGAGGAGCTTCACTTTCTATTGGTTATGTAATTAAAAAGCCAATAATGTTCCTTGGTATGGGTCAAGGATATGATGATATTAAAGAATATGATTCTGAATGGATGTTAAATCAATTATTCAGTGATGAGGGTACTGAAATTGGTGAAGAATAATGTGTATGGTGGTAAATAAGATTTATCACTTACCATTTCCTTTTTGAAATTGCTTTAATTCTCTTTTTTTCTATATTTTTATGTTTTTTTGATTGAAATTGTCTTTTCTGTCGTTCAGTTGTTGTTTCGTTATTTCTCATTATAGTTACAAGGTCAATTGAATTCCCAGTAACTGCCATTATGAGTCTAATTTCTTTATAATCCTTATTTGATGGAGCATTATATACTGCAGCATAAGTATTGTTTTCAACATGTTCATATTTAATAGGTTCTTTCTCCATTAAGCAATCAACAATGTATTCTCTAGATATTCCATTGTCTTGTAATCTTTCATTGAAATGGCGATTTTCAAAGCACCAATTTATTGATGTTGTATCACCTATTAAAAATTTGTCAAATGCGTTCATTACATTTTTTTATGTAAAGTTTATTATATATATTTTCATAAAATATTATGTATGTCTGAACAACCGCAATGGAATTCGTCCATATCATTTATTTTTGCAATGATTGGTGCAGCAGTAGGTCTTGGAAATATATGGCGTTTCAGTTATGTGCTTTACGCTAATGGTGGAGGATCATTTTTTATTCCTTATCTTATTGCAATAGCTATTATGGGGATTCCTTTTTTAATTTTAGAATATGGTGTGGGATTCTCATTTAAAGAGTCTTTTTCGAAGATTATGAAAAAAATTAAACCTAAGTTTGAGATAATTGCTTGGATTTTAGTGTTATTTGTATTTATTGTTGTTATTTATTATCTTGTAATTCTAGGTTGGGATTTAGTATATCTATTTAGTAGTTTTACATTTAATTGGGGAACTGATACTGCATCTTACTTTATAAATACAGTAGGTGGAAGCTCTGATTTTAGTAATATAGGTCTCTTATTAATTCCTACTACAATTGCAGTGTTATTATTGTGGATTGTGTTGTGGTTTATATCTTATAGGGATGTTGATAAAGGTATTGGTGTTGTGTCTAAAGTGCTTATTCCTTTATTATTTATAATCATGGGAATTATTATTGTTTATTCATTAACACTTCCTGGATCAATGATTGGGGTGAATACGCTTTTACATCCTGATTGGGGTAGTCTTCTTAATGTGAATATTTGGCTTGCAGCATTTTCACAGATTATTTTTTCATTAAGTATGGGGCAAGCTATTGCAGTTACATATGCTAGTTATTTACCTGAAAACTCAAAATTAATTGATAATGTATTGGTTGTTGTGTTTTCAAACTCTATTTTTGAAGTTTGTACTGCATTTGGTGTATTTTCAATTTTAGGTTATATGTCTTATATGAATGGAGTGCCAATGGTTGATTTGATTACAGAAGGTACTAGTTTAGTATTTGTTGTTTTCCCGATGGTTTTCAATGTAATGGGACCAATTGGTCGTATTTTAGCTCCAATGTTGTTTTTAGCAATATTATTTGCAGGTATTACTTCAGCTTTAGGATTTTTTGAACCAATGTTAAGTTCAACTGTGGAAAAACTTGGATGGTCTCGTAAAAAAGCTGCTACTGTGTTATCAGTTATTGGTTGTGTATTTTCTATTCTTTTAACAACTGGAATTAGTAGTTATATGGTGGGTATTATTGATTCATTTGTAAATGAATTTGGTATTTTGCTTTTAATTGGTGTTCAATGTATAGTATTCGCATGGTTCTATGGTGTAGAACGCTTTTTACCAGTTTTAAATGAATGTTCTTCCTTTACTGTTGGTAAAAAATGGATGTTTATAATTAAATACTTGCTACCATGTGTTTTAATAATTATGTGGGTTATTGGTATTGTGCAGTTATTTACAAGTGCACATATATTTGAAATTGTAATTGATTTAATAATTATTATTGCAGTTTTAGTTTCATCTATTTTCTTAACAAAACTTAACCCAAGTGAGGAATAATTTTTCTCACTTAAATTATTAATTTTAGATTTGTTTATTTAATAGTTTAATAAATTTGTTATTAAATTATTAAATCTATTTTTTATTTGATGGTTTGATATTGTAAATTTAACAATTAATGATGTCTACTTACATTAATTTATTTAAGTTCATAGTTTTTAGGTAGATAGTGGGATGTTAAATTTCACCTTTCATTACATTATTCAAATCATATGTCAATATATTAAACAGCTAAACCAAATAATATTAATGTGAAAATTACTGCATCGGTTAATATATGACTTAAATAGGGTACAAATAAATTTTTAGTTTTAATATATCCGTAAAACTCAAATGTTGATCCAAGTCCTTGTAGTAATAAAACTGAGATGATAGATGTTTGGAAATCATAGTGTATAAGTCCGAAAAATACTAAAATAATAGCTGTAGATATTGTAATTGATAATTTACGGTTATTTGTACCTTTATAAATTAATCTCATTAGGAATGCAAATGGAATGAATTTAACTAATTCTTCCCCCATCATTGAGAATATTAATGAAATTATAAATTCTACATTAACTACAAATTCAGTAGATGATGTTCCTGTATTAGATCCTAAAAAAATGTTCATAACACCATTCATAATTAGTGCATAGGCCATATAACCAATAAAAAGAAGTATTGCAAGTTTAATTTCACTTTTTGTTGGTTTGCGAAGTATTAATGATATGTCCCAATTAGAATAATACATTAAAGGTACAAGCATAACTGCACAGAATATAGCACTTGCTAAAAGTTCAGATATTCCCTCAAAAAGACCATAACATAAGAAAGAGAGTATTATAGTAGATAATAATACAATCCATGCACTTTTTGAAAGTCGTGGATTGTGATTATAATAGGGAATATCATGTTCTTTATTTTCAAAATTAAAATATTTCTCCATTATATCACTTAAATCAAATTTAACTAAGTACAATTTATATTTTTAGTTTTATTTATAATTTTTATCAATTTTAACAGTTTTAATTGAATAAATTAATATTATGAGTTTTAATAAAAAATATTTTTTTTTATAGGTAATTATTTAATTAATGATATTGTAGTGAGGAGTTAAGGTTTAAAGTTACGAACATTTAAAAGTTACATAGGTAAAAATATTAACTGTTAACTTCACAATTTAAGTTATTGTTTGTGGATACATTTTTATATACTCTATAAATAATTAGGTGATAAAATGAGTGATAAAGAAAAAGTTATTGAGGCATTTAGAACTTCAGAAGAACCATTAAATGCAAAAAAAGTCAGCGAAATATCTGGTGTTGAGAAAAAAGAAGTAGATAAAATAATGAAAGAATTAAAAAAAGATGAAACAATAGTTTCACCTAAAAGATGTTATTGGACTCTTAATGAGTAGATAACATTTTTTTATTTTTTATTTGCTTTTTGTTTTAAATATTAGTTTTTATTTAAAGATTGAGTTATTTTTTTATTTTATTTAATTCCTAAACTAAAATTTATAACGTAAGCTGCTAAATATAATGTCAAGGTGAGATGTTATGAAAACATTAAATGTTGTTGCAGCTATTATTAAAAAAGATAATAAGATTTTAGCAACAAGAAGGGGCTATGGTGAATTTATTGATATGTGGGAGTTTCCTGGTGGAAAAATAGAAAATAATGAAATAAAAGAGGAAGCTCTTATAAGGGAAATTAAAGAAGAACTTGATTGTGTAATAAAACCTATTAAATTTGCCCTAGACTTAGAATATCAATATCCTACTTTCTATCTTAAAATGAGTTGTTTTGAATCAATAATTATAGAAGGAGTCCCAAAACTAATTGAGCATAATGATTCGAAATGGTTAGCTAAAAATGAATTAGATTCTGTTAATTGGATTCCTGCAGATATTCAAATTATTGATTATTTAAAAGAGACAATGAGTGATTAGCATGATGGATAAAAGATTAGAGCTTGCAAAAAATAAAAAAGTTGAATTGGAAAATAAGCTTGAAAAAGTTAAGGGAACACCGAGAGAAGAAGATTTCAGACTTCAAGTTGAAAAACTTGAACAACTAATTGAGCATCTTCAAAAAGAGTAGATTTAAATGGACATGGATGAAATCTTAAATGGGGCAAAAACTGCTTTTATAGATGAAAAATTAGATTCTAGTTTAGATTTTAGACCAAAATTATTGTGTAATAGTAAAGAAACTAAGATTATTAATTCTATTCGTGATGAACTTCAAAATTGTGATGAATTTATCATATCTTCGGCATTTATTACATTAAGTGGTTTAACTCCTCTTTTAGAGGAATTTAAAAATTTAGAAAGAAAAACATCAAAGGTAGGATTCTTACAACTGATTATTTAACTTTTACAGAACCAAAAGCTTTACGTAAACTTCAAGAATTTGATAATATTGAAGTTAAGCTTTATAGTCAAGAAAATGAAGGGTTTCACACTAAAGGATATATTTTTAAGAAAAATGATATTTATAAGGGAATTGTTGGAAGTTCTAATTTAACAATGAATGCATTGTCTATAAATAAAGAGTGGAATGTTGAGTTTACTTCGCTAAAAGAAGGTAAAATACTAGCTGAAATCAAAAAGGAATTTTTCACATTGTGGGATAATGCTGATGAATTGGAAAATGTTTTACCAGAATATGAAAAAATCTACAATGATAATAAACAGTTCACTGAATTAAGGAAAGTTACAAAGGAAATTAAAGAGAATGTTACATTAATTCCAAATGTAATGCAGGAACAATTTATTGAAAACTTACGAAATCTCATTAAACAAGGTGAGAAAAGAGCTATTTTGGTATCAGCAACAGGTACTGGTAAAACTTATGCATCTGCTTTTGCTGTTAATGATTTTAAACCTAAAAGATTCTTGTTTTTAGTTCACAGGGAACAAATTGCAAAACAATCAATTAATGCTTATAAAAAAATCTTTAAAGATCATGAAAACTTTGGATTATTGTCTGGAAATTCCAAGGAATATGATAAAAATTATCTTTTCTCAACAATTCAGACAATGTCAAAAGAGGATGTGTATAAAAGATATGATAAAAATCATTTTGATTATATTATTATTGATGAGGTTCATAAAGCAGGAGCTTTAAGTTATCAAAATATTTTCAATTATTTTAATCCTAAATTTTGGCTTGGAATGACTGCATCACCTGAAAGAACTGATGGATTTAATATTTATGATTTATTTGATAATAATATTGCCCATGAAATCAGACTTCAAGAAGCTCTAGAAGAAGATTTGCTATGTCCGTTCCATTATTTTGGAATTAGTGATGTTGAGTTTGATAATGGTGAAATTGATGATGAGTTTAAGGATTTCAATTTACTCGCATCAAATAAGCGTGTTAATTATTTAATTGAAAAATCAGAGTTTTATGGATATTCTGGAGATAGGAGAAAAGCACTAGTATTTTGTTCTAGTAAAAAAGAAGCAAAATTATTGTCAAAGGAATTTAATAAAAGAGGATACATGTCAGTTGCTTTAACTGGTGATGATTCACAAGATAAAAGATTGGAAGCTATTGATAGGTTAACTAATGATAAAAATCCAGATAAATTAGAGTTTATTTTCACTGTGGATATTTTTAATGAGGGAGTTGATATTCCTGAAATTAATCAAGTATTGCTAGTTAGACCAACTGAATCTCCAATTATTTTTATTCAACAACTCGGAAGGGGTCTTAGGAAATATCAAAATAAAGAATATGTTGTTATTATTGATTTTATTGGTAATTATAAGAATAATTTCATGATTCCAATTGCACTTTCTGGAGATAGGTCTTACGATAAAGATAAAATCCGTAAATTTTTAATGGAAGGCAATAAACTTATTCCTGGACCTTCTTCAATTAATTTTGATGAAATTTCTAAAAAGCACATATATGAGTCAATTAACAATTCTTCATTTTCAAAAATAGTTGTATTTAAAGAAAAATATAATAACTTAAAAAATAAATTAGGTCGTATTCCTTTATTATATGACTTTGCAATTAATGGAGAATTTAATCCAGAAATTATCTTAAATCACTCTAAATTTGATTCATATCATAATTTCTTAGATTATGTCGATGATGATTATAAGTCTACATTAAGTGATGGGGAAGTTGCATCTCTTAAATTTATTTCTAAAAAATTAATCAAAGGAATAAGGCCACATGAATTTGTTATTTTAAGTTGCCTTAAATTTAATAATTATTTCACTGTTAATACTGTTGAAAAATATTTAAAAGAAGAATATGGTCTTTCGAATCAATTTAACTCAATAAAACATGCTATTAATTATTTAAGTATGAATTTTTATAGAAAAGAAACTAGCGATGATTATCAAGCAAATACGGTTACAAGTTTTGTTTCAAAAGATAAAACAATGGATTATGAAAATATTTTCTTTAATTTTGATAAAAAAGCCTATAATGATTTAGAAAATAATAAAGATTATAAATTTACGATTTCTCCAGATTTTAAATCTAGTTTAACTAATCCAGTTTATTTAAATCATTTTGAAGATGCTATAAAGTATGGATTATTTAAATATTCTCATATTTACCAAGATGAGAATAAATTTAAATTATATGAAAAATACTCAAGAGAAGATGTTTTAAGACTTTTAAATTGGGAAAGATTCATGAATGCTCAAAATGTCGGAGGATATAAAGTTAAGTATAATACTTGTCCGATTTTTGTAACTTATAATAAAAAAGAAGATATTTCAGAAACTATTAATTATGAAGATCAATTTATATCAAAGCAACTTTTTAGTTGGATGAGTAGAAATAACAGAAAAGTATCAAGTTCTGAATTAGCTTCAATAGTTAATTACACAGATTTAGATATTGAGCTATTTATTCAAAAAAATAATGATGAAGGCATTGAATTTTATTATATTGGTAAGCTAACTCCATTAGGTCATAATCAACTTTATCGTGAAATTGATGATAAAAAACAATCAATTGTTAACTTTAAATTTAAAATCAACACTGAAGTTAAGGATGAACTTTATAGTTATTTTGTAAATGATTAAAAAATCATATTAATTTTCACATAATTTATATTATTTGTTAAATAAATTACTAGTATGGATAGAAAATATCTACGAGAAAATAAAAATTCTTTTAATATTGTTAAGGGCTCTAAGATATATGCTAAAATAGCTGAATATGATGATGCTATTTTTATTAGGGATTTGCTAATTCAATATGATTGGAATTTAGATAGAATAGCTTCTATTGTTAAAAAAGAAGATGATTATTTAGTTTTAGCTATAATCGATGAAAAATTACATTTACTTAAAAAAAGTAAAACTCAACTTAATCCTCACGAAATCACAAATCTCATTAAAAAGTTCAAAAGAAATCCAAATAATTCAGCTTATGGTTTAAATATTACAAAAGTATTTGATACATTTGTAATTAAAAAACAAATCGCAGGTGATGAGTATATATTTGGATATTATGATAATTTAGAAGATGCTCAATTTGTTAGAAATATTCTCTTAGATAATAATTGGAATATTAATTCTTTTAGAGAAATAGAATTTGATGATGAAACATTTACTTATAGAGTCACTACTGTAATTGATGATAATGTTTATGTTTTAGGTAATTTTAAAACTAAAAATGAAATTGATATTAAAAATGTTCATGAAGAGTTTTTAGCAAAGATATCAAAGCATAAATATGGTCTTGCAAGTTATCCTCACTTGGATTTTTTAAAAAATAAAATTTATGAATTAGAAGATAAATTCCAAGTTAAAACAAAAGATGATAATTGGTCATTTGATAATGTTAATGAAAATGAATCTATTTTAGACCAAGTTATTTTTAATTTAACTCCATTTCAACAAGCAGTTTTAGATGTTATAGATAAAGATACATCATTTAATCAAATTAAAAAATCATTAATTAGATATAATTCTAAAAATTTTGATAAAAAAATATTAAAGAATTTAGAGAGTTTAATTGAATTAAATCTCATAGAAAAAACAGATGATAATTACTCTAAAATAAATTCATAATATATTTCATTTTTTTTCACTTAACAATTCACCAGCAACTCCAATATCATCAAAGTTATAACCTTGAACTAGTATGGTTATTGCTTCTATTGGTAAGTCATATGCTTCAGATACTACTTCAGACACTTTTTTTACCATTTCTCTTTTCTTTTCTATAGTTATTCCATTATTTCCAGCTATTGTAATTACAGGCATTTTATCACCATTTAAAATATATTAAGTATTGAATATAAATAGATTATTAAAAGGATTTGATATAATGCTTGGTGAAAAAGAACTTGTTAAGATATTTCCGGACTTCGCTGATTTAGTACAACCTTCTGGAATTGATTTAGAATTAGATAAGATATATGTGCAAGAGAGTGCTGGGTCTTTAATTGATAGCAAAAAGAATTTGCCTGAAATTAAAGAAATGGCAGGGGATGTCTACACTTTAAAACCACATACTGCATATCTTGCAAGTATTAAAAGAAAAATTAAAATTCCAAAGGGATACACTATGCTTTATCTTCCAAGATCAACTCTTCTTAGGTCTTTTGTTTCTGTTCAAACTGCTGTAGGTGATCCGGGTTTTTATGGAACTCTCATGTTTATGATTTACAATCATGGTGATTTTGAATATAAAATTAAATCAGGTGATAGGATAGCTCAGGCAGTTATATTTCCAGTTGATGGTTCTGGTGAATATAATGGTTCATATCAAGAGGTGGAAGATTGAATGTAGCTAGCAAATTTGTTAAAATCCTTGAGGAAGAAGGAATTGAAAATATTTTCGGGATACCTGGCGAACAAATAATGCCAGTTTATAAAGCATTATCTGAATCTAATATTAATCATGTATTGACAAGGCACGAACAAGCTGCAGCTCATGCAGCTGATGGGTATTATAGGGCAAGTGGTAAAATTGGTGTTTGTATTGCAACAGCTTCTCCTGGAGCTTTAAACTTTACAATGGCAGTTGCAACAGCTTTTAAAGATAATATTCCATTACTTATTTTAACTGGTGATAATGAACTAAAATACAGAGGGACTGATCATTTTCAAACTACTCCTCAGGTGGAAATTTTTAAAAACATAACTAGGGCATCTTATAATCCATTAAACGGTACTGAAGCACTTTATGTTTTAAGAGCAGCTATTTATGAACTTAAAACCATGCCAAAAGGACCGATTCATATTAACTTATCAAAAGATGTCTTGCTAGAAGAAGATTTTGATGATTTTGAATTATGCTATTTATGTGAAAAGGATTTATCAAATATATCTAAAGCTCAAGAGTTAATAGACAATGCAGTAAAACCATTATTTATTTTGGGTGCAGGTGCAAGCTCACAAAGAGAAAATATTGAAATGTTATCTAAAATGTATCAAATCCCAGTTACTACAACATTTCATGGAAAAGGAATTATATCTGAATATGATGATTTAAATTTAGGTCTTGTTGGAATACGTGCAACTCCAAGAGCAAAATATGCAATGGAAAATGCAGATTGTATAATTGCATTGGGTATAAAAGCATCAGAGAGAACTTTGCCTGAAATTCCTAAGAATTTGATTCATGTAAATATTAATTCAGATGTATTAATTGGGGATTGTCCAATTCATGGTAAAGTTGAAGATTTCTTACTTGAAATTAACTTTAAAAAAGTTAATTGGTTGAGTGAAATTTTAGAAATTGATAATGAAGTTAAAGTGGAAGGTCTAAATGAGGATTTAAAACCTCAAAGTGCTATTAAAAGAATTTTAAATAAATTTTCTGATAACATTGTTGTATCAGATGCAGGATCACACACTACTTGGACAACACTTCTTAAAAAATCTTTAAAACCTGGTCAGTTATTGTTTTCAGGTGCAATGGCTCCAATGGGATATGGTCTTCCAGCAGCTATTGGTGTTGCAATTGCAACTGGTGAAAAAGTAATTGTGATTAATGGAGATGGAGATTTTCAAATGAATCTCCAAGAATTAGCTACAATCCGTGAAAATAACTTAAATGTAATTATTTTCATTTTAAATAATTCAGAATATGGTATTATTAGGCAATGGGAAGAGTCAATGTATGGTATGGAACCTTATCAAATTAAGTTAAATAATCCTGACTTTACAAAATTAGCTTCAAGTTATGGAATTGATGCTATTAGAGCAGATAATTTAGCAGATTTGGAATTAATATTAGAAAAAGAGTTAATTGGACCTCTTGTTGTTGAGGTTGTTGTAGAAAGTGAGGATATTCCTCTTCCTAAAGCTTAATCAATAAATTTTAAATAATTTTTAACTACCTGATCAACATTAATGTCATCGGATAGTGGTGCAAAATAATATTCATTATTTTCAGTATAAATAATTCCAATAGGTGTAATTGATGCAGAACTTATTTGGTTTTTTACTTGAAAAAATTCACTTTTACATACGAATGTCAATCCACAGAGTTCATGAAATTCATATTCGTTAATAATTTCAATGTTTGATATATCGGAAATGAATTTTTTTACTTCTTCTTTCATTTTCTAACCTCTTTTATTAATGTTCTAACTTCTTTTTTAGAAATTAATTTTAAAATTGGTGGAATTAATTTTAAGAGATTTATTTCAAGCTCATTAGTACCTTTTACATCAAATATGCTTCCATTAAATGAAGGTTCAGCACTTAATCTTGCATTCTTATGAGTAGAATTTACAATTACAATGAATCCCCAAATGTAGCCAATATACTTTGCTGTATCAGTGTATGAGTCCATACCAAAAATGAGATGATTTTCAAGTTTTTGAACTCTAATGCATTTCATAAATGATTTTAAAAATATTTTGAAATGTCCAAAACAGGGTTTAGCTATTTTAAATAGCTGTTTTATATTCCTATCAGTTTTTTCTTCATCAGTATCTTCATCTTTGTCTTTACTTGATGGTTGATTTGATGAGTATACTTTAATTTTTCTTAAAATGAATATTTGTAGACATCCTTTAAGTTTACTGCCTGTTTTATCATAAATTAGTGATATTCTGATTCCAAAATAAAGTAGGGCAATAATAAAAACGATGATTATTAAAATAATCATCAATAGGATGTTTAACATGTTTATTCAGCATCGGTTGTGGTAAATTCTGGTTCAATGTATTCTGATTCGTCGATATCATCATCTTTTTTAGTATAACTTTTTATTAAATCACTTATTAAAAGTCCTAAATCAGATAATGCTTTGTTAGCTTGACTACCTTTACTTAAGTTAAGTACACGAATACCTTCAGCATCATTTCCTTTTTTAGGAATTATTACCATAGAAATTGGTTCTACTCCAGCACCTGCACCTGCTGCATCACCTTTTTCAGCACCTAAAATGTTTTCTCCAACACCAAATCCGACTCCCATTCTCATTACTGGAATTAAAAGTTTATCTTCGGTTTCAATAGGTTCACCGACAATATTTTTTATATTGATAAGTTTACGTAATTCTTCAACGGTTGTTTTAATATTTTGACTCATATCTTCACATCCTAGATTAGTGTTATTCTCTTTATTTTTTTTATTTAATATATCTTATTAAGAGATATATTGCAAGTGTAACTTTTAACTTATAACTTATTAGACATACATTTCAAGTGTAACTTTTAACTTATAACTTATTAGACATGTATTTCAAGTGTAAATTTTGATTTGTGACTAAAACTATTCAAAAATCATTTAACCAATATAACAATTGTTAAAATTAAATTGTAAAAAAATAGAAAAACAGAATCATAAGTATGATTCTGTGATGGATGCTACACCAGCACCAGCATCTTCAATTACACCTAAACCTTTTAAGGTCATACCAATAGCAGCAAAAGTTTGGACTAATTCTTTGTAGGTAATATTTCCCATGTGTCCAATTCTGAAAACATTTCCTTTTAAGTGATCTTGTCCACCAGCTAATTCTACGCCGTATTTGTCACGGACAGTTCCTCTGAATTGATCGTCAGTAATTCCTTCAGGCATTTTTACTGCGGTTACAGTTGCAGAAGATACAGCTTCATCAGCAAATAATTCTAATCCTAATGCTTTAACAGCAGCTACACTAGCTTTTGCTGCTTTGTGGTGACGTTCAACTCTTGCTTCAAGTCCTTCTTCCATAATCATATTTAATGCTTCGTTCATTGCATAAGTTAATGATACAGCAGGAGTGTATGGAGTTTGAGGTGGGACTTTGTCTCCACTTTTTCTTGCAGCTTTCATATCTAAGTAGAATGTAGGTGAGTCAATTTTATCCGCAGCTGCCCATGCATCGTCACTTAATGTAATGGCTGCCATTCCAGGTGGTGCAGCAATACATTTTTGAGATCCAGTCACACAAACATCAATTCCAAATTTTTCTACATCTACGTAATCTCCTCCAAGTGAAGATACGGTATCTACGATGTATAATGCATCGTAATTTTTCATTACTTTACCAATTTCCTCAATAGGTGCAGCTACACCAGTGGAAGTTTCATTATGAATTAAAGATACAGCTTTAATATTTTCATCTGCATCTAATGCTTCTTTGATTGCTTCAGGAGTTACAGCAGTTCCCCATTCTACTGCTAATTCTTGAGTTTCGATTCCATGAGTATTTGCGATTTTCATGAAACGTTCACCGAATTTTCCACCTACTACATTGAGCATTTTTTCTCCAGAAGCAACAGTATTACTAATACCTGCTTCCATAGCTGCAGTTCCAGATCCTGTTAATAAGTAAGCATCATTAGAGGTTTGGAAAATATCAGCCATTAATTTGTTGGTTTCTGTTAAAATTTCTCCATATTTGGCTCCTCTATGGTTAACAACAGCTTTAGACATTGCAGCAAGCACTCTAGGGTGCACTGTTGTTGGACCTGGAAGCATTAATAAAGTTTCGTTCATTAAATTTTCCTCCATCATAAAATATAATTTTCATATAGCTTGTTCAAAGCTAATTAAATTTTTAATTTTTATTGTTTTTAAATATTTGGTAATACATATAATATTATGATGAATTTTTTTAACCAAAATAAAATTGAATACAAACGAATAATTAAATATGTAGTTGGACTATTTATTATGAACATTGGTATAGCTTTTTCAATTAAATCTAATTTAGGTTCAACTCCTGTTGTTGCTGTACCTTATACCATAAGCATTATATCTGGAATTGATGTAGGGATTTGTAATATGGCATTTCTATGTTTTGTAGTTTTAATTGAACTGTTGCTTTTAAGAAAAGCGTTCCATCCAAAACATTTCTTACAGGTATTTGTCGGGATACTATTTGGAGCATTTACCTCTATTTCAATGATATTATTAAGTGTAATACCTCCAATTGATAATTTAATAATTCAGATTATCTTTTTAATTTTGGGAATTGTCATTTTGGCATTTGGATTATTCCTTTATGTTCCAACAAATGTTGTTCCAGTTCCTATTGATGGTTTAACACAAGCAGTATCAATTTATGCTAATCAATCATTTGCAAAAATAAAAGTTATGACTGATATAACCATGATAATTATTTCATTAAGTTTATCTCTCATATTTCATGTATCCGACATAACTGTTGGTATTGGGACAATAATTGCTGCACTATCTGTTGGAACAACTGTAAAAATAATGAATATGATTTATGCTAAACTTACTGGAAAAGAAGCAGATTTAAAGAAAATGTAGTGTTGATATGATAAAAAGGATATTTTATTTTGTTATTGGATTATTTATAATGGCAACTGGTGTTGCATTTTCAATAATCTCTCTTCTTGGAACAACTCCAATAAGTTCTATTGCATATTCACTTACATTGATTACAAATGTTGATATTGGAATTACAACATTTCTGTTTAATGTATTATTGGTTGTAATCCAGTTTATTATTCTACGCTCAAGATTTCATAAAAAAAGATTACTTCAGTTTATTAATTGTATATTATTTGGATATTTCACTAATGTTGCACTTTATTTGGTATCATTCATACCATTTGACCCATCACTGGGAATGTCTGTATTATTTCTTATCGTAAGTATATTTTTAATCGCATTTGGAATTTTTATTTACCTGCCAGCTAATATTGCACCTCTTCCAGGGGAAGGTTGTGTTGAATCAATTGCAATTGTTACTGGATGGAGATTTTCAACAATTAAAATATGCTTTGATGCATCAATGGTGATAATATCATTAATATTATGTGAATTATTTTATACAACTGCTTTTGGGGCAGTTAATATTGGAACAGTCATATCAGCATTTTTTGTTGGATTTACTCTAAGACAAATCACTAATTTATATGAGTATCTAACTGGTAGTAAAATCAATGTTGTAAATAAAGAATAAATTATATTAATAAATTAAAAGCTAAATTATGTTAGTGAGGTTTAAATATGGAATTTGGGCTTTGGGAAAAATATTATAAAGAAATACTTGATGATTTTGGATTTTCAAGGAATGATGATGAAAAATCAGCAAAACTTCTTGATGAAATTTTATCAACACAAGGATGTCTTACATTAGATGAATTATCACAGATAGTAGGTTTTTCAGATAAATTCATAGTATTTGGTGCAGGACCATCTTTAAAAGAACATATTCTCATGTTAAAAGAGGATTATGATTTAAAAGATTATGTTTTAGTTGCAGCAGATGGAGCAACAACAGCTATGATTGAAGAGAGAATATCTCCAGATATAATATGCACAGATTTAGATGGAAACTTGGATGATATTTTAATTGCAAACATTAGAGGAGCAAATATTGCAATTCATGCTCATGGAGATAACATAGATAAAATAGCTACACTTCCTCAATTTTTCAATAGTGTTATTGGAACAACACAAGCACAACCTATTGGAAACATTTACAATTTTGGAGGATTTACTGATGGAGACAGAGCATTATTCTTATCTGTGGCTCTTGGAGCATCTGAAATTATACTTGCAGGTATGGATTTTGGAGACAAAGTAACTAAATATTCAAGACCTAATCTCGAAGTAGATGTGGATGATGCTGATGATTTTAAAAGGAAAAAATTAATGTATGCTGAAAAATTCACAAATTGGATAGTTGAAAATGAATCAGTTAATGTAGTTAATTTATTAGAATAATAATAAATAATACTTAAAATAGAATTAGATAACATGGCAATTGAAGATATTTTAATGCATGATGAAACATTATTTCAAAATATAAATGCTTTTGATCAGGACTATATGCCTCCAAATTATAATTTTAGGGATACACAAATGGAAGCAATGGCAATATCAATAAGACCAGCTATGATTGGTGGTCAACCATCAAGTGCTATTGTTTTAGGTTCACCTGCAACAGGAAAAACAACAGCAATAAGGAAAGTATTTGAGCTTGTTGAAAAAAACACAGAAAAAGTAGTTTGTGTTTACATTAACTGCCAACTTCACACAACTCGTTTTGGAATATTTTCACAAATCTATAAGAAAATATTTGGACATGTCCCACCTGAAACAGGAGTTCCATTTTCCAGAATTTATGATCAAATCATGCAAAATCTTCAAAAAAATAATAAATCTCTTGTTATAGCATTAGATGATGTTAATTATTTATTCCAATCAAAAACAGCAAATAAAGTATTTTACGACATGCTTAGAGCATATGAAGAATATTCTGGAGTTAAAACAGCTATTTTTGCAATATTGTCTGATTTGGAATTTAAATATGCATTTGACAAAAATGTAAACTCAGTATTTATCCCACAAGAAATCCATTTTCCACTTTATTCTTATTCAGAAATTGAAGATATATTAAGAGACAGGGCAAAAGTAGGATTTTTCCCAGGTGTACTATCTGATGATATTCTAGAACAAATTGCAATGTATACTCATGAAAATGGAGATTTAAGAATTGGAATTAATCTTTTAAAATCTTGTGGTAATTTTGCAGAAGCAAATGCTAGTCGTGAAATAACTCAAGAGCATTTTGATCAAGCTATTGAATCATTAGTTTCAATTAATGTGGCTGAAACAATACAATCATTAAATAGTGCTGAAAAAGAATTATTAAAAATCATCGCTAGTTGGGATGGTGTTTGCAGAGCTGGTGAGTTATCTGAAATGTATAAGGAAAAAACAAACTCCAGTTATGCATCTTTTAATCGTATTTTAGATAAATTAGAATTTGTTAGATTGGTTGATACTAAATTTACAGGAAAAGGGGTTAGAGGAAATTCTAGAGAGATTATATTGCGTTTTAACCCCACTGAACATGTAATTTAAGTTTTTTCCTGTAGGAAATTAATTTCTGTTAACATTAGATTATTGCATGGTAAGCTTGTAATCTAATGTGCAACTAAGGGTTTGGTATTAAAAATAGTAAAATCCTTTATATGATATACGGATTTTGAGCTGCAACAACAGAAATAACAGATAAAAGTAATGCTGCTATTACTACAAGCACTACCATGCAAGATTGAATGTCAATGTTTTTATAGTTAATTTCTTCTTTTAAACTACTTTTTTTTCTTAAGTCTACCTGAATTGTGGTGTCATTATTCTCGAACATGTTAATCACTATATTTAAGATTGTTAAATAACTAATATAAAAAAAGAGTAAGAGAGCATTTGAAAAGTAATATTTTTGAGGTAAAATCATGAAAAAATTTGAATATTTCGGAGTAACTGCAGATATAGGCTTTAAAGCATATGGTAATGATTTAAATGAAGCTTTTGAAAATGCAGGATTAGCTATTTTTAATATAATTTCTGATACTAATGATGTTGAACCAACAAAAGAAATATCATTCGAAGTAACCTCAGAAGATAATGTTTCTATGTTATATGATTATCTTGAAGAACTTTTATTTTATCATGAAGTGGAATTCATGTTATTTTCAGAATTTAATGTTGAAATATTAGATAATTTTTCTCTAAAAGCAACAATAAAAGGAGAAGAAATTAATTGGGAAAAGCACACAAGAAAATCTGAAATAAAAGCAATAACCTTCCA
The DNA here is from genome assembly GCF_051877095.1 of Methanobrevibacter sp. GTDB lineage: Archaea > Methanobacteriota > Methanobacteria > Methanobacteriales > Methanobacteriaceae > Methanocatella. The sequence continues at coordinate 153,606 of NZ_JBJEIO010000004.1, read as the reverse complement.
TAAAATGGAAGTTTCACAGTCAAATCCAGTAAAACTTCAAGCTATTGTTGACTTATAATATAAATAATATGAAAAAATATATTATCTATTATGAGAAGGACAAGAACTATATCAAGAAATTTTGAAATGGTGCTTGGTATTATAGGATCAATTATAGGATTATTATCTGGTTCTATGTTATTATTTTTAGGAGCCATTGAAAATGTCCCGACTCCATTTTTAGGATTTGTAGCTATTATTGCATCTTTTTTAGGAATTGCTGCAAGTTTATATGTTAAAAAGAATAACGAGGTTGCTGGTGTTGGTTTTATAATTGCAACAATGTTTGTAATTGTTGGTTCTGCATATATTAATATAATAAGTGCAATATTTTTGCTCGTTGCAGGAATATCTTCACTATTTAGAAATTAATCATTTACTTTTTTTTAGAATTTAACAAACTTTATTTATAATATTATAAATAAAAATTAAAATATAATGATTTTGTGATTTTTATGAGTATTAAAGATGAAATTAAAAAAGTTAGAGATAATGTTTATGAGGTTCCAGGATCTTTTAATAAAAAAATGAGAGCTTCTGGAAGATTTTATATTGCTGATGAATATTTCGATGAACTTGAAGAAGGAGCTATTGAACAAATTGTTAATGTAGCATGCCTTCCAGGAGTTCAAAGATATTCAATTGGACTTCCAGACATTCACTTTGGATATGGATTTCCAATTGGTGGGGTTGCAGCATTTTCCCTAAGAAATGGTATTGTATCCCCAGGTGGAGTTGGATTTGATATTAACTGTGGAGTTAGATTAATCAAATCAAATCTAAAAGTTGAAGATATTGAAGATAACTTAGATGAGCTTACCGAAAAGTTATTTAAAAATATCCCATCCGGTGTTGGAAGTAAAGGTAAAATAAGACTTAAAGAGGATGAGATCAATGATGTGCTTGATTATGGTGCACAATGGGCTGTTGATAATGGATATGGATGGTCTGAAGATTTAGATGTTTTAGAAGAAAACGGAAGAATGGTTGATGCAGATTCAAGCATTGTCTCTGAAAAAGCTAAAAAAAGAGGAATTCCACAATTAGGTTCTCTTGGTTCAGGTAATCACTTTTTAGAAGTTCAAGTCGTTGATGAAATTTATAATGAAGAAGTCGCAAAAGTCTTTGGACTTGAAAAAGGAATGATTGTAATCATGATTCATTCAGGTTCCAGAGGATGCGGTCATCAAGTATGTTCAGATTACTTAAGAATAATGGATAAAGCTTATAAAAAGTACAAAATTAATATTGATGATAGGCAATTAGCATGTGCGCCACTCGACTCAAAAGAAGCACAAGATTATATTCAAGCTATGGCGGCAGCTGCTAATTATGCATGGGCAAACAGACAAATGATGACTCATTGGGTTCGTGAAACCTTTGAAGAAGTCCTTGGTAAATCCGCAAAAGACATGGAAATGGATATTGTATATGATGTAGCTCATAATATTGCAAAAATGGAAACTCATAAAATCTACAATCGTGAAGAAGATGTATTAGTTCACAGAAAAGGCGCAACCCGTGCATTTGGACCTGGAAGAGAAGAAGTTCCAGAAAAATACCGAGCTGTTGGTCAACCAGTATTAATTCCAGGAACAATGGGAACAGCATCATATGTTTTATGTGGAACTGATGTTGCAATGGAAGAAACATTTGGTTCAACAGCTCATGGTGCTGGAAGAGTTCTTTCAAGATCCAAAGCTAAAGAAGATTATGATCCTAATGAAATCACAGAAGAATTAGCATCAAAAGGCATTAAAATCAAAGCTACTAGTAAAAATGTAATTGCAGAAGAAGCTCCTGGAGCTTATAAAGATGTTGATAGTGTAGTTAGAGTATCTGATGAAACTGGCATTGCTAAACTTGTAGCTAAAGTTAAACCACTTTCAGTTTGTAAAGGATGATTTTATGATTGGAATTATCGGTGGTAGTGGAGTATATGAAATTACCCAAAAAGCAGATTCATGTGTTGAAAAATTAGTTGAAACTGAATATGGGCAAGTAACAGTATCTATTTTAGAAATATTCTCTAAAACTGTTGCTTTTATTCCTCGCCATGCTGCAGGTCATTCTATCCCACCACACAAGATTAATTACAGGGCTAATATTGATGCTTTAGGAAAAGTAGGTGTTACTCAAATAATAGCTACTAACTCTGTTGGATCAATGAATGAGAATATGGGTCCAGGTTCATTTGTTATTCCAGATGATTTTTTAGATTTCTCACAAAACAGAGCTAAAACATTCTATGAAGACAAAGTAGTTCATATTGATGTAACAGAACCATATTGTCCAACATTAAGAGATATTTTAGCAAAATCAGGGGATGTGATTTTAGGGGGAACTTATGTATGTACAGAAGGCCCACGTTTTGAAACTCCTGCAGAAATCAAAATGTTTAAAATGCTTGGTGGAGACTTAGTGGGAATGACTGGTGTTCCAGAAGTTAGCCTTGCACGTGAGAGAGGAATCTGCTATAATTCAATATGTATAATATCTAATTATGCAGCAGGTATTTCTGAGGATATACTAACTATTGATGAAGTTTTTGAAATGGTCAGTCAAAAAGAATCAGAACTACTTGAATTAATTTATAACTTTATAAAAAATGCTGAAGAATCTGATTGTGCATGTCGCCATGCATTAGATGGTGCTGAAGTATAAAAGGTTTTGATTATGAGATTAGCAATTGTATCTTCTGATGGAGTAAATGTTGATTTGCATCTTGGCAAAGCAAAATCCGTTTATATATATGACTGGCAAGATGAAATTAAATTCATTGAAAAAAGGAATATTGACATAGATGTTAATTCAAAACATCAAGGAAACATGGTTATTAAAGTTTGTAGTGATTGTGATGTTTTAATTTCTCTTAAGTATGGATTTAAAACTAAAATTTTAGCTGATGAACTTGAAATAAAACTTGTAATGGATGAAGGTACAATTGATGAAGTATTACAGAGATACATCAATCATTATAACTTCATGCATAATTAATTCTTTTTATTTTTTTAAATCTTATAAAAAATTTTAACTATTTTTAAAAATTCAAAAATCTTTATATATTATGAAAAAAATAACTAATAACAACCTTTATGGGCGGATTTTACAAATTAAAACTTAATTAATTGTATTCTCTTAAAATAAGCAAAGAATACTTCATAATAGTCAAATTAACAATTGTAAATGTATAATTGTTGGAATTCATTTTTACAATTTAATTTAAGTGCTATACTTAATTTAAAGACTATTTTATAAAATTTTAATGGCGTAACGCTAAATTATTATATAATATATAATTTTAAACGGTTGATATAATGGCAAAAGCAAAAGCAAGACGTAGAGTACGTGATACATGGAAAGAAAAGTCCTGGTATACTATTAAAACACCAGTAAACTTTGAAGATAAAGAAATTGGGGAAACTCCAGCAAAAGATTCTGAACTTCTCATTGGAAGAGGAGTAGAAGTTACTATGAGGGAATTAACTGGTGATTTCTCAAAACAATACATCAAACTTAGATTTGAAATTGATAATGTTGCAGGTGAAGTTGCAAACACTAAATTCACCGGACACAAAACTACTACTGATTATGTAAGAAGCATGATTAGAAGAGGAACTTCTAGAATCGATGCTACTACTGTTGCAACTACTAAAGATGATCGTAAAATCAAACTTCATGTTCTTGCTGTAACTGTAAGAAGAGCAAAATCTTCCCAACAAAAATACATGAGAAAAGTAATTGAAGATTTACTCGTTGAAACAGCAGCTGAAAAATCTTTCGATGAATTAATTAAACTTGTTGTAAATGGTAAATTAGCATCTGAAATTTATCACAATGCTAAAAAAATCTACCCTCTTAAAAGAGTAGAAATTATCAAAAGTAAAGTAATCAAATAGGATTACTTTTTACCTCTTTTTTTTCTTTTTATTGATATAACTAGTTTTAAATATTTATTCTTCTTGTGGATATATTAAGTAATATATTTATAGAATTTAAGCGAATATAATATTGTGGTCAAAATGGACGGGATAATGATTAACTGGTTATATGTAATACTTTTATTTGTTTTAGGATTTATTACCTATAAACGACAGTCATTGGATTTATTTGGTTCAATGGTAATGATTATTATGGGTATTGTGATTATTTTTTCAGCTGGAACTAACTGGTTATTGTTAATTGTTTTATTCCTTATTTTATCTTTAGTTGCTACTAAATTTTCTAAAAAGTATAAATTGTCCTTAGGTGAATTTGAAGGTAGAAGGACATCTAAAAATGTTATTTCTAATGGTGTTGTAGCATGTTTTATGGCTGCTTTTGGAGGATATTATTCACCGCTTGTTGGAGGATTTATTGGAGCAATTGCAACTGCAACATCCGACACTTTAGCTTCTGAAATTGGAGTTTTAGATACTCATCCTCGTTTAATAACTACTTTGCAGAAAGTAGATCCTGGAACTAATGGTGCAGTTTCAGTTTTAGGAACTGTTTCTGGGATTATCGGAGCATTTATTATAGGTGTTGCAGCATTTTTCCTTGGAATAATGCCAAATCCATTTTCGGCGATTATAGTTTCAATTGTTTCAGGTACTATCGGATGTTTTGGTGATAGTATTTTAGGTGCTCTTTTTGAAAATCATGGATTTCTTACTAATGAGCATGTTAATTTACTTGCAACAATTTTTGGTGCAATTGTTGGAATCTTATTAACTATTTTAATTTAATTTTTTTATATTTTTGATTCTTTTTTAAATAAATTATTTAACTAATTAAAAATAAAAATTATATATAATATAAATTTTATTTGGTGATATTAATGAAAGGACTTATTTTAGTTATGGATGGTATGGCTGACCGTCCTATTAAAGAATTAGGTAATAAAACTCCTTTAGAAGCAGCTGATACTCCTAATATGGATAAAATGGCTGAAAAAGGAATTACTGGTATTATGGATTCAATTGCTCCAGGTATTATTCCTGGAAGTGACACTGCACACCTTTCTATCTTAGGTTACAATCCATATGAAGTATATACTGGAAGAGGTCCATTTGAAGCAAATGGTGTAGGAGTAGATGTTCTTCCAGGAGATATTGCATTTAGATGTAATTTTTCAACTGCAAATGAAGATTTAATCGTAACTGATAGACGTGCTGGAAGAATAAAAGAGGGTACTAAAGAGATAGTCGAAGAATTAAATAAAATGACTTTGGAAGACTATCCTGATATTAAAATAATTTTTAAAGAATCCACTGGTCATAGAGCAGTTTTAGTTTTAAGAGGAGAAGGATTATCTGGTAAAGTAAGTGATGCTGATCCTAAGGTGGAAGGCAATAAACCTAAAGAAGTTAAAGCACTAGATGATACACCAGAAGCTAAAAAAACTGCAGATATCTTAAACAAAGTAGTAATTAAAACTTATGAAATGGTTAAAGACCACCCAGTTAATTTAAAAAGAATTGAAAATGGAGAACATCCAGCAAATATTGTAATTCCTCGTGGTGCTGGTGAAGTTCCTGTTGTTGAATCATTAAATGAAAAATATGGTGTAAATTCTGCATGTATTGCAGAAACTGGTCTTATAATGGGAATTGGAAGGTTTGCAGGAATGGATATCATCGAAATGGAAGATGTAACTGGTGGAATCGATACTAATTTAGAAAATATTCGTGATACTATCATCGATCAAGTTAAAAACTCAGAACATGACTTTTTCTTAGTAAATATTGATGGAGCTGACGAAGCAGGGCATGATGGTCAAACTAAAGAGAAAAAAGAATTCATAGAAAAAGTTGACCGTGTTGTAATAAGCGAATTAATGAAACTTAAAGATATTTATATTTACTTAACCGCAGATCACTCAACTCCAATTTCAGTAATGAATCACTCTGGAGATCCAGTTCCTGTGATTATTAGTGGTCCTGAAGTAAGAGTAGATGATGTTAAAGAATTTGGTGAAAGGGCTTGTGCTAAAGGTGGACTTAATAGAATCAGAGGATCTGATGTAATGAATATTATGATGGATTTAATGAATTATGCTCATAAATTTGGTGCATAGGTGGGATTATGGTAGCTAAAAAACTATTTGGAACCTCTGGAATTAGAGGAAAAATAGGTTCTGAAGTAACATGTGAACTTGCATTAAATGTAGGTAAATCTCTAGCTTACTATTTAGGCAATTCTGGAACTGTAATTCTAGGTTATGATACAAGGACAACCAATCAAATGTTGGACCAAGCTATTTGTGCAGGTTTACTTGAAAGTGGTGTTGATGTTATAAAGATAGGTATGGTTCCAACTCCATTAGTTGGTTACGCTACCGAAAAGCTTGATGCTGATGCTGGAATCATGTTAACAGCATCCCACAATCCTTCTCAATATAATGGAATTAAACTATGGAATAAAAATGGAATGGCATATACTTCCGCTCAAGAAGCAGAAATTGAAAGAATTTATTCAAACAAAGAATATATTTCAGTATCTTGGGATAATATAGGTAAATTAAGAGTTAATGAAGAAATCAAAGGTCAATATATCGATGATTTAGTTAACATGGTTGATATTGAAAAAGGTTTAAAAGTAGTAATTGATTGTGCATCAGGTGCAGGAAGTGAAATATCACCTTTAGTATTTAGAAAAGCAGGATGTGAAGTTACTACTCTTAATTCTCAGGTAGATGGATTTTTCCCAGGAAGAAATCCAGAACCTAATGAAGAAAACTTACAAACATTAATGAAAACTGTTGTAGCTATTGGAGCAGATTTAGGAATTGCTCATGATGGTGATGCAGATAGGATGATTACTGTTGATGAAAAAGGTAATGTTTCTCCATTTGACTCTCTTTTAGCATTAATATCAAAAGAATTTGATGGAGATATAGTAACAACAGTTGATGCAGGTTTATGTATGGATGAATCTGTAAAAGGCAATGTTATAAGAACTGCGGTTGGTGATGTAAATGTTGCTGAAGTAATCCTTGAAAAAGATGCAAGCTTTGGTGGAGAACCTTCTGGAACTTGGCTTCACCCAGACTTCTGCATGTGTCCAGATGGAATCCTTTCAGGTTTAAGAATAGCTGCAATTGTTTCAAGAGATGGTAATTTATCTGATCTTTTAGAGGCCATTCCGTCTTATCCAAATATTCGTGAGAAAATAACTTGTTCTAAAGAAGCTAAAATCAAAGTAATGGAAAACATGGAACATTTACTTACCACTGCTTTTGAGGATATTTCTGATGTAAATACACTTGATGGTGTTAGATTAACTTTTGAAGATGATAGTTGGGTACTTGTAAGACCTTCTGGAACTGAAGATTACATTAGAATAACTTTAGAATCAAAAGAGCTTAAAAGAGCTGAAGAAATCAGGAATGTTTGTGTAAAAATAATTAATGAAAATTTATGAAGATTATTTTATCTTCAAATTTTCCTTAAATATATGCTTTTTTTTTAAAGAATTTAATTTTCTTATTGTTTTTTTTATAAATCCAATTATATTCACAATGTAGATAAATATATGTCACCATTTTAAAACATCATTTGTCCTGTGTTTTTATTTAAAATTATTTATTTAATTAGCAAAATTAATTAACAAGGAACAAGTTAACTATATATCATTAATATAAATTTTAGGGGGTAATGAAAAAAAATGAAAGCAATAATTCTATGTGCTGGTGAAGGATCTAGAATGAGACCATTAACACTCACTAAGCCTAAAACTATGTTACCTGTTGCAGGAAAACCAATCATGCAGTATAATATAGAATCATTAAGAGAAAATGGTATTAAAGATATTTTGCTTATTGTTCGCTATAAAGAAGAAATGGTTAGAAATTATTTTGGAGATGGTAGTGAATTTGGAGTTAATATTACTTATCAAAGACAAGAAGACTTTTTAGGTACTGCTAATGCAATTTCTTATGGAAAAGAATTTATCAATGACAGTTTGATAGTTTTAAATGGGGATGTCATTTTAGATGGTGATATTATCAGCGAGTTCATCAGTAAATATGAGGAATTAAAACCTGATACTTTAATGCTTTTAACCGAAGTAGAAGATCCTTCTGCTTTTGGTGTTGTTGAAATTGAAGATGGTTATATTAAAAGTATTGTGGAAAAACCTAAACTAGAAGATGCACCAAGTAACTTAGTTAATGGTGGAATTTATATCTTCAATAAGGATATATTTGATAAAATTGATAAAACTGAACTTTCTCAAAGAGGAGAATATGAAATTACTGATTCATTAACTATGCAAATTGAAGAAGGATTAAGAGTAATGGGGCATAAAACTGATAAAGATTGGATTGATGTAGGTCGCCCATGGGAATTAATCGAAGTTAATGAAGAACTCATTTCTAATCTTAAAACTGAAATCAAAGGTACTGTAGAAGAAGGAGCTCATATTCACGGTGAAGTCTTTTTAGATGAAGGAAGTGTAATTAGAGCAGGAGTTTACATTGTAGGTAATGTATATATAGGTAAAAATTGTGATATAGGTCCTAATTCTTATATCCGTGGTAATTCTTACTTCGGTGATAATGTTCATGTTGGAAATGCAGTTGAAATTAAAAATTCAATTATTATGGAAAATACTAATGTTAGTCATTTAAGTTATGTTGGGGATTCTGTAATTGGTTCTAATTGTAATCTTGCAGCAGGAACTAACATTGCAAACTTGCGTTTTGACAATAAATCAGTTAAAACAAAAATTAAAGATAAAATGATTGATAGTGGAAGACGTAAATTTGGTTCTATTATTGGTGATTCTGTAAAAACTGGTATTAACTCTAGTTTTTCTCCAGGTGTAAAAGTAGGTCATAATTCTACTATTGGTTCTGGAGTTTTATTATATAATGATGTACCTTCTGATACAAGAGTATTAATTAAACAAGAGTACATTATTCAAGATAAAAATTTAAAAAAATAATTAGGTGATATTATGGAAAATATTGAAGACTCTATTGTAATATGCCCTGGTGCACAAGTATTTGGTGATGTTGAATTAGGTGAAAACGTATCTATATGGCATGGTGCTATATTAAGGGGAGATACTGATGCAATCACTATTGGAAACAATTCTAATGTCCAGGATAATTGTGTTATTCATTGTACTAAAGGATTCCCTGTTGAAATAGGAGATAATGTATCTATTGGACATGGTGCAGTTGTTCACGGTTGTAAATTAGATGATAATGTGTTAATTGGAATGAATGCTACTGTTTTAAACGGTGCACACATATCTAAAAACTCTATTGTTGGTGCAGGTGCTGTTGTAAGTGAAGGAAAAGAATTCCCAGAAAATAGTTTAATTTTAGGAGTTCCAGCTAAAGCTGTTAAACAATTATCTCAAGAACAAGTGGAAATGATTCAAGAGAATGCGGATAATTACGTAAAACTCTCTAAACAATATATGGAAGATTAGGATGAATGTAAGAAAAATTGTTGATGAAATGGATTCATATGTTCCAGGTAAATCTCAAGATGAGATTGCTCAGGATTTTAATTTAAATAAAGAAGATATTATTAAATTAGGATCTAATGAAAATCCATGGGGTCCATCTCCTAAAGCTATAGAAGCTATTAAAGAAGAAATTGGTAATATAAATAGGTATCCAGAATCACAATTAGGTGAACTTGTATCAGAAATAGCTAAATATTCTGGTGTAGATGATTCTCAAGTGATAATTGGTGGAGATGGTGCTGATGAAATCATTGATGTTTTAGCAAAAACATTTATAGACGAAGGTGATGAATTCATCGTACCTTTACCTTCTTACATGTATTATGAGTACTTATTAACCCAATATGGTGCTAATCCAGTTTATGCAAGATGGGATCTTGAAAATAATAAATTAGATGTTAATTCAGTTTATGATGCTATAACTGATAAAACTAAAATGATTTTCTTATGCAGTCCTAATAATCCTAATGGTACATTAATCGATAAAGAAGTGTTTATAGATATTGCTTCTAAAAATCCAGATATATTGATTGTTATTGATGAAGCTTATTTTGAATATTCCGAAGTCACTAATAAAGATTTAATCAATGAATTTGACAATATTTTTATTATTCGTACATTTTCAAAAGTTTTAGGCCTTGCAGGAATGAGGGTTGGTTATGGTCTTGCATGTTCTGAAATTATTGAATATATGCATAGAATCAAACCAGTTTTCTCTATAACAAAATTATCTTTTGTTGCAGCTTTAAATACTCTTAAGGATACTGAGTATATTGAAAATTCAATTAAAAAAGGTATTGAATCAAGGCAATATTTATATGATGAAATTTCAAAAATAGATGGACTTTTTGTATTCCCATCTAAATCTAATTTCATGTTAATTAATATTAAAAAAACTGGATTTACTGCTGCAGAATTAGCGTTAGAGCTCATGAAGAAAGGTATAATTGTAAGAGATTGTACATCATTCAAAGGATTAGACGAATATTGGATTAGGATTAGTATATGTACTCTTGAAGAAGATAAAAAGTTCATTAAAATCCTAAAAGAGGTACTAGGATAATGTATGTTGGTGGAACTGTTATTTCTTCTGTTGAATTCCATGGAAATATGTCATTAGTTATTTTCATGTCTAAATGTCCTCTTGCTTGTAAGTATTGTCATAATGTAGAGCTTTTAGAAGATAATACTGAATGGTCTTTGGATAAAGTAAAACAAGAAATTGATTATGTAGCTGATTTTTTAGATGCAGTTGTTATCTCTGGTGGAGAACCATTAGGACAAGTGGATGCAGTAATAGAAATATTGACTTATGTTCGTCAAATTGGATTTAAAACAAAACTAGATACTAGTGGTATTTACCCAGACAATCTTAAAAAAATATTAGATTTAGATTTACTTGATTATGTTTCACTTGATGTTAAAACAACATTTTCTAAGTATAAAAAAATTACGGGGGCTAATGTTGGTTTTAAAGTTAAAAAATCAATGAATTTAATAAATGATGCGGGGGTTCATTTAGAAGCAAGAACAACTTATGTTCCAACATTACATACAAGAAAAGATATTTATAATTTAGTAGATGAAATTGAAGCGGATGTTTACACTATTCAACAATTTAGAAATAAAAATGTGCTGGATCCAGCTTTAGAGGAAGTTGATGTTCCCAATCCACATGATTTGATAAAGTTAGCTAAAGAAATTAAACCATATTTTAATGGTATTGTTAAGGTTAAATCAGGAGAATTTGGAGAGCAAGTAATTTAATTGAGGTATATCATGCCAATTTTGTCATTTTCAAGTAATGATATTGATGTTATCACTGGTAAAAAGACCAGAACAATTCGTAAAGCATGGAAGAATCCACTTAAAGTTGGGGATAGGCTTTACTGTTATTGGAATTTAGTATCAAAAGAAAAAATGAAGATTTTTGAAGCTTTCGTTACAAAAATTGAGGATATTGCTTTTGAGGAAATTGAAGGTAATGATGAATTGGCTCGCCAAGAAGGATTTAAAGATTCCAAAGACATGTTAAAAGAATTTAAAAAGATGTATGGTGGGAGAATTGATCCTTCTGAAAAATTTCAAATAATTTATTTTGAAAAAATCCCAATTGATGATTGGAGAGGCGACAAAATTGATGAAAAAGCAATGATTTCTAAAAGAGCAGATATTTTGTTTGATAGTGGTAAATTTGATAAATCTACTATGTGTTATGATGCTGCTTTAAGATTGGATCCTCATGATGTTTATTTATTAAATAAACAAGGAGATAATTTATCAAGACTTGGTAGATTCATGGATGCTATTGAGTGTTATGATAAAGCATTGATGATTGAACCTGACAATGTTTATATTTTAAACAATAAAGCTATTGCTCTTTTAAACTCTGGAAATATTAATGAAGCATTAAAAGTAAGTAATATTGCTTATAATTATCGTCCAAGCAGTCCAATTGTCCTCTATTGGAGAGGTTTTATTTTAGAAATGCTTGGAAGATATGATGATGCTCTTAAAGTTTATGATAAGCTTATAGTTATTGATGGAGACAATCCTGAGGTGTGGAATTCACGTGGAAATTTACTAACTGATATGGGAATGTTAGAAGAAGCTATTGAATCATTTGATAAAGCAGTGGAAGTTTGTTTGGATGATTCTGAAATGGATGCAGCTGCTATTAATAGGATGGGTAATGCGTATATTGATTTAGGAAAACTTGATGAAGCTTTAGATTGTTTTAATAAAGCTATTTTTTTAGAAAAAAATAATATTGATTTTTTACTTAATAAAGGAGTGGTTTTAATGGAACTTGGAAAATTTGAAGAAGCTATTGATAGTTTTAATAAGGTATTACTTAGAAGTCCCGATAATGAGGATGCATTTTTTTTAAAAGAGGAATGTTTGGAATATCTTTGATATTATTTTTTTTAATTTTTTTAAACTAACAGTTGTTAGTTTTATATATTATAATTAACAAGTATTAGTTATGAGAGATTTAACAACTAAAGAAAAAATTTTTGATGCTTCATTGGAGTTATTTTCACAAAAAGGATTTACAAATTCTTCAATAAGACAGATTGCTAATAAAGTTGGAATTAAAGAAAGTTCAATTTATAATCATTATCCTTCGAAACAAGCCATTTTGGATGATATTTTATTAACATTTACTGATTATTTTGGTGATGATTTGGTTGAAGATACTCAAATGGATGAATTACTTGAAAAAGATCCTTTATTATTTTATCATGTGGGATCGGAAGGTTTTAGGCAATTGATTAAAAATGAAAAAATAATGAAAATATTTAGATTAATATTTATTCAAATGTATCAGGATGCTCAGATTGCAGAATATTTTCGTAAACATATCTTAGAAGAGCCACTAAAATTTTGGACTTCTGTTTTTGCTAAATTAATCGAAAAGAGACATATTAAGAATTTAAATCCAGAAATGCTTGCTAGAGAATATTATGCTTATGCAATATTTTTATTGCTAGAAATATTTATTGAAAACAATTCTTTTCCTGAGGAAGAAATTGACAGATTGTTTGAAGAAGCAGAAAGTCATGCAAAATTTTTATTCGAGTCTGTGGGGATTTAAATGGGAGATTTAATACTTCCTTATGAACTTGAGGATAATTATTATCAAGATGTTGATGACTTTACAGATGAATTCATTGAATTTGCAAATAGTCTAAATTTAAATAATCTATCTATTATGTTAGAAGGATTATTAATTGGTGTTTATTGGCATGTTTATAAAATTGATGCTGTTAATTTATCAATTAATTCTTATAAAATGCTTTCTACATTGTCCCGACAGAGAAACAAGTCTTTACAGAGTAAGGATTTAATTGATGATGTTCGTGGATTGATGCTTACTAAACAATTTGAAAATAAAAAAGTTGAAAAGGATTTAAATTTAAATGAAGATAACTTAAAATTATTATTTAATTTTTTAGAAGCTACTGGTGATTTTATATATCAGTTACCTTATTTAAAAAAGTATGAAAATGAAATTACGCAGGATAAATTGGATATTTTTATTCAGTTATCTGATTGGTTTTTAAGAAACTCACCAAAATATTTGGATTTATATACCTTCCAATTACAAGCATATTTAAAAAATAATGATATATTTCATAAAATGAATGAAGATATAATATTTTTTAATAGTCCTAAGGAATTATATCATTTAAACATGCTTGGAGCTAATTTAATGAATAGAATATTCAGAGCAGATTTCCAATTGAGAAAAAGAAAAGCATTGCTTCTTCCATCATGCATGAGAATATCTCAAAAAAATTGTAAGGCTGAAAATTCAAGATTGGGGGCTATTTGTAAATTATGCAATAAAAATTGTAATGTTTGTAAAATAGCAAACAAATTTTCTCATGAATTATATTTAATTGAACATAACTCTGACTCACTTAAAGGTGCAACAAAAAAAGATTTAGAAGAACTTGGAATAATCGGAGTTACTTGTGTTTTAAATCTCATTTCCGGAGGTTATAAATCAATTAACATGGGAATTCCACCACAATGTGTACTTTTAAACAGGGTTTCTTGTGCTAAACATTGGTTGTGTGAGGATATTCCATCTACAATTGATTTCCAAGAACTTTCAAATAAAATTTAATTTAAATATTTTTTAATTAAGTTAATTCCCCATTGAGCCATTTCATCTGCTTGTTCTTGAGTATTACCCTCAGAATAGCTTCTGAATATTGGTTCTGTTCCAGAAGGTCTAATAATCACCCAACCACCATCTTTAAAGATTTTAACACCATCTGTTGTGTCAAGTTCATAATCAGTGGTTTGTTTAACTTCTGTAGCTATTTTTGACATGATTTCTTCTTTTAAATCATCAGCACATTCAGTTTTCATTTTTGCAGAGTAATAAACTGGTAATTTTGAAACTAATTGGGATAATGTTTTCTTTTCTTTAGCTATTATTTCTAAGATTTTAGCAACTGTTAGGGCAGCATCTCTTCCATAAACGAAATTAGGGAAAATTAAACCACCATTTTCTTCTCCTCCGAAAAGACCATTAGTATCTTTTAATTTACGTGCTACAAGTAAATCTCCAACAGCAGTAGCTATTACTTCACCATTGTATTCTTCTGCAATATCGTAAATAGCTTGTGATGTTGCAACGGTTGTTACAATAGTTCCTCCACCATTTTCTTTAAGCATTTGTTTTTCTACTAATGTAAATGTTTTATCTCCTAGAACAAATGCTCCATTTTCATCGATACAAATAGTTCTATCTGCATCACCATCATGAGCAAGTCCAATATCTGCATTTAATTCTTTTACAACAGAAATGAGTTCTTGTAAGTTTTCTTCTATTGGTTCAGGGTCACGACCTGGAAAAAATCCATCAGCTTGACAGTTTAAGGTAGTCACATCACATCCAAGTTCTCTAACCAAATATGGTGCTGTAAAAGAACCTGCACCTGATCCACAATCTAAGACTACTTTTAAATTAGCTTCTTTAATTGCATCTACATCAACATTTGACATTGCTGTTTGAATGTATTCTTCAATTATATTATCATTTGTATATTTTTCACCAATTTCATCCCAACTTGCTCTAATTGGTTCACTATCAAAATAAAGATTTTCAATTTCTAATTCAATATCATCTGGAAGACCAATTCCATATTCATCTAAAAATTTAAGTCCATTAAATTTAGGTGGATTGTGACTAGCTGTAATCATTATTCCACCATCATAATATTGTCTTACTGCATATTGAACTGCAGGTGTTGGTAGTGTTCCTAAATCTACTGCATCACAACCAACTGAAAGTAAACCTGCTATAACCGCATCTTTTAACATGGGACTAGTTGTTCTAGTATCTGCACCAACTGCAATTTTACCTTTAACAACACTTCCATAACATGCTGCTAGTCTTGTTGCAAATTCTGGAGTTAATACATCATTTGCGGTTCTTCTAACTCCAAAAGTCCCAAATAATCTTTTTTTATTAGGCATAATTAAAATTCCTATAATTTATTTTATATTATTTTTGATTTTTTTTAAATAAATAGATATTGTTAATTTATAATCCTCAGACTGTCTCCGCTTGATAAAATTAATTCTAAATCAGATTTATATTCAGTTATTGTTCCAGTAACTTCAACTTTCTTATTTTTAAAGTCTCCAATATTTAAATTTCTAGAACTAATTTCTGCAACTTGTTTTTCAAAAATAATTAATGTAATTTGGGTCTCTCCATCATTTATAGTCAAAAAATAACTTGTTTTTGAACTTGATTGTGAAATATCAGTAATTACGCCCTGAATAGATACTTTTTCATCAATCATTGATCGAGTAATATCTTTAATACTGATTTTTTTAACTTCAATCGATGGTGTAAGTATAATCAATCCAATTATCCCAATTAGAGCAGTTATTAGAGCTATTCTTAATAATTTTTCATCTGTAATTTCCATGGTTGTTTAATAGGATTTTGAAGTAAAAATAATTGATAGGATTTTAATTTGTAAAATTTAAACAAGAATAAAAAAGTAGAAGGATTTAATTTCCAGTATGATACATGGAAATTAATCTCTCAACGGTATCTATGTCCATTGGACCTTTATCTTTTCTAATGTTTTTAACAACTGGGAATCTTAAAGAGTAACCTGTTTCATATTCTGGAGACTCAACAATTTCGGAAAATGCAATTTCTAAAACAATTTTTGGTTCAACTTTAATTTCGCGACCTTTTGTTGAAATTTCAAGTTCTTTCATTTTACCAGTCAAATATTCAAGTGTTGCATCATCAAGACCTGTTGCAGCATATGCTACACTTTTAAATTCATTGTTTTCATCTCTGAGTGCTACTAAATAAGATCCAACGAAATCTCCTCTTTTCCCTATTCCATAGGTTCCACCAATAATAATCATATCAAGGGTTTCAGGTTCTGCTTTATATTTAAGCATTTTTTTACCTCTAAGGCCAGGAATATATGGTGCAGATGCATCTTTAATCATAATTCCTTCATGTCCTTCTTTGATTGATGTTTCAAATAGCTCTTGGATTTCATCAATATTGTCTGGAGTTCCGATTTTCATAGTACTTAAATTCATTTCGTCAACGGAAGTATCAACAATAGATTCTAATATATTTCTCCTGTTTTTTAGAGGTTCATCAATCATTGGGGTTTGATAATACATCACATCAAATAAGTATACTTTTAAAGGAACATTTTCCATTGCTTCTTCAACATTATGTTTTCTTCTAACACGATGCAATATGTTTTGGAAAGGTAATGGTTTTCCATTTTTTGTAGCAATCACTTCACCTTCTACAATATAATCCTCATGAGGTAAATGTTCATCAAATAATTCAACGATTTCTGGAAGAGCATGAGTAATATTTTCAAGTCTACGGGTGAATATATTAATTTTATCCCCATTTCTATGGACTTGTAGTCTAATACCATCATATTTAGTATCACAAATTGCAATGTTCATTTCAGGAATAATTTCATTTAGTGGTGGTGCAAGTTGTGCAAGCATTGGTTTGACTGGTGTTCCTGGAGTTAAATTAAGTTTTTCTAAACCAGAGCTACCTTGTTCTTTTGCAGTTCTTGCAACGATAGAAAAGTCATTTGTAAGCATTTGAGCTCTTTCAACTATTTTTTTATCAATATCAAATGCTTGAGCTATTGAATCTCTAACCACACCATCTCCTACGCCAATTCTTAGCTCCTCTGTAATTGTGCGGGTTAAATACTTGGCTTCTGTTGCACTAGCTTGACTTAGTAATTCTAAAATAATGGCAATTTTACGATTAGTAGATTTAGATCCAGAAATTTGAGATAGTTTACGTAAATTATTGAATACAAAATCAATTGTTAGTGGTTGTGAGAAAAATGTCATTTGGGATTTTTTGGAGTATAATTTAATACATGCAAGCCCAATATCTCCTTCATCACGAACAGCATCTTCTACTGCAGATTGTGTTGTTCCTACTGCTTCTGCTACTGCTCTTTCAACTAATTTGCCTCCAATTCCTATTTCTTCTGAACTCCAAGCTGGAAATACAACTCCTAAAATTAATAGCCCTACTTTTTCAATGGTATCACTATCTAATTTTTTTAAAAATTCAGAAATTATTTCTGTTTTTTCGAGTCTTTTTGTAGTTGCCTCAAGGGCAGAGTAAACATCTACTAATTCTTGATATTTCATTAAAAATCGCCTTTAGCTATTTTAACTGCACAATATTCTCCACACATCGCACACATTTCATCATTGTCAAGTTCACATTTTTCACGGTAGGTTCTAGGTTTTGATTTATCTAATGCAAGATTAAATTGTTTTTCCCAATCAAATTCTTTTCTTGCTTGTGCCATTGCTCGTTCTTGAGCCCATGCAGATTCAAGGCCTTTCGCAACATCTGCTGCTTCTGCAGCTATTTTAGATGCAATAACTCCTTCTTTTACATCTTCAAGACTTGGAAGTGATAAGTGTTCTGCAGGAGTTACATAACATAAAAAGTTAGCACCAGATGATGCAGCTATTGCTCCTCCAATTGCTCCTGTAATGTGATCATATCCTGGTGCAAGATCAGTTACAAGAGGTCCTAATACATAAAATGGGGCTCCGTGACAAATAGTTTTTTGAATTTCCATGTTTGCTCTAATTTGATTTAGAGGCATGTGTCCTGGACCTTCAACCATTACTTGAACGTTTGCATCTTGTGCTCTTTTAACAAGTCCACCTAAATTTACAAGTTCTTGAATTTGAGGGATATCACTTGCATCTGCTAAACAACCTGGTCGTAGGCCATCACCTAATGATAATGTAATGTCATATTCGTAAGATAATTCTAAAAGATAGTCATAGTTTTCGTATAATGGATTTTCCATATCATTATGGTTGATCCAAGATGCCATGAATGTTCCTCCACGGCTTACAATACCCATCATTCTATTTGATGCTTTTAATTTCTGAACTAAATCTTTAGTGATACCACAATGGAGTGTCATGAAATCCACTCCTTCTTTTGCTTGATTTTCTATAGATTTAAAGATGTCGTCTGGGTCCATATCAATTATTTCTTTATTTTTACCAAGTGTAACAACACCTGCTTCATAAATTGGAACAGTTCCGATACAAATGTCAACTGCATCCATAATTTTTTTTCTAAATAATTTTAAATCAGAACCAGTAGATAAATCCATTAATGCATCTGCACCATATTCTTGTGCTAATTTTGCTTTATTAATTTCTAATTCAATATCATCAATTTTAGATGATGAACCAATATTTGCATTAATTTTAGTTTTAAGACCTTCTCCGATACCACATGGTTTGGAGTGTCCATTAATGTTTTTTGGAATTACTACTTTTCCTAAGTCGATTAATTTAGCTAGTTTATTTACATCTATATTTTCTTGTTTTGCAACACTTTCCATTTCGGGGGTAATGTTGCCTTTTTGTGCTTCACTTTTTTGAGTCAAATATATCCCTCGTGTTGACTAATTCATTATAAATTATATAAGTTCAAATATATAGAATTAATTAAATTTTATTTATTTAGGTTGTGTTTATTATAAAGGTCATATTTTTTGATACTGAAACTACTGGACTTGATTGTTTTACATGTAAAATCATTGAACTTGCAATGTTGACTATTGAAGATGGTGTTGTAATTGACATGTATGATGAATTTATCAATGTGAGCGAGCCAATTTCACCAGAAATAATTAGATTAACTGGAATTACAAATGATATGTTAATTAATGATGGTTTAAGTGAAGAAATAGTAGCACAAGATTTAAAAGAAAGACTTACAGCAGATACATTGATGATTGCTCATAATTGTCAATTTGACTTGCAATTTGTTTATTCTCTCTTAAAGAGACATTTTCCAAATGAAGCGGATGATATTGTTTCAAGCTTAGATTGGTTAGATACAGTATCTGTTCTAAAAGATAGGAAAGAATTTCCTCATAAATTAATTGATGCTGTTAAATATTATAATATTCCTGAAGTTAATTTCCATAGAGCTATTGATGATACAAAAGCATTATATGAAGTAACTATGGCAATGAAAAGTGAAAGAGATGATTTAGGAGAGTATATTAATATTTTTGGTTTCAATCCAAAATATGGAGTTATTGGAAAACGATTTGAATTTATTGAATATAAATCCCAATCTTTCCATCAAAGAATTGTTGCTCCAGAGTTTACTTTACCAAATAAAAGATAATTATAATAATGGATAAGGTAAATCAGGATTATCTTTTTTAGGTTTTTCCCCACCAATTTTTTCTAAACGCATTTCTAAGAATTTTTTACCAGCTTCACTACTAGCATAAATTGGTATGGATTGACCCACTGTTTTTACACTCTCTTTTTGACCAATTTCACGGACATATTTGGAAGCACAAGATGTTATAACATCACAACCATCAAATAGTTTTCTTGCTTCTTCAGCAGTTCTTTTAGTTGTGTGAACTACAAAAACATAAATGTTTACATCTGGATTTTCAGATTTTATTCTTTCAATTTCATCAATCTCACTAGCTAGAGCTATTGTAACTGCAATATTTTTAAATCCTTTTTTGATAGCAAGTTCTACTCCTTTAATTTGATTTATTTCAGCAGTTTCTGGATAAACAATATTATCTTCGCCCATTTTAGTTATTAATTCTGGAATAGGACTTGTTTTTACAAGACCAGATACTCTTCCACCAATTCCTTGAACAAGTTCTGGTTCATTGACAATTAATGTTCCACAACCTTCTAAAACCATTATAACAGAATCAATTACATTTTCCTCAAGTAATGTACACATAATTTCAGAAATTCCAAAGTTTAAGAAGTCTTTCATTTTTAATTGGCGATTTGGCATACACATTCCAAAATCATCTATTCTGAATTGTATGTTTTCAGCTATTGTTTTGGATGTTAATTTTTTAATACTTCTATTATGATCAAATAAAGGACAATATTCAATTTC
Source organism: Methanobrevibacter sp. (assembly GCF_051877095.1). Lineage (GTDB taxonomy): Archaea > Methanobacteriota > Methanobacteria > Methanobacteriales > Methanobacteriaceae > Methanocatella. The sequence continues at coordinate 133,124 of NZ_JBJEIO010000004.1, read as the reverse complement.
TGGTTCAGTTACATCAACAACTTTCCCATTTTTAATTGTTACTTTACTCAATCCCATTGCTTCAATAATATGTTCGCTCATGATTTAAAATATTATTAAGTTTATTATTTAAATGTATGTTAAAAATAGTGTGATTATGGAGGTTAAGGGAAGATTCCATATCTTCCCTAATGGTAGAAAATAGTGTGAATATTATTATGGAGGTTGGGGAGAGATTTCTGTATCTCTCTCTATTATATGGTTCAGTTTTTATAAGAGTGTAAGGAAGAATTAATTATTCTTCCTACATGTATTGGAGCAATGGTTCTTCAGTGGAGTTATGTCCAGGTTTTATTTTATCGATTGCTTCTTTGAAGTATTTATATGGGATTTCTTTGGCATTGAGGTCATTTCTTAAAGTAAGCATGGCAGCTTCTCTACATAGTGATTCAATATCTGCTCCAACATAGTTTTCGGTATTCTTAGCAAGTTTTTTAAGATCAACATCTTTTGCAAGTGGCATGTCTTTGGTATGTACTTTAAAGATTGCAAGTCTTGCTTCTTCATCAGGTGCACCGACTTCTATGTGTCTATCGAATCTACCTGGTCTTATAAGTCCAGCATCTAAGATGTCTGGTCTGTTAGTTGCAGCAATAATTGCAACATCTTCAAGTTCTTCTAAACCATCCATTTCAGTTAATAATTGGTTTACAACTCTTTTAGTTACACCACTATCAGTATCATTTTCGCTACGTGAGCTAGCTATTGCGTCTATTTCATCGAAAAAGATTACTGTTGGAGATGCCTGTTTTGCTTTTCTAAATATCTCTCTAACACCTTTTTCGGATTCTCCAACCCATTTGGATAAGAGTTCAGGACCTTTCACTGAAATAAAGTTTGCTTCACTCTCACTTGCCACTGCTTTTGCGAGTAATGTTTTACCAGTTCCAGGAATTCCGTAAAGTAATGTTCCTTTAGGAGGTCTTATTCCTAAACGTTGGAACGTTTCAGGATGTTTTAATGGCCATTCTACTGCTTCTTTAAGTTCTTGTTTAATGTCTTCAAGACCACCTACATCATCCCATTTAATATCTGGGATTTGAACAAGTACTTCTCTTAAAGCTGAAGGCTGAATTTCTTTTTGTGCATTTTTAAAGTCATCACCTGTAACAACGATTTTTTCCATTACTTCTTTTGGAATTTCTTCATCATTTTGAATATCTGGTAAGATTCTTCTAACAACTCTCATTGCTGCTTCTTTACATAATGATTCAAGATCAGCTCCAACAAACCCATGAGTTGTATTTGCTATTTTATCGAGGTCAACATCCTCTGAGAGAGGCATATTTCTTGTGTGAATTTCAAGTACTTCTTTTCTTTCTTCAGAATCTGGTACTCCAATTTCTATTTCACGATCAAATCTCCCTGGCCTTCTTAGTGCAGGGTCAAGAGAATCTGGTCTATTAGTTGCACCAATTACTACTACTTGGCCACGGGATTTAAGACCATCCATTAAGGTAAGAAGTTGAGCAACGGTTCTTCTTTCAACTTCACCATTGGTTTCTTCTCTTTTTGGTGCAATTGCATCAAGTTCATCGATAAATATGATTGAAGGAGAATTTTCTTCTGCTTCTTCAAAGTATTCTCTTAAGTTTTCTTCAGATCCACCTACATATTTACTCATAATTTCAGGCCCATTTATTGCAATGAAATGAGCATCACTTTCACTAGCTACTGCTTTAGCTAGTAATGTTTTACCAGTACCTGGTGGACCATGCATTAATACTCCTTTTGGAGGTGCAATACCTAGTTTTTCAAAGAGTTCTGGTCTTTTAAGAGGAATTTCAATCATTTCTCTTACTTTTTTGACTTCTTCTTTAAGACCACCAATATCTTCGTAGCTTACATCAACAAGGTTTCCAACACCTTCAATTTTACTTACATCAACGGGAGTTTCGTAAAGTTGTACTTCAGTATTTGGACCGACTATAACAATGTCTTTTGGGTTAGTTGATACAACAGCAAATTTAATTTCTTTCATTGCTGGTGTAAAATCCATTAATTCATCAAATAAACTACCAAATCCCATATTCCTACTTGGTTTTGGTGCTCTAATTTGAGATCCAATAATGTCTCCTTGAACCATTACTTTTCCAGCAAATAATCCACGTACATCTCCTTGTACACGAATATTATTTTCAATTGGTGCTAAAACAACTTTTTTAGCTTCTACTGCTTTAGTTTTTTTAATTTGAACTTCTCCACCGATAGTTGCACCGGAATTTTTACGAACTAGTCCATCAATTCTGATAACTCCAAGTCCAATGTCAGTTTGTGAAGGAAGGGCGATTGCGGCAGTTCTTTTTTCGCCGATAATTTCGATTAAATCTCTTTCATGGATGTTTAAGTCATCCATTACATTTGGATCAAGTCTTGCAATGCCTTGACCTATATCTTTTTGTGAAATTGCTTCTGCAACTTTAAGAGTAATTTCATTTTCTGCCATGATAATCATCTCCTTATGACATTAATTTAGTAATCGTTATTCTGTGTCAATCTTTTTGTTACTTTTTGTAACTTTATTGACAAATATACCTGTGTATGTTTTACTATATAAAGGTTTCGGTTTTAAATTTTTTTTAAAATTATCTTAAATTTATTTATATTATTAATAAAAATATTAATTATGGTAAAATTATTAAAAAAGTTGTGGGAAGTTTATTCTAATAAAAAAAGTAAATTTTAAAGTGTTATTATTTAATTAAAAGTTTAATTACTTTTTGACACTTTAATATATGTTCGTATTGTATAAAATGATTATCTTATAATTCCACCAAATCCAGTGAATAATTCTTTGACTTTTTCAATATCTTCTTTTGATAGTGCAACAAGTTCAAAAGTCAAGCTAGTATAGTTTTCATTAATTTGGGGTCCATTATATTTATCGGTTAGTTTAATATCGATTATATTAGCTATATTTTTAACTGTATCCTTGATGACTTCAACATTAATTCCTTTTGGAAATACACAACTAATTGACTCTGTTTTTTTATCTAAATTATTAATCTTCCAATCATGAAGTTCACTATCACTTAAAACTTCGATATTAGCTATGCGTAATTCTTTAATTTTATTTCCTTTTCTTAAAATTGCGGTTTTGTCTTCTATTTTATCTAAAATTCCAACATGGATTTTTCCAGAGTAAATGTGTTTTAGACCGACTTCATTACCTATTGATTTATTCAATAATGTAAATTCATGATTAAGTCCATTAATCGCTTTATCACTTCTACCTAATGCATTTTTAATATCTCCCATATGTTTTGTTGCTTTAATCGCAATTTCAACAAATTTTTCATCATCTTCGTTATTAATTACATCTCTTAACTCAATAACAGCATCTGCAAATGTATTTCTAATTTTTGGACCATTATTGTTCATGGATTGAATGTAATAAGTTAAGTAAGGATTTTGTGCAACGATACGGGCAATCATATCAATCATAAGATTGTAAATTGGGCTTTCATAATCTTCAGTTTCGGAAATGTTAATTTTTAATTTTTCAATAGCTGATGCAGTTGAAATAAATGAAAAATGAGTTAATACTTGTACGATACTCATCATATGATCATGTTTTTGAGCAGTAGTCTCAATTATTCTCATATGTTGCTTATTTAAATAATTATAAACTTTTTCGTACCATTTGCCTTTTTTAGTAGCAGTTAGAACAATTACTTGGTTGTCTAACTCTGTGGTTCTTGGACCGAAGATTGGGTGTGTTGGAATATATTCTACAGTGGATGGTAATGCTTCTGCCATGGTTTTAGAAGGTTCTTCTTTAACTGATGTTACATCAATCATTAATGCTCCAGCTTTCATAAATGGAGCTACTTCACGTATGACATTAGATGTGTGATGTATTGGTACCGAAACAATTAAAATATCACTAATACTTGCTAGTTCAGTATTTAATTCGATATAATTGACATTTAAACTATCAGCAACATTTCTGCCTTTTTTATGATCTCTTCCGGTTATGTATACATCAAATTCATCTCTTAAGTAGTAAACAATAGTTTTACCTAAACCATCACTACCTCCAATAATTCCAATATTCATCTTAATCATTAATAATATTAAATTAGTAAGTATATAAATTATTAACTAGAAAAATTATTGTGAAAATATGAGGATTATAAAACAAGATACTAAAGAAGGAATTATCGAAGTAGTTCCAGAAACTTTGGATGATTTATGGCATTTATCCCATATAATAGAAGAGGGGGATAATGCTTCTTCTAAAACAACAAGACGTATTCAAGATAATACTGGAGATAAATTAAGAAGTGATAGGGGAGTTAAGAAAACATTTTATTTAGGTTTAGATATTGAGAATATCACTTTTCATTTATTCACTGGAAAATTGAGATTAACTGGTACTATTACAAGGGGGCCTGAAGACTTAATTCCTCTTGGATCACATCATACTTTGGAAGTTAAACTCAATACTCCAATTACAATCAAAAAAGATTTTTGGCCAAAATGGGCAATAAAAAGAATGAATCAAGCTATTGAAGCATCTAAAAAATTATCCGCAATAATAATTGTTTTAGAAGATGATACTGCAACAATTGGTCTGATGAGACAATTTGGAATCGAGTATTATGGTCCAATTAAAGGGCATGTTTCTGGTAAAAGAATAATTGATAAAAATAGGCAAAAAAATATTGTCCAATTTTATGATAAGATTATTGATTCAATAGAAAAATTTGATTCTATTCAAAATATTGTTATTGCAGGTCCAGGTTTTGTTAAAAATGATTTTTATGATTATATTAAAGAGAAATATAAAGATTTAGCTAAAATATCTGTTATAGAATCCACTGGATCTGGTGGACGTAATGGTATTAGTGAAGTTCTTAAAAAAGGGTCTGTTGAAAAATTAACTTCAGAAAATAGAGTTGCACAAGAAATGGGTGCTATTAATAGATTACTCACTGAAATTGGTAAAAATTCATCTAAAATTGCATATGGTGTGAAACAAACAAAAAGTGCAATTAATTTGGGTGCTGTTAGTGAACTTTTGATTTTAGATACTAAAGTAGCTAGTGAAAATATGGGTGACTTGATGGATATGGTTGAAAATATGAAAGGTGAAGTAATGGTTGTTAGTAGTGAACATGAAGGCGGAAAACAATTAGAAAGCCTTGGGGGCATGGCAGCTATTTTAAGGTATGAAATTGCTTAATTTCATGTACAAATTTATATAATATGAACAATTAAAAATAACTATATAAGTGATAACATGTTTTATTCATCAATTATTATTGCATTTATTATTGTTTTTATCATAACAGCTGTAAGTACTGCTGTTTTAGATATTATTTTTAGATTTTTTGGAAAAAGAGGATATCTTGGTAATTTATATCCAAATGTGAGAGGAGGAACTCCTCGTGCAATTGGTGTGATTCCTTTTATGGTATTGTCTTTTTTTATGTTGCCTAGTTGTAACTCAATGATTCTAATCATAGGTATCTTTGCATTAATTGATGATATTCTTGGAAGAAAAAAATGTGTTCCTTTGGGTGTTGAATGGGGACAACTTTCAAGAGGAATTGGAATTATATTGGTGATGATAGCCGGTATTCTTGAAGGATATTGGATTTCTGCAATATTTATTGCATTAATGGTTCAACCACTCAATATTTCAGATATGCAACCAGGTAGTGCATGTATTGTTACCATGATTATGTCTGTTGTAACTATAATTCTTATGTTAATTGTAGGTTCACCAATGGTAAATGAATTACCTGCAGTTTACACACCGTTATTAATATTTGTTGTTTGTGCTGCTTACTCTCCTCTTGATTTTTCAGGAAAAATAATGTTAGGTGAAGTTGGAAATCATACTTTGGGTGTAGCCCTTGGTTTAGCATTTTATATAGTTGGAGGATTATGGTCTGTTATTTTACTTGGATTTATAACTGTTGCTTTAATTGCATTTGTTAGAAGAAATAATTTAAGAGTATTTTTCAGACAAAACTTAGGAATATTAAATCCAACATTCGGAGATTATTTCATGGATGTATTAACTGGGGGAGGATTAGGAGATTTGTTTAGAAGATTAATCCTTAAAGATAAACGTTATGATGTTAAAAATCCTTTATTGATTTCATTAGGATTTAGGAGATTATTATTTAATCCATATGCATCACATGTGAAGTATGTTTCAAAGAAAATACCAAAATTAGGAAAAGGAGTGTGAGTATATGAAAGCATTTTTCACAGTTACAGGAAGAGGTTTAGGTGGTGATGCAGTTGTTGCACTTAATACCATGTTGGCACTTAGAAAAAAAGGTGTTGAATCTATAATTGGTATAGATGAAACTGCTTCTGGTGATTTATTTGAGAAAAATGGTTTTGAAGTATGTAAAATTTCTATTCCTCATGCTGGAGGACATGCTGCAACTAAACTTTCTGCAATTAAAGGTGCTTTAAAGTTAGTAACTGCAACTTTTAAAGCAAGGAAAGCTATTAAAAAATGTAAATCTGATTTTGTTGTCGCAGTTTTAGGTGGAGGTGCAATTGTAGGTTCATTAGGTGCTAAATTTGCAAGAAAACCTTGTTTTTCTTTAATTTCAACTCCTTTAGATTCTAAAGTTTGTCCTAAATTTAATTATTGTTATGTTTTGCCGGAATTGGATAAATTTAGATTGGATACTCTTCCAAGTAATATGGATAAATCTTTTTACCCATTAACTGATGATATTGGTGATGGAAACGTGGAGATTGCTCTTCAAAAGTTAAAAGAATATCCTAATTTTGATGAAAACAAAAAGACAATTATATTTTCTTCAGGTTCATCAATATTTAAGGGAACTATTGATGCTATTAATTTAGCTGCAGATGATAGTAATGATTATAATTTGGTTTTGATTGGACGTCCTTTAAAAGAAGAATATTATGATTTGATTGATGAGGAAAAAATAATTTATGTTGGATTTATTGATTGGGTTAATCATTTATTCAAATTTGCTGATTTAGCAGTTTTAACTGATGATGGTGTTTCTCTTGAAGAAGCAATGATTTGTGAAAAACCTATTATTGCTCTTACTAAAGTAAAATGGGGAAGATACCAAAATATGGCTGGTGTTTTTAAGGGAGCTATTATTGAATCAGAAGTCAGCGATGTCTGTAAAAGCATTGATGAGGCATTTGAGAATTATGGTTCTTTAAAGAAAAATGCTGAAATCTATGGTAAGCAATGTTTTGAAGCTGCAGATGTTCTTGCAGATAAAATTTTAAAAAAAGTCGAATAGTGGTATTATAACCACATATTTTTTATAATTTTATAGTTTGTATCTGTTGATGGGTGAATTTCTAAAAATTCATCATAATCATCTAAATCATAGTTCATTCTCATTATATAAGATAAATATGCAACATCACTTACAGAGGATGGTGAAATTGAGTTAATTCTATTTATTTTATTATTTTTTTCATCAAATTCAATTTCTGAATATCCAGTATCACCATTTAAAATATTCCAAAATGCAGAAGGTCCTGCAATTGCAGGTATTGCAATAGTTTTTTTATCTTTTTCAAGGCACTCTGATTTTTCATTTTCAACAAAACTTACTTCCATGTTTAAGCTTAATGTTTGAGGAATACAATTGTAGCTTACTTTATTTGAGTATCCTGCCATATTTCTTGCAGCTGTGATACCTTCTTTTCTTGCTACTGGTGTTAGTTGGTATCCTCCAGTTACATCTCCTGCAGCATATATATTTTCTAGTGAAGTTTCCATCATTTCATTAACTTTAATAGTTTTATCATTGTTTAATTCAACAAGATCTTTAGCGATTTCACTATTTGGTGTTCTTCCTGTTGCAAAAAATGGAATTCCTTCTAGTTCTTCACCATTTTTAAGTAAAACTTTATTTTTAAAAGCTTCTACAACATCAGTATTTTCATAGATATTTACATCTGACATTATGTTCTCTAAAATATATTTCTTTGTGTTTGGAGTAATTTCTTTTAAAAATGAGCTTCTTGCAATAATATTGACTTCACTACCTAATGTTGAGTAAATATTAGCTATTTCTGCAGCTATAATTCCTCCACCAATAATATTTAATTTTTCAGGAATATCATCAATTTTTAATATGTCTTTATTTGTTAATCCGAATTCGCTACCTTTGATATCTGGAATAAATGGGCGAGCACCGGTTGCAATGAGTAAATTGTCATATTCAAAACTTTCATTATTTACTCGAACTACATTATTGTCAATGCTTGCTTCACCATAAATTATGTTGTTTCCAACAGATTCGTTTTCTTGTTGGTTTAAATATCTTAATTTTTTTTGTGTTTCAGTAATTTTTTCAACAATTTTTTCATAAGATATTTCAAGTTGACTTTTTAAAAATCCGTGTGCATTGAATCTATTGTTTGTTTCAATAAATTTTGTAATGTCTGTTAATGCACAAACAACCATACATCCTTCATTTAGACAAGTACCAGCAATATGGTTTTTTTCAATTAAAATAACTTCTTCTCCTAATTTTCCAAGCTCTAAGGAAGCTAATCTTCCTGCAGGCCCAGAACCAATAACAATATTTTTCATTTTTTTAACTCCGTTTAGATAATTTTATATAATACTACTTTTAATATTATTTACATATTAAATTTTGGAGGGAAAATTATGTGTATTGCAGCACCTGCTCATGTTGTTGAAATTAATAGAGAGGATAATTGGTTATATGCGGATTTTGGTGGAGCAAGACAACAAGCAAAAATAGATCTTTTACCTGATGTAGAAGTTGGTGATTATGTTCTTATCCATGCTGGTTATGCAATAGAAAAATTAACTGAAGAAGCAGCTAAAGAATCTTTAGAAGCTTGGGAAGAACTTTTAGAAGTTCTTGAAGAAGAAGATAAAGAAATGGAAAAAGCAAGAATGAATGATTTAAATTAGTAAATAGACACTCTTGTTACTCCTTTTATTTTTAAAAATTCATTTATTAAATCTCCACTTACTATTTCTTCGGTTATGATGGTTAATATTGGATTTTCTTGGAGTTCAGTATCTTCGGCATAAGCTTGTCTTATTCCAATTCCTTTTTCTGTAATTAATTTTGTAGTGTTTGCTAATATTCCATCGCTTTTAGATCCACATTCAATTTCTATTACACCTAATTTTAAATTTTTTGCAATATTTTTTAGAAGTGTTCCAGCAGGTATAATATTATTAAAAAGATTATATAATTCCTCATCTTCTCGAATCACTTCAATTGTAGATTTAATAGCTCGTCTATCCACATCTGCTGCTGTAGCTAGTGCTTTATCACTTATTTTTAAATTTCCACAATATATTTTTCCATTTTCATTTAATGATAGTCCAAGTTCTATCATTTTTCCTGCAACTCTAATTCTTGCAGGGTATTTTTTGAATTTTTCATTAATTTTTTCCCACATTTTAATCAACATTCTACTTTTTTGTACATTCAAGTTAAATTATGTAGAATATGATATATATTTATTATGTTATTTCATTTAAAAAACGATAAAATAGTTAAGTAGTGAAAAATTCTTTAAAAAAATAATTTAGAAGTAGGCTAGATGGGATTCGAACCCATGACCTCCCGGTTATCAGCCGAGCGCGCTAACCAAGCTGTGCCACTAGCCTATGAGTATTACATGACAGTTAACTGTCAACACTTATAGTTATATTAATCTCCATATATAAATCTTTCGATTATATACAGAAATTAATTATGATTTCAAAAGTCTATCTATTAATCATTTCATTAATGGAATCTGCCATAGCATGTCCTTCGACTATAATTTTTGCTTTTTCGATTCCTTCAATAGATTCAGCTTTGATTTTTGCATCAGCAGCAATACGGGTGATACTCATACAACCTGGGTTGGTTGGTTTTAGAGTAATTTCAGCTTGATCTCCATCAACTGTGATATTTTGTACGATGCCCATTTCCACAATACTAATTCCCATATGAGGATCATTAATTACAGCAATAGCATCTTTAATATTATTTACTAATTCTTCAGACATATCTTTTGCCTCCTATTTTTTAGAAATTATACATATACTTTTTTTTCAATGATATTTATAAATATTGTTACTAACCAAATTATACTAAAATCATTTTACTCTATGTTTTAATTTAACACCGATACCATTACGGCATTCTTCCATTTCATGTCCAGTCATTATAGCTTTTCCAACACCAACGACAATGTCATCTTTAACAACAACGACTTCATCATTTGGTACTATTTTATGATCTGCTTTAATGATTCCTGGTGCAAAAACAGTGTTTGTTGTAATATCAAAATCTATTTCAACAACATGGGTTTCTAAATCTTTTAAAATTTCCCCACCAGGTAAATTTAATCTATATAATCCATGATCCTTATTTAATAATGCTAATTGTTTTCCATCAGATAATATTCTTTTATGGTACATTCCTTTGGTTTTAACATTATCTGGGATGAATTTATCTCCATTTTCACCAAATTGAAATTTAGCAATTGATTTTAATTCATGTAATGTTTTTTCTCTTCTATTTATCTTTTGATGGTTTTTAAGTTCCATTCTTAAATTATAAAGTGAATCTGGAGAAGTTGGTCTTCCATCTTTACAAACATTTACGAAATCATCAACATATGCTTCGCAAGATTCTAAATATCCTCCAGCAAGATTTGCAACAATATTTTTTCCTTCACAATATTTAGCAATTAATTTTCCTGTTTCTTTAATTTCATCTTGTGACCATGAACCAGTTGTACTTACATCATAAGATTGAATAGGGAATGTATTCTCGAGTTCTCTTGGACAAATTCCAAATGGGGAAGTTACGATAAGTTCTTGGTATGAACGTGTAAGTTTTCTAAATTTTTGGTGTGACTTGGAATTGGAATAAGGTTTTTTCATACTGCATGGTAGTAAAACAACAGTGTCTCCGAGAGGTTCCATCATTTCCATTCTTTGTCTCCATCTAACTGCTTCTGGACGGTGGAGAGACTCTTCACTTGAACATATTACTTTCATATTATTCCTCAAAAGCTTTAATTAATTCATTGTCTAATTTAATGAGTCTTTTAATATTTTCATCACTATTAGGTATTTGTTTTTTCCATTTATTTATAACAAAATTAATATCTACTTCCTCACTACCACTTATTAAATTATCTGCATGAGCAACAATTTTTTCTTCAAGTGTTTGAGGCATATAATATTTTTCAGGAAGTCCTAACCCTATAGCTTCTTCTTTTGTTATTCCAGCACCTATGTGTCTTTCAATAATGTTTAAAACATCTTCGGAATAACCATATTTTTTTGCTATCTTAACTCCTTCAATAGCATGGGTGATACCATGAGTTTTTGATCTTCCAATATCATGTAAAAGAGCGCCTTTTTTAATTAAGTCGACATTTACATTATCAAAATTAGAAGCTATTTTCATAGCTTTTTTATAAACTGCCTTACAATGGTTTATAACATTTTCAGGAGTATTTTCCTTTTTTAGTAATTCAATTTCCATTGTTATCTATGATTTTTTAATTTTTTTGAGAAATGAATTGTAATTACCTTCAACTATTTCAATCTCTCTTTTAATGTTCTCAATAATTTCAGTATTATCTTGATATTCTAATTCTTCGCCACATGCAGGACATAAAAATTCGTAATAAGGATCTGCTGCAGTATCAAAATTAAACCTAACATGGCCGTATGGACATACAAAGAACATATTCTCTTCTTCAGCATTTAATTCTTTATTAAGTTCAGCTAATTCAGCTTCACTATCTTTTTTAATTCTACTGATTAATTCATTTTCTTCAAATTTCCAAGAATAAGTAAACCATTGAGTTTCTGGATCTTTACTTCTTTTATAATTAGCAATTCTTAAATCATAAAGCTTGTATAACATTTTTCTAACGATATTTAGTTTAATACCTGTTTTTTCTGCTATTTCTTCATCTGTTTCAATACCATCATTTAATGATTTAATAATTGGAATAATAGTTTTTTCAACAGTTTCATGAATATCATTAGAAATATATTGTACATCTTCTGGTGGAAGTTCCAGTGCTCTTATAAGATTATTCATTCCATCAGGGGTTGACTCATCAGGATATCTTTCTCTGAAATTTTTTTTAAGATTTTCTTCATAATCCTTTTCAACAATTTGTGATAATAATTTCTTTACTAATATATCATCTATCATTTAATTTCCCCTAATATTAATTATCTTATTTTTTAGTGTTTTGAAACTTCTAAATAAATAAAAATAAAAAAGATAATTCTTTAAAAGTAATGTTTAGTTATATTTTTTTTATTATAAAAATATAACTATTTTACTTTAAAATTAATAGTCTTTTAATATGTCTAAAAAATTTTTAATAATATAATCAACTGCATCATCACTTAAAGTTGAATAAATTGGTAGACTTATTTCATTTTCAAATAACTTGTATGAATTAGGATAATCTTTGATATCAAATCCTAAATTTTTATATGCAGTAAGCATCGGAAGTGGTTTATAATGCACGTTTGTACTTATTCCTCTTTCTTCCATTTTAATTATTATTTCGTTTCTTTGTTCTAAAGTAATGCCTTTAATTCTGGTTAAGTATAAATGAGCAGATGATGTTGAATTTTCGGAGAAATGTTTAGGACATATGACTTTACTATCTTTGAATCCTTCATCATATTTTTTAATGATATCATGTCTTCTTTTAAGCATGGAATCATATCTTTCGAGTTGTGCAAGTCCAATTCCTGCTTGAACATCAGTCATATTACATTTATATGCTGGAAGGAGGATATCATACTCCCAAGAGCCTTTTTGGGTTTTTTCTAATGCATCTTTGGTTTGACCGTGAAGTGAAAGGATTTGTAATTGTTTGTATAATTTTTCACAATCTATTCCATTATGATTTTTCCAAGTTACTGCTCCACCTTCTGCGGTTGTTAAATTCTTAACAGCATGGAATGAAAAACAAGTAAAATCAGCAAGAGTTCCTGCAGTTTTATTATTTTGAATAGCTCCAAAACCATGAGCACAGTCTGCTAATACAATAATTCTACCATAAGCTTCTTGCAAGTCATTATTAGCAGTAAACAATTCTTTTTTGTTTTCAATTATTTCATATATTTTATTATAATCACATAATATTCCTGCAATATCAACTGGCATAATAACTTTTGTTTTTTCGGTAATTGCTTCATTTAATTTAGAGTAGTCCATTTCTTCTTTATCTTTTTGACTGTCAATCATTACGGGTGTTGCACCAACATGACAAATTACACTGCAAGTTGCAGTATAAGTGTATGCAGGTACAATTACTTCATCACCTTCACCAATACCTAATAATCTTAAAGTCATTTCTAAAGCAGTGGTTGCTGAACTTAAGCAAACAGTTTTGGCACTACCACAGTAATTAGTGATTTTTTTTTCAAATTCTTTTGTTTTAGGTCCTGTTGTAATCCATCCGGATTTTAATGCAGATACAACTTCTTCAATTTCTTTTTCACTTATGTCAGGTGGGGAAAATGAAATATTCATATTAATTTACTCTCCATTAACTTCTTCAGGTTCCCTGTAAGTAGGAACGCATTTTTTCATAGTTTCTTTAATAATTTGTTTATCTGTAATTTCGTTATTTATAATTTCTCTGAATGCATCTAATTTTTCTTCAACATCGTTCATTGTGTAATTCATTGGTTTTGTAATGAATATCTTTTCATGACCTGTTTCTTCAAGATTTTCTTCGTTCATTAGAATTTCTTCATATAATTTTTCTCCAGGTCTTAAACCTGTGAATGTTATGTCAATATCTTTTCCAAGAGTCAATCCAGATAATTCAATTAAACTTTTAGCTAAATCATAAATTTTAACTGGTTCTCCCATATTCAATACAAATATTTCTCCACCTTTTGCATAGGTAATTGATTGTAATACTAAGGCTACTGCTTCAGGTATTGTCATAAAGAATCTTGTAATATCTTTATGTGTTACTGTCACAGGTCCACCAGCTTCAATTTGTTTTTTAAATAATGGGACTACTGATCCATTACTTCCAAGGACATTTCCAAAACGAACAGCTACAAATTCAGTTTTACTTTCTTTATCTTTTGCTTGAATAATCATTTCGCATAATCTTTTAGTAGCACCCATTATGTTTGTTGGATTAACTGCTTTATCAGTTGAAATTAAAATAAAACGTTTTGTGTTATATTTATCACATGCATTAACGAGATTATATGTTCCAAATATATTATTTTTAATTGCTTCAGTTGGGTTATTTTCCATTAGAGGAACATGTTTATGTGCTGCAGCATGGAAAACAATTTCTGGTGAATATTCTTCAAATATTTCATATATCCTTTCTTTATCTCTAATATTTGCTATAATCGCTATAATTTCATTATTTGGATATTTATCCTTAAGTTCTAGCTCAATATTGTATAAATTATTTTCATATATGTCTAACATTAATAATTGCTTTGGATTGTGAAGCATTATTTGTCTACAAAGTTCTTCACCAATAGATCCTCCTCCACCAGTTACTAAAACAACTTTATTATTGATTAAACTTTTAATATTATTATTATCAAGTTCTACAGGTTCTCTTCCAAGTAAATCTTCAATTTCAACATCTCTTAAACTATTGTATAAATCTTCAGAGGATATAGCTTCTCTTAAATCAGGTAATGATTTTACATTAGCAGTTGTTTTACTACAAATTTCTAAAATTTCTTTTTTATTTTCATTATCGATATTTACAATTGTGAAAAAGATTGTATCAATCTTTTCGTTTTTACATATTTTTTGGATATCATTTCTATTTCCAATAATTTTTATTCCAGCGACAGAATAACCTCTACGTTTTTTATTATCGTCAATGATTCCAACAATATTATATTTTCCTTTTAATGTAGTTTGCAATGTTTTAATAATATTATTTGCAGAATATCCTCCTCCTATAATCAATAATTTTTCTTGATTTTCGTGAGGGTAGTAATTTTTTTTATTTGTAATATTTGATAATAATGAATATTTTATTATTAGACGATAAACAACAATTATAATACCAATAATAATACCTGCAGTTAAATTGAATTTTATTGTAGGAATTTTCATACTAATTATATCTTCAATTAAAGAAACGACAAGTAAAGATATTATTGAAAGAAGAATGTACATGATATAATCTTGGTTATTTTCATAACGGATAATATTTGAATATCTTTTTGTTAATCTGAAAATTATTTGTAAGACAATTATTCCAAGTATTATACTAATTAAAATTCCTTTTTTTGCTATTATACTTATGGGATCCATTAAAAAAGAGTCAGTAATTAAAACAGATATTAAATAATATCCTAAAATAACGGATAAAGAATCCATTAATGGCAATAAGAAATTTCTATATTTTCCAAAACTATCTACATTCATGAGAACCATCTTATTAAATTCAATTATAACTTATAATTATGACAATTATTTTTATGTTTATTAATTAATATAAAATTTTCTTTAGAGTATTTTTTTAACATAAAATTTCACATTGTATTCTTCTAAAAATACTTAGATTGGTCTAATTATTACTGCAGGAGTGTGTATAATTGAATCAAGGTCTTCAATAGTTACTTCATCGAATTCAGTGCCTAGAATATCTTTAACACTATGTATTGTTTTCATCTCTGTAGAAAGTGATTTTTGATAATCTTCTGCAATATTAGCTATCTTCAATGCAGTTTCAACATCTATTTTTTCACTGCAACCTAATGGTGTAGATCCCATGTTTTTTGATAGTTGTCCTTTAACATATCCAAAAAATCCATTATCTGCATCGATTCCATCAATTGCAATGGGAAGTCCTGTAAAATATTTTCCATTTTTCATATATGTTGCATCCGTATCAATAATTATCACACAAACTTCTTTTTCAATTCTTTTTTTCAATTCTTTTGCGACATTTTCAGGATTATCTGGAAGCAAGGAAACGTAAGTTCCAGGTGCATTACTTAAATCAACGCCAGCTTCTGAAGCAGGTTTTAATGCATGTTTTAAACCATACAATTGTAAAATTACTTCTTTGTGAGCATAAGTTTCTTTAGGTAATTTCCTTAGATTTTTAATGGTTCTTTTTTTAATTCCTAAAGCAGGTCCTAAGATATATCCCCATAAATATTTGCTCCAAACGGTTGTTAAGAATTTAGCGGTTAATGATGGAGAATATTTTGACTCATCAATTAGTCTTCCCTGTGAAACGGATATAGGTGTTTCAGCTATTACTAAATAATCATTATCTTTCATTAATTTTTTAGCAGGTTCGATAATAACATCTAAATTATCATTTGGTTTAATATAACCTGTTTCAATAGGAATTACGATGTAATTTCCATTAGTAACATGTTTTATATTTTTTAATTCATCATTGTTATCTGTCATAAAAATCTTTATTATTAATTGATATAATAATATAAATAGTAAGATACATTTTATAATTATCTATTTAGAGGGTGTTGTTATGGCAAGGAAATTTATTACATATTTTGATAAAGAAGGTGATGATTACACTGATGAATTAATAATGGCTGTTAAAGATAAATTAGACATAATTGATATTAAAAGAATCATAATTGCTTCTGCTACTGGTGAATCTGCATTAAAATTGTATGAAGCAGTCGATGATGATATTGAAATTATTAATGTAACTCATCATATGGGATTTAGCGGGCCTAATGAGTCAGATATTTCAAAAGATATGGTGGAAAAACTTGAAAAAGTTGGGATTAAGACCTATTTTGGAAGTCATGCATTTAGTGGTGCTGCAAGAGGAGTTACTAATAAATTTGGAGGTTGTTCTCCATTAGATGTTGTAGCAAATACTTTTAGAATGTTTTCACATGGTATTAAAGTTGGAGCTGAAATATCTATTATGGCTGCAGATGCAGGTTTGGTGCCAGTTGGAGAGGAAATAATTGCTATTGGTGGTAGAGCTCATGGTGTTGATAGTGCGGTTATTTTAACCCCTGTTAACTCAAAAGATTTGTTTAATTTAAAAATTCATGAAATTATAGCGATGCCAAGAGATTAAATTTATTAATTTTTATACTATTTTTGATATTTATCTAAATTAGTTGCATTTAAATATTAGTAAAAAGAGATGTATTTAACAATTAGTTTAAAGCAGTGAATGTGGGGTTAATTTGTGAAATTTATAGATGATGCAATCAAAGAATCTGAACAAAGAATGGAAGAAAAAGCTCCTGATAAACTCTCTTCCGATATTGATGATGAGCTTATAGATATTATTAATGGATCTAAAACAAATATTTTTGTTGTTGGTGCTGGTGGAGCAGGAAACAACACTATTTCAAGATTAAACGAAATGGGCATTGAAGGAGCAGATACAATTGCAGTAAATACTGATGCTCAAGATTTATTTTACAGCCAATCTGGTAAAAAAATTCTTTTAGGTAGAAAGACTTCTAAAGGATTAGGTGCAGGTGGAGATCCATCTGTTGGTGAAGAATGTGCTGAAGAAAGTGAAGATGAAATTAGAGAAGAATTAGAAGGAGCAGACATGGTATTTGTCACTTGTGGTCTTGGTGGAGGAACAGGAACTGGTTCAGCACCAATTATAGCTAAACTTTCTAAAAAATTAGGTGCATTAACTGTTGCTGTAGCTACTATGCCATTTTCAGCAGAAGGGATTAAAAGAAGAGAAAATGCTGATCAAGGTTTAGAAAAACTCCAAGAGTCTGCTGATACTGTTATAGTAATTCCAAATGATAAATTATTAGAAGTAGCACCTAACTTACCTTTAAACAAAGCTTTCATGGTTTCTGATGAAATTTTAGGTAGGGCTGTTAAAGGTATTACTGAATTAATTACTAAAAAAGGTCTTGTAAGTTTAGACTTTGCAGATATTAGAAGTATCATGGGTGGTTCTGGAATGGCTATGATTGGTATGGGTGAATCTGATACTGGTGATAGAGCTTTAGAATCTGTACATGAAGCATTAAGCAGTCCATTGTTAGATATTGATATATCAAATGCTACTGGTGCTTTAGTTAACATATCTGGTAGTTCTGACTTAACATTACATGAAGCTGAAAAAATTGTTCAAGTTGTTGCTGATAAATTAGATCCTGAAGCTAATATTATTTGGGGTACTCAAATTGATGAAAGTCTTCAAAACACTGTTAGAACAACAGTTGTTGTTTCAGGTATTAAAAATGGATATGATGAAAGTAATGCTCCTGAAATTGAGTATGCTGAAGATAACTCAGAAAATAAATCAGCTGATGATCAATTAGATGATTTCATTGATGGAATTTTCTAATTCTATCTTTTTATTTTTTTAATTAAATGCAAACATTTATTAATGTTTAAATTTAAAAGATATTTTATTACTATTATTTTATTATAATTTAAAAATTCTTAATTTTGGTTATCTAAATGAATGTTCAAGAAGATTTTAACAAATTTATTAAAGACTGTAAAAGAGTATTAAAAGTTGCTAAAAAACCAGATGGTAAAGAATACCGTGATTTAGCTAAAATTTCTGCTTTAGGTGTTGCAGTTATTGGTGTTATTGGTTTTGTCATTGTTTTATTAGGCTCTTTAATTGGCTTATAAAACTAACTTTTTTATTTTTTTAAATCTTATTTAATTATAGTAAAATTTTTTGTAATGTTTTGTTTTATTTAAAATTATCATTTTTTTAAAAACTTTTAAATACTATAATTTATATAGATATTCATATTATAGAATTCTTATTTTCGAGACATTTTCTTCTTGAAAATTATGGCTTTTATAATATTTTTAACTTAATGTATGATTTTATTAACAAGAAAAAATTTTAAAAATAGGTGAATTTTTTATGGAAAATACTAATAGTTCCATATATGCTCTAAAAACATCCGCAGGTCAGGAAAGAAATGTTGCTAGGCTCTTAGCACGTAAAGCTAGAACTATTGATGGCATAGGCATTTCATCAATTCTTGTTCCAGAATCTTTAAAAGGGTATATTTTAGTTGAATCTTCAACAAAAATAGATCTTAGACACCCTGATTTAAAAGTACAACATTTAAGAGGTGTTGTTGGTGGTGACGCTACAATTCCTTTTGATGAAGTAAAAAGATTCTTAAAACCAGAACCTATTATTTCCTCTATTCAAAAAGGAAGTATTGTTGAACTTATTTCTGGTCCTTTCAAAGGAGAAAGAGCAAAAGTGGTTCGTATTGATGAATCACGTGAAGAAGTCGTTCTTGAGTTAATAGAAGCAGCAGTACCAATTCCGGTCACTGTTAAAGCTGATCAAATTAGAATAATTCAAAAGGAGGCTGACTGATGGCTAAAGATACAGTCGAAGTTCTTATCGAAGGTGGAACTGCTACTCCTGGTCCACCATTAGGTCCAGCTTTAGGACCTCTCGGTATTAACATGATGCAAGTAGTTGAAGAAATTAATAAGAAAAGCGCTGACTTCGCAGGAATGAAAGTACCTGTTAAAGTTATCGTTGATAGAGATACTAAAGATTTCGAAATTGAAATTGGTACTCCACCTACAACTGCTCTTATCATGGAAGAGTTAGGCATCGAAAAAGCTTCTCATGAACCAGGTTTAGATATTATAAATGACTTATCAATTGAAGCTGCATTTAAAATTGCAAGAATGAAATTTGATTCATTACTTGCTAATGATTATAAATCAGGTATCAAAGAAGTTATGGGAACCTGTGTTAGTATGGGATTATCTGTTGATGGTAAAGACCCAAGAGAAGCACAAAAAGATGTTGATGCTGGAAAATATGATGATATCTTATTAAAATAGATATTATATTGTTAAATTTAAATTAAGTTAATAAATACAGTGTATATGATATTATAATTCAAGTTATAATTGATATACTGTTTTTAATTCATGCAATCGTTGAAGAATTTTTTTCTTGTAATCGATACTCATGAAACCAAAAAATATCCAATGAACATTAAATGTTCATGGAGGATTAATATGACACAAGATGTAATTAACGCGGTGAAGGAGGCAAAAGAACAATCTAAGCCGAGAAACTTCACTGAGTCCGTAGATATTATTATTAATATCCGTGACTTAGATGTCAAAAAACCAGAAAATAGGTTTAATGAGGAAGTTACTCTTCCTAACGGCCGTGGCAAAGATGTTAAAATCGGAGTCATCGCTGATGGGGAACTCATTGTTCAAGCTAAAGATGCTGGTCTTGACACTGTAATTAATAAAGGAGATTTAGAAGCTTTCGGAAAAGACAGAAAATCTGCTAAAAAAATGGCAAACTCTGTTGATTTCTTAGTAGCTCAAGCTGATATGATGCCCCTTGTTGGTAGGTTCTTAGGTCCAGTACTTGGACCTCGTGGTAAAATGCCAAAACCAGTACCTGCAAGTATTAAATTAGCTCCTCTCTTAGAAAGATTACAAAGTACTGTCAAAGTTGGTGTAAAACAACAATCAAGTATTCAAATTGTTGTCGGAAGCCAAGACATGTCAGACGAGGATATAGCTGAGAATGTGGAAACTGTTCTTACAGTCTTAGACCGCAATTTAGAAAAAGGAAGAAGTCAAATCAAGTCCATGTTTATTAAAACAACTATGGGACCAGTAGTGAGGGTGATCTAATGGCTCATGTTGCAGAATGGAAAAAGGAAGAAGTCCAAGAGCTTAAAGAAATCATTGATCAATACGATGTAATTGGTGTTGTTGATTTAATGAACATTCCTGCTAAACAGCTTCAAGAAATGAGAAAATCTCTCAATGGTAAAGCTGTTATCAGAATGTCTAAAATAAATCTCATTGATTTAGCTCTTGAAGATTGTAATGCTGATAAAAACAATATTGTTGGTTTATCTGATCATATGGATGGTCAAATTGCACTTATTGCAACCGAGATGAATCCTTTCAAATTATACAAAATATTAGAAGACAGCAAAACTTCAGCTCCTGCTAAACCCGGAACTATTGCTTCTGATGATATTATTGTACCTGAAGGAGACACCGGTTTTGAACCAGGTCCTTTCTTAGGTGAATTACAACAAGTTGGAATTCCTGCAAAAATTGATAAAGGTAAAATCTGCGTACAAAAAGAAACAGTCGTTGTAAAAGCAGGCGAAGAAGTTTCTAAACAAGTAGCAGCAACCTTATCCAGAATGGATATCAATCCTATGGAAGTAGGAATCGATTTAAAAGCAGTATATGAAGAAGAAGCAATTTATACTTCCGACATACTTGCAATCGACGAAGAACAAACATTAGCTGACGTTCAAAATGCATTCAGAAATGCATTTAATTTATCTGTAAACGCAGCAATCCCTACTGATGAAACTATTTCCACTATCATTACTCTCGCATACACTAAAGCTGTTAATGTTGGTGTTGCAGGAGCAATTATGACCTCTGAAACTACTGAACCAATTATTGGTTTAGCTCAAGCTAAAATGTTAGCTATCGCATCTGAAATTGCTGATGCACCAGGTGCTATTGATGATGAATTAGCTGATAAACTTTCTAATGTTGCTGTAGCAGCTGCTCCAGTAGTAGAAGAAGTTGTCGAAGAAGAGGAAGAAGAGGAAGAAGAAGAAAGTAGTGAAGAAGAAGCAGCAGCTGGGTTAGGAGCTCTCTTCGGTTAAATTAATTATTTAAAATTTTTATTAATAAACTAACACTTTAAAAATTAATGGTGATAACATGGAATACATATATGCGGCAATGATTTTGCACAGTGCAGAAAAAGAGATTAACGAAGAAAATGTTAAAAGTATTATCGAAGCAGCAGGAATTGAAGCTGAAGATGCTAGAATCAAAGCTTTAATTGCAGCTTTAGAAGATGTTGACATTGATGAAGCTATGGAAACTACTGCTATGGCAGCAGCAGCTCCTGCAGCAGCTCCAGTAGCAGCAGAAGCAGCTGAAGAAGAAGAGGAAGAAGAAGAGGAAGAAGAAGCTTCTGAAGAAGAAGCAGCAGCAGGATTAGGTGCTCTCTTCGGATAGATTTTTTTAAATCTATCGCCTTTCTTTTTTTTATTTTTTAAACTTATATAACTCTTATTTTAAACTAATTTTAACTTAAATACAATCTTTTTTTTAACTGTAATTTTATAAAATTCAATTTTTTCATTAATTATTTATTTAACAAAAATAATATTATAAACTAATAAATAATTTAAACTGATTTATATGGTAGAAATTTTTGAAAAACTTGGTTATAAATTACAAACTTGTAAAACTTGTGGACAAGAGTTTTACTCCCAAGTTGATAGAGATACTTGTGGGGATGCTCCATGTGATGAGTATGGATTTATTGCAAATCCTGCTACTGATAAACCATACAATTTATATGAAATCCAGAAAGTTTTTAAAGAATTCTTAGAAAGTGAAGGTCACACTGCTATTGACAGATATCCTGTTTTAGCAAAAAGATGGAGAGATGATGTGTTTTTAGTTGGGGCATCTATTTTTTGTTTCCAACCATGGATTACCTCAGGACTTGTTAAACCTCCTGCAAATCCATTAGAAATAGCCCAACCATCTATTAGATTAAACGATGTAGATAATGTAGGAAGAACTGGCCGTCACATGACATGTTTTACTATGGGTTCTCACACTGTGATTAACTCTGAAGATAATTTCATTTACTGGGAAGATGAAACAATTAGACTTTGTCATGAATTTTTTAATTCAATTGGGATTAACACAGAAGAAATTACTTTCATTAAATCTTGGTGGTCTGGTGGAGGTAACGAAGGACCTTGTTATGAAGTATGTTGTAGAGGAGTAGAACTTGCGACTCTTGTATTTATTCAATATGAAACCTTAGAAGATGGATCTAAAAAAGAAATTCCAATTAAAGTTGTGGATACTGGTTATGGTCTTGAAAGAATTGCTTGGATTTCACAAGGAACTCCAACAGCTTATGATGCATGTTTTGCACCAGTTGTTGATAAATTAAGGGAATTAACTGGTGTTGAGATTAATGAAGATATTCAAGGAAGAAATGCACAAATTGCTGGAATGATGGATATTGAAGATATTGGGGATTTAAAAGAACTTCGTCAACAAGTTGCAGATAGTTTAAACCTTTCATTAGAAGAGTATTTAAAAATAGCTGAACCAATGGAAGCAATTTATATTATTGCAGATCACACACGTTGTCTGGCATTTATGATTGCTGATGGTATCATTCCATCTAATGTAAAAGAAGGTTATCTTGCAAGATTGGTTTTAAGAAGAACAATTAGATTCATGAAAGATTTAAACATGAAAGAATCTCTTGCAGATATCATGGAAATACAACTTGACTTTTTATCTAAATTCTATCCTGAAATTCGTGACAGTGAAGAACATATTATGAATATTATCACTTTAGAAGAAGAAAGATATGCTGCTACTGTTAAAAAAGGTAAAAGTATTGTCAAAAGATCTATTAAAAGACTTAAAAAAGAAGGTAAAAATGAAATGCCTCTTGATATGTTAATAGATTTATATGATGCTCATGGAATTCCTCCAGAAACTGTTGTTGAAATGGCAGGGGATGATTTTAATGTGAATGTTCCAGATAATTTCTTCACACAAGTAGCTGGAGCTCACGAAAAAGATGATTCTAATACAAAATCCACTTTTAAAGTAGATTTCCCTGAAACAGAGTTATTATTCTATAAAGATTTCTACCAACAAGAATTTGAAGCAGAAGTTTTAGGTGTAATTGAAAAAGATGGAAATCAATGTTTAGTTTTTGATAAAACTGTATTCTATCCTGAAGGAGGAGGTCAACCTTCTGATATTGGTGAAATTTGCATTGATGGTGAAATTTTTGAAGTATCTTATGCTGAGAAAGTTAATAATGTGGTTTTACATCATGTAAGTGATGTTCCAGAGGATATTGTTGGTAAAACAATTACTGGTAAACTTGATTGGGATAGAAGAATAACTCTTGCACGTCACCACACTGGAACTCATTTAGTTATTGCAGCTGCAAGAAAAGTATTGGGTCAACACATTTGGCAAGCAGGATCTCAAAACAATCTTTCAAGGGCACGTATTGACTTATCTCATTATAAACGTATTACTCAAGAGGAATTAAATGAGATTGAGAAATTAGCTAATGAGTATGTAATGGCTAATATTGATTTAGATATTCAATTCCATTCAAGAGATGAAGCACAGGAATTATATGGTTTTGTACTTTATCAAGGGGGTATTGTCCCAGGTAAAATGATTCGTGTTGTTAAAATTCCTGGAATTGATGTTCAAGCTTGTGCAGGAACACATGTTTTAAGAACTGGTGTTGTAGGACCAATTAAAATTAACAAAACTGAGAGAGTGCAAGATGGTGTTGAAAGAATTGATTTTTCAGCAGGTCTTGCTGCAATTGATTCAATTCAACATGATGATGAACTTTTAAGAGAAAGTTCTGCAATATTTAAAGTTGACAATGATCAACTTCCAAAAACATGTGACAGATTCTTTAGTGAGTGGAAATCACAGAAAAACGAAATTGATAGGTTAAAATCTCAAATTGCTTCTTTAAAAATGAATTCTTTAGCTGATGATTATGATGAAATTAATGGATTAAAAGTTGTATCTGAATTAATGGATTCTGATTTTAAAGAACTTCAAAAAATAGCTACTGACTTTACTGATAATGGAAAAGCAGATGTAGTTATTATGGGAAACAATGATGGTAAAATTGTTGGTGCAGCTTCTCAAAATGCAATTGATAATGGAATTAAAATTAATGAAGTCATTAAAACTGCTGCTGGTGTATTAGGTGGTGGTGGTGGTGGCCGTTTAACTTTAGCACAAGGTGCAGGTAAAAACACTGATAAAATGGATGAAGCTATTCAAACTGCAATTGATTTAATCAAAGGATAATTTTTAAGTGTGTTAATTAGAAGAGTTGTTTAAATGAATCATGATTTAATTATTGCCAGATATGGTGAAATTGGTGTTAAAAGTCCTAAAATCAGGTCACGTTTTGAAAGAAAGTTGGTTAAAAATATTAAAGCTACTTTTGATTGTGAAGTTGATAGAAATCAAGGAAGAATATATATTCGTCCAAAAGATTTCAAAGAGGGTGTTGAGAAATTAAACAGAGTATTTGGTGTTGTATCTTATTCTCCAGCTACTTCTACTACTGCTACATATGATGATATTGATGAAACATTAACTGAATATGTCAAAGAATTGGTTTTACAGGGTTTAATTGATGAAACTACGAAATTTGCGATTAAATGTCGTCGTGTTGGAAAACATGAGTTTTCATCACAGGAAATGGCTGCGCACTGTGGTGGTGTTGTAAGAAATGTTGTTTTAGCACCTGTTGATTTAACCAATCCGGACTTAACAATATTTGTTGAAATTAGAGATAATAATGCTTTCATTTTTCATGAAAAAATTAAAGGACCTGGAGGTCTTCCATTAGGAACTCAAGGGAAAGTTGTAGTTTTACTTTCAAGTGGAATAGATTCTCCTGTTGCAGCGTATCTGATGATGAAGAGGGGTTGTGAAGTTATTGCATTAAATTGTGATAATATTCCTTTCACTACTCCAAAAGCGGGTGAACTTTTCGATGAATTAGTTGATCAATTAAATCTTTATGCAAAAGGCTCTCCTATTAAAAAACGTAAAGTTCCTTTCGGTGAATATTTACAAGTTGTTAAGGAGAAAGCACCTGAGAAAATGACTTGTGTTTTATGTAAGTCTGGAATGTATCACATTGCAGAGAAATTAGCTTTAAAACTTGGAGCAGATGCTATTGTTGATGGAAGTAGTGTAGGTCAAGTGGCTTCACAAACTTTATCAAATATTTTAGCTACAAGATATGGTGTTAATATACCTATATTATCTCCATTAATTGGTTTAGATAAAGAGGAAATTACTCAAATTGCTAAAAATATTGGTACTTTTGAAATTTCCAAAATTGATGATGGGGGATGTAGTGCTGTGCCAAGATATCCTGAAACACAAGCAGATTTAGAGCGTGTTAAATTAGCTTGTGAAGATATGAATCAAGATGAAGAAATTGAAAAACTTTTTAAAAATATTATAAGATTTGATTAATTTCAATCTTTTTTCTTTTTATATTTTAAACATAATAATTAAATACTATACTATATAAAATTAATAATGTATAGTAAATAATTTATTTACTAATCGAGGTTATTAAAATGAAAACTACTGTTAGTGTAATTAAAGCTGATATTGGAAGTGTGTCTGGACATTGTGTAGCACACCCAGAATTAATTGATATTTGTGATGAAGTTTTAAATGAAGCTTTAGAATCAGGTATCATAAAAGATTACTATATCTCTCGTTGTGGAGATGACATTGACTTAATTATGACCCATGACAAAGGGGAAGAAAACGAAGAAGTTCACAAAACTGCATATACTGCATTCATGAAAGCTACTGAAAGAGCACGTGAATTAAAATTATACGGTGCAGGTCAAGACTTATTATCTGATACTTTCTCTGGAAACATTAAAGGTATGGGTCCCGGTGTAGCAGAAATGGAATTTGAAGAAAGACCATCTGATCCAGTACTCATATTCTGTTGTGATAAAACTGAACCTGGTGCATTCAACTTACCTGTATTTAGAATCTTTGCAGACCCATTCAATACTGCAGGTCTTGTAATTGATCCTAAATTACACGATGGATTCAAATTTGAAGTATTTGATGTAATTGAACACAAAAAAGTTATCTTAAACTGTCCTGAAGAAATGTACGATTTACTTGCATTAATTGGTTCTACCGGTAGATATGTAATTAAAAGAGTATGGAAGAAAAATGGTGAAATCGCAGCTGCAGTAAGTACTGAAAGATTAAACTTAATGGCTGGAGAATACGTTGGTAAAGATGATCCAGTATGTATTGTAAGAGCACAATCTGGTTTCCCTGCTAACGGTGAATGTGTAGATCCATTTGCATTCCCTCATATCGTAAGTGGATGGATGAGAGGATCCCACAATGGTCCAATGATGCCTGTATCTGAAGCAGAAGCAAATCCAATCAGATTTGATGGACCACCTAGAGTTGTTGGTTTAGGTTTCCAAGTAGCTAATGGTCAATTAATCGGACCTGTAGACTTATTCGATGACCCTGCATTTGACCCTACTCGTGAAGAAGCAGCTAAAGTTGCAACCTATCTTAGAAGACATGGTCCATTCGAACCTCACAGATTACCTGCTGAAGAAATGGAATATACTTCATTACCTGGTGTAATGAAAAAATTAGAATCCAGATTCGAAGATATGGATTAAATTTAAAGAGATTTTTTATATCTTCTTTTATTTTTTTAAAAAATTATTTTTTATGAGCAGTTATTATTGTAAAACTGCTAGAATTGATTGTTATAATACAATCATCAATTTCAACATAATAATTCTTACCTTGTTTATTTACTTTTGAATTTTCTTTTTTAAGTTTTGAAATACAGTAACTAACTGGTTCAGTATTTATTCCTAAATTTTTTTGTATTCTTTCAATACCCATTTTGGTTGTATGTATTTTATCAATATTCTTTAATAGCTCTGCTTTATGCATTTTAACACCTGAGGTATTTTAGTTAATAATGTAATTAATTATTTATATGTTGCTATCCTACTTAATAATATGTCATTTTTAAAATTTATTCTTAAAAATCCATTTAGGAGAAAAAATAGTGCGATTTTAGCTATTGTGGGCATTGCAATAGGAATTGTAGTTATTGTTGCTCTTGGTGGTATTACTGATGGATTGGTTAATACTTTTGAGGATACTATCCATGCAGGGGGTGCTGATTTTTCAATTTCTGGCAAAGAAACTGGTGATTCAGCATATGGAACCAATACAATTGATGCTGGTTGGACGGAAAAAATATCAAATGTATCTGGTGTAGATGAAGCATATCCAATTTATGTTGTTTTAACATCAGTGGGTGATGATTATATGAATACTCTCATTGGTATTGATTCAGAGGGAAGCAAACTTGCAGATATATCAATGAAAGAAGGTAGGATATTTGAAGATAATGCTTCTGAAGTTATTTTAGGTGAAATCTATGCTGAAGATAATAACTATTCTGTTGGGGAGGATATCAAAATTAATGGTGAAGACTTTGAAGTCGTTGGTATTTATGAAACAGGTGACCAAAGTATGGCTGGAGGAGTATTTACATCCATTTCTAAAGTTGGAGAGTTAATGGATGATAAAGATTCAATTTCTAACATTTATGTTAAAGTAGAAAAAGGGGAAGATCCTCAAACAGTCGCTGATAGAATTGATGCAAAATATGGTGATAATATCACAACAGTAACATCTGTTATGGAAATGACTCAAATGGCTGATATGTTAAATATGCTTCAAGCATCAACTTGGGCAATTTCACTTTTAGCTATTGTTGTAGGTGGTCTTGGTATCATTAATACAATGTTGATGTCTGTATTTGAAAGAACTCGTGAAATTGGTGTTTTAAAAGCTGTTGGTTGGTCAAATAAAAAAATTCTCACAATGATTATTGGTGAATCATTGGTAATTACAATAGTCTCAGCTATTATTGGTTCTTTAATAGGATTTACAGCTTGTACTATATTGGGTCCACAAATGGGAATAAATCCATTGTTTACTCCAAAAATATTTATTCAGGCTTTTACAATAGCGATTGTTGTTGGAATAATTGGAGGTTTATATCCTGCAATTAAAGCAATAAAACTTCCACCAACAGAAGCGTTGAGGTATGAATGAGGTGATTTAATGAATGCTGTAGAAATAAAAGAGTTATTTAAAAGCTATGAAAATGGTAAAATTAAAGCATTAAATGGAATTAATCTCACAATCAAACAAGGTGAATTCGTATCTATAATTGGTCCATCTGGTTCTGGTAAGTCCACATTATTAAACATGCTTGGAGCATTAGATGTTCCTGATTCTGGAAGTATTATTGTTGCAGGTCAAGATTTAAAAATATCTAAAAACTTAAATGAATTTAGGTCTGAAAAAATTGGATTTATTTTTCAGTTACATAATTTAATTCCAAATATTTCTGTTGTTGAAAATATTGAAATTCCAATGTATACTCAGAAATTATCTTCAAAAGATATGAGATCTCGTGCATTGAAGTTATTAGATGATGTTGGACTTAGCGAAAAATCAAAAATTTTACCAAATAAATTATCTGGTGGTGAACGTCAAAGGGTAGCTATTGCTCGTGCACTAGCAAACAATCCATCAATAATATTAGCAGATGAACCAACAGGATCACTAGATTCTAAGACAAGTAGTAAAATTCTTAAGCAATTAATTGATTTACATGAAGATAGTAATGTAACATTAATAATTGTAACTCATGATATGGATGTAGCTAAATTAGCAGATAGAGTTATTGAAGTTTTAGATGGTGAAATAATATCTGTAGGTGATGACTCTTTGATAAATAGTAAAATTGATGTTTAGATGATTCCATGAATCATCCTTAAAGCATCAAGTAATCCGTGGCTGTATTCAATACAACCGAATGCAGTCCTCATATCTTTTTTTTCAAGATAATATTTGGAATCATTCCAATAATCAATAGCTCTGTCATAAACTTCTTTTTCTTTTCCTTCAAAAGTAATGTCAGAAACCTGATTTAAATTTCGTTCTAATTTTGCAATATCTTTTGCTATTTTTTCAGGACTTTCAAGTTCAGTCATTTAATTGCCTCCAAACATGTAATATTCTTTGTCCAACAGTAAAGTAAGATAAAATTACTAAAATGTAAATAATGTATGTAAAGTAGATATCTCCTGTGAAGTATCCAATTATTGCTCCAACCATTAAAATAATCATACGAACGGCACGCTCTGCAATTCCAATATTACAGTTTACTCCTTGTGATTCTGCTCTTGCTCTTACATAACTTACACATATTGCAGAGTGGATTACAAGCACTCCAACAAACCAGTCACAGTAGCCTCCAAATATTATTCCAATGTAAATTATAGCATCAGCAAACCTGTCCATTGTTGAATCAAGAAAAGCACCAAACTTAGATGTTCTATTATGGTATCTTGCAACAGCACCATCAACAACATCTAAGAATCCTGAAAGCAAAATAGCTACGGTTCCCAAAATTAATAATTTCTTTGCAAATCCATAAGCTGCAAGAAGAGCAACAAATGGGGAGATTATTGTTACGATATTGGGGTTTATATTTAATCTTTTAGCAAATGGGTTTAATATTCTTGTTAAAAATGGTCTTAAACTTTGAAGCATAATTTATATATACAGATTTTATATAATATATGTTTTAGGTAATTTAAATGAAAATTTTAAAAACAAGTATTGATTGTCTTGATGAAAAAATAATTAATGAAGCTATTAATGTATTAACCGATGGTGGTGTTGTATTATATCCTACTGATACAGTTTATGGATTAGGTGCTAATATTTTTGATAAATATGCAGTAAGGAGAGTTTATAGTATTAAACAAAGAAGCTTATTAAAACCTTTTTCGATACTTGTTAAAGACATTGAAGCTATTAATTTAGTTGCAAAAGTTTCATTGGCTCAAAAAGAGATTTTAAATAAATATTTGCCAGGTCCATATACTTTTATTTTAAATAAATACAATATAGTTCCGAGAGGTGTTACAAGTGGATTAACTAATGTTGGTGTTAGAGTTCCCGATTGTGATATTGCTCGTAATCTTGCTAGAATTTTTCCAATAACTACTACTAGTGCTAATGTTTCTGATGATGAAATGTTATCTAATCCTAAAGAAATTTTAGAACAATTAAACTGTGATGTTGATTTAGTAATCGATGTTGGTGATTTGGATTCTAATGTTCCTTCATCTATCATTGATTTATCTGGAATTAAACCAAGAATAGTAAGAAAATAAACTATGATTCTTAAATTATATATTTTATAAAAAATATATAATCTTATTATGAAAGTATTAGCTAATTTGGAAGATTATCAGAAAATTCCATCAAACTCTGCTCTTGATGTGTTGTTAAGTGGAGGATTTGAGAAAGGGACAATTACTCAAATATTTGGACCACCTAGCTCCGGTAAAAGTAATATAACTTTATCAGTTGCGGTTAATGTTGCAAAATTTAATAAAAAAGTAATTTATATAGATACTGAAGGTGGAATTTCAGTTGATAGAATCAAACAGATTGCAGGTGCTGATTTTCCAAATGTTGCTAATAATATAATTGTTTTTGAACCAACAAGTTTTTTAGAACAAAATGACATTGTAAAGTCTATTTATACTTGGCTTAGGAATAATCATGATGATGTTGATTTAATTGTTTTAGATTCTGCTGTTGCATTGTATCGAGTAGATGAAATGAAATCATCTAAATTAAATAAAGAATTAGGTAAACAGATGGGTCTTTTATCTAAAATTGCAAGACAATATGATGTTGCGGTTATTTTGACAAATCAAATTTATAGTTCCTTTGATGATGAGGGAAATAATGATATTAAAGCAGTTGGTGGAACTATTTTACAGTACTGGAGCAAAGTAATAATTCAACTTGAGCGTGGTGATGAAATTAATCAAAGAGTTGCCACATTAAAACGCCATAGAAGTATCCCTGAAGGAAAACAAGCCTTTTTTTCAATTACTTCAAAAGGAATTATTTAGTTACTTTTATTAATAATTAATTATATATATTAATTTTGAATCGTTGAGTGATTTTTATGAGAACTAATTTTGATATAAAAAATCCAAAGAAAAAGTTTGAAAAAACTGAGAGGGTGCCCCCAAGGGGTTATGATAATGCAAATGACTTTTTCGAAGATATGTATATGGATGAAGATATGATTTGGATGGGTCAAAATACCAACCATTTACATGATGATACAATAGCTAATGCTATGATTGATGCCATTCATATGAAAACTTTTTGTAAATATCCAGCCCCAGAGGGATTTTCTGAACTCAAAAAATTAGTTTTAGAAGATTTAGGTTTTGAAGATAGAGAAATTTTATTAACTTCTGGTGCAACAGAATCTTTATACTTATGTATGCAAGCTCTTTTAACACCTAATGATAATGTAATATTATCAGATCCAGGATATTTCATTATAGGAGATTTTGCAAACAGATTTGCAAAAGAAGTGAGATATGTCCCTATTTATGACGAAAAATATGGTTATAAACTAACTCCTGATCTTTTAAGAGAGAATATGGATGAAAACACTCGTATGGTTATTTTAATTGATCCATTAAATCCTTTAGGTTCATCATACACTGAAGATGAATTAAAAGAATTTGCAGAAATTGCAAAAGAAAATAATATTTACCTTTTACATGATATTACTTACAAGGATTTTGCAAGAGAACATTTCCTTGTAGAAAATTATGCTCCGGGTCAAACTTTAACAATTTACAGTTTCTCAAAAATATTTGGAATGGCTGGTTTAAGAATTGGTGGGGTGGTATCCTCAAAACCAATAATTGATGCTATTAAAAATGCTGTTGTAAATGATTTAGGTGTAAATATCATTTCACAATATGGTGCTATTGCAGGTCTTAAATCAAAAGATAAGTGGTATGACAGCATGAGAGAAACTTGTTTTGAAAACCAAAGATTAATTAAAGAGATGGTTGATACAGTTGAGGGTATTTTCTTACCCGTTTATCCATCAGATGCTAATATGATGGTTATTGATATTTATGACACTGGTATTGATCCAAAAGATTTGTCCAATTACTTAATTAAAAAAGGAGTATTTACAAGAGAAGGAGAATATACTTCTGATGAATTTGGAGATAGATATTTACGTATAAGTTTCTCAATTCCAACAGAAGAAGTTAAAGTATTCTGTGAAGAATTCCCTAAAGCTATTGAAGCCTTAAGAAAATGATTAATAATGTTGATTTTGAGGGGTTTAGATATCACCAACCTCTCCCTGATTTTTATAAAAGTGATAATCCTTTAAATCCTAAAAGGAAAATTTCAGATGATTTACTCTTGGAGCTAAATGAATTAGCTAAAAAGTATAATTTCAGTGGAACCAGTTATGCTAAATTGTCTGATGAATTTAAAAAGGAATTTAATATTGATTTTGATAATGTAATTATTTTTAGACTTCTTATAGGAAAAGATTTAATAAGAATGGAATCTTCTAAAGAGAAGGGTAAATTAATGGATATTGAATTTCAAGAGTATGGAATTCATATTTATGAGCTTGCAGATTTTTTAAGGAAAAATGGATTTCAAGCAGATTTAATACATCCATTAGATGATAAATTAAGTTTAAGGGCAATAGCTATGCAGTCTAGGGATTGTATAATTACTAGAAGTAACATATGTTTATTTAAAGAAGGGGTGCATAATGGATTTTTCATGATTCATACGTCGATTGATAATTTACCACTTAAAAGCGAAAATGACATGTTATGGGTTAAGGAGTTCTGTTCAACTTGTGGTGTTTGTATTAAATCTTGTCCTGAAGATGCATTTGATGATAATGAAAAAATACTTCGAAAAGTTTGCACTGCTCATAAAGAAGGTTGTAGTGATTGTATTTTAAAATGCCCTTTCTTTAAAAGAGGTTATGATAAAGTTAAAAGAAGATATGATAGGATGAAAGTAGGTGAAAAAAATGAATGATAAGTTAGCTTTAGTTTCTTGTAGTGGTTTAAGTCCATTAGGTTTAGTTGTAAGAGCAGCGAGTGTTGAACTTGCTTTAGAAAATGAGAATATTGTTGCAGCATGTATTACTGAATATTCTGCACAACCAAATAATTGTTCTCCAATATTAGATGATGCAAAGATAGTTACTATAACTGGTTGTGGAGATGATTGTGCTTCTGTTATTTTAAAAGAGAAAAACATTGATTCAGTTAAAAACATTTCTGCTGATTCAATTGTAAAAGCTTATGATTTAAATCCATTAGATGCAGTTCGTTTAGATGAAGATGGTGAAAAAGCAGTAGCTATTTTGAAAAAATATATTTTAAATGAAATTGAGTCTATTTAAAAAGGAAGTTTATCTTTTCTTTTTTATGACTTCAATGTTTTCTAATTTTCCTATTTCTTTAATTTTATTATTTAAAAGAAGTAATATTATTTTCAGTGTTTTTTTGATTCCGTTTTCAGATCTTTGAAATAATTCTTCACTATTATTTTCGCATAAATCTGCATAAACATTTGTTGTGGTTGTTATTTCATAATTATCAGTTATTACAGATATTCCACCATGACCAATGCCTGCAGTAGTTCCAATAGCTATGTCACAATCAGTTAATTCTTTAACAGCTTTTGCCATTATTTTACTTACATTTTTATCCCCATTTTCGTCATAAACTTTTATGCCTTTAATTAATTTTTCTGGTTCTGGGGGATTTTTTACATTTAATATTTTCACTACAGCTTCAATTGTTGGGATAAACAAGCTACAAGTTACACTGAGATTATTATAGTCAAAATCACCAAATTGTTTTGGATTTTCAATGTAATCCCGTCCAAAAGAGTTTTCATAATTTTGAGCTAGTGCATGTAATTCTCTTCCAATTTTTCCGTGAGTAAAACATTCTGCAGTTGCTATTTTAATCATATTTATCTCTCAATAATTTTAATGAATTCATTGTAATTGTATTTGCAACTTCATCTAATGTATAAGGAGTTACTGGTTCGTTATCTCTAATTAACTTGTTTGTTGTTAAAATTAAATGATTTTCTGTTATTCCTTCTTTTCTTAATTCTTCAATAGCAGGGTTTGAATCATCATATTCTGAGATATCTTTAATTTCAATATTTTCATTTCCAAATCCGAAGATTCCTGCTGTTCCGATGGTTTTAGCACCATTTTTATGGGCATGTTTGATTATTTTAGCTGCTGTTGGGATTGTATTTCCTCCAGCAATAACTATAATAACAACATCTCCAGTTATTAAATCAAGATTGTCTTCATTAATGTATTCACAATAGCTTATGACTTCTCTAAATTCTTTTTCATGAGTACATAATTTTTTAAGGAATTCTGGTTTGAATTTTCCCATTTCAGCTCCTAAGAGCCCAAATATAATGTCTCCTCCGTCAATTTTTTGACCATCAAATGCTCCAATAACTTTTGGTCCGCCTCTGTGAACTTGTAATAAGTTAATTCCAATTCTCAAACCTAATCTTCCGCATCCAATCAAGTCAATTCTTCCATGAGGGACCTGTTTATCCTCCATTTTTTTAATTTCATCGTTTGTCATATCATTTCTCCATTTTTAATTCTTCAATAGGATTTTTATCAATTATCTCTATGTTAATATTAAGTTTTTTTAAGATATTGGCAAGAGCATATAATCCTGGCATTTCACTATCATGATGAGTTAAATCAATTAATGTTAAATTAAGATTTTTTGCAAGAATTGCAGTTTCCTGTGTTAAATCTCCTGAAATTAAAATATCTAAATCTTTTTGTTTTGATAGATTAATGTATTCAGGATTTTTAAGGCCAAAACCAGATATAATCCCCACCTTTTTTATGGTTTTCATATCATCTAAATCATTTACAATTCTTGTGTTTTTGAAATTGTTAATGATATTTTTTTTTAGTGAACTAAATTTCTGATTGAACTTGCAAATTCGTCCTATTTTTGTATTCTTATCAAGATAATCAATAACTTCTAAATTTAATGTATCTGCAAGTGCATCATTAGCTCCACCATCAATAATATCCCAATTTGAATGTATTGTGTAAGTTGGTGTTTTTGGGATGAATAATGGTGGATGATGAGTTATTATCAATGTATTTTCATTATTTTCATCATCTTCAGCTAATAAATCCATGTAAATTTTTATGGAGGTAATCTCTTGTGATAAATCATAATCTTTTGCATATCCTACATTATCAAAGTCTAATGCTAGTGATTTTGGTATTTCTTTATCTAAAAATTCAGTTATCTCTTTAAGCTTCATTTAAATCATTTTTGAATTAATCTTATCAAGTTCGTTCTTAATTAATTCATCTAAATTAAATGGATTAATTGTTGATGTTTTAAATGCATTTGTATTGATTAGTTCTATAAATTTGTCTATATTTTTTTCTTTAAAAATGACTTCTTCAAAAAAGCCCATTTCAGATGCACTGTATAAAACACCTTCTTTTCCCTGGCAAATATTTAATAAATTAGTTAAAATACCTATTGTTAGAGTCATTGTTCCGGATGTCTTTGCATTTATTCCAGTAGTCTTTAAAATAGCTTTATTTGGTGATTTAACAGCATTTAATCTTTCATGAATATTATTTTTTTCTTTTAAAAGAATATCATTGTTTTCGCCAACTGGATCTTCTATTATAAATGCTTCAACATCCATTTTAGATGATTGATTAACATTAATTCCACCAAATCCTGTTGTATCGATGACAATATCTCCAGAATAGATTAAGTCAAGATTTGATGAAAAATTAATTTCATTTTCTAATTTTCCTCCAAGTTCAGTATGCAATAACTCTTCTAAATGTGGATAAATATCAATCAATAATATATTTTCATATTTTTTACTTAATCTTTTAACAATTCCAATGCCTGTTAGATAAGTTCCAATGACGACTATTTTAGTATTTGTATCAATATTCAAACCTTCAATATAATTAAAAATAGCATTTGACTTTTTTGAAATAATATTGTTAAAAATGTCAATTAGTTTAGTTTCAGATTTAATTGTTAATACTTCAGAAGTTATTCCTGTATCTATATTCATTATTTAACCCTCAAAAAACCGATTTTTTCAAGTGCTTCGCAAGCTTCATCATAAACTGCCTCTTCAATGGTTTTTTCATGGATTAAATGGGATGGGGAAGTTCCAGCAGTTAATATTCTTCCTTTGTTATCAATAAAAATAAGTAATGATCCAGAGCCTGGAATTCCTAAACGGCCTCTGGCTATTATTAAATCAGCATCACTTTGATCAAGTGCAATATATGCTTTAGCAAGAGCAGGTATCCTACTTGTATCTGCAGTATTTGTATTTACTTGAAGTATTTTAGCTTCAGGCAATCCATAGTTTTTTAAAACATTATTCAATACTTCAACTTTAATTCCATTTTTATTTGGTATATATATTTTTTTAGCATTTTTAATGTACTCTTGAATCTCTTTGATTTCTTCAAGTGTATCTCCGAATCTACAATTGTTTTGAGATTCTTCAAATGCATTTTTTATCATTCTTTCAAATGCCATATTATCATTTTATTTTAAAAAAGAGATTATATAGTTTGAGGTGTCAAACCTAATTTTTCAATTACACTAATAACTTCAGAATAGTTTCCATATTCTGGTGATCCAACTCCTTTTACTTCTAAAGGATAATTGTCTGCAATGACTGTTGCTAAATTATTAGCTCCAGCTTTTAGTGAATATTCTACATTTTCAGGTCCAATAGTTGGGGTTGGCATTGTGATTCTAATATTTGGATACATTATGCGTGTAATTGCAACAATTTTTAACTGTTCTTTTAATGGGAATGGTGGGACATTTTCCATAGGAGTTTCATTGTAAGGATTAAATCCCATAATTGGTATTTCTTCAAGGGTTTCAAAGTTATTTAAGAAACGTAAATGTTTTATTCTATCTTCAGGACTTTCTCCGATTCCTAATAGTAATCCTGATGATAATCCAATTCCTGTATCACTTATTAATTTACAAGTTTCAATTCTTTGTGAAAGTGAATCTCCAGGTTTTGTTTTTCTAAAAATATCTTCATTTATTGTTTCTAAATTACAACAAATGGTGTCTACTCCAAGTTCTGCAAGTTTTTTAACGGACTCTGGAGTTAAATCGCCACCAACATTAACTAATACTTCTAAATTGGTGTTTTCTTTAATGATTCTACATGCATTTACAGCTTGTTTTCCATTATATCCATATCCTCCGGAGCAACTTACTCTTGGAATATGGGCTTCGTTAATGGATTTTGCAGCTTTTAAAATCTCTTCGTTACTTTTATAAAATGCATTATAATATCCTTTTGAGGAAGTTTCTTCAGCAAATCCGCAGTATTTGCATCTTGGTTTAATTTGACATTTATTGGTGATGTGAACTGTAGATGTTAATTTTATTGTTTTTGATTGATTATTTCTTATTTCAGCGGCTATTTTGAACAATTTTTCTAAGGTATCATTGTCATTTATTTTTAACAATTCTAAAAATTCTTCATCAGTTAATTTTTCGCCTTGTTTTGCTTTTTTTAAAATTTCCTCAATCAATTTAACACCTAACTTTAATCTAATTAATTATATAAATTTGAATTTATTCTTACAATTAAAAAATAAGTTAATTGTTGATAAAAATCAACAATCACAACTTATTCTGTTTATTCTTCTTTACCTAAGTAATCTAATACGGTAGGAACGATTTCAGCTAATGATCCAAAGTTCATTGAGTCAGCAGTACCGGTTAATGCAGATGGTGCTAATGCATCATCCATTTTGGAGATACCTTCTTCGTTCATTAATGCGGTTACTTGGGTTAAAGCTTCGTTTGCCATCATTTGTGCGAAGTCAGCAGGTGCACCTAAAATTTGGGTAACAGTGTCTCTGTATGCTAAAATACCAGCGTAGGTAATAGCAGTTACTGCTGAACACATGTCACATACTGGACCTAATAAGTTTGCAGGTAAGGTGTATGCTGCGCTTCTTGCTTTGGTACCTAAGTCTAATAAAGTATCGATAGAAGCTTGGTCTGCGTATCCTTCTGCGATGTATACTTGTCCTTTCATTTCTGGTACTGCACCAGGGTGGTAGGAAGCTACATTTACGTTTGCACCTAATTCGGTGAAGATGTCATTGAATTTGGTGGTTGGAATGGTACATGCGTGAGTTAAGATAGCACCATCTTTTAAGTTGTCTGCAAATTTTTCGATGATTTCTTTTTGCATTCCACCTTTTGGTAACCAGGTCATTACCCAGTCAGCGTCAGCTACTGCTTCAGCATCATCGTTAACACATTTCATACCTAAATCTTCTGGGTGAGTAAAGTGAATAGCACCTTTAGCTGGTTTTGGAACTGTTTCAGCTAATTTACCTACTTTTTCTCTGATAGCAGGCATTACTTCTTCAGGGTTTCCTGCTTTGTGTGCTGCAATTACTTCTGCGTAATCGAAATCATCTACTACAGTGAAATCTCCATCAAATACTGGGTCAGATACAACTACTTCATCTACACCAGCTAATTCTAATAATTCTGCACCCATTTCAATGGTAGAGTGGGTCATAGAAATATTTTCTTTTCCGGTTGCTTCTGCAACTTCTACAGCTCTTGAGAAGTTGGTAATTCCACTTGCAGCATGAGTTCTGTAACATCCTGCACCTAAAATTGCTACTTTCATTTTTTTGTCTCCTTATATCTGCTCTTTTAAATAAAATATATTTAAAAGGGTTACTACATGGCGTTTAAGTAAACTGTATTTATCACTAAAATTATGGTAGTTTATGCCATATAGTAATACATTATATTTAATAAATGAAATTATTTAAATCTTTACATTATGTTTCATTGAGTATTATTTTTCCTGTTTTATTGTCATTTTTAGTAATAATGATGTTACTTTTTTGTTAGTTTAAACCAATTTTTTATTACTTTTTTATTTGAAGAATTCTTTGTTTTAGTTACTTATCAAAACTTATTTATTTAAGATTTCACTGAAACTATATTAATTATAATTTTAGGAGTAAATTCTCATG
This sequence comes from Methanobrevibacter sp., assembly GCF_051877095.1. Classification (GTDB taxonomy): domain Archaea; phylum Methanobacteriota; class Methanobacteria; order Methanobacteriales; family Methanobacteriaceae; genus Methanocatella. Next base: position 93,416 of record NZ_JBJEIO010000004.1, on the reverse strand, counting down.
TATGATTTAATTAAAAAAGCAGTTTATGATGATGAAGCTGCGATTGAAATATCAAAAATGGATAAAGATATAACTTCTGTTGTTGATGCAATCTCAGAACTCTCTTTAGAAGAAACAATGAAATTGGGGATGCAATTTAAAAGATTTCCTTTAGGTTGTGATTTAACTGAAGTTGTTGCAGGAACATGTGCTTCTGATTTGGAACTAATGGAATTATTAGGAAATTGTAGATTAGCAGACATGATTGGAGCACCAATCCATATTTGTGCATATGCCTTTGCAGATATTGGTGAAAAATTCGGAATGAAAGGCGTAGACGTTATGAGAAAAGTTCATGAAAATGTCGATGTTCCTCTTGATTTAGATCATTTCGGAGAGAATGGTGCAATGAGACTGCCTAAAAACATTAGTGGATGTGGTGGTGAATGTTATAATAATGGTCCGGCATTTACAGAATGTCCTAGGGGAAGAATTCATGAAAGATTGATTGATAAGGAATTATCTGAAAAAGAAGATAAAGAAGAATGGATTAAGATGTCTTCTTCTGTTGCAGTTAATGTTACTAGTGAACAAACAGGTGATGGTCATGCTGCACCATTGAGAGAAGCCGAAGATATTGCTAAATTAGCTAAAAAATATGGTAGAGGTTTAGAATCCATCATGTTTGTTGGGGATGGTTATGATGAGGTGATAACTGGGTTTGAAAAATCTATTGAGATTGGTGCTGATGTTATTGTAATTGAGGGAGGTCCTTTTAACAGATGTGAAAATACTACAGAATCCTTTGCAAAAACAGTTGCAGCTGCAAGAATTTTATCCCCTGGAAAGGTGGTTGCTACTAATGGGGCTTATGAACATGAGGTAAGAGCAGGTCTTAGATCTGGTTTAAATATGATAATTACAGGGTTCCCGAAAAATCATCATGGATATATGTGTGGATATGAGCCAGGAACTGCTAGAAGGGGAAAATTTGGACTTCCAAGAATTATTCAAATCATCAATGAAGAATTCCCAAATAGGGGTCTTCCAGTTCAAAAACATGACTTATTATCATTAGCTACTGCTGTTAAAATTGCAGGACCTGATTATGTATATCCAAGAAAAATTGGAAATTACCATGTTGGTGATGCACATTGGGCAACTTTAGTTAATTCTAGAATGTATGATAATATTGAGTTAAAACACACATTAAGTGATATTGTTGATTTAGCTAATGGAAACACAATAGCACTACATGGTGGAAGATTTATTTCATGGGTAATTGCAAATGAATTAGATAATCATGTTGATGAAATTATAATTTCAGATGTTGATAATTGGGTATTGAAAAATACTGTTGATAATTTACAGGATGCTTTGAATGCAACTATTATTGCTGAACCGGATGATAAAATTGCAGCTAAATCTGCTGATTTTTCAATTGCATCATCAACTATGATTCCTGTTAAAGAGAATATATTGAAAAAAGTTCCTAATGCTTTAACAATAGTTTAATTAGGCTTTTTTTATTTTTTTTATTTTTTTCATTTTATTGTGGGATGTTATTCTTAGTTATTTAATAATATTTTTTATTAAAAAAATATTATTTTATATAGTATTATTTTTATAAAAAGTATTACTTAATTTTATTTAATAGTTTTAATCTGTTTTTTTTAATTTTAATGTTCTTTTTATTTTTTATTTTATCAAATAACATATTTTCTTTTTTTATTTATTGAATAATGAAATTTTAAATTTTATTTTAGAATTTTAAGTCAATTAGAATATTTCATGAATTATTATTTTTTTTAAAAAAAGAGCATAGAATACTTATTTTCTATTATATGGGATTATAAACTTTTTATTCTTTATATAGGTAAATTATGTAAGTTAATTTTTATTTTAAGTCCTAATTTAGGATAATCTAATTTAATAACATTTATATGTTTATTACTAGTGAATGAGGTATAAGATTAGTAATTCTGATTTTATTAATCTTAGTAATTTGTAATTATTTGTTGTAAATAATTGGAGAGAGTAACATGGAAATTACTGTAGAAAAAATAGCAATGATTAGAGAAAGTTGCAACCCTAAAAATCAAAATTTAAATTTAGACATTGATTGGTCTGTGGAATATACAAATACTGATCAAAATGATATAAATTATGATATTATTTTAAAATCTGCAGATTTTTTTAATTTAAATTTTAAAATCGAGGGATTAATTATCTTGGGGGATTTTGAAAAGTTTAGTAGGCAAGATTGTTCTCAAATAATTTTCCATCATGCATGTAATATGTTAATGAATATGATTTCATTAACTAAACAATCAAGTTATGATTTATTAAAAGAAGAGATTATACAGTAAATTTGGTGTTGCTTTAAATATTTTGGTGATGTATTATGTTTGAAATTAAACATACGTTATGTCCATCATGCAGTGTTGGCTGTGGTATTAACGTGATTTTAGATAATGGAGAAGTTGTTGGAACATTTCCATTTAAAAGACACCCTATTAATGAGGGTAAAAACTGTTTAAATGGAAGATCCTCTACTGATATTATGAAAAATAAACTAACATTTGATTCAAAATTGTTAGATGATGTTGTTGAAAAATTAAAATCTTGTAATAAAGATAAAGTTACTGTTGTTTTTTCTGGAAGCAATTCTAATGAAGATTTAGAAGTTATTAAAGGGTTGTGTGATGCTCAAGGTTTTAATATTTTAGCATATGCGGATAATTTGAAAAATTTTGATTCTATAGTTACATATGATGATGTTGAAAAAGCAGAGAAAATTTTTATAATTGGAAATATTTTATATGAAAATGCATTACTTGGAAGACGCATTGTTCATGCTAAAAAAATGGTGCAAAAATTTTTGTTAATGATACTTTAGAAAATACTCCAACAGCTAATATTGCTGATGAATTCACTTCAACTTCTGTTAAAGAATTTTTAGAGGCAAATAAATTAAATATTGATGATAATTCTATAATTATATTTAATAAGGTTGATTTTTTTGAAGATTTGGATGTAATTGAAGCTACTTTTTCTAAACTATTACCAGTTTATAGTAAATCTAATACTAAAGGTGCTTTGAATATTGTTGATGCAATATCTAAAGAGGATGCTTTAGAATTATTGAATAATACTGAAGTTTTACTTAATTTCAATGATGATATTATAAACGATTTTGACTTTGATTTCAAGTCAATTCCTCAAGTGATTACATTTGCTGTTGCTGAAAATGATACAACTAGAATTTCTGATATTGCAATACCAATTAAATCTTGGTTAGAAACTGATGGAACATTCACTAATGCTGAAGGATTAACACAAGACTTCATGGCTGTTTGTGAATCAGATAACATGAGTATTGGCGAAATCATTAATAGATTAAATGGATGAGGTGATTCTTATGAGTTATGTTTTAGCTAAATCTAAAGATAGTGCAATTCTTGAAGCAGGGGAATGTGGTGGTGCTGTAACTAGTATCTTCAAATATTTATTGGATGAAGGTATTGTTGATGGAGTATTAGCAGTACGTCCTGGTGTAGATATTTATGATGGTGTTCCTACATTAATTACTGATTCTGAAGATTTAATTTCTACTGCTAGTTCTTATCATTGTGCTCCAACATTAATGACTGATCTTATTCAAACATATTTTGCAGATAAAAAAATTGCAGTTTCTGTAAAACCATGTGATATAAGATCAATGGATGAAATGATGAAAAGACACAAGATAAACCCGGATAATGTTTATACTGTAGGTTTAAATTGTGGAGGTACTGTTTCTCCGATTACTGGACGTCAAATGATTGACTTATTTTATGATATTAACCCAGATGATGTAGTAAGTGAAGAAATTGACAAAGGACAATTTATTGTTGAACTTGCTGATGGTACTGAAAAAGGTGTTAAAATACATGATTTGGAAGAAGAAGGATATGGGAGACGTAACAACTGTCAAAGATGTAGTGTAAAAATTCCTAGAAAAGCAAATATTGCATGTGGGAACTGGGGAGCAGAAGACGGATGGACTTTCATAGAAATTAACGATGAAAAAGGACAGGAATTAATTGATGCTGCAAGAAATGCAGGATATATTGAAACTAAAAATCCATCTGAAAAATCAATTGAAGCAAGGTCTAAAGTGGAAGGCATTATGATTAAAATGTCTGAAAAAGTGCAAGATGCAACATATGTTGATACTGTTGCAATGGAAGATTGGAATAGATGTATTGGATGTTATGCATGCCGTGATATTTGTCCTGTCTGTTGGTGTTTTGAAAACTGTGAATTGAATAAGCCTTACTTTAAAGATGAGCTTAACATTCCACCAAGTCCAATTGCTTTCCAAGGAATAAGACTTTCTCACATGAGTTTCAGTTGTTGTAACTGTGGACAATGTGAGGATGTATGTCCTATGGATATTCCTGTTTCATTAATTTTTGATAAAATGCAGAAAAAATATTGTGAAAGAACTGGTTATGTAGCTGGAGTTACAGATGATATTAAACCTCCATTATATAGTCCAGAAAAAACTGAATTATGAGGTGTTTTTATGTCTGATGATTTAAAAATTGTAGGTTTATTATGTAACTGGTGTTGTTATGGTGGAGCAGATACTGCAGGAACTGCACGTATGCAATATTCACCAAATATTAGAATTATTCGTGTAATGTGTTCTGGAAGAATTAACCCATCTATGATTTTCAAAGCATTTCAAGAGGGTGCTGATGGAGTATTTGTTGGAGGATGTCACATTGGGGATTGTCACTATGATGCTGGAAATTATAAATGGTCTAGGAGATCTAAGATTGTTGAGGATATTCTTGAGGAATTTGGTATTGAAAAAGAAAGATTCCGTCATGAATGGATTTCAGCATCTGAAGGTGAAAAATTCCAAACAACAATAGAGGGATTCCATAAAACCCTAACAAAACTTGGGCCTTTGGAATTAGATAAATAACCGAATATTCATTTGTAAATAGCTATTGATTTAGCTATTTACTGTCACTTATTAAATTGTCTTTCTAAGATTGTGGTTGGCTACTAATGTTAGAAAGATAGTTAAAATAGAGAATATTTTGATTATTTTTCAATTAGTTATTTTATATTAGTTTATTCATCATTAGTCAGGTAATATTGCTGTTGGCATAATCAGTTAATATTATTCAATTTATCCATCAATGTAAGATAATTAATAAAATAAAAAGAGATTTATATAATATTATATGGGTTTCTTTCACTGTCTACAATAGCTATTGAAGCAATCTCCATTTTCTACTGCTTTTAATAGCTATTTTTTTATTTTAATTTATTACTTTTTTTATAATTATTTATTACATATGATAGTATTATTTTTATTTAAAGTATTACTTTTTTTATTTCTTTATTATTTACGTTGTATGTTGTTGTAATTTAATTGAATGGATTATTTTTAATAAAATAAATTTTTAATGGTATTTTAAGGTTTATTGGGGTGTTATATATTTTATTTTCAAAATTAGATTAATTTTAACAATATTTTTAGTATTATTTTTTTTCAATAAAGTGATTATATTTTTTATTTTCTTTAATGGAAAGTACTGTGATGTTTTTTAGGAGAATAATTGGTATTTCTATTTCTTTTTTTAAATTTAAGCAGCAATTTAATCTAAATAATTTTAATAATATTTATATTGTTATTACTAGTTAGTATATTATAGATTATCAGATTTCCTCTCTGATAATTTATATGCTTGTCCCTCAATTAACTAATAGCATATAACTAGTAAATAGCTAGAGATAGCTATTTACACTCTATCTTCAATTTCATAATATGAAATGATTATTGATATGGTAAAAATATTATTGCTTGAAATATTCATGAAAAAAATAATTTGTATTCATTATCAGCCATATGTTTATAGAATTAGACTATTTTTTAATATAGAATAAGTGAATAATATTCTTGAAAAATAGTAATTAAAGTAATTCAATCACTTTAATTTCTATTTAAACTTTTTTTTAAAATTAAATAGACATCTGTTGGATTTGTTATTTCTTCAATCCAACTTGTAAGTATGATGTCTATTGGTCTAGATAATAATATTCTCCTTTTTCTTTTTGTTCACGATCTTTATAACTGTCAAGTTTATTTACTCTAGGTCTTTTTGTTTCTTTATCCCGTCTAAATGTAATATTGAGATTTCCTAAAAATTCGTTCATTGCATTTCTAAGGTCTGTTGGTTTAGATGCATGACCATTTAAACCTGGAGTTCCATTGAATACCATTGCTCTATCGGATATATAATCGATAAATACAATATCGTGATCAACTATAAGTGAAGCAGCATTTCTACTTTCAACCATTTTACGTATAACTCTTGCAGCTATTAATCTTTGTTCAACATCTAAAAAGGCAGTAGGTTCATCGAAAAGATAAATTTCAGCATCTTTTGATAATGTTGCAGCAATAGCTAATCTTTGAAGTTCTCCTCCACTTAATCCATTAACTGGTTTATCTAACATTTCATCAAGAGTTAGTGGTTTCATAATTTCACTATTGAAGATTTTACTGCCGAAACTTGGTGCGTTCATGTATAAAAAGTCACTAACAGTGCCTTCAAAGTTGGAAACTATGTATTGTGGTTTGTATGCAATAGTTACATCTTCATTAACTTCTCCAATGGTTGGATCTTCAACACCTGCAAGTATTTTTGCAAAAGTGGTTTTACCAATACCGTTTGAACCGAATGCAGTTATAATTTCATCGTAAAAGATTTCACCGGAATCAGCTGATAATTTAAATCCGTCATAATCTTTGCTTAAATCAGAATAACTTGAAAGTACATCACCTTCGTCTTCAGGAGTCGGTGGTCTTATTGTAAATTCAATAGGTGTTTTTCTAATTCTTACATTTTCTTCTGCTAAAAATCCATTAATATAAGCATTAATTCCTAAACGAACTCCTTTTTTCCCAGATACAACACCATATCCTCCAGGTTTACCATATAAAATATGTATATTGTCAGATAAAGCATCTAATGTAGCAAGGTCGTGTTCAATAACAAGTACACTTTTATCTTCTTCTGCTAAAGAACGAATTACTTTCACTGCGTTTAATCTTTGGGACACATCAAGCCAGGAAGTAGGTTCATCGAAGTAATAGAAGTCACCTTCTCTTAAGACAGTTGCAGCTATTGCAACTCTTTGGAGTTCTCCACCACTTAGGTTTTCCATTTTTCTTTCTAATACATTTTCAAGTTGTAATTCTTTTGTAACGTACTCAAGTTTATCTCTTTCATTTACATTTGTGAGTAAATCCTTAACCTTACCTTTTACAACTTTTGGAAGTTGGTCAACCATCTGTGGTTTTAATATGGTTTTGATATTACCTTGGGATAAATCTTTGAAGTATTTTTGAAGGGATGATCCTTTATAAAATTCAATTACATTATCCCAGTTTTCGGGTTTATTTTCAAAATCTCCAAAGTTAGGAATTAAATTTCCTGATAAGATGTTCATAATTGTGGATTTGCCAATACCGTTTTGTCCAAGAAGACCTAGAACAGTCCCTTCTTCTAATGTTGGAAGTCCAAACAATTCAAATTGATTTTGACCAAATCTATGGATTGGTTCTCCCACGGCTTCAGGTAAATTAATAATTGTAATTGCATCAAAAGGACATCTATTTGTACATATGCCGCATCCTTCACATAATTCTTCAGATATCAACGGTTTTTTAGTGTCTTCATCAATTATTATGGTGTCTTCATCCATTCTAACACCTGGACAATAATTAATACAAAGATAATCACATTTTTTAGGTTGACATCTATCTTTGTCTAAAATTGAAATACGAGTCATTATTATCTCCTTATAAATATAATCATAAGTAATTATGTAAATTATTATATTAAAATTTTACAATAAATAGGTTAATTTTTTAATATACAAATTAAATATGTAATAATGATATCATGAAACAGGTTATAATTACTTAATAAAATAAGTACAAGTTTTCAGAAAAATACTTCCCAAATGCTCTCTGTAACCTACAATATAATATGAAGAGGGAGTAAAATGAAAACCATGAAAACAGAAGATATACTTCACCAAGTATATTCTGAAAGAAGAAGTAGTCAAAGTACACAAAACAGTTACAATAGGGCAGTAACATATTTTGAAAAACATGTCAACAAAACACTTGGGGAAGTAATTACCATCGCAGAAACTGAAGAAACAAATAATATAAGTTGGAAAAACAGCACATTAAAACCATTATTAGTGAGTTATAGGGCATATTTATTTGATAAATATCAAGAACGAACTGCAGACCTATATTTCACAGCATTAACCACTGTTTTTAGACATTTTGAAATACAAATTGGAAATTTACCCTACTTCAGTAGAAAAAATATCAATCGTGCTAAAAAAATTAAACCCGGACAATTGCCAGATCGTGAATTATTAAAACAAGTAATTGAACTAAAAAACCCATTAATAAAAGCATTCACATTATTTGTTTCATCAAGCGGATTATCACGAATAGATGCTTTAAATCTAACAGTAAATGATTATTTAAAAGCCACTTATCCCTATCATAAAAGTAATGATATTTACGAAGCAATAGTGATTATGAAAGAATCTGAAGTAGATATAATTCCTTGTTTTGAAGATTTAGTAAGGCAAAAGACAAAAAAAGAATATTTTACTTTTTGCAGTCATGAAGCTGTAAATGCAATAAACAATTATCTTATGAGTAGGACTGATGATTACAACAAGAGAAGTAAGTTGTTTAAAATTAATGAGAGGTATTTATCAAAAATATTTAAAGAAATTAATGATCATTTAGGGTTAGGTACTGCAGGACCGTATAGTAGATTTGCTCCGCATATGCTTAGAAGATATCATGCTACACAATTAGCTGAAGCTGGATTAAGTGGGGACTTAATTAATCTTTTAGAAGGGAGAAAAGTTTCGGGAGTGCTGCATGAATCATATATAAGAATTAAACCTGAGGTTTTGAAAAAAGAATATATCAAGGCATTACCTTTTTTAGTTGTTGAAGATGTTGAACAAATACGAACTGAGTTGGATGTTGTTAAAAGTGAAAAAGAGCATTTGGAGTCAGAGAATGTTGAGTTGAAAAAACAGTATGATGAAACTAATAAAAGAATGGATAATTTGGAAAAATTAGTTTTAGGGGGAATTGATTCTGAAAAATTGGAGAGATTGCACAAATTGTTATAGTTTTTAATTTTTGTTGAACATGCCAAAAATGAACACAGTGTATTTTAAGATTTAGTGGTGAATAATATTCAGACTTTAATTAAAAATACTAAACAAACAAAGGTCAATATTAAAATAAAATGAATAGAAAGCTTTATTAATACATTACTCCAAATAATAAAGTAGCTATCAAATAAAAAAATAATGAAAGTTGGTGGAGCCATTGGAATTTGAAGAAAAACTAAAAATTTTCACTTCAAATATAAAAGAAAAATTAAAACATATTGATACTGAAGAAACAACAAAAATCGCCTTAATAACTCCATTTCTTCAATTAATGGGATATGATACAACAAACCCTGCAGAAGTAAGAGCAGAATACATTGCAGATGTTGGATCAAAAAGAGGCGAAAAAATAGACTTAGCAATCCTAAGTGATGATGCTGAAATAATACTCATAGAATGTAAATCAGCACATGTTGAATTATCTTCTGAACATTTATCTCAATTATATCGTTACTTCAACATCACCGATTCTGAAATAGGCATATTAACAAATGGAATCAAATATCAATTTTACACAGACTCAATTAAACCTGGGCAAATGGATAAATCTCCATTTTTTGAAGTGGATTTATTAAACCTTAATGATAAAGACATACATGAATTAAATAAATTCACAAAATCAAATTTTGACATTAGTAAAATTAAATCTAAAGTTGATGATTTAAAATATGCTCATGACATTCATAAAATAATAAGTAGTGAAATTGATTCTCCTTCAGAAGAACTTGTAAAAGTAATCACAAAACAAGTTTATGATGGAGTAATCACACAAAATGTACGTGATAAATTCTATAAAATAATTAAAAACGAATTTAAAGAAGTTATCAGTGAAAAAGTTGAAATTAGATTAAATAATGCGCTTGAACAAAACAATGAAGATTATGTACCAGTATTAATTGAAAATGATGATGGTATTATAACTACAAATGAAGAGTATGAAGGGTATTATATAGTTAAATCCATTGCAGCTAAAATAATAAATCCTGAAAGGATATATTTACGTGACTTCAAAAGTTACTGTAATGTATTATTAGATGATAATAAATATTATCCGATAGCTAGACTGTATTTTAATAACATTCATAGGTTAAGAATAAGTTTATTTGATGGATTTGAGAAAGCTGGAAAAGGCCGTAAAAAATGGAAATCATACAATATTAATAATATTAATGAAATTTATAATTATGAACAAGAAATAATAAAAACAATAAATATTTACTTAAGAGAAATAAAAAAGAAAAAGTAATGTTTTTGTAGTAATAGATTGGGATCGTAGATGCGCCAACATCTCACCCAACCAGGTTACAAAAAATAGTTCACAGGACAGTGAGACCATAGTAACCATATGTAATTTCTATAATAAAAACTATTTAAATTTATCCTATGCTGAAATAAATAGTCCTACAGGAAGTAGGTTGTATTTGACATTGTTAGCGATAGCTATCTTTATTTTTAACGTATTATTTGAGAAAAAAAGAGGTAATTATGAAGATCTGGCTTTATTAACTTCAACAGTTATTTTATCTTCAATAATTACTTTCCAGTGTAATGAGTCACCTTGTTCTAATTCTAATAATTTTAAAATTTCTTGGGGGACAACAGATCTCATTGAGTTGGGTCCTCCTTTGCTTAATTTTGTAGTGTATTCTAAAATAGGCATACCTCCATTTTTATTATTCTTGTATTATATATTCTATTCAATAAGGTATATATATTTACCTTTTAAATTACTTATTAAAGGTAATTATAATAACCTTTATATATTAGGAGTTTCATAATTATAATTACAAAATTAAAATTATTTTCAAAAGCGCCAACTTTTGAAAATAATAATGGACAGTGAGATAATGAAAAGATTTGATGAAAACGTAAAACAACAGTTAGAAACTGCAGATCTTATTGATGCAGTTTTAGAAATCGGATGGAATTACCTTCAAGCTAAAAAAGAAGGAGTCTTGGAGGGAGTAGAATGAGTATTTACTCCACTACTGATGTGTATCCAGGTGATGTGGATACTTCTATGTGTGAGCAATGTGGTTTTGATTGTGATGTTTACGAATATTGTAAACAAACTGCAATTAAAGACTATGATCTTCAAGACCAGTACCTTTATGATGTTCTTGAACAGAAAGGGTATGGTGGTTGTAAATTAAAAGTGGAGAAGATTCATGGTAAATCATGGTTAGTCTTATATCCATTTAGCAATGCTTATGTTATTGCTGAGAAATGCAATATGGAATTATGTTGTCCTGTTGTGCCTCTAAAAACCAAGTATACTATGGGTGTTCCTGGTTTGAATGTGAGTAATTGTTATACTCAATTATTAGAAGTGATTGATCAACTCAGTGATATTGACTTACCAATTTCTTATGATAAAGTGGTGAGTGTGGATGATATGTATGAGTACTGCAGAACACAGTACCCTGATACATTCCAGCATTGTCTTGAATTAAACATACAAGATAAGGCTGAGGTGATTAATCTTGTTGATGCTTTAAATCATCTTGGGTTAAGAATTGTTACTTCTGCTGGAGAAATTACTGGGTATATCCCACCTGAAGAGGAGCTGGTTTTATGAACCATTCTTCATTATTTTTCACTAAAAAGGATGCTCCAGCTAGATTAGGGAAAGTAGAGGATTGTCCCTCTTTATCTTTTTCTTCTTTATGTTATGGTTGTATGAGTGTTGCATCTATTCTATTAATTATTTTTGTTAATTTAGGAGGGTTCTAGGATGAATGTGACTATTCCTATTCAGGACAAAAGTCAAAGGCAGGATATCATTATGATTTATGGGAATCCAGGTACTGGTAAAACTACCAGTGCATGGAAATATTGCAAAATGAAAGGATACAATCCAATAGTATTGGATGTCAATAATACCAATCATACTAGTATGCCTAACTTAGACATTGATTTTAGCAAAAATCATGTGTACATCCTTAAAGAGTTAACTAGATGGATTCCCTTGTTAGCTAAAAGTGAGTATGATACTATTGTTATTGAAGATACCGGACGTTTGATTGATTCAAAACTTACTCCTGCAAAAGCAAATGAAAAAAACAAGTTTGCTAGATGGGAAGTAAGAGCTACTGCAATGAATCAGTTAATCGATTGTCTTGTTAAATCCAAAATGAACATCATCTTTATTGGTCAAAGCGATATGATTATCAAAGACCATGAGAACAAAGACGATAATGAAACCTATAGTAAACCAGTAGTCGAAATTAACAGTATTGTGAACTGGGCTTACTACACTTACAAACCCGATGAATCAACATATAAATGGACTTGTACAAAATATCGTAATTCTCCAGGAGTGTTATGCGAATGAACACTCCAACTATTATTTTTGCAGATAATGAGGGGATATTATTCGAAGTTCCCTCAAGTACTGATCCATCTGAGAAATATACTGTTTCATGGGATTTTGATAATGGATGGTTATGTACTTGTCCAGGTTGTTTAAAAGGAGGGCATTTATGTAGGCATATACTTGCTTGTATTGATTTCATGAAATTTGTTGACATGAGTTTATTAGATGATCCAACAGTATTTACAGGGGAGGTATCTGTATGAGAACTGGTGATGATTTCCCTGAGGTGGTTAGTGGTAGGGTTACTGCTAGAGCTAAAAAGTTGATGGTGGAATATGGTTTCACGGTTAGGGATGCTGTGGAGTGGTATTTGATTTATATGGTGAATCCGAAAAAGCGTAAAGAAGTAGATAAAATTATTTTGCGTGAGGAGATTAATTCTTTGAAGATGGATTTAATTGCAAAGGAGATGCAATTGGAAGAGTTGGATGGGGATTAGAATGGAGTCTAGGAATAATAAGAAGAAGGTTAGTATTAGTGTTGATCCTGATATTTGGGAAGATGCTAAAATTAAACTAGGTAATTGTAGTCAGTTTATTGAGAGTCAACTTGAGATGTATCTTGGTAATGATTTGTCTGAAGAGCGTGAGGTGCTTAAGCTTATTGAGGAGAAGAATGCTGAGTTAAGTGTTTTGGAAGGTAAGTTGTGTAAATTGCGTGAGGCTCGTTTGTCTAAAGTTAACGATATGGATATTTTTGAGGCCCCAATGGTTAGTATTAATAGGATTCATGGTAATTTGGGTCATGTTGGTAAGAATCAGATTAAGAGGTTTGCTAGTCAGAATAATGTGCCGTATGATGCTTTGTTGGAGCATGTTGTTAGTGAGGGTTTACGGGTTGTGAATTTTGCTGAGGTGAGAAAATAATGTTTACAAATTTGTATACGTTTGAACGGACATATATTCGAAAATTGGTATGGATAAGTATGGATATCCATACTAGTATGGATAAATTTTTCATAATTTAACCGTTTAGGTGTATACATTTTTGTTTACAATTATTATTATTATTATTATTATTATTATTATTATTATTATTATTATTATTATTATTATTA
>NZ_JBJEIO010000004.1:0-79613 GCF_051877095.1 Methanobrevibacter sp. | reverse complement strand
ATTATTATTATTATTATTATTATTATTATTATTATTATTATTATTATTATTATTAGTGGATGGTTTTGAGTATGGTAGAATGTAATGTTGTTGAGACTTCAACAGAGGAGAGGTTGGATGCCAGGAAAAAACGCTGGGCAAAATATATTGATCTGTTTTTCTCTACAAATATGCCAGTACATGAGATTCGTAAACAATTAGGACTTGCTGAGAACAATAGTGATTGGATTTATTGTAGGCGTCGCGTTAAGGTTGAGTATGGTTTGGATGGTCTTGAAAGATGGGATAAGATTCGTAAAGGAGAATGGAGATGATTAATTATGGGTGATGGTATAACTGTTATTTCTCAGAGTACTGCTGAGCAGAGAGAGGAAATGTTAAGTTTGTTTGAGCAGGTTGAACCTGATTTGAAAAGAGGTTTGAATTTAGCAAAAGCAATTAGGAAAGTTAAACCTGATTTGACTTCAAATTTTTGTGGTTTGAAAGGGTATAAGGATTTACGGGATTATGTTGAGTTGAAAGGGTATCGTGGAAGATATTAAAAAAATGATAGGGGGGTTTAGTTTGGATGAGACTATTCAAAAAGCAATCGGAAAATTAGAGAAATTAGTAGAAGATAAAAGCGAAGCATTAAACACAGTTAACATTGCTGTGAATAAATTTGTTGAATTGAAAAATGAGTATATTGTAAGGAGTAATGAGCTGCGTATTACTACTGATTTTAAGGAAGTTTTAGGTTTGAGTAAAGCTGCTACTGAGAAGCAGCAACAAGCATATATTGATACTGAATTGAAAGAGTTACTTCAGGAGGTTCGTATTGCTGAGGAAAATGTGAAGTCCTGGAAACGTGAAGTAGATCTACTTAACGATAAAATCACTGTTGCAAAGTATCAAATTAAATTATTGGAGAATTAAAACCTTGTTCTCCACTAATAATTTCAAGGTAATCCCTGAGTGTGGGAAATGCAAACATGCTGATTTATACATAGAACATATGGATGCTGTTAGGGTGTAGTACTATGAGTGATGATTTTGAAAAAATATTTGAGAAGTTGACTAAGCAACATGATCCAAATAAAATATTTAATGAGTTTTTGGATTATGTGATTGATATTAACCTGTTTACTACTATTAATCAGAATCTTGATTTTGAAGGTAGAGAAGCAGATTATATGAGTATGTTTAAGGCATGGGTGGAGATTACGAATAATGCTTTAAACAATGGTAAAGAATGGTATGATTATCTTGGTGAATTTTATGAGGGTGTTGTTCAAACTAAATTCAAGGCAGGTAATCGTGGGCAATTTTTCACTCCTTCAAGTGTATGTGATATAATGTCTGAATTAACTATCCTTGAAAGGGATTGTTCTAATAAATTTTTTAATGACTGTTGCTGTGGTAGTGGTAGGTTATTACTTTCAAGTCACACTCATGCTTCAGGGAATATTATGATTGGAGCTGATTTAGATGATGTGGCATGTAAGATGGCGGTTTTAAATTTTTTTATTCATGGTGTTCGTGGCAGCATTATTCATATGAATACATTGGAATTGGAATGTTTTGGTGCTTGGAGAGTTAATAATTATCTTGGATATGGTTTGCCAGTGCCACATATTGAATTAATTGATCCTGCAGAGGCACATGATTTTATTGGGGTTAGTAATGAGAGTGATTTAAAATGTGTTGAGGTAAATTCTCCTGTTAAGGAGAGTGTGCAAACAAAATTAATATGAGTGTTTATTATGATTAGCATTAATGATTTTAAAATAATTCCAGAGTGTGGGAAGTGTAAACATGCTGATTTATACATTCCATATTGGACTTATCCTTATCTTAATCCTCGTTGTAGTATTCATCACAGGAGCATTAAGTCTGATGATGCTTGTGAGGATTTTGAATTAATAGGTAGATTAAGCGGGTGATTGAATGACTGAATTTGGGTATAGGTATTTTGTTGGAACAGTTTGTTATATGGTTGTAAGTATTGTTATTACTATGATTAAGGAGAGCATAAAATGACTGAAAATAAACGATTTGAAAGAATTTATGCAGATGTTGATGTATTTTGCAGAGACCACAATGCAAAAGGGGTAAGTCAATTAATTGAAAGAGAGGACTACGATAGGATTGTTGATTTGTTGAATGAGTTATCAGATGAGAATAAGCATTATAAATCAATATTTTTTGAACTTGTTGAAACTGCATTAACAGATAAGAGTTGTAGAGAACTATACTGCAAAGGAATATTAGATATATTCAATAAAGCAAATTCTTTAAATCAAGCAAGGGAAATGATAAAGGAGCATTTAGAATGACTGAAAATAAACGATTTGAACTTGCTTATGAAAAGGGTAACTGGTGGGCAGTTCGTGATGGAGATATAACATTATGGAAGGAAGAAGTGATTCATTTATTGAATGAGTTACACGAAGAAAATCAATTGTTTCATAAAATAAATGAAGATGCTATTGATTTTATGTATGATAATTTTGATTTGAATATAATATTTACTGATAGAGAGTTGAATGATATTTGTAATGAAATGGGTTGGGAATTATCAGAAAAAGGGATTAAGATTAACCAGTTAGAAAAAGAGAATGAGCAGTTAAAACAATTCAAAGAAAAAGTATTTACTTTGATTAATAAAGAAATTGCCCGAAATGAGGAAGCAATCGAGTGGGGGAAAGAAACTGACGCAGATAGTGGTTCAATGGGATTTTATAACTATATGTTAAACAGATTAAAAAAGGAGTTAGAAGAATGACTGAAAAACGATTATGTAAATTTAGTTTAACTGGATTTCAATGTCTTGTATTTTATAAGTTGATCCAACAAGGTAAACGAATAATTTTAGTTGGGGATAATAAGTTTAAGGTGGTTGATGATAATGACTGAAAATAAACGATTTTTAATTGATGATGCTGGTGAGTTAATTGATTTAAATAATCATAAGTTTATTGATTATGGTGATGAGTGTTGTAAATTATTGAATGAATTAAACGATGAAAACAAGGAACTCTATAAGATTATTGAAGAGAATGAGAAGATGATACAATCAATCTACGAAGAAGTAACAAAATTACGACACATCAAAGAGAATTTAAGAAAAATAAAAAATCAATGGAACTGGCTAATAGGGAGTATAGATTATGACTAAAAATATACATAAGGATTGTGCGAATTATAATCCTCAAAAGGATTATTGTTTAAAATGGTTTGAAGAAGAAGTAAGCAAAAATTATAAAGAATGTAAGGAAAAATCACTTGAAAGTGATAAGGAACTGCAAAGAAAATGGAGTAACTAAAAAAATGACAAGTATTCAACAAAAAGGTAAGTATTTTTTGGTACAGTCAGCATATGGGTCTTTTAGTTTTAATAATGAACATGAGGCTATTCAATTATCTAAGATATTGGATAAGTTTGAAGATTTAATGAGTATGCATGAAGAGTATAATGGACGATGGTTAGACTTGTTCAATGTAACTGTGTATGATGGTGATTGGAAGCAATTTAAAAATAAAATAGAGTTAATAACTCCGTGTATGCGATATTATTTCACACGTGAACAATGGAAAGAGTTTAAGGAAAAGGTGAATAGTTTATGATAACAGAGAAACATGTTTGCATAGAGTGTAAACATAAAATAGGTGTACCATTGGATAAGGATTTCATTTCTTGGGAGTTAGGTTGTCAACTTAAAAGTAAGGAGGTTAACCCAGATGGAGGGTTAACTAATTGTAAGTTATTTGAAGAACAGTTATAATTGAGGAGTTTTAGATGATTTGTAAATTTTGTGGGAAGGAATTTACGAAGAGGCATAATAGTGAAAAGTATTGTAGTAATTCTTGTAAAATTGCTGCTAAAAAATTGCAAGATGCTGCTAATTCTCATAAGGCATATATGAGAAATAAATCTAAAAAACCAATGATTTGGGGAACTTGTGAATACTGTGGGGAAGAGTTCATTAAATCACATGGTAATCAAAAATATTGTAGTAAAACATGTAGTGAAAATAAGAATCGTGAACTCAATGCCGATGCTGCTAACAAATATTATCATCACGTGAAAAAATTACGTGGAGGCGACACAGTGTGGGGGTTAGGCTCAGGTAGTCTAGGACCACATATGCACGATGATTTGCAAGTTGAAATTGAAAAAATAGAAAACGAAATGAGAAGGTTACGATTATTATTATGATTTATAAAAGTTAAAATTCCTAAAATAGTAATACAAATAGTAATACTTTTAAGCATTATCATAGTTTAAAAATAACTACATATTTTTAATTTTCGTGATTTTTATTAATGATAAGGTATATTGAAGGAATTGGAAAATTTTTCTATTGGAAATGGTGATGAAACTTAATAATTATACTATACTGAAACACGCAGAAAGGTACTGTCCATTCTGCAAAACATCAGGGTTTACTCTCTTAGATGAATTTCATGGAGAGATCTTTTGTGAAAAATGTGGAACCGTATTACACAATTTCACCTGGAAAATACACAGTAGAATTATTCAGGGGAAGCTGAAAAAAAGATAATCATAATTTTTTTGGTTGTACCTTTTTAAAGAACATTGAGGGACTCAAATTATCTATCATTTTGTATGTCTTAAAATTCATCTTTACAGTTGTTGCTTCGTTTTATTGTTTCATTAATAATTTTTCAATTTTCATAACGTTTGATATCATATTAGATTATAAAAAAGGGAAACATATTAAGTGGATTCACATCAAAAAAAGAAAAAATCCATTTTATTTTAATAAATATTAATAATAATCATTTATGGTCTTCTAATTACGGGAAGTTTCCAATTCCTTTTTTTTCAAAATCTTCAAAAAAGGAGGATTGAACAGAGAAAGGGGAGTCTGGTGAATAGAAAAAGAATATTCAAGAGCCAATTAAATTTCCATAAAAAAAAGTTCGTTTCTTAAATTACTAATTTTCTTTTAGAAAAAAATATCGTCAAATAGTTAGCTCAAAAGTATACATTAAAAAAAGAAACTCATTCTTTTAAAAGGGAACCTATAAATATTCTTACCAATTTTTTTAAACCTCTTAAATAAAAAAATATGAGATATTATTTCTTGAATAATTTTTTTCCAGAATTGAGGGTTTAATTCCCTCCAGACTCATTTTTTTATAATAATCTGCGGGTTACTGGAATTTTATACAAACAAAAAGGTGATAAATACGAAGTTAATAAAAAAAGTTTTAACAGGATGAAAAATAGTATCTGTGAAACTAGTTCTTTTTATTTTGTATATTACGAATCACTCTAAAAAAATTACTCTATTAATAAATTGGGGTTCAAATCCCCAAACCCGCTATCCAAATATTAAATTTTACAAACTGGGGAGGGAGAATAATTATGACAACCAAAACCAAAACTTACAAAAATAAAAGTAAAATAGCAACTGGAATGGCATTCTTAGCAACATTCATCTTATATATAGGAAAAGACGGATTAACTGAAATACTGCCAGTAGAATATGCGGGAATAATTCCAATAATAATATATTTAGCAGCTTATTTTGTAGCTCAAAATACAGAAAACAAAAGAGTTGAAGTAGCTGAACAAATGATGCTTGAAGAATTAAGAGATTCATGCAACTGTGAAGATGATGATATGGATTCTACTGGAGAATATGATCTAGAAGAATAATTTTATAAAATGGTCAAAAAGTGATTCTTATGGTGCAAGATACTCATACTCATGAATGTGTGCATGGAGAGCAATTTATCAACCTGGAAAAAAGAGTAGCTAGAAATGAAGAGAAAATTAAAACAGTTTTCATTGAAACAGACAAATTAGACGAAACATTAAAGAAATTGGACAACACACAGGACCGTTTGGCAATTGAAATTGCAGAATTAAACAACACATTCACAATCTTAAAATGGTTAACTAGTATATTAATCGCGCTGTTTGGTGGATTATTTGTATTCTTAGTAACTGAACTAATCAAAATCATCTAAAAGAATAGAATCTTATTTTTTTTAATTTTTTTTAAATGTACCCTTCGATAATTATGTGGAAAAGATTATTAGCAGATTCAAAAGGCGATGAATCAGAATATGCACACGATGCAAAAGTTCTGTACTGTAAATTCAAATTTGAAGATGTATTCAATGAAAAAAACTTAACTGATTTCCACGAATGGCTACAAAAAAGCACTGAAGAAGGTACAATCGAATGGAAACATAAAACTATTCCAGTTTACAAAACTATTCAGTCAAAATGGTTCAAAAGGTGGAAATGGGAAAAAGCAGCTAAGAGTTATGCTGATGAAATGAAAAGTCCTCTCAGAGAAAGTGCTAGATTAATCTTTGAAAAAAGAATTCTTGAAGATACTATTAAAGATTTCAAGACTATTGATAAGTTAGATGAACGCAATGAGAGGTTATTTAAGGAACAAGAAGTGGGAATGAGTAAAAATGATTATCAAATTGCGAAAAATGAAGAAACGAAAAATAGTATTTGGCACCGAATTATTGAACGTTTAGGTTTAATTGATGAAAACGAGAGTAATGATGAACAGTATTTGCCTGTAGATAATAATCCTACTCATGAAGAAGGAGAGACCCGGGAGTTCTGGAATAATATTCTATGGGATTTAGTGGATAAAAGACAATGATAGCTGAAACTGTTGATGAGAGAATAAAAAGGTCCAGTAAAAAGCATGAATTAAATTTAGGTGCGTGGAGTGTTCTTGTTAATAATGGTTTATGGAGGCCACGTGACTTTGATATGCTTATTATGGAATTGTTAGATTATGCTATTGATGGGAAAGTTAGTAGAATACTATTAAGTGTGCCTTCTAGGCATGGGAAATCTACATTGATCAGCCGTAATTTTGCATCATATTTCTTATCTCATTATCCAAATGATAAAATCATACTTTCAGCGTATAGTCAAGGATTAGCTAGTGAATTTGGAGGCCAGGTAAAAGATATTATCAATCACTATAATTACTTGTCTCCATATCCTATTCATTTAGCTACTGATTCACGTGCAAAGAATAAGTTTAATATTGCTGCTCCTTATCGTGGGCAAATGTTAGCTGTAGGTGCAGCAGGGTCCATTATGGGCTTTGGTGCAGGATTATTCATTATTGATGACCCTATTAAAAATGTTGCGGATGCTGAAAGTGAAGTAAAACAACAAAAACTCCGTGAATGGTGGGGTGGAGTTGCACGTTCAAGATTAGAACGTAGAACCAATGGCCGGCCACCTATAGTATGTGTTATTGCTCAAAGATTACATGTTAATGATTTACATGGGATTATTAAAGAAACATCACCAAGTATTCCTGCAATTGAAGCTTATTCTATTTTGCGTAATGGGGGAACAATACCTCAAGATGTGTGGGTTGATTTGAATATTCCTGCAATCTGTGAAGATCCTACTACTGATTTATTGGGTCGTCGTAAAGGTGAGACATTATGGCCATATCAAAGAGATTATGATTGGTTAATGAGTGAAAAAAGAGACATTGGCTCATATCTTTTTAATGCAATTTATCAAGGTGCACCAATAGAACGTGAAGGAAATATTTTCAAACGGGAATGGTTCATGGATGAAAATACCCAACAAATTTACAATCTCATAGACATAAATGATGTCCCATTTGATGCTCCACAATTGAGGTATTGGGATTTTGGAGCAAGTGGTAAAAAAGGAGATGCAACAGCAGGAATGAGAACCGCTTGGACTGGTGAGGATTTAATATTTATTGATCTTGTAACTGGGAAATTCACTGCAAATCAAGTTTTACGAAAATTTAAACAAACAGCAAAACGTGATTCTCCTCGTGTATTAATCAGAATTGAGCAAGAGCCTGGAAGTGCTAGTAAAATATTGATTAATAAGTTCCGTAAAGATCCTTATTTTAAACAGTATAATATTCGTGGGGATAAAGTCAGATATAAAAAGAATATTCGTAGTTTTGACCTTGAAGCTTTAGCTGAAGACGGCCATGTGTGGTTTGTTAAAGCTCCGTGGAACATGGATGTAATAAATCATTTAGTATCATTTACAGGTCAAGAAGGAAAAGAGGATGATATAGCTGATGCTTGCACAGGTAGTGCCAGACATTGGCGTAAACCAAAAGCAAAAGTAAACCTATAAAATTTTTTTTGGGAGCAGTATAATTATGACAAGAAAAAGCGAATCATATATCATAACAGTAGATGAAAATGGAGAATATGAAAATCTAGTTGATTCTAGAATATTAACTAATTATGCCCTGAAAGCAGATGTTGATCCTTCAACAGGAAGTAAACAAGTACCTGATAAACCATGGCAAGTAGGAATTCAAGTTGTAGAACCACGTTATAATCCAAGTGAATTAGTTGATTTATTAGATTTTAATAGTTATCATGCAGCTTGTGTTGATGCAGTAGCTGGAGATGCTGCTGGGATATCATATACTCTGGTACCTGTTGAAGGAAAAATGGAAAATCAAAAAGAATATGAGCTGTTTATGAATTTTCTTCGCGGATGTGAACCATCAATCAACACAGTTATTTACAGAACATTATATGACCGTCGAAGTATTGGGTATGGTGCAATAGAACTAACACGTTGGGGTACTAGTGACTCAGCACCTCGTAGATTATGCCATATTCAAGCTCATACATTACGTAGACATAGTGATGAAAAACGTGTTAAACACATTAATGAACAGGGAAAAGAAGTATGGTTCGTATTATATGGTAAAAATTATAATGAAAATGGAGAATTAATGGATGTTCATGCAGATACTGGAGAATGGTATCCATATAATAGTTTATCACCAACAGAAAGAGCCAATGAGTTATTATGGACTTATGAATATGCTCCAAAAACATCATATTATGGAAGACCTCCAATAATAGGGTCATTATTAAGCATTCAAGGTATATTATCAGCTAAAAGATATAACAATACTTTTTTTAAAAATTATGGAATGCCTGCTTTTGCAGTCACAGTAACTGGAGATTTCATGGATTACTCTGAAGAACCATTCCTTGAAGAAAAAGATGAAAATGGTAAACGACTACCTAACCCGAATTATGATGAAACCCAAACAATGAGGTATAAAATCAGTCAACAAATTAAACAAGTTATTAAAAATCCTCATAGTGCTATTTGTATCACAATTCCAACAGAATCAGATGAAGGAAAAGTAGATGTGAATATCCAACCATTAAGTATTCAAAATGAAGAAGGAAGTTTCAGAGTATTCTTAAAAGATGAAAGAGATGAAATCATACATGCACATAAAGTAGATCCCTCAAGAATTGGAATTTATGATGCTGGAAAATTAAACGGTACTAATGGACAATTCACAGACAATAGTTACAAATATTCTACAGTAGCACCAATTAAAAAAGAAGCTGAAGAACTAATTAATCTAATAGCTCGTAACGAATTAGGTATTACTTCATGGGAGTATAAATCATCTGATTTAGATCCTAAAGATTATCGTAATGACATGGCACTAGCAGAATTCTTATTTGCCCGTGCAGGTATGACACCAAGAGACCTCATTAATAATTTTGGTGATCAATTCGGATTAACAATACCTGAAGATAATCCATACTTAGATGAATATTACTTAAACAATCAACCATTAAAAAAATTATGGGACACCGTAGAACAGAACACCAGCCTTGAAGAACAAACCATCATATCCACCTTAAATGATGCTCTCTGGAATGATACAAATGACCTTAACAGAGAAACAACTGACAACCATACCAAAACTGAAGACAGAATTAGCTTATAGTAAAGTAGAACACTTACTCTCAATTTATTACGAAAATCAGTTAAAAAAAGAAGTATCACAAATATTTCATGAAATAAAACAGGAAGTAATACGAAATTTAACTGAACATTATGATTCTAATGTAATGTTTCAAGCACATATGGACTTAATACTTGCCCCTATTCATGAACACCATAAGCAGTATTATGAAACATTATTAAAGTATAAAATCCGTGAATTTGACAAATCACGTGCAAGCGGCAAAAGAATTGTTGAAAGAACAATAAATTTTACAAGAAAAGGGAATGTGATTAATCACCAATTCACAGTTTTAAAATCAGACATTAACGATATAGTTTCATCAACAATCAGCAAAGATAAACTATTTGGAACTAGTGAAATAGCACATAACAACCTCGCTTCCAGAACCTACAAATTATCCGAAAAAACATTATCACGTGTTGATACTGATATTAATGATATTATCACAAAAGGATACGAAGAAGGATGGGGAAGTAAAAAAGTAGGTCATGACATAAACAATCGTTTCAACCAACTAGAAACCTGGGAATCAGCACGTATTGCAAGAACAGAAATACATAACAGTCATAGTTTAGGCCTTATTCAAGGTTACGATGACATGGGGGTAGAATATATTGAATGGAGCGCAGCAAACGACACCAGAACACGTGACACTCACATGCACCTCGATGGTGAAATAATACCTATGGGAGGACTATTCAGTAATGGTTTAAGATATCCAGGAGACATGAACGGTTCTGCCAAAGAAGTTATTAATTGCAGATGTTCAGCATTGCCATTTATCATGCCCTACGGATACATAGCCCCACCAGGAATGGCACAATTCAGAGAAGATGACTTAATAACAACATTAGACTACTGGAACCAAGACGAACTAATAACACAATTACAAGAAGAAATCTCAGCAATACCTAAACAATCATCCTCTTTTGACTTAAATATTATTAATCCTAAGCTAATTAATTCTAAATTCTCAATCCCTAATGAAAATTTATCCGATTTTGGAATATCTGAAAAAGGAATGGAAACTATTCAAAGATACACTAAACGTAGAAGTGGATCAGATATAGAATATGGTGTAATATTCAATGAAAAAACAGGAAAATTTCTTACTAAAGAATTTCATGGTAATAACAATAACATATTAATGCTTAAACCTAACGGAAAGTATAGTACAATACACTACCACACTGATGAAGGTTTTAGACCAACCTCTTCAGGAGATTTCTCTGAATTCCTAAAATCAAAAAATGAACGTGTAGGAATAAATATATCAAGAAAAGAATCATGGTTCATAAAAAATGAACGTAAATTCACTTCCGAAGAAATTAATAAAATAGCTAAGGATGTTCATAAATTAGAAGAAAAACAATTAAAAAAATTAAACAAAGAATATGATGATGCATTAAATAAAATTAATAAAATTAAGGATCCTGTTAAAAGACAATCTGCTCAAAAAGAATTTGAAAAACGGGTTTCAAATGAATTTTTAGACAAACACAATAAAGAATTAGGGGATGCAATACTTGAATATACTTCAAATATCAAAGGATTAAAAGTAAAAAGAGTAATGCACACGGAAGTAAATCCAAAAACCATTAAAACAATAAGTAAAAAGGAATTAAAAGTAGAAAAAAGAAGTTATGATGATTTAATTGGTGTTAAAAGATATTCTGCTCCAATTAAACATAAAGATTATGATAAGTATGCTTTAACAGAAGCTGAAGAGGTCAGATTAAAAGAGTTGATGGTTCAGGATGAAACGGAAGGGGGATTAAAATTCCTCGATAGAAGGGACTTGGAAGACTTAGCTGATAGAAAAGAATTCAATGACATGTGGAATAAAATCTTACTTGAAGGAGGAGATCCCACTGATTATTTTGCAATACATGGTGCGGAGGGAGTAAGATATGAAAAATTATTTAAACAGTTTGAAGATTGGGTGCCATTAAAAACTATTGAAGTAAAACCAATCCAAATTAAAAAAGAAGGATTATTTAAAGAGAAAAATTCATTTAAATTAACTCCTGAAGAAAAAGAAGTTTACAAACAAGCAAAAGAAAACACTCATGCATTATCAGATGCTGAACACGAGTACTATTGGGCTTTACGTGATAAAGTAGAACTCAATAAATTGCATAAAGAATTAATTGAAAATGGTTTAGATAACTATTATTCTAAAAAATACATTAATTTATACCATAAATATGAAAAAGACTGGAATCTCCCAGAATTATCCATTGATTTAAAATTCACTACTAAGCGCCCAACTTATATCACTGATAATCTATATAAACAGGCTACTGAGTTTAAATTAACTAAAAAAGAAGCAAATGAATTATATTCTCTAGAAAAAAGAGAATTAATTGGTGAAAAATTAACCTCCAAAGAATTAAAACAAATGGAATTTTTACAAGCAAAAGATCATTTTGCCTACTTGAATTCTGTTAGAACCCACGGTGGAGGTTTAGGTTATGAGGAAAATCTAAACTTTAAAAAATTATATAAACAATTAAAAACAAAATTAAAACTAGATAAAAGTGTTTTAGAATCTCCTTTAAGTAACTATAAATCAGATATTCCTTTAGACGAAAATCCTAAAAATTTCAAGAAATTTAGAGGCACCACTGATGATGGTTTACTACCAAGTGATGGTAAAATCGAAGATTACTTCACTAAAGATGCAAGGGACATGACTATTAGGGAGCAAATAGTAGCTGATAGATGGTTAGGAGCAGATTATAAAGCATTCACTAACTTTGAAGTAGATTGTGGTCGTGATGTCAAAAAATTCGAAAAATGGATTTATGACATGGCAAAAGCCTATGAAAAAGATAACTCCTTAAAATATTATGAATATTATTATAATGAAATTAAAAATGATAAGGGTAAACCATTAAAATCAAAAGCGAAAGAACTTGCTAGGAGTATTGCTCATGATGTGCCTGTGTTGGATGATATTTTGAATAATCAATTAAAGCAGGGTATGACTTTGTGGAGAGTTCAGGAGAATCATAATTTAGCCTCTACTGTTGTTGGGGATATTATTGAATTCCCTAATTTCCGTTCGACAGCTATTTCAAAGGATGGTGCGTTATGGTTTAGTAAAACTAATGCTAAAGAAATGAAATATTTAATTGAAATTGAAGCTCCTACAGGAACTAAAGGAGCATATTTGGCTCCAATTAAAAAAGGACAAATATTAAATCCTGATTCACCAGGTTTTGGTGAATATTATGCTAATGAAATGGAATTTTTACTTAAAAAATGTAAAGTTGAAGTTGTTAAATTTGGTGGTAGAAAAGTCAAAGGAGCTAATGGTGAAATGTTAACTCCAATTAAATTAAGAGTGGTGGGATATTAATGAAAAGAGCTATTTTAATAAATATTCCTTATTTATTAAATCATTCTGAGGAAATAATTAATAATACATCTGTTTTATCTCCTCGATGGTTATTTTCTTTTCTGGAATTTGATGAAAATAAAAAGTATAGGGATATTTGGAAGCAAATGTATCAAAAGCATCAGAGAGAATCTGGTAATTGGTATATTTTTGGTCGGGGTGATCCTTGGATTGGTCCGGGTGAGACTTGGGATGAAGCGGAAGATCGTATTGTCCGTGAGTATTGTGAGGCTACCGGTCATTGGGATTTATTCATTTGGAAGGAAGTGGAAGAATGAAAGTATTACAATTTGACTCACAGTTCATATGGGATCATATGGATGAGTTAATTCATTTGGAAGATTATGTGCCTGAAATTTCATTTAAAGAGTATAATAAGCAAGATGAACGTGATGACTTCTTAAAATCTAAAAATCTCCTAGAAACCATGCAGGAAATGGACCAAAGATTGGATGCAAAATGTAAATTAGCTAAAAATCCAATTAAAGCACGTAACAGTATCATTATTGAATGGTTAGATTGCCATCATGAATTCGAAGGAATAATTGTTGAGGAGTCATTAGCTAAGTATTATGAAATGAAGAGTCACTATGAAGATTTTACTTTTATAGATTTACTTTTTGATGTGGAATTACCTTCTGAAGTGAAACCTTTTCCTAAATATGAGTATCGTGATGATGTTATTCATAAGGATGACTCTAGTATTAAACTTCCGGATTTTAATAAGAAAAGAATAATTTATGATAAGTATGGGGCTTCGTTGTTAGCCGCTTATTTGGCTTATCTTGTTTAATTCTTCTTATATTTTATTTTTTTTTAGATGTGTGTCTGAGTATGGTCAAAGGAGGAGGATTTAGGATTCTCTGTCTTTAGTGGCTGCATGGGTTCAAATCCCATCACATCTATTATTATTTTTTTTCTGTTTTCGTGATTTTTATTAATGATAAGGTTATATTGAAGGAGAACCTCATTTCTCTTTTTTTGTTCTATTTTTTTTGTTTATAAAAAAAGTCATAGGATAAAATTTAAAAAATAGTTCACCACCAACCATTCATCATTATTTTTTTAAAAGATAATTGATAAAAAAAGAGGGATTGAGGGGTTTTCTCCTTATAAAAAAAAGAAGTCTTATGAACTGTACCTGTATTATAAAATAATGTTTTTTTATATTTTTTTTGAGGTGATTACAATTGCAAGAGCAAGTAGTAATCAAAAGTGATAATTCCATAATCCTAACTGCGCCTGTTATGATACCTAATCGTCCAGATTGTGATTATAATCGTGGTGAGAAACTTTTCACTACTGAAGAAATCAAAGCTTTCAAAGAAGAATTTGATGATTATGGATTTGTTGACAAACATCATACTATTCGCAGTCAAAAGTCTGCTGATAAAAATGAATTAATTGGCAATGCCTTGGAATCTTTTTTATTAACTGAACCTACAGATTACGTTTGGAATGATGGCACCATACATACTTATCCTGCTGGAACATGGATGTTAACCTCCAAAATAACTAATCCTACTGCAATTCAGCATGTAAATGAAGGATTAATTAATGGATATAGTCCATCAATATTTCCACGACAACAAGCTGAAGGGATTAAAGCAGCTTTAAAAGCTAGTGGTGGGGGATTAATTAAAAATCTTAAGGATCCTGTTCCTGCGTTGGTGAGTCTTGTGTATAAGCCTTGTCAGCAAGATAATAAATTTTGTAAAATTACTAATGGTGAAAATATGTCTGAAGACAAAAAAGCACAATCTAAATTAAATGCAATAATGAATATTCTCGGTGGAAAAGAACCAGAATATGCACTTAAAGAAGATTTAAATGCATTCAAAGAAGAAATCACTTCTGTATTTAAATCTGATGAATTTAAAGGGTTAGTTCAAGATACAGTTAATAATTGTATTGTTGAAGCTTTGAAAGATCCAAGTTTCAAGTCAGAATGTAACTCTAAATCATCTTCTAAAAATAAAGAAGATGATGAAAAAGGAGGAAATGAGGAGAATAAACCTACCTCTTCTGAAGGAGAGGAAAAACCACCTGAAGAGAATGAAGAAGAGGAAGAGGAAGAAGGTACTCAAAAACCTGCAACTAAAGGAGATAGTAGAGTATTACCTCAACATAATGGAGAACAACCTGCTTTAAAATCAGATAAGGCTATTGTAATGGGCATTATGGGTAGAACCATTAACGGTAGACCTAAAAAATAATTAAAGGTGAAACACATGGTGTTTAATAATCAAGAAATATTAAATCAAATTGTTAATCCAATGGAAAAAGCTGTTTTTAAATCTATGAGAACTGACATGGAAACTGGAAAAGCCTTATTAACTCCACAACAATTAGGACAATTCCTCAGACATGCCACATTAAATCAATCAATTCTTAAAGATGCAACCTTCGATATATTATCCAGTTTTGAAAAAGAATATGTTCAAACAGGAATCAACGGTAGAGTATTACAACCAGGATATGACTCTGAAGGTAATACTAATGTTAATTTAAATCCTGCTGATGTTGATTTTGATGTAAGTGTTTTGAAAACTACAAAATTAAAAGCAATGTGCAGTATTCAAGATGACGAGAAAGATGATAATATTGAAAAAGAACAATTTGAACAAACTTTACTTACTATGATGGGTGAAAGGACTGGAGAGGACTTGGAAGTGTGGAATTTATTCGCAGATTCTACATTAACCGATCAATCTGGTGATAGTGAAGATAAGAAAAAATTAACTAAATTCTTAGTTAATCATGATGGTTGGTTAAAACAAGCAAATCAACAATTACAATCTTCAGATGCACATGACCAAACTGGAGAAGGTAAAGCTGATTTTGCACCTACTACTGGAACTATTCTTGACATGTTCGATGCAATGATTTATGCAATGCCTCTTAGATTAAGACAAAGAAATCAATTAAAATTTTATGTTCCTTTTGAAGTGGAAGATGCTTATAGAAATTATTTAGCTGCTCGTGGAACTCCGTTAGGAGATGCTACTCAAACTGGTTTTGCATACCCATTATCCTATAAAAACATCCCTATTGTTAACTGTCAAAGTTTTGATGTTGAAGACATGAGACAATATTTCAATATGGGTCATTG
The DNA here is from genome assembly GCF_051877095.1 of Methanobrevibacter sp. Classification (GTDB taxonomy): domain Archaea; phylum Methanobacteriota; class Methanobacteria; order Methanobacteriales; family Methanobacteriaceae; genus Methanocatella. Next base: position 63,301 of record NZ_JBJEIO010000004.1, on the reverse strand, counting down.
CATGTTAACTAATCCTAAATACCTCATGTATGGTATTTGGAAAAATTTAGGTATAGAACCAGATAGGATTCCAAAACATGAAAGAACTGATTATTATTACCGTTTAAGAGCAGGTAATACTACTGTATTCAAAGGGTTACCTTCTGTTACTGCGAAAGTTACTCTTGATGAATTAGCTGAAATGCCTGATGCTGCTAGAATATAAGGATGATATATATGGCAGTTATACCAAATTTTGAGGATTTGCCTTATTCTATTAGGAATAGTCCTCGTAAAAGATGGAATTATCTTAAAAAGTTATTAAGTGATGATGAAACTCCCGTAACTAGGAATGTTTCTATTTCTGTAAATGATGGATCCAATCCAGTAAGTGGGGCAAGTGTTAAAATTGGTAGTGATACTAAAACTACTGGTTCTGCTGGAGGTTGTTCTTTTAAATTAGCTGATGGTGACTATCAAGTTACTGTGTCTGCTGATGGTTTTACTACTAAAACTGAGAGTATAACTGTTTCTAGTGAGGCTACTAGTTTCACTATTAGTTTGACTTCAGCTTAAAAAAAGAGTTAATTGCTCTTTTTTATTTTTTTTATTGAAGGTGTGATTTTTAATGTGGATTACTGTAGATGAAGTTAAAACTTTTACTGGGATTAACCCTAAGCATTTAAATTTAAATGATGACGAGTCTATTAAATTAGATGAAATCATCGAAAAGTGGATTTTACAAAGCGTATCTTTAATTAAATCATACACTCATAACGATTTCACAAATGCTAAAAATATGGAAGCCGTATGCAACATCTGCTTAAGACTAACTGCAAATATGATAGCATTAGCTATTGAACGCAGAGACACTCCTAGAACAAAAGTCACAGACTGGAAAATACATGTTTCATCCTCAGATGTATTCACAAATGACTTAAAAGCAGATTTAGAACCATACTGTATAGACTACAGTAATAAAAGTGATAAAATAGACTTTTTTGCAATAACTGGAGACTAAAATAATGGTTAAAGTACAAATCAAAGTAGATACTTCAAAAATGCCAAATCTTACTGAAGAAGTTCCTAAAATCATCAAAAAAGGACTAAACTATACTGGACAAGGAATGTTAAGACAATTAAAAATAAACAGTCCAGTAGATACAGGCTATTTGAAAGGCTGGTTTTTCAGTAAAACAAGTGGAGAAGAAATAGAAATACGCACACCTGCAAAATATGCTTCTTTTGTAAATGATGGTACAGGTATCTATGGACCACATAATACTCCAATCTACAGTAAAAGTATTGGGAAACCATTAGCATTTCAAATTGGGGGTAAAACTGTTTTTGTTAAAATGGTTAAAGGACAAAAACCTCAAAAATTCGTGGAAAAAAGCATAGCTCAAACTGAAGATAAACTTGAAGGCTACTTCATAAAAGCTGCACATGAGGTGTTACAATGAAGAGGTCGCTTGATGAAATGGTGGAAAAAGTATTAGAAATAATTGAGGCATGCCTTATTCATGAAAAAGAATCCTCTGATGGATTGTTAAATCATGTTAAAACTATTATCTCAGTATATAATAATGAATATGGTGTGGATGAGCCAGCAATATGGATAGTACAACATCCAACAACACGCAAAGGTGATGATAACTTAAGCCAATCCTTACTTGTAAATTCTACAATAGAATTTGTATGCGTGGAATGGGATAAAGATCCACGAATTGCTGAAAAAAAAGCAAGAGAATTAGCTACAAAAGTGGCTAAAAGTATTAAAAAGAACTATCGTAAAATTCAATATGCTAAATTCAATGATAGGATTATTAAAAATGTGAAATTCAACACATTATATCCAGTTGGGGAAATTGATGTTGAGGGTAAAACACAAAAAACTCCTGTTGCAGGAATTATTCTTGATTTTGAGTTTATTATTGACTGGATTAATTGCTGTTAAACTATATTAACAGGAATACTAATTAAAAATAATGGTGATTAAACAATGGTATTAAGAGTATTTGGATTAAAAGAAGAAACCAATTATGGAGAAGACATACCTACAGAAGGGATAACTCCAGATTGGCATAAAAAAGTAAGTAAAGGCTCATTCAAACTAAACGATGAGGCAATCACATTTGGGGATGGTTCAAGAATGAATCAATTCGCAAGGCCAGGAGGTGCAAAACCAACTGGAAGTATTGAGGGAAAAGTAGATCTCAAAAGAATAGGTCACACACTAAAAGCATTCCTTGACCAATATGCATTCACTCCAGCTGAAGAAGGTGGAGCAAATGTTCATGAATTTTGGGGTAGTGAATCAAGTGACCTTCACAGTTTTCAAGGAGTATGCACATTCGATGAATTTGAAAAAAGAATTAAAGGATTACTTCTTGATAGCTTAAAATTAGAGGTATCTGACGAAGCAATGACCATGAGCGAAGAATGGGTCTACCAAAACCAAGAAATTCAAAAAATAGATCAAGCAACATATGATGTTAGGGAGGTCGAAGGGGCAATTCCTATAATGTTTTACGATGTATTAGTAGAATTAGATGGAAATACTCCCCCAGGTGTTTGCTCCAACTTCACTTTCGAAGGAAAAAACAATATAAATCAAGATAACGTAAGTGGGTTAGGTTCAAGGTTCCCTCAAGCAAAACCTCAAGCTCAAAAAAGAGAATTAACTCAAAGTATTGTTTCAACCTTAAGATCATCAACATTAGACTTCATTAAAAAAGCAGAACACGGAGATAATACAGATACTCCATCTAATTGTCTTGTTTCAAAGTTAAGTATAAAATTAATCATTAGCATTTGTGAAAATACTAATGAAAGATTAGAAATGTTCTTCCCAGATTGTCTTGTTAATGTTGAGTATGAAGCCAGTGAATCTGATGAAATTGAAACTACTTTTAATCTTTCATCTTTAGGTTCTGGTGAAGCAACTAAAAATGATGGAACTAAAGTAACAACTGACATGTACTGTAAACTTATCACTGATGTGGGGGAGATAACCCCCAGTACAGAATGAAAGCATTTTATTTAACTTTTTAGATATATAAACAAATTTTTTTTTAAGGAGGCAATATAATGGGTATTTTAACAAAAGATGCAATTTTAAGGGGAATTAACAAAATAGAAAAATGTGAACTAATATCAGCAGATGGTGAAATCTATCTCAGACCATTATCACAAGGAGAATGGAATGAAATTAACGAAATAGAAGCAGCAGCTGTTGGAACATTTAACACTAATGAACGTGGTTCAAGAGGAAGGACCACATCAGAAACTAACGGAACAATAAATGTTCTAAAAGCAACTAAAGCAGATCATAAAGCAAAAGTAAAAACCATTAATATCTCCATTAATAATGAAAAAAATATGGAAGAATGGGATGATGAGGACATATTAAAACTTCCAACTGATGTATTTAATGAAATCTATGATGAGGTATTAAGAATTAGTGGTATTTCAGATATACGCAATACTCAAAAAGAAGTGGAATCATTTCCTGAGAACAAATGAAGGGGAAAATATAATATGGTTAGATTATTGTGGGTATCATTTAGCTCAAAACCAACAAAATCTAACCATACCTCAAGTATTGTTCTTAGCAGAAGGCAGATTGAATTTATACAAACAAATGAATGAAGTAAAAATGTGAGTTTACAAAAATGGTTAGTCAACATATTATAGATATAATAATTAAAGCTGAAGATCGTGCGACTAATACTACTCGTAAAGTACAGGATTCTGTTGAAAAAATAGGTCCTGCAGCTAAAAACACTTTCAATCAATCATCACAGGCCACTAATAAATTTGTAAATTCATTGGATAAAACAAAAAAAACAGTGGATTCTGCTAAAGAAAAAATAAAAAATATTGGAACTGGTGGAGTCCAAGCATTCAATCAATTATCTGCTTCCGAAAAAAAAGCAATTGCGGAATTTACTAGATTCCAACAAAATTTAAATTCAGCAACAAATCATATTCGCCAAATCGGAACTACTGGACAATCTTCTTTTAATCAATTATCTGCAGCAGAAAAGAAAGCATTACTCTCATTATCTGAAATAAGTGGAAAAACACAATCTACTGGCACACAAGTAAGTAGCTTAAGCACAAAAATTAAAGGAGCATTAGCTAATTCATGGGATATTGTTAAAGCAAAAGCAAATAATGCTGCAACAACTGTCAAAACCAAATTTGGTAGTGCAGTTGATAGTATTAAAAGTAAGGTTAGAAGTTTAGCGGATAGTTTTAGTGGAATGGGGGGGATGATTAGTTCTGCTGTTGGTGCATTAGGTATGGCAGGAATCTCTGATTTAACTATTGGTTTAGCAATGACTAGGGAACAAATGACTAGTCTTACAAGTGCGACAATGGGTTCGGCAAATGCTGCAAAAGAGTTTGTAGGTTATCTGGACAATATGACTAACAATAGTCTAGTTAGTTTGAATGATTTGGGCCAATCAATGAACACTATTAAAATGGCTACTGGAATGAGTAATGATCAATTAAAATCATTCTCAACTACAGTTAATGACATTGGTCAAAGAGCTATCCTCATGGGTAAAGATTCTAATGAAGCTATGACCTTAATGCAAGCTGCAGGTAGTGGTTTAAATGGCGAATTTGATGTATTAAAGTCTAACTTTGGTGTTACAAAAGAAAAATTAGAGGAACTAGGTTGGAGTGGCGCAGCTGATGATGTCGAAGGATATCAAAAAGCATTAGATGAATACATGGCAAAAGCTGGAGATATGAACGGAATGATGGACACTACAACAGGCAAACTTCAATTAGTAAAAAAAGAATTTACTGCAGGAGGTAGAAAAATTGGTGAACAATTTTTACCATACATTGACAAAGCTGCAAGTGGTTTTCTTGAATTATCTGATAAATGTCCATGGTTAGCTCAAGCAATTATTGGTGTTAGTGGTGCATTTAGTGGATTTGCAACAATTGCTCCAGAATTAGCTCCAATATTAAATGTTGTTGATAGTCTTTCAGGTAAATTTAGTACTTTAAAAAATAAACTAACTGGTTGGGGCGGTGAAGCTGGGAAAATAGCCACCATCAAAGAGAAATTCAACTCTCTAAAAACCACTATTACAAGCATTCCAGGCAAGCTTAGTGACATTAAAAGTAAAATATCTTCAATTGGTTCTGGGGCTATTGATAGTGTTAAAGGGAAGTTTGTTTCTTTAGGAACTTCTGCAAAAAATGCGGCTGTTAGTTTAGCAACCGCCGGTAAATCTGCACTAACTGCTGGTGCAGATGCAGTAAAAGGTGCTGCTGGTTGGGTGTCAAATAAATTATCAATGGTTGCATCAACAATTGCTACTGGTGCACAAACTGCTGCAACAACATTAGCAACTGCAGCACAAACAGCTTTAAATTTTGTTATGAGTATTAATCCAATTTACTTAGTCATTGCTGCAATTGTAGCATTAGTGGCAGTTATGATTTACTTATATAATAACTGTGAACAGGTAAGAAATGCTATTAACTGGCTATGGGAGCAATTACAATCTTTAGGTCAATGGATTTATGGAGGTTTGGTTGCAGCATGGAATGCTCTTATAGCTGCAATGCAACCTGTAGTTGATTTTTTCCAATCCGTGTTTGGACCAGTTATATCTTGGTTTATGGGTTTATTATCAGGTAATGGTGAAAGTCCTGTGGCTGCTTTAACTATTGGATTTATGAATTTAATGACTTATTTAGGTCCAGTTGGTGAATTTATTATGGGGGTATTTGGCCCTGCATGGCAGTTCCTTATGGGAGTTATTCAGTCAGTATGGAATTGTGTAATGGTGCTTGTTGTTGCTTTCCAGCAGTTTATGAATGGTCAAATTACTTTACCTCAATTATTGGGTACTATTTGGCAAACTATTAGTGGTTTGTTTAGTTCAATTTTATCTTTAATTATTTCAATTGTGACTTCATGGGCTGCAAGTTTGATTAATAAAGCTTTAGGTGCAGGTAGAGGTTTTCTGAATGGTGTAATTTCATTTATTAGGCAACTTCCTGGAAGAGTTGGAGCATATATTCTTAGTACTGCTTCAAGAATTGCTAGTGGTGCTGCTTCATGGATTAGTAAGGCAAAAAATAAAGCTCAAGGAGTAGTTACTGGTGTAATTTCATCTATTGCACAATTACCTGGAAAAGTTTATACTGAATTCTTAAACATTGGTACCCGTATTGTTCAGGCCGGAACTGCATTAGTCAATAAAGCGAAACAAGTAGCATCTGATTTAATTAATGGTTTTTTAGGTGCTTTGGGTATTCATTCTCCAGGTATTATTCAAAATAAGACTGTTAAAGAGTTTGTTGATATGATTAAGGGTATTGATGATACTAAGAATGATGCGGTTAAAGCAGCAGATAATGTTGCAACTGGTTTGCTTGATGGGTTTAATAGGCAAAATATTGGAGATGCTCTTTCAAATATTATTAATTTACCAACAAATAACCTTCCAGATATTGCTCAACCTATGCAAACTGCTGAAGTAAGCTCTGAAGTCACACCTGATTCTGAATTACCAGGACAATACAGTAAAATCAATGAAGAAATAAAACCAAACTTAGATCAATTAGTTTCACTGAATGAACAATCATTTAGTCAAATAGGATTAAATGAACAAAGCACATTAAACCGTATGACTAATCATGTTCACACAAGCATGATAAACATTCTCAACTCCACAAAAAATGGATTAATGCAAACTACTGCACTTACAACTACTAATCTCAATAAAATGCGGAACAGTACTAGTAAAGTTACCAAAGAGATGGTCAAAGCATGGAACAGTATGAAAAATAGCATTGTTTCTGCAGCCAAAAAAATAAAAACTGACAGTAATGCTCATTTCACTCAATTATCATCAACAATCGGAACATTTTATCGGAAATTACAAAATCCATCAAGTTGGGGTGCGGGTGGAGGTTCTGGATCACCATCAACAACAAGAAACATTGGTAGGCCTAGTGGCGGATCTAATAAAATAAGAAATATTCTTAATCCAACTATCCCTCAAACAATTAGTATCAATACTATTCGTAGAAACCCTTGTTTCAACGAATGTGTAGAATATATTGCTCCAAAAGGTCCAGATGTTAATACTTTGGATTTAATGAAAACTGGTTGTGTGGATTGTGTACTTGGAATCACAGATAACGGTAAAAGTGCTGGGTGGATGGATAGTGTTCCGAATAATGTCTCTTATATTAAACAGAAAACAAGAGACTGGACTATGAAAGGACCAGTTATAGCAGGCAAATATGAAACTGGATTATCATTTAAAGTCTCTGATTTTGAAAATGGAACACCTAACATAGGGTTCAGTAGTTTCAAAAATATTGCAGAATCATTATTCAGTCAAATAGATTACGATTTCTATTTTGACAGTGATAAGTATGGATCTTGGCAAAATGCACTTATGAATGGTAAAACTAACTGTAGTGATGGATCTGATGCATTAATTGCTCTTGCACATACTTGTGGTTTATCTGCATATAAACAACATGGTTCCTGGAATGGTATAGGTCATTTCTGGGCAGTTGTGGAAGGTCACAAAATGGACACTACAGGATTCCAGCATGGATATGGTTGGACACCTTCACAGTCAGCAGGAACTGGTGGTAGGGCAGATGTTTTAACCACAACACTTGGAAAAATAAGCACTACTTTATCAGAATTATCCTCTCCAGAAACTAAAAACATAGAAAAAGAAGACACTACTGTTGTAGATGATGTTGTTCTCTCCGGAGATGTTAATATCAACATTAACCATAATTTAGAGAACATTCCAGATGGCATCGATGAACAAACACTCATGAAACTAATCCGTGAAACAACAAATGATGAAAATTGGATAAAATCTTTAACTAATAATATTAAATTCCAATTAGCAGATTTAAAAGCAAAAACAAGACTTGAAAGAAAACAAAAAAGGAGTAAAGGAGTACTCTCATGAAGAAATATAGCGTATATCCTGCAAAAACACGAGCTTTAGGAAACGTAGTTAATAACAACAGTAATCCTGAAGATTTTACAGGGGTTAACTGTTCTCCAGTATTAACTGGTGAGCAAATAATCGTGGAAAACATTGAATGGCCAATATTCAAGATAATGCTAAATAGAATTCCAGTGATTTTAAAAGTCACTGGTGACTTTAGTATTAATCCTGATGAGTCAACAACTTTAAATATTGAACTCACAGAAGAAGAAACTGGAGAATTCATATCAAATGTAGATGTATACTTCTATGAAAATAATACTCTCTTAGGATCTAGTGAAACAGTTGATGGAACATGCAGTTTCAACTATTCATCAAATATTCGAGGAGATCATATAATTCTTGTTACAACTAATGATGAATTAATTTATGATGCTGCTTCCACACAAGTTAATATTTATGTATTCCACACAACCACATTGGGATTAGCTGCAGACTCTTTAAGTGGTGATTTATTGGATACTTTCCAATTTACCACTACATTATTAGATGAAGAAAATAATCCTGTTCTTGATGAAGCAGTGAATTTATACTCTCTTGATGAGTTAGTGTCTACTGCACAAACAGATCAACTAGGAACTGCAATGTTTTCACCATTAACAAGTGCTTTTTCTATTGGTGAAAATAAGATTACTGCTAAATTCGAACCTGAAACACCAGTACAATACTTAGGTTCTGTTTCTAATGAATTAACATTAAATCTCATTAAAGCAACTCCATCAATTATCTTAACATATCCTCAAGAAGTCTATGAATCTGGTGATGTATTACCATTAACAATTAAAACAGTTAATAAATTCGATAATCCTATTTCATTAGATTTTAAAATGGTGATTAATGGTGAGGAACATAATTTAACTACTGATGAAGCTGGTGAATGTATTTTTAATCATACGTTAGCTTCTGCAGTGGAAACAGAAATTGAAATAAACACTATAGAAAATGATACTTACCTTAGTACAAGTGTTTCTGAAGCAATCAAAGTAAGTGATCCAACAACACTTAACTTGTATTCTACTACCCCGACTGTGTCTGTTATTAATCCTATTGAATTATCTGCCGTACTCTTGGATAGTAATAGTAATCCTATTTCAGAGCAAAACATCACATTCTATGAAGAGGATATTGTAATTGGGACTGGTGTAACTGATAGTTCTGGAATTGCTAGTTTCAACCATTCTAATGTCACTATTGGTGCACATACTTATAAAGCAGTATTTGAAAGTAGTGGAGTATATCGTGAATCTACTAGTACTAATATAACTGTTGAAGTGGTAAAAGACACTCCAGTATTAACTTCCCTAACCTCAGATATTTATTCCGGTTGGCAAATTGGAGCAGTTCTTGAAGATAGTAATGGAAATGTATTATCAAGTAAACCTGTACTACTTACTTGGATTAATGGAGCTGGAAACACATTTAGTTTTGACTTAACAACTGATGATATGGGTAAATGTAGGAAAACAGTAACTGGTAGTGTTCAAAGTGTAGATGCTACATACTCATTTGCTGGTGATGATTATTATAATCCAGTAAGTTTTAATCAAATATTTAATATTTTAGCACCTATGACTGCAAGTGTATGTGCTGGGACTAAGTCTACAAGTGGAAATGATAGTGTACCATACCGTAAATGGAATGATGTGTATAATAATTGTACTGATAATTATGCTGAATGTACAAATATTGCAACTGCATCAGGGTCTTATAATCGACCTGCAGTATTAACACAAGATATCTCTTTCGCTATACCTGGTGATGCTGTTGTCACTAGTTTAAAAGCTGAATGGAAAAGTGCACAGTTACCATATTCTGGAACAACTGCTTATCCTACAATTGGTGCTCCAACAATTACTATTTCAGATATTGGAACTGGTCAAAGTCACTCACATAAAGATAAAGCTCCTGGAAAAAGTAGTTGGGTAAGTGATTCATTTACTATGACTGGAGCAATTGCTTCTGAATTAAATGATGGAGTAAAAGTTAAAGTGAATTTCCCAGCTAATGCTGGTGGAAATATGGGTAAAGTTCGTTTATATGGTGTTAAATTAACTGCGACTTATACGCCGGCTCAAGGAGGGATATAAATTTATGGTTGTTGTAAAAAAATATGCTCAAAATATTACTCAAACATCAGGTCAATATGCTAATCAGAAATATTATCGTACTTGGTCGAATTTAAACAATCTACAATCTGAGGGAGGAGTTAGTCAATGTGGTCAAAGTAATAGTATTAGTACTTATATTGGTGGTAAAACTGGGACTTGGCCTCGTCCAAGTACTATTTCCTTTAAGAACTTCGGTTTTAATATTCCAGATTATGCGAAAATTACTCGTATACGTGTAGGTTATAGTCATTATAAATTAAAAGTAGGTGGAGCATATGGTGTTTTTGCAGCTCCTACAATCACCATATTAAATGCAAAGAATTTATCCAGTAAAGGTTATGCAGTACCTACTAGTAAAAAGAATTTTGTTACCTCTTTTACTACTTCTTTAACTCCTAAGCAGGTAAATGATTATAATTTTGGTTTGAAATTAAATTATCCTGCTAATTCTAGTACTAATATTAGTATTATTCGTTTAAGTGATGTTTGGGTTGAAGTTACTTATTCTGCGGTTAAATTTTCAGTTAATTCATCTGCAGATAATCTTAAACCTCATGTGAATAAACCTGTTGATATTACTTTAGATTTAGCTACTGCATCGAATTTATCGAATTATAACTCGAGTGTGTCAGTTACATTGCCTGCTGGAACGGTTTTTAATGGTAAAATTTCTGGTTGGGGGTCAGTAAGTGTTAAAAATAATGTGTTGACTTGGAATGCTCAGTTATTAAATCAGAAAACTGCATCAGTGACATTTCAAGTGTATTTCACTACAATTGGTACAAAAACACTAAACTTCGTAGAAGACTCATCAGATAGTTCATCTAGACTTATATTGCAAGTCCAGGAAAACACTGCTGAAGTCAATGTCATGTATGATGATGTTGTTAAAGAGTCTGAACCTTTTGAAGCAGTAGTAACGATTTCAGCAGATGAACCTTTAAATGGCTGTGAAGATGTGATTGTCACATTTTCTGACAATTTCACAATAGATTTTGTTGAATCAGAGTATGCTGTTACTAATACGGGTAATGTTTATACTATTTCTCCAGATTTATCTGAGAAAAATGTGAATGAAATTACTTTTACTTTAACATGTAATACTACAGGTAATCATGAATTCACTACTTTGTTTGAAACTATTACAAAGGTATACTCTGTAAAGGTTAGACCTGAGAATTTAACTTTACCTTATTTTGCTAGGTTAATTCTTGATGAAAAAGTTATTGATAGGTTAGGTGATGGTAAAGATTATTTGGTTAGTAGTGTAATGTCATTGAGTTGTTCTGAAGAAAATAGTTCATTATATGATGCTTATGATTATAATTACCGTATAGGTGTTTTTAATGAGAATCCAACTGGATTAGAGACTGATGAGGATTATTTTAGCCATAGTGTATGGTCTGAACCTATCTCTGTGATTAATGATTTTGAAGAAAAATCCATCGCTTTTAAATATTGTGAGGATTATCCGGTTATGATCTTTATTACTGGTGAGTATGTTGAAGCAGATGCAAGTGCAATTAATATCCTATATACTTATCCGTGTATAAGTGAGATTTTATCAGAGGATATGTCTTTAGAAGAACCTGGTTTATTCCCATATCCAGTGAAAGGTTTGCCTTTTGCAGATGATTATTGTGCATGTTTATTAAATAGTTTTAGAACAACTAATCAAGTAAGAGCATATGATATTGACACAAGTGGATTATTAACTGATGATAACTCTATTATACAGGGTGTTAGTGTTAATTTTGATGTTAATATTGATTCTACTATGAGTGTGTTGGTGAGGTTAATAACTGCAGAAGGAAAAATTGGTGAGCGTAGTATTATTGTTAATGAAACGACTGGCTCTTTGGAAATTGGAGGGCAATTTGATTTATGGGGGTTAGATTTTGAAGATTTTAACCCCGAAACACTAGAAAACTGCGAATTGGAAATAGTATTCTTAAATAATTACACTCACGACTCCTATATAGAATTAAATAACCTACATATAACATTCCATTACATTGAGATTACGGATAGTATTATTAAAGCATGGGTAAATGGTATAGATTTAAGATATTATAATGTATTTATTAATGATGTTAAAATTCCTGCGGGGCATAATCTTGATGTTAAGTATTTAGAGATAACTGGGACTGATAGTAATTCTGCTTATCGGTCTAATATATCTCAAAAAGAATTAGAAATTGATTTTGTAGTGCCTGGTTGTGATATTGTAGAAACAAGTCAGTTCATGGAGAGGATATCAAGGCTTTTTTCAAATGATAGGGATAAATTCAATAAACCTATATTAAATACTATTGAATTTAGTCATTTTCCAGGTAGAATTTGGGAGTTTATTATGAAAGATGCTATTGATGCAGATGTAGAATTCAGTACTTATTCCGGTAAAATTAAATTGGTAATTCCTTCTGGTGATAGTCGTAGTACTGATGCAGTAATAACCAATGCTACTGGTGTGAATAGTAGTATGGCTAAAGTTAATCCGGAAATAATATTAATTGCGAATGGGACAACAATAACTATTGTTGAAGAAAATAGTTCTCAAAAATTAATTATTAATGATTCTACATTGAGTGGGGATATGATCCGTATTGATTGTGCAAATCGTACAGTGAATAAATTAGTTCCTCAAGAAGATGGAAGTTTTGTAAATGAGGATATTACGAATAAAGTGGATTTTAATAGTGATTGGTTCTTGATTCAAGGAGAATATCGTTTTAATTGTAATAATACTGCTAATATTCAGTCAATCTCATTTTATGAACGGTGGTAGATAGTTTATGAGTTTTACGATATTAGTTTTAAATCAAGAAGAAGAACCATTATATTATCTTGATTCAGAGCAATGTGATATTGAAAAGACTTCTGAAATAGGTGAATTAAAATCAATTAAACTAGTTTATCCTCTTGGTGATGATATTAACAAGATAAGAAGTCTTTTTAAAATTGGGAATAAAATATGGATTCCTAATGGTGATGATTCTTGTTTGTATGTGATTAATTCTTTTTCGAAGTATGATTTTTGGGAGAATAATCATGTTGAAATTGAAGCTGAAGAAGTGCTTGTAGAGTTAAATTTTGTGGAATTATTCCAGCAGGGAACTGCTGAGACAAGAACAATTAATGCTTCTTTTTTGGAATCTGAGTTTGGAAATTATTTCAATATAGGAACTGTTGAATCATGTATGGGTAGTAGAGGTAAAGTCAGTTTAAACGGAACAATGACTAAACTAGAACTTCTCAGGTATATTGAGGAGGAAACTAGTAATATTTTCATAACTAGGTATGAAAAAGATGCTGAAACTAATGTTATTCATAGGTATCTTGATTTTTTACAACCGAGTCATGCTGGTGTGGAACATGATACTGTTATTGATTTAAGTTTTAATGCTGAAAATATTGAGTATGAAACTGATGAGTCAAATACTTATAGAGGTATTGCCCCAGTATTATCTTTAAAAACTGATGATTCAGCGAATACTATGACTCGACAAGATTTAGGGAAAGTTATTAGTGATTGGAAAGCTTTAGCTGTGAAGAAAGGCGAAACTATTCCTATGATTGTGGAAAAAGAGAATGTTACTAATGCTGATGGTAGTACTACTGTTGTTGAGACTATAACTGCTTATTGGTCTGCTCCTTTTAAGAAGCTTGCTGGTGAATTGTTTATTCGTGATGATGTGAATACTGGTGTGGAATATGAGAAAATCTTATCACGACCAGATGCCGCTACACCAGCTATTACTACTCCTAAGATTGGAACAGTGTCTACAAGTGATACGAACAAGTATTCTATTTATAATGATTGTGCTGTTGCTTTAATTGATAAAAGATATCCTCAGTTAGACTTAGAAGTTGATTTAAAGGATTTAAATCAGATATTATCTGAAAATTCAACATTTAATTTGTATGATAAAGTGTATGTAAAGATACCTGAATATGATTCTTTAATTCGTGCTCAAGTGGGTAAGATAGAAACTGATCCTCATTTGCCTGGTGATACTAAAATTTCTTTGACTAATGCTGAAGTGGGTACTCGTATTAATCAGAAAGCTACAAGTATTTCTGCAAGTGATGTTACTGTTAAAAAAGGAAAATATATTTCTGCAGTCTTGAGTGATGAGAATGGAGCGAAATTAGATAAAAAGGTTTGTTCTATTAGTATTACAAAAGGTGAGTCTACTGTCACTACTACTAAAACTGTGACTAGTACACAAACTGTTGCGAAAAAAGAGGGAAGTGGTGTCCATGTATTCATGAACACTGACAATATTAACAGCAAATCAAAGGATAAAAAATTAATGAATGATATAGCAGAGTATCTTAGAAAAAGAGGGTATAGTGTGACTGTTGGGGGTATTGGTCCAAGTACTCACTATGCAGATATTGGTAAAGTGAAAAAGAATGGTGTATATTTCACATTGTATGGTGGTCTTTGTGCTGGTACACTAAAAGAGCAATGTTATTCTAATCATTATCACTCTGTTTTGAAAAGTAGGAATGCTAAAATGGTTATTGGTTTGTATAATCGTGTGTTAACTGATAAGTTTCTTCCTCGTGCTCATGATGATAATTTTAGTCCATCAAGTTTTAAAGGGTGGAGTAAGCCTCGTAGTAGTTTGTTAAAAGCAGGTATTGGTATTGCAGAGGGTAAATCTGCAAGTGAAATTGCTAATAATTTCCCAGGTTATAAGACTACTCCTAAAACTACTACTGTGACTAAAAAGACTCCTGTGACTACTACTACGACTGAGAAAGGTTGGACAAAAACATATTCTATGAAAACTGATGCTAATGGGGTGTTTAAATTAAAAATAAGTTCCGGTAAAGGTGAGTACACTGTTAAGTATCAGTTTGGAGGAGATATTGAATATGGTGGAAGTACAAGGACTGTGAAATTGAACGTAACCTAAAAGGAGGGGGTTTAATTGATTAAGTTTAGTAAAAATGAAATGAGTAAAGCAAGTAATCAATTAAGAAAAGGTATTAAAGAGAATAAAGGATATTTGTCTAGTATAACAATGATTGACATGTCTGGTAAGAAACATGAAATAAGTAAATCTGAGTATATGGGTTTGTTTGAAGCTCAGAATATTTTTATTAGGAAACATGGTCGTTATCCTAATTATGTAACTTTGAATTCAACAGCAAATAATCCATTGGTGATGGATTATCAGGATAATGCGTATACTTGTGGTCCAACTTCATTATCTATGGGTATTCAGATGTTGTTTGGTTATGTTTCTGAAAAGGAATGTGCGAAAGCCGTTAATACTATTATTGGTAGTGGTACATCACCTTCTGACATGGTAAATGGTGCTAAAAAATTAGGATATTCTTTACATAAGATTAGTCGTAATAAATCTAGTGTTAAAGCACAATTAAGCATGGGTAAACCAGTTATCGCACATATTGACACAAAACCAGCAACATGTTTAGGATACAAGAATAATTACGGTCATTATGTACTTATTTATGGGGCTAATAGTACGGATTATCTTGTTGCAGACCCTACCAAAGGCTTAAAAAAATGTAAATTTAGTGTGTTGGATAAAGCTCAATTAGGTAGAAGTATCAATTATTACAGTGTAGGAATTTTATAAAATTAAGTTTACCCCAACTTGTCCCAAATATATATGCTCTGTTAATATCAAAAATTATTTTTATGTCTCTCATAAATATATTATTTGAGAGTGTGAAAGGTGGATGTTATTTTATGAAACAAGTTATAATCGTTAGAACAGATTTGAAGATGGGTAAAGGAAAGATAGCTGCTCAATGTTGTCATGGTTCTATTGGTTCTTATAAGAAAGCTTCACCTGATAAAATTAAAAAATGGGAAAATGAAGCTTATGCTAAGGTTGTTTTAAAAGTTAAGACTTTAGATGAATTAACTGAACTTAAAAAATTAGCTGATATTAATAAAGTTCCTAATTATCTTGTAGTTGATGCTGGGAGAACTCAGATACCTACATCAAGTGTTACAGTTTTAGCACTTGGTCCTGATGAGGATGAAATAATTGATAAGATAACTGGGGATTTAAAACTTTTATAGGATCTTTATCTATTTAATGGGGGCTATTTTTAATTAAATGTGGTTGTAATTATGAGCATAAAACAGGTTGTTAAAATTGGTGGGAGTTTATTTCCAAATTATGCAATAGAATTAGTAAAAAAACTAAAAAACACTAATTCACTTATAGTTTTAGGTGGAGGCGAATTTGCAAATCTTATTCGTAAATATGACTTAGAAATTAATTTTTCACAAGAAGTTAATCACTGGACTGCTATAGATTGTATGGATATAATTGCTAAGCTTGTTAATGATAAAATTGAGTCTACAAAACTAGCATATTCAATTGAAGATGTTCAAAATATTTCTGATGAAGGTTTTACACCAATTTTTGTAGTTTCAGATTTTTTAAGAAATGAAGATCCTTTTGAATGTTCTTGGGATGTAACTTCAGATTCAATTGCAGCTTATATCTCACACATTCTAAATGCAAAACTTTTAATAGTAACAGATGTAAATGGTATATATACCCAAGAACCTAAAGAGCCAGGTTCAACATTCATAGATAATATTGATGCAAAAACTTTACTAAATTCTCAAGAGTCATCGATTGATGTAATGTTACCGTCTCTTTTATTAAAGTTCGGGACTAATTGTTATGTTGTGAATGGGAAGTACCCTGAAAGGGTGTTATCTTTAATAGATGATAATATATCTGATTATAACTTCGATTACACAAAAATAATAGGTGATTAAAAATGAAAACTGTAGAATGCATTTCATGTAAACAAGAAATTCCATTAACTGGTACATTTGTTGAATTCGAATGTCCTATTTGTGGAGCAAAAATCGCAAGATGTGAAAAATGTCGTACATTTGGTCATGCTTACAAATGTGAATGTGGCTTTGAAGGACCATAGATTTTTAAAATGGAGGAATTAGAATGGGTGAAGTATTAACTACTATGAAAATCATGCCTGATAGTCCAGATGTTGATTTAGCTGCTATTAAAGCTACTATAGAAAGTTCAATGCCAGAAACTGCTAAAATCCATGAGATTGCTGAAGAGCCAATTGCTTTTGGTTTAGTTGCTATTATCTTACAATTCATCACTGAAGATGGTGAAGGTGGATCTGAACCTGTTGAAGAAATGGTTCAAGCTATTGAAGGCGTAGCTAGTATTGAAATTACTGGTGTTGGAAGATTGATGTAGGATTATTTAAATTAATCCTAATTTATTTTATTTTTACTATTTTTCGGATTTTAGTATTATTTTTAAATATTCTAACATTTTTTAAAGTTTAAATTTTTCTGTTATAAAAAGTAGGGTTTGATGTTGTTTTTAAATTTTAGGTTCTATTTTTTTAATAAAAACTCCCATAAAAATCACAAGTAATGGGAAAAATAATCCATAGATTATAAACAATAAACCTGATGAGATTATATCTCCCATAACTGTTGAACTTGCCATTAGCATTATTAGACTAATTACAGGTGCTAAAATAGCAATAAATGTGTAAATCAATATGAATGAGTTTAATTTTTGAGAATATTCCTTCAATTTAATTTGCATATCAAAAGAAATATCTTTAGCAATTATGTCTAAACTATTAGATAAATTACCACCAACTCGTAGTGTGCTAATAATCTGATGTATTGCTCTTGATAATCCTTCTGATTTAATTCTAGTGGACATTTCAAGTAAAGATTCCTCTGTTGGTTTACCAAATTTGATTTCTTCTAGGACTCTTGTAAATTCTTGCGAAAGAGATCCATAATTTGCATTTTTAATTGTTCTTAAGGTATCATGAAGTCCTTTTCCTGATTTTAGTTCAATACTTATATGTCTTAATGCGTAGGGTAGTTCTTGATTTATGTCTGAGTAGTTTCTTTGTTGTTGGATTTGAGGATAATAAATTACAAATACATAAGTCATTAGAATTAATATAAAATATATTGCTGATAGCTCTAAATTTATAAATAATGCAATTATAATGAAGGTTATAATAAGTATTCCAATTATTATTTTATTCATTAAATAAAGAATTAATAATGCTCTAATTTTTTTAAGGAGGGTATTTTCGTTATTGGTGGAGATTATATTTTGTTGTAAATTTAATTTTTGAGTTATCTTAGGGTTAAATCTTTGTTTTTTTTCATTTTGTTTAAATGATAAATTCTTAAGAAAGCCAATGGAGGAGAGGTATATATCTCCAATAGCTATGAAAAATTCTTTCAAAATTTTAATCACCTATAATATGTTATCTAAGACTTTTTTAGAATCTTTGTAATATAATTCTAAAACAGCATTTACTTCTTCAACGGATCGTATATTATAATTCACCATGTGTTTTAAAACGGATTTTCTATTTTCGATTTCTTGATATAATTCGTTAACAGATTTTCCACTTAAATTTGCAATTTGAGATATTGTTCTGCTACTTATACTAATATTGTCAATCGTATCAGTTTCAGGGTTCCATTGGAATATTTTATTTAGTTGAACAACTCCTTCTTCAATTCCAACTATTTCAGCTACTTCACTAATTCTCCTAAAAGATACTCCTGATGGTGTGTAGATTCTATTTTGCATTATTATAAAATCAATAGCTTGAATCATTATTTTTGGTACTGACATAGGTTCATTAGTCAATCTTGTTATAGTTTCTCTTGCATCATTTGAGTGAAGAGTTCCAAATCCTGAATGTCCAGTATTTAGTGCTGTAAATAATGTAATTGCTTCATTTCCTCTTACTTCTCCAACGATTATTCTATCAGGGCGTTGTCTTAAGGAATTTTTAACTAAGTCATCCATAGTTAATTCGCCTTTATTTTTAACATTTCTAGGTCTAGTTTCCATTCTGATAACGTGTTCATGAGGAATTTGAAGTTCTAGGGTGTCTTCAATGGTGATTATTCTTTCTTTAGGGTTGATGAAGGCTGAAAGAGCATTAAGTGTTGTTGTTTTTCCAGAACTTGTTCCTCCAGATATTATTGCATTTGCGGATTTAACTCCTAATCCATCAAAACATAACCAAAAGAATGCTGCTAGTTCAACAGATATGGTTTTTGATTTTATTAAATCAATTATTGTAAATGGGTCTTTTCTAAATTTTCTTATTGTAAGGGATGGTCCATCTGCTGAGATTGGAGGTATTGTGGCGTTTTCTATTTTTTAAACTAGTGGTAATGTAGAGTATATATATTGCTATGATAATAAATATAATTTGTGGTGATTGGTAATGGATAATGATTATGATGTTAGAAATGATGTTTATTTTACTGGTTATTTTAGTGGAAGTTCTGCAAATGAGATATCTGAGGAAAAATATGCAAAAGAAATAGCTAAATTATGTAAAGCTATCGATATGGAATTTGGAAGTCTTATTGAGAAATGTCAAATTCAGCAAAGAACTAAAATAGTGCCTAATGAAGATAATCCGAATGAGTCTTATTTAATTGAATTTGATGCTAATAACCCTAACTCTTTGGCTAAAATAGCACAAGATAAATTTGTTGATTTCTGTAAAGATAAAGACAATAGTAATGTAACTATTAATAATGGAGTAATTGTTATTAGGACTTTTCTAAAGAGTTACGATATTGATTTGCCTAAATGGACTCCATTAGAAGAGAAATATGATGATTGGACACCATTAACGAAAGAAGATTTTATTTTTGTTATGAAAGATTCGTCTTTACCTCATCAATCACTTATAACTTTTATGTTATCTACTGGTATTAGGATAGGGGATTGTTTAACTTTTACTATTAGGGATTTTATGGAAGCTACTAGTGATAGTCATGAATTTAAAGATGTTAATGATTTTATTGATAATGCTCCCGATGATATGTTGGGTTATTGGGAATTTGAACCTAAAAAAACTAGTAGATATAATATTAAATGTGCTACAGTTAATTCTGCTGAATCTAGCAACTACATATTACAAAACCTTCGACGAATAAAAAACCAGTATTTGCCTAGAAAAAGTAAACGATTGAAAAAAGAACTAAAAATATCAAAAGATGATGCTTTATTTGGCTCTCATCATAAGATGTATAAAGAACCAATGACTGTAAAAAGTATTACTGACCAATTTACATTAAAAAGCCATAAGTTGCATGAATGGAGAGTAAGCCAAATTAAGAATCAGATTGCTCAAGGAGAATGTAGTGAAGAAGATTTTGAGCTATTGGAAAAAGAGATACCTAGATTTCATGCACATGGTTGTAGAAAATACTTTATTAATGTTCTTGATAAGAAATGTCCTGATTCTAGATTGAGAAGTTTAATGGAAGGGCATAAACCACCTAGTAAAAATGACCCATCTTATGTGAAAAAGTCTAAAAAAGATGTTATGGATGTTTATAAGGATAGTTTATGGGAATCTTTGACTTTGGAAAATATTGATGCTAGAGTTATGACTAGTAAAGAAGGAGAAGAACTTAAGAAAGAACTAGCTGATGTGAAAGCTCAATTGGAAGCTCAAAAGAAAATTGGAAACATCAATATTCAAGTAGAAGAAGATATTTGGAAAGTTCTCTTTAGTTATTATCGTTCAAAGCATGGTATGGTAGAAAAATACATTGAAGAAGGGGAATTTGAAATTAAAGACTATAAAAAAGAAGCTGATGTTTTATGTCAATATGCTTTAGAATTTGCTATTAAAGATGTTATTAATTTTAATGCAGATGATAAAGAATATCTTGAAAGTTTGTTTGATAAGGCAAGAGCAGTTAATGAATTGTACCCTGATAATTTCGATGAAGTATATGAAAAGGCTTCTTCTCATTATTCAGATAGTGTCCATATAAGTGATGAATTGAAGCTAAAAGTTAATAAGATTTTAGTAGCATCTTCTAAATATGGTTATGTTGAGGAAATTGTTCGTTCTAATTATAAACTTGCTGAAAAAAGTGTTATTAGGTATTTAGATGAAAATCCTTTAACTATGGAAGAATTAGAAGATGAAAATTTAGTTAAAGATATACTACTTGAAGTAATTAATGGAATTTAAAATAATGCCTCGTAAAAAGGTAATTTGTGTAAAATGAGCTTTTATAATCTCCTTTTATCTCATTTTATCTTTCTAATATCTTTTTTACTTGCCTCATTATTTCCACTATTACTGCAATTTTGGATAATATTTCCCATAAAAATAGCTTCAGCAACACACTTTTATTTTTCCTTATTTTAATGCAAAGTGCTTTATTAATCGATTGATTGCTTAATTGCTCGATTTCATAATTTCTTTGTTGTAAGTACCGTCAGATAGGTATAGCCATATTTTTTGTTTTTCATGTCTATGTAATTTTGATTTTATATGTACTTTATATATGTATCTTAAATAATCGATAAATTGGTTTATTAAATTTGTAAACTAATTAATCAACTATGGAATTATGCAATCATATTTTCATTTGGTGGCGGGGAGTGGTGTTTGAAATTTATTATTTTTTGGTCTTATTTAATTCTTCCAGTAGCTTTAATCCTAATTCCGTATTTTGATATAATCTGCCTTTAATATTATCTTCATTTAAACAAAACACTATCCCTTTTACTTTTAAATCATGCAGTGCATTTGATATTTGTGTTATTCTCATCCCACTTTCTTTAACAATTTCTGTTGGCATTTTGTATTCCAAACTGATAATTTTTACACAGTTCAAACGAGCTGGAGAAACTTTTATATAACCTATCAACGACCAAAAATTTTGTTTTGATTCTTTTTCACTCATATTTATTTGTTATATTCTTTATTAACTACTTTAATAGTTAAATAAAGGTTCTTAATCGTTCTTAATTAATATTTATAATTCATAATGCTTCGGTTTAAACACAATTTTTATATATTATTATAGAGATAGTTATACATACAAAATTTAAATTTTGTAAAAAAATTGATATGGAAGATTAATCTCATGAATAAGTATCATTATTTGATTTGCCATAGACTTCCAGAAAGGAGTTTTTTCTTTAAAGGACGTCAATTTCCAGTATGTTCAAGGTGTACGGGAATTTATATTGGTTTTTTTATTTCAATATTATTTAAGTATCTTAAATTATTTTCATTACCTAATAATTTTCTTATTTGCTTTATTCTAACTTTTCCATTATTATTGGATGGATTTACACAATTTTTTAAATTAAGAGAAAGTAATAATCGGTTGCGATTGATTACTGGATTAATGTTTGGCTTAAGTTATCTTTTTATATAGGTGCTAATAATGGAAGATGAAGGATTTTCATATATTATTGGTTGTTGTATAACTGCTCCGATATTATTTTTTATTATATGTAATTTTGGTGTTACTGCTCCTTTTTCCAGCCCTTTTAATTGGGTACTGGTAATTTTAATAGGCATTGTTTTATCTATTTCAATATCATTTCTGATTTCAAAAATGGGGAATGACTCAACTATATCAAATGATTCAGATTTAGGGATGTATGGGCTTTGTTGTTTATTGCCAGTAATGTGTGGAATAATTTATTATATGGCTTCTTCATTTTATTTCGTTGATGCTGTTGTTTATGTTGTTTTAGGATTTGCTGTTTTAGTATTATTGTTGTTTGTTTTTTATTCAAAAAACTAAAGGGGATTTTTACATGTCTGATTCTGATTTATCTGATTCACAAAAAGTTATTTGTTGTATATTACCCATGTTTTTGGTAATTTTATATATTCTTACTGCATTTTTAGGTATTGGAGGCAATTTTTTCATTCCTCAAACATTAATTACGATAGGTACATATTTATTTGTTGCAGTAATACTGTATTTTATATTTTCTATGATTACAGATTCAGATAAAAAAAGCGCATTATTTTGCTTCATTCCTTTAATTGGCATTTTTATTATTGGAGCGTATATTAGTGCTTTTGTTCCTTATACAGACCCCATGTCAATGTTAATTTATATTATAGTAATTGTGGTGATTATAATAGCTGGATTTTTTAAATTATCTGAATAAATAAGTTTAAGAGGTTATTATGGAAGATATAATAGAATACATCAACAATTCAGGGTATCGAGCTAAAGTAATCAAATCATTAGGTAATGATTCAAAATTCCCATCAAAAATAGCTAAAGAAACTCAGATACCACAAAATCAAGTAAGTTCAATATTAAAAGGACTAATTGAAAAAGAAATTGCTGAAGTAATTAATCCTGAAGTTCGTAAAGGTCGTACTTATCGTTTAACTGAATATGGGCTTGATATGCTGGATAAATTACAATAGGCTTTTTTTGAACATAAGATGCATTAGTGGTGTATCTGTTATTTTTCCATGTTTGTGTTATTGAGGCTTGGAAAAGGTAAATTATGACTAAAGCTCTATTTTTATATCTTTATTATCGCCTAATTGATTATTCAATTACTTGCTTAATTAATTAATCACTTAATTGCATATTTATCTTTGGAATTAAAGGTATGATAATAACTGATGATATACTTTTGTGTCTGTTAATGGTTTTACTAAAACTTTTTGCCTAGTGGATTGATGGTCTGATTGTTGTGAAACTAAGTTTCACTACTAAAGTTGTTTGATGTGGTGAAATTTTGCCAAAAATGGGGCAATTCTAGACTTCTAGAGTATTAGGTTTATAAGTCTAGACGATGGAGCATCGGCGGTTCGGCGGAACAGCGGGTCTTTATGATTTCATAGAGTTTGCCCCATACTCACCTACATACACATATAATAAAAAAATCAGCTAATAAAAAAAATATTTTGTCATTTTTTCGTATATGTGGCTGTTCTCTAGGTGTAGTAAAAGAAGTGTTTTGGCGGGGATTTATGGCAAAAAGAAGAAGGAGAGTTAGCTAGACTTCATGTCATCTAAGTCTAGAACTCTAGATTTTCTTTATTCATTATCTTCGTTATCACTCGGTTTTATTTCTTCCCATAACTCACAATATTCTGGTGCTTTGTAAAGTTTTGGGTAAATTGTAACAGAATTTTTATATCCTTCAACACTAGCTAATTTAGTCGTCCAGCTACTATCTAATTCGAATACTTCACGAATTTCAGAAGCTAAATATTTAGCATTTATTAGTCCATTTGTATCAATATGACTTATAGAGTATCCTTCACAATTTGCAACACGAATGATTAATTTATTTAGTTCTTTTGCCACGACTGGCTCTTCAGAACCAATGTCTTTATCAGAATATTTGACTAATTTGGGTAATATATGGGAAATAGGGTCTGTATGTCTACCTAATAGCTCTCTTGTTTCTTCCTCATCAACTCGAGCTTTAAAGTCCTTACCTTCAGTAATCATTTTTTTGTAAGCTTCAATACCATTATAAATTAACCATTCCATTTCTTGTGGGTCGGATAATATTTCATTAAGGAGATTAGGGTTCATCTTTTCTGTATTTCGAAATCGGTTACGAAACTCAAATATGATTGCTCGTTGTACGATAGCTTCTTCTATCCCATCTTTAAACTTTGGAATATTATTGCAGAAAAGAATCATGTCTGGAACTTCTTCTTTAGGAATAAGGTATTTATCTTTACCTTTTGGCTCAACAGGTATATCATCATATCCTGTTATTGATTTTAACATTCCAGTATCTTCAATAGGTTTTTCAGGCGAATCACTTACAATATTAACTTGTTTGTTCTCTAAATGTGCTGTTGCAAATCTGTTGTCAGGTGTAAGCTCTTGTAATTGTAACTTACCTACTTTATCCATTCCAAAAATGCTTGTGATTAAATTACTGGCTACACCTTTACCAGCTCCAGGAATGCCTGAAAAAATAAAAAAAGCATTTAATGGATTCCCACTTGTTAAAATATATCCAACCATTTCTAAAAACCCTTGCACTAGTTCATCTATGTTGATTTCTTCTGATTCCTTATTTGGTTTTGGTAGTGAAGTTTTCAGAAAATATTCTACTTTGCTTCCTTTAGCTTGGGGATTATAATTGTGTGGAACTTCAATTAATGTAAATACTGGCTCATCATTAGCTGATATTACTTTGAAATTAGTCATATCATATAAACAATTGTTAAATTTAACAATGTTGTATTTTGGTCTTTTTCTTTCAGCAATGAATCCAATAGCTTCTTCAACATCTTTAGAATGCACTAAATCTTCATTATTAAATATGTCATTGTCTAGTCCAATCACAATGTCATCTATATCTACAGAATTATATCCATTAGTATTTTTATCTAATAAATATGGAGTATTTATTCCTCTTCGCAATATCATTCCATTTTCTTTTAGATAATGTCCTAATTTCCGTCGAGCAGTTCGTACTTGTACATTATCGCTTGAAAATATTTTAAACAACTCTTGTTCTGCATTTAATTTTTTTGTTGCTGTAATGGAAGAGTCATTATTTTTAAAATACTGTTTTAACTTTTGGAAGAATAGCTTAGGAACTGTAATCTCTTCGTCATCTAAAAAATCTACAATAGTTTTTGATTCGTCTCTTGATATTTTAAATAATTGTTTGTTATACTTAAATTCAAAAGTTATTATATTCTCATTGTCAGTTTTTCTAATAAATGCTCCTTGTAATTTGTTGAAGTTTAACTCAAGGTCTACTCCATCAAATATTTCAGAGAACATAATCCATTTATCTGTATGATTTTCATAAACAATAACTTCTATAGTCCTATCTTCAAGTTTAAATGGTTTTACTTTGGTTTCAGTAGGTTTATCATAATAACCAAAGTTATTTTTGAAGTAATCGATTACAGTTTCTTTACCTTCAAAGTTAGGTAATTCTTTTATCCCTTTTATTAAATGTCGTAATCCACATAATTTTTTCATGTCTTTGCTATAGGCATACTTGATGCTTCCAGCAATTGTATCTGCATAGTCGCTAGATTGTGGGTCATGTAACTCTTTGAAGATGTTCTCTACTTCTTCCCGCTTAAACCCGCTCCGTCGCAATACATGGATAGTTCTGTAGCCGATTTCATTCCTATGTCCGTTAATGTATACTTTACCAATATTTTCTTTTAGTTCTTTATTATCTGAACCAAAGGTATAATTGGGGTTCGCAAATTCATCATTGTAGTTGTCATAGGATTCATTTTCAGTTGCTGTAGCAATAGCTTCTTTAACAATAGCTAACTCCATAAATGTTTTAGTATTTGATTTTTTATCTACAATATTTGGAAGATAATCTGATTTAGCATGCAATAAATGTTGGATAGCTGTAGAATAGTCTTCATTTATGTTGATGAAGTTGCTGTGAAGTTTACTTGTGGTGTGTTGTGAACATGGCAATCGCTGAAGACCTTTATTCCGATTCAATACTACATAATCAATACTGGATTCATTGATTGATTTATCTAATATTGTTGTTTCAATAGCTTCAGCTAAAGATAATATGAAAAGTTTGGGGTCATTGTTTATCTTATCGGTGAAAGATAGCTCATCTAGTGGTATCCTAATATGTAAACCTTTGCTTCCAGACCAATTTACAGTTACATCAACTCCATGTTCTGTGAAATAGTTTGCTACCTTCATTGCATCTTCAAATGGCTCTTTCAAGTAACCATTCTCAATCTTTTTATAAAAATAGCTTTGAATTTCTTCATCGGTTAATCCAGCTAATCGCTCCGCTTCGTAATTGCTTAAGTAATCAAGCAATTTCGTTCGTTCGTCATCAGTTAAATCTGATATGTCTTGGTTTTTTTCGTATTTTGCAATAGCTGAACTAACTTCAGAGTCTGTTATGTCGTTAAGTGTGTGGGTTAATTCCCATTCTAATCGGTTTTCTGTGCTTAAGTCAAAGTCAAAAAATATCGTTCGTAGTGTACCAACTACATCATCATTGATTGATGTATATATCTCAATGTATTTATCTTCATTATTACAGTTGATTGCATAATCTACTAATTTCTCTGCATTATTTGCAGGTTCTATCCAATAGCTTCTTCTCTTTTCGTTGATTGGATAAAACAAATTTTCATAGATTGATTCTAATTGCTTATAATATTGATTTGAATCGTTTCGTCGTGAATTTGATTCAGTAACGGTTTCTGTAACCATATTTTATCATCTCCTATGGTTAATTGCTTAGTTAATTAAGCAATCAATTACGCAATTACTTGCTTAAGTATTCCACTACTTAAAAGAACAATTTAGTGTTTGTAACCATATTGGTAGAAATATTTATAAATATCAGAAAAGAAACAGTTACATTGTACTAAGTTGGTAACTGTTCTTCATGTTCATGGAGAACAACACCATAATGTTCTTTTTCTTAAAAATTAATTTTTATTACGTGTTCATGTTATTTTATTTATAATGCGTAATCTTCAAGCATTTGGTTTAATGATTCCATATCTTTAATTAACTGTGTTGATATATCTACTATCTCTTCTAAAAAGAGTTGACTATCTTCTTTAGATTCAGTTATATCTTTACATAAATCACCCATTATTTCACTAGTTGGGCAATTTTCTAGTTTTATTAACAATTTTCGTATATTTGCTAACTCAAATTTATAATTGACAATTAACATATTATAAAAAGCCAAATCATCTTCAAGATTAACAACCTTTTCGAAAGTGTTCATATATCATCAACTCTTTTATTAACTTCATATTCATATAATCTTGCTAACCCTATACGCATTATTGATGTTGGAGTTAGTAACAATTTCTTTTGTAAAAAATCTAACATTTCTTCCATTTCTTCAGTTTTTCTAATAGTTATTGGATTATTATTGTGTTTAACAGTCATAATAAATTCTCCCTATTAATTTTTGTTATAGTTTGTATTCTAAATTCTAACAAATATAAAAAGAAGATAGACTTTTTTTAGTAGTTACTTAACTCAATTGATTCTTAATGTATCGCCTCCAATTTCATTTTTTACTATATATGCAACCTTGCATTATAGTGTAGATGGTATGTATGTGATTTAAGTAATTTATAAGTATTAGTTTTTCGTTATTTTGCGAATTTGTTTCTATTATTGCGAGTATTGTATATTTATATAGGTTCTATTTTTTCGCATTTTTGCGAATAATTTTTTCGTGTATTTTTTTATTATCAAAATGTATTTTAGATAAGTTATTAAAAATATATTATAATGAAGCAGAAATTATCTAATGATATTATTTTTGAGGTGTGTAGTTCATCAAATCTTTTACATAAAGCTATAATTAGTTTTCTTTTTACTACTGGATTAGAGCATAATATGATTAGAAATTTGAAAATTAAAGATTTATTATCTTCTTGTAGTGAATATGTGGATGATGGTGAAAGTATTGATGATTTGTTAAATAAAAATCCATTAGATATTGTCTCATGTTGGCAAATATCCGATAAGTCAAATGTCTGTATTGCTTTTAATACTCCTGAAACGACTAAATATTTATTTGATTATTTAAAAGATAGAAAAAAATATGTTGATTTAACTGAAGAGAGTTATTTATTTAAAAATTATGATAAAAATAAAACTCCTATCGTTGATGAAAAACCATTAAATAAAGATTTTATCACGAAAGAATTAAGTCGCAAGAAAAGGGAATTAAATAAATTTCATAATGGTGATATGGTACTGTTTAATGCAAGCAATATTGGACACACATTTGTTAAAATATGTGAAGAACATTTGTCATTAAAGGGTTCTGATAAAAATGAATTAATTGACTTATTTCAAGCTAATACAACTGACCAAAATAAGTTCTATAATAAAGATATTAAGAGATATTACTTGGATTTGGTGCAATATTTAACAATAGATTCGACACATGCTATTTACAATAATGTAAATAATGATGATGGGGAAGTAGAAGATAATTATGACGATTCTGAATTTGATATTAAGCAAAAGATTATCTCTTATTATATGAATAATATTAAAAAAGGACATAAAGTGGATTATGATGAATATAATAGGTTATGTGGTATTGTATATGATTTAGCTATATATTATAGAGATTCTAAATATCATACTTTCATTCTTAATGATGATTCATTGGATGTTTATTTTAAAAAAGCTAAAGTCCAAGTTTTAATTGAAGATTATGGTGATGAAATTTATATTTTAGTTGATGAAGACAGCGTTAATGTTAAAATTAATGAGATTAAGCATTTGATTGATAAGATTGGCATTCGTTATACAGTTTACATTGAGGATAATCAGTTAGATAATGTATTAAAAGAATATTTGACTTATCATACTCTTGATTATGGTGAATTTGTTGTTAATTCATCTGTTATAAAAGATATTATAGATATATGTATTGATGGTTTTTGCATGAATTGATTGTTAATAGGTCAGCAATGTTTCTAAATAGCTGTAAGACAAGTAATCATTTTGATAATTATATATGTAAGACAACTAGCTAAAAAAACAACATGTTGAATGAACCTAGAGTCATATATATTGAATGGGGGGGGTTCTTAGTGCTTATTTTCAAGAATTGCAAGTTATTTTTTCGCCATTGGGTATATTTCACTTATTTTCAGTTGCTCTGGTGCAATAGCTGTTGATTTCTTGCTTGCTTACATGATTAATTGATTGATTAATTACATGGGCAACTGCTAATGTGGTGGTGTTGCAATAGCTTCAGCAGTTATGGTAGTAGTGGTGCTGTTGGGCATAGTTGCTGAAAAGATTTGATGATATTTAATAACAATGTTATTAGGATGTCGAATTGACTTGCCAAAAAGGAAGGAAAATGCTTCTTTTTGCGATTTAATTTTTTTAGGCATTCCTAAATCATCAAAAAAATGTAAGCAATTTTTAACATTTTATAGAAGTGTTCAAAAATTACTCGAAATTTTGAATTATGAAGTCAAATAAAAAAATTAACTAAATATTGTAAAGAAACTTTCCACTTTAACATACAGAAACTAAACAGTTGAAGTTGGGGTACCCCATGAGGTATACTCAATCGGAGACCAATGCTTCAAGATTACATATTATTGCTTGAACATATAGTTATCACAGCACATCCATTAAATTTTCAGTCATCTCTATCATTAAATTAAAAAGTCAATTAATTATTCAATCACTTAATCAATTAAGTAAATAATTAATTAACCATATCTGTGAAAATATGATAAAAAATAGTGGAGCGACCCATGAATCAAAGCCCATTTTTAGCCCTAATTTTACGATGATTTTTCAAAAATGTGATTTTGACTCTAATGGATTCTGAGTTAGTTAGGGATAAAACTAACTTATATCCTTTTTCTATTATAAAAATTAAATCATTTTCGCAATTAAATAATCACTAAAATTTTTATATTATATGAATTAAAAATAAATAATGGTGATATTTTTATGAAGATGAAATATTGTCCGAACTGTGGGGCTGATTTAGCTGATGATGCTTTGTTCTGTGCAAACTGTGGAGAAAAAATCCATAAAGGCAATTCGTTAGTTTTACAACAATCATCTTATGATATTGCTTCTCTTCCTAAAGATGAAGTGACAAGGGTTGTTGTTGAAAAGATGTGTACAGATGGAGTAACTGGATTAAACAAAGAAGAGTTGAGAAAAAAACTATTATCATATTATGATAATTCTATTCCAAGAGATGAAAGGATAGAAGATTTAATGAAAACTTTTGATATCGATTATGAATCTGCTGATAAAGTTGATTGGATATCTTCTACAAAAACAACTTTGTTTGTTCAATATTTCCAAAATAAAGAGGATTGCCCAACATTTGATATTAAAGGCAAAAACGGAATGCTAAAGTCTGATGTTCCTATTGATGATTTTATATCCAATATAGGATTTATAATTGAAAACGATGCAACTCCTATATTTAAAAGAAATGTCATTAATAA
Source organism: Methanobrevibacter sp. (assembly GCF_051877095.1). GTDB lineage: Archaea > Methanobacteriota > Methanobacteria > Methanobacteriales > Methanobacteriaceae > Methanocatella. The sequence goes on along the minus strand of NZ_JBJEIO010000004.1, from coordinate 32,382 downwards.
TAATATTACAACTGTTGATGATGGTCTGGCTACTTATTCTAATGTTAATTATGTAGACTTTTATGAAACAAGAGCAGTTAGGCATTCAAGGGGAGCCAGTTATGGAAAAAAAGGGTATAGGACTCATAGTAGTACTTCCACATCTACTCAAGAATGGACTAAGCTGGGAAGGGGAACACTTACTCTTCAAGGTGATAAGGTTTATTATGTTGGCGGGGGTCAGCAGAGAACTATTGATAGGAAAAAGATTGTTAAAGCTGTTTATTTCAATAACAAGGCAGGAATTGAGATTGCTGTAAGTAATAGACAAAAGTCAATGAAGTTCTTACTTCCAGGGAGAGACATCGAAGATGGGCAAAGATTGGTGAATGCAATACGGAATGGTCAGACTTCTGTTCGGCTAAAAGAGCTCACTAAAGACCCTGGAAATTGTTATATTGCAACTTTCGTATATGGAGATTATGATGCTCAAGAAGTTTTAACTTTAAGGCAATTCAGAGATGAGAGATTATTAACTAATTTCTTCGGAAAGTTATTTGTTAAAGTATATTATCGCACAAGTCCTTTCTTAATTAAACACTTTGGCAGTAAACTGTTCAAAAGTATTTCAAAAAAAGTTTTGGATAGTTTCATTAAGAAACTTGAATAAAAAAAAGATGATTTAAACAAAGCTCATAACAAATAACTATGAGCTTTGATTAAACTAACTACGGATGGCAAATCTTACATGCCTTATAACCCGATTGTTTTGCTTGTTTTTTGGATTTAAATGTAATCTTGTTCTAATTTTTTTATCCAATAGCTGATGGGGTCACAATCAGATTGGATGGTTAAAGCATCATCATATAGTTCTATGAACTCTTCCATTTTTTTATCATTGAACAAGTTGTTTTCTATTTTTGTTTCTGTAGTCATGCAAATTCAACCTTATAATAATATGTTTAATATTTTATGAATGATAATTAAAATAATTGATTGTTTTAATGGAGTATTTTTTGGTTTGATTTGGTAATGGAATCAAAGGTAAATTATGTATTTGGAATTTTAATTTTTAGTATTACTTTATTGTTAAATAAGTATTAAAAATCATTAAAATAATTGTCGGTTCAAACATGAGTTCGTGATGGATTTATTGTCTTTGTTCCACCAATTTCTGTTTTAGATTTGACATATGATGTATTATTGGGTGTGGGTATAAAAGAATTAGCTTAAAAGTATGTTATTGTATTTTCATGCCAATATCAATATTGCTCTAAACTTGTTATTTTACAAGTTAACATCAATATTGCTCTACACTCATAACAAAAAGATTTTATAATCGTTTAATCAATAATTAAATAGGTGATTAAATGAATAATCAAAAAATAAAGTTATACAATGAGTTGAATAATGATGAACATTATGTGTTAGATATGTTTCGAGCTATGAAAATTGAATGCGATAAGGCACGATTTGAATTATGGAGTTATCAGCTAAAAGATTTAATCAATAGCTACGAACAGCTCCAACAATTGCGAAAAGATATTCAAGCCAAATATTTTGCAATGTTGGAAAAAATAGATGAAAGTGAATTTGCTGTAGATGTAAACTATGAAAAATGGTCTGAAGTACGAGAGTATGAAAATGCTAACTGGCACGAAGAAGTAGAAGTGATGTCAGAGTTCAAGTATCATTTATATGATTTGCTTATGCAATTAAATGACGGCACAATTGAGCAATTAATTATTGAAGAAGAAAAGAATATTGCATAATGTTTTGAAGTTTTAATAATGGGGTATATTATGGCAATTTTAACTATTGATGTCTTGAAGAACCTAATAGAGAACATACCTGATGATTATACTGTTGAATATAATAAAGAAGTAACTATTGCTCCAATTGAGGATAAGGTTGAGATTGATATTGGTGGTAAAAGACTGATATTCAAGTAGAGAATCAATAAAAAAAGAAATTGAGGGGGTTTGTTAATGCCAACCTCAATTGGATTAGGTTCCTAGTTTTGTTATTGTTATTTTATGCCTACTGCTTCTTTGATTGGTGTTAATAATTGGATTGTTAATGCTAGGCTTGAAGTAAACTTTTTTAATTGTCTTTTTGCTGTGGTTCAAGCTTGGTTTCTGTAAATTAATCTTTCTTATTCTGTGGTAGCTTCTTTTTATTAATTGCATAGGTTTTTCACTCCTATAATTTTACTTATATTGATTTTGACAATACCTCTAGTTTAAACAGATGTAAATGTGGCGTTAATTCTTGAACCATCGATTAACCTCCCATCTAAAATTGGTGATTCTTGGTCAATACGCCTGTTAATTTGTCTTGCGATTGCATCTATTAAATCAGTTAATTCTTGTTCGTTATCGAAGGTTATGTTTGTTTTCATCATTCCGTATTCTCTATGATAAACAAATACGGGTTTATTTGTACCAATTATCATAATTTCTTCTAGATTGTCATCTTGGATTAATGGATCAATTTCTCCATACCCTACAATATCTCTAAGTAATTTTTGAGATAACTTATCTAAATATTCATTTGTGATATTGTTATTTTGTGGGTTTTCATTTAATCTTTCAAATAAAAATCCTTTGATATTATTTAATAGCTTATGTTTATTTACTTGAAAGTTTTCTCCAGTTGATATAGCTAAATCGACTAATTTTTCTCTAATTTCTTTGAGTAATATTTTTTCATAGGATGTATAGTCTTGTTTAATTATGTCATATTGTGGTATTATGTTATTATTGTCCATATTTTCACCAATGGCGATTTATAATTCTATTTAGAAATTAGTAATACTAATTTATATAGTTTTTATTACTTTTGATTTCAAAATAGTTATTAGAAGGCAATAATAAAATATTATATGGTTATGGTGTTTCTATGATTGATTTTGATGAGCAGATTAAAGCATTAGATTATTGTAAAAACTGTAGGGATGTTCAAATTAAAAAGTTTTCTCCTTTAAAAGATTTAATTGATTTTGATGAGCTTGATGGGAGTTATATGAAATGTGAATGTGGGAAAAGACCACTTGATATTGTGATGAGTCATATTCTAAAAATAATGATTGATGAAGAAATAGTTCCTCAAAAAGCCACATTGAGACACAATTCTCCGATTCCATTATCTAATTTTTATTATAGTAGTTTAAATCCTCAATTTATTGGTGAAGATACATTAATATTACTTCATCCAGATTTTAATGATGATGTTGCTATACGATTATTTGAAGAGGTTCCAGAAGTCAAATGTGTTTTAAAAGGAAGTCCTCAAAGTCATATTGGTCAATTTGATAAGAATTCTAAACTCAATCATTTTGAAATACTTGTAGGAGATGATGAGCAAATCAATGTTATGAGGACATTGTTAGAAGATAAAATTGTTATAGTTAAAAATCAATCTATGCATCATATAGAAGTTGCAATGACTACTGAAGAGAAACTATTGAGATTACATAATTATCTTGAAAATAATAATATTAATAGAGGAACGGCTATTGATGGAATGTGTGGTCTTGGAGCATTAGGAATTTATCTTTTAAAATATGGATTTAAGAAAGTAATTTTTAATGATATAAATCCTGAGATGATTAAAAGTTTAGGAAAAAATTTAGAGATTAATGATATTTTTGAGGGATTTGAAATATTTAATGAGTCATTTGAGGATTTAGATACAGATCATGTGGATTTATGTGTGATTGATGCATTTCCTGGTGTGGATACTTCAGAAATTGTAAAAAAAGCAGAAAAAATAGCTGATAATGTAATAATTATATAGTTAAATAAACATTTTCATGTAAATTACAATAGCAGGAATTATTAAAATGCCCATCAAATGAGATTTTCCGACACCAATGTAATGAGGTAACATTCCAAGAGCAATTGAAGTAATTAAAGCTATTGTCATATAAACAATGGGGGCATTATAGTAGAAAATGAAGATATATAATATTACAATTTGAAGTAGAATAACACCAATAGATAGTTTCTTATAAGCTACCATTTCCATTAATTTAGAAAATGAATCTCCTAATCTTAATGATAATACAAGTGAAACTGATACTGCAATCAGAGATGCAAAAATAAAAATTAACAAATGATTCATATTCATCTCTGAAATAAGATAAGACATATAAACAGCTATTCCGCTTCTAGGATTTCCAATAATGTAAATTGCTATTAAAGAAAACAGACAATCTGAAATATTAAGTCCTGATGTTGCAAGTAAAAAATTAACAGTATCATTATCGTCATTGTCATTAGTTCCACTTGCTGCTTGAGCTATTACAGTTCCTTGTGCAGGTCCAAATCCTGGAAGAAATCCTAAGATTGCTCCTGTTATTCCACCTGCGAAAATACTTTTAAATTTATTATAATCTATGTTTAGCTCATAAAAGAGGTTTTGGTGAGGGAGAGTTGATGATTCATTTAAACTAAATAGAATGGTGCTTATTCCAAAAAGACCTGAAAATGCACACATTAATGTAACTCCTGAGGTTATTGGGCTTTGAAATAGAATCCAACCTAAAATTCCAGATAATATAAACAAAAGCAATGACCATAAAAAATCCCTGAAATTTGCTGTTAAGTTATAGGTTAAATAAATTGATGCAGCAAGAAGAATTATCCAAGTGTATGGTTTTAAAGTTTCATGTAGGAATGGTAAGACAATTGAAAAAATTGGAAGCATTAGAATGGTAACGAGTATTGCTCCAAAACCACCTACAGATACGATTCGTATTACCTCTTTTGATCTACCTTCTAGAACCATTCTATGTCCTGGAAGTATGGATGTTGCAGTTCCTTCTTGTGGGACTCCAAGAAGCATTGAGGGTACAAATTCTATTAGAGCATGAGCAATTGACATGGAAACCATCAATACACAAAGGAATTCTGGTGAAACTTGTGTTAATAATAAACTGGATGATGCAAACATTATTGCACCAGCAGTGTTGACATGTATTCCTGGTATAAGTCCTGTAGTCGTTCCGATAAATATACCTATAAAACAAGCAATTACTAATTCTATCATGCTTATTAATTAATTAAAATATAATTTAAACTTTGTTTAAGTAATTAAAAATAATAATCTAAATTTTTAATATTTACTTTGTTTTAATAGATTAATATTATAAGACTGATAGTTATAATTTAGAATTTTTTTCTATTAAATTCAAGGGATTTTAAAGAAACTTTTGATAATAAATTAAGTAAATCATTATGAGCTATGTCTAGTTCCTCACAAATAATATTATCCCATTCTTTTTCTTTTTGGATTAAAAATTCAGCGGTTTTCTTACCTTTTTGTGTTAAGTTTATTTTATAAGATCTTTTATTATTTTCATTGATGTTTCTTTTAATTAATCCTTTTTCCTCAAATTCTTTAAATGCTCTTGAAACACCACTTCTATCCATTAAACAGGCTTTTGCAATATCCGATTGGGTTGCTCCCATTTCATAATATAAAAACATCAGCATATAATATTGGCTTGGTTGGATGTCAGTTTCATTTTTAATGTGTTTATTAATGTAGAAATCATGAGTTTTATTTAATGTAATTAAATGATTTATTATAAATGGTGAGTCGTTAATTATATCATCATAGCTAATCATGGGTTTCACCTATAAGTAGTAATATATTTTTTAGTTAATATTTAAATAGTATTTGAATTATCTTATTAATGGTGATTATTAATAGCTACTAGTATATAAATTCGTAACTATGGGAGTTAATAGTCTAGAAATTTTTTTTAAGAAAAGAGAGATAATTGGTGTTGAATTGAGGTTGATAACACCAATTATTGTTTTTTTTTTGAAAAATTTTGGCAGATAATTTTTCAGGTATTAAATTAGAAAATTGTGTAAAGCTAATTTAATATTAAGGTATGTATATTTTTGGAGATTGCATTATTTGTTTAAATTAATAATGTCTTGTTAAAGCGACATTTTTAGGCATACCTAAATTATGTCACTTGTATTAAACTTTGTTTTCATTATATATGAATGTTTCTATTTTTTTGGTATACCTAATTTTTTTCATATTCGATGTGAGTGGAAATTATGATATATAATTAATAGTTATTATTAATCTATAAAGTTTTGGTACATCTAAATATTTAAATAAGATGAAGTAAAAATAATGTATTATTTAGGTTAACCTAAATATTGAATATTTGTTAATCAATTAAATATGGAGGTTATTGATGAAAAAATTAATTGTAGGATTAGCAGGAAATCCTAATGTTGGTAAAACAACTGTATTCAATCAATTAACTGGTATGCGTCAACATGTTGGGAATTGGCCAGGTAAAACTGTTGAAAGGGCAGAAGGTCATTTTAATCATGGTGAATATGAGTATGATATTGTAGATTTGCCAGGTAATTATGCATTAAGTGCTCATTCTATGGAAGAAATTGTTTCTAGGGATTTTATTGTGGATGATGATTCTGATGTTATTGTTAATGTAGTTGATGCTGCTAATTTAGAACGTAACTTATACTTAACAGTTCAAATGATGGAATTGGGTGCTAATTTAGTAATGGCACTTAACATGAATGATTTTGCAAAGAAAAAAGATCACATTATTAATATTAAATTAATGAGTGAATTATTAGGATTCCCTGTTGTGGAAATTAATGCAAAAAATAAAGATGGTTTTGATGATTTATTAAATACTATTGAAAAAGTTGCTTCAAAACCAAAAGATACTAGTATTAAATTATCATATGGGGATGAATTAAAAGAACATTTGGGTGATCTTCAAGAATTAATTGAGAAAGACAATAAATTATTGGATGTTCCACCAATTTGGACTGCAATTAAATTATTAGAAAAAGATTCTATTGTAATTCAGAAAGTACAAGAATCTTCAATTGGTTCTCAAATTATGGCTGAAACTGATAAAGTGGCTGGACATCTTTACAGTATTTATAATGAAGGTGCTGAAGAAGTTGTTGCTAATGCAAGATATGCATTTATTGATGGTTTACTTGCTGAAGCGGTTATGAGACCTGCTGTTGAAAAAGAAACAATGACTGATAAAATTGATAAAATTGTTACAAATAGAATTTTAGCTCCATTTATATTTATTGTTATCATGTGGGCAATGTTCCAATTAACATTTACAGTTGGAGCTCCTTTCCAAGATATGATTGATCAAGCATTTGGTATGTTGGGTGAATGGGTAGCTACATTTATTGGTGATAGTTTACTGTCTTCATTTATTTGTGATGGTATCATTGGAGGAGTAGGTGGTGTTCTTACTTTCTTACCGATTATTATTTTAATGTTTTTATTCTTGAGTATCTTAGAAGATTGTGGTTATCTTGCAAGAGCAGCATTTACTTTAGATAAAATCATGCACAAAATAGTTGGTCTTCATGGTAAAGCTTTTATTCCTATGATTTTAGGATTTGGTTGTGGTGTACCGGCTATTATGGCAACAAGAACCATGGAAAATGAAGGGGATCGTATGCTTGCTATGATGCTTGTTCCATTTATGTCTTGTACTGCAAGATTACCAATTTATGCTATTTTTGTTTCAGCATTTTTCGCAGATAATGGGGGTAATGTTTTACTTGCAATTTATTTATTAGGAATTGTTGTAGCACTTATTGTTGCTGCTATTCTTAAAAGAACTATGTTTAAAGGATTATCTACTCCGTTTGTTATGGAGTTACCAACTTATAAAGTTCCATCTTTAAAAGGTGTATTATTACATACTTGGGAAAAAGTAAAAGGATTCTTAAGAAAAGCAGGTACTATTATTCTTGCTTGTTCTATAGTGTTATGGATTTTACAAAACATATTCCCATATGGTGGAACTGATCCTCAAATGAGCCTTTTAGGTATGATTGGTGCTACTATTGCTCCAATATTTACGCCATTAGGATTTGGTACTTGGCAAGCTGCTGTAGCAATTATTGCTGGTTTAGCTGCTAAGGAAGTTGTAGTTGCAACATTTGGAACTCTTGCAGGTATGGAGGAAGATGATGAAGAGGGAATTACTCAATTAGTTCATGATACTTTTACTCCTTTATCAGCATTTTCATTCATGGCATTCACATTATTATATACTCCATGTTTTGCAGTTATTGGTGCAATTAAACAAGAAACAAACAGTTATAGATGGGCTTTAATTATGTGTGCTATTACTTTAGTAACTGCATTTGTTGTTTCATTCTTAATTTATAATGTTGGTTTATTAGCAGGATTTGGATAATTAAGGTGGTTTTCTACCATCTTTTTTTATCTTCTTAAAATTTTTAGGTATTCCTAAATATTAGTAGTTGAACTTATAAAATTAGTTAGGTGATAATTATGCGTAGTAAAAGTGGAATTCGTGGAGTCAAAGTTCCTAAGAAAGTTGATAATTAATTTCGTATTTTTGTAAAAAATCAAAATTTTTAGTTATAGCTAAATATTTATATACTGGTTAAAATAAAATAATGAATTAAGAAATTTTAGTATGCCTAAAAATTATTTAGGTGATAATTGGGTGATAATATGAAAACATTAAACGATGCAAAACCTGGTGAAACAGTAACTTTAGTTAAATATCATGATACTGGAGATCTTGATTTAAGAAGACATTTATTAGGTATGGGATTTGTTAAAGGAGCAAAAATTACTCTTAAAAAAGTAGCTACTTTAGGAGATCCTATTGAAATGAGTGTAAAAGGATATGATATTTGTCTTCGTAAAGAAGAAGCTAAAAATATTGAAGTCATGTAACTTCAATTTTTTATCATTCGTTTAAGTAGTTTATTAATGGTGTTAAATTATGAAATGTCGAATGTGTGGTTTTGAATTCAATGAAAATGAATTAGAAACTCGTGGATGTTCTAATTGTGGAAAACATCATTGTAATCAAATTCATTGTCCGAATTGTGGATTTGCTAATTCACCTGAATTGGACCAAGAATTTGAATTTATAACAAAATTTAAAAATAGATTTAAAAAAACAGAATCAAAAATTGATTCTATTTAATTTTTTTAGTATTTAAAATCTCTTTAACTGTTTCATCAACGGTTATCTTTTCAGTATCAACATCGAGTCCGTTTTCTTTTAATTTATATAATATTTCTGTTGTTACTGGAGGTCTTAAGTGAGCTTTTTTTATTAATTCTTTATCTGAGAATATTTGGTGTTTATCTCCTTGAGCGATTATCTCTCCATCATATAATACAAATATTTTATCTGCAAATTGATTTACCATTTCAATATCATGTGATGAGATTACAATGCTCATACCTTCAGAATTAAGGTCATTTAAAATATTTAATACTTTATCAACACCTTCAGGGTCAAGACCTGCTGTAGGTTCATCAAGAATCATGATTTCAGGTTTCATTGCAATAATTCCTGCAATAGCCACTCTTTTTTGTTGGCCTCCACTTAAATGATGAGGAGTTTTATCTTCAAAACCACTCATCCCAACCATTTCTAATGATTCGGTGATTCTAGTTTTAACTTCATCATAATCAAGACCTAAGTTCATTGGTCCAAAGGCAACATCTTCTTTAACAGTAGGTGCAAATAACTGATCATTGGGATCTTGGAATACAATTCCTACTTTTTGTCTTACTTTAAGTAGTTCTTCACGATTAAAAGTTATCTTTTTACCCTCAATTTCAACATGACCAGATGTAGGTTCTGTTAAACCATTGAAATGTGAAAAGAGAGTTGATTTACCAGCACCATTTGGTCCGATAATTGCAATTTTTTCTCCTTTTTTGATTTGTATATTAACATTTTTTAAGGCTTTAGTTCCATCAGGATAAGTAAAAGATAAATTTTTTGTCTCTAAATGAATTTGTTCCATTATGTCACCTAATTAATTGAGAAATTTTGGCCAAAGTAACCTAATTGTCCACTATATTTGAATATAATAATTTCAAGCACCACTACTATTAGTATTATTGAAATTAGAAATATATAATCACTTTTTTCCATATGTTTCTTTTCATCAAACATTTCGGATGCATCTGAAAAGCCACGACTTACCATACTTTTGTGAACACGTTCTCCTTGTTCATATGATTTTAAAAACATCATTCCTATGGTATATCCAACCTGTTTCACTCTCCATTTGTATGGTGTACTTTTGGAGTTTATGCTGAAATTTCTTGATTTTTGACTTTTTCTAATTGATCCTAACTCATCAACAAATAAAAATAAAAATCTTACCATAATTGAAAGGATCATTGCTAAATCTCTAGGCATTTTCAATTTTCTAAAAGAACTTGCCATTTCTTGCAGGGGGGTTGTTGATGAATAAATAATTATTGCAGTTAAGCAGACAATCATGCGAATAAGTAGTAGAATAGCCCAATTGAGTCCAAAGTCAGTAATATGTACCCAAGAATAACTCCAAATTATATTTCCAGGTTGAATAAAAGGTTGAAATATTATTACTGCACCACCAAAGGGCAGTAACATCAATAATCTTTTAGCAGAATCTATATATGATAACTTAGCTACTTTCAAAATAATCAATAGTATTATCTCTAATATTATTGGTATAAAAAGTTCTTTGGAGATAACACAAACTAGTATAATGAAAATAGTTGAAAGTAATTTAATTCGTCCTTCTAGATTATGTATTGGACTACTTTTAGATGATAATTCATCAAATCTTATAATTTGTGTTATGTCTACCATATTATTTCACTATTAAAATATTGAAAATTAGTAATATATTATCGTTGTGTTTTGTAAATTTTAAATTATGTCAATTCTATTTTAAAAGAGAAAAAAAGAGGAAAAATAAAATTAATTTCTCCTTACTATTAAAGCAACTCCATATCCAATACCAAGTGTTATTATTATTCCAATTATTAATGCAACAATTTGTAATGCTTGGTTATCAGGAGCACTTGCGAATGCATAATCTGGGAATAATGCATCTGGTATTCCATTAATTTCTTCTATTTGGAAGTCTTCAGGAACATTAGCATCTTCTGCAGATTTTTCAAGACCATCTGGATCTCCTGATGCAATATATGGTGAAAGGCAAGCAATTATGACACATATGACAACTGCAATGATAACTAAATAACTATCTTTTTTATCCATCTTACTCACTTCCTCCAATTTTATTCCAACCGAGTAAATCTGGTCTGAATTTATCTAACGCTGCAAGAACAATTACTGTTAATACTGCTTCTATTATTCCAATGAAGAGGTGATATAAAAGCATTGATGGGATACCAATATTCATTGGGAAAGTTCCTGCAATACCCATTTCAATAGCTGCTGCTAATGCTGCAATTACTGTAGCTAACCATGCTGCAACTCCTGCTGCAGGGTATTTTCCTATTTTTTCGTTTAATCCTTTAAAGGTGTATAATCCTACAAATCCTCCAATAATACCCATGTTTAAGACATTAGCTCCTAAAGCAGTAATTCCTCCATCTCCAAAGATTAATGCTTGGATGAGTAAAACAACAGTGAATACTAAAACAGCAGCTTCAGGTGCTAAGAATACAATGGCTACTAATGCTCCACCAACCATGTGTCCACTTGTACCGAATGGAATTGGCATATTCATGGACATGATTGCGAAGATACCTGCTGCAAGCACTGCTAGAAGTGGGATACGTTTTTCATCTAAGTTTGATCTAGCCCATTTCACAGAGAAGTATAATGCAACGATTAAAATTACATAGTATATAATACATTGTGCGATAGGGATAAATCCATCAGGTATATGCAAATTTAATTCCTCCATTAATTTTAGTAATACTTTTTTTGATTTTAAGTTTAAAATAGTAATACTTTTAAAAATATATATTTAATTATTTTTTAATAATATCAAGGTAAATTCTTTTTTTATTAATTTAATGATTAATAATCCTTTTTTACCTTTGATATGTAAACTTAATTATCTAATTTACAATATATAAAGGTTATTAAAGTAATACTAATTAGTGTTATTTGTTAATTTTGTATTATTATTTGTTAAAAAAATTAGTTATTTTTTGATTTTTTAATGTTAATTAAATATATAAAAATAGTTATTGCGAAATATGATAAAACTTGTATGTCTAAAATTCCTGTTTCTATACCTAAAATGGAGTATGTTAAAATTAATGAGTAAATAGCAATGTAAAAATAATTTTTACTCTTTTGCATTATTTTAAATCCAATGCCTAAGATGAATCCTAGAATGCACATTTCAATAGCTACTCCTATTTTGCCGAAGTCAACTACCATTTGTCCTATTAATGTAGGTGTGACTGTAACTTCGGTTCTCCATGCGATGATTTTTCCAACAAGCATTCTTGGTCCTAAATCACTTCCAGGAATGGAACTAGCAAGTAATTTACCATGTGTTAATCCAAAATTCCCACCAACAAAATCAAGCAAGTTTAAAACATGTAATGTAAAATCTGCTCTGGATTGTAATGTGTAAAATGGATTTATTGATGAGGTTATTGTCATTTCACCAAGTGATCTAAAATAGCCAATTCCAATTATTGCACCTACACCAATTAATCCTCCAATTATGACTTCCCAAAGGGAAACAATATTTCCATAAAAACCGATTATAATTATGATGAGAAGTGCTGCAAGTAGTGGTGTCCTATAACCTAGGAGTAATAATAATGCACAGTTCATGGCAAGTAAAAATAGGAATCTAAATCGTACTTGTGAACGGGTAATGTTTTTCATCTGGAAATCTTTTAAATAAGTGCCCGCTACTAGGCAGGTTCCAGGTATTATTAAAAACACTGGCATTGTAAATATAGGTTTTAATAAATATCTTATTGATGGTTTTAGGAGAGGAATTCCTCCAATAGAGGCAATGCATATTATGAAAAATACAATACTAATTAATATTAAACAAAAACCAATGGAATATATGTCTTTTTTATCAAATTCTATAAGCTTAATATTATTGTTTAAAAAATATTTTGGTAATATTGTTGATCCTATGAAAAAGGTTATAAATCCGATGAGTAGAGTAATGACTAAACTCTTAGATGGAGGATTCATTGATAAAATTAAAAAGAAAGAGAATAATAAAAGTACTATTAATGGATGGAATAAATGATTTTTTAAGATGTTACTTTTATTTAAAAAATTTAAAAATTCTTCATTAGGATATAATTTTTTAAAATAACTATTAACCCATTGATTTTCAATGAATCCTAAAATGGAGAATATTTGGGTAAATAAAAAAGAGTTATGGAGTCCATCACTAATTTTATTTATTATTGAAGTTAATTTAGAATAGATAATACTCATTATTTACACAACTTAAAAATTTCTTATATTTGTAACATCGTAGTTCTTTTTAATGTAGTCTAATTGACTTTCATTACAGTTGTATATTCTAATAGTAATTTCACTTGTAATTCCATGAATATTACCTAAAATGGAATTAGCATCATCAAGTGTCTGTTTATCAGCTTTTTCTAATATTAAATTATTTTCTAATCCTGAGTTAGGTGTTTTAATAGAGACTTTTTTATCATGTGAATTGATTTTGTTTATTATCTCTTGGATTTTCACTGGATCAATAGAATCAAGAGAAATAGTTGTTGATATTTCAAAATCATTACTTGATAAATTTTTATTTAAATCATTAATTGTTGAGATATTTTCAGGATTTGCTTTAATCTCCACTAAATTAGGATATGTACTATAATCTGTTTCAAGTGAAATTTTATCTATGTAAATATCTGCTTCTGGAATGCTTTTATAAAGACCAACAAGGTATGATGTGTTGTTGGATTCAATTAATATTCTAACTTCTGTTCCACCATCATTTCCAATCCAATTTACAGTACCATTTATTGTTGTTCTTTCACCAGTGCTTGCATTAAATCCATCGACAGTAGCTTTTACAATATATCCATCTTTATAATAGTTAGAATAAGTATCTGGAATTTTATTTATTGTAGATGAATCAAATGCTGTTTTTTGTATCTCTGATGAGTCATCTGTTGTTATATGTATAAATGCAAATGCGATTGCACCTATGACTAAAACGATTATTACGTAATCAATTAAAGTAAATTTTAGTTTCATGTTCAATGCCTATTCTTTGTAAATAGCTCCAACTGGGCAAACATCAACACATTCTCCGCAATCATCACATTTTTCAGGATCAATAATTATAGTGTAGGCTTTTCTTTTAATTGCCTCTTCTATGCACACATCAATACAATCTTCGCAAACTCCGCATTCTTCTATATCAATTTTCAATTATTTCACCATTTAATTTTATTTTTAAAATATATTTTATATTAATTATTTTTAATATGTAATATTTAAATAGTTTGTTAATCAATATTAATTTATAATTTTATTATTTTTGTAGTATTATCTTAAAAAAATAATAACATTTATATACTATGAAAATAAATATTATTATTGTTGTATGCAAGGGTGCCCGAGCGGCCAAAGGGGGAGGACTTAAGATCCTCTGGTATAGGCCTTCGAGGGTTCGAATCCCTTCCCTTGCACTATTTTATGATTTTTGAATTTTATTTATTCCTGATTATGCCTTAGTGGCTCAGCCGGTAGAGCGCCACCTTGGTAAGGTGGAAGTCGGGGGTTCGAATCCCCCCTAAGGCTTCTGATTTTTCATATTTTTTATTTTAAAATTTATTATTTTTACTTTCCTTAAAGTTTAAATTTGTAAAAAGAAATAGTATTAAATATTATTAATTATATTAATTTTATTTTTATATTAAATTTTATAAGGTGAATTATGAACTATAAAAAACTTGTATTAGTTGGTTGTATTTCAGCATTTGTAGCTATTTTAACTTCAGTTATGGGTGTTGCAGGTACAATTATCGGTTCAGTTATTTCTTCTGTTCTTTATAATATGCTTACAGAAGTATTAGGAAATCCAATTGGAAAAAAAACAATTAATCCTAATTTTGAATGGGAAATTGCATATGTATTTCCTCTTATAGTAATAGGTTTAATTCAATTTATTTTAATTGCAGCTTTATTATCTGAAGTTGGTATTTTACCTTATACTTTTTTAAATATATTTTTATCAATTCAAAAAATTGCTAATTATAATTTATATCGTATTTTAGGTTTCGCATTACTAGTTATGAGTGTATATCCATTTGTACTAAAAAGAGGTATTGTTAAAAAATCCAATGGATTAGTTATTGCTTTTGTTGGTTTAATATTTTTAGCACGTGGGTTTGTAGATTTAGGAAATATGGTTACAAATATATATGATGCAGTATTCAGGTATTTTGATTTGCCAATAGCTATTATGGCATTTGCATTAATAGTTTGTGTAATAATTAATATACTTAAATCAGCAAAAAGCCAGGAAAATAAATTCAATGTGATTAATCATAAAATCAATGAAGAGAATTTTTCAACTAATAATGTTCGTAAAATACATCATTCTAAAAAACATGATGATTTTGATTATGCTGAAAGAGATAAATTAAGACGAAATTATCATAATCCTAAATATGATGATTATGTTAATCATGAAGTAAAATTTAAAAATATTGTTAAGCAAGAATCTGATGAGAATGAATCATCAAATCAAGAAGCAGGTATTAATAAATCATCTGGTAATATCCAATATCAATCTAATGATTTATTAGATGATTATAAATAGTGATATAATGAGTAAAAAAAACAAAACTTTGAAGGATATTTTGGATATTATTTTATATGAGAATCCTTCAACTCAAGATGAAATTGCTGTAAAGCTTGGGATAACTCGTAGATATGTTACTCAATTATTACAACCTCTTGTTAAAGAAGGAACCGTAAAAAGAGCATATATGATTGATTTAAAAAGCTATGAAAAAGTTGCTGAGTCTTTAAGTGATTATATAGGGCCCACTGAGACAAAAGGTAATGTGATTGTTAATGATATGATTGCAAATATGGTTAGGCATGTTCATTCACAAATTGAAGTTTCATTTGAAGCTGTTTTAGAATATGATGAAGAAAAAGCAAATAAAGCTTTAGAGATGGATTATGCCACAAATAATATGGTTGAGAAGATAAGAACTTCTGTTGAAACAATTGTTAATATGAATAAACATTCTGAAATATCAAAATCAATGCTTTATAATGAAATTGCTTATGATTTAGAACGTATTGGTGATTATTCTGCACATATTGCTAAATTTGTTATTAATGATATTTATGAAATTGATGAGAATGTTTTGAAGAAATTAAAAAAGATGTATAAAATAGCTCAAAAAATGATTCGTTTAGCTATTACTTCTTTTATTGAAGGTAAAACAGAACTTAAAGATGATTTAATGAAATTAGAAGAATCAATTCATATCCTTCAAACAAAAGCTATTAATTTAATAGCAGAACAAATGGCTGAAAATTCATTTGATGAAAAAGAGCGTTCCAACTATTTTATTTATTTATTTAGAGTTATTAAAGCATTTGAAAGAATGGGTGATATTTCTGTAGAAATGATGGATGTTTCAATTGAATTTCATGAAAATATTCCTCGTTCAACTACTCCGAGAACTTTTAGATAATATTAAAAAAGTAATTAGATTAGATAATAATCTAATTATCATAAATTTTTGTTGTTGCGTGCCTGTCTGCCCAACATTGGATACAAACACCAATTGGTAGGCCTGCTGTATGTGTATGTGCTTTTAAGATTTTCACATCTAAACATGTTGTTTTTCCACCGAGACCCATTGGTCCAATTCCAGAATTATTAATTTCAGTTAAAATTTCTTCTTCTAGTTTGGCTATTTGAGGATCAGGATTTCTTTTACCAATTTCACCAAGTAATGCTTTTTTACCAAGTTTTAAACATAAATCTGAAGTTCCACCAATTCCAACACCTACAACTGTTGGGGGGCATGGTTTTCCTTTAGCTTTAAGAACAGATTCTATTACAAATTCTTTTATTCCTTCAATTCCTTCAGCTGGAAGTGCCATTTTTAAATCATTATTGTTTTCTGAACCGAATCCTTTTGGTAATATAGTTATTTCAAGATAATCATCATCAATTAGTTCAATATCTATTGGGGGAATGTAATCTCCAACATTTACATTTGTATTTTCTCTTGTTAGTGGGTCAACAATGTTTGGTCTGATGGGGATTTCTTTAGTTGCTTTTTTTATCCCTTCTTCAATCCCTTCACGTAGATTTTCAACTTTAACATTTCCTAATTTAACAAAAACTACTGGTAAACCTGTATCTTGACACATTGGAATTTGTTTTTCTTCAGCAAGTTTAATATTTTTTAAAATAGCTTCAATATTTAATCTTGCAAGGTTATGTTCTTCAATTTTAAGAGCATCTTCAAGTGATTTTCTTACATCATCACTTAAAACGATTGCTGCTTGTTTGTAAAGTTCATAAACAGTATCTTTAATAGTATCTTTTGTAATCAAAATAAAACCCTATAAAATTTAATTAATTTTATTTTTGATTTTAAAATATTTAAATTTTAATTACATTAATAGGACAAACTTCAATACAATCTTGGCATTTAGTGCATTTTTTACCATTAATTGTTATGGCTCCACCTAATACTTCTATTGCATTTTCCTTACAAACTTTTAAACATGGTGCATCCGATGGTTGGCAGTGCATACAAAATAAAATAGGTGTGTCAACATTTGGTGTTTGTTGACAACTTCCACAGCTTGTACAATTTGTACATATTTGCGAATACATAATTTTGTTTATTCATCCAAAACAAGTCTTGCTCTTGCTTGACTTGTTATAACATGGACAAATCCACCTTTTTTACTATCTGGCTCGTAGATTCCAGCTAGTTTAGCTAAATATTTTTCTTGATTTTTAGCTCTGACTTTTTCAGGATCTGCGATAGTGATAGCTCTTTTAGTACATGCTTTAATACAAGCAGGTCCTTCTTCTCTATCAGCACAGAGGTCACATTTCTCAGCAACTTTAGATTGGAAAGTCATAGCACCAAATGGACAAACCATTACACATAATCCACAGCCAATACATTTTTCAGTATCAACGCCGTAGTCAGTGATTGCTTCTGTTGGACAGATTTTTATACATGGTGCACTTTCACAATGTTGACATACAATGGAATAAAAGGAAGAATCCTGTTCAACAATTTTTATCCTACTAGCGTTATGGACTGATGCACACATGTTTTCACAATTCATACATCCGTCACATAAATCACTATTTACAAGAATATTTTCCATTGATAGTCCTCCTATAATCCTAATTCTTTACAATGTGCATCAACATATTTTTGGATTTTTTCGATGTGTTCATCATCTAAGTGTTTAAATCTTTTTTGCACTGATAAATAATCTTTAACTGGTTTTATCTCTTCAGGTCTATATGTAATTTCAAAGTTACCATTTTCAATTTCATATAATACCCAAGATCCAGTTTCTACTGCTAATCTTCCCATTTCTATGGTTTTTTCAGATGGGAATCCCCAACCAGTAGTACATGGTTGTTGTAAATGTATGTAAGCAGGTCCTTTAGTTTCAGCTGCTTTTTTGACCTTTTTAACATAGTCTTCAGGATATGCGATAGATGCAGTTGCTACATATGGAATTCCATGAGCAGCCATAATCATCGGCATATTTTTCTTAGGTTTATCTTCTCCGAAACTTGCACTTCCTTTTGGTGAGGTAGTGGTACTTGCACCGAATGGAGTAGCTCCACTTCTTTGAATACCAGTATTCATGTATGCTTCATTATCATAACAAATGTAAATCATATCATGTCCTCTTTCCATAGCTCCGGATAATGATTGTAAACCAATATCTACAGTTCCCCCGTCACCACCGAAAGCAACTACATTGACATCATCTTTTCCTTGAATTCTTAATGCACTTTCTACACCAGATGCTACTGCTCCGGAGTTTTCAAATGCAACGTGGATAAATGGAACTTCCCATGAAGTTTCAGGGTATGGAGTAGTCATTACTTCAAGACAACCGGTAGCAGAAATAGCTACAGTATTTTTTCCTAATGCGTTAAGAGCTAATTTTACAGCGATTGATGCTCCACAACCAGCACAACCTCTGTGTCCTGGTGCTAATAAATCTTTATCAGGTATATCCATATCTATTCCTCCTTAAGTCCAATCCATGTAATTTCTTGTACTGGATTTTTTGTTTTTTCATAAACTTCCATGATTGAATCTGGTGTGATGTCTCTTCCACCTAAACCTGCGATAAATCCATAGATTTCTTTATCAACTTTAACTTTCATGTCTGCATAAAGTGCTCCACCAATTCCGAAAGTGAAGTTTTTATCAATAACTGCTATTTTTTCACAATTTTTCACTACTTCTCTGATTTCTTCAACAGGGAACGGCCTATATGCTCTAATTTTAAGTAAACCTACTTTTTCACCTTTTTCTCTTAGTTGGTCTACCATTACTCTAAGTGTACTGCAAATTGAGCCCATTGCAACAAGAATAATGTCTGCATCTTCTGTTTTGTATGGATCAACGAGACCATATTCTCTTCCAAAGATTTCTGCAAATTCTTCACAAGTTTTCTTAATTACACCAAGTGAATTGGTCATTGCGACTTCCATGTCATGTCTTGCTTCAGTATAATATTCAGGGTCAGCAAAGTTACCAATAGACATTGGATCATTTGGATCAATATAGGAATGTTCTGGAACATATGGAGGTAAAAATTTATCCACGCTTTCTTGATCTGGAATTTCAACAGGTTCTACTGTGTGTGTTAAAATAAATCCATCTAGACATACCATTGATGGAAGTAATACGTTAGAGTTTTCTGAAATTTTATATGCCATTAAGGTAGTGTCTAATGCTTCTTGGGCATCTTCAACATAAATTTGTAACCATCCAGCATCTCTTTGTGCGATTGAGTCTTGTTGATCATTCCAAATATTTAATGGTGCAGAAATTGCTCTGTTTGCATCTGCTAAGACGATAGGTACTCTCATACCTGCTGCTGCAAATAAAATTTCATGCATTAACATTAATCCTTGGGAAGATGTCGCGGTAAATACTCTTACTCCAGCACCACTTGCTCCAACCGCAGCACTTATTGCACTGTGTTCTGATTCTACTTTAACATATTTAGCATTAATTTTTTCATCTGCAACATATTGTGCTAAATATTCTGAAATTGTAGTTTGTGGAGTAATTGGATAAACGGGAATAACTTGTGGTTTAGCTAATCTTACAGCTTCTGCAACTGCTTTATTTGCGGTCATTACTTCTTTTATCATTAAATCACTCTCTTTATTCTTTTACCATTTCTATTGCATCGGAAGGACATTCGTATGCACAAATTCCACATCCTTTGCAGTAATCATAATCTATATCATGTTGTTTGTTTACACTGGAATCTGGGCAAAAAATAATACAGTTATCACATTCAATACATTTTTCTTTGTCTAAAATTGGTTTAAATGTTCTCCAACTTCCAGTTTTGTTATTTCTACTGTTACCTGGTGTTTTAATTACGCAACCTACATTTACCATTGTATCCACCCTTTTTATCCCATATCATAAGCTTTTTTAGTAGCTTCTACATTTAATTCTCCGACTTTTCCAGGGAAAGTTTCTTTAATCACTTCAAGTAGTGATTCAATACTTACAATTTGGGTTTTTTTAGCAAAATATCCTAAAATAATGGTATTTACTATATTGCGTCCTAACATATCTAATGCAACTCCAGTTGCATCAATGCTATTTACAACATGTTTTCCATCACCCTCAAAAGTTTCAGTGTTGATTATAACTTCTGTAGTGTCTTTAATTCCTGAGAAAACATCTACTACATTTAATAATCCATCATCTAAAACTAATACATGGTCTGGATTGTAGATTTGGTATCTTAAAGCTATTGGTTCAGTATCAATTCTTGTGAAAGCCATAACTGGAGCTCCTCTACGTTCAACTCCAAAGAATGGAAAAGCTTGAGAATATTTGCCGTCTTTGAATGCTGCTTTAGCTAATATTTCAGCAGCAGTTACAGCTCCTTGTCCTCCTCTTCCATGAAAACGAATTTCAATCATTAATTTTTCCTCCATATATTTATCATGTATAATCATTATAAATTCTAAAATATATAAAGTTTTATGTTAATTTTTATTAGAATGATGATACTGAAAAATTTAAGTTATTTTAAAAGGATTTAATAATAATGTATAATTAATATATTATATTAAGAAAAATCTTGTTGGAATGTTATTATGAAAGTTTTGATTATCACTGGTGAGCTGGCATATCCATTAATAAAAGAAGTTGTTTCAGATTCAAAAGAAGAAATTGTCGTACATGTTGTTAATAATACTCAAGTAGCAGCATTTTTAACTCCTAATCAAATAATTAAAGAAATAAAATCTTGTTTTTCAAATCAACTGGATGAAATTGATATGATTCTAGTCCCAGGTTTAATTAAAAAAGGAACAAAAGAAATTACAAAAGAACTTGGAATACCTACATTTAAAGGATCTACTGATGGGGCAGACCTTGCAATGGTTTTAAATTTAGTTAAAACTATTGAATTATCTGAAGATAAACCTGCAGACAAGTTAATTGAAGAAGAAAAGAGGAAAGAAGCTTTTAAATTCATTGAAGAATTTGAAAATGATAAAAAAAATATTGAAAAACTTCTTAAAAAACCAAACAACATTCTAATTAGGAATCTTCCAGTTGGTGAAGATTTTCCAATGAGAGTATTGGCTGAAATAGCTAATGCACCATTTTTATCAAAAGAGGCATTGGTTAATAAATGTCAATATTTCATTGATTCAGGAGCAGATATGATTGATATAGGAATGGCTGCTGGTGAAGATTTTTCAGATAAAATTCCTGAATTAATTGACACATTACGACCTATTGTTGGTGATAGACCATTAAGTATTGATACATTAAATGCTAAGGAGATAAAAGTTGCTGCTGAACATGGTATTGATTTTGTTTTAAGTTTAGATTTAGGTAACAACTCTGAAATTAAAGAAATTTTAAAAGAAAAAGGAATTCCTGCAGTTTTACTTCCAACAAATTTCTCACAGGGAAAATCTCCAAAATCTCCAACTGAAAGAGTGGAAGCAATGCATCAATTAATTAAAGATACTGAGGGTTTAAAATATGTTGTTGATTTAATTTTAGATCCGGTGAATAGTTCTAGTATTGTTGAATCCATAATCGCTTGCAATGAATTCCATAAAACAAATCCTGCGCCAATGTTTTTTGGTGTGGGTAATGTTACAGAATTAATGGATGTTGATTCAGGAGGAGTTAATGTTTTACTTGCAGGAATGGGTATGGAATTAGGTGTAAGTATTTTATTTACGCCTGAAGAAAGTGGAAAAACAAGAGGTAGTGTTTATGAATTAGCTACTGCATCTAAAATGATGTTTCTTGCAAAACACAGAAAATCAATTCCAAAAGATTTAGGGATTAATCTAGTTGCATTTAAAGATAAACATAAAAGAAATGATATTATACTAAATGAAAGAGATGGTATTCCAGAAATCACACAAGAAAAACCTATGAAATTCATAAGGGATAAAGCAGGTAGCTTTAAAATTAATGTTGATTATGGTACTACAGTTAGAAATAGTGTTATTACTGCTACTCATTTTAATAAAAATAAACCGGACATTGTAATTGTAGGACATTCTGCTCGCGAAATTTATGAAGAGATAATAAGAAAAGAATTAGTTACAAGAATGGAACACGCCGCATATTTAGGTTCTGAATTACAAAAAGCAGAAATTGCAATGATCACTGGAAAAGAATATGTTCAGGATTTTGAATTATTCAAAAATCCTGATGAATTTAAAAAATAGTTTTAATCAAAGTCTACAGATGGTCCATCACCTTCGTCTTGTCCTGCGGAACCTGATTCTGAACTAGAACCACTATCAGAATAATCAGCAGAATCACTAGAATAACCAGAACTAGGACTACTACTAGAATAACCGGAACTTGATGATGAACTATATCTACTATTTGAATCACTGCTATATTTGTTACTACTGTAGCTAGCACTATCATCAGAGCTTGAAGCTACAATTCCAGTATCGCGGTCTACACTAGAATCATTAAATGTATCATTAGCCGTGATATTAGTTGTATTTGTTGTATTTGTTGTTGTATTTGTAGTGTTAGTTGTGTTATTAAATGAAAATCCATTGCCGGAAATAACAAAAGCAACTGCTCCACAAATTACAATTAATATTACTAATACAATTATGATAGCATTATCAGCTTTCATAGTATACCTCCTATATTTTACATATTGAAATTATTACTATTTATATTAGTACACAAACTTTAAATAAATTTAGATTAAATTTTAACTTATAATAAAGTTATTATGAAGGTTTAAAAATTGCAAGTTGGAAATATTACTATTGAAGATATTGATAAAAGTCTTTTAGATTCAAATTATGTTTCAAATAATGAAATTTCAACTACATTATATTTATCCTTTTTACTAGGAAAACCAATGCTTATTGAAGGTCCTCCAGGTGTTGGAAAAACAGAATTAGCAAAGGTAGTTGCAAAAACATTCAATAGAGACTTTTTCAGGATACAATGTTATGAAGGAATTACTTTTGAGCAAATTGTTGGTGAGTGGAATTATCAAAAACAGTTACTTCATTTAGAAGCTGTTAGAAATGAGATAAATTCTCAAGA
This sequence comes from Methanobrevibacter sp., assembly GCF_051877095.1. Lineage (GTDB taxonomy): Archaea > Methanobacteriota > Methanobacteria > Methanobacteriales > Methanobacteriaceae > Methanocatella. Next base: position 8,757 of record NZ_JBJEIO010000004.1, on the reverse strand, counting down.
TAAAATATTTGATGAAGAATTTTTCATAAGAAGACCTTTGCTTAATGCATTTTTAAATGATAATGATTCAGTATTATTAATAGATGAAATTGATAAAGCTGATGAAGAAGTAGAAAGCTTTTTACTTCAGGCATTAGGTGAACAAGAAATCACAATAAATGATTTAGGTACTTTCCAGTTGAAAAATAATTTAATTGTTATTTTAACATCAAATTCTCAAAGATCATTACTTGATGAGACAAAAGATAGATGTTTGTTTTTATATATTCCGTATCCTAGTGTTGAGCATGAAGTTGAAATTGTAAAGTCAAAATTACCTGATGCAGATGATGAAATAGTATCACATGTTGTTAAGTTAATTCATGATATACGTAACCTTAATCTAATGAAAAAACCATCTGTTAGAGGAACTGTTGATTGGGTTCAATCAGTTATGAATTTAGGAACTAAAAATTTAGACCAGTCATTAAAAGATAGTGTTGGTGTAGCTATTAAAACTGAAAGCGATAAGAAAAGAGTTTTAAAAGATATTTTTAATAAAAGATAAAATGATAACTAAAATAGCGACTTTATCGGATCAGTTAAGAAAAAAAGATTTGCCAGTGAGTATTAGAAGTACTCAATCAGCAGTGCAAATTTACGAGCATTTGGGTGAAGATGATAGAAACTTACTTAAAACTGCATTAATGGCAGTTTATGTTAAGGATAAATATGATATTCCTAAATTTAATAAGATATTTGATGAAGTATTTGCTATTAACGAAAAGGCTGAAATGCCAGAACAACCTCAAAAAAGTAAGGCATATGATGGTGCTGGACCTAAATCAAATAAATACATAATTAAAAAGCAAGGGAATATGGCTAGTAAAGTCCGGCAAGAAAAGATTTCAAATGAACAGTTGAAAATACTTTCTGGCCAACCATTACTTGAAGAGGCTAGAAAACTTGAACGTGATGGTGAATTGATGAATAAAGATTTAACAAAATTAAATCGTTTTGATCCCCGTATGCTTGAAATTTGTCAGAGATTAGGTAAAAGAATTGCTAATAGACGTTCAAGAAGAAAAGTTAAAACAAATTGTAATAAGATTGATATTAGAAAAACTATAAGGGCTAACTTGAAATATGGTGGGGTTCCGGTCGAACTTGTAAAAGCAAAGCCAAGACCTCATAAGAATGAACATTTGTTTTTAAATGATATTAGTGGATCATGTGAGTGGATTAGTAGTTGGTTTTTCATGTTAATGTTTTCAGCACAAACAGCATTTAAAAGGTCAAGAACTTTTGAATTTGATAATAAGGTAATTGAAACTACAGATGCTCTTAAAGAAGAGTATCTTATAGATTCATTCGTAAAAGTCAAAGATTTACGCATTAAAAACATGATGATTCATGGTACTTCTAATATGTATTCTTCATTTAAAAGTTTTCAAGAACAAGCTAATATTAATAATAAATCTTATGTTATCATTTTATCAGATTGTCGTGATTGGGCAGGACCAAAGGTTAATGGTATTCCTGCCAGTGTAGAACTTGTTGAAGAAATGGTAAGAGACTCTAAAAAACTTATAATTTTAAATCCGGAAGATAGAAATAAATGGGACGTTGTGGATAGTTGTGTTTCATTGTATAGGGATGCAGGAGCACAAGTATTTGAGGTTAATACTTTAAATCAACTCGCACAATTCGTAGAACAAATGTAGGTAGTAATATGCAATGTAGTAAATGTGGTAATCCTAAAGTTATTATTAAAAAAGAACAATCTGGCCAATTATTATGCAAGGATTGTTTTATAGAATCAATAGAGAAAAAAGCTATTAAAACAGTTAGAAAAGAAAAACTATTGGATAAAGGAGATAAGGTTTTGGTAGCCCTTTCAGGTGGAAAAGATAGTGTGACAACACTTGAAATATTAAATACATTTCGTCAAATGCACATTATTGATCTTTGTGCTGTTACTGTTGATGAGGGAATTGATAATTATAGACAAGATGGTGTTGATATAGCTATTAGGCATGCTGAAAGATTAGGTATTGAACACAAAATAGTTTCATTAAAAGATGAATATGGTATTACTTTAGATGAAATAATGCAGATGGAAAACCACAAGGGGTCTTGCACATATTGTGGCGTATTTAGAAGAACTATTATTAATAAAGCAGCTCGTGAAATGGGTGCAACAAAAATAGCTACTGGACATAATCTGGATGATGAAGTTCAAGGAATTTTAATGAATTATCTTGAAGGCAACACTGATAATTTAACTAAATTAGGTGCAAAAACAGAATCTAAAGCAGAAGAGTTCACAGTTAAAATTAAACCGTTACGTGAAATACCTGAACGTGAAATTGGATTATATGTTGTTGCAAAAGAACTAGAAGTCCATTTTGATAGTTGTCCTTATGCAATGCAATCATTCAGAGGTGAAGTTTCAGAGGTTATTAATCAATTAGCTGAAAAACACCCTACCATTAAGTATTCCACACTTAGAGGATATGATAAAATCAAAAATGTATTAAAAAAGGAATTACAAAAGGAATTTAATCATGGAAGATGTATTAAATGTGGTGAACCTGCAGCAAATAAATTATGTAAAGCTTGTTCATTTTTAGAAGAATTAGGATTGTGATAAAATGCAATTTACATTGAAATACAAATCAATAAATGAAAAAAGAGAATTACCAAATGATAATTATACAATTAAAGATTTACTTAATGAATTAGAACTATCTGCTCAAAATGTGGTATCAAAGCAAAATGGAGAACTTGTAATTGAAGATACTGTAATAGAAAATGATGATGAAATTCAAATAGTTCAAATAATATATGGTGGTTAATTTTGAATGTTAGTTATGAATGTGGGCCTTGTTTTTTAAGACAAGCTCGTGAAGCTTTAGATTTATCAACTGATGATGAAAATCTTAAAATGGAAGTTATGGGTGAAATTTTTAATTTTTTAAGTAATAATTTCAAAGCAGGCGCAAACTCAAATGGTACAGGTTCTGCAATGCATAATATTATTAAACAAAAAACTGATTGCAGAGATCCTTATTATAATGAAAAAGTTGAAGGTAATGAAATTGCTCTTAAATATTTACCAGATGTTAAAAAGATACTAACAGAAGATGATAGCTTAGAAAACTATGTTAAAATAGCTATTATAGGTAATATTTTGGACTTTGGTGCATTCACTTTAGATGATGATATTGAAAGTATAATTAAAAGTTCACTTAAAAAGGATTTAGCTGTCAAAGATATTGAAGAATTTGAAAATTCTTTGAAAAAACATGATAACGTTTTATATTTAGTAGATAATACTGGTGAGATTGTATTTGATAAATTACTTTTAAATAAAATTAAGGAATATGATTTAGATATTACAATTGCAGTAAAATCCGAGCCTATTTTAAATGATGCTACAATGGTTGAAGCATTAGATGTAGGGCTTGATGAATTTGGGGATATTGTTGAAATAGGTGCTGGAACTGTTGGTTATGTTGATAGTGAAATTTCAGATGAATTTAGAGAAATTTTTGATAGTCATGAGTTCATAATTTCAAAAGGTATGGGTAATTATGAAGGATTAACTGAACTAGACTTATCTACTAAGGATATTTACTTTTTGCTGTGTGTAAAATGTAATACTATTGCAAGGCATATTGGTGCAAATTTACATGATATGCTTCTTTTTAAAAAATAATGGAGAATATTATGGTTATTGGTTTAATTGGATTTGGAAAAGTTTCAAAAAATCTTGTAAATTTGATTAAATCAGAGGACATTAAATTTGTAACTTCTATAGAAAATAGATCTCTTAAAACTATAGAATCTATTAAGGAATCTAAAATTGAAGTTTTAGATACATTTAAAGAAGTAGCTATTGATTGTGATATTTTAATTTCTGCAAATTCTCCAAAAAATGCACTTCAAGTTGCAAAAGATTATGGAAAGTTCACAAAAGGAATTTACTTAGATTTAAATAATATTTCTCCTGAAACTACATTTAAAATAAATAAATATGTTGAAAATCTTGTTGATGGTGCCATAATTGGGAAAATAGATTCTGATAATCCAATTTTATATCTTTCTGGTGAAAAATCAAAAGAATTATTATTTTTAAATGAGTTTATACAGACTAAAAAGATTAGTGATAATATTGGTGATGTATCTATTTTAAAATTACTTAGAAGTACTTATACAAAAACGTTGTCTGCTCTTTTAATTGAATCAACAGAAATTGCAAGGGAATATGATTTAGAGGAAGAATTTTTTGATATTTTGGCCTTGACTGAGGGGGATGATTTTAAGGAAAAATCTATCTCAAGAATAAATAATACTTTAGATAGTTCAAAAAGAAAATCAGAAGAGCTTGATGAAATACTGAAGTGTTTCAATAAAAATAAATTAATTATGGTTAAAGCAGCATTAGAAAAGCTTAGCCAATAACCACATTAACTTTAAATCCTTTTTTAGCTTTTTTTATTTCCCCATTAACAGGGATAAAATGAGAGTCCATAATGTATCTTAGATAAGTAACTTCTTTTGCAGGTAATCTTAAGTTTGTTTTGATTTTTTTACCTTCACTTTTAAACTGAACAGAAATTTTACCGTTTTTATCAATGTATAAATCTGTTTTCAACCCTTCTTCTGTGATTTTTGTTTCAAATTTAGTTAAATTTAATCCAGCTTCTAAACTTAATGGAGCATTAACATCAATTTTTTCACTTCTGAATTTATCATTAGCTTCACGTGCATCCAAATTGCTGCTTGCAACATACCATGCTCTGTCAATAACCCTTTGTACCTTTTGATTGTCAGGAATAACCCCTTGTGCTTCATAGCTTTTCATCAAATCCATTACTTCTTTTTTTGTAACTCCCATTTCAATTGAACTGATTGCCAATCTGGTCATTACAGGACCGTAATTTGATCTTCTAAAAACTGCCCAAATGGATTCGGGATCTCTATAGACTCGTCTTTTTATAATCTCATTTATGGTGTTTCCATTAAGATAAGCTATTTTCTCAAGGTTTCCTCTGGAATAAGTGTTCATCTTTTTGTAAATGTCATTCCAGTTTCTATCTCCAGGGACTCTACCTGCATCGATTTCACGCTGAAGAATTTCAACAGTTGTTTTTGGAAGTAATTTTTTAACATCTTCTGTTATTATTATTTCATTATTAATTATGGATTGTCTAATCAATCTGCCGGAATACTTATTTTTGTTGAATTCCTTTACTACATGATATTTAAGTTTGGATCCAAGAAAATGATTTATAGCATACCAACGGATTTCGTTTCTATTAGTGTAACTTTTTGGCATTCCAACAAAGTTTCCTTCATCAATAAATTTTTTTGCTTTTGATTTAATTTCATTAAGGGTAATGCTTGCGGAAGTAATATAATCAGTTACTCCATCGTCAATCATTTGTTTAAGCCTAATTGGTACACTGTAAGATAAAACCAATCTATGATGTAATCCTTCAAAAGATTTAACTTCATCAACCCCTAAAGCTAATGCCATGTCTCTGCGTGCTTCGAAATTAACAAAAAAAGGAGCATGGTTTGCACTAAATCCTTTATTTAAATAAACAACTAATTTCTTATCTTCTTTATCAGCTAGTTTTCTAGCTTCTTTAATTAATTTTTCATGACCTTTATGAACAGGGTCAAAATCTGCACTAATTCCAATCAATATTAACACCAAAAAAAGAAAAATTAGGATAAATTATCTATCCATTAATTTAAAAATACCACTTATCACTAACCATATTCCGATTAAAGTTCCAAGAATAACTGGATTTAAAAGATAAGTTCCAATAATTATATATGCTAAACCAAGTATAATTCCAATGATTCCACTATAAAATCCGTATCTTGTGTTACGGTTATTAATTAATGAAACAACAGCAACAATAATTAACATTATTCCTGCGAAATACATTGAAATTTGAGCTAAAAATCCAAGCAATGCTGGATGGAATATTAAACAAATACTTAATAATAAAAGTATAACTCCCAAAATTAAATCAAGTATCGCGCCGCTACTATTGTAGTCTATTATTGTTATTCCAACGACAAGTAAATAAATAGACATTAATAGTACGGATAAACTAATTAAGGAACTGATTCCAATAATTCCCATTATTGGAAATATAATGATTATTAATCCGAAAAGTATGGATAGTAAACTAACAAATTTAGTTTTCATAATTTCCTCCTAATATTAATTAATATTTTTAATATATTTAATATAATGGGATATGTTTAATCTCAATAGTTGAGCTATTCATATCTGAATTATTGATTTCAGCTAACCACTCATTTTTGCATTCACATTCATATTCAATTTTGCTTTGAGTTAAATTGTTAGCTATTATCATATGTTTTAAATCTTTATTACATTTTTTACAGTTATATGGTCCACGTCTTGATCCAAATCCTGATGTGTCTAAAAGTGCAGGTATATCTAATTCATCACGTACGGTATTTATGATTTCAATACATGACCAAATCCACGGTGGTTGATAAGCTCCTTTTCTCCATAATCTTTCAATTACGGTTCCGCTATGTATTGTTGCAGGGCAGAATGAAAGTCTATCAACATTAATGGAATTACAATATCTTGCGGTTTCTATTGCCTCAGATATAGCTTGTTTTTCAGATATTAGGATAGGTTTTACAAAAATATATGCTTTTGCTTTTAGATTATATCCTTTTGTTTTTCTTAAATTTTGAATCAATTTTGTTGCATTTTCAAAATCATCACGGGTAAAACCTTTATTGATTTTTTTAAGTCTAGTATAATCATTTGATGTTTCAAGACCCATACTTACTTCGAATAAAGTATCTCCAATGATTTCAAATATTTCATCTAAATATTCTTCTTTTACATATTCTGGTCTTGATTCAACAATAATCTCTGTAACGTTACTTAGATTGACTAATGTTTTTAAAATTTCATCACGAGCATCTTTTGGAAGTTCATATGGATTTAGGAAACTTCCTGATGCAAATAATTTTACTGAAATTTTATCTTCTTCAGCTATTGGATGTCTTGATAAATGATCATTGAATATCCTAAGGATGGTTTTGGTGTCAATTGGTTCTAAAGTACAATCGGATACATAGCTGCACATTGTACATCCACCACTATCACCAAGCGCCCAAGAACATCCTGGTGTTGGTAAGATTATAAATAATGTTTTTGAAATGCCATTATAAGTTAAATCATCATTATACCAGCTTGCTCCAACTTGTTCTGGAGTTTTTGGATCTTTTCTCTCAAAAGCTCTTGTTCTTATATTTTTTGTTAAATTTTCAATTTCCATCATAATACCTGCAATTAATATTAATGTAATATTATTATGACTTTTTTGTAATTAAAAATTATTGTTAGAAAAATAGTTTTATTAATAAGTTGTGTATATTGAAGTTAAAAAAATAAAAAAAGAAAAAGTAATCAAGTTTAGAAACTTGCAATTACTTCTCCTAATAATTTGATGGATTCTTCTACGTTTTTACCAACAGGGGAACCTGCTACATATTGGGTTACGCCCATTTCAGATAATCCTTCAATTTTTGGAATGAATTCATCAGGAGTACCACATACGGAGAATGCATCAAGTGCTTCATCGGTTACTGCACCAATAGCTCCACCGAAGTCACCTTTAGCTAAGAATGCACCCATTTTTTCGTTGTATCCTTCAGGTAATCCGTGTCTTTCGATAACTGGTGCTGGGGATCCAGCTGCAATGAATGCAACTACGATTTTAGCTGCGTTTTTAGCTGCATCAGAGTCAGCTCCAATAGAAGTTGCAGTGTATGCACCTACATCGAATTCTTTTTCGCCAGCTGCGTCAAGTCCTTTTTTAATCATTGGCATAGCTGCTTCATAATCTTTAGGGTTGGAAGCGTTAATTAATACACCGTCTGCGATTTCTCCAGCGGTTTCTAACATTTTAGGTCCTTGTGCTCCCATATAAATAGGGATGTGTTCTTGGACTGCTTTTACTCCACCTAATTTTGCTCCGCCTTCAGTTTTTTCTCCTGCTAATAAAGTATTAATGTCAGCAATAGCTGATTTAATAGTGGATACAGGTTTAGTCCATTCAATTCCTAAAGCATCGAAAGTTGCTTTGTCACCAGGACCAATACCGAAAGTTGCTCTTCCTTCTGAGATTTCGTCAATGGTTGCGATTGCGGAAGCTGCGATTGCAGGGCTTCTTACGTATGGGTTGGTTACACCAGGTCCCATTTTAATAGTTTCAGTGTTAGCTGCGAGTAATGCTAAAGTTTCGTATACGTTTTTGTTGTTGTAGTGATCAGTGATCCATGCGTATTCAAAACCTACGTCTTCTGCTAATTTTACTAATTTTACAATTTCATCTAAAGGTTTGTCTGGTACAAATTCTATACCGAATTTCATATTTTATCACCAGTACTAATTTTGGTTAGTAATATATAAAGTAATTTTTATTTGAATTAGATAGAAAGTTTTATATATTAATCATGTTTTGTCATTGTTGTTAACTATATAAAAATAGTATATATTAATTATTTTATTTTTTGTAATACATATATTTATTTTATTGTTGGTTAGGTTATTCATGAAACATTAGAAATTTTACTATTAATTTAATTGGGTATTATATGCTATACCAATTTATTTTTAAGTAATTTTTTATTATTTCTAATAATATTTTTTATTTTTATTTTTAATTTAGTTTTGCAATGTTTTTTGTTTATTTTTGTTTG
>NZ_JBJEIO010000003.1:0-59614 GCF_051877095.1 Methanobrevibacter sp. | reverse complement strand
AACGTAAAAAATAAATTTATCTATAATGTTTTGAGTTAATTTAACTTAAAACATTTTTTATTTTTAAATAATATTAATATAACTATTGATTAAACATGAACAGATAATTAATCAAATAATTACTGTTTAATTTCTTTTTTAATATACTCCTAATAATATAAACATGATAAATTCTAAACTTTTTTTGTTAATTAGTAAAATAATCATGTTTTTATTTTAGTATTATTCTTGTCTGAACTGAGTAATATTTATATACAATATATTATATACATTGAATCATGTTAAAAGGAGGAATGTAAAATATGAATTTTGGTGAAATTTTTAAAAATTCTTTTAAATACCCTACATTAAATTTTAAAAAACTTTTAATTTTAGGTATATTTTTCTTGATTTATGGAATTTTAACTGCTTTAGGTACATCAGATAATAGTACTTTAGCTAGTTTAGCAGTGATTTTTGCTATCATTGCTTTAATAGTTTATGTTATTATTCAAGGGTATACTGTAGATATTATTGGAATCAGTACAACACAAAAAGATGAGATTCCTGCTATTAATTTTAAAGATAATTTTGTACTCGGAATTAAATCTTTTATTGTAGGAATTGTTTATTTTATAATTCCTTTAATAATAATTTTCGCTCTTGCTTATTTAACTGTTGGTTTTGATTATATTGTTACAATTGTGACTAAAACAAATTTATCTAATATTCCAGATAATATTGCTCTTGTTTTTGCTGGATCATTAGCTTTTATTGTTGTAATATCAGTTATTTTATTTATCATATTTTCATTGGTTAGTACAATTGCTTTTGGGAAATTAGGTAAAACTGGTAGTTTAAAAGAAGCATGTTCTATAGGTACAGTTATTAATGAAACTAAAGAAGTTGGATTTTTAAGCATTTTTGGTTATGTTATTGTTTTAGGAGTAATAGATGTAATACTTGGAGTAATTTCAGCTAGTATAATAGTATTAATTCCAATTATTGGATTCATTATTTCAGTACTTATCATTGTACCTTATATTTCAATGTTTAATGCTCGTGTTATTGGTTTAATTTATTCTAAAGTATAAATCAAATAAATCAATCTATTGGAAATTATAAAATTTAAAAACCAAATAAAAGAGTTTTTTTAAAGCTTTTTTATCTTATTTTTCTTTATTTTTTTATTTCTATCCTATCTCAAAAGAGGTATAAATTGAAAATATACAATATATTAACAAATAATGATTTTTTTCTATGTATACTTTTTTTATATTTTACAAATAGAATCTACTGTAGATAATATACAGTAGACTAAAGAATAAAAATTATACATCGTATTGGATTTAATAATTAATATTTATTTAGAGCTATCTTGATTAATAAAACTAAATATTGTTTTAAAAATATTTTAAGAGTATATTAAAGGTTAGATATAGAATAAATTGAATTTTTTAATTTTTTCACTTATCAGAATTAGGTATTTACTTTATTAATGTTGAAATCTAATATTTATAAATAGAAGGTGATAAATTATGGATTCAAAAAAAGTTGTTCTAATTACTGGTGGAGGAAAAGGAATTGGTTTTGGGATTGCAACTGCATTTGCAAAAGAAGATTATAATATTGTAATAACTGGAAGAACAAAATCAACCTTAGAAAATGCTAGGAAAGAACTTGAAGAGAAGTATGATGTTGAGGTTTTAGATATAGTTGCTGATGGTGGTGTTGAAAGTGAAGTAAAACATGCTATCGAAGCTACTATTGATAAATTTGGACAATTGAATGCTTTAATTAATAATGCACAAGCATCAAAATCTGGTTTAAAATTAGAAGAACATAGTGCTGATGATTTTGCATTAGCTATTAATACTGGATTATATGGTACTTTCTTCTTTATGAGAGAAGCATTCCCATATTTAAAAGAAACACAAGGTAGTATTGTTAACTTTGCATCTGGTGCTGGTTTAAATGGTAGACCAGGTCAATCTTCCTATGCTGCTTCTAAAGAAGGAATTAGGGGTCTTTCAAGGGTAGCTGCTAACGAATGGGGTGAATATGGTATTAATATCAATGTTGTTTGTCCTTTAGTTATGACTCCACAACTTGAACAATGGAAAGAAGATTATCCTGAATTATATGATCAAACAATTCAAGCTATCCCAATGAAACGTTTTGGTGATGCTGAGAAAGATATTGGTCGTGTTTGTGTCTTTTTAGTTTCTGATGATGCAAGTTATATGAGTGGAGAAACTATTGCTCTTCAAGGTGGAGGAGCTCTCAGACCATAAAAATTAAAAAAATAGAAAATTATTTTTTTCTATTTTTTTTAAAATAAGTAATATTTTTTAACAAGTTTAATAACATCTTTTGCTTGATTTACTTGATCTGCTTTTACTTTAATTGATATTGGTGCATTATAAGGCATGCCTTCTGTTGTAAAACCCACATTGTTTTCAACACCAATTTGAATATCTACATCTAAATCCATGGTTCCTGCTGTTTCAAAGGATATCCAATTTATTGATTTTTTTGGTATAAATTTTATTTCTATTTTTTTACCAGAAAGTCCCTTTACATCAATTACATAAATTCCATGTGTTGTAAGCACAATTGAATCTCTATAAAACTTATATGTTTGAATTACATTTTCATCTTGGAATAAAAATTCTTCAACCATGGATGGATCGGTGTCAAGTTCAGCATTTCCCATTAAATTATCTAAGAATCCCATTATATCACCATTGTATATTATGAATTTTTTTGTTTTTATTTTTTTTCTTTTTTAATCCTAAATGTCTAATAGTAATTTTTTTCATGTAATAGTCAATTTTATAAGGAAGTTATTCCTGTAGCAGTTAGAGTATTGTTGCTTTTAAGAATAATGTATTTGTATGAAAATAGTATAAAATGATTATATTAAATAACTCAAATATTGACCAGTTAATATATATAGTAATTAGAAACATAACTTAAAATATTTATAGATTAAATTTAATTAAATTAGGGTTTGATAATATGGTTCGATTTTCACAAAGTCTTGATGATAAACAGTCAAAGGGTGAAGAAAAACATTATGGTCAAGTTAGGAAAGATCATTATTATGTATCTGAAAAACAACAATATAATGTTTCAGAGGATTATAAAGTTTATAGCCAAACTCCTACTCAAAGACCTAATTTATATGAAGATAATTTCAACTCACAATATCAAAGAGATGAGGTTATCTATGAAGAACAATCTATCAAACCAGATTATTCAAAACCAGAATTAGATTTTCCAAAGAATCAAAATATCCAGTTTGGTGTTGAATATGCTGCAAACTCAAAACCTCCTGCAATCGGTAAAAATTATACAATCCGGTCAAATTCAATCATTTACAATGATGTTGTCATTGGAGATAATTTCAGAACTGGGCATAATGTCGTTATTCGTGAAAATACCAATATTGGAGATGATGTTTTGATTGGAACCAATACTGTTATTGAGGGTGATGTAATCATTGGAAATGATGTTAGCATTCAGTCTAATGTATACATTCCAACTAATTCTGTAATTGAAGATAATGTATTTATCGGCCCATGTGCTTGTTTTACAAATGATAAATATCCAGTTCGTATTAATTATGAACTTCAAGGACCTAAAATAAGGCGTGGAGCTTCAATTGGAGGCAATACAACATTTCTATCAAATGTTGAAGTAGGAGAAGGAGCCATCGTTGCTGCTGGAGCTATTGTAATACACTCTGTTCCACCATTTTATTTAGCTATTGGAACACCTGCACGTATTAAACCACTCCCTGATCATTTAAAGGTTCCAAATAGATTTTAATTAAAGGAGATTTTTTATGGCAAAGTATAAATGTAAAATTTGTGGTTATATTTTTGATGAAGACAATATTGAAGAAGGGTTAAATATTCCTGCTGGGATCAAGTTTGAAGATTTGCCCTCTTCGTTTAAATGTCCAAAATGCAAAATGTCAAAAGCTATGTTTGAAAAAATATAGATTAATTTTATATAGTTTATTGATTAAAATATTAAATAAACTATTTAATAAATATTTAGAGGTTTGTTAAAATGGCAAAATTTAAATGTAAATTATGTGGATATGTAACTGATGAATTCGAAGAACTCCCAGATGACTATAAATGTCCTATGTGTGGGGCATCAAAAGACATGTTCGAAAAAATAGAGTAGGTGTTATGAATGGCTTATATTTGTAAAGTTTGTGGATTCGTTTTAGAAGAAGATGAATTACCAGAAGATTACATTTGCCCAGTATGTGGTGTACCTGCAGCAAATTTTGAAGAACAATAAGTTCTTTTCTTTTTTTATTTTTCCAAAAACTGCTTATTTTTAAATTTAGTATTAATTTTTCCAGAGTATTTTTCAAATATTTTTAAAATATCTCTGTTGTCTTTTGATACAATGTCATAGCTAACTTTATCAGTATACTCTTTGTTTATGATTTCTAGATTATTAGTTCTAACTTCACTATCTACTGTTTTTATGTCTGAGTATTCAAAGTTAATGATATAGATATCATATTCTTCAATTTCAAGTATTTCAGCTTCACCAATAGCTTCCATAACTGATTTTGAATATGCTCTTACAAGCCCTCCAGCTCCAAGTTTGATTCCACCAAAGTATCTTGTAACAACTGCTGTAACATTGTGAAGCTCGTTTTTTCTTAAAACATTAATCATTGGTTTTCCTGCAGTTCCACCAGGTTCACCATCATCATCGAAGCCTTCTCCATCACTTACAATATAAGCTGTACAATTGTGGGTTGCATCATGATATTGTTCATTGAATTTCTGAATTATAGCTTTTGATTCAGCTTTTGTTTTAGTCGGAACTAATGAACAAATAAATTGGGACTTTTTGATATTAATTTCAATTTGTATTGCTTTTTTAATAGTTTTCATTTGTATCAATATATTTTTATATTATAGTAAACATATTATTGTTAATATGATTTTATAAGGTGAGATTATTGTCTAGTAAATCTGCAACTTTTTTAGTAATATTTATAGTAGCTATTATAGCTTTTTGCTTAGCTTGCGTTTGTGCATCCATGACTGGTGAAATATCAATTTTACCTAATGGAAATGAATCTGAAGGAGTGTTAGATAATCTTTCAACAATTATTAATGATTCTGAGGATACTGGTGAAAGTTATAGTTCTCAAAATCATGATGATTATAGCTCATCAAGTTCTGATAGTTCATATCGAGAGTCTAATGTAGAAACTACAGTAGATAATTCACACTCATCAAATCAAGATAATCCAGAATCATCAAACCATGCTGATAATAGTAATAAAGATACTCATGATGATAACCAACCAAGTTCTGATGAGTCTGGTGAGTCAAATTCTAATGCTGAAAAATAAAAATGATAGTTAATAATCTAATAGTTTTTCGATGTCTAGAATTACGGAGTTGATAGCTAGATTAAACAGCATTTCTCCGTATTCTTCATCTACATAAACACCATTTTCTTCAATATCACGTGCACCTTTTTCAATGTTTGGATCATCTTGGCGTGCTTGTTTAAATCCATATAGACCAACTTCTTCATATTCATTGATATTGGCTTGATTTATCACTTCTTCTTCATTGATAATACCTAAGACTTTCGCCATAGAAAGTTCTCCACTTCCTCCATGTGGACCTTCAGAGGAAATTACTTTATTATTAAATAGAATGGATAAGTCAGTTTTATCTTCAATATCCCATAATTCTGCCATTAATGGAATGTTTCCGCCGTGGGCATTGACAATCACTACTTTTTCTATATCTAAGAATTTTTTAGCATCATTAAGTGTTTTGATAACATTTTCTTTTAAAGTTTCAAGGGAAACATGTTTTCCATGGTCAATTGTGTCTAATTCATAGGCAGGGAATATTATTCCTAAAAATTTTGCTCCTGTATGGAGGGAGGACTGAAATGCAATATGTGCTCCAATTTTTGCATCAGTATCTATTGGAAGTGCTGGACCATGGTTTTCAAGGTGTGATCCAAGTGCTATAATTCCAATTTTATGAATTCCAGGGTCTCTTATATTTCCTGCTTGATATCTTAATTTAGCCATACTAATCACATTATAATTCAAAGTTCCAAATATCGTCACCAACATAGTGTTTGGTTTCAATTGCTTTTCCAGAATCATTTTCAATCATTTCTTCACTGGAAAGTAAACTTACACCAATAGCTAATGGTTTTCCGTGTGTTTCATCAATAATTAAAACAATATTTCCAGGTTCAACATCTTCTGAGGCATCAACAATTCCAGGACTCATAATATCTGCACCATTACTTACAAATCTAATAGCTCCCATGTCTACTGTTACAGTTTTAGCATCAATTTCATTAGCAAGCGCTGCTTTAAGTGTTGGAAACGGTCTTTCGTCAATTAATATGATATATGGTTCACCATCAACTAATATAAATGAATTAGGTTCTGCTTCAAGTATTTCAACATTTTTTTTTCCTTGAAGTAAATTTCCATATTCACCTAATTCTGCTTTTATTTCTTTAATTTTCTTTTTTTTCAAGAAATTTCTCTTTTTAATTTTTATAACCATATTAAATCCCAATTAATATTTTTATTAAATAATATTTATTGTTTAAAATAAATAAATTTATTTATTTATAACTATTTGAGATGGGAATAACATTGTATTTTATCCTGATTAAAATCCATGATATGTCCTGTGATAGTTAGAGTCATTTTTAATTAGTGCCAATGCATTTGAAAAATAATTTAAATATTAGTTTGGCTAATTAATAAGTATAAGTATTATTTTTTAATCTTTTTACTGGAAATAAAGTAACATTTATATACTAGATTAACTATAATTAATAGTATTAGTTTTAATTAGGTTTTGTCTTATCTTAACTTGATTATATTATGTCTAATAATGAGTGATTACTCAATTCATATTAAAAAACTAAAATTTGTTAATAATATAAGGTGATATAATGAGCGGACAAAATGTTCAAAGACCACTTGACGCATTAGGAAAATCTGTAGATGCTCCTGTTTTAATAAAACTCAAAGGAGATCGTGAATTTAGAGGCATACTTAAGAGCTTTGATTTACACATGAATTTAGTTCTTAATGATGCAGAAGAGTTACAAGACGGAGAAGTTACTAGAAGACTCGGTGTTGTGCTCATTAGAGGAGACAATATTGTTTATATTTCACCATAAATATTATTCAATACTTTCTAGATTATAGTTTTACGATTAAATAAAGGAGGTGTATCAATGTCAAAGGGAACTCCATCAATGGGTAAAAAAAATAAAAAGACCCATATTAGATGCAGAAGATGTGGTAGAAACACTTACCATATACGTAAAAAAGTTTGTGCTTCTTGTGGATTTGGTAAATCTAAAAAACTCAGAAGATACAGCTGGCAAAATAAAAAACCTACTACTAGACAAAGGTTAGTATAGGTTTTTTTTCATGTACTACTTTCGTAGTACTATTTTTAATTTATTTGGGATAATAAACGCATATTATCTCATAAATCAACTATTTTTAGAATTAATTTAATTAACTACATTTCTTTCTTCATTATCAATGAATGCTTTATAATTTTCAACAATTTCATTTACAAGTCTTTTTCTAGCATCAATACTTGCCCATCCAATATGGGGAGTTATTATTATATTTTTAGCATTAAGCAAAGGATTGTTTTTACTCATTGGTTCAACTGTAACAACATCTACTCCAGCAGATAACACTTTTCCACTATTTAGTGCACTAGCTAAATCATTTTCATTTACAAGTCCTCCTCTTGAAACGTTAACAATTCGAACTTGATCTTTCATTTTCTTAATGTTTTCTTCTCTTATGATTTCACTGGTTTCATCTGTTAGTGGGCAATGAAGTGAAATAATGTCTGATTTAGTAAATATTTCATCTTTATTTACAAAATTAATTTCATCTTTACTATATTTTTCTGGATGTTGCGTATTTACAAGTACATTCATTTCAAAGCATTTAGCTATTGTAGCAACCTTTTTACCAATATTTCCATAACCAATAATTCCTAAGGTTTTGCCTGCGAGTTCTGTTATTGGACTAAGCCAGTAACAAAATATTTCTGAATTTATCCAGTCTCCATTTTTCACACTTTGATTATGAAGCTCCAAGTTACATGTCTGTTCTAGAATAAGTGCCCATGTAAGTTGAACAACACTGTTTGTACTATATGATGGGACATTAGTTACGGTTATATTTCTTTTTCTTGTAGCATCTAAATCAACAACATTATACCCTGTAGCACATACTCCAATATATTTGATATTAGGGCATTTATTCAACACTTTTTCATCTATTATGACCTTATTGTCAAATATGACTTCTGCATCGCCAATATGGTCAATCTTGTTTTCTTCAGTTGTATTATCATAAATAGTCAAATCAACATATTTGGAAAGTTCTTCCCATGAGATGTCTCCTTTGTTGATTGCAGATTCTTCAAGTAGTACGCCTTTCATTTTTTTCATAAAATCATCTGGAATATTCTTTTAATTTAAATTTTAATTTTGAATTTAATGATATTTATATTATTTAAAAAAGGTAAGTGGTATATTATTTAGTGGGGTTAATCAAATGGTGATGGTTATAATAATATTAGATAAGTAAGTTTGTTACTTGGCCAAGAAGTGATTCAAAGTTTACTCCACGATCTTGGAAGTTTGGTTGTTTTGATGAAACAATCATTGCATCATGGGTGATATTTCCTGCAAATTCAACAGCATCTGCAAGATTTTTACCAACCATAATCGCTGCTAAGAGTGCACTTGCATATAAATCCCCTGTGCCGTGTAACATGTAAGGTAAAAATTCATTGGATAATTCAACAATATCCATATCTTTACCACCTACAAAATTACGGATGATGCCATCATCACGTTGAATACCTTTTAATACAACATATTGGGCTCCATGGTCTAAAAGAGCATTTAATATACGATGTGCTTCATCATCATCAATATTTGCACCACCCCATTTTTCACCAATAGGTTCTCCTAAAATAATAGCTGCTTCTGTAAGGTTAGGAGTAAGTATATCTGCTTCAGATGCAAGGTTTGCCATTGCTTGGCATAAATCATCATTATAAGTTGGATATATTTCTCCATGGTCTGCCATAACTGGATCTACAACTTTTAAAGCGTTAGGGTATGTTTTATACACGCTTTTAATTACTTCAACTTGTTCATCTGATCCTAAAAACCCTGAATAAATCGCATCTACATCTATGTCAATTTCTTTCCATGTATTTAAATAATCATTAAGGATTTCTGTGGTATCATGCATATACCAAGTAGGATATGCGGTGTGATTTGAAAATAAACCTGTTGGAACTGGGCAAACATCACAGCCAGCTGCTGAAAGTACTGGAATAGCTACTCCAAGTGAACATTTACCATATCCGCATAAATCATGAATAGCAGCTATGCGGGGAATATAATCTTCTTCTCTTTTATATAATACAATTTCATTTTTTTTAATATTTTCTTTGCTCATTTTTTTACCTCAGGCAAAATACTAATCATTATTTCATTTTTGAAATTATTATAGTTTAGTTATTATAATTCTTTTTTTGATATTAGTACAATTAATTTATATATCATTTGAGATAGCTTTAGATAAATTTATATAACAATTGATATAATATTAAAATTTATCATATTAAATCTTTAGGGGTCTTTTTTTGGTTGAATTAAAAGATATAGCTCAAGAAAATGGTGTTGATTTAGAAAATTGTGTTGTTTTTATAAGAGGTAAAGAGGATATTTTAGCTGTTGATATTTCTAATGCAGGAATTAGACAAAGAAGTGATGATACAATGGCTTTTACTTTTTCACTTAATCCAAAGCAAGCTTTAAAACTAGAAGAGTATTTTACTAAATTTGCCACAGGTGAAAAATTTTACTTTGATATTTCTCAAACTGGTTATAGGCCGCTTTATTATAGGGGTTTATCTACAATTACTAAAGAGATTAGTAAAGAATATGATGCAAAATTTAATATAACTTTATTTGCTCAAAAAGCTATTGTAGAACCAGATGATTCTTATTTTGCACCGACATGTGCATGTTGTGAATTCTGTCATTTATAATGGTGATATTATGTTGGGTTTAGAATTTTCCAACTATATTACATTAACTTCTAAAAAATTAAATAAATCCCTAAAATTAGATCAAAGAAGAGTTAAAATAAGAGAAAATAAAAATGGTTTAATGGCTATAAGTTATATAGGGCCAGTATTTGAAATAATGGATTTAGAAAATTTCTTTGATGATATGGTTTCTTCTGAAAAATTAAGTATGGATATTGGTGAATCAGGAGAGTTTAATGTAAGCTTTAGGGGAATAATAGATGGTAAAGGGAAAAATTTTCCTCAAAATTTAGATCATAAAATTATTCTCCTACAAGAACCTACTTGCCTAGATGAGAGGGTTAATATTCAAAAAACAGGTTTTTCAAAGTTTAAATTAAAAGATGAATTTTTAGATTAAAGTTCATCTTCAACTGCATCCCATAAGTCAACAGCCCAGCTATTTCCACCATCAATTACCATGTCAAGTAATCTTACTTTACCATCTCTAAAACGAAATAGTCTGTAGTCTTGTTGGGTTTTTCTTCCATTCTTTTCTTTATTGCAGTCAAGATATATTCCTTCATTGTATTCTTCTTCAAAGTTTCCTGCTTTAACAAAGTCTCCTACAAGAGAATATCCGTTTTTAACACTTTTATCAAGTTCTTCAACGGTTTTTAACCATCCACCTTTGGATCTAAATTTCATATCAGGGTCAATTTTTGTTATTTCTTTTTGCCAATTTATAATCATGTTTACCAAATCCTCATGTTTGTTTTTACTTTGGTATTTATGAACATATAAATAAATTGAAAGAGCATTTGAAAACAAATACATTAATGGTTACTTATATATAATTAAAAAATCATAATATTTTATATTATTAATTTATTTAGGCTATATTTATGGATTTATATGAAAAATTTGGCATTAAAACGGATAACAAAGTTTTATATGAAATGGCATTTACACATGGTTCATATTCCACTAAACATAATTTAGATTATAGTTATGAAAGATTAGAGTTTTTAGGAGACTCAGTTTTAAGTGTAATTGTTTCAGAGTATTTATATAAAAAATATCCTCACTATGGCGAGGGCAAATTAACAAAATTACGATCAAATTATGTTTGTCAATTTGCATTAATTCACTATTCTCATGAATTAGGGCTTGATAAATATTTGAATGTTGCAGCTCAGGAATCAAACTTAAGTAAAAATGAGATATTATCTATAACTGCAGATATTTTTGAATCATTTTTAGGAGCAATGTTTTTAGATCAAGGTTGGAATTTTGTAAAAGAGTTTGTATCAAATTCAATATTTAAATTCATTGATGCAAATACCATATTTTTTGCAGATTATAAATCTGCTATGAAGGAATATGGTGATGCCAAAGAATTAGAGGTTTCATATAAAATTCTAAAAGAATATGGTGTGCCTCATGATAAAACATTTGTCACAACAATATTAATTGACGGTGAAGAAATGGGTGTTGGAGAAGGTAAGAATAAAAAAGAAGCTGAACAGGCAGCTGCAAAAGTAGCAATTGAAAAGTTAAATATCAAAGTGTTTTAAATGAATAAGGAATCTGTGGGAATTGTAGAAACTAAATATCTGGACATATCCAATCCAATTACATTAGATGGCGGTGAAAGTCTTGAAAAAGTTACTGTAGCCTATGAAACTTATGGGGAACTTAATAAAGAAAAATCCAACGCTATTTTAATTTGTCATGCATTAACTGGTGATGCTCATGCTGCAGGATGGCATAAAGGAGATAGAAAACCTGGTTGGTGGGAAATGGTAATTGGTCCAGGTAAAGCATTAGACAGTGAAAAATACTTTATAATATGTTCTAATGTATTAGGGGGCTGTAAAGGAACTACTGGTCCAAGTTCCATTAATCCTAAAACAGGTAAAGAGTATGGGCTTGATTTTCCTGTAATTACTATTAATGATATGGTTAAAGTTCAAAAAGAACTAATAGATTCTTTTGGAATTACTCAATTAGCTGCTGTTATTGGTGGATCTATGGGAGGAATGCAGGTTCTTGAATGGATTGTAAGTTATCCTAAAATGATGAAAAAAGCAATACCAATAGCAACTGCAGGAATGTCTTCACCTCAGCAAATTGCTTTTAATGCAGTAGGTCGTCAATCCATATTTTCAGATCCTAATTGGCATGATGGAAATTATTATGATGCTGGTGAAATTCCAAGTAATGGTTTATCTCTTGCACGTATGATTGCCCACATTACTTATTTAAGTGATGAGTCAATGGATATTAAATTCGGAAGAGGTCTTCAGGATAAAGACGAAATTAGCTATGATTTTTCAGTAGATTTTCAAGTTGAAAGTTATCTAAAACATCAAGGTGAAACATTTGTAAAACGTTTTGATGCTAATAGCTATTTATTTATTACAAAAGCAGTAGATTTATTTGACATGTCAGTTAATAATTCATTAATTAATGGATTTAAAGATGTTGAAACAAAAATTGAAGTTATTTCAGTTGACAGTGATTGGTTATATCCAACCGAGCAAAGTATGGAAATCGTAACGGCTCTTAATGCTAATAATGTTGATGTATCATTTTCAGAAATAAAATCAAACTATGGTCATGATGCATTTTTACTTGAGAGAGGTCAACTTAATTATATTATCTCTAATTTCTTATCTGAAAATGTTGTTGATGATTTGATGATGGAAGAAATAGCTACAATCAAAGAAAACGCTGAAATTGTTGATGCTGCTAAATTAATGGTAGAGAAACATGTAACTCATATTCCAGTCGTTAATGATAATTTTAAACTTATTGGAATTGTTACAAGTTGGGATTTATCTAAATCTATCGCTACAAATTCTAATCGTCTAAAAGATATCATGACAAAAAATGTCAAATATTGTCATGCAGAGGATGCAATTGAAGAAATTGCACGTAAAATGCGTAAATTTGATATTTCATGTCTTCCTGTTGTGGATGATGACATGAAAGTTGTAGGTCTTATAACTACTGATCAAATTAGTAATTTACTTAGTTAAATTATTTCTTTTTTTATTTATCTTAATTTTTGGAGTCGTTATTATTTCAAGAAAGTCTAAATTTATTGATGGTGTTAAAAAAGGTATTCCAATCACTTTTGGATATGTTCCTATGGGAATTGGGTATGCTGCAATTGCAATCAAAGCTGGTATGGCTCCATTGCAAACAGTTTCAATGTCTGTTTTAGTTTATGCTGGAGCAGGTCAGTTTATTGCCGCATCAATGGTATTGACTAGTGCTAGTGTAATGGCAATTGTATTAACTAATTTTGTTGTTAACTTAAGATATTTTGTAATGTCTGCTTGTGTGTTAAATCAAGTTGAAGATTCTAATTTACCTTTGAATATATTAGCAGCCCATACAACTGTAGATGAATCCTTTGCTATGTTTTCATTAAGTGAAGATTCAAGTATTTGGGTTTATTTAGGTATTGCAATAACAGCATGGTTAAGTTGGATTTTAGGTGCAATAATTGGTGTTGTAGTATTGGACTTGCTTCCAGTAATAGTTACAAATAGTTTTAACATTTCACTTTATGCATTGTTTGTAGCAATATTAATCCCAGCTATTAAAAAAAGCAAACAAATTGCACTTTTGGTTGTAATAACTGCTATTTTAAATATTATTTTAAGCCAATTTTTGGGAAATTGGTCTTTGATTGTATCAACACTTCTTGGTGCAGTAATTGGAATGTATATAGTTGATGATGAATATTTGGTCCAAGGTGATGCTTAATGGATTATATGATGTTGGTTATTATAGGATGTGCTCTTGCGACATTTATTCCAAGGCTAATTCCTGCACTATTTATTGATAAACTTAATTTTTCACCAAAGTTTGAGAAATTTTTGGATTTGATTCCCTACACTGCTCTTGCAGCATTAATATGTCCCGGTGTATTGACAGTTGATAATGAATTATGGTATATTGGTCTTATTGGAGCTATTGTAGCAGCATGTCTTGCTTGGAAAAAGGTACCAATGGGAGCTATTGTAATTATAACTGTGGTTGTTTTAATAGCTGTGTATTCAATTGTTCCTTTTTTCTGATTTTATAAAATAAAGGGAATAAAAGGATGTTTAGAAACATCCTTAGTTTTTGATATGCTTTAGCGATTATGAGTTGAAATCATTATAATTTGATATCTTTTTTATTTAAATAGAAATAGGATATTCCTAAACCTATAATAAATGTTATTAAAATGATTGTATATATTATAGTTGTATTAGAGGTATATTGAGCTATTTCTCCTGCAGATATAATTCGTGGAAGTATCCAAGGATAATAAATTCCTTCATTATGACCATATGCAAACAGATTTCCAAATGTTAAAATAGCACCTGTAATCATTGCAGGAACCATATTTTTCATTAGCATTGAAATAAACATCAAAGGAGTCATGACTAAGAATAATAAAAAACCTCCTAAGAGGATTTCACCATAGTATTTTAGAATCAAATTTATAGTTATTCCTTCTATTCCAGTAACATATGCGAGTAATACAGAAGCAAAGAAACATACAGAACATAATATTAAAATCCAAATCAAAAATGCAATTGATTTACCTATCAAGTATTTTGATCTTGAAATTGGTGTGGGTATGATTGATTTTAGAGTATGTTCGTTAAATTCCCTGCTAAAAAGATAAGCAACAACGATTGTTGTTAAGAATATCCCGAAAATAGATAGCATATATAAATTTGTCTGTCCTGATAAAAATGCAAAATTAATGGGCTCACCATAATCAAACCTTCCTGGAAATACTAAATATACAAGTAAAGCTGGGGCTAATGAACCTAATAAACTCAATATGAACACTTTGGAATTTTTTAGTTTAAAGAACTCCATCAAAACAAAATTAATCATAAATCTCACCATATGTCTCTTTTTTATCAATTAAGTTAGTGAAATACTCTTCTAAACTTTCTTCAACTATTGATATTTCATTTACTTCAATTCCTGCATTTACGAATAATCTATTAATATTAGCTCTTAAATTAAGTTTGGTGAGTAAATGAATCTTGTTTGTTGTATTATCGACTTTAAAGTCAATTCCATTTATTAAATGTATTTTTTCCAATATTTTACAAGCTAAATCAATATCAGATACTTCAAAAGTAACATGTTTATTTAGTTTTTCATTTAATTGGTCCAGAGATACTTCTTCAATTAATAATCCATTATCCATTACACAAATAACATCTGCAATAGCTTCAATTTCACTTAGAATATGACTTGAAATGAGTATTGTAGTCCCGTAATTTTTAGATAATTCTTTTAAAAGATTTCTTATTTCTTTGATTCCCATAGGATCTAAACCATTAATAGGTTCATCAAGAATTAAAATCTCTGGGTTATGCATAATAGCAGCTGCAATTCCTAATCTTTGTTTCATACCTAATGAAAAGTTTTTAAATTTTTTATCTTTAGCATCGGATAGTGAAACTATTTTTAATGCTCTTTCTACATTTTCTTTTTTATAGTTTCCTCTAAGCTTTGAGAAGACTTTTAAGTTGTCAAATGCAGAAAGATTTTCGTAGAATCCTGGAGTTTCAATAATTGACCCTATCTTTGAATAAATTTCTTTGGAATTTTGTTTATAATGTTTACCAAAGAAAAATATATCTCCATCTGTTGGTTTTGAAAGATTTAAAAGCATACACATGGTTGTTGTCTTTCCTGCACCATTTTTTCCAAGTAATCCATATATTTTTCCTTTTTCAATTTTCATGTCTATGGAATTTACTGCCAATTGTTTTTTGAATCTTTTTTTTAAGTCCTTTTGTTTCAATTATATATTCAACCATTTTAATACCTCGATAATAGGTTAGTTAAAAAATTTAACCATTAAAATGGGATTCATATAATTAGTTATGCGCATAATAATTTTTTTGAACCCTGTGCAATATATTTCTAATAATATGTCAATAATTTTTTATAAAAGTTAAAAATACATTACATATGTTAATAATTAATTACATATTATATATACTTTTCTATTTTTTATTTTTTAATAAATTCTTAAAATTTTCATTTTAAATTTTAAATAAAAATTTATTAATCTTTTTTATAGATAATTAAACTAATATGCTGTTAATTTTATTGAAAAACGTTATATTTAATTTATTTTAGTTGTATGATCTAATTATATTAATTTAATTAATAATGATTAATTTTATATACTATGTAATTTAATATTTACATAAGTAATTAGATTTTGACATAATTACTTATGTGCTTAAATACTTTTTGAAAAATTAATTAATTTGTGGATTATTATGAGAACCATAATTAAATATTTAAGACAAGAGCTCAAAATGAGCCAAAAAGAACTTGGAGATAAAGTTGGAGTTACTAGGCAAACAATAAATGCCTTAGAAAATGGTAGATACAATCCTTCTTTATTTTTAGCTTATGATATAACCCGAGTCTTTAACAAAATGTTATTCAAAGAAGATCGAAAACAGTATTTTGTCATGGAAGATATTTTCATATTCGATGATTATTATTAGGTGATTAAATGATTTTAGATATATATAAAGATGCATTTGAATATTCTGCTAAAGATTGGAAAACACTATTAATATTGGGAGTAATTTGCTTATTCAGCTTTTTACTAATACCATTATTTTTGATTACAGGATATAATTACAGAGTTGTTAACACGGCAGTACATGGAATTATTAATGGAAGAGATCCATTACCTGACTTTGATGATGTTATTTCAATGTTTATTGATGGAGTAAAAGTTGTAATAATTCAGATTATTTACTTGATTGTTCCGGTAATTACATTTATTGTATTTATTCTTATTGCTAGTCAGTTATCTGGTGCTTTAAAATCTACTGTAGTGCTTATTGGATGTTTAGCAACATTAATTCTTGGAATTATTGCGTTTTTAATGATTCAAATGGGAATATGCCACATGGCTTATAATGATGGAGCATTTACAAAAGCATTCGCATTTAAAGAAATAAAAGATGTGATTAATGAAATTGGAGTATTTGAATGCATTTTGACTTATGCTGGAATAATTATTATATGTGTAGTTCTAAGTGTTGTTGTTACAGGAATAACTGGATTAATATTTACAGTATTTGGAATTTCAGGATCTATTTTAGGTGTTGGTGCAGGAGGAATCCTTCTTTTAGGCACATTGGTTAATGCAATAATTACAACATTTATTGTAGGACCATATTTAAGTATTTTTGCTGGAAGATCAATAGGATTATTATATACAATGCAAATATAGGTGATAATGATGGCAAGTATAACTGATTGTGTCGTTGAAGGGTTAAAATATCCTTTCAATGATTTAAAAAAAGTATTATGTTTTGGAGTGTTATTCACATTAACTAATTTAATATCATTTGCTATTAGCTTTAAATTCCTTGATATTCTAAAAGCATTTTCAAAATTAAGCGATCATGGAAATAATGTTGTTAGTATATTCCAATTACCTGCTAATGATATGTATATGATGATTGCTTTGTTAATTATTAGTTTAATCATCGTATTGTTTATAAATGGATATGAATGGGCTATTGTCAAATGTTCAATAAATAAAACTGAGAACCTCCCAGGATTTGATAATATAAGAGAAATGTTTGTTAATGGAGTGAAATATTTCATTGTTACTGTTGTATACAATATTATTCCACTTGTGTTATTGGGAATTGGTATGAGGTTTATCAATGAATCATTTGGATTAATTTTAGTGTTAATCTCAATAGTATTATTCATAATAGCTAATTTCCTTCTTATCATGGCTATAAATAATATGGTGGCACATGATAACTTTAAAAAAGCATTTGACTTTAAAGAGATAACTGGAAATATTTCTAATTTAGGATGGGGTAAATATGTAGGAATACTCATATTCACATTTATTGTATACTTCATTATAATGATTGCTATAGGGTTAATATTATCCATCATAACTATGTTTATTATGACAGGAATCAATGATAATTTCATTGTTGTATCTATAATTTTAGCAGTAATTGAAGGATTGTTTATATCTTCATATATGGGAATATTCTATAATAGAGTATTTGGATTAATTTATAGAGAATCAATTAAATAAGTAGGATGTTTATAACATTCTATTTTTTTTTTATTTTAATGGGAAATGATTTCCTTTTTAAGATAATGATGATTTATCATAAAATTTTAAACTTCTTATTTTTAAACCTTAAATTATAACTATCACTAAGTTGTAATAATTATTATATAACTAATAAAGGATTTTTTTGATAATATGTGTTCAATAGTAGGATTGCAAGGAGATGTCAAAGCAGAAGATATTGTTAAAATGTTGAAAGTTTCTAAAAATAGAGGTCCAGATTCATCAGGTATTTATTTAGATAAAATTTATGAAAACATTAATTTAGATGAATTTAATGATGAAGGCACATATCCTATAGCTTTTGGACATAATTTGCTTTCTATATATGATTCAAATAATAGAATTTCCAAACCTCAACCAGTATCTAATGGCAATATTGTTTTAGTGTTTAATGGGGAGATATATAACTTCCAAACTATTGGGAACTTTTTATCAAAAGTAGGTGTTGATGTTGAAATTACTTCTGATGTGGAAGCATTATTATATTTAATTGATTTTTATGCTAAAAAATTAGATTTACTTAAATCTGTCCAATCAGCAATTAGATTGATTGATGGGGATTATGCATTTGCAGTATGGGATGGAGAAAATTTAGCTATTGCACGTGATCCATTAGGTGTCAAACCTTTATTTTATGTAGAAAATAAAGGATTTGCTTCTTCAAGACAAGCATTAAATGAAGTGGGATTTAATGACATTAAAACATTAAAACCAGAGCATATTCTTTATAATTGGCAGGATATACCTCCTGTTTATCCAATTCATGAAAAAGTCTTTGAAGGAGATGTAACTAAAATAGATAAAATGTTAAGACTAAGCCTTGTTAAGAGAGTTGAAGGATTAAGGGAAGTAGGTGTAATTTTCTCTGGAGGTATTGATAGCTCATATTTAGCATTGCTTTTAAAAGAAATATCTGAAAATGTTCCTTTAAAGATTAAATTATATGCAGTAGGCCGTAGTGAATCTCATGATGTTGAAGCAGCAATTTATGCTTCTAAATTTTTAAACTTAGATTTAGAAATCTGCGAAGTAACAGAAGAGTTAATACATGATGCATTGCCTAATGTTGTTAAAGCTATTGGTGATGATAATCTAATGAAAATTGGTGTTGGTCTTACAACTTATTTTGCAACTGAAATGGTAGCTCGTGATGGTATAAAAGTAGCTATTTCAGGTCAAGGTGCTGATGAGCTATTTGGAGGATATAAAAGATATCTAGAAAGTTTTGTTAATGGAACCCTAAACTATGATTTAAGACAGGACATGTCTAATATGTATCATGTAAATCTTGAACGTGATGATGCATGTTCCATGCTTAATGGAGTTGAATTAAGATTACCATTTTTAGATAAAGCATTAGTTGAATTAGTTTTAAACATTCCAGATAATAAAAAGATTGTTTCAATGCATGATGATATGAGAAAAAGTATTTTAAGAAAATTAGCTTTTGAAGAGGGTCTTGATTATGAAATTGCTTATAGACCTAAAAAAGCAGCTCAATATGGAACAGGTATTGATAAAATCTTGAGAAAAAAGATTATAAAAGATACAGATATTTCTAAATTTCTTTAAACTATTTTTTCTTTTTTTATTTTTCAATCATTTAATATTAATAGAAATATAGCATTTAATCTTTAACTTTATTAATATTAAAAGATATAATATTTATATTATTACTAATTAGGAGTTTATATTATGACAATCGAAAAAGATGCAGAAGATATTATAGAAAAATTTTCAAAAATTTTAGAAGACATTCCAGATTCAGATGAAACTTGGTATATTACTGATAATTTAAATTTAACACGTGAAGATGAATCACAAGAGAAAAATTCTGAAAAAATTTTAAGGAATGCAAGAATTGATAAAGATGGAAATCTCATAGTTAAAAAAGCAGATTGGACAGCTTAAGGAGGAGTTAAATGAGAATGGACTTAGTTCTTGAACTTTTAGATGTTCCAGGACAACTCATTAAGGTATTAGAACCAATAAGCGCTCTTGGTGCTAATTTAGTGACTGTTATTCATAAAAGGGACTATAAAACTGAGCATGGAAATGTTCCTGTTCAACTTACTATTGAAGGTGAACTTGAAAGCCTTAAGGACGTAGTAAACAGATTTGGGGAGTTAGGATTCAGTATTATTGAAATGGATGGTGTTGTTAGAAAAGAAACAATTACTACAATTTTGTATGGCCATATTGTTGACAGTGATGTAAGAGATACTATGGATAAGATTAATAATCTTGAAGGTGTAGTAATTACTGCATTTGATATTAAATTAAATGGTGAGGAAGAATCTACTGCATTAATTAATATTGAAGCAGATATTGGTTTAAAACAGAAAGTTTTTGATAAAATTGCAGAAATTGCACAGGAAAAAGAATTATTAGTGATTAATGAGGTATAAGGGATTATTATGGATGAATGTAGAGTCATTATCATGGGATTTGGTTCAGTAGGTCAAGGTGTAGCTAATGCAATTTCCATGAAAAAAGATTTAATTAAAGATAAAACTGGAGTGAATGTTAAAATTGTCGCTGCAGCTGATTCATCTTCATCTGCAATCTCACAAGATGGATTGGATGAAGAATTACTTTTGAAGACTAAAAAAGAAGATGGGAAATTATTAGCATACCCCGAATTTGGATCTGATATAAATGGTGCAGATGTTTTAGATGCTGTTGAATACGATTGTCTTATTGAAGCAACTCCTACAAATATCGTTGATGCAGAACCTGCACTTTCATTAACATATAAAGCATTCGAACAAGGAAAAGATGTAATAACTTCTAATAAAGGACATTTAGCTCTTAAATTCAGAGAAGTTGTTGATGCAGCAGAAAAAGCAGGTGTAGAATTTAAATATGAGGCTAGTGTCGGTGGTTCAATGCCAATTATCAATTTTACAAAAGATACATTAGCATCATGTGAAATTAAATCAATTAAAGGTATTTTAAACGGTACTACCAATTATATTTTATCAAGAATGACCTCTGAAGGTTCAGATTATGAAGTTATTCTTAAAGAATCCCAAGATTTAGGAATTGCTGAGACAGACCCAACACAAGATGTTGAAGGTATTGATGCAGCTTGTAAAACTGTAATTCTTGCAAATTCACTTTTAGGAATTGATGCAACTTATAGTGATGTTAAAGTTGAGGGTATTTCAAAAATTAATTCATATGCAATTGAACTTGCTAAAAAAGAGGATTGTTTAATCAAATTAATAGCTGAAATATCTCCTGATAATTTACAAGTATCTCCTCGTTTAGTTAAAAGAGGAAGTTCCTATGATGTAAGTGGAACATTAAACATGGCTACAATCAAAACTGATTTAGCTGATGAGGTATCTGTAATTGGACTTGGAGCAGGTTCTCTTGAAACTGCTTCTGCGATGTTAACTGATTTAATTAATGTTTTAAAAAATAAAAATTAATTATTTTTTTACTTTTTTTTGATAGCATGAAATATGTAATATTTATTTTAGATGGTTCTAGCGACCTTCCACTAGATGAAATTGATGGTCAAACTCCTTTAAAAGTAGCTAATACTCCAAATATTGATAAATTAGCTAAAGCAGGATATGGCGGATTAACTAATAATGTGCCTGAGGGATACACTCCAGGTTCAGATGTAGCTAATATGAGTATATTCGGATTTAATCCAGTAGATTACTATACTGGTCGTGGTCCTCTTGAAGCAGGTAGTGTTGGAATCAAAACCACTCCATGTGATGTAATTTTTAGATGTAATACTATTTTTGAAAAAGATGGAAAAATAGAAGATTTCAATGCAGGTCACATTACAACTGAAGAAGCTGATGTATTAATGAAAGGACTAAACAAATATTTCCAAGAAAAATATCCTGGTTTTAAAGGAAAATTCTATACTGGAATTAGTTATAGGCATTTATTTGTTTATTCTTGTGATAATATTGAGGATGCAGAAACATTATCTAGTATAAAAACTATGCCTCCTCATGATATTTCTGGTGAAAATATTATTGATAACTTATTGGGTGATTGTGAATTAGCAGAGGAAATTCAATCTATAATGTTTGAATCAAAAGAATTCTTACAAAACCATGAAATCAATCAAAAAAGAGAAATTCCAGCTAATATGGTTTGG
Source organism: Methanobrevibacter sp. (assembly GCF_051877095.1). Taxonomy (GTDB): domain Archaea; phylum Methanobacteriota; class Methanobacteria; order Methanobacteriales; family Methanobacteriaceae; genus Methanocatella. The sequence goes on along the minus strand of NZ_JBJEIO010000003.1, from coordinate 37,209 downwards.
TTATGGGGGCAAGGAGTAACTCCAAAATTACCTAACTTTAAGAAGACTTATGGTCTTGATGCAGCAGTAATTACTGGTGTAGATTTACTTAAAGGAATTGGAGCATTTGCAGGAATGGAAATTATTGATGTGCCTGGTGCTACTGGATTTTTCGATACAGATTATGAAGCAAAAGGAAAATATGGAATTGATGCATTAAAAAGAAATGATGTATTATTTATCCATATAGAAGCACCTGATGAAGCAGGACATGCACAATTACTTGATGAAAAAGTAAAAGCGATTGAGCAAATTGATAAATTTATTGTTGGACCTATTTTAGATAGTTTAAAAGACCAAGATTACAGAGCAGCAATATTACCTGATCATCCAACTCCAATTGACATTGGAACACATACTCGTGATGATGTACCAATAATTATGTATGCCACTGATATGCCAGGTGATGAATGTGATGCATTTGATGAAGTAGCTGTTCTTAAGGGTTCTGTAACTAAAAAAGAAGGTTATAAATTAATACAAAGATTAATTGATGGGGATTTTTAAAATGAAAGTGTTATTAGTAAATGGAAGTCCAAATAAAAAAGGATGTACTTATACTGCATTAACTGAAGTTGCAAAAACTTTAAATGCTCATGATATTGAAACTGAAATATTTTGGATTAAAACAAAACCAATCACAGGATGTGTGGCTTGTTCTAAATGTATTGAATTAGGTAAATGCACATTCGATGATGATATTGTTAATGAATTTGTTGAAAAAGCATATGATGCTGATGCATTTGTATTTGGTTCACCTGTTTATTATGCAAGTGCAAATGGTTCATTTATTTCATTTTTAGATAGAGCATTTTACTCAAATGCACATGGAACTGGTGCTGAGGCATTTAAACATAAACCGGGTGCAGTTATATGTTCTGCAAGAAGAGCAGGTACTACTGCAACATATGATCAATTAATTAAATACTTAGGAATTTCTCAAATGCCCATTATTTCATCATTTTATTGGAATATGGTTCATGGAAACACTCCTGAAGAAGTACTCCAAGATGAAGAAGGATTAGGAACTATGAGGCAATTAGCACATAATATGGCATTTTTCTTAGAATGTCTTGAGGCAGGTCGCGAAAAAGGTTTAACTGTAACTGAGGAATCTAAACCTCGCACAAATTTTATAAGATAAATTATGAATATATTTAAAACACCTGAAGGGTATATTTATTCAAATAAAGCATTACTTGCTTTATTTATACCACTTTTAATAGAATATGCTTTAGAATTTTTTGTAGGATTCGCAGATTCTTTAATGGTTGCATCATTAGGTGAAGCAACAATTTCTGGAGTTTCTTTAGTTGATTTTTTAATTCAACTTCTTATTTTTTCTTTTTCAGCTCTTGCAACAGGAGGAGCTGTTGTGGCTGGACAATATTTAGGAAATAAACAAATTGATAAGGCTCAGGATTCTGCCAATCAGTTGGTTTGGTTTTCAACTGTTTTATCAGTTATATTGATGGTTTTTGTTATTGTTTTAAGACAATTTTTAATAGGAATTTTATTTGGTCAAATTGAAGCAAATGTTTGGCAAAATGCTGATAAATATTTATTTATTGTAGCTTTATCAATTCCGTTTTTAGCTATTTATAATGCAGGTGCAGCTATTTTTAGGACAACTAATGATGCATCACTGCCAATGAAGATACTTCTTGTATGTGATATATTAAATGTTATAGGTAATGCGATTTGTATTTATTATTTAGGTTGGGATGTTCGTGGTGTTGCTATTCCTACAGTAATCTCAAGGTTATTATCTGCAATTTTAATATTGTATTTTGTTCTTGATGAGAATTATAAATTACATATTAAACGAACATTAAAGCATAAATTTGATTTTAAAATACTTAGGAAAGTTTTAAAAGTTGGTATTCCTTTTGGTATTGAAAATGGTTTATTTCAATTTGGAAGAGTATTAGTTTTAAGTCTTGTATCAACATTTGGAACAATGGCAATTGCTGCAAATTCTGTAGGTTATACAGTAGGGATATTTTCAGTATTACCTGGTTTTGCAATTAATTTAGGTTTAACTGCAGTAATTTCAAGATGTGTAGGTGCTAATGATTATGAACAAGCTAGATATTATAATAAAAAATGTTTAATAATTGTTTTCATTTCTCATATTATAATTAACTTAGTCATATTTGCTATATTACCATATATATTAAATGTTTATCAATTATCTGCCCAAACTTCTGCTATGACAACTGAAATGGTCATTTGGCATGGGATATTTGCTATTATAATCTGGCCACTTGCTTTTACATTGCCAGCTACATTTAGAGGTGCTGGTGATTCAAAATCAGTAATGTATATTAGTTTAATTGTAATGTTCATATGTAGAATAGCTCTTTCATATGTAATTGCTGATTGGATGGGTGTTGGAGTATTCGGAACATGGATTGCAATGTTTATTGATTGGTATGTAAGGGCAGCGATTTATGTTTACATATATTTCTCGAATAAATGGACAGAATATAGGGTGATTTAATGGATGGAATCGTATATAAAAACACACATAACTTCAGTAAAAAGGAACTTGAAGAGTTATTTTTATCTGTAGAATGGTCATCTGGCCATTTTTCAGATAAATTAGTAATAGCTATGAACTTCAACACAGTCTTTTCTGCATGGGATGGAGATGAACTTGTTGGTTTGGTAAGTGCTATGGATGATGGGATAATGAATGCTTATGTTCATTATTTACTTGTAAAACCTGAATATCAGTTAAAAGGAATAGGAAAAGAATTAATAAATAGAATTAAACTTCATTATAAAGATTATATGCGTATTGTAGTAGTTGCATATGATGCGGAAACTAAATTTTATGAATACTGTGGATTTGAGAAGTCAGATGATTCAAGTCCAATGTTTATAACAAAATTATGGACATAGGTGATTTTGTGGTATTGTTTAGAGGAGATATTAAGTCTAAAAGTTTGCAAAGGCGTACTTCTATTAGTGTAATATTGCCTGCAGATAATATGCATTTTTTAAATGATTCAGAAGAAATTATTCCACAGCCTTATAAAACATTGTATCTGCTCCATGGATTGTATGGTAGTGATGATATATTCCTTGCAAATACTTCTATTCAGAAATTTGCAGAAGATAATGGAATAGCTATTGTAATTCCTTGTGGCGATAATAGTTTTTATGTAGATAACAAGCAAGCTCATGCTTATTATGGGCAATATGTAGGACAAGAATTATTAGATATTACAAGAAATATTTTCCCATTATCTCATAAAAGAGAGGATACATTTATTGCAGGATTTTCAATGGGTGGATATGGAGCTATTAGAAATGGATTAAAATATTCACAAAACTTTTCAAAAATCGGAATGATTTCAGCAGCTTTAATTACGGACGAAATAGTTAATTATGAAGAGGATAGTAATGTATTACGTTCTAGGGCATTTTATGAATCATGTTTTGGTAGTTTAGATAAAATTAAAAACTCAGATAAAGATCCAAAATATTTAATTGATTCATGTGAGGATATTCCAGATATATTTATGGCTTGTGGCATTGATGATTTTTTATATGATAAAAATATTGATTTTTATGAGTTTTTGAAGTCAAAGAATATTAATGCTAAATTTATTCAAGATTCCGGAGAACATACCTGGGAATTTTGTGATAAATATGTTAAAAAATTTATTGAAACATTAATTTAATTCTGTTTCAAAATATTTGTTAGATTTTATATATTATGACAAACTAATGTTATAGTATAAGTTTTATTTATGGAGAGGATTTTTCTGACAAAGTACATTATTATAACTGGTGGGGTAGTTAGTTCCATAGGTAAAGGTATTACATCTGCATCTATGGGAAGAATTTTAAGATCTTATGGTTTAAATGTTTCAGCTATTAAAATAGATCCATATTTGAATTGGGATTCTGGAACACTCAACCCATATCAACACGGTGAAGTATTCGTGACTAGTGATGGTATGGAAACTGATTTAGACCTTGGTCATTACGAAAGATTTTTAGATGTTGAACTTAAAGGAATGGCAAATATTACTACAGGTAAAGTTTATGAATCTGTCATTGCTAAGGAAAGGGCAGGTGGATACTTAGGTGAATGTGTACAAGTTATTCCACATATTACTAATCGTATTAAAGAAATGATTAGGGAAAACTCTGAAAGTGCTGATTATGATGTTGTTTTAGTTGAATTAGGAGGTACTGTTGGAGATATTGAAAGTCAACCTTTCCTTGAAGCATTAAGACAACTCAGAAATGAAGAAGGTCGCGAAAATGTTATGTTTGTCCATGTTACATTTATTCCCTACCTAAATGCAGCTGGAGAATTCAAAACAAAACCAACTCAACACTCTACAAAAGAATTAAGAAGTGTTGGTATTAACCCTGATGTTATAGTATGTAGATCACAAAAACCAATTGATAATGGCTTAAGAGGAAAAATTGCTCATTTCTGTGATGTTGATATTGAAGCTGTTGTAAACACTCCTGATGCAGATACAATTTATGAAGTTCCTTTAGTTTTAGAGGAGCATAATATTGGTGAATTCATTGTTAATAGAATTGGATTAGACATAAAACCTAATCATTCTAAATTAAATGAATGGAGAGAAATTGTTAAATCTTTAAAAATCAAGGAGCCTGTAGTTAATATTGGTATTGTAGGTAAATATGTAGAACTTGAAGATTCTTACATTAGTATTAGAGAAGCATTAATTCACGCAGCAGCAAGTATTGGTGTTAAAGCTAAAATCAAATTTTTAAGTTCTGATGTTGAAAAATTAGACCAAGATGCTATGGCTGAATTAGATGGTATTTTGATTCCTGGAGGATTCGGAGAACGTGGTTTTGAAGGTAAATTAGATGCAATTGAATATGCAATTGAGAATAATATACCTTTATTTGGTATTTGTCTTGGAATGCAATCTATGGTGACTCAATTTGCAAGAAGAAATGGTTATCCTGGTGCAAATAGTTCTGAGTTTGATGATAATTTAGAATTCCCTGTTATTGATATGATGGAAGAGCAAAAGAAAATTAAAAACATGGGTGGAACCATGCGTTTAGGATCTTATGATTGTAAAATCATTGAGGGTACTAAAACTTATGAAGCTTATGGTGAAGAAGATATTGAGGAACGTCACAGGCACAGATATGAATTCAATAATGATTATAGGAAGGATTTACAAGAAAAAGGTTTAATTATATCTGGAACCAGTCCTGATGACTTTTTAGTAGAAATTGTTGAATTACCAAATCATCCATGGGCTGTTGGTTGTCAATTCCATCCGGAATTTAAATCTAGATTAAATAGGCCTCATCCTTTATTTAAAGCATTTTTAGAAGCTATTTATGAATATTCTAAAAATTAGCTTTTTTCTTTTTTTCTTTTATTAAAATCAATTTTACGCGTCTATTTTCTATTTAATTAATATTGTTTAAGGTTAAATAATATAATTATGATTATGGATGTTATATTTTTAATTCAAATACTTATAACTGTTTTATTTTCTATAATTGCTGCAATTTATGATATTAAGAGTAATATTGTTCCAAATAAATTAAATTATTCTTTGATATTTTTTGGATTGTTTTCGAATTTAATTTTATCCATTATTTCAAATAATATTAAATACATTTTAGCTTCATTTATTTCAATGATTATTACTTATATCATAACTTATATGTTGTGGAAATTGAATATTTGGGGTGGTGGTGATGTAAAGTTATTTACTGCTATTGCCACAGTAATACCTTCTGGTCTTAATATTAATTTTTTGAATATTTTTCCACAATTATCTGTGTATCCCTTTTCATTTAGTGTTGTAATTAATAGCATTCTAGTTTCATTTCCATTTTTAGTTGTATTTGTTGCTCATTTGATATTTAAAAATAAGATATTTGATGATAATATTGATTTTTTAGTTAATATTTTCAATATAGGAAGCATGAAGTATATAAAAAATTCAACATTAAACAAATTGATTCCAATTAAAGATCTTAAAGAAGGAATGATTATTAATGATTATTATTTCAATAATGAGTATATTATTGAACTTTTAAGTGGAATAGAAGGTAATCTGGAGATATACAAATCAAATTGTAATGATTTTAAGTATTATTTTAAGTCACAAAGTGCAGGTGGAATAACCAGTAATGAAGTATGGCAACTCAAAATCATGAATTCACAAAATATAATATCAGACAATATATCAATTAAATTGTCATTTCCATTTACTCCAGCAATATTGTTTGGATTGATAATAGCAGTAATCTATGGAGATATGATGGTATTGCTTGTAAAAAATGTATTTTTGGTGATATGATGATTAAAGAAAGTGGAGGTCAAATTTCATTAGAATATATGATGATATTTACAATATCTCTAATTATTCTAATTGTTTTTACATTGCCTCTTGCAGAAGATTTGATTAAAGATACTTTGGATATATCGGACTCTTTAAATGTCAAATCAGATTTATCAGAAATATCTAATGCAATTAGACAGGTATATGGTGAAGGTCAAGGATCAAAACAAACAATTATCATTGAAAGTAAAAACAGACTTAAAATAGATATTTTAGATAGTCATGTTTCGACTAGTCTTAAACTTAAATCCAATTCAAAAAAGGATATAAACGAATATGTAACATCAAATATTCAAAAAACATCAATTTCCATAGATAAAGGAAAGAATACTATAATTGTAGAATGGCCAATGAATTCAAAAAATATGTTGATTTATACAGTATAATCAGTTCTATACAAAATTATTTTAACTATCTCATTTAAATATATAATTATAATAATTGAATAGGTGAATTTATGGATATAATAACTACAATTATTTACCTCTTTTTGTTTATAATAATGATGGTATTTGTTTTTTCAATTGGAATGTTAAAAAAATACATGCCTAAAAAAGAGGTAATATTAGTACTTCTTGTAGCTTTTTTAATTGGTTCAATTGGTGGGGCATTTTTCCTTGATCCGATTTATGATGAGCTACCGAATGTTGTGAATGCTTTTGAAAGAACAATGCCGAATAATGAAGAAACATTATATTTGGATTTGTCATCTTCAATTAATATTGATGAATTAAAAAATAACTTATCTGCAACTGATGGTTTTAAATCATTTGATGAAAAATCGATTAATATTCCAATGTGGTCATTTAATGAGCGAGAGCATGATTACTTTGATAAGATAGTTGGAAATATTGATTCAAATTATAAAAATCATACAATAGGTAAATCCGATATTCAAATTACTCTTGCAGATAATTATTCATCCTCTCAAGCTTTGAAGTCTTTTTCAAATTGGTATAAACTAGTTTATGATGATACTATATCTTATGCACAGGTTCATGCAGTATTAGTTGTCGATTCATCATCTTTTGATGAATTTGAGCAAATCTTACTTCAGAGAGGTATTGTTGCTTCAAAAATAGAAGGACCAATCCAAGATAGTATAAACAATACAAACTCATCAATGTTGACTAATACAGAGTTTACATTGGTTTGTGGTGGTATTGGTGTTGTTGTAGCATTTTTAGGAATTTATATTGATTCTGTTGTTCCAATAGTTAGGAAAACTAAGAAATTCTTAAGAGAAAAACGTAGACGGTAATTTTATGAATGTTGCAGTATTATTTTCAGGTGGAAAGGATAGTACTATGGCATTATATTATGCCCTAGAAGCGAAAGAAGATGTTAAATATCTTCTTTCCATGAAATCTAGAAATGATGAATCGTACATGTTTCATGTTCCCAATATCCATCTAACTGATTTGCTGTCAGAAGCATTTGATATTCCTATAATATCAGTTGAAACTGATGGGATTAAAGAAGAGGAACTTAAAGATTTACGTCATGCTTTTGAAAATCTTAAAAGTTTAGGTGTTGAAGCTATATATACTGGTGCACTGTATTCACAATATCAAAAATCAAGAATTGAGAAACTATGTGATGAAGTAGGGCTTGTAGCTATTTCTCCTTATTGGCATGTTAATGAATTGGAGTATATGAGAAAAATAGTATCATTGGGTTTTAAGATTGTAATCTGTGGAGTTGCAGCTTGGGGTTTAGATGAATCATGGCTTGGAAGAGTCATTGATGATGATGCTATTGATGAATTAGTGGAAATTCATGATAAATATTATGTTGATTTAGCTTTTGAAGGTGGTGAAGCCGAAACATTAGCTATTGATGGTCCTATTTTTAAAAAAAGAATTAAAATATTAAAGGATAAAAAAGAATGGAATCATGATAGTGGTGTTTATATTATAAAAGAAGCTGTTTTAGAAGAGAAATAAATTTAAAATTCTATTTCCTCTAAAAACTTATTTATGTTATTAGTATAACTGGTTAAATCTGTTTCATTAATAATTATTTTATCTGAAAGTGATATTACATCTCCAATTCCGAAATTTAATTCCATTTGATCTCTTGCTTTAAATTCAGTATAATCAGTGGAATCATCTTCTCTCATTCTATTTTTTAATCTTTCAAATCTTAGAGTTGGATTAGCAAAAATTGATAATATTATAAAGTTTTTGAAGTTTTCTTTAAACATATTAACTTCATGTGGACTTCTAATGCCTTCAACAATAATTTTGCTTTCGGGTTCTTCTTCTTGAAGTTTTTTAATTTTTTTAATAGTTAATTCTGAAACAATGTATTGCCCAAATTCTGCTCTTAAATTTTGAGCGGTTTCTTTACTGCTTTCTCCTCTTTTTTTAGCTTCTTCACGTATGATATCTCCCATACTTACAATAATTGCTCCTCTTTTTATTGCAATTTCAGAAACTAAACTTTTTCCAGAACCTGGTAACCCGGATATTCCCATTACTTGCATTATTTTCACTCTTTTATTCTAATTTGTTCTAATGATTCTTTTAAATTCTCTTCATTGTCAAAGTCTTCAACAATGTCAATTAATACTTTTTTATCTTGGGTTTTTAAATCAGTAGCGATTTTTGTCATGAATGGTATTGCACGAACAATGTTGTCCATAATAGAGACATCAGACATTTTTGATGTTCTAGAAAGTGGGTTTAAATCAATAGTGATGATATTTTTACCTCCTTTTTTCAATATTTCTGCTCTATCTCCATCTTCAAGAGGGATTAATATTGTATCTGCTGTGTAAATTCCATTTTTACTAGCACTTGCTCTGTTATTTTCTATATCATTGATGTATTCAATATCATCATCAAGACCACCAAGTATGTTTGTATAGCCGTGATCTTTGTATAACTGTGTAATTATTTTGACTCTTTCGTCTGTTCTATAAAATAAATTAATTTCAATTTTAGCATTAATAACATTTGCAAATTCAATTATTTCATCAATAGCTAATGCTGTTGTGTTTCCATTAACTGAAATCACAGGATTGTTTGATATAAGTAATGCTGCAACAGCAACATACATTGCTCTTTTTGCAGGATATGTTGTTTTCTCACCAATCAAATAATCAAAAGATTCGCCTCTACCATGAGCAATTAAAGCAGAATCTGCTAAATAACCTTCTTTAGAAGCGTTAACCATTTTTTCTCTTAAAAGTAATGATTCATATCGAGGGTGTGATTTTGGTATCATATTTTAATCTCCTTATTTTAAATCAATAGTCATTTGAGCTAAATATCCTATAAATGTTGTAATTAATAGAGTAAGTATTATCATTGAAAAAATGTGCATTGGATAATACCCAATGATATAAATTTCTTTTTGGGGGTTTATGAAAAATATATAATCAAGAATGATGTCTATTATGACAAAGATTATTCCTACTAATAAACCTTCAAAAATTTCATTATCATCAATAGCTCTAATGTATAATATTCCAAAAAATCCAGTTACAATTATTGTAATGATAGGCACTACTATGTTAACATTATGGACGTTTGCTGTAAAAAGAGGGTTAAATATGGATGAAAATACAAAGGTTAAAAGCCATATTAATACTCCAAATATTATTGCTAATTTAATTTTCATAGTAAAACCTTTTAAAATAATTGTTTATTATTTCTGATTTAAAAATAATATAAATTTTTCTAAGTTGCTATTAGATTGTAATTGTAATTAAAAATTATTTTTTTTATTAAAAAAATATATATTATTTGCTTAATATATTTTATTTTGATGGATGGTTATAGTGAGCATGAAAGATATTTGAGAAATGCATTATTTGGATTAAATGATTCATCAAATCCAAAACAAAAGGAAAAGAAGTTATCTAGTCATTATTTTGAAGATTTAAAGGAAAAATTGTTAATGCAATATGTGGATAAATCATTAAAAGATGTGATGGATTGTAATATTTGTAAAACCTCCTTTGGAGATGCATTGAAAATTACTACAAAAGAGAAAATTGATTTTAATATTAAAGATAATGACTTTAAAAATCAAATTAATCATAATCTTAAATTACTTCCAAGAATTGGTCTTAAAACTGAAGAAAACCTTAAGAATAAAGGTTATCTTACAATAGAATCACTTAAAAATCATGATAAATACTGTGATGTTGCATCAAACTTTTTAAATAAAATTGATGAGATGTCTTTTCATGAAATAGTGGATTTATTGGATAGTAATAAGTATTCTAAAAAGTGTAGGGATAATTTACTTAAATGCATAAGCTTAACTGATGTTGAAAACTTTAAGTTTATGGATATTGAAACTAAAGGGCTTTCAAATGTTCCAATAATTTTAATAGGTGTTGCTGAAATTAAAAATGATAAAATAGTTGCTTCACAATATTTCCTACGAGATTATGTTGAAGAACCTAATATTATTGAAGCATATCTCAATCATTTAGATGAAAATTCTGTTCATGTTACATTTAATGGAAAAAGTTTTGATGTTCCATTTATAAAAAATAGATGTGTTTACAATAGACTTGATTGTAATTTGGATTTACCTCATTTAGATTTAATGTATTTTGCAAAGAATTTATGGAAAGATTCACTTCCAAATTGCCAACTTCAAACTATTGAGCAAGAGATGTTTGGAATAACTCGTCATGAAGATGTTCTAGGTCAATATATTCCAGGATATTATGATACTTATTTGTTTGAAGATAATATAGGTCCTGTTGTTCCAATAATTGAGCATAACTGTCAGGATATTATTTCACTTGCAAGTTTTCTTGAGAAAATGTATGAGGATGTAAATTAGTATGGGTTTATTTGATAGATTTAAAAAAACTGATAAGAAAGAAAAGAAACTAATTCCAGATAATTTAGATATTGATGAAGAGGAATTACGTTTAAAAGAAATAGCTATTAATCATAAAGATAGGCTTGAGCGAGCACAAGCAGCAGATAAAATTTCAAATGAGTTTGTTGCACTGGATATGGCTAAAACTATTAAAGATAGAGCTATTAGATTAATCGCTGCAAACAAATTAAAAGATGAAGATTTATTAAGGGATGCTGCTTTAAATTCACAGTTTTTTGATGTTAGAAGTTTTGCATGGGAAAGACTTGGTGAAAACAACAAGTCCATAGCTGAAATGGTAATAAATACTAAGAGAAATTCTCATATAGATGAACTATTTGATAAGGTTGTTGACGGGGAAACTCTTAAATGGATTGCAATTGAAGCAATTGATAAAAAATACAGAACACGTGCTTTAAATAAAATTGATGATGCTGAAATATTATATGATTTAGTTTTTAAGTCAAAAGACAATTCTATTAAAAAAGCAGCTATTTTAAAAGATTCTTTTGTAGATGAAGATATTCTTAAAAAATTAGCTGTGGAAGATAAAGATGAAGGAGTAAAAAAAGCCGCAATTAGTAAAATTAAAAATGAAGATTCACTTGCATTAATAGCTCAAAGTGAAGATAATGCAAAGGTTCGCTCTTTAATATTTGATAAAATTAAAAACCCAGAAATTTTAAAGAACATGGTTTTAGATTCAAAAAAGTCTGATGTTAAAATTGATTTGATTAATAAGATAGATGATGAAGATATTTTAGCTAAAATTGCACTTGAAGATAGTGATAAAATAGTTAGAAGTGAAGCTGTTAAAAAAATAACTGATGAGAAAATATTAATTAAAGTAATTAATACAGAACAAGATAGATTTGTTCGCCAAATTGCAGTAAAAAACATAAATGATCCTCAAGAGTTAATTAAAATAGCTCTAAATGATGATGATCAATTTGTAAGAAATCATGCGATTTCAAATCCTGCTTTAACTGATGAAAATGATTTCAAATACTTAGCTATTAATTCAATACATGAAGATGTAGCAGAAGAGGCACTACTTCATATTAATAATGAAAATGATTTTATTGATATACTGAAAAATGCTAAAATTGATTCAATTAGGAAAAATACACTAGATAATATTAATGATTTAGAAACATTAATTAGAATTGTCCTTGCAAATGAGGATGAAGAATTTTCCCTTAAAGCATTAAATAAAATTAAAGTTGAAAAATGTTTAATTAAAATTTATGAACAAGGTATTTCAGAAAATATATCCATCAGAGCAATTTCTTTAATAAAAAATCAAAAATATTTAGGTGATGTTGCTAGAAATGAATCATCCTGGAGAATTCGTGAAGCTGCAGTTAAAAAAGTATTAAGTAGAAAAATTCTAAAAGAAGTTTCAAATAATGATGAAAATGAGTATGTGAGAAATGTTGCTAAAAAGAAATTGAAATTATAAATAATATTCAACTTCTTTTCTTTCACTGTTTGCACTTTCAAAAACAGGTTTTTTAGCTTCGAATGCTTCACCAGTAAATCTTCTAGCGTTTTCTTCACAAATGTGAATACATGCAGTACATCTAGAACATATATCAAGGTCAATAGCTGCAGGATCATCATCAGGAATTGCTTTTTCAGGACAAACTGTAACACAGTCATAACAGAATACACATTTATCTACATCACAGCTTATAGTAAATGGTAATTGCTTGTGATCAACATATGGTTTGTTTCCAGGAATTTCTGATTGTAAAGATTCACCAGATTCTATTTTTTCCACACATTTTTCTCCAAATTCACTGAGTTTTTCTAAATCAGCACTATCTGGTCTTCCTACTGCAACACCATCAAAAATAGAGTGATGGCTAACTGTAGAAATAGCTGCTGTAACATCAAAGTTATTTTCTTTGAGAAGATTTACTAATTCAAGTAATGCATCTCCTACTTTAGCATTTCCATAGTTTGCAACAGCTATTGCTTTTGTATTATTTCCAGATAATTTAGATAATCTGTCACGAGCAGTTTCTGGAATTCTTCCAGCAAAAACAGGCATTCCAACAATAATAATGTCATCATCTGTAAATTCTTTATTTTCACTAAAGTGTAATAGATCACAGACTTCACTTTCATACTCAAAACTGTTAGCTATTTTGTCTACTACTTGTTTAGTTGTCCCAGAAGGACTAAAAAATATTTCTGTTATTTTCATATTTTCACCTATATAAATCTACTGAATTTTTTTATATGAAAAAAATGATAATTTGACATATATATCATATTTTTGAATCTAGTTGTGTTTGTTAAGATAAATTATTATCCTTATAGTTATTTTGTTAAGTCCATTTTATAATTTTTCTTATTTTTAATAGTTTCTAAGTTTTATCTATTAAATTTAAAAAATTAACAAAGTTTTTAAAAGAGTTTTATATTTAAAAGTTTATCAAATAGGAAATAGAAATTAATTAATATTAATTAAATTATAAATTTATTTTGGTGATATGATGGAATTAATGAGAGAGCTATCTTTAGCACCAGGTGTATCTGGTTCAGAAGAAAAAATAGCTGAAATTATTACACGTGAATTAGAAGATGTGGCTGATAAAATTGAAATTGACAGTATGGGAAACCTTATTGCAACTAAAAAAGGTGAAAAGAAAGCTCCTACTGTAATGCTTGCATCTCATATGGATGAAATTGGATTGATGGTAAGATACATTGATGATAATGGTTTTATTAAATTTTCAAATATTGGTGGAATTAATGATCAAATGTTAATGAACCAAACTGTAACTATTCATTCTTCCGTTGGAGAACCAATTGTAGGTGTTATTGGCTCAAAACCACCTCATGTAACAACTGCTGAAGAAAGAAATAAAGTTGTTAAATCTACAGATATGTTTATTGATATTGGTGCAAAAGATAAAGAAGAAGCAGAAAAAATGGTCAAAATTGGGGATAAAATGACCTTTAATTCTTTATTTGTTGAATATCCAAATAATTTAATCATGGGTAAAGCATTAGACAATCGTGTAGGTTGTTATGTAATGATGGAAGTTTTAAAAAGAGTAAATACCAGAGCTACTGTTTATGGTGTAGGTACTGTTCAAGAAGAAGTAGGACTTAAAGGAGCTAAAACTTCTGCATTTAAATTAAATCCTGATCTTGCTATTGCACTTGATGTAACATTATCTGGTGATCATCCTGGAATTAAACCAGAGGAAGCACCTGTAGTAATGGGTAAAGGTCCAGCTATTATTCTAGCAGATGCAAGTGGAAGAGGTATTTTAACTCAACAATCTGTAAAAGACTTACTTATTAATGCTGGAGATGAAAATGAAATTCCATATCAATTAGAAGTAAGTGATGGTGGAACTACTGATGGAACTGCAATTCACTTAACTCGTGAAGGAATTCCAACTGGTGTTTTATCTGTTCCTACTCGTTATATACACACTCCTGTAAGTGTATGTAGTATGGATGATGTTGAAGCAACCATTGAATTAATTACTGAAGCTATTAATAACTTATAGTGATTAAGGAGATAAATTTAATCTCCTTACTTTTTCATTCTATTTACAGATGAATTTATATTCTTTACTTTAAAGATAATATAAAAAGGTGAAATTATGGTTAATTTAAAAGGTAGTAAAACTGAAGAAAATTTAAAATTCGCATTTGCTGGTGAATCTCAAGCACATACAAAGTATCAGTACTATGCTAGTCAAGCTAAAAAAGACGGTTATGTACAAATAAAAGAAATCTTTGAAGAAACTGCTAGAAATGAAAAAGAACATGCTAAATTATGGTTTAAATATTTGCATGATGACGGAGTACCTTCCACTCCTGAAAACTTACAAGATGCAATTGATGGTGAACATCATGAATGGTCTGAAATGTATCTTGAGTTTGCTGAAGTTGCAAGAGAAGAAGGCTTTGATGAAATTGCAGATAGACTTGAATGTGTTGGAAAAATTGAAAAAGAACATGAAGGCAGATATCAAAAATTATTAAACAATATTAAAGATGATTCTGTCTTTGTTAAAGATGAAGAAATAGAATGGAAATGTGGAAATTGCGGATATATTCATAAAGGTGCTGAAGCTCCTGAAGAATGTCCTGCATGTGCACATCCAAAATCTTATTTTGAAATTAGAGCTCAAAATTACTAAGAGAATTCATTTTCTCTTTTTACTTTTTTTTAATAATTTCAAATATTCTAATTATTTAAATCTGTCATCTGATTTTTGTGATTTTGCTTTTTGATGTTTTGATTCAAACCAACCTATTTTTAACTCGTCAATTGTGTCTTCATATAATTGTGGAACATATGGTTTAATATCTAAAAGAGGGGTTCCATCAAGAATATCTATATTTTCAACATGTATTGTGTTTCCTTCGACTTTATTTAATTTGACAACACTCATTCCAATGCGGTTTGGTCTTTTTGGGGATCTTGTTGCAAATACGCCATGTGTTTTTGTGTCCATAAATGGTTTGACTTCAAGTTTGTATCCTTCAACTTTGTGGAGTAAATAAATTAAATGAATGTGTGAGAATTCGTTTAAATCTTTTAAACCGTCAATAAATTTGTTTTCAATTTCAATTGTTCCTTCTATTCCTTTTGCTCCAGTAGGTTGAATTGGCATTCCTTCGATTTCTTTGAATTGTGTGTGGATTGTACCAATTGATTCTAATTCGATATTCATAGTTATTATATTCAACTTTATATCTTAAAATATTTTCTTTTTGTTAATTTACGATATGAATGATTTTAGGTAATCGTTTTTAAAATGCTTTTTTACATTAAAACAAAAGATTTATATATCATTTCGTACTACATATTTATTGAAGAATAGTATATGATATGAATCATTTACTGTTTATTTTTAAGGAGATTATTAATATGCAATTAAGTGCAAGAAATCAATTAAAAGGTAAAATAACTGATGTAGATTTAGGTGCTGTAATGGCTAATATTAAAATTGAAGTAAGTGAACCTAACGCTATTACTGCTGTAATTACTAGAGAATCTGCAGAGAAATTAGGTTTAACTGAAGGTGATGATGTAACTGCTATTATCAAATCTACCGAAGTTATCATTGGTAAATAAATATTCAAGGGATTAAGATTATGCAATTAAGTGGAAGAAATCAATTAGAAGGTAAAATAACTAGTGTAGATTTAGGTGCTGTAATGGCTAATATTAAAATTGAAGTAAGTGAACCTAATACTATTACTGCTGTAATTACTAGAGAATCTGCAGAGAAATTAGGTTTAACTGAAGGTGATGATGTAACTGCTATTATCAAATCTACCGAAGTTATCATTGGAAAATAAATTTTAGGATTAATATCCCATTAATCCTACTAATATTAAAATTATAAAAATAATAACGCCTGCTTTTAATAATGTTTTTAAGTTTTTAAGTATAGCATAAATTATTAAAAACAAGATTATTAATCTTAAAATAAAAAGTAATGAGAACAACTTTAACCTCCTGCGAGAATAACTTTTGTTCCTTCATCTGAAATTTCTTCTTTTTTAAACTCAACATCAAATTTAACTGTTTCAATTACTTCTTTTAAAGCGTTATAACTTTCATCTCTGTGATAACCTAAAACAGCAACTAAGAATAATAAATCACCGGTGTAAAATTCACCTATGTAGTGTACAACAGATATTTCAGCAACATTGTGTTTGATTTTAGCATTTTCAACAATTTTTTCAATTTCAGCTTTAGTTTTTTCTTTATCAGGTGTAGTTAAAATCAACTTTTGTAAATTCATATTTTCTTCTTTTCCCCTTACAAAACCTTCAAAACTGAAAATAGCTCCACAATAATCAACTTTGCTATTTTTCTTTAATTCATCTATTAAATCTGCAGTTGTAACTTTGTCTTCTTTTGATTCAATAACTCTTACAACCATTATCTCATCTCCATTATTTTATATTGTTTTTTGTATTATTATATTTCACTAATTTCTTTTAAAGATAAATTTTTTATTCTCTCAACACCATTAATCTCTTTAATAAGATTAACAGTTGCATTAGGAACTAATTCCTGCCAGTTTTCACCTTCAATCATTCTACGTCTAACTTCTGTTCCAGATAATTGTAACCTATCATAAAGTGGAGGTTGTCTAACTTCATATCCTTCTTCTAAAAATAGTTGTTTAACCAAATTATTTCCAGAATAAACCTTTGTAAATGGAGGTGTTAACATTTTAACATGAGAAACCCAAAGAGCATTAAAATTAATGTCTTGCATAGGAATGATATAGTATTGTGATGGATTAATGCCACGATCAGCTAATGCCTGATTAATCATAACAACACGCTCACCAGCAGTAAATGGATTTTTTATACTATGGCTCAATTGAGCACTACCTATGCCGATTATAATTTCATCTACTTCCTCTAAAATGCTATCAATAATCTGCATATGTCCATTATGGACAGGTTGCATTCTTCCAATCAAAATTCCACGAACTTTATTCATTTTAATCACTTAAGCTTCTAAACTATCTAAACTTTTAACTAAATTCTCTGCAGTTTTTTGTTTTTCCATTAAAGCATCAGTAGTTGAAATTTCCATGAGTAATGTATTAATTCCTTTTTTTGCTATTGGTATTGTAACTTTTTCAGGACTTGTCCCAGATTCAAACTCATAATCAACTAAATTAACATCATTAGCAATTTTTGAAATAAAAGAGTCAATTGTATCAGTTCTGTTAGATAGACTAAATATGAAATTGGAATATTCATAATCAGGATTTATTTCATGAACATCTATTACAATAAATGGTTTATCTTTAACAATATTTGGAACAATATATTTATTAGCTAATTCCTCTCCAGCGGGTCTTGTATCATCACGTGAAGTTAAATTGTCTTTAGTCTTAATATAATATATTACATATTTCTTAGTAAGATTATTAGTTCCATCTTCAGAGGTAATATTGTAAATTGTTTTATTTACAGCTTCGTGAATTTCATGTTCTCTTGGATGAACTCCTAAAATAAGTCCAACGGTCTCATTAGAGGACATATTTCCTGCCTCAATTTTATAAACAGTACCATTATTATTATGTCCCACTTTTGTAATATTATAATCATTATCTGGTGTAGTCATAATAGAACTAAAAATAACTACTAAATTAAATATTACTATAATTATTAGAACAATAAGTAATAATTGATATTGCATTTTTTTATTCATAATTTAACCTTATTTTGTTTTTAATATAATTAGATATCTAACTAAACTTATATTAAAGACTTTTTACTTATATCTTATTAATTAAATTAAGGAGTTTTTTCATGGAAAATAAAAATATAATTATTATTCTTGCAATAGTTGTAGTGATTATTGCAATTGCTGGTGTTTTATTTGCCACTGGTTTTATTGGTGATAATAAAAATGTTGAAACTACTCCATTTAAAATGGATTTTATGGAAGGTAGTTTTGTAGGCAATGTAAGTCTTGAAAATGATAAAGAAAAGTTCATGCATTCTTATGAAGATAAAGAAAATAAAATAACTTATAATATTTCTACTGTAGATAACTCTTCAGCTTTAATGGAAATATATCAAATTCAAGGTGTGGGTTATCCTGAAGTAAGAACATTCAACGGTAATGAATGGAATATCTATTTTACACAAGCAATTCCGAATACTAATTCAAGTAATAGCTCTTCTAATGATAATGCTGTAATGAATATTATTATTGGTGAATCACAAGGTAAAAAACAAGGTTATTTAATTTATATGATTATTGATGGAAAATCTAAAATCAATGCTACTGGTAATATATATAGTGAAGCATATACTGATTATTTTGAACCGTTACTTGAAAGTCTAACTTTAAAAGAAAGTAAAAATGTTCCACATATTTATGATGAATTTGGACTTTCAAAAGAACAATTTAATCAAGAAATGGATTTAATACAACAATATAAAGCAGGAAATACCTCTGTACTTCAAGGAGCCCAATAATCATGAAAATTACAGTCTTTCATGCAAATGAATGTGATAGGAAGAAATGCACATCAATAAAAATGGAAAAAATGGGTAAATGTAGATTAGTTTATGATATTAATAAAATTCCAAGTGGTGCAATTGTTTTAAATCCCTATGCTGAGAAGGCTGTATCATATGAAGATTATAGATATGTACAAAGAAGAGGGGTTGTAGGTTTAGATTGTTCTTGGAATGAAGTATCTAAATCTAAAAAATTCTTTTCTTTATCAAAATATCATAGATCACTTCCTTTTTTAATAGCAACAAATCCTGTAAATTATGGAAAACCATGTATTTTATCAACAGTTGAGGCTATTGCTGCAACACTTTATATTACTCGTTTTAAAGATGAGGCACGTGAAATGATGGATGGATTTAAGTGGGGACATACTTTTTTAGAGTTAAACCATGATTTACTTGAAGCATATAGTGAAGTGGATACTAGTGCTGAGGTTGTTAAAGTTCAAAATGAATTTTTAGAAAATTCTCAAAAAGAAGATATTGATTGATTTAAAGAGATTTATTAGTTAATCTCTTTTTCAAATATTTTATTTTTTATAAAAGCATATTTTCTTTATTTAAAGTTAAATAACTAAACATTTAAATACTATTAAGTTTAAATAATTAATTAATAGTTATGAATACCATAACAGTTTATTATTATTAATTTTCACGGTTATAAGGAGGAGTTTTAATGGCAAGATTCGAAGAAGCAGAAAACAGAATGTTCAATGTAAAAATCTGCTTAAAATGTAATGCTCGTAACCCTGCTGGTGCTACAACTTGTAGAAAATGCGGTTACAAAGGATTAAGATTCAAAGCTAAAGAACCAAGAGGATAAATTCATTCTCTTATCTTTTTATTTATTTTTTTTAAACTTATTTTTAACTAATTTTTATTTATAAACAATTAATTTAATATATTATTTTTAATAAATTCTATTTTAGGTATTCTTATGAAAGATGTTGAAAATTATATTAGAGAGATATTAAAAAGTAGAAAAATACATTTTACTTTAATAGACCCTGATGAACAAACACCGGAGGAAGCTTTAGAAATAGCTACTCAAGCTATTGAGGGTGGAACTGATGGTATTATGATTGGAGGATCTACTGTTGATGGTGATGATGTAGATAATACTTGTAAAATATTATCTGAGAATATTGCTGTTCCAATTATTATTTTCCCAGGTAATACTAGCAGTGTAAGTAAATATGCTGATGCTATTTTTTATATGAGTTATGTGAACTCTAGAAATCCATATTGGATTAATGGTGCTCAAGCATTAGCTGCACAAGCAGTTAAAACATCTGGAATGGAAGTATTATCCATGCATTATATGGTTGTTTCTCCTGGTGGAACCGTTGGTTGGGTTGGAGATGCAAATTTAGTACCTAGAAATAAACCTAAAATACCTGCAGCATATGCAATGTCTGCAGAATTATTTGGAATTAAATTCTTTTATCTTGAAGCAGGTTCAGGTGCAGAAGAACCCGTCCCTCCAGAAATGGTTGGTTATGCTAAAATGGCTGGTCCAAAAAATATTCTTATTGTTGGTGGAGGAATTCGTGATGGTAAAGCAGCATATACAGCTGCAAAAGCTGGCGGAGATATTATTGTAACCGGTACTGTTGTTGAAGAAGTCGATAATGTAAAAGATAAAATTCAAGAACTAACTGGAGCTATTTTAAAGGCTTCAATGGAGTAGTTTTCAACTGCTCTTACAATACTTTTTTTATTTATTATTAACATAATTATTTTATAGTGATATTTATGTTAAATTCATTATATGAAAAAGCCATAACTAAAAGAGGATTTATTCGTGATATTGATTCACAAACAGATGTTAAATCTAAATTAGAAGATAAATGGTTTAATAGGGATATTCTAGAAAGTAATGCTGATTTTTCTATTGCTGCAGGTGATGGAAGTTTTAATAAAAAGAAATTTCTAACAACTAATTTTTGTGCAGTTGGTGCGGAATCCATAATTTATGATGAGGGTAATATTAAAAAAATCGATGATTCAGATATTTTTGATATTCCACATGTTTCTTTTTTAGATGAACTACTTGGTAATTATATGGCAATTTATGAACTTAAATGTGCACTTAGAGCTATTAATGATTATGATGTTGATTATTATATGTTTGATGGGTCTATTCTTGGAAATTTACAAAATGCATTTCCAAGTGGTGCTAAATTACCACTTAAACTTAAAAGTCATTTAGATGAGGGATTACTTAAAGCGTTTGAGGAAAGATTAGTTATAAATAAATATGGTTTGGCTTTTCCAGAAATTAGGGATTCACTAAATCTTGTTGAATTGCCAAAAAATGAAAATTCAAATAAAATAGAAGAATATAACCTCTACCTTGCATCTATTGAAAAAATTGTTCTTTTAAAAGAACTTTTACAGTTTAGAAAAAGAATTATTTCAATTTCAAAATCATCATCTGATAATGATTTATTTCAGTGGAATATTCCAGATATTGCATTTTTAGATAAATTCACAGAAAAACAAGGAATCTCATCAATTAAATATAGACAAGTTCATGAAAAAGTGGCATTTCCATACTTTGGTGATTTGTTTAAGAGTATAACTTTCACAATATTTTATATTAGATTACAAGACAAGAAGAATGTATTAAAAGTAGAATTACCTTATAAAGCATCAAAAGAAGAAGTGTTTGAGTTAATTAAAAAAATTAATAAATTAACAGTTCAAGGTTATCCATATTTACTTAATAGAGCACATAATGATGTTGTAATTACAAATAAGAATATTAAAGAATTATTGAAAATAGCTAGAATTTATGAAACAACTAATAGGGAAGTGATGTCATGGTAGTTGGAATTTGTATTGGGGAAACTTCACTTACAGAAGTAACATTTATTTCAGATAAGATGCCAAAAGTTGGCGAATATGTTACAATGGAATATGACGGGAAAAAAGTTTTAGGAATGATTGAAAATTTAATTAGGGGAAATGATTCTTTAAATGTAGATATTAATGATTTTAATGCAATTCAAAAGATTGCAAGACTCGAAGTTGGTGACAATTACGTTAAAGGTAGAGTGAAAATTCTTGGAGATGTAAACGATAATTTAAAATTACCAAGAACACCAGCACTTCCGGGAACAGAAATCCATTTAGCCGACAAAGAAGTTCTAGATGAAATATTTAGTGTAAAAAACCCTATTAAGTTAGGTTGTCTTGTAAATCAAAGTGATGTTGATGTTAATGTTGAGGCAAATCCAATTTTATCAAGACATTTAGCTATTCTTGCAATGACTGGTGCAGGTAAATCAAACACTGTTTCTGTTTTAATAGACCAATTATTAGGTTATAATGTTCCTATTTTTGTTTTTGATATGCATGGGGAATATAAAGATGCAGAATTTCCAAATGGTGAGGTTAATGTAATAAAACCTAAACTCAATCCTCATTATATGAATTTCTATGAAATCAAAAAATTAGTAAATATTGGAGCAAATAGTTTTATTCAAGAAAGACACTTTAGAAAAGCATTCAACGAAGCTCAAGCAATATTAAGAAATGGTGAAAATGAAACTATCAACTTTTTAGAGATAATGTATGATATTCTTGAGTCAAAGTCTATGGAAGAAGGTTCTGATAGGCAAATAATTGATGTTATGAATAAAATCGATGATGCTATGCTTAAATATTCTAACTTATTTGATAAAAATGCTGGAAATATCTTATCAAATATCAAAAAGGGACATGCTAATGTTTTAGATTTAAGTCAAGTTGATGAAGCAGTAGCTAGTGTTTTAGTGAGTCATATTTTAAGGAATTCACTCCAAAGAAGTAAAAATTCAGCTCATAAAGGGGACAAGAAAGAATTACTTGATAATTCAGTATTTTTTATTTTAGAAGAAGCACATATTTTAGCTCCAAATAGACGAGAATCTGATTCTAAAAGGTGGATTCAAAGAGTTGCAAGAGAAGGTCGTAAATTTGGTTTAGGATTATGTTTAGTAAGTCAATCCCCAAAAACTGTAGATCATGATGCATTATCCCAAATGAATAATATGATTATTTTAAGGCTTGTTGAACCTGAAGATCAAAGGCATGTTCAATCAGCTAGTGAAAGTTTATCACAGGATTTAATAAATCAACTGCCATCATTAAATGTCGGAGAAGCTATTGTTTTAGGATTAATGAGTAAAATACCAACTCTTGTTAAAATTGACAAGTTCAAAGGGCGCCGTCATGGTGATGATATGGATATTGTTTCTTACTTCAAAGAATCTTTAAAAAGAGATGAAGAAGAAATTAAACATGATGAAAGAGAGTCATTAGATATGGGATATGATTATTAATTCCATATTTTTTTTTAAAATTTTTCAATATGATCTATTTTTAATGCAATTTTTATTTATTTTCAAATGCTCTCATTGAAAACTATTAAATATGGAAAATCATAAAATAGTATTTACTTAAATACTTTAGATAGTGTTTATTGGTTATATACAAAAATTTTAAAGGTAATATAATGAAATTTGCACATTTGTCAGATACTCATTTAGGTTATCGTCAATTTGGTTTAATTGAACGTGAAAAAGATTTTTATGAAGTATTTGAAAGAGTTATAGATAAAATTATTGAAGAAAAAGTAGATTTTGTAATTCATAGTGGGGATTTATTTGAAACTGCAAGACCATCTCCTAATGCACTTTTAGCCTTTCAAAGAGGTTTATTGAAGTTAAAAGGTGCTGGAATTCCAATGTATGCAATTGCAGGAAATCATGATTCTGTAATACGTAGAGGTGCTATTCCACCACAGGTAGTATTTAAAAAATTGGGTTTAAAAGTAATTAGTCCAATTAATCCCAATTATATACAGGGGGATATTTTTATTGCAGGTTTACCATATTATCCATCATCAAAAAGTAAAATATTAAAGTCTAAATTAGCAGAATTATCTAAAAAAGCAGCTGATTATGAAAAATCTATTTTAGTTTTACATCAAGGTATTGATAAATATTTAGGATATCAATATGAATTGGAAATTGGTGATATTCCAGATAATTTTACTTATTATGCTTTTGGTCATATTCATAAATATGTTAATGAATCTTTTGGTAAAGGAAGATTAGTATATCCGGGATCAGGGGAAATCTGGAAAACTAATGAACTTGAGGATTATAAAAAGAATGGAAAAGGTTTTGTTGTTGTTGATTTTGATGGTCCAAAACCTATTGTTAAAAGAGTAAAGATAGATATTCCTCGTGAGTTTATTAAAAGGTCACTTGATTATGAAAACTTAGAAAATGGTATTGCAGGTATTAAAGAAACAATTAAAGATTTTGATAAACAACCTATTTTAGATTTAACAATTAGAGGTGTTGAATCTGATGCAGGTGATGTTTATGATATTATTAATGAAGAGTTAGGTGATTTATCATTAATGATTAGACCAAAATTTAATGTTAAAAGTGATGAACTCATTGATGAAGATTATATTAAACAGAAAGGTTTAGGAGCTAAGGAGATAATTGTAGAACAATTAAAGAAATATAACAATGATGATGTAACTCAGTTAGCTATTAATTTGTATGAATATTTATCAAAAGATAAGATTGAAGAGTCAGAGGATTTAATTAAACAATTCTATAATGATTTTTATAATTCTACAAAAAATGAAATTGAAATACAAACAGAAGAAAAAGTTGAGCTTAAAGCACCTCAAAAAAAGTCAGAGAGTATTCAAGAAACATTTAATGAGGTTTTAAAATGATTTTCACGAAATTAAGATTAAAAAATTTCAAATCTCATGAGGATACAATTATTAGATTTGAAAAAGGTATTAGTGTTATTGTAGGTGAAAATGGTGCAGGAAAATCAACAATTTTGGAGGGTATTAGTTTTGCTTTATTCAAACAACATACTGGTAAAAAAATTGATGATTTAGTTAGAAATAATGCAAATTCAATGTTTGTTGAATTAGAATTTATTTCTAAAGGAAAAAAATACAAAATTATTCGTGAAAAAAAATCAAACTTAAAATCTACATTATATAAGAAAACTTCCATTGAAGGTGAATATATTCACGTTTGTAGTGGAGATAAAGAAATATCAAATGAAATCCATGAAATCTTGGATATAGATTCTGATTTATTCTTAAATGCAATTTACATTAGACAAGGAGAAATAGCTGAATTAGTTGACAAAACTTCTGCAGAGAAAAAGCAATTAATTGCTAAATTATTAGGTATTGACTCTTTAGAAAAAGCTTGGAAACATTTATTACCAGTTATTAATGATTATGAAAATCAACTTTCAGAACTTAATGGTAAACTTTATAATTCAGAGGAATTAGCAGATGATTTGACTAAAAAAAGAGAAGAATTATCCTCATTAAAACAAAGAGGACATGAACTTGAGGAAAATATTGAAGAAGTCAATGTGTTACTTAAAGAGATTTCTGAAAGCAAAAGGAACATGGAAAGAGAAAAAGAAATTCATGAAACACAAGTTATTAATCTTGAAAACGAAGAAAAAATATTGTCTAAATTAGAACAAGATAAACATGGAATTCAAGATAATTTAGATAAGATTAAGGAAGCTGAAGAAAAAATTTCAAGATTAGCTAAATATGTATCTAAATTAGATCTTTATCTTGATTTTGAAAAGTCTGTTTTAAGTATTCAAAATTTAAAAGAAAAAGAACAAGAAATTGATAATAAATTAGATTCTATTGCTCAGCAAAAACAACTTGTTGAAGATAATAAAGAGGATTTTAATAAATTTTTAGCTTCAGAAGAAGAAATTAACAGATATAATAATCAAAAAGTTAGTTTTGAAAAAGAATTAGCTACTATGGCTAAACTTGATAATGATAAAAAAGATCTTTTAAAAGAAATCCAAGATGAACGGGATGAAATTAATCAATTTTTTGTCATAGCTAAAGATAAATTGAATGATTATGGAGTAGATCAGGATAAATTAACTGAGGTTAATGATATTGAAAGTATTGAAAAAACAACAAATAGTTTTTTTGATGAAATATCTGAAAAAATTAAAAGTTTGTCTAATGATATTGTTGCTAAAAAGGAAGAGATTATTGTTTTTAAGCAAAATATTAAATCAAGCCAAAAACCTTTAAATGATTTGAAAAATGTTGAGGGTAAGTGTCCAGTTTGCCAAGCAGATATTGATGAAAATAAAAAATCAGAATTAATTAAACAGTATTCTATTGAAATTGAAGAAAATAATAATTTAATTTCAGAATATGAAGAAAGTGTTCGTTTACTTACTAAAAATAAACTAAGTTTTGAAGATAAATCTAATAAATTATCTGAATTGTCTAAGGAAATCATTGAATATAAACATAAATTTGGTCATTTGCAAAATCAACTAGTTAAATTAAATAAACTCGATGATGAGCTTACATCTAAGGAGTTTATTAGTGGAAAATTAGGTGAATTAATTCTTATTATTGCAAATAAAAAGCAAGATCGCGAATCTTACAGAGAGGCTTATGATACATATAATAAAGCTAAAGGTGCACTAGAAGTTTTAGGTAATGAAACTGAAACTCAATATGAATTAAAACAAGTTAAAAATGAGATTGACAATCATGTAATTAATATTAAACTTGCAATTGAACAAGATCCTCATTTAAGTGGAGATATAACATCTGATGAGCTTCAAAATCGTATAGATGATTTAAAGTATAAAAATGAAGAATACAATCAACTTAAAGGATTTATTCAAAATAAACCATCTTATTTATCACAATTGGACTCTGTTAAAGAGGATATTGGTATGTCTATTAATCAAATAGACATTATTAGAAACAAAATAAAAGCTTCTGTTTATGATAAAGAGAAATATGAACAAATTATTTATCATTCAGACATCTATGAAAGAAGATTTAATAAGTTTAATAATGAGCTTTCAGGTATTAAGGGACAAGCACGTGAAACAATTACTCAAGTTAAAGATTTAACTAATAAATTGGAAACTATTGATATATTCAAAAAACAATATAATGATATTTCTGATTATATTAACTTATTAAATCATTTCAGGAGTTTGTACAGTAAGAACGGTATTCAAAAGGATTTAAGAAATATCTCAAGACCATTAATTCAAAAATATACTAAAGAATTTTTCAATGAATTTAACTTCAATTATTCTGATTTAACTCTTGATGATGAATATGATGTTACTGTTTATGGTCCTGAAGGTGAATCATCAATGAGTATGGTTAGTGGTGGTGAAAAAATAGCTATTGCATTAGCTTTAAGACTTGGTATTACACAAGCAATGGCTAATGGTGAATTAGATAGTATTTTACTTGATGAACCTACAATTCATTTAGATGCATCAAGAAGACATGAATTAATTAATTTATTAAAAGAAATGGCTGTATTACCTCAAATGATAATTGTAACTCATGAGGCACAGCTTGAAAATGCTGCTGATAATTTAATTAAAGTAGAAAAGGTGAATGGTGTTTCAAAAGTAATAATGTAATTACATTATTATTTTTTTTATTTTTTTTTACATGGTTTCAGGTGCATCTTTAATTGCATCAATTATACAGTTAGCATTCCATCCAACAATTGTAGCTGCCTTTTCTTCTAATTCAATTGGAACTTCTTCTATACCTAATGGTCTAACTAAAACAATAGGTATTTTGTATTTTTCACTTGCATTTAATAAGTCTTTAAAGAGTTCTTCATTGTCATTATAAATGCCTGCTAATAGAATTATTCTATCTACTTTTTGATAAAATTCTTCACCAGCACTGGAATATGATCCAGACATGGATTCTTTCCACAAGAAATCTGTTTTTGAGTATAATCTTTCTGTAAATTGACCGTATTCTTTGTTCTTATCAAATCCATTTGTTATGATTAAATTATAAATTTTATTATCTCTTTCATCTTCAAACATTTTCTCACCTGGTCTTATTTTAAATATTATATTATAAAAATATTTATTAATTTTAAAAATGTAATGTTAATTATTAATTATTTATTTTAAGGAATTATTTTTTATGAAAGCAGCAGTAATAGGATTAGGTGTAGAAGGAAAAAAGGCAGTAAACTCTCTTTTAAATCATGGATGGGAAGTTTATGCTACTGATTTAAATATTAATGTGGATTTATCTGGTTTAAATTTACCAAATTTATCTTTTGATGTAATTGATGAAACTCAGACTATTTCAATTGTTGGGGAAGGTATAAATATTGATTTAGGATTTACTAATCCATATGATATTGATCAATGTGATGCAGTTGCAATTAGTCCTAGTATGTTTGGTGGGGAATTTGCAACAAAGTTATTAAAAAATTCAGCATTATTAAGTGATGTTATAGATAAACATAAAAAAATATTCACAATAGGGATTACTGGAACTAATGGTAAAACAACTACTGTGCATATGATAAAAGAAATATTGGAAAATGCTGGCAAAAAAGTTTTAGTTGGTGGAAATGGTGGTGGTGGATTTTCAGGTTATTATGACTTAATTCTTGATGCAAATGAAGGGGAATATGATATATTGCTTGTTGAAGTATGTGATATGACTCTTGATTTTTGCAGATATTGCTTTGATTTTGATATGATTGGCCTTACTAATATTGGTAATGACCACATGGATGTTCATAAAACTATTGCTAATTATAAGGATTCTCTTGTTAGTTTTTTTGAAGGAAAAACAGTATTTACTGCTTTTAATCAAGATTTTAATAGTGATTTTAAGGAAGTTAGTGATAAAAATATTCCTTATTTTGAATATCAGGATGAGTTAAAATTATTTGGTAGATTTAATTTGCTTAATGCGGGTCTTGCAACAGCCATAGCAAGGGAATTGAAAATACCAAAAGAAACTATTAAATC
Source organism: Methanobrevibacter sp. (assembly GCF_051877095.1). GTDB lineage: Archaea > Methanobacteriota > Methanobacteria > Methanobacteriales > Methanobacteriaceae > Methanocatella. Next base: position 8,044 of record NZ_JBJEIO010000003.1, on the reverse strand, counting down.
AACACTTTCTGAATTTAATGCTGTTGAAGGAAGATTGGATGTTTATAAGATTAATGATGCATCTGTATATGTTGGAAAAACTGATAATTCCGATGCATTAGCTTCTATTTTATCTGAAAAAGATTTTTATGCTATATTTATTGGCACTCCACGTCATAATGAAGTTCATAGGTTGGATATTTTAGATGTTGCTGTTAAATACAATCCTGAAGTTATTGTTTTGTTCCCTGGATTGGATGATACTTTAGATATGGCAATTTATAGATTAAATTCTCTTGGTTATATGGGAAATATCCTTACGGTTAATTCCCTTGATGAGATTATTGAGTTAGTTGCCGAGTATTCACATGAAGATGCAATATTAATCGGTGGTAATGGTCAAGATACAATTATTAATATCCAAGAAAGAATTAAATTAATTTCTGAAAATTTATAAAGAATTAGTGGTTAGTAATAATATTTTTATACTATATTAACTAAATTATAATATTGTTATTTATATAAAATTATAGATTAGTTTTTATTGTATTTACTAGGTGTATTAAATGAGTAGTGATTGGAGAAAAATATCTGTTACAATATTTTTAGTATTAATTGTTTTAAGTATACTGTTTGTTGTTTTTAGTGCGACAACGGATGCTACCTCATATACTGCTCAATCAATTGCAAATGAATATAATCTTCCTATTGGACAGTCCATGTTTGAAAATCAATCAATTTTAGGTCAACAAGATCCAATTAGAGTGCCATTATTGTCAAATATTGGATTTTCACTTCATGAAATTACAGCATTTGATATTCAAGGTTTATTAATGACCATGACTACTGGTTTGGTTCCATTTGATTTTTCAACCATATCTGGTGAAGGTATAGATTCATATGGTAATGTGGTTGATGTTGAGGGTCCAGGATTTTTAACATATGCTGGAGATAAATTAGTTGTAAAATCACCAGATAATTATGTATGGGGATACAGTACTCCATACAAATGGTTAGTCAAAACAAGTACTGGTGTGGATGTCGTAGAAAATGGAACTGTAATTAAGTCTGTTCCTGAAAGTGAAATTAAAAATTTAGATTATCATAATGATTACTATAATATTTCAACAATCAAAAGTTGGTATAATTATGATGCTCAGGAAGGATCTACATTTGTTTTAGAAAAAGGAATGTCTTCTTTTTCTGATGGAAGAAATAATATTACTGCTGATGATGTACCGCTAATCTTTGGTAAAGATGTTGTTGATTATGCATCAGAATATCCTACTGGGTCTCCTATTCTTTTATATTCTGGAAATTATACTGAAAAAGAGGGTGAAGTTTATGGAACTTCTTTAGGTTCTCATGCACAGTATGGTGATTCAATTAGGGAGATAAATGCAAGACAATTTGTAGATGCATGGAATGGAACTGTAATTCCTCCTAATTCAACTTCAAGTGGTAAAGATTATGTGTACTTTGAATCAGCTGTTGACCCATCTGCTCCTGGAGGAAGTGCTGCACATGGTGTATGTCCATCTGCTAGAGCTTTAAGAGCAGCAGTTACTGCTGAAGGTTTTGATTTACCTGTTGGTATGAGTTGGGAAGAAGATGCAGTTTTATTCGGATTTAATCCAGCACAAGATATTATGGTAACAAACAACCATGATTATCCTGTATTAATTAAAATGTGGACTGAAGGTGAAGGTACTGGAATGGGTATTTACTCTCAAGTTGTAAGATATATTCCAGAATAAGGAATTTATCTTTTCTTTTTTTCTTTTTTTATGTCAATTTCAACTATTATTACAGCAGCTGGAAAAAATTCCAGAATGAGAAAAGACCAAATTTCTCGAAATATCGAATTAAAAAATAAACTTATTTTACCTTTTAAAGATAAGACTGTTATAGAGACAACTATTGATAATGCATTATCTGCAGATGTAGATGAATGTATTGTAGTACTTGGTCATTATGCTAATGAAATAAAAGAAGCTATTTTTGATAATTATAAAGACTCAGTTAAATTCATAATTAATGATCCTGTTGATGTAGGTTTATCAGTATCACTTTACAATGGTCTGGCGAATATTGACTCTGAATTTGCATTATGTATTACAGCAGACCAACCAACAGTGTCAACTGAAACATTTAATCGTATGATTAAAGCAAGCAATAATTCAGATGATCCTTATCATACAATATCTATTTTAAGAAGAAGAAAAACTGGATTATTAAATACTGCTGAAGGATTAGGTATGCCTTTTGTAGCTCCACGGTTAAATTTGATGAAGTATTTAGAAAATGAGGATGATAATTTAAATCCAATTTTAAGAAAAATATTTTCTGATGGATATACATTTTATGGAATAAAAGAAAAAAATAAAAAAGAATTATTAAATATTAATCATTATGATGATTATTTAGTACTTTTAGATTGAATCTAAGCCAGAAATAACTTCTTCGATTTTAGCTTTACTAATACCTACTGTCATTTCATTATCTTTGATATCTGCTGCTTTTCTTGAACCATCACAGCCTAAGGTAAAATTAATGCCATCTGTGATATGTGGGTTTGCAAATGCATCTCCACATAATGATTGGATACCTGCAAAAGAAGGTTCAATTTTTGCACCTGTTTTATAGACAATAGATTGAGCAAGTTTCATTCCACCAACTGGTTCAGTTATGACTTGAATAACATCTGCTTCAAAGTCTGCTTCATCTAAAGGAGCATAAATCATTCCCCAATGTATATCTTCAACGATGGAAAGCTCTGCAGTTAATTTTTTAGCAGTTTCTAAATCTTGGAATCTTCCTAATGAGAAATATTTTTCACCATTTGCTAATTTTTCAGGCATGTCTCTAAGTCCAATTGCGCCTGCTCCACCTAAACATAATTGTTGTTCAATTGTGGAGTAAAAAGTGTTTCCAAGAGATGCTTTTCTAATCATTTCGCAATGTCTAATTTTTTCATCTATTAAGTCTATGCCTTCAGGTAAGTCATCTTCAGTTTTTATTAACTTCATAGCAACAGGTTTTGCATCAAGTTTGATTTTACTTTCGATGGTTTCGCAATATTTTTGGTTTGTTTCTAAATTACTCATTATAATCGCCAGTGTTATTTTTGTATTATGGGATTTTAAAGTCTTTTGTTTTAACACTGTTATTTTTACAGAAAGTCTTAAAATCGCAAGCACTACATGTTCTTTCATCAGAATCTCCTTTCCATGCGTCTTGAATTTTACATCCATTCATTTCTTTAATTAATGATTCTTCAATGTTAAAAACTACATTATCGAATTTTAAAAGAGCTTTTTCTCTTTCAGCTTCATCAACATTAATGATTCTAATTGATCTGTCCATTTTAAAGCTATCACTTAACTCAGGAGCTTTATCATCTTCTTGCCAATTATTAATTAATTCTATATCTTTATCATATTCATATCCAACATCAGTTAATCCATTGTTTAATTCTTCTTTAATCAATACTAAATCTTCTTTTGATGGAACTAATTCATTTAAATAGAAAATAATTCCTGCAATTATTGGTTTAGAAGATTTTTGTTCTGATCTAAGCCAAGAATAGGTTAATATCTGTTGTTTATGAGTTTCCCATTTATCTTCAGCTTTAGGATTATTAACTTTCTCTGGTGGTCTTTTCATTCCTTTATAATCAATAAGAATTTCATATTCATCGTCATTGTCGAATTTAGCTACTCTTTTTTGGAAATTTTCATCTTTTTTTAAGTATTCTAATATTTTATTATTATAATTATCAAGAGTACTTTGCTCTAGTGTCTTGTTGATTTTTACAGATGATGAAACATCTACTATTCCATTAATTCCATAGTAATTTGATCTGCTTCTGTTTTTATCATAATTAGGCATATTACGTATACCTTTTATTAAGTGTTCAGATGAATCAATTAAAGGAAATAAATCTTTTCCCCAAATATTTATTGCTTTTTCTGCTCTAGCACTAGCTAATTTCTTATGGTCATGTTCATTTAAATCATCAATTGTTAATTTTTCATCCGTTTGATTATGAATACTGAAAAATAAATCTTCATCAAATGGGTAAAGACCTCTAATTTGTAATCTTAAATCAATTAAATCTTCAATTGGTCTAATATCTTTTTTCCACTCCCATGGAAACTCTATATCGTATTGATCCCATTGGATATATGCTTCTTCAATAACACCATGAATAAATTCTCCAAACCATCTTTGAACAGGTTTAGATGGTGGTAATGTTCCTTTATTCTGGTATCTGTATTGTAAATTACAAGTTAAGTATGATAATAAATCGCCAGTTACACTATATTCTGGAATCATGTATGATTTTGACCTTGAGGGTAATTTCACATTATCACTTCCTAAATTAGATAGATTTCATTAAATCCAACATATTTTTCATCCCTGCTCCATCCAAGAGCAACATTTGGAATGTCAAAATGGTCATTCTTTTTATTGTAACCTTCAATAGCAGAATTCAAACCAATTAATAGTAATACTTTTTCAGCTCTTGAAAATGCAACGAAATATAGTCTTGTTAAATCATCAAATGATTTGTCTTTTTCTCCTCTTTTATTTTCTCCAAGTTTACTGTATTGTCTTATTCTATTTTCAAGTGTTAATTCTTCTGTAATTAATTTTGGGAATCTTAATTTTTGAGTTCTCACATCATTCTGTTTAAATCTAGAACCAACATCCACAATAACTAAGGGGAACTCTAATCCTTTGGATTGATGAATAGATAATACATTAATTCTGTTATCTGGTAATGTTTCAAGTAATGATTCATCAATTTTTACTCCTCCTGTGGATAAAGGAATGAAAATATTCCAAATAGCTTCAAGAATTGATGCTTTTTCTTCTTTCGGGTTTTTAAAGGAAATGTTTGAATGATAATCATTAAAAAATCCAGTTTGTGTAATTGATTGGGTAATTGCTTCTAAATATACGATACCTTCTACATCTTCTTGTAATTCTTCAATCCAAGTTGTTATTTTATATGCAAGTTCCATTAGACTTGCAGTTTTTGGCCAGTCAGTATATCCTATTGGTCGTCTAAGTTGCCAATGAGTAACAAATTGAGATAATGTAATTGGGTCATGAGGTTCAGGATTTAGCTTAATAAAATCCTTAGCTTTCATTCTCCAACGTCTCATGTTGTGAATTGCTAATTTAGGTATAGTTTTATCAGATTTTTGCACATTGCTCTCTGGATCAACACATTCAAGAATTAAACCACAGAAAATACCAACAATATCAATATCTTGAAGTTCAATGCCCCGAGGGTTAAATACTTCAATGGGTTGTCTTAATTTTTTGAGATTTTTTCTTAGATAATGTAAGAATGAACGGTTTCCATAATGTGATTCTTTAGGAGAATATGATAAAATTGCAATATCAGATGCTGAACCATAATCACTATCTAATTTAAGGGTTATACTTTCAATTTCACGACCTGCTTTTATATTTTCCTCTTTAATTTGTTGTAATCTTGCAATATCAATTGCACCGTTTATTTTTTCATAGTATTCTTTATTTAGGACTTGTAAGACTTTTATCTTAGCTTCACCTTTGTTTACAAGTTGATTTATTAATCTAGTTAAATCTTTTGCAAGCATCTCTGGATTGTTCCTAAACATTCCTAAAATTGGCATTTTATCGTTATCAAAATCCGGAGCAATGATTTTAGGTTTATTTTCAACTCTTGCTTTTTGATATTCCATATCTAATTCAGCAAATTGATTACAATGTTCAATTATATTTTCTGTTGAACGATAATTTGTCCTTAAATTTATTTCTTCAACATTAATACCTAATTTTTGATTAATACGTTCTTGATAATTAGTAAATAAATCAACAGTTGCTCCTCTAAACCTGTAAAGTGATTGATCATCATCACCTACAACAGTTATATTACCATTATTATTAAGAGCATAATCAGCAATTGTAAAGTAAATATCTTCTTGAAGCAAGTTTGTATCTTGATATTCATCAATTAAAACAATTTTAATTTCATCTAAAAATGTTTTTAATTCATTATTTTTTAATTTTTTAAGGAATTCTGCTTCAAGCATTGTAAAATCAATTATATTCCTATTTTGAAGTTTATTTTCATATTTTTTTATACAATCAAGAGCAATACGTGCTCCACTACCTTCTTGTGTTTTATGGTATAATTTATTAAAATCAACTTCATCATAATAAATCCTATTTTTCATTTCAATAAGAATTTCACTCATTTTAGAGGGTTCTTCAAGTTTTTCTCTACCACTTACTTCTTTTAAATATTCTACTAAATTCTTATTAAGGTATCTTTCATCTTCAATTAGGATTTTTATCATTGCAGAATTAGCTACAAATCCTTCAATGACAATAGATTGGTTTTCACCAGGTTTTTTATATTCCCTAAGTAATTCTTCAGCAATACTATCTGTTGTACCGATTATTATCTGATTAAAGTCAATTGATGTAATTTTTGCAATGGTATCAAAGTCATCGTTGTTGTTTAGAAGATGATTTTTAATCATATCTCCCCAACCAAGTATCCTAGAATACAATTCATCAGCTGCCTTTCTTGTAAATGTTGTAGCTATTATTTCATTAGGTTCAACATCATCTACAAAAAGGTATTTTAATATTTTCAGTACCATAACTGTTGTTTTTCCAGAACCTGGTCCCGCAACAAGAAATAATGATTTATTACATGGAGCTAATATTGCATTTCTTTGTTCTTTATTTGAAGAAATATCTCTTTTAAGTATATTCACAACTATATCTTCAAATTCTTCATATAAAATCATATTCTCACTCAAAATTTAATATAGTTTAATGTATGTAGATATCTTATTAATATTTTTTATATGGCTTAGATTAAACAAGAATATGAAATTGATTTAATTATTAATTGACATGAGTTTTTTTAAGGTTTAATTAGGTTAGATGGATGAATAAATAATAAAATTGAGGTATATGTTTAAGAGGAAAAAGTTAATTTATTTTTTTTCATTAAACTTTCTATTTTTTTCAAAGTGTAGAATCTATTTAAACCTTAAAATATAATGATTGTTAAGTATTCAATGTAAAGAGCATTTGAAAAGTAGTAATGGATATTTAAGATAAACTTTTAATAATTTTAAAAATATATCATAACTTGGGAATTAACCTTCCCTAATATGCATAAATTTAAGTTAGGAAGTGTTTCTTTCTAACTTACTATTTTTAAAAACACGAATTATTTAAATATTATTTTAATTTAAAATATAATTATTAATTTTAATTTTAGCTGGTATTATGGTTGAGATAGATAATATTGACATGTTTAAAAATGATGTTAGATATAGGGAAAATATCGCTTATATTGAAACAATTCCAGCTAAAAAGGCTAGTTATAAAAAAGTTGATAATTTAAATGAGAATATTGTTAATTATTTAGATTCAAAGAATGTAAGATTATATAAACATCAAGCAGATACATATGAATCTATTAAAAATGGTGAAAATGTAATTATTACAACACCAACAGCATCTGGGAAAACTTTAGCTTTTAATTTACCTATAATGGAGACTATGATTGAAGATAGTGATGCTACAGCTCTTTATATTTATCCTGCAAAAGCTTTATCTAATGATCAATTACATGTCTTAGAAAATCTTGAAAAAGAGTTGGGTATAACAATTAATCCAAGAACTTATGACGGAGATACTCCAAGAAATGAAAAGAGAGGAATTCGTGAAAAATCAAGGATTGTTCTAACAAATCCCTATCAACTACATCTAATATTGTCATGGCATCATCAATGGTCTAGATTTTATAAAAACCTTAGGTATATTGTAATTGATGAATCTCATTATTATAAAGGTGTATTTGGTTCTAATGTTGCATTCTTAATTAAAAGATTAAAAAGAATAGCTAATTTTTATGGAGCTTATCCTCAATTTATATTATCTTCTGCAACCCTTGCTAATCCATTAGAATTAGCTAATAGGTTGACTGGTGAAGATTTTGTATTAGTTGATGAGGATACTTCACCTAGTGGGGAAAAAGATT
>NZ_JBJEIO010000002.1:0-61247 GCF_051877095.1 Methanobrevibacter sp. | reverse complement strand
TAATTTGGAATGACAACCGCAAAAAGGATTTTGAAAATCAACAAAGTTTTTGAAAAGAGTCTTAACTAATTTAAAGAAACATTTGCTATTTATGAAAAAATATGATTAAAATAATTTAATAATAACAAAAAGACTAAAAATAAAGTTTTTTAAAAAAAAGACTCCTAAATAAAACAATGAACAATTATCCATTAAATTAGAATTACTAATTTTAAAATTAAATAAATATCTCCTGGAATAACATTATAATATAAAACTATTTAAATTAATAAATAACATAATTATACTATAATAATGAAAAATCAGGGTTGAAAAAATGAATGGAATCACCATATTAATTTGGATAACTATTGCAATAATTTGTGTAATTGCTTGCATATTAGTTAAATTACACTACAAAAGTGACGAACTCGAACATGATGAAGGATCAATAATTCCAAGTGCTAAAAGCATTAATGAAATGACATCCCAAAGAAAAGAAAAAATCAATGCAAATAATTTCAGCAATAGTTTATCTTCAAAATCAACCAAAAAATCTCAAAATATTAAATCATTATATGGAAATCAACAACATACTCCAAAAGATTATGATAGTTATATTGTTCCAGAAGTTAACAATAACTCTACTTATGAATACGAATCCAAAAATCAAGTTCTCATAGATTACGGAAATAACGTTAAAAAATTTCAAGAACCAATTAAACCAATTCAGAGGGATATTATTAGCCAAAATAAAAATGATAAAACAGAATTAAAAGATTTATTCACAATTGATGAATTAATTAAAGAATCTAAAAGAAAAGATGACGAAAGGGAAAAAGAACAACCAAAAGAAGAAGATAGCGAATTAACTGAACTTAAAGAAAGTATCGTTAAAAAGCAAGAAGAAAATGTTGAAGAAACATCTCATGATGAAGTTGAAACAATTGAAAGTTTATTAAATGAAAAAGAAAATAAGGATGAAACATATACAGAAATTGAAACTCCTTTGAAATCTCAAAAAACTATTGAAAAAGCAATTTCATCCGCATATCAAGAAAAAGAAGAAATTGAAAGCATTTCTGAAGATGAAAATATCACTGATGTCTTATTGAATGCAGACAATGACCAATTAGATATCCCTAATAAAAAAATTAAAGAACCAATCCTTAAGACTCCAACTAAAATAAATGAAAACAAAGATAATGAACATGGGTCATCTGTTGAAAATGATAGCAAAACTATGGATTTAGATTATAGAAAAGATTTAGATAAATTCACAAAGAAAATCAAAGGTTCTAAATTATTCCAAGAAGTTAAAGAAAAATTAACTGTTGAACCTGAACACATTGAAGAGAATATCTCTGAAGAAGAACCTTACATTAGAAACGTGAAGGAATATGATGAATTTGAACCTATTATAAATGAAACACATTCTGATTATGTGGATCCTATTGAAGATATTGAATCTGCATTTGGAGATAATGAACAAAAATCAGAAAACAAACCTAAAGCATTTGAAGTAATTAGAGATGTTCCAAAACCAGATAATACACCATCAGAAACTTCAATTAAAAGTAAACCTTCAAGAGATAATATAAAAATAAAAATAAATAATGAGGAAGTTGTACTTAAAAAAGGAGATGAAATTATATTCAATCATTTAGGTGAAACTTACTCTAGTCAAGTTTACGCTATCAATGGTGATGACATCTCTGTTAAATATAGACGTCAAAATATTATAATCAAACCAACTGATGTTAAAAAGATATATTAAATATCTTTTTACAAATCTTTTTTTTTGAATTATTTTAAGCTAAAATTAAAAAAAGAGTAATAAATTAAATTATTCATTTAATTTATACTTGCCATCTTCAACAATATATTTTGGAACACTAATTTTAAAAGAACGGATAATATTTAGATAAAAATCATCTAATTCCCTATCAGCATAAGGATAAGTAAATTCAAAAATGTATAAATTACTATCTTTAACATATAAAAATTCATTACGTCTAATCTCTTTTTCACCATCAGAGAAAGAAGAAATAATCAAATAATAAATATCATCATTTATTGGGATAAAATCAGACAATATCATGTTGATTCTATTATTCTTTTCAATATTCTTTTCAATATCTTCTTTTATAGCTGGAAGCCCTACTAATGTAGGTGTTGTTGAAAATTTAATAGACATAGGAATGTTAGTATTCACTAGATATAAATCATTAAATTCATCTTTGGTATTAACAGGATTAAAACCTTCAGGAATTTGAAGAGTTGAATAACCATTATTAAACATAGTCATTTTATCACTACTTATGAGCATAATAGAATATTAATTCATCATCTTTAATTTCATCTAAACGAGCAAAACCTACTCTTTCGAATTGAACAATATCTCCAACTTTTAAATCACTAAGAGCAGATTCTCCAAGCCCAGTTTTAATTGATGCATCATCCATAACTATTTTGACATTCACATTATCATTAGTTGGAACCCATTGTATGATTCTAGCTTTAACATCTCTTGCATCTTCAAATGATGTTGAGTGATAATTTACTTTATCATCAATGATTTCAACATTAACTGCATCCATTAATCTAAAAAGGCCATTAGTAATATCCTCTTTTGCTAGATAAGCACTACCATCAAATGGCAATATCCTATTTCCCCTATCCATATGGTCTGCATGTAATGGTCTTTCTATTGAAACTTCTCCATTTTCATAACCATCAATTTCAATTTTTATAGGATTTTCACAAAAGAAATATCTATTTGCAATCGGTTCTATAAAATTACGGTTTAATCCATAAATCTTTTTCCAACTTATTGCAGAATCAGCCATTTTAACACCAATTTCAGTAATTAAATTGTAGATTGTTCTTGGATCAATTCCTCTTCTTGCAATAGCTCTTAAAGTTCCAAGTCTTGGATCATCCCATCCACTATATGTGCCATCTTCAATTCCTGCCATTGCTCTTGAGGTACTAAGTGCGATATCTTCCATTTTAAGTCTTCCATAATGGATGAATTCAGGTAAATCCCATCCCATATGGTCATATAAGTATTTTTGTTTTTCACTGTTTGCTAAATGGTCTTTACCTCTTAAAACATGAGTCATACCCATTAAGTGATCATCAACTGAAACAGAGAAATTCATCATTGGATATACTCTATATTTAGTTCCCATGCGAGGATGTTCCTCATCAACCAATCTCATTGCAACCCAATCACGAATAGCTGGATTCTTATGATTAATATCTGTTTTTACTCTAAGTACTGCCTCACCAGCATCCATAGTGTCAAATTTTTCCCATAATTCAAGATTTTCTTCTACACTGTTATCTCTACATGGGCAAGGTTTACAATTATCTTTAAGTTTCTTAAATGTTGCACCATCACAGGTACACATGTAAGCTGCACCTTTTTCAATTAATTGGCGAGCATAATTATAATAAATTTCAAATCTATCAGATTGGTAAACGATTTCATCTGGTTCTATTCCTAACCATGCTAAATCTTCAGGAATCATTTTGTAAGCAGGTTCAAATACTCTTTTTGGATCAGTATCTTCAATTCTCAAAATTAATTTACCATCATGTCTTTTAACATATTCTGCATTAGGAACAGCTGCCCTTGAGTGTCCAATATGTAACGGTCCACTTGGATTTGGAGCAAAACGCAACACAATATCTTCATGAGTTCCAGGAAGCTCTTGAAGTCCTACTTCTTTCGCTTTTGCTTTTTTCTCTTGAACTTCAACACCTAATTTTTCCCTTTCACTAGCTTGCTCATCTGGAGATAAAGCATTTACTTGTACTACAATTTTACCTGCTAAAGGTCCAATTTCTTTTGCCTTACTTCTAAGTTCAGGTTCATTTGACATGATTGAACCCATTACAGCACCAGGATTTGCATTTCCTTTATGTTTAGCTGCATTTAATAAAGCATGTTTAAAAACAATTTTTTCTAAATCATTCATTTAATCATCACAATTCATTAACTAATATAAAAAATAAGTATTACTATTTATCTATATGAACATATATAAATATTAGGCAATGCAGTTATAAACAAATAAAAAAAAGTTGATACAATGACAAATTATATTGACCAAGCACAAAAATATATAAATGATGGTAATTGCACAGAAGCTATCAGATTAGCTCGAAAAAGACATTCTAAAGATGATATTAAAAATTATCTATCTATTCTAGATTTATTAATCAATGAGAACTATATGATTGCTCTTGAAGAAAAAGGAATGTACTATCAATATTATGATAAAACACATGATAATGGAGATTATGGTGAAAAATACTTTGATGAGTATCTCAATATACAACCGAAATCCATTAATGTACTATGTGATAAGGCAATGTCTAAATTCAATAAGGGAAACATTGATGATGCTTTAAAATATATGGATGATGCTTATAAAAACTATTCTAATTATTCAAAAATTGAAAAACCACGTATTTCAAAAAAAGAACTTTTAATTGGAAAAATAGAACTTCTAATTCAAGCCAAAAGATATGAAGATGCATTAAGATTCACTAATAATTATGAAAACCAATTTGGATCTAATCAAAAGTCAGATTTATACAAAGGTCAAATGCTTCAAAAGACTGGTAAAAATGAAGAAGCCCTTATGTATTTAACTAAATCACTACAAGAAGAAGACACATTAATTGGATTTAATGCAAAAGGTGATGCATTATATGAACTTGGAAGATATAAAGATGCATTAAAAGAATACAAAAACTGCTTAAATTATGAAAGCAAAGTTGAAGATGATTTGGAACTCATTACAAACTTCAACTATAAATCAGCATTTTGTTGCATTAATCTTGAAGATGACAGTGAAGCCATTAAATACTTAAACAAAACCATCAACATGTTAAATGAACATGGAAGACTCCCAAAAGATATCGAATCAATTTATCAAAAATGTTCCTTTGAAAAAGAAAGAATCATGAAAAAAGGAGACGTGAAAGATAAAGAATTTAGAAAAAGCAAATTTTTCTCCACAAAAACATCTTTAATTTTATTATTCATCATTTTCATATTATTCATCATATTAAAACTAAATGGTTATTAAAATGAGGCTTGGAAAAACTAATCTTATAGTAAACAAAAATGGATTTGGAGCACTTCCAATCCAGAGAAGAAACGAAGAGGATTCAATCGAAATACTTAATAAAGCCTATGACAATGAAATTAACTTCTATGATACTGCACGTTTTTACACAGACAGCGAAAGCAAACTTGGAAAAGCATTTGAAGATGTTCGTGAAAACATTTATATTGCAACAAAAACTGGAATGGAAACCACAGAAGAATTTTGGAATGATTTAGAAACCTCCCTTAAAGAATTAAAAACTGATTATATCGACTTATACCAATTCCATAATATCTCTTTTTGTCCAAAAGAAGATGATGAATTATATAAAGCAATGATTGAAGCTAAAGAAGAAGGGAAAGTAAGACATATTGGAATTACAACCCATAAGATTACACATGCACATGAGGCACTAGACAGCGGGCTCTATGAAACACTACAATACCCATTTTCATATTTAAGTGGTGCTGAAGAATTAAGTCTTATTGAAAAATGTAAGCAATTAGATGTTGGTTTTATTGCTATGAAAGGAATGGGTGGGGGATTAATTAAAAATTCTAAAGCTAGTTTTGCATATATGAATCAATTTGATAATGTTTTACCAATATGGGGAATCCAAAAACTAGAAGAACTTGATGAATTCTTGTCTTATGATGCTAATACTATTTTGACTGATGATTTAAAAGAGATTATCCAACAAGATAAAAAAGAACTTGGAGTAAACTTCTGTAGAGGTTGTGGATACTGTATGCCTTGTCCAGAAGAAATTAATATTAGTTTATGTTCAAGAATGTCTCTATGGATTAGACGCTTTCCTACTGAACCTAATTTAGATGAAAAAACTCAAGAAATCATGGCAAAAACAAAAGACTGTGCAGAGTGTTATTCTTGTGTTGATAAATGTCCATATGAACTTGATATACCTGAACTTTTAAAAGCAAACTATGAAGATTATCAAAATGTTTTAAATGGAAAAACAAAGGTGTAAATATGAAACAATGTATTAATAATCCAAACGATGTTGATTGGGCTAACTTTTGGGCAGAACGCCTAGAAAATAAAGTAAACAAAGATTGGGATAAAGCTGCGCCTGGCTTTTATAAAAGAACAAAAAAAGATGACTATCAAAATGCATTATTTGAAAAATTAATACTCAATAAAAACGATATTGTTTTGGATGTTGGGTGTGGTGAAGGATCAGTCACTATTCCAATAGCTAAAAAAGTTAAAAAAGTAATAGGAATTGATTCATCCCAAAAAATGCTAGAATATCTTAGAAAAAGAGCTGATGAAAACAATTTAAACAATATTGAAACCATTCTAAAACCAATTGAAGAGATAAGTTATGATGAAATTGGAGAAGTTGATACAATAATTTGCTCAAGGTCACTGAATGGTATTATCCCTATTGAAAATACACTCTTACAACTCAATAAAATTGCAAAAAAATATGTTTTCATAACTGTCTTTGGACCTGAAAACAAAAAGATTGAAAAAGACTTTGAAAAAGAAATTGGAATTAAAACTGAAGATTTCCCTGATTACAACTATTTCTTTAATATATTATTTAATTTAGGAATTTATGCAAATATTGAAAGGTTAAACCTACCTAACTATCGTGAGTATAATAGTATCGAAGAAGCCATTGATAATGGTAAATTTAGACTTGATTTGTATAATGATGAAGAAAAAGAACTTCTAAAAGAATACTTAAAACAAATTCTCACATATGATAAAGAAAGTAAAAAGTATTATAATGTTAAAGACAAAGCAGACTGGATTTTGATTTGGTGGAAAAAATAACATCTATAAAGATGATAATAAATTATTAATTCGTTTAAAGATGAATATGGAAAAATTCATATTACATATTTCCATTTCATCTAAAACTTCCTTTTTTACTCAGATTTAATCATAGTCAAAATCATTTTATATTGACTATTTTCCGCTTGAAGTGCATGTGGCTCATTTGCAGGCATTATAATTATTTCACCTGCTTTTACTGTATTTTTTTTACCAGAAATTGTGATTTCTGCTTCACCATCAATTACTTGAACCATTGCATCAAAAGGAGCAGAATGTTCAGATAATCCTTGACCTTGATCAAAAGCAAAAAAAGTAACAGTACCTAACTCTTTTTTGATTACTTCACGACTAACAACACTATCTTCTTGATAATCCAATAATGATTGGATATCTAATGCTTTAGATTTAATATCTTCATTCATAATTATTCACCCATGATTTTTTTAATGTCTTCTAATGCATTACCTGAAATTGGAGTTAAATTGTAATTTTCTACTAAAACATTTAGGATATCCTCATTACACCATGCAGGGAGTACTGGACCTATCCACATGTCAGTTTTACCAAGGTAAAGCAAAGCCCAAAGTACAGCTGCTGCTTTTTGTTCCATCCAACTTAACACAATTGTTAATGGTAATTCGTTTAATTCCATATCAAATAATTCGCATAAAGCTAATGCAATGTCAACTGCAACAATAGTGTCGTTACATTGACCTACATCCAATAATCTTGGAATTCCTTCAATATCACCTAAATCTAAATCATTGAATTTATATTTTCCACATGCTAAAGTTAAAATAATTGTATCTTTAGGTAAGTTTTCTACGAAATCTCTGTAGTAGTCATTTTGTTTTGTTGCTTTATCACATCCACCTACAACAAAAAATCTTCTTATTTTACCTTCTTCTACTAATTTTTTGATTGCATCAGCATGCTCAACAATAGCTCCTGCACTCCAACCAGTAGTGATAGTAGTTAATTCTTCAGGTTCTAATGATCCTAATGATTTTGCACATTCAATTACTTCAGAAAAATCATAATTTTCAATGGTTTTTACTCCTTCAAGTTTAGCTACATCCATAGTAAACATTCTTTCTTTATATTCATCAAGTGCTGGTAATACACAGTTACTGGTTCCAACAATAGCTGCATTGTATTTTTTAAAGATTGATCTTTGATCATGCCATGCTCCACCTAATTGACCAACTAAATTTTTATATTTATTAAGTCCAGGATATCCATGTGCAGGTAACATTTCAGAGTGAGTATAAACATTAATATCAGTTCCTTCGACTTGTTTTAATAATTCTTCTAATGCTTTTAAGTCATGCCCAGTTACAATGATTGCAGGTCCTTCTTGTGCACCAACTTTTACTTCTACAGGTTTTGGCTCACCATAGGCATCAATATGTGCATCTTTAAGTAATCTCATTACATCAACACTGACTTTACCTGCTTCTAATGCAAGAGCAACTAAATCTTCAGCATCAAAATTAACGTTAGTCAATGTAGTGTATAAACCTTTAGTTAAAAACGCATCAATTTCAGGATTATATTTTCCTAACACATTCGCATTATAATTATATGCACTAATTCCTTTCATAGTGAAGATTAAATTATCTTGTAATCTTGCTATTGTTGGTTTTTTACCACAAACTCCAGATACTGTACATCCAGTACCATGAGCAGTCTGAGAACATTGATAACAAAACATATCTAATTCATTTGCCATAATAATTACCTCTCATATTGTTAGTTAAAAATATCTCCAAAGAATATATAAATATTTTGTCACTTTATAAGTAGTAATAGTAAGTATTATAATTTAAATATCATAATATAACAACTATGGATGAAAATATAACAGTACTTAAAGAAATAGGTCTTACTCTATATGAAGCCAAAGCATACATAACACTCACTTCACTAATCTCATCAAATGCAACAGAAATTTCTAGAAAATCAGGAATTCCCCGAAGCAAAATATATGATGTTCTAAACGGATTAATCGAAAAAAAATACATAGATATTGAAGAAGGAAGGCCCATAACTTATAATGTTAAATCACCTGTTGAAGTATTAACCCTTGAGAAAGAAAGATTAAACTCCAAAATAGATGACACAGTAACCAGACTAACAAACATATACGAAAATGGTATGAGTCAAGTCCAAGCTCCCATTTGGAGAATTTATGGTGTTGATAAAATCATAAACAAAGAATTAGAAATCATAAACCGTGCCAAACATTCAATTAACATGAGAATCGGATTTTTATTTGAAGGTGAAGGAGAAGCATTAGTAAAAGCATTTAAAAAAAGAAGAAATTTAAATGTGAATATTTTATCCGCTCCAACATGTTACATTAACAATGAAACATTTAATATTATTGAATTTTTCAAAAATAATAATATACTTGTTCATAAAGCAGATATTCCCTTTGTAAAAGTATTAATCTGTGATTCCAAAGAAATGATGCATACATATACCAAATTTAGTGAAGATACGCGAACAGTTCTTCCAGAAACTGCAATTGGAATTTGGAATAAATACGAAGACATCTCAAGAAATTATGATGAAAGATTCCTGAACCAACTATCAAAAATCAAAAATAAAAAGAAGAATATTACATAACCTCTTCCTAATCAATTAAAACATTAAATAAATCATGAGTCAAACGATTGTTTAAATTAAATAGAATATTTTTTAGAATTTATCAATACTGAGACAATATTACCTGAAATAGCTACTTATGTATGCCTCTCCACGATTGTACCTAAAATACCATTTATAAAATAATATTATAAAAGAATAATCAATAAATATCTAAAAAAAGTAAAAAAAGCCTATGTATCCATAGACTAGATTATTTAAAAAAACTAAACAATTTTTCTAATTAAAACAGAAGTATTGTTTGTATTACCTGTTGGTAAAATCATTACTTCCTTATGAAATCCTCTTGTATCTTTATCCAAAACAGGAGAATATAAAATTGCTCTCATTCCAGTGTAAGTTCTATAGATAACCGGAGTTTTTTCATCAACATATTGCCAGATATTTGAAAATACTCTATCTTTCGGTTCTGCAAGAGCTGCAACCATTAAAATATCATAATCCAATGATTCAAGTGTAGTTTCATTTCCAACAATGATCTCTATTTCATCTTCAAGACCTAATTTCTTTAAAAGTTTTCTTGAAAGTTCAGCGACATCTTCTTGTTGTTCTATTCCAATACATTTACATCCAAATAATTCATTAAACATCATCAAAGTAATTGGAAGAGGACCTGAACCTAAAAATACAAATGTTTTATCTTCATTGAATTTAGCTAATTGACTTTCATTATTTAATAATCCAACATAACGATCATAAAACTCAAATGATTTTAAGTCTGTGTCCATATCATCAGCTTCTAACATTTCAATTGCTTTTTCAGTTTCAAGTCTTGCACCGACATAAACATAAAATTTTCTTATTAATGTTAAAGCTTTATTCATTTTTTCATCATCAAGAATATGCTTTGCTGAATCAAAATCTATTGTGTTATCATGAGCAATAACTTCAACATCATCTAAAATTTCAATGATTTCATTAATATCAACATTATCTAATGCAGAATCACCATACTTATCTAAATCACCATATGAGGCTAACTTATTAGCAATTTCTTCAATTTTGCCCCAGTATTTATAACAACTCATATTTTCACCTAAATAAAAATTATATTATTATCTTATTAGTTTATCTAAGTTCAAATATTTAAATTTTCACATCATGTTGAAATAATATCAATTTATTTTTATACAAACAATATTACATATACATTTCATCTTTTAAATTTATTAAATTTAACGAGTTTAAATCAAAAAAACATATAAATAATTAAATTATTATTAAAAGTACAATTGAGTAAATAAAAATAACAATAACTAGAAATATAAATTATTTTAATCAAAAATTAAAGGCTATAAATTAAAAAATTATTTAACCTAATTATCTATGTAAAAAATATGAAAATATTAAAAAATAAAAAAAGTGAGAGAAAAATTATGCACTTCTCTCAAGTACAAAATCTGCAATATCAACAAGTACTTGTTTGAATTGAGAATCATCTAATATTTCAAGTGTTACTTTTGCTTGACTAACAGATTCTAATGCTAAATTACGAGCATATTCAATAGCACCACAATTTGTTAAAATATCAATTGCTTCAGCTATATCATCTTCTGAGTTTTCATCATCTTTTAAGATTTCCAGTAATCTACCAGTATCATCACTAGCTAAACCATTAATTGCAATAATAGTCATTTTACCTTTACCAATATCTGACCCAATTGGTTTACCTAATGTTTCTTCATCAGATGCTAAATCAAGATAATCATCTTGAATTTGGAAAGCAAGACCAATTAAACGACCATATTCATACATTGCATTAATGACTTCATCTGATGCTCCACCCATAATAGCTCCAACTTTAGTAGCTGCTGCAATTAGAGCACCAGTTTTTTTGAAAATCATTTCCATATACTCATCTTCAGTAACATCAAATCTTTCCTCAAAACCCATATCCAATGCTTGACCTTCACAAATTTTTACACAAGCATCAGCAACAGTAGCTAAAGATTTATTGTTTTGATCTGAAGTAGTTCCTTCATTTCCAATAATAATTCCAAAAGCTTTTGAAAACAATGTGTCTCCTGCAAGAATTGCTACATCATCACCCCATACATTATGAACTGAAGGCATTCCTCTTCTCATATCATCTTGATCCATAATATCATCATGGATAAGTGAAAATGTGTGGATTAATTCAATAGCTGCAGCAGGTTTTAATGCAGATTCACAAGCTCCACCAACAGCTTCAGCAGCAATTAATGTTAAAGCAGGTCTAAGCATTTTACCACCAGCTCTTGTAAGGTAAACTGATGCTTCTGCAAGATTATTAGGAGTAATTACTGCCAATTCTTCTTCTATTGTTTTTGTAATATCCTTAGAATAATTTCCAAGTATTTTTTTTACATCACTCATATACATACCTCTTAACTTTTAAAAACTTGTGCTTGAGCATTCCTTAAGATATGGACATCATATCCAATTCTGTATCCTTCTTCTTCTGCAAGTTCAGCATAAGCTGCAAGCATGGTTAAATCTCCATGTGCTGGTATAATATGTTGTGGTTTTAACATACGTAAGAATTCTCTGTGGTCTTCTCTTCCAGCATGTCCAGAGACATGAGCATTAGGATAAATTCTTGCACCTTTTAACTTTAATCTTCTTTCCATAATATGTCTGTTTGCAGCATTTGTTGGATTTGGAATAATTGGTGCTGAAATAATTACATTATCTCCTTTTTTAATGTTAAATGGAGTTCTTCCATTAGCAATCCTTGGGAGTAATGCATCAGGTTCACCTTGGTGTCCTGTAGTTACAAGTAAATAGTTAGCCCTATCTTCATCAGCTCTCATTAAAGCTTTATTAATTGCTTTAGGAGATCCGTAGATACTTGCATTTTTAGGTAATTTTAAGATACCTAACTTTTGTGCAATACCACAAAATCTTTCCATAGATCTACCTAAGAAGAATATTTCTCTATGGCTTTTTTTAGCAATATCTGCAATAGCTTGCACACGCTCAACGTGAGATGAAAATGTAGTAACTATCATACCAGTTTTTTCTTGAAGAGGTCCTCTCATTACATCTTCTAAGATATTTCTAGCAACACGTTCAGAATGAGTTTTAACTTCATTATAATTAGTAGCGTTAGTAGTTTCTACAATTAAAGCAAGTACTCCTTCCCTACCTAATTCTCTTAATCTCTTATAATCAGGTGGTGGAGATACTTTTTGATGATTATCAAACTTAAAATCCAAAGCATAAACAATGAGTCCTTCCGGAGTATGTAAAACTGGAAATACTGCTTGTGGAATACTGTGAGTTGATTGAACAAACTCTAAAGTAATATCCTTTGAAAGTTTTAATTTACTACCAGCATTTAAAGGTCTAATTGGATTATTTACTTTAAATTTACGTTCTCCTTTAATTTGTTTCTCAATTAAAGCCGCAGTATATGGAGTTCCAATTAACGGTGCATCATATCTATGTGCCAATTTAGCAACAGCACCAATATGATCTAAGTGACCGTGTGAAAAGATTATTCCTTTAACTTTACCATCAACATCTTTCATTAATGTATCATCAGGAATAACTCCTCTTTCAATTAAATCTAGACTATGCATTCTATCAATATCAGTATCTTCATGCATACTAATTCTATCCAAATGAATACCCATATCAAAAATGATGACATCTTCACCAATTTTAACAGCAGTCATGTTCTTCCCAACTTCTTGGTATCCTCCAATAGCGATTACTTCAACGCTCATGTTCTATCTCCTTGAATAATTTTTTGTGTTAATACCTCTTTCATTAAGCCACTCCCTTGTTTTTCCACGAATAACTAGCTTAGATTCTTTTAATTCTTCAATATTGCTGGCACCCACTAAAAACATTGCAATTCTTAATGAATCATTAAATCTTGAAATAAATTTGTTTAATTGTTCCTGTGAAGTAGCATTTTTTAAGAATGGTAAAGCCATACCTACAGCATCTGCTCCAAGGGCAATTGCTTTTGCTGCTTCAAGACCATTGCGAATTCCACCAGATGAAATTAATGAAACATTAACAGCACTAGCAACTTCAGCCGTACTAACTGCAGTTGGAATTCCCCAATCCCAAAATATTTCACCTAAATATCTATCTTCGGCTCGGTATGTTTCAACAGCAGCCCAACTAGTTCCTCCAGCACCCTCAATATCAATAAAATCAACACCAGCATCAACTAATACTCCTGCAGATTCTGCTGAAATACCACAACCAGTTTCTTTTGCAACGATAGGAATATCAACAGAACTTGTAATCTGACTAATTAAATCAAAATATCCTCTTGCATCCAAATCACCTTCAGGTTGTATTGATTCCTGAAGAGGATTTAAATGAATTGCTAAAATATCCGCATCCAATATTTCAACTGCTTTTTCAGCTAAATCCAATTGAGGTGCACCAATATTACCAACAAGTAAACAGTTAGGCGCATTTTCACGAACAACCGTATAAGTATCCTCAAGTTCAGGATGTTCACATGCTGCTCTTTGAGATCCAACACCTAATGCAATATTATTATTCTCAGCTGTAATAGCTAATTGCTTATTAATTTCTTTTGCAGCAGGGTGTCCTCCAGTAATAGCTGTAATAAATAAAGGTGAATCTAATTTTTTACCAAAAGCAGAAGTGGATAAATCAATTTCCTGTTTGTCAATTTCCGGTAAAACATTATGGATTAATTCAATGTCCTCAAAACCAGTAGTTTTATTTTTAAATGAAACATCATAATTTTCACAAATCAATAAATGCTCTAATTTTCTATCTGAAATCATGTTAATTTCCCCTTGAAATTACAGTTCCTTTTACATCTTCATTTTCTAATACTCTAAAAATATTATTCTCAACTTCAGCATTTATTATTTTGGATTCAATTCCTAAATCCGCCAAATATAACAATTCTTTAATTTTTCCAACCATTCCACCTGTAACATCTATATTTGTAGTTCCTTCTAATGTTTCTAAATCTTCAAGAGAAGAGAACTTATCAAAAAATACAGCGTCATCATGTGTTTTTGGATTTTTGTTATATACACCATCAACATCAGTTCCAAGAATTACTTGGTCAGGGTTTAGATTCCTTGCTAAATATTGGATTAATTGATCACCAGAAATAACACAAATTTCTAGTTCATCATCCAATACAACATCACCATATATTACTGGAATAAATCCTTTTTTTAAATAATTTTTAAATGAATCTAAGTTACCATGAGTTATTCTTTTATTAGTAGCTGTCATAAAACTTGAAGCTGGAATTGCAACAACAGGTAAACCTTGTTCAATAAAGGCTTCACAAACATGCATATTCAATTTTTTAACAGCATTCTGAGTTTCACAAAATCCTATCCTTTTTTGCGGATACTCAGAGTTATCAAATACTTCACCAATTTTATATTTTTTAGCAGGAGGATGTCCAAATGATCCAGCACCATGGACAATAATTAATTCTTTTGGAGAATTATTTAAAGAAGATTTAATCTCTAAAGCAATTCTTTCAAGACTCTTAAAATTAACTTCACTTTTAGAAGAGTCCTTATTAGTTAAACTACTTCCCCCAATTTTTAAAATAATCATGAAATCACTTATAAACCCTTGAAGACACTCCTCTTCTAGTAAATTTAACTTTTAGAATATTATCATCACGAGCAATAGCATTTGCAACTTCCTCAACTTTACCCGGACAAAGTGCAATAATACTTCCTCCACCACCAGCACCAGTAGTTTTAGAACCTATAGCTCCAGCTTCTCTTGCATTATACACCATACGAGATAATTCTAATGTATTAACACCAATAGCATCTAAAAATCCATGATTAATATTCATTAATTCACCAACTTTATTATAATCCTTTTTCAAAATAGCTTGTTTTGCATAATTAGTTAAATTACCCATTGCAGTAATTGTAGGATTAATAATTTTTGGATTCCTATTTTTTAAATTTTTAACATCTTTAACCATTTTTCCAGTATTTCCATGCTTAGTAGTATACCCTACAACCAAAGGAGCATTAAAGTTTACTTTAAAATGTTCAACTTTTTTATTTCTGGATAAATAAACAAGTCCACCATAAGTAGAAACTAATGTATCAAGAGGACTAGCTATACCCTGAACTGCCTGCTCTACCATATGAGCTTCATGTGCTAAAGATTTTTTATTAAAACGAATATTATGATATCTATATAATGCAGCAAGTGTAGCTACAGTAACTGCTGCTGATGATCCAAGTCCCGAACCAATAGGGACATTTGATGATAATGTTATATCGATTGGAGAGTGGTCATGTACTCTGTAAAGAGCTTCTAAAATATATCTAATAATACCTGGTTTTCCCCTTGTTAAAACATATTTCTTTTCTTTTAAAAGTAACTCTGCTTCAAAACCTATATCTAAAGCTCTAAAAATAGATTTATCCGATTCAGACTCTTTAATTGTAACATATGCCCTTTTATTAAGTGCCCCCGCAATTGCAGGTTCATCATAAACAACTGAATGTTCACCAAATAAAATAGTTTTTGCCGGAGCAGAAGCTTTTGCAATCATGAAAAAACACCTTATTTAAATACTCCTGAAGCATATCCCACAACAGAATTAAAATCACCAGTAACATCACCACTAGTTTGATATGCTAATATTTCACAAGATTTTTTCCCACATCTTTTAGAAAGTGAAATATTGGTCATTACAGGACCATAACCACACATTGTAATATTATACTGAACAACTTCTTCAAATAATTTGAATTCATTCATTTCTTCAATATCTTCTAAAACAAAACCATCAACCTTATTAGCTTTTTCCTGATTATTAAAATGAGATAAATCAGTACTTGCAATAACACAATAAGATTTATCTAAATTATTCCCCGCTTCAAAAATAGCATTAGCTAAATCATTTGAAGTAGTAAAAGTTTGTGTTCCCATAGTAATTGGAACAATTTTAAAATCAGAAGAAAAATATTGAAGGAAAGGTAGTTGGACTTCTATGCTATGTTCATGAACATGAGCACTAAAATCTGAACTTGCAATATCTGAAATAGAAATTATTTCATCTGCAAATTCACTGTCAACTTCCACATTCCCTAAAGGTGTTATCCATTCACCTTCATTAAAAACAGAAATTTCACTACCAAAACCCGTATGATTTGGACTTATAATAATAAAAACTTCAGGAAAACCATTTTTAACAATATCACAATAGCTATAAGAAGCTATTGTACCAGAATATTGATAACCTGCGTGTGGAACAATAACATTAATAGGATAATTTTTGCCCTCAAACTTAATTAACTTAGGCAATAAACCAACGCCAGATTCATCTAAAAAACAACTCTCAATTAGCCTTTTTAGATCTTCAGCATTATTCGGATAAAATGATCCAGCTACAGCAGGTTTTCTTAACATTTAACTCACTTAAAATTTAAGTTCAAAGTCAGTAGAATCAATATCTAATTCACCATCTTCAGGAATTTCTCCCCTTTCTCTTAAAATTTGTCTTGCAAGTAACCAGTAAACTAAAGCAATAGCTTTTCTACCTTTGTTGTTAACAGGTACTGCAATATCAACAAAACTGAGTAAGTTTTCAGTATCACATAATGCAACAACAAGAATACCATTTTGTTTAGATTCTAAAACTGCTTGTGCATCAGATCTTGGGTCAGTTACAACAATAACTTTTGGTTCAATAAATTTAGCATAATTTGGATTAGTCAAAGTACCAGGGATGAATCTACCAGGAATAGTTTTTGCACCAGTAATTTCTCCGAATTTTTTAACAGGAGCTTGACCATATTGTCTGGTAGCTACTACTAAAATATCTTCTGGATCATATTTTGCTAAAAGTTTTGCAATTTGTCTGATTCTTTCATCAGTTTTTTGAATATCTAATACGTATAAACCATCAGATCTTACTCTGAATATATATTTTTCCATATCACTGGTTTTTTGTTGAGTACCAATATGTAAACCAGCTGCTAAATAATTATCTAAATCAATTAAAAGTTCATCATTTGCCATTTTATCACCTATTTAAAAATCATCTTCAATTTTAACACAATCATTTGGACATACATCCATACATACTTCACAATAACTACATTCTTCAGGATTGACAATTTCAATTTTGTCTCCTTTAAGAACTAATACTTCCATAGGGCAGACGTCAGAACATTCTGCACAGTCTGCACCATCACATTTATCATAATCAATAGTTACTTTAGCCATAATTATTCTCCCCCAAAACTATTTAAATTTACTCATAGTTGAATTTGGAAGTTCCTCTTCAATACGAATTAGTTCATTTAATTTAGCTATTCTTTCCCCACCAATAGCTCCAGTTTTAATCAATGGAGATGAAAAACCAACTGCTAAATGAGCAATAGTTTCATCAGTAGTTTCACCAGACCTATGTGACACAACAGGGATTATATTATTTTCTTTAGCTAATTTGACAGTAGCATAAGTTTCAGATAAAGAACCAATTTGATTAGGTTTGATAATGATAGCATTCGCAGCATTCATCTTAATACCTTTGGCTAATAATTCCTTATTTGTTACAAATAAATCATCACCACAAATAAGACATTTATCTCCAACTTTCGCAGTCAATTGAGAAAACCCTCCAAAGTCGGATTCATTAAATGGATCTTCTACATAAAACATATTGTAAGTATCAATAATATCTTTTACGAAATCAATTTGATCTCCAGTATCTCTTTTAATACCATCTTGAGCATAAATATATTTTTGCTCATCTGCATTCCATAATTCAGATGCAGCCATATCAAGAGAAGGTCTAATTTCAATACCTAATTCATCCCCTACTTCTTCACAAGCCCGAGCTTGAATTTCTAAAGCAGCATCATTTGAAATATTAGGTACCCAACCACCTTCATCACCTTTACCTCCAGTAAAGTTTGAATCCTTAGTTTGAATTAAATCTTTTATTCTTTTATGAACAGAAGCATTTGCAAAAATTGCATCACCAATATTAGTAGCTCCAACAGGAACAACTAAAAATTCTTGAATATCTGGTGCATTAATACCTGCATGTACTCCACCATTCATCATATTCCCTAAAGGAAAAGGTAATTCATTTACTAAATTCCCACCAATGTATTTAAATAATGGCATGTTATAAGATGCAGCTGCAGCTTTAGATACTGCCATTGATATAGCAACAGTAGTATTACCTCCAATAGCAGATAAATCATTTGTTCCATCAACTTCCTTTAATACTTCATCAATAGCTGCTAAATCATCAGCATCCATCCCGATAAGTTCAGAAGCGATTAAATCTTCCATTTCACTAACAACCTCATCGATTCCACCTTTAGGATATGGTACTACTTCTCCTGAACCAGTACTTGCTCCACTAGGTGCAGCGGCTCTACCCTTACTATTCCAAGTAATTACATCTACTTCAATAGTAGGATTACCTCTGCTGTCCAAAATCTTTCGAACTTGGACATCCTCTATTATACTAACCAAAAAAAACACCTCAGTGCCAATTAATTTATTACCAACTAACCTATACTCCGAAAAAATCAGTAAGTTAATTTATAGAGTTATATTGGTATTTTTTATTTTTTTTAAATAAATATTAGGAATAAATAGATACACTATTTATTCATATCTGATAACATCTAATGGTAAAACTCCAGCTTTAAGTTCTTCGTAAGCTATATCAATAGGGTCTAAAGAATCTTTAATTTCAACTAGAGGTTTAGCACCCATTGATATTTGAATTGCTCTAGCTCCGAGAAGTCTAGCTCTTTCAAACCTTGTTAATCTTTTTTCAACATCCATGAATATTACTTCCATTTTAGGCATATATTTTACCAAGATTATATTTTATTAAAAAAATATCCCTACACATGTAAAATTATTCCCATGTCTCAACATGAGAAATTAACATTCTTCTACAACAATATCTAGTTAAACCTAAATCATCTAAAACATCTTTAGATTTCTCACCATCAGCAACTCTTTTGTTATATTCATCAAATACTGCTGATACAGGTTTTCCACAACTTAAACACCTAATAGGAATCATTATATCATCTTTTTAATTTAAATAAAATATAAAAGTACAGAAAAATTATCTGTAACTTTTTTGTTTACGAGCTCTTGCACCAGGACCACCGTATTTTTTAGGTTCGGAACGTCTTGGGTCACCAACTAACATAGTTCTGTCGTATTGAATGAATTTATCTTTTAAATCCATATCTTGTGACCATTGAACAAGTCCTTTTGCAATAACCATACGTGCAGCTTCAGCTTGACCCATTACTCCTCCACCAATAACATGAATATTAATATCCACTTCATTAGCCAAGTCGCCAGCTAAGGTTAATGGTTCTTGTAATTTTAAGTTAGCAAGCTCTGGAGAATAAAGTTCTAAAGGAACTCTGTTAATTCTAACTTTACCAGTTCCTTCACGAACAGTACCTCTTGCGATAGCTGTTTTACGTTTTCCACTAGTATGAATAACTTTAACCATAATTACACATCCATTTTATCTAAAAGGTAGCTCCTAAAAGTTTGGAGATTTCTCCTAATTCTATACCTTTTTTAATGTTTTTGTATTCTGCTTCAGGAACTGCTGTGAGTTCTGCATCTGCATATTCAGCAGGTACGCCAACGAATGCTTTTAATCCTTTGAATGCAGTTTTACCTTTAGATTTTTTGAAAGGTAACATACCTCTTACAGTTCTTCTAAAAATATCATCTGGTCTTCTAGGATATTTAGGACCTAAATCACGAGGGTTAGAGATACTTGCCCTGTCAACTCTTTGTTTATATTTAGCATAAGCCCAATCCTTATTACCAGTCAACATGATTTTTTCAGCATTAATAATAATTACTTCTTCGCCTTCTAAAAGATTTTTACTAGTTACACTAGCTAATCTTCCTAAAACGCATCCTTCTCCATCAATAATCATAATAACACCTATTCCATAATCCTAATGTTTGATCCTTTAGGATTAGATTCGATTATTTCATCAATTGCGATGCATTCTCCACCAGCACTTTCGATTTTTTCTTGTGCTTTAGCTGAGAATTTTAATGCTACAACATCTACTTTTTCTGTTAAATTACCATTTGATAAAACTTTACCTGGTACTAAAATAGTTTCACCAGCTTCAGCATGTCTTGCAATATCAGACAAATTTACTTCAGCGGTTCTTCTATTAGACCTTTCAAGCCTTTGTGCAACATCTTTCCAGATAGCTACATCTTCGTTTCTTGATTGTTCATAAAGTTTATTAATAAGTTCAATAAGGTTAGGATTAGTTTTTATAATCTTTTTAGCCATTATTTACTTCCTCCTTCTTCACTAAATCTGATAAACTTATCTGCTTTTTCACCTAATACTTCACAAGCTTTTAATAAAACTTCTTTAGGAGGCATTGATCCATCAGTTTCTATTCTAAATATGAAATCATTTTCACGATACCCTACATTAATGTATCCATTAGTTGAAGCTCTTACACAACTCTTACACATAGAACAGTTTTCAATGTCTAAAACCTTAATCTTTTTAGATCTTTTATCAGATTTTAAAACACCTCTAGGACATGCAGATGCACAATCATAATCAATTTCCAAATCATCATTGAAAGTAATTTCAGGATATTGTTTATAAGCACAAACAGTAGTTGGCATCCATTTTGCATGATCTTTTCCGTATCCAACTTTCGCAACAGCTTCAATATTAAGTTTCTCATTAGCTTTAAGTTTTACTAAAGGAATGGTATCGTATACTGGTTTAATTTTTGAGTCTGAAGATATTAAATCCTTTGAATAAACTACTTTAGGTCCTTCTTCATTTAAAGTGAAAATAATCCCATTAGTGTACTCTTCCCAATCATCATCTTCCGGCAAAGATAATCCTTCAAGAGCATCAAAATCAGAAACTAAAGGAGTTAAACCAAGTCTATGAGCAAGTACCTCATTAAACATAGCAGAATCATTTCTAATGATATTTACATCTTCGATAGCTATTTTTGGAACATTAACCATAGCGCATCTTCTAATTGCATTAACAAAAGGTACTTCTGCATCACGAACAATGAATACAATTTCATCATCCTTTTGACTTTTAACTTCTATCTCCATATTAAACCCTTCCATCTAAACTCTTCTTCCTCTTTTACCACCAGGTCTTCCAGTACCATCGTGAGGAATAGGAGTAATATCTTCTATTTTTCCTATTTTAATTCCAGCTCTTGCTAAAGCACGAATAGTTGCTTGTGCACCAGGACCTGGACTTCTAGGTCCATTTCCACCAGGAGCTCTTACCTTAATATGTAAACCAACGAATCCTTTTTCTTTTGCATCATCAGCAATTCTATTTGCTGCAGCCATAGCTGCGAAAGGTGAAGCTTGTTGTCTATCTGCACGTACAACTTTTCCACCAGACCATTGGGAAATAGTTTCAGCACCAGTAATATCTGTTACAGTAATAATAGTGTTATTGAATGATGAGTAAATATTAGCTATACCCCATTTTTCATCTTTTGCCATAATTACACCCTCTATTCCTCAGTATTAACTTTGTCAGCTTTATTATTGTTGTACTCTTCAATTTGTTTAGCTACAGGTGAAGAACGGTAAAATCCAATATCATCTTCTTGACCTTTTAAAACAACATAACTTGGTGAATTAATTTTCTTACCATTTAAAGCTATGTGTCCATGTACAACAAACATTCTTGCTTCTTTAGGAGTACGAGCTAAACCTTTATTATATACAATAGTTTGTAATCTTCTTCTTAAGATATCTTCTACATTTAAATCTAAGATTTCTTCAAGAGCAGCACCTTCAGGCAAAATACCAGTTCTAGCTAAGTGTCCTAATAATTCTAATTTTTCATCTTGCATTTGATCAGTAGCAAAACCGAGTAAATATCTTGCTTCCCTACTGTATCTTCTGACTAAAGTATCAGCTTTCCAAATTTCTTTTTTATTTTTTAAACCGTATTTAGCCATTAATTTATTTTCATTTTTAATTCTTTCCGCATTCCAAGGATGTGGTGGTGTATTATACTTTTTCCTTGATTTTCTAGGTTGTCCCATTAAAACATCTCCTTTATAAAATTGAATTTAAAATATTAAATTTCTTAAAAAAAAAGTTCCATGTCTATCCGCGTGAACGTTTTACACCAACTGAAGAACTTTTTCTGAAAGTAGATTTTGTTCTTTGACCTCTAACAGGTAAACCAACTTCGTGTCTTCTACCTTTGTAACTTCTGGTCTTTTTCATTCTGTTTAAATCATCTCTTAAAGTCATATCAAGATCAGATTCAATTAAGTGAATGTCATCACCAGTTTCATAGTCTTCCCTACGGTTTAACATCCATCTAGGAATATCAAATTTTTGAGGGTTTTCTAAAATTTCTTCAATTCTTAAAACATCTTCGTCAGCGATGTATCCAATTTTAGCATCTAAATCTAAGTCCAAAGTACGGCACATAGTTTTAGATAAAGAGATTCCTACACCTTTAATTTCAGTTAAAGCTTGTTCAATGGTTTTATTACCATTTACGTCCTTTCTTGAAATACGCACTAAATGCTTAAAATCGTCTTCCATCAAATAACCTCCATTTATAGAGCGAACCTACGAGACGTGAATTATAGATTCGAATGTTTTGATTAACAAAACACAGTTCTTTCAACAGTATAAACTTAGTTAACAATAACTAAGAGTGCAAAAATATCAGTCTAACAAGTATTTTATAAAGTTAAAAAAATATAGTTAAAAACTAATAAACGCCGAGACTGGGATTTGAACCCAGGAGGGCGAAATGCCCACGAGATTTCCAGTCTCGCGCCTTACCAGGCTAGACTATCTCGGCATAAAATAGTCAGCAAAATACTTGCAAATCGTATTACCTAGAATGATACGATAGTAAATTATATCTATATTCACATATATAAATGTATTGTTTTTTGACAGTAAATTCCCAATAAAAATTAATTTGTGCAATATTTGCATAATAGATAATAATGATTTCCTCATTAATAAAGGTTAAACAAAAAGAAATTATATATATAATATATAAAAAAGTAAAACTAGTGATATTATGGATTGGATAATGATAATAGTAACAGTAATAATAGTAATATTTATTGTAGGAACATTAATTCACATGTACAACAATCTTGTTGGACTTAGAAACCGTGTGAAAAACAGTTATTCCCAAATAGATGTACAACTCAAAAGAAGAAATGACTTAATACCTAACCTTATTGAAACAGTCAAAGGTTATGCTACTCATGAAAAAGAAGTACTCGAAGAAGTAACAAAAGCAAGAACTAACATTATGAATGCATCTTCCATTGAAGAAACCAGCACTGCAGATAATCAATTGACTGGTGCATTAAAATCACTCTTTGCCGTTGCTGAAAATTACCCTGACTTAAAAGCAAATACTAATTTCCAGCAATTACAAACTGAACTAAGTGAAACTGAAGATAAAATTTCTTACGCAAGACAATTCTACAATGATGTTGTCTTAAAATACAACAATACTTGTCAACAGTTCCCAAGTAGCATCCTTGCAAAAATATTTGGTTTTAAAATAGAAGAGTTCTTTGAAGCATCTGAAGCAGAAAAAGTAGTTCCAGAAGTTAAATTTTAATAAAATTGATTTATATGAATGTTAAAAGAGCATTTTATATAATTCTACTTTTCTTAATATTATTTTCAACAGTGACAATGGTATCAGCTGATGACGATGATAAAAGTTACAGCATTGATCATGCATTCATTGAACTGACCGTTGGAAATGATGGTCTACTACATGTAGATGAAAAGTATAATTATTCATTTAATGGGGAATTTAATGGAGTTTATAGAAACATTCCATTAAAATCTGGAGAAAGTATTGAAAACATTAGAATATCAGCAGATGGTGCTTATCCTGTTTTAGAAGAAAGTGACACCAATGGCAATAAACATTTGAAAATATACTTATATGCAGATGCTGCACATACAAAAAAGATAAAAGATTGTGATGTAACAATACATATAACTTATGATATGGTTGGCGTTGTAACTCTTTTTAATGATGTTGGTGGACTCCACTATAAACTATGGGGCGAACAGTGGGATGTTAGTGTTGAAGAACTGACAACAGTTGTGAATTTACCTGGAGACAAAGACAATCAATATTATCTAAATCCCCAAGAATACAACAAAACCTCAGCAATAAACGGGACTACCATAACCTCTGAAAGCACATCCATCCCAAAAGGAGAATCATATGAATTAGTTGCTTTAATGCCTATTGATGACTTTAATGATGCGCCCTATGCAAAACATGTAAATAAAGATGGTCGTGAGATGACCTTGAAAAATTTAGAGGAAAGTATTAACGAACATAACTTTTGGAATACAGCATATCTAATCTTAGGATTGTTAACTATCTTAAGTCCTATTTGTGCAATAATAATATATATCAGGTATGGTAGAGAACCTGAAGTGACATATGATAGAATTTATGAAAGAGATTTACCCACAAATGATCCGCCAGAAGTCGTTAATGCATTTGTCGAAAATAAAGGATATATTGGAACACCAAATATAAAAGGATTTGAAGCTTCCATAATGAATATTATTGATAAAAAAGCAATAAAATTAAACACTCATGAGAATATAGATAATGACCTTAAAGAGTTAATTCTAACATTCAATTCTAAAGACGGATTAAGTAAAAGTGAACAGATTATTTTTGATACACTGAAACATTTTTCAACAGACAATACTTTAAACCTTTCATCGTTTAGAAAAATATTATCATCAGAAACAAATGCCCAATGGTTTATTGATAAATTCAATGAATGGAAAAAGTCTGTTGAAGATGAAATTGATAAAGACAGATTCTTTAATGATACTGGTGCTATTTTAATTAAAATCCTGGCGGTGGTAGGAATAGTATTTGGCACAATACTAATAATTCTCGGAAATATGACAAACCTCGCAAGTGGAATCTATTCTCTAATGGGAGGAATATTCCTAGTAATATTTTCAGCAATACTCCTCCCTGCTAACGATGATGTTTTTGGAAAATGGACTGAAGAAGGTAGATTATATACATTAAAATGGGAAAATCTTAAAAAATTTCTTAAAGACAATAGTTTAATTAAAGAACACCCACCAGAATCAATAGTTATTTGGAAGAAGTACTTAATTTATGGTGCTGCTCTTGGAATAGCAGATAATGTCTACAAGTCCATGAAACTGCAAGTCCCAAATATGTCAGAATATGATGACGGAGTATTCATGTATCATTATTATGGAGGATATGATATGATATATTCTGCATACAATACTGGTATAAGCACTACATCTGATTCCAGTGACTTCGGTACCGGCGGAGGAGGATCAGGAGGTGGAGGTGGAGGAGCATTCTAACTTCTCCATTTCTATTATTTTATATAAAATTATTATTTTAATACAAAATGGTTTTGTTAAACCATACCAATTTTTTTAAAAAAAAGAAACAAAAAATAATTCTCTAAATATACATTAGACAAAATAATTTTTATCTATTGTTTGTAGGATATTAATCATTAAATAATCCAGCACCAAAATAAAGCAATCCCTTAATTAATTAAGAAATTTTAGAATTTTAATAGAAGAAAAAAATTATTTCCAAAATCTCGGATAAGTATCAGGTTTCATAAATACCTTAGAAACAGTAACTGCAAAACCGGAATCTGCTTCTAAAATTTCATTAGAAGTCAACAATGAACGACCCGCACCAATTAACTCCCCTTTAAGAGTTTCAATTGTTACAATATCATTCTTTTGAATATTATCTGCCAATTCTGCAATACCACCACAAGCTAAATCCGCACCATGACAAATCGCATCTACTGCTGAATCCTTAACCCTGATTTTTGGCAAGTAATCTGCTGCCCTTTCCATCGGCATTATAGTATTACGTAAAAATGATTCATCACCATCTTCAATATAAAAATGATATGCATCAGTTACATCCTGTAATGTTACTAAATTATTTTTTTCATTAAATGAACCTACTTGAGTCCTTCTAAGTTCTGCCATATGAGCTCCAACACCCAAAGCTTCTCCAATATTATGACAATAAGTTCTAACGTAAGTTCCTGCTTCACATCCTATTCTAAATAAAACATCTCTACCTTCAATTTCATAGATAGTTGCATAATAAACATTACGTGTCCTTAATTCACGTTTTACAGCAGATTTTACAGGTGGAAGTTGATAAATTTTGCCTATAAACTCATTAAATACTTCACGAATTCTTTTTTCTGCAACATCCTGATGTAATTTTAATAAACAAACATATTCCTTAGGAGCAGTTAATAATAATTGAATGGCTCTTGTAGCATCATTTAAACCAACAGGTAAAATTCCAGTTACCTTAGGATCAAGTGTACCACCATGACCCGATTTTTCTAATGGTAAAATTCTTTTAACCCAAGAATCAATTTCATGAGAAGTCGGACCAGATGGCTTATCTAAATTGATTACACCTTTAGAAATATATTCAGAAATCTCTCTTTCCTCCGGTTTACATCCAAAATCCGGAGAAGTAAAACTTTTAGACTTGATTACCATATTAAACTTCATGAAAAAACCCTTGAACAATAAATAAAAAAAATAGTTAAATAAAAAAAGATATGAATAAATTTAATTATTCATTTAAATTTATAAGTCAGCTAAAGCTACTTTGATAGATTCTGCATCACCAGAAACATCGATGGAATCTGCAGTTGGTTCTAAGTGAGCAATGTTACATCTTCTGTTTCTTACAGCTTCACCAATTACTTCTACAAAGTTTTCATCAATAATTTCAACAATTGCACATTTTTTACCTGCTTCTCTACCAGCAGTTTTAACACATACTCTACCTACTTCGATTGATGCCATTTATATCACCTTTAATGTTGTTGTAATGATTTCTGATATACTTTCTGGATCAAAGCTATCAGTATTTATAATTAAATCATAGATTTCCATATTATTAATATCAATATTATGGATTTCCTTGTATCTTAAAGCTTCACTTTCTTCACGAATAATAATTTCGCTTTTAGCTACATCTACAGATTTATCTTCTCTTTGAGCTATTCTTTTAGATCTAACATCAAATGGTGTCATTAAACAAATTCTTAAATCAGCATTTTCAACAAAAAATGCAGATAATCTCCCTTCGAGAATTAAATTATCTGAAGATTTAGCCTTTTCAGCTTGTCGCTTATCAATTTCTTTATCAATTTCATCATTACCTTCAGCAAATTCACTGAATTCAAGAACACTCATTCCTCTTTCAGCAGCCATCTCTCTAAAGATGAAACCTGCAGAAATATAAGGAACATTTAACTTTTCACTTAGCACTTCAGCAAGTGTAGTTGTTCCAGTTCCAGCTAATCCGCCGATTGTAATTATCATTATTTCCTAGCCTCGTTTTTGAAATGTTTACGAGCACAAGCTGAGCATAAGTACCCACCGTATGGACGACTAGGTCTTTTAGCTGTTTTTGATAATTTTCTAATTTCATATGGACGTCCACGAGGAACACCATGTAATATTGCACCACATTCAGCACAAACATGCTTAGATGGTTTTTTCTTTTTGTATCTTAAAACATTTTCTCCACCAGGAGTGTTTTTACGAACTCTTTTATATGATCTTGATCTAAACCTATTAGCAGGCATTTAATCACCTATAATAATTTTAATAATTTAATAATTGTGTAATAGCGTATTCAAAATAGAATACTATAATATATATTTCTCATTATTAATAAAGGTATAGTTTTTTAGAGTTATTCAGAACCCTTGTTTGAATCCTAAGAATTTTCTTAAAATTTGACTCATACCAAATGTACAAATCATATACCACAATAACCAACCAATTCCATATGGAATTGTAGCTTGACCACCATAGAAAATACTACCAACAAAATGCCAAAGAGGAGTCAAAGTAACCCAATAAACAGTGGATGGCAATATAATTACCAAATCATGAATTGCAGATGTTCTCATCCAAAAGAATATTAAAATAATAGGAACAAAAGTAACAATCACTGGTTTAAACTGTTCAGACATCATTGCAGTATTCTCTTTCATCATTTCCGCTTGTTTAGCCTGAAGTTCAGCCATTTTTTTACCGTCACCTCTTTTTTGAGCATCTCTAAGCTCTTTATTAAACTCTTGCATTTTTGCTTGTTTTTCATTTAAAGCATCTTGGTCAACTAAATACTTATTAGCAATAGTTGTAATTAAAGATACAATAAATGCAATAATCAATACAGTTAAAGCAGGATTGCTTGGGTTTGGATCCATAGCAAGAATTGGATTGAAAATTGTATTCAAAGCATCATAAATAATCTCAAACATATTATACCTCAATAATAATTTATAACTCTAAAACATCAACTAATTTTGAAACAGAAGAATTTAAATGATTATCATGGTTTTCAACTATTTTAACAGTAGCACCAGTTAAAGTAGCATAAGCCATGGAAGTTGCTCTGTTCATTTCTTGATGTAATTTAATTTCTTTAGCTTTTTGAACATCTCTTTGACGAGATTCATCATTTAATCTTCTATAAATAATTTCATCAGCATTAGCTTCAATTAAAATAAAAAGATCTGGTTGTAATTGTTCTAAAACCCAAATTGGAAGTCCTGGTAAAAATCCAGCAGGTGTATTAATAGTACAATGAGTATCTACAATAACATTATCATTTTCAGATCTTTGTTTTATTTCTTTTGCTGCTTTAGCTTGAATTTCTTTTTGTGTTTCAGCTGGTAATTTTCTTAAAGAATCCCTATCTTCAACAATATTTTCCTTAATTGCAATTTCAGTCATTATGTCTCCATAGTTTAAATGCACATAATCAACTTGTTCTAAAGCTTTATTAAGTAAAGTTGTACTTCCAGAACCAGGAATACCAGTTAATACTACTAATTTCAATTTAATCCCCCACATATCGTTAAAAGAAAAAAAGGAGAAATATTAATCTCCTCCTAAAACTTTCCTAAGAACAGGATTTGCAGACATAAGTTGTTCTTGAGCCATTTCCTCATAAAGTTTATGAAGAATACCTACAGTAAGTAAAACACCAGTACCTCCACCTAAAGCACCAGTTAAATCTGCAAGGAAAGCAATAAGTCCTACATAAATACCACTAATAATAGTTAGTGCAGGAATATACTTTTTCAAAATTTTATATAATTGACGTTTACTACTTCTGAATCCAGGTATTTGAATACCTGATTTATATAGTTGCTCAGAAATCTTTTTAGCATTTAATCCACTAATCTCTACCCATAAGTATGAGAATACTATACAACAAGCCAAGAAGAATAATGCATATACAAGAACATGAATTGGTTCTGTGACAAACATGGATAAATTAGGTGTGGATAACAACCAAGCAATACCATCAACAGCTTTACCATTTTCAAGATGTCCTAAAATTGGGACTCCAACTTTTTGGAAAATATTTGCAAACAAAGTAACATTCACAAGTAATGCACTTGTTAAAATTACGGGCATATTACTTGAGTAAACAAATTTCAATGGATATTTACCAACAGATCCTCTAATCCTACCATGACCTTTAACTTGACCATGAGAAATAGGAATTTCTACTTTCATTGCTTCACCATATAAAACAACTATGAATACAATGATAGTTGCTAATAATGGAACTAAAATAGATAGATCTATAGTACCGCCAGCAGCGAGTTGGATGAATTTAGGAATAATCCCTGCAAATAATCCATCTGCACCATTTAAGAAACTGAAAGTACCTACAATAATAGCTTGACATACACCTGCTGCGATGAACAAACCAATACCACTACCAAATCCCCATTTTGAAACAACTTCATCAAGGTAAATAATTACTAATGCACCAACAACAAGTTGAGCAATTAATATTAAAGTATAAGAACCATCAATTGGTAATAAGTTACCAGTTAATACTAAAACAGCTGCTTCAAAGACTGTAAAAACAATAGAAAGAATTTTTTGAGTAGCTTGGAAATGAGATTTATCCTTATGAGAAGATAAATCCAAATCCAAAATGTTTGAACCAACTAATAATTGTAAAACAATAGACGCAGTAACAATCGGACCAATACCTAAAGTAAGAATAGAACCGAAGCTTCCTGCCATAACTGCTCTCAACTGAGCAAATGAATCAATAGCTCCAGGAGCTAACCCATATAATGGGATTTCAGTCAATATAAAATATAAAACTAAAACAAGAGCAGTCCATTTAAGCTTTTCATTAAAATCTTCTCTGTGAACAGGAGATTTAACTTCAGGAATTATTCTAAAGACCGGCTCTAAAAATTCTAGTGATGACATTTTTTTCCTCTAATAATATAAAAGAGAAAAAAGCTATAATTCTATAGCTTCTCCTCCTAATTCTTCAATTTTTTCAACAGCAGATGCTGAAAATTGAGGAGCTGAAATTTTGAAAGTTTTGGTAATTTTACCTTTACCTAAAACTTTGTCGTAACCTAATTCAGTTACATCAATCACAATAGCATCACCATCTTGAGATGCTTTACCATTTGCAATTAACTTATCAGCTTGTTCTTCTAAATAATTTAAATTAACAGCATTAATTTTATTAATCATTTTTTGAGGTCTTTTGAAACCGTGTTTACCAAAGTGGTTAGGGTCGTGGATTACAGTCCAGGTCCAATGTTGTTTACCCATACCTGCTTTTCCTTTTCCACCTTTGTTACCTGCACCTCTACGTTTTTTAGTACAGCCTCCACCGTTGGATCTAGAACCTCTTTGTTTGTTAATTTTA
The DNA here is from genome assembly GCF_051877095.1 of Methanobrevibacter sp. Taxonomy (GTDB): domain Archaea; phylum Methanobacteriota; class Methanobacteria; order Methanobacteriales; family Methanobacteriaceae; genus Methanocatella. The sequence goes on along the minus strand of NZ_JBJEIO010000002.1, from coordinate 29,852 downwards.
CGTTTTGTTCTAATCATAAATACACACCCGGTTTAAAGCATTTTCTTTGCGAGTTCTTTAATATTTTCTCCCCTGTAACCTAAGGATCCACCTTCTTGTACAGATAAACGAATATCTTCATATCCTTTTCTAGGAGGGTGTAAACGGAATACAGGTTTAATTCCAACATCAGCTAATTTAACTTTAGATTCAATTACAGCTTGAGCTAAATCAGCGATATCTTTGTAATCAGTATTTTCAGCAACATATTCATCAGTGACTTTTACATTACCTGGGAGTCTTCCTCTTTTAGTGATGATAGCAGATAAAGTTTCTGCATCAATTTCACCCCAAGTGATGTAATCCTTAGATTTTTGAAGCATACCTTCAAAACTAGGATTTTCTTCAACGAGTACTGCATGGCTGATTCTGTTAAGTCTTAACATATCTAAGGTGTCAGCAATATTCTGAATAACACCAGTAGTTCCTCTAACTCTAATAACTAAAAACATATAATCACCATTTAGTAGTTAACGCCCATTTTTTTGAGGTCTTTTTGACTTGCTTTTACATTACTTAATTCTTTTAAAGCAGCAAATACTGCATTAGCGAAGTTTACAGTAGTTTGAGTTTGTCCGAAAGATTGAGACCATACATCATGAATACCAGCAAGTTTCAAGATAGTTTTACCAACATCACCAATCACTAAACCTACTCCTGCAGGTGCAGGGATTAAGTTTACACTTACACTACTGGTTTTACCTTGTACTTTAAATGGTACGGTGTGTTCTCTTCCACATACACAACCCCAATCTCCACAACCTCTTCTAATTTTAATAAGATTGTATTTAGCGTTGTCTACAGCTTTTCTAATAGCAGGACCAACCTCTTTAGCTTTACCTTGGCCTAATCCTACATAACCATTTTTGTTACCTACAGCAACAATTACTCTGAAATTAACTTTTCTACCAGATTTATGCATCCTTTGAACTAAGTTAACATCCATTACTTCTTCTTCTAAATCAGGAATTAAGGCATCAACTATTTCTAATTCCATAATTGGAAGACCTTTTTCAAAGATTTCATCGATATCAGTAATGGTTCCATCTTTAACTAATTTACCCAATTTAGTTTTAGGTTCCCACTCATCAATATTAAAACTCATAGTTATTCCTCTGCCTCATCAATATTCTTAATAGTTTCTTCAAAGTTTGCAGGTAAATCTTTAGGATCAAGACCTCTTTCAAAATACTTTGAGAATTTTTTAGCAACTTCTTCGGAGTCTAAAGATTCAGCATATGCAGCAACATGTCCTCCATTAATACGGTCATCATCTGGGAAAATAGAATCACCGTGAGGAACTTCTAAACCTGCATCAATAGCACCTTTAAGAGCTGCGAAGATTTTTGATCCTTTAATTGGAGATTTTAAACCAATGTCTAAAATTGCATCTTCAACACCTTGAGCTAAAGCTCTTTTAGCACAAAGATAACCAGTTAAGTAAAATGCACTAATGTTACTAGTGTGTCCTAAGTAACCATATTTAGCTAATTGTTTACTTACAGCTGAAGCAACAGTTAAATCTCCTTCAGGAGCATAATTAATAACTTGAACAGTAGCTTGAGCGTTAGAAACTCTAACAACTAAACGAGCTTTGTCATAGCTGACTAATTTCATTCTTGCTGCGTAATTAGTTTTACCTTCTCTTCTTCTTCTGAAAGCTACTTTATAATTAGTTCCTTGTGCCATGTTTACTCATCTCCTTTAATTAAATCATGGTCACGGGCATAGTTTCTCATGTAAGATTTACTTCTGAATGCGCCACCCTTAGCCATTTTGTATAATTTACGGTAGGTAGTAACATCAATTATTTCATCTTCACGCATTTCTTTAAGATCTTTTCTCAAAGCTCTAATAGTAGTCATCCAAGCTTTTTTCTTAGGATTACGAGCTTTTTTAGCTCCTTTAATACTACCTCTACCTTTTCTTTTTCCTTTTGCTTTTTGTTCTTTAATTTTTTTAGATCTGTAGCTACTAATACCTTTTTGAGGTTTTGCTTTAATAGCACCATCATTAATTAACTGCTTTACTCCTTCCCTAGTAATTGCCATAGATACTTCTTCTAATCTTTCTGGATCAATCCAAACACGATTAAGACCTACTTTGAGTATACTAGCAGCTAATCTTTTTTGAGTTGTAAGATTCATATATATAATCCTCCATACAGCATAGCTGTTAAATTTAGATATAATCTAAATTCCCTTATTTTAATTTAATTTAATAACCATTTCAATTCATAAAAACCCGGAATTGACTGGCCTATAATTATGATTTATTTATTTATTTAAAACTTTAATACCAAGTTCTAATGCTTTTGCGAGCATTAAATCTTTTTTCCTTTTCCCGATAGAAGCACTTATTCTTGCAGCTTCAGTAGCTGGGTCTAAGTCTTCTAATTCTTGCATATTATGAACAAGAACATCTTTGAATCCTGAAGGGTGTAAATCCCTAATAGCTCTAGGGGTTCTGTAACCAATTGCTGGCATGTCAGGTTTACCAGCTTCATATCTTCTCATTTTACTGGTTTTACCTCTAGGGCGTCTCCATTTGATTCCAAGTTTTTTATAACGAGCATATTCTTGTCTTTTAAATCTTTTATTAGCCATTTAAATCACCAAATTTATTCTTTGCTAATTAAGTATATTCCATCTTGGAATACTCTAGGATCTCTTCCTTTAATCTTAGTTGCTTGTTCTAAGTTAGCCATAGTTTGACCAACATGTTCCTTATTAACACCAGTAATTGTTACCTCATCACCTTTAACTGCTACTTTAGCAGAACCTACAATTTTAGCAGTCCTTGGGTGTCTTTCCCCAAGGAAGTTGTCAATTACAACAGTATCTTTTTGAACTTTTACAGTCATTGGAAAGTGAGCGAATACAATTTTCATATGGTAAGTAAAACCATCAGTTACACCAACAATCATATTGTTAATGTGTGCTCTTGTAGTTCCAATCATTGCTTTATCTTTCTTTTTAGGGAATGCTGTTTCTAAAATAACAACATCATCTTCTTCCTTAATACTTACATTAGGATAAGTAAATTTTCTGGAGTCTTCCCCATTAGGTCCTTTTACAGAGACCTCATTATTTTCAATTATAACTTCAACGCCTTCAGGGATTTCAATTTCTTCCCTTATAGCTGCAGCTACTACCATTTTATCACCTAATACATGTAAGCCAACAAACGTCCACCAATTCCTCTTTCTTTAGCCTCATTGTGAGTCATAATTCCTTGAGGAGTAGTGACAATTAAAATACCAAAGTTTTTTGCTGGCAAATATCTTTTTTCAAATCTTTCAAATTCATCTTTTTTAACAGCATGACGAGGTTTGATAACACCACATTTGTTAATGTTACCGATTAATTCAACATTGAATTTACCTGCCCTATTGTCATCAACATATTCAAAATTACCAATATAATTCTCTTTTTGCATTGTGCTTAAAACTTGTCCAATTAATTTGGAAGCAGGAGAAATAACACAAGAATCATTTACTTGTAATTCATTATTTCTAATATTAGTTAAAGCATCAGCAAGAGGATCCATAAGACTCATAGTAATTACCTCTAATTATATTTTTTAAATCCAATTTTAGGAGCAATTTCCCTAAAACATTGTCTGCATAAGTTTAATCCATATCTACTAATCATAGCAGAGTGATCTCCACAACGACTACATTTTTTAGCAGCTTTTCCGTATTTTCTTGGCAAAATATCACCTTATTCAGTTATATAATTAACTTTAAAGTTTTCTTCCATAAATTTCATAGTTTCTTCTTTAGAAATTCTATGTTTTTGAGGAACTTTCTTTTGTTGGATTTTTCTTTTAGATATTCTATAACCTGGTTTTTCAAAGGTAATAGAAACATTCATACCAAAAATACCAATATCTGGATTATATCTCATACCTGGAATGTCAATATGTTCTTTAATACCAAAAGAAAGGTTTCCTTGTGCATCAAATTGAGTAGGTCTAATATTTCTATTAATACCATCTAAAACCATATTAATAGCTTTTTCTGCTTTTTCCCCACGTAAAGTCAATTTACATGCGATAGGTTGTTTTTTCCTAATTCCCCATTCTGGGTTAGTAACTTTGGAAAAAGTTTTAACAGGAGTTTGATCGAACATACTTTCTAAAAGAGTAATAGCACGAGATAATTTTTCACCTGCTTCACCAACACCGATACTTACAGTAGCTTTTTCGATACGTACTTCATTCATTGGGTTCATTTATTAACCTCCAATAAATCGATTACTGGTGCATCATTACCAACTACAAATGCATATTCTTTTAAAGTTAAGAATTCATCTTTAGCACTATTTTCAATAATAATAGTGTTAGGGTTAGTAGATTTATTTTCAATAATTTCAGATACAGTACCTAATTCACCTGTGTGTTTACCACCAGTAACAAGAACAGTAGCTCCTTTTTCTAATGAATATACATCAACAATTTCTTGTTCAGGTACTTTTAAACAAATTACATCTCCAACAGAGTAAGCATCTTCTTCAATGATAACATTTTTACCATCATGAAGATTTAATTGAGTTTTTCCACCTTTAATAGTGGTTTTATTAACAATTTTAGATAATTTAGCACTTGCGTCTTCGATTAATTTTAATTGTAATCTTCCTTTTCTATCTAAAAGAACTCTATAAGATTCCTCAGTTTTTGGAATATCAATAACATCCATAAATCCTACTGGGAATTTATAATCTTTAACAACAATTCCATTAATTAAAACATTACCAGAGTTGATAATCCTTTTTGCTTCTCTAGCATTATCAGCTAATTTTAAAACATCTCTGATAACTAAAGTTAATGGAATAGAATTGTTAATGGAGTGAGAACCTGCGGAAGGTTTTACAGTCCAAGTATCTTCTTTAGGATGAATAGGCCAAGATTTAGGTGCTTTATATCTTTTAAGATGTTTTCTAGATCCCATTTTAGCCATATTAATTATCTCCTTTATTTTTAATTCTTCTATCGTCTTTTAAATCTGCTTCAATAATCACTAAGTTAGATGGATCAACTGGAAGGAAAGTAGCAGTTCCATCAGGTTTTGATAAAGTAACTTCATTAATAGTAACTTTGTAAGAATTGTAATCTACAGTGAGAACTTCTCCTTCATGTCCTTTGAAGTCTCCACGAACAACTCTAACTTTGTCTCCGGTTCTGACTGGTAAAGATTTTTTACCTACTTTTTCCCTTAAATCTTTACTTACAGAAGCACTTAAGTATTTACCACGTGCGTGAGCAGGAGCAGTATAACGAGCTTTTCTTTGTTTTCTTGGTTGAATTGACATTTTTTCACCTATACTAAAATATTAGCCGCACTACCTACACTCGGCCATCTATCAGCTGCTTCTTTAGCAACAGGACCTCTAATTTCAGATCCTTTTAAAATTCCTTCTGGAGTAATAATGACAGCAGCATTATCTTCAAATTTAACACGAAGACCATCAGCACGTCTATATTCCTTTTTTTGTCTAACTACAACTGCGTTGACAACTTCTCTTCTCATGTCAGCAGTTCCTTTTTTAACAGAAGCAACAACTAAGTCTCCAACACCAGCAACATCGAGTCTTCTTCTTACACCTTTAAATCCTTTTACGGAAATAATTTCGATTTCACGAGCACCAGTATTGTCAACACATTGGAGAGTTGCTCCAATTGGTAATGCTTTAGTTACACTTGAGGTTAATGGTTTCATAATATTTACTCTCCTTTAACTTCAACTAAAACAAAATGTTTAGTTTTACTTAATGGTCTACATTCTGCAATTTTTACAGAATCACCAACATTCACATTTAAGCAATCTGGTTTGTGAACATTGATTTTAGATTTCCTTTTTTCATATCTTTCATATTTTTTAATGAATTTATAGTAACTACGTTCAACAGTAATAGTCCTTTCTGCTTTGTCACTTACAACAATTCCTTCAAGAACTTGACCCCTTACAGATAAAGTTCCGTGAAAAGGGCAATTAGGATCATTACATGTAGTTTCTGGTTCTTGAACGTTAAGCCCAACCATATTATCACCATTTATATTTTTTTAAATCTTTTTTTTATTCTATCTTCAGGACGAATGGACAAAATATTACCATCAATTTTAACTTTTTCCCCATTCGGAAGTTCAAACACGAAAAATGTTCCATTTTTAGGAATCATTTTTTCGCTGTTATCTTCTTCTTCAATACTAATGGTATTTTTTGTCTCATCAATAACTGTTCCTTTTAAATTAAGAGAAGGATTATTCGGATTCATAACATGAACTTTTAATCCTATGAATTCATGATGAACTAAATTCTTTGAAGTAATCATGGAATCATCTCTTAATATAATATTTACAATAATTATGCAGAATTACAATAATTAATTGAAAAACATATCGAATAGATGAATTATCTCCTTTTCTTATTATTTTTCTTAGATTCACGAATTTCAATAGTATCAGATGAGAAACCCATATCAGATAAAACTTTTTTAACTTTAACTTTGTGATCTCCTTGGAGTTCTATTTGACCATTTTTAGCAGTTCCTCCACAAGCACATTTTGCTTTGAGGGTTTTTGTGAGTTCTCTTATATCAATATCGTGTTCATCTATACCTTCGATAATAGTCATGAGTTTCCCAAATCTTCTTCTAACAGTGAAAACTTTTAAAGATTGAACTTCACGTGCAATTTCTTCACAAACACAAAGTTCTTCAGGAAGCCCACATACATCACAAATTTTTGACATTTAATTCTCCTTTTGTTTTTCGTTCATTATTGTAAGAACACGAGCAATAGTTCTTTTTAATTCTCTAATTTTACCAGGGTTTTCATTTACCCCAGCTGCTGCACTTTTAGAAACGTTTTTGGATAATTCAGCTCTGAGTTCAACTAATTTATCTTGAATCTCATCAACTTCCATGTCCCAAATTTCTTTACTTCTTAAAATTGCCATTGTTCCAACTCTTTTAAGATAATTAAATTGAAATTTAACTATCATCTTCCTCTACTTCTTCAATAGATTCTTCTTCAACAACTTCTTCTAATTCATCGAGATCTTCAACTTCTTCAATGATTTCTTCTTCGATAACTTCATCATCATCTTCGATAATCATTGTAGGGGGAAGAATTTCAACTGAATCAGGTAATACAGTTTCAGGAGGCATAATTCTTACATAAATACCTAAAACACCAGGTTTTAATTGAGCAGTAGCAAAACCTTCTTCAACTAATCTGATTGAAGGTTCACCACATTTTTTAATGTATCCTTCAACAAATTTAGCTACAGCAGATCTAGAACCTCTGATTTTACCAGAAATAGTTACTTCTACACCTTGAGCCCCTGCACCCATGATTCTACGGATAGTTGAGTAAGCAACTCTTCTAAAGTGCATACCTCTTTCTAACATGTTAGCTATTTTGTAAGCCATAATTTTAGGGTTAAGTTCAGGAACTTCAACTTCTTTAACTTCAATTTGAGGATTATCTAATCCAAATTCAGATTTGAGAGTGTTGGTAATAGCTCTTACATTTTTACCTCCTCTACCAATAACCATACCTGGTCTTTCTGCGTAGACAACAACCATGGTCCCTAAAGGAGTAATTTGAACATCCATACCACCGTATCCAGCTCTTTCAAGTTCTTTTTCTAAGTATTCATCAATTCTAGTCCTTCTAAGGCCCTCTGTGACAAAATCTTTTTCTATCATTAGTTAGCCTCCTGTAATACAATTTGAATATGAGTAGTAGGGGTATTGAATGGAGTCATTCTACCGAATGCTCTTGGGATATATCCAGGAATTACAACACCTTTGTGACTAGATATATGTTCAATGACTAATTTTTCAGTGTCCATACCTTTGTACTCTGCATTAGCTTCTGCGTTTTCTAAAACTTTTAAAATTTGTTCAGCTGCTTTTACAGGATATCTACCAGAAGACCATCCTTTGAGTCCTTTTCTGTGACCAACTTTTCTGTTGTGTCTTTTAAAAGGAACTGCTTTTTTCATCTCAATAACATCTTCTAAGTAGGTTTTAGCTTTAGCTACTTCCATTCCTCTAATTGCGCTGCAAATCTCAACACTGTGTTTTGGAGAAATCTTAAGAGATTTTGCCATAGCACGTGCAGTTTTTGCCTCATCAACTTTTTCATTATAAGCATATTTGTTAGCCATGTTTTAATCTCCTTATTTAAGTGGTACAAACATGGATGATCTGGTAGCACCCATACCTGGGTCTCCGTGTTGAACTCTTTTCCTTGTTGGTGCGTATTCACCAAAGTAATGACCAATCATTTCTGGTTCAATAGTGACTTCAACGAAATTTTGACCATCGTAAATACCGAAAGTGGTTCCAACCATTTCAGGTATAACAATCATGTCTCTACAATGGGTCCTAATAACAACAGGACGACCATCTTTAGTTCCTTCTTTATTTAATTTTCTCATTTTATCCAAAACAATTTGTTGTCTTGGTAAGAATCCTCTTTTTAAAGATCTTCTTTGTCTTGCAGGGAATAATTCCATTACTTCTTCTAAAGACATTTGTTGAAGTTCTTCAAGAGTATAACCTTTATATTTAAATATTTTTCTTGCCAATGAAACACCCTCTATCTATCTTTTTAAACCTGTTCTCTTAGCTGCAATTGAACCAACTTTTCTTCCTGGTGGTGCATGTCTTGAAACAGTAGTTGGACGACCAGGATGTTGTCTGTTACCTCCACCGTGAGGGTGATCAACAGCGTTCATTGCTACACCTCTAACAGTCATGAATTTCTTACCTTTAGCTTTATAAGCATGCCATTTTTTACCAGCTTTAAGGAATGGTTTATCTTTTCTACCTCCACCAGCAACTACACCGATACTTGCACGGCAGTTAGGGTTTAAGTATTTTAATTCACCAGATGGTAATTCAACAACAGCTTGATTTGCATCATGAGTAACAACTGAAGCATAAGTTCCAGAAGATCTTACAAAACGTCCACCGTCACCAGGGGTGTTTTCAATATCATAAATTGGAGTACCTTCAGGAATTTCAGCAAGTGGTAATGTGTTACCGAATTTAATAGGAGCAGAAATACCGCATTCAATTTCATCATTGATTTGAATACTTTCAGGTGCTAAGATGTATTTCTTTTCACCATTTTCGAATTTTACTTCTGCGATAGGAGCGGTTCTTGCTGGATCATGTAAAATATCAATAACTTTACCTTTGATACTACCTTCTTTTTCTAATGCATCGTAAGATCGGTATCTAATTTTATCTTTGAAACGATGAGAAGCAACACGGTGAGCAGGAGTTCCTCTTCCTCTTCTTTGATGTATTAATCGTTTTCCCATTCAAATTCCTCCTTAGAATACACCTATTCTGACAGCAAGTTCTTCTGCCATTTCTTCTTCAACAAGTTTAATGTATGCTACTTTTACACCACGAGTAGTAATGTGAGTATTAACTCTAGCTACTTTTTCTTCGTATAATTCCTCGAAAGCCCTTTTAATTTGACCTTTATTAGCTTCACGATTTACAACAAAACTAATTTCATTATTTTGATCAATTAAATTCATGGTTTTTTCAGTAACATGAGGTTTAATAATAATTGAGTAAGCATTCATAATAATCACCTATTTTTCCAAATTATTGGAATAAACCTCCTAATTTTTCAACTGCTGATTTAGTGTAAATAGTAAGTCTTCCTGCATGGGTACCTGGTGCTAATAATTCAGCATTTAAGTTTTCAGCAGCAACCACATCGACACCAGCATGGTTTCTTGCACCTAAATGAATACCTTTATCTTCACCAACGACTACGAGAGGTCCTTTTACTTTTTTGTATTTTCTTCCTCTAGTTTTACCTCTACCAGCTCTGATTCTTTTTCCTTCTTTAGCACGTACGACATCATCGTAAACACCTAAGTTTTGGAAAATTTCACGAGTTTGTTTAGCAGTTTTTACAGCTTCAATATCATCTTCAACAATAATAGGAACTTGTTCTAAATCTGCAACTTTGTGACCTCTATTTTCAACAATTTCTTTATTAGTAGTTGCTGCAATAGCTGATCTAATTGCAAGTCTTCTTTCTTTTATGTTGATTTTTTCATGATGATTTTTTTCAGCTCTAGTAGGATGTGCTTGTCTACCACCAATTGCCATTGGTACAAATGCTGCTTTAGAACCGTTTTTAATCCTAGGTACTCTAGCAGTTCCTCTACCGGAACCCCATCCTTTAGCAGAAGTTCTTTTACCTGCCATTGGATCGTTACCCCATGGTTGTACTCTTGCAGATTGTGCAGAAAGTACAGCTCTTTTAATTAAATCTGGTCTGTACACTTCATCAAAAATAGCTGGAAGTTCAATTTCTTCTTTAACTTCCCCATTAATAGAATAAACATTAACTTTCATGATTATGCCCCTTGTTTAGATTTAGTACTAATATAATTAATTTGAGGGATATCCTCAGCCTTATTATTAGGTCTAATAGGTTGTCTTAAGATTACTAATCTTTTAGAAGGTCCTGGGAGGGATCCTTTAACTAAAACATAATCATTTTTAACAAGACCGTACTTTATAAATCCACCGTCAGGATTGATTTGGTCAACTTCATCTGCTGATGCGATTTTTAAAATCCTTTTGTTGAATTCAGTTCTTTTATGGTATCCCATTTGACCTGCTTGAGCTACAGTCCACATGGTTCTTCTAGGAGTCCAAGGTCCGATAGAACCTACGTGTCTACCTTTACCTGCTCTTACAGCTTTACCATATTGAATTCTAATTCCCCATCTTTTAACTACACCTTGGAATCCTTTTCCTTTGGTAGTTGCGATAGCATCAACAAATTCTCCTTCATTGAAGATTTCACTAGCTTTTACTTCATTACCTAATAATTCTAATGCAGTGTTTAATTTTTCTTCAGGATTTGCTCCTCCAATACCACATTCAAATATATCTGGTTTTTTCTTAGGTACGCTAGTTACTTTTGGATTTGTGTGTACTAATACCTTAATTTCTTCTGTGTTTTCTAATGCACCTTGTATTTTTGCAATAGCTTTAGATTTATCGTATTCTTTAGGAAGAGAAATTTTCCTTGAAAGTTCTTTATCTAAATTGTCTGCAAGAACCTCGGTGATTACTTTCAATCCACGAGAAGTTTTTTCATAAGCTCTAATTCCCATTACTACGACTGGAGGTACTTCCAATACGGTTACTGGAGTGAAAACATCCATACCATTGGTTGGAGAGTTTTTATCGGAATCAGTCATTAAAACATGAGTCATACCGACTTTATAACCTGCAAGGCCGAGTAATTTTGGTTCATCAATTTGAGGCCAAGATTTTACTCTAGGGGTTTCTTTAGCTGCTCTTTTCCTTGGACTAAAAGCAACAGACCCTTTTCTTGGCTGGTGATGTCTTACCATTTAATTTAACCTCCTTATTAATATTTTTCCTTATTTTTTAAATTATTTTAATTTTTGTACTTTAATAGCCAATTTAATGACTATTAATGAGTTTTGACAAGATTATAATATTATAATCCTATCGAGTTAATAAATAGCTGCAAGCAAGCTCACAACTAGATAAATATTAAATTTTAATATACTCTATTGAGTTAAATTCAATTGGAGCACAATAAAGAATATATTTAATGTATAAATAATTCTGTGCTAAGATTATTTTTAGAAAGTCCTAAAAATATCCATGTATAAAAAGTTGAGCAAGTTATTTATTAGAGTGTAAAACTAATAAATTACGAGAATTAAAATCTCATACAATTGAATAAAGAAAGTGTAGCAAGAACAGCCTCTTCGCTTCTAACAGTTTCAGTTCCTTGTCCTGGAATAGTATTCACTTTGAATAAATCCCAGTTTGGACTTGAAACATCCTCTTGGATTGAAGAATATGGGCCACCAAATAAAATAGCAATACTTTTAGATTCATCCAATTTTGGTTTTAATTCATCAAAAATAGAATTAATATAATCTCCATATCTTGTAGTTTCAACAACAAGATTAGGTTTAATTAATTTTAAGCTATTTTTAAGACTCTTAGTAGAAGATATAACATTATATCCCCAGTAAATGTCATCTGGTTTATCAGGTGTGACTATTACTTCTTTCTTAGCAATTTTAGTAATCTTAAAGTCAAAAATTCTTTTAACAGAAAGTTGCTCTTTACAGAATGCAAGTTTCTCCATACCTATGTCCACATAAGTTCCTTTCTTATTTCTCTTAACAGTGAAACCTTGCCTATAATCACCCACGTCTGGTTGATTATTAACAGGATGATGCGGAGTTCTAAGCGGTGGAAGAATACCAACATGCTTTAATTCAGATCTTATAGGAAATGCTTTTTTCCTCAAATATTGAGGAGTATTCATATAATTCAAAATTTCAGCAATAAATTCTCCATCTATTTCCCCATCTTCGTTTTTAACATTGTCATCATTATAAATAACAACATTATCTGCTTGAAAAATAGCTAAAGCTCTACCTAAAATACCTACTTTATAAGTACGAATTTTAAGATCTTTAGACTCAGAAAGAAATGAGTTTGGAATAAATACAGATAGCTCATCTTTATACATTACTTTAATATATATAAAATAAAGTATATAAAGATTTCCCTACATCCATATACTACTAACTAATTTTACACATTTACAAGATATTATATCAGTTATAATATCCGTAGCTTCTTTTTATGCTACCAACTTTTTTATACTCAGAGAATATATTAATATAAAATATGTATAAAGTAGTATATAAAGATGTTGCTTTTTTACATTAAAAATAGGAAAAAACTCAATGAAATAAAAATTTAAATTCCTAAAACATATTTCAACAAATCTATTACAAAGATTTAATATATTAAGTTATTAATATATTATATTATTATAAAAAAATTACTTTGAGGTTTCAAATGTTTGAAAAAGTATTAGTTGCAAATAGAGGAGAAATTGCAATAAGAGTTATGCGAGCATGTCGTGAACTTGACATTAAAAGTGTATCAATATACTCTGATGCTGATAAAACTTCTCTTTATACAAATTATGCAGATGAAAGTTACCCATTAGGAAATCCTTCACCTGCAAAATCTTACTTAAATATTGAAAAAATTATAAACATTGCACTTGAATCTGGTGCTGATGCAATTCACCCAGGATATGGATTTTTAGCTGAAAATCCAAAATTCGGTGAAGAATGTGAAAAAAATGGCATTAAACTCATTGGACCAAGTGGAGATGTAATTAATAAAATGGGAGATAAAATCACTTCCAAAGCTCTTATGAAAAAAGCAGGAGTTCCGGTAATTGAAGGTACACCTGAAGGTGTCACTGATATCGAAGAAGCTAAAGAAATAGCTCGCCAAATTGGATACCCTGTAATTGTAAAGGCTTCCGCAGGTGGTGGAGGTATTGGTATGCGTGCAGTTTACGAAGAAGATGAACTTGTACGTGCAATCGAATCCACCCAATCTGTTGCATCAACTAACTTTGGAGATTCCACAGTATTTATAGAAAAATATCTTGAAAAACCACGTCACATTGAATTCCAACTTCTAGCAGATGAACATGGAAATGTAATCCACGTTGGCGATCGTGAATGTTCAATCCAGAGAAGACATCAAAAACTTTTAGAAGAAGCACCATCCCCAATTATGACTGAAGAGTTAAGGGAAGAAATGGGAGGAAGTGCAGTTAAAGCTGCTGAATATATCGGATATACAAGCGCAGGTACTGTTGAATTCTTATACGATAATGGACAATACTACTTCCTTGAAATGAATACACGTATTCAGGTAGAACACCCAATTACCGAGCTTGTTACTAATACTGACTTAATAAAGCAACAAATTTTAATAGCTAACGGTGATGAATTAAGTTATGACCAAAAAGACATTAAAGTAACAGGACATGCTATCGAATGCCGTATTAATGCTGAAGATCCACTTAATGATTTTGCACCAAATCCTGGTAAAATTACAGGTTACAGATCCCCTGGAGGTCCAGGTGTACGTTTAGATAGTGGAGTATACATGAATTATACAATTCCAACATTTTATGATTCAATGATTTCTAAATTAATTACTTACGGTCGTGACAGAAACGATGCAATTAACAGAATGAAAAGGGCATTAAGCGAATATATTATCTTAGGTATTAAAACAACAATACCATTCCATAAAGCTATCTTAAGAAACCCTAACTTTATTTCAGGTGATTTGAACACTCACTTTATTGATACTTATAAAAAAGGTATTGAAGCCGAAATGGAAAATGTTATTGCAGAAGACCTTGAGTATGTTAATAAATTAAAATCAACATTTATGCCAGCTAAAAAAATAGCTGCAATATCTGCAGCAGTAGGATCATATCAAAACATGGCAAAAAAATAATATGCAAAAATAAACTAGGGATTTTTTATGAAAGAAGAAATAATAAACTTATTAAAAAAGGAAGGTAAACTTTCTAATGAGACCATTGATGAAATAAAACAAGTAGATGTCAATGATTTCACAAATATAGTTGAAGAAATTGGAAAAGAAAAAACAGAATACATTAAAGCTGATGAAATTTCAAAAGATTTGAATACTAAATACATCGGGAAAAACCTATATGTATTCAAAGAAGTCCAATCAACCAATACTATAGCTAAATTCTTATCAGCAAACGGTGCTCCGGATGGTAGTGTTATAATTTCTGAAAGACAAACAGCAGCAAAAGGAAGATCTGGAAAATCATGGGAATCCCCACTAGGTGGTGTATGGTTATCAATAGTTCTAAATCCTCATGTTGACCATTCAAAACTTCCATTAATAACATTAGCTACTGGAGTTGCAGTTGCAAAAACTCTTGAAAAAATCGGAATTGAAAATCCAGAAATCAAATGGCCAAATGACATATTCATTAATGGTAAAAAAACTTGTGGTATCTTAACTGAAGCTATTGCAAAATTCAACACCATTGAAAATGTTATTGTCGGTGTTGGTATCGATGTAAATGTTGATATTGATAATTTCCCAGAAACTTTAAAAGAAGGAAGTACCACAATTGAAAAAGAACTTGGTGAGCGAATAAGTGAAAGTTATTTAATTAAAACCTTTTTAGAAGAATTTGAAAACATTAGTGATTTATTCGATAATGAAGGCTTTGAAGCAATCCTAAAAGAATGGAGAAAACGTTCTTACTCTATTGGAAAAATTGTAGAAGTTAGAGAACCATTCAATAAATATTACGATGGATACGTAATAGGCATTAATAGAGAAGGAGCACTAATTGTTGAAAAAATTGATGGAACCTTAGAAAAAGTAATTTCTGGAGAATGTATAATCAAAAATTAAATACAATCTCTCTACATTTTTCTTCATTTGTAATTACTTCTTGTAATTTTTCAAATGAAGATACTATTTTTTTATTTAAATCATTTAAATCTAAATTAATTGCATCACTTGATGATAATTCAAATCTTATTGTAGCAGATGCACCAGGCATTGAAACTGGTGGAATTGTTATTATCCCATAATCTTTTAATAAAATAAATGAAAATACATATGCTAAATCATCATCTGATAAATTATGTGAAACAGTGATTTCATCTCTTAGACCTTCCGGATAAATCATAACTCCAGTAGGTGATTTATTAAAATTACTAAACCTTTCAGATAATAAATCATATAATTCATCTTTTTTTGTGAAACTTTTAATTAAATTTTCTTCTTTAAAATTTTTAATACCATTTACCATTGCAAGAACTGCTGGTGGTTGAGCTTCTAGACCAAATTGATTAACTTTAATCTTAATTTCATCAATTAAATCTTCACGACCTGCCATTAATCCTCCTCTTGGACCTGGCATTAATTTATCTGTACTTGTAATTGCAATATCAGCACCTAAATCACATGCTTTTTCCTGGTCAAATACAACTGTCCTAAGTCTTGCACCAGAAGCATCATCCACCATAACAGGAATACTCTTTTCATGTGCCATTTCAATTACCTTTTTAAATTCATCTTCATCAATTACTTTATGATCCATAGTAGAACCAGTAACCACAACTAATGAAGTATTATCAGGTATTGAAAACTCTTCAAAAACATCAGTTTCAAAATAATTAGCACCGACTAAATTACAACTTCTTGGAATAGATGGATGTGCTGGAAGCTCAGCAAGATAATGCACTACATTTGAATCTTTACTAACTAAAGATAATATTGTGGCAAGTATGCCTGAAGAAGTCCTATTTACAGCAAGGACTTTTTCCCCACCCATATGTTCTTTTCCAACCTCTTGAATAGCATCTTCAAATATTGCAGGACCAACATAAGTTTCTAAAAGACTTAAATCAGAAGATGATGCGATAAATCCACCTGCTAAGCCAGTTAAATCAAATAAAAAAGAACGTCCTTTTGTTTCAACAAAATTTTTGATTATGCAAAGAGCATTTTCTCTTTTCTTAACTTCATCTAAAGAATTATTAACTATCATCTAATCAGAGTCATCCAATTCTAATTTATAATCATCAAAGAATTCTAATATTGATTTTAATTTTTTCTCATCAATAGGTATAGAAGTATACTCTTGAGTTTCAGGAATTTCATAGTAATATTCAGCTAATAAAATCCTACCTTCAGGAGTAGTAATGAAAGTTATACCATCAGCAAGCTTATCAGGGTTCTTATTATGGAATTCCACATCAAAGGAAACACCTAATTTTTCTGAGAATTTTACTTTTTCTTCACTTTCTCTGTTACACTTTCTAATTTTTGTCATTCTGGATTTTAATTTCTTTTCTGCTAATTCATTAATATCCGCCATAATAACACAACCATAATTTACAATCACTAATTTTATTAAAATATAATATGAAATTAAACTATATATAAATATTTATTTTTAATCATACAAGCTATTACCTTCACTATCCATAGCCACTATAAGAGGTCCAAAATCTTTAACTTTCAAATTCCAGATAGCTTCAGGCATTCCTAAATCCAACCAGTCAACACTTTCAATTTCCTCAACTGCATCCACATATAATGCAGCACAGCCTCCTGTTGCCACCACATAAATCGCATTATTTCTAACTAATGCTTCCCTTACAGTATCATCCATTCCACCTTTACCAATGACAATTTTAGCACCTAAATCTAAAACATCACTTTGATAAGGATTCATTCTCATTGAAGTTGTGGGGCCAACAGCAACCATCTTATAATTCCCATCTTCCTCTGTAACTATAGGACCTGCATGAAACAAAGCAGCACCTGAAATATCCAATGGTGCGCCATTTTCAAGAATTCTTTTGTGAGCCTGATCTCTTGCAGTTAAAATATTACCTGTCAGGTAAACTACATCTCCAGCTTTCAATTCATTTAAATTTTCATCTTTAATTGGAACATTTAATTTTCTTTCCATCAATTCCACCTTTAATAATATATAAATATATAAAATTTTTAGATTTAATAAATTTAATGGATAAAAATAGCAATCTGAAAAATTATGCCCTATAAAAACATTACATAATCGGATATTCTGAACTGAAATTTTAGAAAAGGTAAAAAAGTTCTAGAAATTATATAGATTCTAATGGAATTATATCTATACTATTCTGAGTTATAAAAAAATGCAAAAAATAATATAAAAAAGAATTAAATAGCATCATTTATAATACTTTTGAATCCTTTTTACATAGATATAAGTGAAGATTATTTCAATTACACCACCAACAAAATTAGCTGCAATAATTCCATAATAAACACCAGTTTCTTTTAAACCTATAAATAAAAATATAAAAACTAATGTTAGAATAATCTGTTTAAAGAATGTAAAATAGAGACTGTAATCTCCATGACCAAAACTCTGCAAGATATAGCCTGAAACAATACTCCAACTTGAAAATACAACATATAATGAAAGTAAAACTGTTATAGATATAATTTGGTCATTTAGTCCAGCACCACCAAAGAGCAATGCCAATTGTGGAGAGAAAATAGCTAAAATAATAGCCATTAATACAGAACCTACAAATCCAATAATTTGAGTGAATTTAAATGATTCTAGAATTGTTTCACTTTTACGGGCACCAAATAATGCTCCAAAAATACTAATTGAACCTGTTCCAAATCCAACAGAAATCATAACACCAATACTAATTAATCTCCACACAGTTGTATAAACAGCTACTGCTTCTGTAGTTGCAACCATAACCAGAATTACATTAATAATCATTGAAAACAAAGACATTAAAATCTGTTCCATACTTGCAGGAACACCCACTGAGATAATATCTTTATAAATGGACATGTTTTTATTATAAGTATTTAAATCTAATAATTCTCCTCCTTTTATATATCTCCAATAAATGAAAAGCATTAAAGATATAATATTTGATAAAACTGTAGCTATTGCAGCTCCAGCAACTCCCATATTAAAGGTATAAATAAAAATTGGATCTAGACAGATGTTTAAAATAGCTGCAAGAGCTAATGGAAAATTTGATTTAATTCCTTTATTTTCAGATCTGTAAACACCACTAAAAACATACTGAACAATAACCGAAAATGCTCCTATAATAATCCAAAAACCATAATCATATGCAAGATCTAAAACACTTGCACCACCAATAGCTATTAAAATCGGTTTTAAAAAGGCCAAAAGAATGACCGGGATAATAATACTTATAATAATACTAATAATTAATCCATGAACTCCACTATTTCCAGCTTGTTTTAAATCTCCTTTTCCTATAAAACGAGCCACAGATGAGTTTACTCCTGCTGAAATTCCAATTCCCAAACCAATTATTATAATAAAAATTGGTGTTACAATACCTATTGCCGCAAGTGCATCTGAACCTAAACCACTAACCCACATTGCATCTGCAACATTATTAATCATTGTTAAAAGTAAAGATACAATCATAGGAATACTTAATCCTATGATACTTTTACGAGGATTGTTAATTAAATCAGTTGCACTAATAACAATCCCTCAATATAAAATTCATAATTAAAACCTCCGAATAAATTAAAAAAAGGTTTATTTACATTTTTATGAAAATATAAAAATAGTACGAATACATTAAAACTTGTAGACAGCTATATTGAGATATAGAATAAAACCTATGGAATAACTTAATTGATTAGTATAATAAAAATGTTTCTAAAAAAATAAAATAAAAAATGATTATATTCAAGCTTTTGTTTGCGCATATAATGAATACAAGTTTATAAGATAAACAACTAATATTCCATAAAAGAATAATCTTTTTTTATTTCATGAAAATAGTATAAGATGCCCTAGTGATATGTTCTTCTGAATAATTTTCAAAATCAACGATATCATTATTAAAAGTACTCTTAATATTAAGATAATATTCTTTTCTATCATCTTGATTTCTAGGCACATATTCTTCTTGTAGAATTGATAATTTTTCAATTAATTCTCTATGATTATTTTTAATAACATTATATGTCAAAATAAGTTCTTTATTAATATCAAAAATATAAGATTCTTTAATTTTATAATTATTCATTAAATAGAAAAATAAAGCTCCTCCGCCAATAAATGGTTCTACATATTTATCAATATTTTTAGATTCTTTAATCTCTTGAGGCAATCACTCTTCAATTGTAGAAATTAATTGTTTTTCCCCCAGCCCATTTAAGAAAAGGTTTAGCTTCATGATGTTTTTTACTATTTATAGACATAACTGTTATTCTATCAAATATTATTAATAAATATCATCAAAGCTCAATTGAAAACAAATCCTAATTTTACTCCATGCATCATTTTTATTTTACAATCAAAAAAAAGAATATTCCACCTATTTAATAACTATAAACTAAATAGTATAATTATGATAATATCAAGAAAAAATTTAACCTATTATACCGGATGCTTTTTAATGGGTATGATTTTTGCAGTTATTGTTTGGTTATTTTTGAAATTAATGAAAATTGGAACTGCATTTTTATGGGATTATCTTCCAGGACAATTTGACTTAAAAATTTATCCAATTATAATATGTCTGTTAGGAGGATTAATTTTAGGTTTAATTAAAACCAAATATGGTGAATCTGTCTATGAGATGAATGTAATACTCTCAAATATGAAAAATGGGAAAAAATTGCAAAACGAAAATATACTTTTAATATTTGTTAGTGCATTGATTCCTATAATATTTGGTGGTAGTATTGGACCAGAAGCTGGATTATGTGGAGTTATAGTAACTCTTTGTATATGGTTATCAAAATTCATGACTTTTTTTAAGAAAAATATCTATGATATTTGTGATGTAGGTATTAACTCAGTATTCTCTTTAATATTTGTAGCACCATTATACGGTTTGATAGCTCCAATAGAAAATCAAGAACACAGTGAAAAAAAGACATATAGTAATATTTTCTGTATTTTAGGTGCTCTACTTGTATTTTATATTATCGGAGAATTTTTCGGTGCACCTATCGGTTTTCCTCATGTTGGTGGATATGATATAAGTAACTTTGAGAGAATACTTGGAGTGCCATTAGCAATTATCGGTTCATTATTTGGAATAATATATTTACTCTTTGATAAGTATACTGGAAAAATACTTGGAAAAATGAAATTTAAAAATAATATTCTAATTACATGTTTAATTGGAGGATTAATATTAGGTATTTTCTGTATAATATCACCATTGACTCTGTTTTCTGGTGAAACAAATATGGAATTAATTCTTGAAACTTATGCAGTATATAGTCCAATTATTTTAATTACTATTGGACTTGTAAAATTACTTCTAACTAATATTTGTATTAAAACTGGATGGAAAGGAGGTCATTTCTTCCCAGTGATCTTTTGTGGAATTATAATTGGATGTGGATTTTCATTATTATTTAATTTAGATATGGGATTTAGTGTAGCTGTTATAACTGCTTCAATTCTTGGTGTTTTACTTAAAAAACCATTAGGTGCTGCATTATTACTATTATTATGTTTTGACCCGAGAATAATTCCATGGCTTGTTGTAGCAGCAGTTATTGGTTCTATTATTCCGACCGATTGGATTAATCCAAAAGAAGTTGAGGAATGCTAAGCATTCCTTTTTTATTCATTAAAAATTAAATAATATTCATGTATACTATAGTTATTTTTGAGGTTAATTTCAAAACCAACAAAGAAAAAATTGAAAACATTTTAAGACATTTCGGACTTAGAAAAATTCAAACCAACACATATATTGGAAAATTAAATAATACTGATTTAACTATTTTTAAAAAAGAAATTGAATTGGAAATTCGCAGAAAAGACAGTTTACTAATTCTACCTATTTGTGATAGTTGCTATTCTAAAAAAGAAACATTTGGACGGGAAATAAATTTTAGTGAAAATTTATACAGGGTTTTTTAACATGAATATTTTAATTGAAGGATTCAACAAATCAATTCATAAAAAAGATAATCAACTTGTCATAAAACAAAAAGATACTGTCCTAGATTCCATTAAAGCAGACAAGATATCTAGCATAGTTATAATAGGAAAAGGATATATAACATTTGATGCTCTAACACTAATTTCAAAAAATAACATTAAACTAATCTCCATGGACTATTCCGGCAAATTAAATTATTTAATAGAATCACCAGATTGGAGAAATGTAAAAATTAAAAAACAACAATACTTACTAAGTGAAAATAAAAAAGGCATCAACATATCACGTGAAATAATAAAATCAAAAATGATAAATCAAAAAGCAACATTAACAACACTCAACAAACGCCGTAAAATTAAACAAATCAATGAAATAAAAGATAATATTACTCTTCAAATCAATAAATTGAATTCCATTAAACTAACAAATAATCATGAGAAAGTAAAAATGCAGATAATGGGATGTGAAGGAAAAGCATCAGTTCATTATTGGAATGGGATAAAATTATTAATTCCAAAAGACATAGGATTTGAAAAAAGAACCAAAAAACCAACAGATTTATTAAATTCCATGTTAAACTATGGATATGCTATTTTAGCAACTGAAATAACCAAATCCATATTAATAAATGGGTTAGATCCATATTGCGGTTTCCTCCATTTTGACATGGATAACAGAACAAGCCTAACATATGATTTAATAGAAGATTTCAGACAACAACTCGTAGACAAAACAGTATTAAATCTTATCAATAGAAAACAAGTTACAAATAATGATTTAGATAAAAGAAACAAAAGTATAAAATTAGAAAAAAGAAAACTGATTATTTCAAAAATTCAAGAAAAACTACACTCAACAATAAAATACAATGATGAAGAAGTAACTTACAGCGAAATAATTAATAAACAATCATCAAATTTAGTAAAAACTCTTTTAAATGATGAAAAATTTAAAGGATTTAATTTGCATTGGTGAAGACAACATTAATATTTTTAAGTTATGAATGTTTGTCCTAAAAAACAGATAAAAAAAGATAGTACTTAAATAATTTTTTGAGGACAACAATGCCCTTTTTTAAGGAAAAAATCATGACCCTGAAAAAAAATTTAAAAAAGAAAAATAAATACCTTAAATAACTAAAAGAAGAAAAAATAATAAGAGTTTAAAACGAATATTATCTTAAGTAATATTCAGAACAATGAACTGGAATAATGCTAACATTATTCCCACTAAAGAACATAACATTATTCCTGACAATAAAATTTTCCATGAATTACTAATATGAGTGTTAAATAATATTTTTTGAGCCAATAAATTAGTGAATAATGTTGCTTGCAAAGTCAACATTGCCCCTGTAAGAACAATCATTTGACTATTCTTAGAATCAATCAACTCATTACGAGCTACCTCCTCATCATAAGCATGAATCATTAAGTCAAGTAATAATTTGTCACGTTTTAATGTTTCATCATTAGGCATAGTATCTCCCTCTAAAAAAAAATAAAAGCATGTAAAAAAAAATAATAAAAAAAGTAAAACAAAATATGATAATAAATAACTATTATTAATGTTCCTTTAAATACTCATCAATAGGAACAACCTTCACCACATTATGATTTTCATCTCTAAAAATAATAGATTCAATTAACTGTTTATATTGTGGATAATCCTTAACAAATTGAACCATTTCATCAGTTTTAATATTAATCCTAGCAGAAACTGGGTCGTAAACAGGATCATTCTCGGATAGTTCTTCACGCCTACCTCTAGCACGATACATTTTCTCACGAATATCATCCCTAGGTTCTAAGAATTTAGATCTTTCTTTTTTATAAAATGGATCATTAACATAAAGAGACGCCATAATTCCATCAGGAATAACATCTTCAAAAATAATTAATTCAGCTTGCATATCTGAAGGTAAATTCCGGAGTAATTCTCTGTTCAATTTAGTGAATCTTATGAGTGGCATAAATATTCTCCATTTTAAATATATTTAATTATTTATATATTGTTTTTTGAATATATAAAAAGATTATGGTAATTTCCAAACTTTTTTCTTACTACTCAAATCCTCAACCTTGTCTAAATGTATATTAGGTAAAAATAATGTTTCATAATCTTTAGGAGATGAAGTAATTCCCTCAACATACAGTATTTTAGTTTTTTCAGGGATTAATATATAATTTAATTCATCACCATATTCATCAACTTTGGTGAATTCATGAATTGACATTGATGTAAAACCTTTATCATTATATGTTGTTTTGTTTAAAACGAATATTATCTTAAGTAATATTCAGAACAAAATCAAAAAAATAATTATAATAATATAATAATATAATATATTAAAAAATAATCAACATAAAACCAAACTGTTTAATATAAATCTCATTTTTACAATAATATTGAATATTATTATATTAACTATAAGATTTAGTAAAAAAATAAACAGAAATGTTAAAAATTATACAATAAGGTTTATTATTTTAATGAAAAAAGAGGAAAGATATATGGAAAAGAAAAACAATGACGACATAGATTCAAATAATTTTCTAAAATATATTGAAGATGAAGAATTAAATAAAGATATTCATGAATTGAATCTTGCAAGAAAAAAACTCAGAAAACGTTTACATGAATTAAGAATGGAAAATAATCCAGAATACCAGAATTTATATGAGGATTTCGACAAAAGAAGAAAACTAGTAGATTATGGCATTGACGAATATTCTGGAAAAGCAAATCCAGAAAATCCAGAGCAAAGAGAACACCAACACAATAAAAAACCCAAACAAGAAACTATAAACCAAGAGCAGAAAATATCCAGTTCAGAAAACCCAAATCAAGAATCTAAGATACCAAATACAGAAAACCTAAACGAACACAAAATATCCGAAAACTTAAACCAGAACAGAGATATTCCAGAAAATAGATGGTTAGAATTCTTCAATAGAAATAACACATTAAGAGACAGATTTAGAGATGCATTTAGCCAGAACGTTAGTATAGATCCTGGAAGATTACTTGCACTTACTGATGGAATCTTCGGAATGGTTATGACTCTTCTTGCTTTTGGTATTGAACTACCTGCTACACAAATGAAAACATCACAAGACATTTTTAATTTTATAGTTTCAACATTACCTACAGTAGGTACTGTTCTTGTTAGTTTTATTCTAGTAAGTACCTTTTGGGTATATCATCATGAAGTAATTAAATTAAAAAATATGGACACTATCTATCTATGGTTGAACATTCTATATCTTGCGTCACTATCATTTATTCCATTTACTACATCATTGATGGGTTCATATGGCCAATATTTCCTTATCGAATGTGTGTTTATAATTAACATATTTATTATTACATTATTATTTACTGTATGTGTACATTATGCAAATAATAAGAATTTCCTTGAAGATACAATGGAAAAAAGTCAAAGAAGATATTATCAACATACTTTTGCTATAATAAGTTTATTAACATTTGTTGTGGTCTTAGGTGACTATTTTATTAATTCAGCATTTACCTATCTATTAATATTAACACCATTTATTTTCATAATTACACAATTAAAGCATGACAGTAATAGTTAAATTATTTTAAGAATCCCTCTTAAAATAATTTTATATAAAAATTCTATTTTCCATACTAAATTTATTCAATAAAAAATGGGAAAGTATAAAAACAGCAAACTTATACATTAACCCCATTTTCAGAGTCCTCATCTGTATTTTCTAGTTTTTCTGTAAATGTTTTTGCACTTTTAAGTTTTTCTTGTATTTTAGATAATTCTTCTTCAAGGTCTTTTTTATCCTCTTCCAGAGAACTAATGTATTCTTCAGTTCCACTTGCAAAGTCTTCATATAATTCCAATATTTCTCTTGCAGACAATACAGAATCTTCTTTTAGAAATTTTTTTGTATGTGGTTTTATTCTAATGCTTAATGGTTGTAACCTTTGTTTTTTCCCATTTGTTTCATCATCCATATACGTTTAAAACGAATATTATCTTAAGTAATATTCAGAACTTAATTAGTAAAAAGTCTTAAATATTAAATTATACATATTATACTCATTAAGTTTATGCTTAATAATAGATTTTTATTCAATATTATTTAATAAAATTATATTTTATTCAACAATTTAAAACTCATTTCAATTGTAAAAATATAATATTGTTTTAATTATCTATATAATTTACAAGGAGGTGAAAACGTGTTAAAAAAGAAATTAATCCTCATAGTAAGTATTATTCTATTATTCTCTCTTTGTTTGGTTAGTGTATCTGCTACAGACAGTAGTTTAATCAATGGTACTGATTCATATGGAGATAATCTTCAAAGTTCTAATTTGGACTTAAACAATACTTTAAATATTGCAAGTGATTATAATACTAAACTCAATTCTGAAGATGGCCCCCAAATTATATTAGATAATAATGGCAATGGTGGTAGTTTCAGAGACTTACAAAATTTAATTGATTCCAATACAAATGGAACAATAGATTTAGATAAGGATTATAAATATTCTGAAAATGACAATCTACCTAATGGCATCACAATTAATGGTAAAACTTTAGTTATTAATGGTAATGGACATACATTAGATGGATCAAGTCTTGCCAGAATATTTAATGTAAGTGATTCAATTTTAGAATTAAATGATTTAAAATTAATAAATGGTATGAACAATGAATCTGGAACAGCGATATTTGCCAACAATGCTAAATTAAATATTGATGACTGCAGTTTTAACAACAATACAGTTAATATAAATTTAGTTAACTATACTAAATCCTTCTCTGTTAATGGAGGAACTATTCATCTTTTAGATTCTACAGCAAACATTAATAATTCTAATTTCACTAATTCTAATGTTAACTTCAGTGCTGATAATAAATATAATGAAAACGCTGTAGTTAATGGTGGTGGAATTTTTTCTAAAGATTCTAATCTTAATATCTCAAATTGTCTCTTTAATGATAATCATTTAATCAGCAATTATGCTCATGTAGTATTCTTAGGATCTGCTATCTGTACTGATGGTAATATCAATACAACAATAGTAGATTCAAACTTTACAAATAATAAC
This sequence comes from Methanobrevibacter sp., assembly GCF_051877095.1. Lineage (GTDB taxonomy): Archaea > Methanobacteriota > Methanobacteria > Methanobacteriales > Methanobacteriaceae > Methanocatella. The sequence continues at coordinate 3,307 of NZ_JBJEIO010000002.1, read as the reverse complement.
TGTTCCTATGGGACAATCGACGATTCAACTGAGAACCTAATTGTTGATAATTGTTTATTCAACAATAATTATGCTAATAGAGGAGCCGATATCTATTTAGAAAGTGATGTTTACAATACTACAATATCCAATTCTAGATTTATTAATTCACATTCTGAATCTGATGGTGGTTCAATATGCTCATCTGGTGGTTCTGAAGATGGAAGCATAATGTTTAATAATTGCAGTTTTATTAATACAAGTAGTGGTGCTGATGGTGGAGCATTGTATATAGGTTCTGAAACCAATATTCTAGACTTTAATAACTGTAGTTTTATTAATACTATTGCTTCTAAAGGTGGTGCAATAGAGTATGACGATGGTACTATCTCTAATATTAATAACTGTACCTTTATTAACTGTACTGCATTAAATGGTGGTGGTGCAATATTTAATGAGGGTATTAATGTTAATGTTACTGTCAGATTTTCAAAATTTGTTAATTGTACTGCATCTAGACAAGGTGGTGCTATTTCCCATTCACCATATGGTTATCATTATTTTACTGTAATTAATTCTACATTTTATAATAATACTGCAGAAGAAGCTGGAGCAATATATATCTCTGATGAGGATCTTGGTAGGATATATAATTCCACATTTATTAATAACTCTGCAAGTTCAGAAGCTGGTGCAATCTCTTGTAATAAACAAGGGGAATATAATTACGGTATTGATATTATAGAGGGTAATATATTCATTAACAACACCGCTCCTGAAGCAGGTGCTATATGGATATGTTGCGGCAACATTAGTAACTGTGTTATTATAGATAACCCTGATAATAATAATCATGATGTTGTTAGTAATAGTTATTGGGAAGATGGTGTTAATTTGACCTATAACTGGTGGGGTTCTAATAAAAATCCAATTGACAGATATACTAGTAATAGTGAAAAGGGTATTGTTAATCATAATTGGGTTTTAATGACCTTTGTAAGTAATGAGACAGTTATGTTTGTTGGTAATACATATAATTTGACTGCCGGTTTAACCCAATACACTGATGGTGAAAAAATTAGTAGTTTTAACCAGTATTTACCAATCCGTAATGTAAGTTTCACTGCAAAAACCGGTGCATATGATCCTGAAACCGGTGCTTTGGTGGATAATAAATTAAATACGTTATATTCTAAAAGTACTACAAATAACACATTATATGCTACTATTGATTATCAGACTTTAGAGTTACCTGTATTTGAAGCAAAAATCTTTACAAATAAAACTCCGAACCTTGTTGCTGTTAAATTAGGTGACGAACTTTCATATATTGTTGTAGTTAAAAACATTGGTGATTATAATCTTACTAAAGTCTACTTTAATGAGAATATACCAGAAAATTTAATTTTTATTAGATTTATTGGAGATAACTGGACTATGGATGATAAAAATGTATTTTATTATTCTAATAATTTAGAGCCTAATCAAACTGCCAACATTACATTATACTTTAAAGCAGTGAAAGAAGGTAATCTTACTAACACAATAGTTGTCAATACTCATGAAATTAACAATATTACAATTAATAGTACAGAAGTTCAAGTCATATCAAATAACACCAATAAAACAAATAATACCAATAATACTAATAACACCAATAAAGCAGATAATAATAAGGCAAATAATAACAGTAATATTGGTGATGGTTATTATAATGAAAATGGCTTAAATAACAATAATGCAGCTATTTTTGTTGAAAATAGTCCTGTTACTGGTATTCCTGTACTTGTCTTAATCATTACATTACTCTCTTGTGTATTTATACCTAGAAGAAAAAGCTAATAATTTACTAATGGTGGATTAGCTTAATTTTAGTATTGTACTGGAAAAAATTAGATAGTTACTAATGATTAGTTAATTGGGTATTGTACTGGAAAGAATTGGTGTAATTGTTTATTATTAAGATTAAATATATATTGAACATTAGAAAACAATTAAACACTTTTTAATTAGGATTTTTTAATCCTAATTACTTTTTTTATTTTACTGAAAACTAACTATTTTCAGTATTTTTATATTAACATGGAATTTTTAAATGAAATCAATGCTTTATGATGCTACTTGAATTTTTCCTATTGAAATACATTTTCCTATTGTACGGTGGAGTAAATGATTGGTATACAGTTGGTATTACAGTAATTCTTGGATTAATGCAAACCGTCCCCATGCTATTTGAAGAGAAGAAATCAAGGATAACTGCCAGATTTATTACAAGAATATTTGGTGTATGGGAATGGTTTATTTGGAGATATTGCCGATGGATCATGTATAGTGGAGGAGGATGATTTCATGGCACTTAGTGAGGTTAAAACCCCAATAGTGTTCACCTCAGGAAATCATGATTACTATCTTGGGTTTAAAACGAATATTATCTTAAGTAATATTCAGAACATAGTATCAGTTGCAGAAACTGCACAAATGCTTACAAACAACAATAGTAATGCAAAAACAATTTTATTATTCATACTAATAAATCATCTTTGTAAATTTGTTTATTTAATTGGTCTTCATTGATTTTGAATGTATCAATAAATACTTGAGCTTCGTCTAATGTTTCGAATTTGCCTTTGAAGTATTTGTATTGCTCATCATAACCGCTGTCTTCGACTATTGTCAGATTATCTAAATCAATGAATACATCATATTCGTTCATATCATCCCATTTAAAGATATATGTTTTATATCCTTGAGATGTTGGGTCACTTTCTATTTCTTCAAATAGGGCATCGTTTTGATTACTTTCAACTTCGTCCATGCCGTAATCCCTTTCAGCATAAATTGAACAAACTAAATTTCCATCGGGATAATCATATGAAACTCCTGATCCGAATAAAATATTTTCGGCTCCAGTTTTATCTGTTAAATTATCACTAATGTTAAAAGTTGCTTTATTTGCATAATTAAATTCGTGTGTTTTGATATTGTTGTCGTTACTATCAAAAAAGACCTGCAGATACAGCAGCACCAGACGTAATTACAATTGCAAAAATAGTTAAAATTAGTACTAACTTTCTTTTATTCATAAAAATTTTTCCTCCATTCAATGAATAAGAAAATTTTTATTTTTTTATATATATATATCTTGTGATTAAATTGACTATTTTTTATTATTTTTATTAATTTATAATTTGAATGTACATTTACTTTTGTGGTGTTGTATTATCTAATTTTCAATTATCAAAGTATTTAAGATTATTAGACTCTTTCAAAAATTTTGTTGATTTTCAAAATCCTTTTTGCGGTTGTCATTCCAAATTAGATCTCTGCG
>NZ_JBJEIO010000001.1:0-225748 GCF_051877095.1 Methanobrevibacter sp. | reverse complement strand
AACTGATGCAATTAGTTTAAATCTTCCTGCTGAATTCGCTAAAATTAAAGCAATTCATGCATTGACTACTGTTGGATTTTCTGATGAAGTTGCAGCGAATATTCTTGAAAAATACCCAGATCAATTAAGTGTAGGTGAAAGACATAGGGTTGCTTTAGCACAAGTTTTAATTAAAGAACCTAATTTAATTGTGTTAGATGAACCAACTGGTACTATGGATCCAATTACTCGTGTTATTGTAACTGATTCAATCTTAAAAGCACGTAATGAATTAGAACAAACATTTATTATTATTTCTCACGATATGGACTTTGTTTTAGATGTCTGTGATAGAGCTGCTTTAATGAGGGGTGGTAAACTATTAGATATAGGCACTCCTGAAGAAATAGTTGATAAATTAACTGCAGATGAAAAAGAAGATATGCTTAAAGAAAATAGATAATTCTTCTTATTCATTTAATTCTTTTTTTATTTTTTTCCAATTTAGAGAAAATTTGTCCATTAATTTTTTAAATTTTTTCCCATGATTAAACTCTATTAAATGACATAATTCATGTATCATTACATATTCTAAGCATTTAGGGTCTTTTTTTGCTAAATTTAGGTTTAATGTTATTCTTCCATCTTGTCTGCAATTTCCCCAGTTTTTCATTTTTCTAATTTTAATTTCAGATGGTTTTTTCCCAACAATAGTGCTGCATTTATCTAACACTGGAGGTATTGCATTTTGAAGTTCTTTTCTATAAAAATCAACTAGTGTTTTTTCTCTTTCACTTATTGTGCTTCGTTTAGGCATGGATAAATACATGATTTTATTTTCTTTATCAATTAAAACATGTTTATTATCATTTCGAATCAATTGGAGTGTGTATTCTCTGCCCCATAAATAATGTTTTTCACCATTAATAAATTTTAGGGGAGCTCGGATATTATTATTTAAAATAAGGTCTTGTTTTTTTAAAATCCACTCTTTTCGAGATTTGATAAACTTAATTAATTCTTCATTGGGTATGTAAAATGGAGCAGATACTTTCACATCTCCTTTTGGAGGAACAACTCGAAGATACATATTTTTAATGTTTTTTCGTTCTAACAGTATACATATATCTTCGATTATTAACTTTTCTTTCATAAAAAATCTATATTTAAATTAGTAATTAAACTATTAAAATTTAATCATTATTAAAATAAGTTTTATTTATAAAAAAGATTATATATTCATAGTTAAAATAAATTATATTGTTATTTTATAATGATATTCTAAAAAAATGAATTGGAGGTTTATTATGACTTGGGAAGATGCACCATCTCATATTTGTAGGGGAGGGGATATTAGAGGACTTGCTTTTTGTTGTCCTCCAGTTAAACCGTGTCCTGTTTTAAATGCATTGCAGGAAGTTAATTTAACTCCTAAAGAATATATTGATATTAAAACTCAATTTGCTAAAGAAACTAGATTAGGTGATGGAGCTGGGACTTGTTTTGGATCACTTGTATGGTGTTGTAAACCATCAAAACCTTGTCCATTAAGAGACATGACTTTAAAAAATATGGGAATGAGTCATGATGAATATTTAGACTTAAAAAAAGAATTATCTGAAAGATTAGTTGGTGTTGAAAAACCTGCTCCTGATGAAAAAGCAGAAGCATTAGCTGAAACATTTAATATTACAAAACTTGAAGCAATGAATGTTTTAACTGAATGTAATGATGATTTAAGGGTTGCTGTGAAAGTTTTACGTGCACAATCTCTTGAAAATTCTGATTAAAATGGATTGGACTTCTATTTACTTAAAAACATCTAATTTAAATGTTTTTATTTTAGGCACTGGTGAAGTTGCAACTAGGCGTGCAAATAAATTTTTAGACCATGGAGCTAATGTTAAATTGGCTGGAAATAAATTATCTGATGAATTGAGGTCTAAAGGAGCTATTTTATGTTCAACTGATGATGTTGATAAATTAGTTGATTGGTCCGATTTGGTTGTTATAGCTAGTGGGGATAGAAAGTTATCTAATTATGTTTGTGGAATTGCTAAAGATAAACTTATTAATCGTGCAGATTGTCCACAAGAGGGGGATGTGATTATCCCTACAAGTTTTAACATTGGTGGAATTGAATTTTCTATTTTTACTGGTGGTAAAAGTCCTTTAATGGCTCGCCAGCTTAGAAAAAAAATACAGTCAATAATCACTGAAGAAGATATTTTAGAAATTGAACTTCAAGATTATGCTAGACGTAAATTAAAAAATGTTGTTGAAAATCAAAAAGAGCGAAGAAAATATCTTTATGAAATATTGGCAGATGAAAAAATTAATGTTCTAATCGAAAATAGGAAGATTGATGAAGCTAAGGATTATATTGATGAGTTGATAAGGGGATTATTTTGATATTAAATTTAAGAGTGGATCATAAAATTGCAGATATTCAATCAATGGAAGTTATTGCAAATGAGATAGATGAGTTATTTGTTAAGTTACAGGAGAAATATTCTATTGGTGAATATATTGAGATTAATACATGTAATAGAAAAGAATATTATATTCATAATAATAACATTCCCGAAGATGATATTTTACTGTCTCATGAAAATAGAAGTATTATAATTGATTATGGTCAATCAGCAGTTATGCATTTGTTACGTATGACTTCTGGTTTGGAATCTATGATTGTGGGTGAAGATCAGATTTTAGGTCAAGTTAATGATGCAAAACATAAAGCTGAGAAAAATCGTCATTGTGGTAAAGTTTTGGATTTAATTTTTACTAAAGCAATTCATGTTGGTCGTGTTGTTAGGAAAAAAACCAATATTAATAAAGGAGCAGTATCAATTGGTTCTGCAGCTATTGATTTAGCTGAAAAACATATTGGGTCATTAGAGGATAAATCTGTTTTAGTAATTGGTGCTGGAAAAATGGGTAAGTTAGTTGCTAAAGCACTTGCTGAAAAGAATTTAAACGCTATTTTTGTTGCAAATCGTACTTTTTATGTTGCTGTTCAACTTGCTGAAGATTTAGGAGGTCAAGCTATTCTTTTCAATGATTTGGAAAAATATTTAGCTACTGCAGATTTAGTTATTAGTGCCACTAGTGCTCCTCATCCAATTATCACTAAAGAACGTCTTTTAGGAATTGATATGGATTATGAAAATGTGATGATGGTAGATATTGCAAATCCTCGAGATATTTCTGAAGATGTTTTAGAATTAGGTGTTAAATCATTCAATATTGATGACTTAAGAGAAATTGCTGATGAAAATACTCGTCTTAGAAAAAAGGAATTTGGTGAAGCTGAAAACATCATCACTGAAGAGTTTATTTTACTTCAAGATTCCTTTAAAATTATGGATGTTGATGAAATACTTGGTAATTTAAGAGCATCTATGGAGGATATAAGGCAACGTGAGATGGAAAAAGCTAATGCTAAGTTATCTAATATAGATGGTAGTGCTAAAATTGTGGATAATTTAACAAATTCAATTATTAACAAAATTTTTCATGATATTTCTAAAAAAGTTAAAAAAGCTGCTAAAGATGAAAATAAGGAAGTAATTGCAGCTTGTGAGTATATTTTTAATTAATTTAAATGTTTGATTTATTCAAACATTCCTTTTATATCTTTATTTTTAATTTTAGTTAATTTTATGGAATAGTCTATGTTTTTCATAGTAATGATATCACAATCGTTTGCAATTGCATTGTGAAGAGAAGTTTTTAATATTTTTTCTTTTATATCTCTTCCAGATATTCCTTTAGTAAGCTTAACAATTTTTTCTAAATCAAGTTCATATTCTAATGGCATGCTTTTTAAATTATTTTCTAAAATAGCTAACCTTTCTTCATCATTGGGTAATTTGAATTCAATTTCTTCCTCAAATCTGCTTCTAATTGCATAGTCTAAGCTACTAGGATTATTTGTTGCACCAATAGTTATTACATGTTCATTTTTACTAATTCCATCCATTTCAGTTAAAAGGGAGTTTACGATTTCAGAAACATCTCCTCTTAATGATTGGAATGATCTATGAAGTGCAACTGCATCAATTTCATCTATGAATATTATTGATGGTGAGTTTTCACTAGCTTTCTTGAATAAATCATGAATTTTAGATGAACCATCACCAACATGGTCTCCAATCAATGATGTTGCTTTAATTAAATACAATGGAACTTCAAGCTCATTAGCCATAGCTTTAACCATCATGGTTTTACCAGTACCTGGAAGTCCGTAAAACAATATGTTTTTAGGAGCCCAAGGTCCAAATTTTTCTGGATTTTCTAAGTATTTTGTTATAACTTTAAATTTATTTTTAGCATTTGTTTGCCCAATAATATCAGAAATATGTACTTCTGTTTTAAATGCATTTTTATCTTTTTTATTTTCTAATTCATCTGTAATTAGTTGGATTCTAGTTGTCTCAGAGATTATTGAGTTGTTAGGTTTTGCTTTTATAACTTCAAAACCATAATCTGGAATAATTTTTTGATCAAATAAATGTGAATTTTCTTGTACAACTAATCCCATCCATTGTTCACGAGCATATTCTTCAAATAATTTCTTGTTGGTAATTTCAATATGTTCATCCATTAGATTAAATTCAAATGGATAACCAACAGGTTTTAAAATGATACATTCAGCGCATTCTTTACTTTCAGCTTTTTTCATTTGCTGCTTTTGATTAGTTGCTTTAATTTCTGCTATTTTGTTATCATTTTTCAAGTCACTCGCCTCCGATATTTTTTATATGTCTATCATTTGTTTTAATTATTTAAATATTTGATGGGATATATAATGTATGGTGTTATTTTTATGAGTTTTAGGTCAAAAAGAGTAATATTTATTACTCCATTTATATGTTATTTCAATTTTTTCTATTGAAGTATTTATTACTTCTGTTTGGTGAAATTAATGATGTGTATTTAATTATTCTTGCAGTTTTAATTGTATTGATCCATTGTATTCCAATGTTTTTTGAAGCAAAAAAATCAACTGTTGTTGGAAGATTTCTAACAACAATTGATGGTATTTGGATGTGGATGTCTTTAATGTTTTTGATTGATATTTTAATTATATATTTAATTGGAACATTTAGTGCACTGTCATTTGAAGTGACTTTAGGTTTAATTTTAATAGCGCCAATTTTAGGGATTTATAATTTTTACAAGGCTAATAAATTAGTAATTAATGAAAAAACATTAAAAATAGATGATTTGCCTAGGGATATTAATATTGCACATTTATCTGATGTTCATTTTGGATCTGTGCGTCATAAAAAAATTATTAAATTAGTAGCTAAAAAATTAAAGGAACTTGAAGATATTTGTGAATTAGCTATTATTTCTGGTGATTTAGCAGATGGTTCTTCAATTGTGGAACCTGATGACTTTTTAGAATTTAAGGAAATTGATATGCCAATAGTTTTTACTCCTGGAAATCATGATTTTTATCCTGGAATTGATGATGTTATATTAGCTTGTAAAAATGCGGAAATTATTGTTTTAGATAATGAAAGAAAGGAATTTGGAGATTTGAGTATATTTGGATTGACATTTAGTTTTGATGATAGGAGTATTCCAAAATTGGATGAAACTTGCTTAAATTCACATTTAATTAATATCATAAATTATCATGTTCCTTATTACTGGGAGGAATTTTCGAAATTAGGTTTTGATATTCAGCTTTCAGGTCATACTCATGGTGGTCAATTTTATCCAATGACTTGGTTTTCTGATATGATGTTTAAATATAATAGGGGACTATTTAAAAATGAAATAGGCAAATATTTGCATGTTACAACAGGTGTAGGGTCAATGGATACACCAATGAGAGGGGGAACTGATTCTGAAATTGTTATTTTAAAATTGAGAAAATCATAGTATTTATAAAAAAGTAATGTTAAACTAGTTATATGGCAATTAATGATAATCATAATCATTTTTGTATTTACTGTGGTGCTAAATTAGATTCTGACCAGCGTTTTTGTAGTGAATGTGGAAGAGAAGTTTTTCATTTTGAAAAATCAGTTGAAGTAGTTTCATCTAAATATAATGATATTGTTGATGGTATTGAACAAGAATATGATTTAAAACAAAATAAAGCTAAAGAATTACTTAGAGAAATTTTTAATTCAAATTATAGGGCATATAATAAATTTTTATCTTCCATTAATGAATCTAATAAATTGTTTGATATTCAATTAGATGTTATAAGGAAGATTATCGAAGTTGATGATGGAAGCAAGGAATTTGTTGGACGTGAAATTGACAATAAAATCAAAATATTACAGACATTCATTGATAAAATGAATGATTTAATTGATGAATTGATTATTCATTTGAGTTCTGATAGTCAAAATAGTGATGATGTTAGTGGTTTTTTTGAGGATATGGATGATTTAATAAATTCTGTAAAAGATTATTAAATCATTTCTTCATACATTTTTTTCATTTTAAGTGAATCAATATCTCTGAGCGGAGTTTCACATATAATATTTGCATTCCAACCATTGTCAATTAGATTAGAGAGTAAATCTGGAATATTTGGTCCATATTCATCATTTTCATCTAAAGTGTGATGTTTTATCTCACCGCTGTCACCATATTCAATGGTTGTAAAATGACAATGGAGAATATCAATATTTAAATTATCTTCAATTGTTGAAAAAATACAATTGTAATCTTCTTTTTTATTTAAAAAACCTCTTCCTCTTGCATGGACATGTGTAAAATCAATTGTTGGTTCAAAATGATCAAAATTTGCACATAACTCCACAACTTCATTTACATTTCCTAGTTGTGTTCTTTTACCTGTTGTTTCTGGTGCAAAAGTAAAATTTTTAATTCCTTCGGTTTCAAGTTCTTCAAATAATCTATTAATAGTATTTTTTGATATTTCCATGGCTTTTTCAGGTTTTCTATTCATATAAGCTCCTGGGTGGAATACTAATCTATATGCTCCCATCCATTCTCCTGCACGTGCAGCAGCTATTAAATGACCAATACTTTTATCAAGTTTTGATTCTTCTTTTGCACATAGGTTAATATAATATGGAGCATGCATTGAAATTAAAATATCATGTTTTTCAGATTCTTGTTTTAGAGTATTTGCGGATGATTCTCCAATTCTTACACCATAAGGTGATTGATATTCATAAGAATCAAGACATTCTTCGCAAATATATTTTGGAGCTTTGTATGCTGGACCTTTATAATCAACAGGACTTCCCGCAGGCCCGAAAAGTACTTTGTGTTTCATTTAAATCGTTTAAAAAATAGTAAAAAGGGGAAATTTAGAAGATTCCCATAGCTTTGTTAGTTTTTGCAATTGATTTTTCGTTATCACTTTCCATTTCTAAAAGTGCACGAATAGCATCAATGTTTTCTGGAACAACATCTGATTCTTGATGTACAGCTTGCATGTAGAATAATTCATTACCTACGACATTGATAGATTCTCTCCAAACTGGAATTTCGTATAAATCATTTCTGTTTCTTCCAAGTTCTTTAGCATATTCCATTAGTTCTGCAGTAGATCCTAAACCTTCTTCAGCAGAAACAACAAGAACTCTAGAACGTTTTTCTAATGCTTCAACGATTTCTTCGGTTTCTACTTCATTATTAAGTTCTACCATGATGTTATGTTGGTGCATTAATGTAGTAGGTACAAGTAATGCCATAGTTGTTACATCAATGTCTTTCATAACGGTTTTTACATCAGGACCATGGTGGGATGGTACTTTTGGAGGATTCGGTACAATTGCATTAATTGGACCTTTTTTAACTTCGGATGGATCTGATCCTCTTCTCACCATTACTGCTCTAACTTTTTTGATATCTCCAATTGGATTAATTGTAGATAATGTACGAGTTAAACCAGTAGTGTTACAGGATACAACTCTTGTGTAATCTGCACCATATGAATCATTGTAGTTAGAAATAGCATTAAATGAAAGACCTGTTAATTCATGGTCTTCTCCACCTTGATAGATTGCTTTAACGCCTGCTTTTTTATACATTTCAAGATTTTTTGGTCCAATGTTTCCTGGTGTACAGTCAACAACAATATCTGCTTCTTGGACCATATCTTCAACAGTACCTGCTATTTCAATTCCCGCATCTTTGAACAATTGTTCTCTTTCTGGAATTCCAATGTATAAAGGATAGCCTTTTTCTTCAACTGCAGTTCTTGCTTCGTAGTTTGGTCTAGTTTTACTTACACCAATTACTTTCATATCATCTTGAGCAGCTACAGCATCAGCCACTCTTTTACCGATGGTTCCATAACCATTAATTGCAACAGTTTTCATTTTAATCCCTTTGATTTATAATAATAATTTTTATTATATTATAATGTATATTTTTTTAATTATTTATAATTTGATAGTTCTTTTAGATAATGAGTAAATTTATAATTTGGTGGGGATTGTTTAATGGAGTGATGTTTGTGGCATAAATGATATTGGTAAAATAAATATATTTTAATTGAATTTTATAGTGGTAGTTTAATAAAAAAATAAATTGAAGAGGAATTATTCTACTTTAAATCCTGCTTCTTCAACAGCTTCATTAATGTCTGCATCACTTACATCACTAGATAATGTGAGGGTAGTAATTCCAGAATCAAGGTCTGCTTTAGCATCATCAATTCCATCAACATCTTTTAAACATAATTCTACAGCATTTACACAAGAAGGACAGTGCATACCTACAACTTTGATTTCTTTTTCAGTCATAATATTTCACCTTTTATTTTTTATTATAAATTATAAAATATTTAATATTTAAAACTTTGTTTAATCAAGATGAGTAGTTTTATAATCTATTTTTGGGCTTTTATAGTTGATTAATATGGAAGAATAGATAATGACAATTACTGATCCAATATTATGTATTAATGCTCCTTGAATAGGATTTAATATTCCTAAAATAGCCAATATCATTGCTATTATATTTAATGATAATGTAAATCCAATACCTATGCTGATTGTTTTTATTGTTTTTCTAGATATTTCAATTAAATGAGGAATATTTTCTATATCATCATTAATTAGAGTAATGTTTGATGATTCAATTGAAAGGTCACTTCCAATGTTTCCCATTGCTATTCCAACATTGGATTTTTTCAATGATGGCGCATCATTTATTCCATCTCCAATCATTGCAACTCTATGGTTTTTTGTTTGTTCATCTTTTATGTAGTTAATCTTGTCTTCGGGTAGACAATTAAATTTAATGTTATGTATTTTAATTTGATTTGCAATTGATTTTGCGGTGTTTTCATTGTCTCCTGTAAGTAATGTTGTTTTGATTTTTAACTTTTTCAGATTTCTGATTGTTGATTTTGCATTATCACGTATTGTATCTGAAAGCAATATTCTTCCAATTATCTGTTTTTCCTTTGCAACGAGAATTTCTATTTGACCATTGTTTTTAGTATCATATGAATCTAGTTGGATATTTTCAGATTCAAATAGCTTTTTATTCCCTGCGATTATCTTTGTTCCATCAATATTTCCAGTAATTCCTTTACCAATATGTACTTTAAAGTCATCAACTTCTGCTAAATTATCATTATTATAATATTTAACGATAGCTTTTGCTATAGGGTGTTCTGATTTGGATTCAAGTGATGTTAAAAGATACATCATTTCATCAGGATTTTTTGAGATGACTTTAACTATGTTTGGAGTTCCATGGGTTAATGTTCCAGTTTTATCGAAGATGACTTCATTAACATGAGCCATTTCTTCTATAGATTCCCCATTTTTGACTAAAATTCCATATTTTGTTAAATTACTTACTGCTGCCATAAGTGCTGTTGGAGTAGCAAGGACTAATGCACAAGGGCAGAATACAACTAATATTGTAACTGATCTTATTATTTCAAATGTGAATAAATAGGTTAATATTGATGCTGTAAATGCTATTACAACAATTATTGTAGCCCATTTATCTGCTGTTCTTACAATATTAGCATTTTCAGGTTTTGAAGATTCAACTAACTTAATTAATTTTTGAAGAGAACTATCTTCACTTATTTTTGTTGTTTTCATTGTAAATGAACCGTAAAGATTTATAGTTCCACTATATACTTCGTCATCTGTTGTTTTATCCACAGGTATTGATTCTCCAGTAAGTGTAGCTTGGTTAATTGATGTGTTTCCATTAATAATGATTCCATCAGTAGGAATACTTTCTCCAGGTAGTATTTTTAGAATATCTCCAATTTCTACTTGTTCTATAGGTATTGTTTCTTCAATTCCATTTTTTATACGTGTTGCGACTTTAGGAGTCATTTTTGCAAGTTCTTTAATTCTATTTTGTGCTTTTGACACAGTATATTCTTCTAAAAATCCTCCAATTGCCATGATTGTTGCAATTTCACCAGCTGCAAAGGTTTCACCAATAATGATGGATGCGATAATGGCTATTGAAACAAGTAAGTCTGCTTTGATATCAAATTCTGTAATTAATCCTTCAATACATTCTTTGAATATGGGAATTCCACATAACAGTATTGAAATCCATGAAAGATAATTAATAGATAATGTGAATTCTAGAATTAAACTGATTGCTGATATTATGATAAATATAATCTCAATTTTTTCTTCATTATTAAATTTTAAATCCATATCATATGACCTCCAATTATACATATACCCATTAGGGTATAGTATTCTTTTAAAAAAAATTAAAGTCTAGAATAATATTCTAAAATTGATGAAATATCACCTAAAGCTTCGTCCGCGTCACCTTCTTCAATGGCTTCTTTAACACAGTGTTCTAAGTGTCCTTCAACAATAATATGTCCAACTTTATGTAATGCTGATTTAGATGCATTTACTTGCATTAATATCTGTTCACAAGGAATATCTTCTTTAATCATGCGATCAATAGCATTTAATTGACCTATAATTTTTTTAAGTCTTCTATGTAAATTTTCAGTATCCATACATTGCTTCATAAATAACACAACCTATACCTGATATGGTATATGAATTTTTTAATATATAACTGTTGTCTTGTTGAATGTCTAATTTTTGAAAATGTTTAAAATAATAACTTGAGTTAATGGGATATGAAAAAAATAAAAAAAGTAAGGAGGAAAATTTTAAATTTAATTTTCCAATTCTTCAAGTTTTTGTGGGAAGTAAGTATCTACTACGTACTCAAGCCCGTATTTAGAGAAAGATTGCTGTTCTGCTTTTTTACCGATTTTAAGCATCTTTTTGATTTCAGTTTGCCAGAAATCACTTTTATACCTTGGGTCTTTAGAAAGCTCTTTGAGCCTCATTACATCAACATCTTTGAGTTTATCAGTAGGTAAATCATAGTTGATGATATCAGATGCTGTTACTCCCATAAATTTAGCATCAGGAGTTGCTAAATCATGATTAACATGAGCTAATTTTGCACTTCCAGAAATAATTACTTGTGCAATGTGAAATCCCCAAGGGTCTCCGTCGTTACAGATATAAACAGGCAATCCTATTTCTTCATTAACTCTTTTAAGGAATCTCCTTGTAGCACGTGCAGCTTGTCCTTTAAGTCCAACAATTAGAGTATTGAATCTTTTGTGAGCATTTTCTTGAACCATTCTGTGGAACATTCCCATAGTTTCTACAGCAATAACTCTTTCAACACCACAATCTAAGAATTCTACTTGATCGATAGTAGGTGAAATAGTATAACCTGATTTTCCAGTTTTTGCAGCATTAAGTTCAACACCATCATCCAATAATGTAATATCTCCATATACGGATGCTCCATCTTCCTCTGGCATTAATCCTAAATCTTCACGAGTAGTTCCAAGGGTCACTTCTAAATCTTCCCCAACAATGTTGGATTCTTGTTGTGTTTTGAAACTTATTCCCCAACCTTCGGATACATAATACATTTCCCTGATTGTAGCTGTTTTTTCACGAGCAACTAAATCTTTACAGAAATTAGCAACATAAACCATTTGTCCTAATTTTCTGATTTGTTTTACATTGCCTAAAGATCTTTTACCGTATCTATCACCTAATACATAATATCTTTTAGCATCATCATAAACAATATTTCCAGTACCTCTAGATGGGACTCTAATTGAAGGAACTTTTTGTTTTTCAATGTTTTCAATGATTTCCTGACCTAATCCTTTTAACTTATTGTAGGTGTATTCTTTTCTTTTTTCCCTGTGGTTTTTTTGATTTTCTTTTATTTCAGTCATTTAAATCACCTATTCTTCGAATCCATCATCAGTATCATCATCAATGAATTTGTCTAAATTGCTATTTCCTTCTTCAACTGCATGTCCTCTTTCATCAAGTTCTTCCATGATGATTGCATCAAATTCTTCTTCTTCCTCTTCTTCTTCAACTTTTTCACCAAGTAACTCCGCAAGAGCTCTTTTAGTAACTTTTGCTAAAACTTCATTATATTCTGGAATTCCAGTTTCTCCAAGTTTAGCTGCTTCTTCAATAATAACTGGAACATATTCTTCGAATACTTTTGAACGTTTTTCTTTTTCTTTTGCTGCTTTTTTAGCTCTAAGATGTTTTTGAAGTTTACGAGCTAATTTCATAGATGCTTGTCTAATTTCATGAACGATTTCAGGTTCTGGTGAAACACTTTGCTTACCAGTTGAAAGGTAAGGTACTTGTGTTGAAATAATGTTCACAAATAATGTTAGTGGAGTATTATCTAAGTCTCTAAGACCGTAGCGTTTCCAATCAATACTTTTAAGTGCTTCAGTAATGGCACAGCTTCCTGCATCGAAAGTTAATGGAACTCTATTAGCAAATCTCATAATTTCAGATTTTCTCTGTTCTTTTACAACTCTTCCAGCATCTCCACCGTAAGCAAGGCCTGCTTCAATAATGAATGAAACACCACCTTGGTATGTTACAGGTTTTCTAGTAATTGTTGTTACAAATTCAGGTTTTAGAATTTGTTTCATACCTTTTTCAATTTGTTCAGATCCGATTGGTATAAGTCCATCAGTTGGAGGAGCCATAAATTTCATTTTCTTAAAGCAATGTACAATAGCTTCTGCTTCAGGAAATGTTAAGTCTTTTGGACGTTTATTCATGTCTATTCCAGTAATTTCAGAAATTTCGTCAACTCTTTTGTTGGACATTCTGGATAATGATGAAGTTAACATACTTTTATATCTTCTGCTGTCAGTATTTTGTGCCATGGTCATTAAATCATCAGCACTTACACCTTTTGGGTGAGGTAATACTTCTTTTGGAAGGATTGGAACAATGTCTGCTGCTCTTTTGAAAATATATTTGTGTCCAGAGGGGTCTCTGAATGTGATTTTAGCATGAGGGTTTCCAATCATAGTTCTTCTAATATATTCAAATGCACCTTGTTCTGCAAGGGAATAGGAAACTTCTTTGAATTGTAATTCAATGCATACTCCAGTACTTTCAGCAGGATAATCTTCTCTTTCCATTAAAATTCCACGGTTGTTTTGCACATCCATTTGGAATTTCATTTTTACTCCTTTGATTTTACCATTTTCTTTATAACATGAAATTACACGAGCAGGTTTACCAGTGGTCATTTGTGAAAGGAGTACACAACCACTACAACCTAATCCTTGTTGTCCTCTGGATTGTATGTTTCTAAATTTGGATCCAGCAAACATACTACAATATACTCTCATTACATAATCTTCAGGAATACCTGGACCATTATCTTTAAGTCTAAAGATATAATGTTCTTTATCAACTCGTTTTAATTCGATATCTATTTCTGGTAAAATACCTGCTTCTTCAGCTGCATCAAAACTGTTTGTAATTAATTCGTGGAATACAATAGTTAATGAACGAATTTTACCAGTAAAACCTAACATTTGCTTGTTTTTTCTAAAGAACTCGGATGGAGTCAAGTTTTTAAAATCATTTCTCCAATCAGTTCCTGCATCTTGTTCTGGCAAAAAAATTTCCTCCTAAAATTATCTATGTTTTACTTTATTATGCAATGTTTTATATTTAAATGGAGTTAGAGAGCATTTGAAAAGTAATATTTTTATATTGCCCTATCTAACCTAGATAAATATCTAATAAAATAATAAGTTAAAAACATGTAGAAAATATGGTATTTATACTACACTATCTATATATGTCTATTAAAGTATATAATAGTTTTCTATTATTGTTATAATTGTTATATTAAAATTGTATTAAAGTAATACTTTAATCTAAAAAAATAAAAAGTAGTAACATTTAATGTTACTGTAATGTTTTTTCATCAAATTCAAATCCCTCTTTGAATTCGATTTTATCATCTTCGATTCCGACAAGGTCTTTGAATTCTTTCATTTTTAAATCTTCTTTTTTACGTTCTAAGAATCCATAAACGGATTTATGTCTGGAACCTTTTAAAATCATTTCAATAGCTTCTTTAGCAACCATTATGTTATCCATTTCACCAATTAATGAAACAGTTTTTCCATAAATTGCCATATCTACTTCAGCCATTTGCATAATTATTTCACGTGTTTTCCCTTCTGTTCCAATGATTCTAGATTTATATCTTGCAAGAGCTTTTTTGGATTTGCCTATATATATTGGTAAGCTGATTACTTCCAGATAATAATCATCACTAACTAATTTTAATGCAACTTCTGGATTAAATCCGCGTGCTATTGCTTTTACGATATGGTTTGCATTCCATACTCCTAATGGATCTTCCATATTTTCACTAGGTTCGATATAAACAGTACCTTCATCACTGTCTATGTCGAGAATAACTCCAGTTGCATCTTCAATAGATTTTTTAACTCCTCCATTTTTTCCAATTAATGCTCCTATTCTATTTTGAGGTATTTTTAAATAATCTGTTTCGGGCATAATTTCACCTTTTTAAATTAGAATTAATTAATAATTATTTAATTGAAGTTATTTAAAATTTAGGATTAACATATTCCCAAATTTCTTTAAAACTAGTTTTTACACCAAGTTTTGTATATTCACGAACAAGTGTGTTAATGTCTCTTTCAAGAAGTTCTTTTGAAATAGGATTGTCTAAAACAACTGATTGTGAAACATCAATAATTACAGGTTCTTCATCTTTATTTAATATATTATAATTTGATAAATCCCCATGAACTAATTTTGCTTCATTTACAAATAATTTTAGATTTACAAGGAGTTTATTGAAAAATTCATCTGGGTTTTCTGGGGGGTGGTTTTTAACGGGTTGTGCAGGATTTCCTTTTTCATCTCCAATAAATTCGATTAGTAACACATTGTTTGCACTAGTAATTGGATGAGGAACTTTAATTCCTGCATTTTCGAGTCTTGTTAAGTTTTTAAACTCTTTTGTAACCCAAGAATAAATAATTTTTCTTTTGTTTTTAGTTTTAAGATTAAATCTTGGATCTCCTTTAAGGTAATAATCCATTTTTTTAAAATCAGATGTAGCAATTCTATAAACTTTAACTGCTATAAATTTTTTATCATCGGTAATGCCTGTAAGTACATTAGCTTCTTTTCCAGTACTTATAGCACCATTTAAAATATCAATGTATCCTTGATTAGCTAATTTATATAATGTTTCTAATGTTAGTTTGTCGAAAATTTCATTCCCTACTTTTCTATCAGAACTGTCTTTTTTTCTTTTTTGGGAATGTAGTTTTTCGTGTTTTGCATCTGCTTTAGCTATTTTAGAATCCATTAAAATCAAAAAAAAATAGTAGTTAGACTACATTTTTAAGTAGCCTTTTCTTTCAAGCCAATTTGATTCGGTTTTAGTGTATCTCCAAATTACATCAGCTTTTTCATCGGATTGGAAATCCCATGGTTTTACAAGGATTACGTCTCCTTCACGAATCCAAATACGTTTTTTCATTTTTCCAGGGATTCTGGTCATTCTCATATGTCCATCAGCACATCGAACTTTTAATTTTCCGTGTCCCATAATTTGTTCGACTACTCCTGCGATTTCTCCTTTTTTAGGTGTTCTTACTCTTCTATATTCTTGTTGTTGATTTTGATTAGGTTTAGACAAATACTCTCCTCCAATTTTAATAAGATTAAATTATTTATATATTTATCAATATATTATATATTAATTTATTGTATGTTATATAAGTGGTGATTATGGGAACCGAATTTTTAAAGATTAAAGAATGTGATGAAGCTAGTGATATTATTCAAGATTTATTCAATGAAAAGTTAAATCAGCAAAGTGAAGAAATTTTTGTTACTGAAGCATATGGTAGAGTTTTATTTGAAGATGTTTATTCAAAAATGGATTTCCCACCGTTTAATAAAGCTTTAAAAGATGGATTTGCAATTCTTGCTGAAGATAGTTTTGGTGCATCAGAAGAATCTCCTAAAACATTAGAAGTAATTGATTTTTTAGAAGCAGGAGCAGTTACTGATAAAAAAGTTGAAAAAGGAAAGTGTATTGAGATTAGTACTGGTGCTGCAATGCCTGAAGGTGCAGAATCTGTTGTGATGGTTGAATATGCTGAAAAATTAGATGGTAAAGTTAATCTATTAACTACAGCTACTCCTACACAAGATGTAGCTCGTAAAGGATCTGATATTGAAGAAGGTAAATTAATTCTCAAAAAGGGTGATTTATTAAATCCTGGTAAAATTGGAGTCTTACTTTCACAGGGTTTTGAAACTATTGAAGTTTATAAAAAACCTAGTGTGGGTGTTGTTTCTTCTGGAAATGAAATCACACTTCAAGAGGAAGAATTAAAATATGGTAAAATTTATGATGTTAATGGTGGTATGATTAAAAACGCAGCTATTTCCTGTGGTGCTAATGCTCACTTTTTAGGTATCATGAGAGATGATTATGAGGAAGTTAAGCAAAAAATAACTGATTGTTTAAAAGAATCAGATATTGTTATTTGTTCAGGTGGAACTTCTGCAGGTCTTGGAGATGTTTTAAATAGTGTTTTAGAGGAATTAGGTGAAGTTTATATCCATGGTATTTCAGTCCAGCCAGGTAAACCAACTATTGTAGGTGTAATTGAGGATAAATTGGTTATTGGTCTTCCTGGAAATCCTGTTTCTGCTTTAATGATATTTAATGCATTTATAGCAGAGCCATTAACTAAATTAGCTGGAATCAATAAAGACTTTGAACTTGATACTGTTAAAGGTAAAATGACTAGAAGAATTCATTCTCCTGTTGGAAGGATGCAATATCAACTTGTTAAAGTTGATGGAAAAGATATTCACCCAATATTTAAAGATTCAGGAGCAATATTTTCACTTTCAACTGCTGATGGATATGTGAAAGTTCCAAAATCTGTTGAACTTTTAGATGAAGGTGAAGAAGTAGAAGTTTATTTATTTAATTAAATATTATAAAATATTAAGGTGTAAAAATGGAAACTGAAGTTAAAGTAATTCCAGAACAAAAATTAGCTGTTATTAATTGTAAAACTCCAATTACTGATTTAGAAATTTTTCTTTCAATGTTAATGGGTTGGGTTGATGCTGAAGAAATTGAGACTGTTGGTGAACCATTTATTGTTTATTTCTCACCAAGACATCAAGTCAATGATGGTGATGTAGTATATGATGTAAGTATTCCTATTAAAGAGGATGCAAATGAAACTGATAGGATTCGTGTTGTTGATATGATTTCAAACAAAGTTTTATCTGGTATTCATTATGGTTCTAATGACAATATAATGGAGACTTATGAGAAATTAGTTAATATTGCTCAAGAAAACCATTATGATATTATTGGATCACCTAAAGAAGTTTTAATAAAAAATATTCATAATTGTAATGATGAAAAAGAATACATAACTGAGATTCAATTACCTATTATTGAAATGTAGGTGTTTAAATGCCTAAAAACGAAGAATTTGATATTGATAAAGAAATTGAGAGAATATCTAAGAAGACAAATATTAGTATGAAAAAATCTGAATATTCTTTTGAAAATCAAATAAAGAAATTAGATGCAGAAATTGATAGAATAATGGATGATAAATTAAATGAATTTGATGATACAAAAAAAGCATCATTAGATTATTTATCCATTGATTACAATGATTTTACAATTAGTAGATATAAAGAAAAATTAAAAAAGATTTAATTTTTCTATTTATTAATTTTGTCCTACAACTCTTAAATCGTGAACTAACAATTTTGGAAGAATAAATGAGCCATATTGTTTTATTTCTGATTTTATTCCTTCTACTTTTTTCATAATTTCAAATATATTTCCAGAAATCATAGCTTTATTAATTGGATCAGTTATTTCTCCATTCTCTATTTTAAATGCATTGCTTGCCTCAACTGAAAAATCTCCAGAAATCGGGTTCGCAGTATGTGCACCTAAAACACTTGTTGTTAAAACACCATTATTGATTTCAGATAAATCTTTCATTTCTTTAAATTTAAACTCAAGGTTTGTAGGAGAAATCATAGGAGTGGAGAAATAGGAATCTCTAAGACCATTAGATGTTGTTTTAACGCCTGATTTATTTGCAGTATAAATATCATAAATAAATGAATTTAAAACCCCATCTTTTATTAAATCTGTTTTTTGACTTACACTACCTTCCCCATCACATTTTGAGGTACCTATTCCTTTTTCTAAAAGAGGATTATCAGTAATTGTTAAGTTAGAACTGGTTATTTGAGAGTCCATTTTATCTTTTAGGATGGATCTACCTCTTCTAACATTTTCACCATTAAATGCACTCATAAATGTTTGTAAAAGACCAATTGCAGCATAATAATCAAGGACAACACTATAATTATTTGTTTCAATTGGTTTTGTATCAAGAGAATTTTTAGCAAGGTTACAGACTTCAATAGCTAATTTTTCACCATCTAAATCAAAGAATCTTGATGATTGTGAGTTATAAGCTGTTGCAATTTTACCGCCTTTTTGAGTAGTTACGGACAATCCAATACCAAATCCAGTACCTTCGTTTTCAATGGAAACTCCATTTGAATTTAAAATAAGGGATTTGTCTTCTCCTGCTGAAAATCCAGAACTGGTTATTTCACATTCTTGGTCAATTGTTGTACTGATTGTGTTTTTTAAAAATTCAATGGATTCATCTAACTCTAAATCATTAAATTTTTTATCATATACTTTTTTAACACTTGGGATTTTTTCAACTTCAGCAAAAGTATAATTTTCATCAATTTTATTTAATTTTGTGTTTTTAATTGATTGAGCTGCTGTTTCAGCTATTTTGTCCATGTTTGAAGTGAATGCAAAACCCACTTTATTATTCTTAATTACTCTGATACCTACTCCATATTCAATTTCTTCTTTTGCAAAATTCAATTCTTCTTTTCTGGAGTCAAGTTCGATAGATTTTGATTCATCAATGTATATCTCGTAAGCATCACAATCATTTTCTATTGCTTTTTTCGCTTTTTGTGCTATTTCATATATCATTTTATCACTATAATGCAAATTTTTCAATAGCTTCCGCTACACCATCACCAAAAGTGTTTTTACAAGTATAAGTACTAATCTCCTTTAATTTATCTTCAGCATTTCCTACTGCTATTCTATAACCCACTTGTTTTAAGAAATCTTCATCATTATGACCATCTCCAATTGCCATAACATTTTCCATATTTATTCCGTTTCTTTCACATAAATATTTGAGTGAAGTTCCTTTATTCACACGTTTATCGGTGATATGTAATGCAAAACCACTATCATAAATTTCAATTTCATCTAGGAATTCAAAATCTTTTAATGCATCTTTTAATTCTTTTTCACTGAGAGTTTTATAGAATACAGTTTCTGTTAATCTGTATATGTTATCATGAGATGCATGTTTATCAAATTTGTCACCTAGTTTTTCTTTTAAATGTTTTTCAGCAGATGTAACAAATGCTCTTTCAACTAATGTTTCAACAGCATCGTTATTTTCACCTTCTTTAAAAACAACACCACCATTTTCTGCTACAAGTCCACCACTACAACCAATTAATACTTCAGTGGCATAAGCATAGTTAACAACATTACCGGTTACAATGATTGTTGGTATTCCTTTGGCTTCTGCTTTTCTCAATGATTCAATAGCAGAGATACAAATTCGTCTTTTTTCATCTGTTATTGTTCCATCAATATCTACTGCAATTGCTTCAATTGTCATATCTTATCCTCTTGAATATCTGTGTGCGATATTACATGTTCCTTCTTTACTGACCATACAAGCTCCAATAGGGTGTAATGGATTGCATGTTTTTCTAAATAATTTACAGTCTTCAGGTCTTGCAAGTCCTCTTAAAATAGGTCCGCAAATACATCCTTTTGGTGCTTCTGTGACATTTTTAACTTCAATATCGTATTTTTCACGTGCATTATATTCACTGAATTCATCTTTAATTTCTAAGATAGAATTTGGTATCTTTGGAAATCCTCTCCATTCTCTAGAGGTTACTTCAAATACTTGATCCATTTTTTCTTGAGCGATTGTATTTCCTTCTTCTTTAACCGCCCTTGCATATTCATTTTCTATTTTTGGTGTTTCGTTATGGATTTGTCTTAAAATCATATATACTGACATTAATATGTCTAATGGATTGAATCCAGCTACAGCTTGCGGAATTCCAAATTTACTTGAGAAATATTCAAATGGTTTAGTTCCAATAATTGTACAGACATGTCCTGGTTGGATTAATGCATTTAAACTTGTTTCTCCAGAGTTGATTAAAAAATCAATAGCTGGAGGTATTAGCCTATGGCATGAGAGCACTGAGAAATTTTCAGGAGGTGTTGCTAATAATTCTGCTGCAGTGGTAGGAGCAGTTGTTTCAAAACCTGCTGATATGAATGCAACATCATTGTCTTCTTTTTCAGCTATTTCAATGGCTCTGTTGATTCCATAAACTACTCTCACATCTCCGCCTTCAGCTTTTGCATCTGCAAGTGATCTTTCAGAACCTGGGACTCTTAACATATCTCCGAAGGTGGTAATTGTAACTCCTTTGTCGATTAATTCTAGTGCTTCGTCAATTTCACGTGATGGTACTACACAAACAGGACATCCTGGTCCTGCAATGATTTCTACTTCATCTGGAAGTAGGCTTCTAATTCCATTTTCCATTATTGTATGTTCATGAGAACCACAAACATGCATTATCTTAACAGGTGTGGATAATTCATTTATTTTTTTTAATAATTTATCAGACATGCTTTTCATATTCATTTTAACACCAAAGATTTAATAATATATTATAAGTATATTTATTATTGTATTAATTAAATTTATGGATATAAAGATTAACATGTTCAATAATAATAAAATTTTAGTAGTTATTCCAGCTAATGAGATTTCAAAGGAAATCCCTAGGAAATATGTTCGTTTATTGCATGAAAGACCATTGATTTATTATGCAATAAATTGTGCTAAGTCATCTCAATATGTTGATGATGTTGTTGTAACTACAGATGATTCTGAAATTACATCAATTTCTGAGAAACTTGGTGTAAGTGTTATCAGAAGTTCAAAAGAATTGTCAGAGGAGGATATGTCATTAAGTGCTGTTGTTTTCAATACGATGGTTGAAAAAGAAAAATCTGCATTTGATGAATATGATATTGTAATTACATTATCTCCGATATCTCCATTGCTTAAAACACAGACTTTGGATAGAGTTATTGAAAAATTCGATGATTTTGCTCTTGAAAGTGTGATCTCAGTTGTTGAAGATAATCATTTGTCTTGGGGTTATGATGAAGAAAACAAAAGGTATTTCCCTAATTACATTGAAAGATGTGATAAAAAGGATTTACCTAATTCTTTTAGAGAAACTGGTGCTATAGTAGCTACTCGTAGAGGATTTATTAATGAAACCTCTTGTATTGGGGACAATATTGATGTAATAGAATTATCTAAGGAAGAAGCTATTACTATTAATGATTTTAAAGATTGGTGGATTGTTGAATTGCTTCTTCAGAGGAAAAGAGTAGGTATTGTTGTGAATGCTAATGATGGAATTGGAACTAGAAGAGTCGATAACTGTTTATCATTTGCATCAAAGCTTATTTCTCATGAAGTTTTATTTATTTTAGATGAAAAGTATGAATTAGGACAAAATTTAGTTAAAAAGTATGGTTTTAATTTTAAAATTTATGATGGTCATGAGTCAATTTATAATATTTTAGAAGAATTTGGTGCTCAGATAGTGATTAATGATGTATCAAACACTACTATGGAATATATGGCTGATTTAAGAGAGAAAGGATATTTTGTCGTTAATTTTGATGATTTAGGTGTCGGATCAAATTTTGCCCATGTAGTATTTGATTCATTATATGAGCATGATTTAAGCGATACAAATGTGTATAATGGTCAAAAATTCCATATTCTTAAAGATGAATTTTATTTGCAGCCACATAAAATAATTACTCAAGATGTAAATAATATTTTGATTATGATTGATGGTAATGACCCTAAACATTTATCAGAAACCTTTTTAGAATTAATCTTATCTACTACATATGACAAGAAAATAAATATTATAGTCGGTAGAGGATATGAGAATATTGAACAGTTCATATCTAAATTTGAGTCCAATCCGTTAGTTCAAATTTATCAAAATGTTTCAAATATCAGTGATTTCATGTTCAAAGCAGATATATTAATTACTTCTGCAAGTAAAATAGTTTATGATGCATGTGCATTAGGCATTCCTACAATTTCTATTTACCAAAATGATTTAGAAGAATCTCATGTTTTTGCAAACAGTGCTAATGGAATTTTAAATCTTGGTGATGTTGATTCGTTAACAAAAGAAAATTTCATTAATGAATTCTTAGCATTAGTCAATAATCATGACCTTAGATTGGAAATGCATAATAAAATGAAAGCTATTGATTTGCAGCATGGTTATGAAAATATTTGTTCTGTCGTTAAAGAAGAATATCGTAATTTTATGATGAATGGAGGAGTTCATGAGAATATTTAATAAACATCCTTTTTTAATTGGTGAAATTAGTTTTAAATATTATGATTTTGCCAAAAAAGAGGAGTTACCTTATTTTGAAGTCGCGGAGCTATTGGTTAAAAAATGTAGTGAATGTGGAATTAATGGAGTTAATTTCCATGTTGGTGATTCAGAATATTTGCATTGTAATTATGAAAATGATTCAAATCAAAAAGATCAATTAAGTTATGATGATTATAAACAATTAGCTATGTATTGTAAAGAAGGAGGAATGGCGTTTATAATAACTCCTACTAATAAGGAAATTGTTGATAATTTAGATGATGTAGTTGACGTTTACAAAATTGCTTCTTCTGATTTAAATAATATTCCTCTTATTGATTATATTTCAAAAAAACACAAACCTATATTATTATCCACAGCAGCAGCTAATTTAAAAGAAATAAAAGATGCTATAAATTGTATGGAAGATAATTCTAATTTTAATATTGTTTTAATGCATTCAGTTTTATCATACCCTACAAAGTTAGAAGATGCTAATCTTTTAATGATTAAAGATCTCCTAGAAAATTTCAAGGATTATGATGTTGGTTACTCAGATTATACAGTTTTGGATAAATCAATGTTTATTTTAACAACAGCATACAACTATGGTGCAGTTATATTGGAAAAATATTTCACTTTAGATAAGTCTTTTGAAGGTCATGAATTTGCTATGGATGAAGAGGATGCACGTATTATTAGATTAAATACTAATATGATGTCTAAAATTAATGGTTATAAAAATAAGCAACCTTTGATTTGTGAGTCATTTTCAAGGAATAACATTAGAAAATCTATTGTTGCAAAAGAAGACATTAAATTAGGTGAAACAATTAATAATTCTAATATTGATTTTAAAAGACCTGGAAATGGTATTTCTCCGTCAAAAGTAAATGAGATTATTGGTAAAAAAGTTAAAGTAGACATTGCAAAAGGTTCTTTAATTGAATATGATATGTTATCTTTAGTTCATTAATTCTTTTTATTGCTCTTTCATAGGCTTGATATGATAAAACTCTATGTTCCTGTGATTAAATTATAATTTCACTAGAGGCATTTAATTTAATTGGAGGAGATATAAGTATATTATTCTAACTATCATTTATTTCATTCGTTAAATTTAAATTAGATAATAGTTGATATGAAAAAATAAAAAAAGAAATTAAATTTCTGAAGAACAATCTGCTGAATATTTGTTGATTAATACAGCACATTTATCGATTGTTTCAGAATCTAATTTGATTGTAGCGGTTTGAATTTTATTTAATAATTCTTCAATAAATAAGTCTTCATCAGTTAAAGGCATATTTATAACCACAACTTCATTGTTTATGAATCCTACTAAAGGTTCAACAAAACAGTTTCTAATATTGTTTTCGTTAAGGAAGTTTATTAAATCTTCACCTAAACTTAATGCTTTTTGTTTTACTTTATTGTCTTGTAAAAATTTAGCCTGTTTTGTAGTATATTTGAATTTTCTTGTATTTCCATAGCTTGGAATTTCTTCAAGTTTGTCCTCTTCAGATTCAATACTTCCAATTAAATTTAGATTTTCGTTTTCTGATTCTAATCTAATTTTTGGATTATATTTTTGTGAAAGCAATGCATAAATTCCAGTTGGACCTACAACAACATGGTTAATACCTGATGTGGAAGTTGGAGTTTTAACATTGTAGAATACATAAAACTCTTCTGGAAGACGTAATAATTGTTCTCTTATTATTCTTGTTCTTTCTTCAGTTTGTTTCATGTCTCTTGTTCTATAAATTCCATAACACAAAATGATTACTCCAATGAATAAAGCAATAACTCCGATACCACTGTTTATAGTTAGAATTTCAATTATGCTTAAGATAAAAATGACTACTCCTATAATGATAATTGTATTTTTACTATTTAAGATTTTAACATCAACTTTTAAGTCATTACTCATAATTGGATTTTCTTCAGGTGTTATCTCACCAATATTGGGTTCTTTTAAGCTAATTCTATCAAGAAAACTTTTATTTGAGTTTAGTTTGTTATTTTTTGGATAGTATTCATCCATTCCCTTGAAAAATTCATTTTTAAGGAAATTTTTTAAGATGTCATAATCTTCGGTTTTTGGAACTGCAAATTCTTTTCCAAATCTTGATAAAACAGATGGTGGTATGGTAGTTCTTGCTGTTTTTAAGATTACTTCTTCTTGTATTTCTTCCTCTTCTTTTTCATAATCTGCAATTTGCAACATATGTTCTTCTGAAAAGAAATTTTCAAGTTTATTAGTAAGTGATCTTAATGAGTGAGTGTCATCTTCTGTTCTTATTTCTTCAGATGTTGGTTCTTTAGGTTCTGATTCTCTTCTAATGTTTTCAAGTTCTATACGTTTTTCTTCAAGATAGGATTCTAATTCTTTATTCATATCCTCATCTAGGTATCTTAAAGATCCACCACAGCTATCGCATTCATAGTCAAGTACATTATCACTACTTCTAATTTTATATTTTAGTCCACAGTCTTGACATTGAACTATGTAGGAATCATTATACTTTGTTGAACTAATAAATGGAGTATCTGATTTTTTTTCTTCATTAGAATAGTTTTCTAAGTATTCTAAGTCACCTGCACATGAAGAACACTCGAATGTAGATATATCATCATTATCATCGAGTTGGTATTTTGCACCACAGTTCTTACAGCATACAACTTTCATATTATCCTCTTAATACTTTTTATATTATTATTTTGTTATTTTTTTTATTATATATGTTTCTAATAATATTAAAAACATAATTTTTTGATAATAGTTTTGGACTTAAAATGCATTGTTTTTATATAGGTATAATCCACCACTATTTTTAACTTCAGTAAAATTTGTCAAGTTTTCTAGTTTTCCCTGTGAAATATGATAGCTCACATTACTTTGATCTATTTCTCCAGGAACATCTGCATGGAGAATAATAATATTTGGACCAATCCACCAGCTGTAAGGCCTTATATTGTACACTCCGATGGTCATATTTTCATAGTCGGGGTTATTATCAATTATATAATTGGATATTTCTTCTGTTGCAAGATATTTGTCTGTTGGCTCAAAGGTTGCAGTGAATGCAAAGGCTTGAATGACAAACAAAGCTATTAAAAATATTGGTATTATATTTTTATTAATGTTTATGTGCTTTTGGATACTGTTTATTGCAAGTAATAAGAAAAATATGAATGGAGGGAATACTGGGAGAATATATCTATTGACCTTAATTATGTGGTAACTGAAAAATATTGCATTTGCCAGTATCCATGTTAACATGAATATTTCATTTTTATGTTCGCTATTTTTTCCAATTAAATAAAATGCTATTAATGTCAGTAAAATTGTTACTACTGATGTGATTCTTCTAAAACTTAAAATAGCAATTAAAATTATTGCAATAGGGAGAATGTCATGTTTTTTGATTTTTAAGTTATTATCATATAACCAAAATCCGATTCCTATAAACAATAATGCAAATACTGCAAGTGACAAAACTGTAGGATATTCTAAGACAGGATTTGCTTCAAATACAGTATGTGAATTTGATATAAAATTTGGGAAATTCACAATATAATAACTTATGTCTGGATTATATGCTGGATCAGTGATATCTCCATTTGTTCCTTTTATTCCATTTACCATTTGACTGCCTGCTCCGAACTGACTATTTCCCATATAATAAACTTTTAAAAATACGAGTATCGCTAGAATTAAAGCAATAGCTATTCCTATTAATATGTATTTTCTGTCTTTTTTTTTTATTTTGAGTCCGTTTTCGAGGATGTAGAATAGGAAGAATGCAGGTAGTGTTAGGATTACTGTGTATCTTGTGTAGAGTCCGATGACCATTAGTGGTATTACGTATTGGTAGTATTTTGGGTTTTCTTTGACTGCGATTATTGTGAATAGTGCGATCCAGATGATTATTGCTACTGCGGGGATGTCTAATGTTCCGTTTGCAAGCCAGACTAAGTATAGGGAGAATGATGAGTAAAGTATTGTACCTGTTAGGCTTAATTCTTCATTAAAGAATTTTTTTAAAAGTAAGTAAAATCCAATGTTTCCGATTATTGCAAAGAGTCCTGTGACAAGATATATTGCTAGCTTATCGACAAGCCCTACTCTAAAAAGAAGGGATGTTAAAAAGCAGATTACTGGAGATAGAAATATATTGTCGATTGTGTGTATATTTGTTCCAGTATAATAAAGAGCATTTAATAGATATACGTAAACATCAGTGCATGAAATACCTATTGAATTATTGAAGTTAATGTAATATCCAACTAGGATGGTACTAAATATTAAAATAACTAATAAATAGATTTTGTCCTTTTTATTTATGTTAAATTCGCTAAGCAATTGATTCCTCACCATTAAAAATTGTTGTTCTTATATAAATATAAGTTATTGATGTTTTTTATCTCTTGGAAGTTTGTTAAGTTATCAAGGGGATTATTTGATATATAATAACTTATATTACTTTGATCTATTCCACTTTGGTTGCCTGAGGGGATTCCAATTGTGTTTGAGCCGAGCCACCAGCTGTATGGTCTGATATTATATGCTCCAATGGTCATATTTTCATAGTCGGGATTATTGTCGATTATGTAATTTGAAATTTCTTCAGGGCTTAAATACTTATCTGTTGGTTCGACTGTTGCTGTAAATGCAAATGCTTGGGCAACAAATAGCACTATCAAAACTATTGGAATTATGTTTTTATTGATTCTCACATGTGAATGAATGTTTTCTATTGCTATTAAGACAAAGAATATGAATGGAGGGAATGTGGGGAGTATATATCTATTAACTTTAACGATATCAAAGCTAAGGAAGATTGCATTTGCTAAAATCCAGCCAAGCATAAACACTCCATTATTATATTCTCTATCTTTAGCAAGTAAATAAATTCCAATATAAGCTAATATTGATGTAATTACTGATGTAACTCTGTTAAAACTTATAATAGCAATTAAAATTATTCCAATTGCAAAAATATCTTTTTTACTTAAATTAAAATTGTTTTTATGGTCATATAACCAGAATACTGTTCCAATAATCAATAATGCAAGTATTGCATAAGATAAAATTGTAGGGGAGTATAGTGTAGGGTTTGCTTCAAATACAGTATGTGAATTTGATATAAAATTTAAGTAATTTACTAAATAATAACTTGAATCTGGGTTAAATGCAGGATCGCTTTTTGATCCAGAGTCTCCTTTCACTCCATTGACCATTTGACTAGCAGCATCGAACCTACCATTTCCCATAACAAAAACAATTAAAAATATGACTACTGCTATAATTATAGCTATTATCAATCCTTTTTTTATGTATTTTCTGTCTTCTTTTTTTATTTTGAGTCCGTTTTCGAGGATGTAGTATAGGAAGAATGCGGGTAGTGTTAGGATTACTGTGTATCTTGTGTAGAGTCCGATGACCATTAGTGGTATTACGTATTGGTAGTATTTTGGGTTTTCTTTGACTGCGATTATTGTGAATAGTGCGATCCAGATGATTATTGCTACTGCGGGGATGTCTAATGTTCCGTTTGCAAGCCAGACTAAGTATAGGGAGAATGATGAGTAAAGTATTGTACCTGTTAGGCTTAATTCTTCATTAAAGAATTTTTTTAAAAGTAAGTAAAATCCAATGTTTCCGATTATTGCAAAGAGTCCTGTGACAAGATATATTGCTAGCTTATCGACAAACCCTACTCTAAAAAGAAGAGAAGTCAAAAAACATATAACTGGAGAGATATAGACAAACTGAGTAATATTTACTTGTTCACCAGTATAATAAAGAGAATTTAAAAGATATACATAAACATCAGAACATGAAATACCTATTGAATTATTGAAATTAATGTAATATCCTACCAATATTGTGCTAAATATTAGAATGGCTATTAAATATATCTTGTCCTTTTTGTTTATGTTAAATTCGCTAAACATTATTATTACTTCTTATTATTTCCTATATATAATAATTCTCATGCTTATACTATGAAAATAGAGGTTTTTCGATAGTGGGAGATGTTTAAGTTAAGTATTGGATAGGGAAGTTAAATTTGGAGTAATGATTATGGGAAAACAATAAGATATGTTTTTTTTGAAAAAATTAATGAATTCATTAATCTAAAAGTAGTTAGATTAATGATCCGAGGGCAAAAGCAACAAAAGCTATTAACATTCCAATTTTTAAATTTTTGGAAACTTTGGCAGCAACTTCTCTTTCCTGTGATTTTAGTATTAGTACTGCAGAGTAAACGAACAATATGACTGCAATAGCTATGATAATTAGATATAATATTCCAAAAATATGGTAATAATAAAGTAGAGGACATAATACACTGTCTAATATTATTAGAATAGCTGCAAGTACTGCGGATTTTTTTTCTCCAATCAAAATAGGCAATGTCTTTGCACCATCAGTCATATCACCTTCAATGTCTTCAATATCTTTTATGATTTCACGTGCGGTGGTCATTACAAATGCAAAGAATCCTAAAAATAAGGAAGTTGATACAATACTTGGATTGTTGATAGTAAATCCTCCAAACACGAATCCAAATCCAGTTAAAAATCCAACAGTTAAATTACCAATTAATGGGGTTGTCTTTAGAGTATATGCATATAAATAAAGAGCAATATCTGCAAATAGCACGGTTGCAAATGGTATCCAGTTGTTTGTAAGATAACTAATTAGAAAACCACATAAAGTCCCAATTAAAAATAGTAAATAAGCATAATTTCTTCCATTTTTCAATGAAATCCTACCGGAAGGTATGGGTCTTTCAGGTTTATTTATTAAGTCAATATTATAATCAAAATAATCGTTTATAACGTTTCCGGCTGCTGTTTCAAAAAAAACAGCAAGCATTGCAAGAATTATAGGAATTGAAATTGTCTTGTCAATGAGTGCAACTAAAATTATTGATATTGCACCCATTAATGCATTCCCTGGTCTTAAAATTTCTATATATGGATTCATGTTTTTAGTTCCTATATTTTAATTAAACATTAATTATATAAAGTATATTAACATATAAATTTATTAGTATTTTTATTAAAAAGTATTTAGGCAGGTGTTATATTGGATAAAATTAAAATAGCAATTGTTGGAATAGGAAACTGTGCTAGTTCTCTTATTCAAGGAATACATTATTATGATGGTAAAAAACCTGAAGATGCAATAGGGCTTATGCATTGGAATATTGGAGGATATAAACCTAGTGATATTGAAGTTGTTGCAGCTTTTGATGTGGACAAGAGAAAAGTTGGAAAAACTATTGATGAAGCGATTTTTGCAAAACCAAACTGTACTACAGTTTTCCAAGAAGATATTCCTAAATACGATGCTAAAGTAAGTATGGGGCATGTTCTGGATGGCGTTGCTGAACACATGTCTAATTATGATGATGAATACACATTTGTTGTAAGTGATGAGGATCCTGTTGATGTTGTAGAAGTCCTAAAGGAAAGTGGAGCTGAAATCTTGGTTAATTATTTACCAGTAGGTTCAGAAAATGCGGCAAGATATTATGCTCAATGTGCTCTTGATGCTGGTGTTGCATATGTGAACTGTATGCCAGTGTTTATTGTAAGTGATGATGAATGGGATGCTAAATTTAAGGTAAAAGGAATTCCTATTGTAGGTGACGATATCAAGGCTCAAATTGGTGCAACTATTACTCACAGAACACTAGCTAGTTTATTTATGGATAGAGGTGTAAAATTAGATAAAACTTATCAAATCAATACTGGTGGTAACACTGACTTTTTAAACATGCTTAATCGTGAAAGATTAGACTCTAAAAAGGAATCCAAGACTGAAGCTGTTCAGTCAGTATTAAAAGAAAGAATGGATGATAGGGATATTCATATTGGTCCTAGTGATTATGTTCCATGGCAAAATGATAACAAATTATGTTTCCTCAGAATGGAAGGTCGTACATTTGGTGATGTTCCTATGAACATTGAACTTAGATTAAGTGTGGAAGATTCTCCAAACTCTGCAGGATGTGTAATTGATGCAGTCAGATGTTGTAAAATCGGTTTAGAAAGAGGTATTGGTGGACAGTTAACTTCAATTTCTTCATACACTATGAAACATCCTCCGATTCAATACACTGATGATGAAGCGTTTGAAAATGTTGAAAAATTCATTTCTGGCGAATTAGAAAGATAATTTTTCGATATTATTTTCTTTTTTTGAATTTTTTTAGAAATCTCTTGGACCAAATAGAATCAAGGGATATTTTGCATATTTTTATATAATACAAACTACATATATTATAGTTGGATATTTTATGATTATTTTTAAATAAATGTTAAGAGGTGTAAATAATGGCAAAAGTAAGGTTTACAGAAACAGCACTTCGTGATGCTCACCAATCTCTTCTTGCTACAAGAATGAGAACTAGAGATATGATTCCTATTGCTCAAGAAATGGATAAAGTAGGTTTCTTTTCAGTTGAAGCTTGGGGTGGAGCTACTTTTGATACTTGCATTAGATATTTGAATGAAGACCCATGGGCAAGATTAAGACAATTAAAATCAGAATTCAATAAAACTCCTATTCAAATGCTTTTAAGGGGGCAAAATTTAGTAGGATATAAACATTATCCTGATGATGTGGTAACAAAATTCGTAGAAAAATCATATGAAAATGGTGTAGATGTTTTCAGGGTTTTTGATGCGTTAAATGATGTCAGAAATATGGAAAAAACAATCCGTGTTGCTAAAGATCAAGGTGCACACGTACAGGGTACAATAAGTTATACTATAAGTCCTGTTCATACTATTGATGGTTTTGTGGATTTAGCTAAAGATCTCGAAGCTCTTGATTGTGATTCTGTTGCAATTAAGGATATGGCTGGTTTAATCACTCCTACTGCTGCTTATGAGTTAGTATCAAAATTAAAAGAAGAAACAGATTTACTTGTTGACTTGCATTGTCA
This sequence comes from Methanobrevibacter sp., assembly GCF_051877095.1. Lineage (GTDB taxonomy): Archaea > Methanobacteriota > Methanobacteria > Methanobacteriales > Methanobacteriaceae > Methanocatella. The sequence goes on along the minus strand of NZ_JBJEIO010000001.1, from coordinate 193,836 downwards.
TTGTACTAGTGGTATGACTCCAATTAGTTATTATGCGGCATGTCAAGCTGGTGTTGACATTTTAGACACTGCTATGTCACCTCTTGCATGGGGAACAAGTCAACCACCAACAGAAAGTATGGTTGCGGCTCTTCAAGGAACAGAATTTGACACAGGTCTTGATTTAAAATTATTAGCTTCAATTAAAAAGTACTTTGAAGACATTAAAGAAAAATACTTAGAAATTTTAGATCCAATTTCTACAAGTATTGATGCAGATGTATTATTATATCAAATTCCTGGTGGAATGCTTTCAAATCTTATTTCTCAACTTAAAGAGCAAAATGCACTTGATAGATATAATGATGTATTGGAAGAAATGCCTCGTGTTAGAAAAGATATGGGATACCCACCTCTTGTAACTCCAACAAGTCAAATTGTTGGTATTCAAGCTGTAATGAATGTTTTAGGTGGAGAAAGATATAAAACTGTATCTAATGAAGTTAAAGATTACATGAAAGGTATGTATGGTAAACCACCTGCAGATGTAAATGAAGAAATTGCTAAAAAAATCATTGGTGATGAAGAAGTTATTACATGCAGGCCTGCAGACTTACTTGAACCTGAATTTGATAAATATAAATCTGAAGGGGAAGAAAAAGGATTTGTCAAATCTGATGAAGATGCATTGACTTATGCATTATATCCATCAATTGCTCCAAAATTCCTTAAAGGTGAAGCTGTAGAAGAGGAACTTAAACCACCTCATGCATTTGCAGAAGATGAAACAATTGGAATTCCAACTCAATATAATGTTGAAGTTGATGGGGATATGTTTGAAGTTAAAATCATGCCTACTGGATTTATGGAAATTGAAGAAGGAGCTAATGGTAATTTCCACCCAGTTGAAGGTGGAGTCATTTCTTCTATGAATGGTATGGTAATCAAACTCAAAGTTAATGTTGGAGATAAAGTCACCAAAGGATCAACTATTTGTGTTATTGAAGCTATGAAGATGGAAAACGATATACAATCTGAAGTTGATGGTGTTGTTGAAGAAATATTTGTAGAACCGGGTGATGCGGTTAACACTGGTGATACTTTAATGGTAATCAAATAGATTACCTTCACTTTTTTTTTAAAATAAAAAATTATACTGTTTTTTTAAAATTATTTTTTTTTAATTATTAGTTATTGTAATAATTTTGTTAAGTTGGGGTAATATGAAAGATATTTTTGATAATGTTCAATTAGGGGATTTAAATCTTAAAAGTCGTATAGTTAGAACTGGAACTTGGGAAACTGAAACATCAGAAGGAGGATTTTTAACAGAGGATGTTTATGATAGATATGAAAAGATTGCAAGTAGTGGTACTGGTTTAATCGTATCTGAAATATTCGCCCTAGATTATAAAGACAGGTTTTTCCCTTATTCTACTAATATGAATTATAAAGGTTTTATTAAGGATTATCAAATGGTTACAGATATTGTGCATAAGTATGATGTCTCAATTTTAGGTCAACTTGCATTCTTTTATTATGATGATGGTGAAAACCAGAAAGTGGAAGTTAATCAAATTACCGAGCAAGGAATTAGAAAATTGCAGGCTGAAGTAATTATGGCTGCTAAAAAATTCTCATTTGCTGGATTTGACGGAATTCAAATTAACATGGGGAATAATTTTTATCTTGCGAGGTTCATGAATCCATATTTTAATCAGAGAGATGATAAATATGGTGGAAATACTGAAAATCGTGTTAGAATTTCTGCTGAGATAATTAAGGTTATCAAAAAAACCATGGATATGCATATAAGCTGTAGAATTAATCCATGGGATGTAAGAAAAGGTGGAATGACTGCTGATGAGAGTATTGCTATTGCAAAAGAACTTGAAAAAGCAGGTGCTGATAGTATTCAACTTACAGCACGTACAATATCACAAATTTATGATAAAGGAGAAAAGCATCCATTTTTGGTTTATGTTGAAAAATTAATTGATGCAGTTGATATTCCTGTTATTCTAGGTGGGTCTCTTAGGGATATGAAAACAATTAATGATGTTTTAAATAGTTCAACTGTAGAATATATTTCAATGTCCAAACCATTTGTTGCTCAATCTGATTTTTTAGCAGATTGGAAAGAAAATGGTGAAGGTGTAGCAATTTGTCAAAGTTGTAATAATTGTTATTCCAAAAAAACTAGTACTTGTTTTAAATATTAGGAAGAATATTTCTAATATTATTTATTTTTTAAACACGATTTATATATAATAACTTCATATAATATTACTCATGGCAAAAGAGGATAGGAGTGAAATAAATCCATTCACTGGCAAGAAACATTATGATACTCTTAATGATGATAAATTTCTAGAGGAATGCTATAATGAATATTATAGTGTAATTAATCAATCACAGCTTTTAGATAATACGTCTAATGGTCAGTTAGTTTTAGATGTTGTTGTAAGATTAATCAATGCAGTAAATAATTATTTGTCCAATATTGGTAGATTGGACTATGTTGAGGATTATTATGACTGGGAGGTCCATTTAGTTGGTGATGATACTGTAAATGCTTTTTGTATGCCTGGGGGTAAGATTGTAATGTTTTCTGGGATTTTTTCAGTTGCAAATACTGAAGAAAGGATTGCATTTATTTTAGGTCATGAAATGGCTCATGCACTTCTTGATCATTCTAGAACTCGGATTAGTGCCCAAAATACTCAAAATGCAGTTACTTCTGCAGCATGGATTGGTAGCTTTGCAATGGATCTTTTGGGTTTCGGAGGATTAGGTGATTTAACAAGAGTAGCTACAAATGTTGCAAGCATTGGATCCCAATTTTTCTTAATGAATCCTTGGGGAAGAGATCAAGAGCTTGAAGCGGATAGATTAGGTATGATGATTATCCATTGGGCAGGTTATGATATTTCACATATTCCTGCATTTTGGAGAGATATGTCAAGACAGAACTCTAACGAGCATGACTTTTTTTCAACACATCCTGCAGATTCAAAGAGAATAGCTACAATGGAACAATTGATTATTGAAATTGAAAGAGAAGAGGATTTTTATTCAAGACCAGTAATTGGAAATAATAGTACAATTAGTACAAATTCTCCAAGTAACTTTTGTACAAATTGTGGTGCTCCTGTTGGTAGTAATGATAAATTTTGCTTTTCTTGTGGAAATAAGCTTGAAGTGGAATTAAAGTGTCCTAAATGCAGTTGTCGTGTTGGTGATGGTGATGCTTTCTGTACGAATTGTGGGTATAAACTTTAATTGTTTTTATTATTTAATTTTGTAGAAATTTAAAAAGAAAGGATATTAATAATTAATTGTCTTTTAATCCCAATTTTTCAAATGCTCGTTTTCTTCTCATGCAACTTTCACAAACACCACATGGGGTTTCATCTCCTTTATAACAAGAATAACTTAATTCTATTGGAGCACCACATTCAACACCTATTTTAATTATTTCTTCTTTGTTTAAATTTATTAATGGTGCTTCAATTTTAATTTTTTCTGGGGATCCTTCTTTTATTAATTCATTGAATTTCTCCATATATTCCTTTGAATTATCTGGAAATGTTGCACCTTCTTCACCATTCCAACCAACAATTATTGCACTTGCATTTATGCTTTCAGCATAGGATAATGCTATTGATGTAAAAACAGTATTTCTTGCTGGAACCCAAACACTACTTGCACTTTCTTGGCTTTTTTTAATATTATCTAAATCATCGTTTGTAAGTTCAGGAATTTCTTCATCAGTATTTAAGCTGGAAGTACTGATTTGAGCAAGCCAAGGAAGGTCAATTACTTCATGAGTCCAGTCCATCTTTTCACATATTTTTTTTGATACTTCAATTTCTTTTTCAGCTGCTTTTTGACCATAATTGAATGTTATTGCATGGATTTCATGTGTATTAGCAAAAATACTTGTTGCAACTGTACAGTCTAGGCCTCCAGACATAACTGAAATAGCTTTTTTCATCTAATCATCTCACTTATTTTTTTAAGGGGAAGCCCACTATCTTCAGCTATTCTTTTTAGATCTTCATATTCTGGTCTTTTGGAAATTATTTCACCATTCAAATATCCTATTTTAAAGGTTACTTCGTAATTTTTATTGTTGATTTTAAATGTTTGTTTTTTGAATTCTCTTTTTGAAATTCCTCTGTGTATATTGGGCGTTATTCTGATGCCTAAACTTCCAGTTTCTTTAAAAATACTTTCAAGGATATTTTCTCTATCTTCTTTTTTGGAAATTACTTTAAGGAGGTTTCCAGGTCTATTTTTCTTCATAATCATTGGAGTTATGGAAACATCTCTTGCACCGCTTTCTAGGAGTTTATTAAATAAGTATCCAATTTCTTCACCAGTTAAATGATCAATATTTGTTTCGATAACATCTATCATGTCATTTTCTGTAATATCTGAACTTTCAATGATTCTTAAGACATTCGGGTGGTCAAAGTCTTTTTTTCCTGCTCCATAGCCTGTATTTTTGGTTTTAATTAATGGAATGAATTCTTTTATTTCATCACAAATCTCCATATAAATTGCTGCACCTGTTGGTGTTGCAAGTTCGCTTGAAACTGGTCCACCAATCATTTTTGCATCTTTTAGGATTTCTACTACTGCTGGTGCTGGAACAGGTATGATTCCATGAGCTGTATTTACTCTTCCTCCACCAACTGCTATTGGAAGGCCAATGATTTTTTGATTGTCTAAATTCAAGCTATAATATGCATAGATGGAACCTATCACGTCAGCCACAGCATCACTCGCACCTACTTCATGAAAATGAATAGTATCTAGAGTTTTTCCATGAACTTTACTTTCTGCAATTGCTATTCTTTCAAATACATTAATTGAAGTTTTTATAACGCGTTCATCTAAATCTAAATTATTTATTCTTTCAATAAAATCAGGATAGTTGATTGAATGGTTTTTTTCAAGCATTTTTACGTGACAATAAGTTGATGAGATTCCTTTTTTGTTTATTTTTTCAAATGTAACTTCCACTTTTCCAAAACTCTCTGCTGCTTGCTCTATAATTTCTTTTAATTCATTGGCATTTGCTCCTAAATCAACAAATGCTCCTATTAGCATATTTCCAGCAATTCCACTTCCTTGTGGGTCGATAATAATTGTCATAATGATATGTCCTTTTAGGTTATTAATATAAATTTAAATTAAATAATTAATATATATTATCTCATGGGATTTAATGTTACCAAAAAAGATTATGGGATTTGCATAAATAATCCAAATCACTTCTTAGCATTCAGTGATTTTACAGTAAGTGACGGGATTGATATTGTAGAAAATGTTAATATTGTAAAGGCTAAAGATGAGTTTAGAGCTACTGCTAAAAAAGCCGAAGCATTTAACCACTCTCAAGGAGCTTACATTGCACAGTCAGTAGATTCTCTTGAATATTTTCAGAATACATATGATGATTTAACTGTTTTTACATTTATGGAGAATGATGTTGGCATTGAAGAGTTCACCGAATATTTAAAAGTGGCAAATTCAGAGAAAGGTTTTATTGATGCAAGAATCAATTTAAGTCACATACTTTATATTGATAAGGTAATTTCTCCAAAAGATTTGCTTAAGATATTTAAAATAGTGACTAATATTAAGGCAAAAGTACTCGCAAACATGTGTTTACCTCTTCATATTCAAAATATACTTAATACTAATGATTTTTTAGCAGTTTTAACTAATGTATCTCCAAGTCAAGATTTGGACATTAATAATGCCGAATATAATGAAATTGACTGGGATGATTTGAAGATAAAAATTGAGGATGCAGTTGAAATAAGTTTGGAAGATGCATTTAAATATCTTGATTTAACATTTGGAATTCTTGATTACTTCGTAGCTGAGGGAATCCTAATTGGAGATTTAGTAGATGCTGGTATGGAGCTTGTAGAGGGTGTAGAAGTAACTCAAGAGCTTAAAGATAAAATGGAGGTACAAATTCTTAAATCATTGACAGATATAAATGTTATTGCACTGCTCATTGCTGCAATGAGGACTGAGCAAGATTTGACTGGAAATCGCATAAGGGAAGTTGATGTAAGTGATGATCCAGCTTACTTATACACTGATGAAGTATTGGGTTTAGCTATTTCAAATCAAATTGCAGGAACAAAAGCAACTTTTAATTTCAAAAGATATGATGAAGCAAAACCTGGAATTATTGCAGGATTACCTCCAATGCTTGATGATATTTTTGCAGGTTTAATTGCAGGGTGTATGTCTAAAATATTTGAGGAATAAATATGGAAGATGATAGTTACTTTGATGATGAGGAATTCTCTCCTATTAGATCCCTTTTAGGGCTTTTAACATTTTCAACAATATTGCCAATCAATGTCTACACTTCAATAGAATACATGACTAAATTAACTTGGTGTTGGCCATTCTTGCATATTTTTATTGGAATATTAGCAGCTATTTGTGGATATGTGTCTTTGGAATTTCTACATTTAAATGGTTTTTTCACAGCAGTCATTGTCTATGCTTTTTTAATGCTAATTACAGGATATAATCATTTGGATGGTGTAATGGACATGGCTGATGGTGTAATGGTTCATGGTGATCCTGAGCGTAAAATAGGAGTAATGAAAGATTCATCTGTTGGAGCAGGGGGTGTTGCAACATTATTTTTAGTTGCAAGTCTTACTATTGCTGGATTATATAATCTTTTGGATTATAATTTCATAGTTGGTATTATTATATGTGAAATGGCAGCTAAAACTTCTCTATTAACTACTGCACTTTTATCAAAGCCGTTAGTTCCCGGAATTGGAAGTTATTTTATTAAAGAGACTAATGGTGTTAATTATTTAATTTCAACAATTCTCATAGCATGTATCGCATTCTTATTAGGTGATTTAGTTGGTATTGTTGGTGTTTTAGGAGCTATTGTTGGGGGTTTTATTATAGCAACTGTTGCAAAGCGTAATTTTGTTTTAGCTAATGGTGATGTTCTTGGAATGAGTAATGAAGTTGGACGTTTATTTGCATTGTTATTTATGGTAATTGCATTATATTTCATATAATTTAATTTTACAATTTAAAATTAATATTCTGGTGATTTAAGCGATTGATTTATTAATTAAGATTTTCATAGTACTTTTGATGAGTTATCACTTATGGTTCACCTCCATTTTTCAATTATTTTACTCACTACATTTTCCTCAATTTGCATTTTAAGTGATAACTTCATCAAATCAAGCAAATTATTATATATTTTTAAATTGAAATATTAAATCATTATTTTTTACAATTTAGTTAATTAGCTGATATTATGAATGTTAATGTTTTAAGATTAGATCATAGATTAAAAAGGGATACTCGGATTACTACTCATGTCTGTTTAACTGCTCGTGCATTTGGAGCAAGCAAGATTTATCTTGCTGGTGAAAGGGACACTAGGTTAATGGAAAATGTACGGGATACTGCTTCAAGATTTGGTGGAAATTTTGAAATAGAATACACTGAAAGTTACATGGGAGTAATTAAAAAATGGAAAGCTGATGGTGGTAAGGTTGTCCATCTTACTATGTATGGATCACAAGCTCATGAGGTTGCTCCTGAAATAAGGGATGATGGTAGTGATATTTTAATCGTTGTGGGTGGTTCTAAAGTTCCTGGAAGTGTTTATAAAGCTGCTGATTGGAATGTGTCTGTTACAACTCAACCTCATTCTGAAGTATCATCACTTGCGGTATTTCAGCATTTATTGATGGATGGAAAAGAGTTTGATTTGGAGTTTGAAAATCCAGTATTGGAAGTTATTCCAACTGCTCATGGAAAAAATGTCAATATTCATAATGAAAATCGTTAAGATATAAAATCATCCAGTCTTTTAATGGCTTTTAACTTTTCATCTTTTTTTATGCGTGCTTGGTCAAGAGCATCTCTTATTGTTTGAATGGAGTTGCCATAAACTTCCCTATCAACAGGATATGGAAAACCGTCCTTTCCTCCGTGTGTGAAACTGTATTTTACGGGGTCTTTCCAACTTGCAGGTTCACCATAAACTAAGTCAGATATTAATGCTAGTGCTCTTATTTTTTTAGGCCCGATTCCTTGAAGTAAAATCAATTCTTCATAGTTTTCAGGTTGTATTTCATAAGCTCTTGTTAAAACTTCAAATTCTTTATCGGAAATATCCATGTCAAGAATAGGGTGATGTTGGGGCATTGAAAAATCTTCTAAAAGCATTTGATTATCTTTTCTTTTAAAATATTGTCTTAAGTGATTAGGATTATCATTTATTAAATCCACACTTATATTTTGAGCTTCCACACTATCTTTTGAGGACATATTTAGTGTATTTGGTGTTTTTTTATCGCAGGAAATGCCACTATGGGGATTGTTTAATAGTTCTTCAACTTCGCTACCTAACCAATGATAACGTCTAGCATATTTGCTATCGGTGTTTAGGCCTTGTTGGACAACTGCCCAATCTCCTTTTTCAGTAATAAAGAAATTATGTTGGTATAATGTATATCCATCTTGGATGCATGAATTGTCTATTTTAGCAGATAATTTACTGGTTTCAACAAGTTTTTCGGTAGTTTTTGTTTTTAAATTGAATAATTCTCCAGCATGTTCGATTCCTTGGGGTGTTTTTTTAGATTTTGCACCTTTTCCTCCACTTAGATATATTCCATGTTCTTCTGGGCTTAGTGATGCCTTTAGAGCTCCTAATGTTGTTGTGGTTGTTCCTGAAGAATGCCAATCAAATCCTAAAACACAAGAGAATGCTTGAAACCAGTAAGGATTAGAAATTCTATTTAAAAACTCGTTTATACTATATTCTTCAATAATAACTGAAGCCAAAGCTCCTGATAAATCAACCATTCTTGAGAATAACCATTTTGGAGGGTGTCCTCCATGGAGTGGTAAATTAACTACCCCTTTTCTTTGCATGACTAATGTTATAGGTTTAATTAATATTTATTTTTTTGAAAGAGCATTTGGAAAGTATTTTAATATATTATAAATTTTAGAAATTAATAGTCAATTTCGAGTACTTCTTTGAATGTGTTTTTTAATTCATTGCGAGCTTCATCAGAATATGTGGTGTCTTTTTCATTATATGATGTAAACATTGCTAGTTCATAGACAATTCTGTTCATTGATTTACCATATTCTGTCAGGTAGTATTCTGTGGTCACAGGTGTTGTATTCAAAACTACCTTTTCAATTAAACCATTTTCTTCAAGGTCCTTTAAGCAATTTGACAATACTTTATTACTTAGTTTAGGTTTATCTTCTTTAAACTCCTTGAAATGTTTTTTACCAAAGAACATATCTCTTATAATCTGTATACTCCATTTTTTATTTATCAAATTTAGAGTCACATCAACCGGACAGACAATTTTTTTACTTTCCATATCCTATAATCTGTTTATATTGTTTTATTACTCTTTAGGTTACTTTCAAGTAACTTGGTTCCTTTTTAGTTACAAAAATCATTTAAATGTATGATTATAATTTATATTATTGAAGATTTTTATGGAGGGATTAAGATAAATACAGAGCAGCAATTGGATTTTTTAATTAAGTATTTAAGTAATGAACATAATGAAGAAATAAATATTCCGGATGATATTGACGGCAAAAAGTCACTACTGAGATCACTTATGAATATTAGACCTCCTTTAGATGTGTCTGATGAATTTTTACAGGTTCAAGATGAATTCTTAACTAATGAAACTTTAAACAAGGATTTAACTTCAGTTGAAGATATTACTGAAGTCAAAGGTAAACTAGTATTATGGCAGGGGGATATTACTACATTAAAGGTTGATACAATCGTAAATGCTGCTAACTCAAAATTACTTGGTTGTTTTATTCCTTTGCACAATTGCATTGACAATGTAATTCATTCCACAGCAGGAATACAGTTAAGACAAGAATGTAACAAAATAATGTCCAAACAGGGTCATGATGAAGAAGTTGGAAGATCAAAAATTACTAGTGCTTATAATCTACCTTCAAAGTATGTTATTCACACTGTAGGTCCAGCTATTCCTTATGGGACAAGTCCTAGTAAGGAAGATTGTGAAAAGTTAGCTAGTTGTTATAAGTCTTGTCTAGAATTAGCTAGTCATAATGGACTTAAATCAATTGCATTTTGCTGTATTTCAACAGGTGTTTTTAATTTTCCTCAAAGAGAAGCAGCTCAAATTTCAGTTAATACTGTTGAAGAATATTTAAACGAAAATTAAACATCATTGGAAAAAGTAATTTTTGATGTATTCTCAAATGATGATTATTTAATTTACAAAAATTTATTGTTTGGAGATGAGGATTAATGGATAAATTTGTTTTAAGATTGGATAATGCTATTAAAACTATTAATAATGCAGATTATGTGCTTATAGGTGCTGGTGCAGGTTTTTCTACAGCTGCAGGGATTGAATATCCTGGTAAACGTTTTGATGAAAATTTTCAGGATTTCATTGAAAAATATGGGGTTCAAGATATGTATTCAGCTACTTTTTATCCTTATAAAACACAGGAAGAGAAATGGGGTCATTGGGCACGTCATGTTTATGTTAATAGATATTCAGTTGGAAAAACTAAATTATATGAACAATTACTTGATTTAGTAAAAGATAAGGATTATTTTGTTCTAACTACTAATGTTGATCACCAGTTTTGGATTAATGGCTTTGAAGATAAAAGAATTTTCGCAACTCAGGGAGATTACGGTCTTATACAGTGTGAAAATGCGTGTCATGATAAATTGTATTCAAATAGGGAATTAGTGTTTGAAGCTATTGGGAATATTTATGACTGTATGATTCCAAGTGAATTAGTTCCAGTATGTCCAGTTTGTGGAGGTAATATGGAAATCAATGTTAGAAAAGATAACTTTTTTGTTGAAGATGAGAAATGGCATGAAATGTATGGTAATTATTCAAAATTTTTAGAAAAAATAGGTGAGGATGATAAATTAGTTCTTTTGGAACTTGGTGTAGGTTTCAATACTCCGACAATCATTAGATATCCATTTGAGCAGATGACACATAATAATCTAAATGTTACTTTAATTAGACTCAATAAGGATTATGCACAAGCAATACCTGTAAATAAAGATAAGACCATTAGTTTTGATGAGGAAATTTCAGAAATATTTGATTATTGGGCACGAAGAATTTAGTTACTAAAAAGTTATTAGGTAACCTTAAAGTTACAAAAACCGTTTATATAAGCTTAGATAAACTATTAACTACAAAATTAAAAGGATTGATAGAAATGAGTGATGTTATAAACTTTTTAAAAGAAAATTCTTTAATATATTTAGCAACTAGTGGATTAGATGGAAATGCAAAAGTAAGACCTATTTTATTCTATTTTGAAGAAGATGGAAAACCATATCTCTGTACTGCAAACACAAAACCTATGTTTAAGGAATTGGATGAAAATCCAAACTGTGAAATGGTTGTTGCAACACCAGAATTTGCATGGTTAAGAATTGCAGGGGAAGTTGAATTTACAGACAGCATAGAATTAAAACAAAAAGTAATAGATTCTAATGAATTAGTCAAATCTTTATATGAAAATCCTGAAAATCCAACATTTGAAGTGTTTACAATTTCAGGTAATGCAACTATTGCTGATTTTTCAGGTCAACCACCAAAACAATTCAAATTATAAATGTTTTTTTTTTTAATTTGATAGCATGTAGCTATCATTTTATCAAATCTTATTTTTTTTTAATGAATTTACTCTATACAAAAAAATATTGATTTCATACTCAAAATTGATGTTTGATAGCATAAATCTATTTTTTTATTTTCATGTTGAGTATATATTATAAATTAAATTTTGGATTTTGTATATTTTAATACTTTTAATAGTATAATATATAAACTAAAAAGTACATAATTACCTACTGTATAAATTAGTGTGAAGAGAAAATTTCACTTGATACTAATACTATATTTATTAACAAAATTATTTAATCAAAATTATTAGGAGCGTATTTATTATGGCTGTAGATAACGGAGATTTTGTAAGAGTAAATTTTACCGGTAAAATTAAAGACACTGATGAAGTATTTGATACTACTTATGATGAAATTGCACAAGAAGCAGGACTCTTTGATGAAAACAAAACTTATAAACCAATTCCTATTGTTGTAGGAGGAAATCATTTATTACCTGCTATTGAAGAAGCTATTATTGGATTAGAAGAAGGCGACACTAAACATGTTGAAGTAGATTCTGATAATGCCTTTGGTCCTAGAGATCCTAAGATGGTTCAATTAGTGCCTATGAAAGAATTCAAAAAACAAGGCATGACTCCTTTCCCAGGTATGAGAATTCAATCTGAAGGAGCATCTGGAAAAATCTTAACCGTAAACGGTGGAAGAGTAAAAGTTGATTTCAACCATGAATTAGCAGGAAAAGATTTAATTTATGATGTTGAAGTAACTGAAATCATTGATGATGAAGAAGACAAAATTAAAAGTATGATTGAGTTACATTATTCTAATCCTAACGTAGATATTGACAAAACTGAAATTGACATAGTTGATGGTGTTGCAAACATCAAATTAGATGAAATGGCTAAATTTGATCAAAAATCTTACATGGACATTACCTTTGCAAGATTCAGAATAGCTAAAGATATCTGGGATAACATTGAAGAAATTACCAAAGTTAATTTCGTTGATGAATTCGAGAAAAAAGAAGAAGAATCTAATGATGAAGAAGAATAGATTTATTCTTCTTAAACTATTTTTTTTACTGGATTTTTAATCCATCTTTGATTGATACAATTGCAGGAATGTTTTCTACTTTTAGTTCAAACATAGCTTCCATTCCTTCACTTTCAAATAAAACACATTTTTTTTCTAATACTTTAGTTGTAAGCAATGCTGCAACAGGTGGCGTTACTGCAAAAACAGAATTGTTTTCATCGAGTTTTTGTGTTGTTTTATCACTTAGCATTCCTTTTCCAATGTGAATTTTAACTCCATTTTCACTTAGGCAGGGTATTGTTGATTCGATTTCTACTTTGCTACTTGTTGTTGGTGCAATTCCTGCATCGCTAAAAGCAGTATGCATTATAACACTTCCATTTAAATCAAAAGGTACTTTGTTTTCTTCAATAAGTTTAACTAATTGTGGAAGAGCAGCATCACGACCAGTATAGATAGTTCCAGAAATTGTAATTTGGTCTCCTACATTAAGATTTAATAAGTCTTCATCAGTAATTGGTGTAGTTAAATGTTTCATGTTTATTAGTTGTATTGTTTTTCTAATAAATTTTTATTTTTTTTAATTTATCATGATTCTACATAAAATATTTAAATGTTTATTAACAAAGATATAGTACATTATAAATTAATTATAGAATTATTAGGAGATTCAAAAATTGATTATTATTGATGAAAATTTGTGTAAAGGATGTCATCTCTGTTTATTCATGTGTCATGAAAACGTATATGCTATATCCTCTGAAACTAATAAGAAAGGTGTACAATTACCTTTTGTTAAATTTGAGGAAAGATGTAATAAATGTGGTACTTGTGAAATTGCATGTCCTGACCAAGCAATAACAGTAGATTTGCCTGAAAATTGGTGGATGAAAGATGGCAATACCGTTAACTTCAATCCTAAATTCACTAAAGGAAAAGGTGTTAAAAATGACTGAGGAATTTTTTGTTCAAGGAAATGAAGCATGTGCTAAGGGTGCATTGGCTGCAGGATGTAGATTTTTTGCAGGTTATCCAATTACTCCATCTACAGAAATTGCAGAAACTTTATCTCGTGAGTTACCTAAGGTAGGGGGGTCATTTGTTCAGATGGAAGATGAAATTGCTTCTGCTGGAGCAATTATTGGTGCTTCATGGGGTGGAGCTAAATCAATGACTGCAACTTCAGGTCCAGGTATTTCATTGATGCAAGAAAATATAGGCTATGCATTCATGACAGAAACTCCAATTGTTTTTGTTAATGTTCAAAGAGGATCTCCATCTACTGCACAGCCAACTATGGCCGCACAAGCGGATATGATGCAGGCTCGTTGGGGTTCACATGGGGATTATGAACCTATTGCATTATCTCCTTCAAGTGTTCAAGAATTCTTTGATTTCACTATTAAAGCTTTTAATTTAGCTGAAGAATACAGAGTTCCTGTATTTGTCATGGCTGATGAAGTTATAGGGCACATGAGAGAAAAAATTACTGTTCCAGATAATATTGAAATTGTCCCTAGAAAAAGACCAGAAAAGACTGATGAGTATTTACCATTTGAAAATGTTGAAAATGGAACAACTCCTATGCCTGCATTTGGTGATGGATTTAATGTTCATGTAACAGGACTTACTCATGATGAAAGAGGGTATCCTGATACAAATACTCCTGAAACTCATGAAAATCTAGTTAAAAGAATTTGTAATAAGATTTTAATGAATATGGATAAAATTTGTTCTGTAAGAAGTGAAAACTGTGATGATGCGGATATTGTTATTGTATCATATGGTGCTCCTGTTAGATCTGTTGTGGAAGCAGTTAATAAGACCGATAAGAAAGTAGGTTATATTAAAATAGATACTCCATGGCCATTCCCTGATGAACAAATTAAAGAGTTAACTAAAAATGCAAGTGATGTACTTGTTGTAGAAATGAATTTAGGTCAAATGTATTACGAAGTTGACCGTGTAGTTAAAGATAAAAATGTTCATTTGTTTGGTAAAATTGGAGGAGTATTACCAACTCCTGATGAAATATTAGATGAAATTGATAAAATAGGAGGAAACTAAATGTCTGAAGGTAAACAAAACAGATTTCTCCCTTATTTAAGAGAAGACAGATTGCCCCATATCTTTTGTCCAGGTTGTGGAAATGGAGCAATTATCAATGCATTTTTAGCAGCTATGGAAAAAGCAGAAATGGATTTTGAGAATATAGCGATGGTTTCTGGAATTGGATGCTCTTCAAGAATTCCAGGATACTTAAAATGTGATTCTCTACATACAACTCATGGAAGAGCAATAAGTTTTGCAACTGGTTTAAAAACAGCTAATAAAGATTTGGATGTTGTTGTCTTTACTGGTGATGGTGATGCTGCATCTATCGGAGGTAATCATTTAATTCATGCGGCTAGAAGAAATATTAATCTAACTGTGATTTGTATTAATAATAATATTTATGGTATGACTGGTGGTCAAATCAGTCCTACATCTCCTAAAGGCAGTTTTGGAACTACTGCGCCTTATGGTAATCTTGATACTCCATTTAATTTAGCAGAACTTGTTGCTGCTGCTGGTGCAACTTATTCTGCAAGATGGACTACTGTTCAAATTGAGAATTTAGTGACTTCCATTAAAGATGGATTAAAAAATCCAGGATTTTCATTTATCGAAGTAGCAACTCAATGCCCAACTTATTTTGGTCGTAAAAATAAACTTAAAACTCCTACTGCAATGGCTGCTGTCATGAAAGCAAATACAGTATTTAAATCTGCTGCAGATAGAATGAGACCAAAAGAATTAGAAGGAAAAATAGTCGTTGGTGAATTTGCTAAAACTCAAAGAAATGAATTTACTGAAAATATTGATAAATTAAGTGTAGAAAAATCCGGTAATAAAACTATTATCAATTCTGCATACGAAACAGAGTTATAGGTGGATAATATGAGAACTGAAATTAGAGTTTGTGGTTTTGGAGGTCAAGGAATTATTCTTGCAGGTATTATCTTAGGTAAATCTGCATGTCTTTTTGATGGTAAGGAAGCTGTCCAAACCCAATCCTATGGTCCTGAAGCTCGTGGTGGAGCTTCTAAATGTGAGGTTGTAATTAGTGATACTGCTGTTGATTATCCTAAAGTTCAAAATCCAGATATTTTAGTTGCAATGTCTAATGAGGCTTTAATTAAATATATTGTGGATTTAAAAGATAATGGAACTTTAATTGTTGATCCTGGAACAACTGATCTTGAAGATGTTAAAGAATTTATTGAAGAGCATAATATTAAAGTTTATGAAGCTCCTGCTACTAAAACTGCTATTGATGAAATAGGACTTAAAATTGTAGCAAACATTGTTATGGTTGGAGCTATTACAAAAATTACTGGAGTAATATCTAAACAAGCAGCTATTAAAGCCATTGAAGTAAGTGTTCCTAAAGGAACAGAAAAGAAAAATATCAGTGCTTTTGAAGCAGGATACGCTCTAGCGGAATAGGTGTTATAATGAAATTTTTTGAAAATATAGCTAAAGGAATTTTTAATAAGGAAGGAATTCCAATTTTAGAGGGACATGTTGCTTATTCTCCTGAAGAGGCAATGACAATATCCTCAGAGATGGGTATTCCTGTTGTTATTAAAGCACAGGTTTTAACTGGTGGAAGAGGTAAAGCTGGTGGTATTAAATTTGCTAATAATCCTGGTGAAGCATTAAAAGTAGCTGATGAAGTTTTAGGGATGCAGATTAAAGGTGAAACAGTAAAACATTTATTAGTTGAAGAAAAAGCAGATATCCTTAATGAATTTTTTGTTACTGTGTCTGTAGATAGAGGTGCTAGAAGGCCAGTTATTATAGCAAGTAAGGAAGGTGGAATTGAAATTGAAAATTTGGCTAAAACAAATCCTGAAAAGCTTATTAAGTATTATCCAAACCCTTTAATTGAATTTTTACCTTATGAAGCACGTGAAATTGCACGTAAAATGGGTGTTTCTTCTGATTTGATTTCTCCGTTAGGAGATATAATTTGGAAATTGTATAATGTATTTACAAAGTATGATTGTGACACTGCTGAGATTAATCCTTTAATTGAAACTCCTTCTGGATTAATAGCTGGTGATGCTAAACTGGTTGTTGAGAATGATTCATTATTTAGACATCAAGATTTAGTTAAAAGATTACATTATAAAAGAAAAGCTGTTGATTTTGTTCAATTAGATGGTGATATTGCTGTTATTGGTAATGGTGCAGGTTTAACATTGACTGCTATGGATATGATTAAACTTAACGGTGGAGAACCAGCAACTTTCTTAGATATTGGTGGTGGAGCATCAGAACAAGTCATCAAACAAGCTTTAAATATTGTATTAAACTATGAACCAGTTAAAGTAGTATTTTTAAATGTTTTAGGTGGTATTACTAAAGCTGATGATGTTGCTCATGGTGTAGTAAAAGCTTTAGAGCAATCTGAACGTCCAGTTACAATTGTAATTAGATTGACTGGTACAAATGAAGAAGAAGGTCAAAAAATCTTAGAAGAAGCTGGAATTCCATTTGAAACTTCAATGGAAAAAGCAGCTAAAAAAGCTGTTGAGCTTTGTAATGAATTAAAACAGGAAGGCAAATAACCTCCTTGTTTTGATTTTATAAAATTAATAGAAAAGTGAGTGAATTTTGTAATTTATTCAAGTAAAACAACACGGCTAATTTCAGATTCATTTACTAATTCTTTACCACATTCATCACCTATTTTTTTTGCAAAGGATTTGATTTCATTAAATGTTGGCATGTTGTCAAGGGTTAGGCGATTACGTGATGAACCAACGCACATGTATGCTTTTATTTCCACATAATCAGGGTCTGCTTTTTTTATTAATTTAGCATATTCTTCTGGTTGTTCCATATTTTTTCCCTTAACACAAGTATTCCTTATGCATGTACGTGAGTTAAAATTAGATAATGTTTCAAGTGATTCATTTAAATTGTTCCAAGCATCATTTATTCTTGGTCTACATACTTCATTAAATATTTTCTCGTTAGGAGCATCTAATGAAAGGTATAGTTGGTATGGATCATTTTCTAGATTTCTTAATCTATCAACACATTGGCCGTTACTCACTACAAATGTTGTAAAATTCCTGTGGTTGAATTCACCAATTAGTTCATCAATTTTTGGATAAAGAGTTGGTTCTCCTGCAAGGGATATCGCAGCATTAGTTGGCTTTTTAAGTTCTTCTAATTTCTTTTTGTTTGCTTTGTCATTTCCATAATATCCGCATAACAAATTATTTTGAGCTTCAATTGCTCCATCAATGATTGTTTTAGGATCATCATACTCATCATCTTCCCATGCGGTTTGGGTATATGTTAAGTCTCTCCAACAGAATTCACATTCTTGTTGGCAATTTGGAACTGCAGGTGACATTTGAAGGCATCTGTGTGATTGGATTCCATAGAATTTTTCTTTATAACAAACTCCTTTATCGACTATGCTTTGGCGAGTCCAATGACAAGTTTTAACAGCAGCATGTCCATGATTACCTACAAATCTATATCCACTTTTTTCTAGTTTTCTAATTTGTGTTTCGTTAAATGACATATTATTTTTATGTTTAGATTTGGTTATATATACATTTTTCAATATGAGTATAAATTTAATATTCATTGAACAATATTATATTATAATTTTTAAAACTATTTATATGTTTAATAATTATAATTTTTATCATGAGATTATGGAACAAAAATCAAGAAAAATTATTTTTTATTAATTCAAGTAAAGTTGCATTTCCTTCTCAACTATTTCATAAAGCAGATGATGGTAGATATTTAGCATATTTACCGAAGGGGTATAAAGGCAGAAAATCAACATTGCAGTCAAGAAATTTACTAATAGATGAATTTACTGAGAATTGGGTTTTTGAATTATTTAAAAGATTGATAGTTAGTGATGATTTATTTTTAGTCAGGCAGGCAAGAATTCCCTCATTGGGTATTACTTCACTTTCTCCAGCAGATCTTGTTATTTCAACTTCCAATAAGAAAATTTTAAAGGCAAGTGATGTGAAAATCATTTTTGAGGTTGAAATGTCAATTGTATGGAACTGGCAATACTTTAAAGATTCTCATAAGATTGTTGAGATAGGAGATTTCATGACTCATCAGGGAAGACCAAGCTTCACATGTTCAGACTCTATTTTAAAGGCTATTGGTAAATGCATTGGTATAAGGGTTTCAAGTTATGAATCATCAAAAATTCCTATTATTGTTATAGGGAATGCTCCATTATTTAATGGCTTTTGTAAAAAAATAGACCATTTAAAAAGAGTTGGTATGATCCAAGGTTTTTGGTCTTTAAACCCATTTCCACTAAATCATGGGAACACTAGAAAGACTACTCCTTATGAAGGATATATTAGATTTAATAATACTTTGGAATTGAAAGAGCATTTGAACAATTTATTTTTGAAAGATTTAAATTTCTTTTCAGGAATGGAAAACTCCGAAACATTAGGGAAATACATTGAAATTGCTAATAGTGGAAATAGTCATGAAGATAAAGGTTTAAAATTTTTAAATTTAATTAGACATCATTAAGAGGTCATGTAAATACATTTTAGATAGATTAATGGAATTTCATAATTTAAAAAATTTAATGAACTCATGATAAACGATAACAGTCATTTAATGATTGCTCTTTACAATGTCGAAAAGGAGTATAATAAGTTGACTTTAGATGATATTAATCTTTGTTTTGGTTAAACTCATGGTTTATTTCAAATAGTAGAACAATTTATATTGTAAATATTTAAAATAATAAGAATTGTATCTGATATGATATTAGGAAAATACATCTAATTATTCAGAAAGAGAATTTTTAATCAAAAATTTATTTAATAGTGTTAATCAAATATTATTATTAAATAGTTGTTGTGGGATTATTATGGATACACCAATTGTTATATTAAATTATAAAACTTATTTGGAATCAAGTGGTATAAAAGCTTTAAGACTTGCAAATGATTTAAAAAGTGCTGCTGATGAATCTGGAATTACTATGGTTGCTGCTCCTCAAACAGCAGATATCTATAGATTAAGTCAAGAAACTTCACTTCCAATTTTTGCTCAGCACATTGATCCTATTTCTCCTGGAGGGCATACTGGTTCTAATTTGATTAACACATTAATTGATGCAGGAATTAGTGGAACTTTAATCAATCATTCCGAAAATAGGATGAAGTTAGCAGATATTGCTGAAGTTGTAAGATTATGTAAGGATTATGAAATTGAATCCTGTGTATGTACTAATAATATTGAAACTTCAAAAGCCGTTGCAGCTCTTAATCCAGTTGCTGTTGCTGTTGAACCTCCGGAACTTATTGGAACTGGAATACCTGTATCTCAAGCTCAACCGGAAGTTGTTGAAGATACTGTAAAAGAAGTTAAGTCCATTAATAAAAAAATTAAGGTTTTATGTGGTGCAGGAATTACTACTGGTGATGACATGAAAGCTGCTATGGATTTAGGTGCTGATGGAGTGTTACTTGCATCAGGAATTATTAAAGCAGAAAGTCCGAAAGATGCTTTACTTGACTTGGTAAGTAAATTATAGAGTGAGAAAATGGTAGAATTTAATACAATTGATGATTTTGATATTGAAAATAAGACTGTCCTTGTAAGGGTTGATATTAATGCTCCTGTAGATCCTGGTTCTGGAATCATTTTAGATGATACTAGATTAAGGTTACATGCTCAAACCATTAAGGAATTATCTAGTAAAGGTGCTAAAGTAGTGCTTCTCGCACACCAAAGCCGTCCTGGTAAAAAGGATTTCACAACTTTATCTCAACATGCTGATGCTCTATCTGATATTTTAAACTTAAGAGTAAAATACATTGATTCTTTATTTTCTAATGTTGCAAAAGAAGCGATTCGTGATTTAAAACCTCATGAAATTCTCCTTCTTGAAAATGCACGTTTCTTTTCTGAGGAATCTCTTTCAAGAACTCCGATTGAGCAATCAAAAACATTGCTTGTTAGACATTTATCTCCATTGATTGATTATTTTGTAAATGATGCATTTGCAGCTGCTCACAGATCTCAAGCTTCTTTAGTTGGGTTCACTGTTGATACTCCTTCAGCAGCAGGCCGTGTAATGGAAAAGGAGCTAACTGTAATTCAAGATGCATTGGATAATGTACAGCATTCATGTGTGTTTTTACTTGGTGGAATGAAACCTGATGATTCTATTGATGTTATGGAGAATGTATTAAGTAATGGAACTGCGGATTCTATTTTAACAACAGGTATTGTTGGAAACATTGTACTATGGGCGTCTGGTGCAGATATTGGTCAAGTAAATAGGGATTTTATCATTAGTAGAGGATATGAAGATATGGTTGAAAAATCTAAACAATTAATTGAAAGATTTGGAGATAAAGTAAAATATCCTATTGATGTTGCATGCGAAATTGATGGTGAAAGAGTAGATGTGGATAGTGATGAAATCCAAAATGAAGCTATTTTTGATATAGGTGTAAAAACAATTGGTTTTTATGCAAAAGAAATCAGGGATGCAAAAACAATATTTGCTAATGGTCCTGCGGGAGTATTTGAAAATCCTAAATTTGCAATGGGAACAGAAGATTTAATTAATGCTATTGCAAAATCTAATGGTTTTTCAATTATTGGTGGTGGACATATTGCAGCAGCTACTGCTGGACTTGGATGTGAAGATCAAATGAGTCATGTAAGTAGTGGTGGTGGAGCTTGTATTAGTATGCTAGCTGGTAAAAAATTAGCTGCAGTAGAAGCTTTAAAAAATAGTAAAAAATAATTTTTTACTTTTTATTTTTTATGAATAATTTTTAATAATTCTTCAGATGCTCTTTTAGGATTTTCTGCATTCATTATTGCACTTACTACAGATAGTCCAGCAATTCCAGTATCTATTAATTCAAATGCATTATTATGATTAATTCCACCTATTGCAACTACTGGAATATTAATAGATTCAACAACTTTTTTTAAGTCCTGTTTTGTAATTGAGGGTGCATCATCTTTGGTTACAGTTGGAAATACTGCTCCTGTTCCGATGTAGTCTGCACCATCTTCCTGTGCTTTTTTAGCTTCAGTTATTGTAGCTGCTGAAACTCCTAAAATTTTATCTTTTCCGATTAATTTTCTTGTAACATCACATGGCATGTCACTTTGACCAACATGTACACCATCAGCATCAATAGCTAATGCTACATCAACTCTATCATTAATTATTAGTGGTACATTGTATTTTGTTGTAATTTCCTTGACTTTTAAAGCTAAATTATAGAAGTCTAATGTTTCGGAAGTTTTTTCTCTAATTTGAACTACACTAACTCCACCTTTTATAGCTTCTTCTATGGTTTTCAAGAATTTTTCAACATCACTACTTTTATCGGTTACAAGGTAAAGAGATAAATCTATATTTCTCATAATATCATAATGTTTGATTCGTTAATTAAAATGGTACTATTAATTTTGTATAAATAATCAATTAAATAAGTTCTAAATGAACCAGTACCTTCATCTTTTTCATTCACTTTTGCTCTTGCTTTTTCACCAGCAAGGTTCATTGCTAAAATTGCAATAAGACTTCCTTCCAATGGATTTGAACCAGCAATACAACTTCCTAGAATTGAGGATAACATACATCCACTACCTGTTATTAATGGCATCATATCATCTCCATTATTAATAGCTATTGTTGTTTTTCCATCGGTTAAAATATCGATAGGTCCACTTGCTAATATCACAGTATTTAATTTCAAAGCTAATGCTGCCATCCATTCACCATTTACTTTGATGTTTTCTTTTGTTATAATATCATCTGCATTAACATCAACGCCTTTTGCAGTGTTACTTTCATTTAAAACTCCAGATAATTTTGCAATAGCTTTAATTTCACTTATGTTTCCTCTAATTGCTGTAATATCATGATTTTCAATTATATCCATAGTTGTTTTATTTCTAAGTTCAGTTACTCCAACACCTACTGGATCCAAAATGATTGGTGTTTTGGTCTCATTAGCTTTTTTACAGCTAATTTTCATTGCTTTAATTTGATCTTTACTTAATTTTCCGATATTTATTACTAATACATCTGCTATTGTTACAACTTCTTCTAATTCTTCGCTATCCTCTGCCATGAATGGTGATCCACCGATTGCAAGAATAGCATTTGCACAATCATTAATTGTCACGGAATTTGTAATACAATGAGTTAATGCATTTTTTTCTTTGATTTTAATTAAATTCTCTTTAATGTTGTTCAATAATCTGGTTTCATTATTTATCATGATTATTAATTATAAATTTTCTTTTATTTAAATTTTATTGAGATTATGCTATTTTATAGTAAACTATTTAAATGATAATTAATAAAATTAATTTTGTTATTCAATATTGGATTATGCCTCGGTGGCTCAGTCTGGTAGAGCGCGAGACTTGTAATCTCGTGGTCGCGGGTTCAATTCCCGTCCGGGGCTTTAATTTTATATTGATTCCATAATTTTTTCATAAATGTATTAAATTATGCAAACATTTATATACTACTTTGTATATACTTATAATTAGTATGTTATCTGCATGCTTATATGTGTGTGGGTCCGTAGGGTAGCTTGGTCGATCCTTTGGGCTTTGGGAGCCTGAGACTCCGGTTCAAATCCGGGCGGACCCATTTACCCGCCTTAGCTCAATTTGGCAGAGCGTTGGACTGTAGATCCAAATGTTGCTGGTTCAAGTCCGGCAGGCGGGATTTGTCAATTATTTATTTTTCATTAATATGAAAAATTTAGAAAGCAATATGATTTTCCAAAACATTTATATATGATGAGAAACATAATAATTGAATAGTGTATTGTTGTACTGTTTGAGATTCTATGCCCTGGTGGTGTAGGGGCTATCATGTGGGCCTGTCGAGCCCGCGACTCGGGTTCAAATCCCGGCCAGGGCGCTTCGAACTTGAATAGTATCTGTATATCATAGGCCTGTAGCTCAGTCTGGCAGAGCGCTTGGCTTTTAACCAAGCGGCCGCGGGTTCAATTCCCGTCAGGCCTGTTTCTAATTTTATATTTTAACTTTTCTATTTGGAGGAAATTATTTTGAAAAGTGAATTCGATATTCAAAAGCATATGCTTGTACCAAAGCATGAAATCATGACTGAAGAAGAAATTTTAAATGAATTTAGTGATGTAGATTACGATTTTAAGAATCTTCCTAAAATTAAAGTTAATGATCCTGTTGCAGAATCTATTGGTGCTAAACCAGGTGATGTTTTAAGAATAACTCGTAAAAGTGAAACTGCTGGTTTTTTTGTTACTTATAGAATCGTTGAAGAATGATATAAATTTAGAATTAGTGAAGTTTAATATTATTTAATTTCTGTATTTTTTTTGTTTTTTTTGGAAATTCATTATAATAAATTTGAACTTAGTTTGAGAGGAATTATCTTAAATGAGATAGTTAGGAGTAAATTAAGAATAATGATTAAATGATTTAGTTATTAGGTTTTTCCTTTTTATTTTTATTTAGTTAATTATTTTTATTGCGTTTATGTAATTGGAGGATGTTCATGACAGTGAATAATTGGAAATTAGTTGATGCATTTTTCGATAAATACGATTTAGTTGACCATCATATAAAATCCTACAATGATTTTGTAAATAATAGGATTCAAAATATTATTGATATTACTGAGCCTATTTCTTTGGATGATGGTAAGTATACTTTAAAAACTGGGAAAATACGTATCGAAAAACCATCCAATAAAGAAGCTGATGGTTCTAGAAGTATTATTGACCCTACTGAAGCTAGACTTAGGAATTTAAATTATTCTGCAGATATGTATCTTGAAATGGCATTAAATGAAGAAGGAGAAGACAACCCATTAGAGGAAGTGTATATTGGTGAATTACCAGTTATGCTTAAGTCTGATATTTGTCATCTTAATGGTCTAAATGATGAAGAATTAATAGCAAAACACGAGGACCCTCAAGATTTAGGAGGTTACTTCATTGTAAATGGTTCCGAAAGAGCTGTTGTTACAATGGAAGAAATTGCACCGAATAAAATTATTCTTGAACGTCTTGGTGAAGTTGAAGAGAGACATGCTAAGGCTGTTGTGACTTCAATCAAAAGTGGTTTTAGAGCTAGAATTACCTTAGAATATAAAAAACCACGTAAAAACAAAGCGTTTTTAAGGATTTCTTTCCCATATCTTCCTGGAGAAATTCCATTAGTTGTATTATTAAGAGCTCTTGGTTTAGCTACTGATCAAGAAATAATCACAGCTATTTCTGATGATAATAACTTCCAGATGATGATTGCAGATGATATCCAAGTTTCTCAAGAAGAATTGGATAAATTCATAGATCAAAGTATCATCAAAAATGGTGACATGGACGAAGTAAGACAACATTTACAAGATGCTGCTATTAAGTATATTGGGAATAGGGTAGCTAAAAACATGCCTAAAGAGTATCGTTATAAACGTGCTAAGGATGTTGTCAACCGTTATTTATTACCTCATATGGGTATTGAAGAGGAAAGATGTTATGATAAAGCCATTTACCTTGCTGAAATGACTGAAATGTTATTAGAAGTCATTGAAGAAAAAAGAAAGCCACACGATAAGGATCATTACACTAATAAAAGGCTTAGAGTATCTGGTGACTTAATGGAAGATTTATTCAGAGTTGCTTTTACTAACTTAACAAGAGATATGAGCTATCAACTTGAAAGGAGCCTTGCTCGTGGTAAAGATCTTTCAATTAAGCAAGCAGTTCGTAGTGATGTTTTAACTGAAAACATTAAACATGCAATTGCTACTGGAAATTGGGTTGGTGGAAGAGCTGGTGTAAGTCAACTTTTAGATAGGACAAGTTATATGGGAACTCTTTCTCATTTAAGACGTGTTGTATCTCCTTTAACTAGAAGTCAACCTCACTTCGAAGCAAGAGATTTGCACCCAACTCAATTTGGTAAAATATGTCCAAATGAAACCCCAGAGGGACCTAACTGTGGTTTGGTAAAGAACTTAGCATTATTGTGTAATATTTCAGAAGGTTCTGATGAACAAGAAATTATTGATGTCATTGAACAAATGGATGTTGAAATGATTTAAGGATGTGGAATGTTGTCTGTAGATTATAAAAAACCTGAAACTGAAGAGAAAAAGGCGTTTTATTATTTTGGTTTTGAAAAATTAGCTCCTTTTAATGAAGTTGATGCAATTATTACCCAATTAAAAGAAAAATTCGCTGAGGATGAGGAAGCATTAGAAAAAATTAATTATCATGCTGAATTCATAGAATCTTATTTTGATAGTGATGAATTAAAAGCTGATGATAGTTTAAACGTTCCATTTAAGAAAGATAAACGTAGAGCTAAATGGGAATCTTATAAAAAAGACTTTCCAGAAGTTGACTTAACAGGAGATGTAATTTCCGAAGAGATAATTGAACCTGTTGAGGAAATCCTCGATGAAGTTGTTGAAGATGTTAACGAGATTGAGCATGTTGAAAATCAGGTTCCTGTATTTAATAAGAAACATTCTCAAACTAAAATTTATATTAATGGGGAACTTTTAGGTTATTGTGAAGATCCTATTACATTTACTCATGAAATGAGGGAAAAAAGAAGGAACGGAGTAATATCTCATGAAATGAATATTACCTATTATGAAGAAAATCACGAGATATATATCTTTAATGATCCTGGAAGAGCAAGAAGACCTTTAATCATTGTTAAAGATGGTATTCCTCTTTTAAGAGAAGAACATATAAATAAAGTTGCTAATGGTAAATTAAACTGGGATGATTTAATCAATAGTGGGTTTATTGAATATTTGGATGCTGAAGAAGAAGAAAATTCATATATTGCAATGAATTTAGCTGATTTAACTGAAGATCATACTCATTTAGAAATCGACCCAGCTACTATGTTAGGTATCTGTGCTGGAATTATCCCATTCTCTGATCATAACTCTTCTCCAAGGAATACAATGGAAGCAGGTATGACAAAACAAGCTTTAGGATTATATGTATCAAACTATGCATTGCGTACTGATACTAGGGCTCACTTATTACATCATCCTCAAACTCCTATTGTTAAAACACGTATTATTGATTCAACTAATTATGATTTAAGACCATCTGGACAAAACTTTGTTGTTGCTTTAATGTCTTACGAAGGATATAACATGGAAGATGCAATGGTTATTAACAAAGCAGCTTTAGAAAGAGGTCTTGCAAGATCATCATTCTTCAGAGCATATGATACATCTGAGAAGAAATATGCTGGTGGTCAAGTAGATAAATTTGAAGTACCTGACAAAAATGTTAAAGGATATAGATCTGAAGAGGCTTACAGAAACTTAGATGATGATGGTGTTGTAAATCCAGAATCATATGTATCTTCCGGTGATGTATTAATTGGTAAAACCTCTCCTCCAAGATTCTTAGAGGAAAACTTTGGAAGCGTTGCAGATAGGAGAAGAGAAACATCTATTACTGTAAGACATGGTGAAAAAGGTATTGTTGATGCAGTTCTTTTATCTGAAACTGTTGAAGGTTCTAAATTAGCTAAAATTAGGGTAAGAGATACAAGACAACCTGAATTTGGTGATAAATTTGCGTCAAGACACGGTCAGAAAGGGGTTATTGGTTTGATCTTATCTCCAGAAGATGTACCATTTACAGAATTTGGTGTAGTACCTGACTTAATTGTTAATCCTCACGCGATTCCATCTAGGATGTCCATTGGACAAGTACTTGAGATGGTTGCTGGTAAAGTTGGATGTCTTGAAGGTGAAAGAGTTGATGCAACTCCATTTAACCAAACACTTGAAGATGAAATCCAACAATTACTTCTTGATAATGGATTTGAATCTGCAGGATGTGAATCATTATACAGTGGAGTAACTGGTGAAAGATTAGATGCAGAAATTTTCGTTGGTGTTGCATATTACCAAAAATTACATCATATGACTACTGATAAAGTTTATGCTCGTTCCAGAGGACCGGTTCAAGTTCTTACTCGTCAACCTACTGAAGGTAGAGCACGTGAAGGTGGTTTAAGATTTGGAGAAATGGAAAGGGATTGTCTTATTGCACATGGTGCAGCATTGACTCTAAAAGAAAGATTGTTGGATGAATCTGATAAATATGAAGCAGTAGTATGTGAAAACTGTGGTATGTTAGCAGTAGAAGATACTAGCAAACATAAAAAATACTGCCCAATTTGTGGTGATGTGGAAACATATCCTGTTGAAATTTCATATGCATTCAAATTATTATTAGATGAACTTAAAAGTTTATGTATTTTCCCTAAATTAGTTTTAGGAGACAAAGCATAATTAAATTTATTAAAGGAGCAAATACATGAAAGCATTTATTAAAAAAATTGAGAGAATTAATTTTGGTTTAATGTCTCCTGATGATATTCGTAAGATGTCTGTTGTCACTGTTGAGTATCCTGACACTTATGGTGATGATGGTTTTCCTATTGATAAAGGGTTAATGGATCCTCATTTAGGTATTATTGATCCTAGTTTAGTTTGTAGGACTTGTGGATCTAAAGGTGGGGTTTGTCAAGGACACTTTGGTAGTATTGAATTAGCTAGACCTGTTATTCATGTTGGTTTTGGGGATGTTATTCATAAAATTTTACGTTCTACTTGTAATGAGTGTGGCCGTACTCTTTTAACTGATGAAGAAATTGATGAATACACTCAAAAGATTATTGAACTTAAAGCTCAAAATGAGAGTATTTCAGGCATTCTCAAAGAGATTTATAATGAAGCTAAAAAAGAAGGAGAAGAATGTCCTCATTGTGGTACTATTCAAGATAAAATCAGTTTAGATAAGCCTGTTTCACTTGTTCAACGTATTAATCCTCTTTATGAATTTAAGAAAGTATTCTTTGAGGAAAATGGTACTGATTCAATTACTATTGAAGAAATTGGACCAATAGCTAGTGAACTTGTTGAAAATAAGGATATTCATTTCCAAAATAAATTATTAGTTAATAGTAATCTTTTAGAGCGTTTTTCTGAAAGATTACATGATGTTGATTATCTTCTTAACATTTTAGAGTTGGAAGATGAAGATGGTTCTTATGAAGTAAACAATACTCGTTTGAACAATATTTTCAAAACAGTCATTAATGATAATAACTTAACTGAAGATTATAAATTGACTGCTTCTGAAGTTCGTGAAAGACTAGAAAAGATTTCTGATGAAGATTCTTTTGTTTTAGGTGTTAATCCGGAAGTTGCAAGACCTGAATGGTTAGTTTTAACTGTACTTCCAGTGCCTCCTGTAACTGTAAGACCATCTATTATTTTAGATACTGGGGAACGTTCTGAAGATGACTTAACTCACAAGTTAGTAGATATTTTACGTATTAATCAACGTTTACTTGAAAACATGGAAGCAGGTGCTCCACAATTAATCGTTGAGGACTTATGGGAATTATTACAATATCATGTAACTACTTACTTTGATAATGAGGCTAGTGGAGTTCCACCTGCAAGACACAGATCAGGTAGGCCACTTAAAACATTAACACAAAGATTAAAAGGTAAAGAAGGAAGATTTAGATCTAACCTTTCAGGTAAAAGGGTTAACTTCTCTGCTCGTACTGTAATTTCACCTGATCCTAACATCAGTATTAATGAAGTTGGTGTTCCTGAAATGATTGCTAAAGAAGTGACTGTGCCAGTGTATGTTAATGAATGGAATATTGATGAAATGAGAACATACATTGAAAATGGTCCTGAGGTACACCCTGGTGCAAACTATGTAATTAGTGGAGATAGGAAAAGAAGAGTTACTGATGAGACTAAAGAGTTTATTCTTGAAAACTTAGAACCTGGTGTCATTATTGAAAGACATTTAAAAGATGGGGACATGGTTTTATTCAATCGTCAACCTTCTCTTCACAGAATGAGTATGATGGCACATGAAGTAAGAGTTTTACCATATAAAACATTTAGGTTAAACTTATGCGTATGTCCTCCATACAATGCGGATTTCGATGGGGATGAAATGAACATGCATGTTTTCCAAACTGATGAGTCTCGTGCTGAGGCAAAATCTTTAATGCGTGTACAGGAACATATTTTATCTCCAAGGTTCGGAGGACCAATTATTGGAGCTATTCACGATCACATTTCAGGTGCTTACCTTTTAACTCGTGATGGTGTTGAATTTACTGAAGAGCAAGCTTTACAAATTATCAGAAAATCTCATCTTAAAATCCCTGAGTTTAAATCTAACCAATGGATTTTAAAGTATGGTCCTGATGAAAACGAAGAATCCTTTATTTACAAGGAAAAAGGTGAAAAATGGACTGGTAAAGAATTGTTCTCATTATTATTACCTAATGATTTAAACTTATCTTATAGTGCTGAAATTTCCAAATGTCCTGTTGTTTATCCACCTGAAGATGCTAAAGTTGTTATTAAAAAGGGTATTCTCGTACAAGGTGCAATAGATGAAAGTGCATATGGATCATTTTCTGGTAAAATCTTAGATAAAATTGTTAAAGAATATGGTCCTGGAAGAGCTAAAGAATTCTTAGATAGGTCTACTGACCTTGCTATCTGTGGAATTATGAAAACTGGAATTACTACTTCATTAAATGATGAAGAAATTCCTGAAGAAGCTCAAGACCGTATTAATGAGCATTTACAAAATAAAATGGATGAAGTAGATAAACTTGTTCAAGCTTTTGAAGAAGGTTATCTTGAAGCTTTACCAGGTAGAAGTCTCGAAGAAACTTTAGAGATGAAAATTATGCAAGTTCTTGGGGAAGCTAGGGATATGTCTGGTCAAATTGCAGAACATTATCTTAACATGGGTAAACAATATCCTGATGATCCTTATGATCATGTAATGGCTGTAGAAAACCACTCTGTAGTAATGGCACGTACTGGTGCAAGAGCATCAATGTTGAACCTTACTCAGATTACTGCTTGTGTAGGACAACAAGCGGTTAGGGGTGGACGTATTGAAAGAGGATACATTAGTAGAACCTTACCTCACTTCAAAAAAGGTGAGTTAGGTGCAAAAGCAAAAGGATTTGTTCACTCAAGTTATAAGTCTGGACTTGATCCAATTGAGTTCTTTTTCCACGCAATGGGGGGAAGAGAAGGTCTTGTAGATACTGCGATTCGTACTGCACAATCTGGTTACATGCAAAGAAGACTTGTTAATGCATTACAAGACTTACAAGTTAAATCTACTGGACTTGTTACTGATAACCAAGGTAATGTTATTCAAACTATGTTTGGTGAAGATGGAGTGGATCCAGCAAAATCTGACTTTGGTAAACCAGCAAACTTAGACAAACTTATAGATGAAATTAGAATGGAAGGTAAATAGGTGTAACTATGGATGAAATTATAACTAAAATCAATGATATGATTGCTGAGATTAATGAAACCGAAAATCTTGGTATTAATTTTGCAGATAGTTATATCAATGATTTAGCTGAACATTATATTAGTAGTGATTTAACTGATGATGAGTTACGTAAACTCATAATTAAACTTAAACAAGCCTATGACCGAGCTCACGTTGAAGCTGGCGAGGCTGTTGGAACAGTAGCTGCACAATCTGTAGGTGAACCAGGTACTCAGATGACTATGCGTACTTTTCACTATGCAGGGGTAACTGAGTTAAACGTAACATTAGGTCTTCCAAGACTTATTGAAATTGTGGATGCTAGGGAAAAAATCAAAACTCCAACCATGGATATTTATTTCACTGAAGATAAACGTGATGATGAAGAATTCGTTAGAACTTTAGCTAATAAGATTGGTAAAAGTACCATTAATGATATTCTTTTAGATTTCAATTTAAACTATGGAACCATGGAAGTTGAAGCAGTTTTGGATAATAAGAAAATTGCAGAAAAAAGACTTGATAGAGGAGAAATTGATGCAAAAATTTCAAAAACCTTTAAAAAATCTGTGATTAATGGAGATAATATTGTTTTATCCATTGATAAGAAGGATTCTGATTTTATTATCAGGGAACTTCGTCTCTTAGCAGACAAATTCCGGGACTTGCAAATTAGTGGTATTAAAAATATTGGAAGGGTCATTATTCGTCGTGATGATGAATGGATTATCCACACTGAAGGATCTAATCTTAAAGAAGTTCTCAGTATGGAAGGTATTGACCAAATAAGAACTACCACTAACAATATTCATGAAATTGGTCAAGTTTTGGGTATTGAAGCAGCTCGTAGATCAATTATTAATGAGGCTCAAAAAACCCTTTCTGAACAAGGTCTTAGTGTTGATGTAAGACATATTATGTTAGTTGCAGATATTATGACTTCCGAAGGTGTTGTCAAGTCCATTGGAAGACATGGTATCAGTGGTGAAAAATCAAGTGTTTTAGCTCGTGCAGCTTTTGAAGAAACTGGTAAACATTTACTTCACGCAAGTATTCGTGGTGAGGTGGATGATTTAACAGGTATCATCGAAAATATTATTATTGGACAACCAATACCTCTTGGTACCGGTTCTGTCGGTATCAAAATGGATTATAAAAATGAATAGGAGGCTAGATGATGGACGTAGATAGAGGAATCAGAGTAGCTGTCGATACTGGTGATGTAATTTTAGGCTCTGAAAAATCAATTCAATCTTTAAAATTAGGGAAAGGACAACTTGTTGTTGTTGCTGCTAACGCTCCTGAAGATATTATTGAAGATGTTGAATATTATGCAAATCTTTCCGAAATTCCATCTATCATATATGATGGAACTAGCGTAGATTTAGGGTCTGTTTGTGGTAAACCTTTTACAGTTGCTACATTAATCGTTAACGATCCAGGAGATTCTACAATATTAGATGATTTGAGGTAGATTTAAGTGTCTATTAAACTTAGTGCAAATGAAATTAGATTCATAGCTCTTTTCGAAAACATGACTGGAGCAATGGTTAAAGATTGCATTATCGATGATGAACATGGAAAAGTTACATTCATTGTTAAGAATGGTGACATGGGACTTGCTATTGGTAAAGGAGGTAGTTCCGTTTCTAAAGTTCAAAGAGCAGTAGATAAAAGTGTTGAAATCATTGAGTTAGATGACAATCCAATACAATTTATCAAAAATGTTTTATCCCCTGCAAAGTTACAGTCTGTTAAAATAAGTCAAGGACAGTCAGGTGAAAAAATAGCTATTGTCACAGCAGACAATACCAACAAACGTATTGCTATCGGTAAAAACGGAATCAATATTGAAAGAGCGAAATTATTAGCTAATAGACAACATAATATTGATAATATTATTTTAAAATAGCTTTTTAGCTATTTTAATTTATTATTTTTTTTAAAAATTACTTTTTTTATTTATTAATATCTAAAATACATACCTTTATAAAGGTTAAAATATATAAATTATCATAAGATATCTGTACTGTTTATAACTTGGCTATGTGTGCTTTTTGTCAAGGTTTTTAATATTATTTCAGGATATCTTCTTTTTAGATAAACTTGTTTATCTATAATTATTATTTACTGATTAATATCTTAGAATTTAGATTGTACTATTGAGTATAGTATAAATCGCAGCGGTGGATTCTTTGATATATTTTTAAGATAAAAAAAATTCGAGGAAAAATTATGCCAGGACTTTTTGCTGCAAAAAAACTTAAAAAGAATAGACAAAATTTTAAGTGGAAAGATGTAGATTACAAAAGAAGAGCTTTAAGGTTAGATGTTAAAGCAGACCCTCTTGAAGGAGCTCCTCAAGCTAGAGGAATTGTAATCGAAAAAGTAGGGATAGAAGCAAAACAACCTAACTCTGCTATTCGTAAATGTGTACGTGTTCAATTAATTAAAAATGGTAAACAATTAACTGCTTTTGCACCAGGTGACGGAGCTATTGGATTTATTGATGAACACGATGAAGTAATGATTGAAGGAATTGGTGGACCATCTGGAAGATCCATGGGGGATATTCCTGGGGTTCGTTGGAAAGTTTCCAAAGTTAATAATGTAGCTTTATCAGAAATGGTAAGTGGAAAAATAGAAAAACCTGTAAGATAAGGGGATTATATTTATGAGTAAATTATTTGGTAAATGGGATCTCGATGAAGTAAAAGTTGAGGACTTAGGTTTAGTAAAATATATCTGCTTAGATGAAACTTTAGTTCCACATACTTCTGGTAGACATGTAAAAAGACAGTTTGCAAAATCTAAAGTATCAATTGTTGAAAGATTAATGAATAAAATCATGAGGACTCATCTTAACTCTGGTAAGAAAAATAAAGCTTATAATATTGTTAAAGATTCTTTAGAAATTATTAATAGAAGAACTAAACAAAATCCTGTTCAAGTTTTAGTTAAAGCAGTTGAAAATACTGCACCTCGTGAAGAAACTACCCGTATTAAATATGGTGGTATTGGATATCAAGTTGCTGTAGATATTTCCCCACAAAGAAGAGTTGATCTTTCATTAGGTTTCTTAACTAGAGGTACTTTACAATCTTCATTCAAAAACAGAAAGTCTGTTGCTGAATGTTTAGCTGATGAATTGATTCTTGCATCTGAAGAAGATTCAAGAAGCTTTGCTTTAAGAAAAGCTGAAGAGAAAGAAAGAGTTGCTAAAGCAGCACACTAATTATAATGTTTAGGTGGTTATTTTGAGTAGAAGAGACAAAATGATTGCAAAAATTAAAGAATTAATGTATAAACCTGATCAAATCAGAAACATTGGTATCTGTGCTCACATTGATCATGGTAAAACTACTTTATCTGATAACTTACTTGCAGGTGCAGGAATGATTTCCGAAGAACTTGCTGGTGATCAAAGATTCTTAGATTTTGATGAACAAGAACAAGCACGTGGTATCACTATCGATGCAGCTAACGTATCTATGGTACATGATTATAAAGAAAATGAATATTTAATCAACTTAATTGATACTCCAGGACACGTTGATTTTGGTGGGGACGTAACTCGTGCTATGAGAGCTGTAGATGGTGCAGTAGTTGTAGTTTGTGCTGTAGAAGGTATTATGCCTCAAACTGAAACTGTATTCAGACAAGCATTAAAAGAAAATGTAAAACCAGTTTTATTCATTAACAAAGTTGATAGATTAATTAATGAATTAAAATTAGAACCTGAAGAATTACAAAAAAGATTCATCAATATCTACATGGAAGCTAATAAATTAATCAAAAATATGGCTCCTGAAGATAAAAAAGAAGAATGGTCATTAGATTTTACTGATGGTAGTGTAGCATTTGGTTCTGCATACCACAATTGGGCTATTAATGTACCAACTATGCAAGAGACTGGAGTTAACTTTAATGATATTATCGAATATTGTAACGAGGATAAACAAAAAGAGTTAGCACAAAAAGTACCTTTATCTGATGTATTATTAGGTATGGTAGTCGAACACTTACCTTCTCCTAAAGAAGCACAAGTTTACAGAGTACCTAATATATGGGATGGTGACATTGATTCTCCTGCTGGAGAATGTATGGTTACCACTTCCCCTGATGGACCTTTAGCAGTAATGGTTACTAATGTATCTGTTGATAAACACGCTGGTGAAATTGCAACTGGTAGGGTTTATGGAGGAGCTATTGAAAAAGGTACTGAAGTATATCTTGTTGGTTCTCATGGTAAATCCAGAGTTCAACAAGTAGGTGTATATTTCGGACCTGAAAGAGTTAATACTGATAAAGTTCCTGCAGGTAACATTGTATATGTTGCTGGTGCAAAAGGTGCTATTGCTGGTGAAACTTTATGTGATCCTGAACACAAAATTGTTGAGTTTGAAGGATTAGAACACATCTCTGAACCTGTAGTTACTGTTGCTGTGGAAGCTAAAAACACTAAAGATTTACCAAAATTAATTGAAGTTTTAAGACAAGTAGGTAAAGAAGATCCTACTGTTAAAATTGATATTAATGAAGAAACTGGTGAACACTTAGTATCTGGTATGGGAGAACTTCACTTAGAAGTTATTGGTTACAGAATTGGAGAAAAAGGTGTAGATATCACTACTTCTGAACCTATTGTTGTATACAGAGAAACTGTAAGACAATTATCTCCACAAGTTGAAGGTAAATCACCGAACAAACATAATAGATTCTACATTACTGTTGAACCTATTGAACCTGAACTTTACGATGCTATTCAAAATGGTGACATTAAAGAAGGTAAAGTTAAAGGTAAAGAAGCAGCTAATGACTTCATGGAACATGGTTTAGAAAAAGAAGAAGCTAGAAGAGTATGGGCTGTTCATAACAGAAGTATCTTCCTTAATATGACTCGTGGTATTCAATACTTAGATGAAGTTAAAGAACTCTTAATTGAAGGATTTGAATCTGCATTAGAACATGGTCCTTTAGGTAATGAAATTTCCATGGGATTAAAATTCAAACTCCATGATGCAAAACTTCACGAAGATGCAGTTCACAGAGGACCTGCTCAAGTATTACCTGCTATTAGAAATGCAATTTTAGGTTCTATGATGCTTGCTGAACCAGCATTACTTGAACCAATGCAAAAAGTAGTTATTGACACTCCTAATGATTATATGGGTTCCTGTACTCGTGAAATCCAAAACAGAAGAGGTCAAATTGTAAACATGGGTCAAGAAACTGGAGACATGGCAAGAATTGAATCTAAAGTGCCTGTAGCTGAAATGTTTGGTTTCGCTGGTGACATTAGATCCGCTGCTGAAGGTAGATGTTTATGGTCTACTGAAATCGCTGGATTTGAACCACTCCCACGTGAGATGCAACACCAAATTGTAAAAGAAATCAGACAAAGAAAAGGCTTATCTGCAGAACCATTCCCTGCAAGCCACTACTTAGGAGATTTATAAAATTAAAATTTTTTAATTTTTATATTTTTTTTATTAAAAATTATAAAAAAACATTACATATTTATATGTTAAAGTATAAAAATACATTTAAGCTAACATTTAGGCTTATAGATATTGTTTGTTAATATTACAAAGAGGTTATTATAATGGCAAAAGAAAAAGAACATATCAACTTAGCATTTATTGGACACGTTGACCACGGAAAATCCACTTTAGTTGGACACTTATTATTAAAAGCTGGTGCAATCGCTGAACAACAATTAGACGATGGTGAAAACAAATTCAGATTTGTTATGGACAAATTAGGTGAAGAAAGGGAAAGAGGAGTAACTATCGATTTAGCTCACCAAAAATTCTCCACCAAAAAATATGATTACACTGTAGTAGATTGTCCTGGACACAGAGACTTCGTTAAAAACATGATCACTGGTGCTTCCCAAGCAGACGCTGGTGTTTTAGTAGTTGCAGCTGACGACGGTGTAATGCCTCAAACTAAAGAACATGTTTTCTTATCCAAAACTTTAGGTATCAATCAATTAATCGTTGCAATTAACAAAATCGATTTAGTAGATTACTCTGAAGATAAATACAATGAATTAAAAGAAGAAGTTTCTAACTTAATCAAAACTGTTGGATTCAACCCAGCTAATGTGCCTTTCATCCCATTATCTGCATTTGAAGGAGACAACATTAAAGAAACAAGTGAAAACACTCCTTGGTATAAAGGTGACTCTTTAATTGATACTTTAGACAAATTAACTCCACCTGAAAAACCTACTGACTTACCTTTAAGAATTCCTATTCAAGATGTTTACTCCATTACTGGTGTAGGAACTGTACCTGTAGGAAGAGTTGAAACTGGTGTAATGAAAAAAGGTGAAAATGTTATATTTGAACCAGCTGGAGCTTCTGGAGAAGTTAAATCTATCGAAATGCACCACGAAGTATTTGAAATGGCTGAACCTGGTGACAACATCGGATTCAACGTAAGAGGTGTAGGTAAAAACGATATTAGAAGAGGAGATGTAGCTGGACACACTGATAATGCTCCTACTGTTGCTAAAGAATTCGATGCACAAATTGTTGTTTTACAACACCCTGGTGTAATCACCGTTGGATACACTCCTGTATTCCACTGTCACACTTCTCAAGTAGCATGTACTTTCTTAGAATTATCTAAAAAATTAAACCCTGCTACTGGTGCTGTTGATGAAGAAAACCCTGACTTCTTAAAAACTGGTAATGCAGCAATTGTTAAAATTAAACCTACCAAACCAATGTGTCTTGAAAATGCAAAAGAAATCCCTCAAATGGGTAGATTTGCTATCAGAGATATGGGTCAAACTGTTGCAGCTGGATTATGTCTTAACGTTACCCCAGCAAAATAAGTTTGTAAACAATAATTAGAAAGTAATCATTTACTTTCTTTTCTTTTTGTTTTATTGGAGGATACTAAATGAATCAAGCAAGAATTAAGCTTACTGGAACAGACCCAGAAAAATTAGCATATGTTTGTGATCAACTCAAAAAAATTGCTGAAAGAACTGGTGTAGACTTATCTGGTCCTATTCCATTACCTACTAAAAAATTAGTAGTACCTACAAGAAAATCTCCAGATGGAGAAGGTAAAGCTTCTTGGGAAAAATGGGAACTCAGGATTCATAAACGTTTAGTTGGTATTGGAGCTGACGAACGTGCTATGAGACAAGTCATGAAAATTAACGTTCCTGATAATGTAAGTATTGAAATTGAACTTAAAGGATAGATATTTAGATTTTTTCTAAATATTCCTTTTCATATGCCGAGATAGTCTAGTCTGGTAAGGCGCAGGACTTGAAATCCTGTGGAGTCTCTCCGCCTGGGTTCAAATCCCAGTCTCGGCGTTATTTTTATATATTTTTTATCTTTAAAAAAAGTTTTTTATTTTATTATCTAATTCTTCTAAATTAGATACA
Organism: Methanobrevibacter sp.; assembly: GCF_051877095.1. Taxonomy (GTDB): domain Archaea; phylum Methanobacteriota; class Methanobacteria; order Methanobacteriales; family Methanobacteriaceae; genus Methanocatella. The sequence goes on along the minus strand of NZ_JBJEIO010000001.1, from coordinate 155,264 downwards.
ATATCTTTTTTATTTATTTCTTTTATTTGTGGTCTTTGAATCATAATTATTTTAATGTTTTTGATATTTGCTGCTTCTATTTTATCAAGAACTCCACCAATTTCACCACTTTCTTTGGTAATTATGATTCCAGCATCATACTTTTCAATTAATTCTATATTTTCTTCTTTACTTGCTGCACCAGTCATAGGGATAATATGATTTGGGTTGATATCTAGTTTTTTACATTTTTCAATGGAGGATTTTACTTTCACTATTCTTGGATAGAATTTTTCTGTAGAAACATTTTTCAAAACATCTTCCATTGTGTTAGCTCCTGCAAAATGTAGTACATTTGATTGATTGAACTCATTTGATATTATCTTTCCTGCATCAACAAATGAATTTGCATATATAATGTTTGATGTATTAATATTTTTGAGGTTGGTGATAGGTCTTTCAAAACGTAAATATGGAATTTTTAATTCTTTTGCAATACTTGTACTTGTCTGTGTGATGTGTGATGCAAAAGGATGTGTAGCATCAATTAATATATCAAATTTTTCATTTGTTATTATATTTATTATCTCTTCTTTAGGAAGTGGGCGAGCAATAATATCATCACTTCCACCTTCTTTAGCTAATTTAGCTCCATATTCTGTTGTTGTAGTTGTCAATATAAATGCATCATAATTCTTTTTAATAAATTTTATGATATTTATTGAATCTTTGGTACCGCCTAATAGGAATATTTTCATTTTATCACTTTATTCATTATTTTTTGTGTAAGTAATATTGTTGATGCTACAATAATTATTATCACCCATTCTGTGATGTTTAATGCTGTTGTTCTAAATATTACTTGTAGTTGAGGTACATATATGATTAATAATTGCAATATGAATGATCCTAAAACTCCCAGATAAACATATTTGCTAGATTTATTTGAGTTAGCTTTTCCATTCAATGCGTTAAATAATTGATAAACTACAAATAATGTAAATGCAATTGTCATTGCTTTTTTAGTTGTTGCTCCATTATAAATCTCCCAACTAAATATTATAGTTGTCCCGATTGCCATTATTAATCCTAAAATAAATATCTGAAACAATGTATTTTTTGTTAGAATATCTCCTGTTTCAGGAGGTCTTTTCATTGTATCTTTTTCTGCACCTTCCATTCCTAATGTTTGTGCAGGAGGTCCATCCATAACGATATTAAGCCATAGTAATTGTGCGGGATTAAATGGCAATGGTAAATTAAGAATGGAAGTTCCAACTATTGTTAATATTGCACCTACATTTGTTGATACTTGGAATTTTACAAACCTTTTGATGTTATCATAGATTTTACGTCCTTCTTTTATTGCTTTTACAATTGTTGAAAAGTCGTTGTCCTGTAAAATCATATCTGCTGATTCTTTTGAAACATCAGTTCCATCCCCCATTGCAACACCTATTGATGCTTTTTTAAGTGCAGGTGCATCGTTTACACCATCACCAGTCATTGCAACAATGTTTCCTAAACTTTTCAATGTTTCCACAATTCTCATTTTTTGTTCAGGTTTTACTCTTGCATAAACTTGAATATCTTCAACTATGGAGATATATTCTTCATCTGTGAGTTCTTCTAACTCCCCCCCAGTTATTACTTGTCCTTTTTCTGTTAATATACCTAAATCTTTTGCTATTGCGCTAGCTGTTTTTTCATGGTCTCCAGTAATCATTTTTACTGATATTCCAGCATTTATACAGTCACTAACAGCTTTTTTAGCGTTTTGCTTTGGAGGGTCGATTAGTCCAACTAATCCTGTGAATATGAGATTTTCTTCAATTTTAGTTTCATCATTAATTTTGTATGCAAATCCTATTACTCTCAATGCTTTTTCACTCATTTCATTAATCTTGTTTAATATATTTTCCTTTGTTTTAGCATTGATAATTTCGATGTTTCCATCATTGTCTATATATTTACATTTATTTAGAATTATTTCAGGAGCACCTTTTGATAAAATGATTTCATTTTTACTATCTAATCTATGGATAGTAGTCATCATTTTACGATTGCTGTTAAGTGGAATTTCATCAATACATTCAAGTGATGATTCATAGCCTTTAGCAAAATGTAATATAGCACCATCTGTTTGGTTTCCAATTACTTTATCATCTTTAATTGTAGCATTATTACATAATTTTGAAATTAGTAGTGTTTTATCCTTATTTAAGAGATATTCTTCAACAACACTCATTCTATTTTCAGTTAATGTTCCAGTTTTATCACTACATATTATTGTACATGATCCTAGAGTTTCTACTGATAATAATCTTTTAACGATTGCATTTGAAGATGCCATTTCAGTCATTCCTAATGCAAGAGTTAATGTTAAAACAGCTGGAAGACCTTCAGGAATAGCTGCAACAGCAAGTGAAACAGCAGTCATGAATGTTTCAACAAGTCCAACACATTGCAATAATTCTAAAGCAAAAACAATGATACAGACTATAATAGCAATTGCGGATAATATTTTTCCAAGTTTACCAACTTTTATTTCAAGAGGGGTTTCTTCTTCTTTTTCTTGAATTATTCCTGCAATTTTTCCTATTTCTGTTCCCATTCCAATGTTTTTTACAATCCCTATTCCATGACCTGAAATGATATTGGAATCCATATAAATTTCGTCACCTATTTCTTTTAAAATAGCCTCAGATTCTCCTGTAAGGAATGATTCATCACAATTTAAATCATTACTGTTAACTAGCACTATATCTGCAGGGGATTTACTTCCTTCTTCAAGAATTACAATATCTCCAATGGTTAGTTCACTTGCATTAATTTCTTGTATTTCATTTTCCCTTCTGACAATAGCTTTTTTAACTATTAAATCTTTAAGATTGCTGATTGCATTCCTTGATCGGTATTCCTGAATAAATCCAATTATTGTGTTAAGCAAAACCGCAAGTAATATCACACCAGCATCTATAAAGTCTCCAATTATCATAGATGCAATTGCTGCAATAATTAATAATGCAATTAAGATATCAGCAAATTGAGATAAGAATAAAATTATTAATGGAGTTGGTTTTTCCTCATCAATCTCATTTAAACCGTATTTTTTCTGTCTTCTTATGACTTCATTTTTGCTTAAACCATCAAGTGATGTTTTAAATGCTGCTAGTTGATTTTCCATTGAATCACCTTAAAACATAAAAGCTTGCTTTTTTATAATTCTTCAATTTCATCTTGGTTCTACCGCTGTTTAAATCCTCATTAGTCAGTGGTTTTATAATTAATTGTGAATTTATTTTTAGTGCAAGATTAATAATGTGTGGCTGAAGTTCGCTTGGAGGCCTTATTGAATAAATAATATCTACATCTTCATATAATCTGATATCTGGATTTGTAATGTCATCTTTGATTATATTGTCATCATTTGGATTTATATCAGTTTTAATGAGTGTTATATTATCCATTTTTGAGAGTTCTTCTGAAACCTTATTAAATTTTCCAATTCCAATTTCTGCAATCTTGACTTCTTTTGAGCCAATTTCATTTAAAATATAATCCGCAAAATCTTGCCACATAGTTATCCTCAATTAATATTAATATATCCAAATTATTAAATACATTGTTTTGTATAGTTAATGTTATTATGATTATTCGAAAATTTTGTCCAACTGATTTAAAAAGAGTTTTTGAAATAGAAAACATGTCATTTGATCAGTCTTACGGGATAAAAATGTTTCAACAACTGTATGAAATGGGCATTGGTTTTTTAGTGGCAGAAGAAGATAGTTATGTAATTGGTTATGTTATGTTTTGGATTAAGTATGAATCTTGTGGCCATATAATTTCAATAGCTGTTGATAAAGATTATAGGCGTTTAGGTGCGGGAACTAAACTTCTTATAAAGGCTATTTCTGTATTATCTCTCATTAATCTTGATACAATATATCTGGAAGTAAATGAGAATAATGATGGTGCGATTGAGTTTTATAAAACATTTAATTTTAAGGTAGATAGGACTGTCCCTAATTATTATACAAATGGTGATGGGGCTATTGTGATGTATTTACCATTAAGGAATGGTAAAGTTTCCAGCGATTAGCTGTTGATAGTTGCTGAGTACATCTGCTGGGATGGATCCAGTTAAATATAGTGCTCCAATCAACACGATGTAAAATACGAATATTGCAAGTTGTATAATTCCGTGTTTTCTAACATTAGGATCTTTTCTTGTAACTAGGTAGATTGCAAGAATTAAACCTAAAATCCCACCTAAAATTGAAAAGATGTATCCAAATATTATAATCCATTTGGTCCAGTTACTGCCTTTTTGAACAGGTGCTTCACCAACAACTTCTTTTTCTATGACTATTGGTTTTATTTGTGTTTTATTTTTAAAAATGAGTGGGGTACCACATTTAACACAGAACTCTGCTTCATCAGGATTTTCATATCCACATAATGGGCATGAATTTTCTGTTTGTTCTATTTTTGCAAATTCCCTTCCGCATTTTATACAAAAACCGTATTTATCATCACTTGTTGAACCACATTGTGGGCATCTTCTAAAAACCATTCTATCACTTACTTTAATAATTAAATAATAATAGGTTATAAAGTTTTTTAATTTATGTTAATTAAATTGTAGGGATAAATGGCTTTTAGATTAGTTCTTTTTTTTCATGAGGAATATTCCACATCCAACACCAATTAGAATTCCTATTATTATACCCATCACTAATGGTAATCCGAAGCTATTATTGTTTTGAGTATTTTCTACTGGTGCATTCATTATACTTTGGAGTCCATCAAGTATAGTATCATTATTGACATCATCTACAATTATTATCCTATCGGATAGTTCTTTATGCTCTTTTAGGAAATTGTTACCTTCATCTTGATAAGCTACAAGTAATATTCTTTTGTTTGTGTTGTTTATAGAGTGTTCTAAAATGTGTGAAACTTCATCTTTAGATGTGAATTTATACACACTGATGTTCATTCCATTGCTTTCTGCAATGTCTTTAACGAGTATTCCGTTAGTGTCGTTTGCAACAACCATGGTATCAGCGGTCACATCAACTCCGTGAGCGGATACTGCTGTTACACTTATTATTAGTCCAATTATTAAAATTAATATTTTTAAGTATTTCATAGTATCTCCTTTAAATTCTATTTATTTCGATTGCTTGGGGCTTAGTTTTTTCAATACTAGTTATTATAATTACATTTGCAAATCCCTCGATAAATGCAATAAATAGGTAAAATGGAACTAATGTTGAAAGTAGTATGTCAAGGTTCATTGCACCTGAGATTAGTAAAATGACTACCTGTCCAAATGTTGCAAACATTATTCCAATGATTGTTGATCCAAATATTGCCATTTTTTCATTTAATTGAATGAATAATTTATAAAAACAATAGGTTACAATTGATAATATGAAACCCATTACGAGGAAATTTGCACCTAATGATGTTATTCCACCCATATTTAGAATTAATACTTGCATAATCAGGGTTATAAATGAAACAATTGTGCCAGATAATGGACCTAATAAAATAGCCACTAATGGTATTAAAAAGAAGTGGATTGGAACTCCTAAAGGGGATGGAACAGAAACAGAAGTAACAACCATTGTAAATACACTAAAAAGTGCTATTGATATAATTCTTTTTTCTTTATTTTCATCTTTAGAGAACTTATAAAAAAATATTGAAATGATTATTAATGTTATAATCCAGTAGAATGCTGCTTGTTCAAAACTTATAATTCCATCAGGTAAATGCAAATTATCACCTTTTTTGATTTCATCATACTTTTTGAAGTAATACTATATAATAGTATTTCGTATTACATTTTCTATGGTATTTTATTAAAAAGTATTACTAATTAAACAAATGATTAATTTTTATGATATTTTTATATTTTTTTTCAATTATTTTTTTAAAATAATAATTTCAAATTCTTTTTAAAATTATTTTTTTTTATTAATACTGCATTCATTTGGAGTTATATTAAAAAATACATTGAGTATTACTTTTTGTATTCATAATACTATTTTAAAAATAATGGAATATATTCGTTTAAAAGGGATTATGGGACTATAAATAATTTATTCAATATGTTTTTTATATGATAAAATATTCATTTGGAGTTATATTAAATGCCTTGAGTATTACTTTTATTATTTATATTAAATAACGGCATATATTCGTTTAAAAAGGATTATGAGATTATATTTAATGTTTTTTTTATAAATTCAATAATTATTTAATTAATAAGTATTACTTTTTATATATTTTTTATAAAAATATTAATAACTACATATATATAAGTATTACTCAAAAACATAATAAAGATGTTCTACATGATGTAGGATATCTAGATTTTGGAGGTGATATTATTAAAAAACAGGTTATTTTGTTTATGTCATTAATTGCATGTTTAATGATTATGATTGGTGCTGTATCTGCAGAAAATAATGATACTGTTTCTGATTATCAAAATACATCTAATATAAATAATGATATCCCAGAAATTACTTTAACTGAGCAAGATTCACAACTAATTAAAAGTAGTTCTAATGAATTATCTTCTGGTGGGTCTAATTCAGTTTCAGTAAATGTAAAGGTTAATTATGAATATAAAAATGATGCAAATAAATTAGTTCCTGATTTTTATGTAGTATCAAATGGTAAATATCTTAATTATACTAAGATATTTGATGTAGATACTAGGAATTATATTTTAACAATAAAAAATTTTAATGGAAATAGTTTAAATATCAGTGCAATGACTGCAGGTTATGGTACTGAAACAAAAATGATTGATGCTACTATTTTGAATAATCTTATTACTTTTAATTTAAAAGCAAGTGATGCTTATAAATTAGGAGAAGAGGTAACTTCAATTGCAGATAAGAAATTAGATTTTAAAAATGCAGATGATATTCTTGTAATCACTACAGCCGGTGTTGCAAAGTATCATGGTAAAACTAGTGAAGATGCAATGGAAGCAATTGTTAATTATGGGGATATAGCTTACAGTAATGTAATAATGTTACGCCAAAGTGCTACTGATCCAGTTGACTTTGCTTTTATTATTAAAAAAGGAAATGATTTAAGAGCAATTATTTTTCAGAATGGATCTACCGAATATTCATATTTAGGCACTATTTCTGAAGATATGTCTAAAAAAGACTGGAATAAATATTTCAAAGCAATTGTTGGCGAAAATTCATGGGCTTTTGCAAGTTTGGCAAATGGTTGGAATGCTGGTGTTTCAAGAGAAATACTTCAAGAGGCTGCTTTCCATGGTCATATTTGTGAAGGTACTTTAGGAGGATATAGTATTATCCAAGCTTTATTGAAATATTATCCACCAGAACAAGAAACTAGTGTTGGAGGAGTTGGTTCTCCAGGAGATATTACTGCTTATAAAGTATTAGGTGTCCCTGGTGGATCTGATGATGATGCTGCATTATTCTTCTTAGATGATACAATAGGTAAAACTGGATATTCTGGTATGAACACCACTAACACTGGTGCTACTGAAAATATGATTGGATTTATTAAATGGAATGCAAAAACAAAAACTGGTGATTTAATCATCATGTCATTTGATTCAGCTAAACTTAAAAAACTTTTCACTAAAGAAACTGGAATCAATCCTGATGCTGGAAGTTTAGAAGAATTAAAATACTGTTCATGGTGGATTAAACAAATCAATAAAAACCCTGAAGATTTAGTAGATTTCTTATATGAATTTACAGGCTTAAATCAAGAACAATACAATTACTTGATGGGAACTACTGAAAATGTAACTTATGATGGTGAACCGGCAGAATATGGTATTGACGGACATGGTTTAGATTTAAAATATATCTTATCTTTAAACCTTCCTAAGGCTACAAGAGCAACTTCTGGTACTATTAATCATGATAAATTAACAGATGATGAAATTAAACAAATAGGTATTGATGCAGCTAATAAAGCTAAAGAAATATTCAAAGAGTTTGGTATTGAAATTAGTAGAGATAATGTTGATGTATTAGCTTTAACTGATGCAGGATATGCTTTCTTAAATGGTCAAGATACTGTAATTGCACGTGATGGTCTTTATGAAGTACTTGGAGGCACATTATATAGTCAAAATGTATTAAGTCTCCACCAAGCAGTATGGAAACCATTATGGTTTGCATTTGCTGTACGTTATCCAGATTCTGATTTAGTCAACATGATTTATTTAAGATATAATCCTGATACTAAAGATTTCTTTGTTGGTACACTTGATGGAGATAAAGTTGTTAATATTGGTTTTGAAACCTTGAATAATAGTGCTAAATTAAGAGCTATTGAAAAATCTTTTGTTCCTGATGGAAATTGGTTTAACATACAATCTCTTATAAACGCATGGAACGAACACCCATTATTTGATCAAATGGCTACTTTCTTATATCATGCACATGTATGTCCAGGTGTACAACCAGGATTCTTCATAACTGATTACATCCAACAAAATTACCCATTAGGAGAAAATGAATCGTACACTTATATTGCATCTAATATCTATTGTAAAGATGATAGTTTAACATATTTATTAGATTTATCCCCTGGTTTAGGTACTTTCCTTGTACAAAAATTACCAAGTAATGAGACACAAAATGGATTATCCCAAGGTATTCTTATTGTATGGGATGATAATCTTAAAATAGGTAGGGCTATGGTCGTAGATTTTAAAAACGGACAAATTGACACATCTAAATATGCAACTAGTGAAGCAAAACGTGCAAATACTATTAAAGGATTCATTGATATGTATAGTAATAGGCCTAATGCAGATATTATATCTAGACCTACTGTTAAAATGAATTTTGAAAAATGGATTACTGAAGAGCAGTTCAACATGTTAAAACAAGGTGCTGGTGATAATCATAATCCTATTTCTTACTTGAAAAGTTTAGATAATGTTACTAAAGAAGATTTATTAAAAGCTAGGGAAAATAATTCCAATAGCAATAATCCTAATAGTAATGTAAATGGTGATCATACTAATAGTAATTATACTAGTAATTCTAATAGTAAATCCAGTAATTCTAATAATCCAGTATCTCAGTCAACCAGTAGTTCTTCATATTCTACTAGTATAGGAACTTCTGGAGCAGTAGCTACTAATGCTCCTAGTGAAACTGATGTTGATTCAAACGACGGTCCAAGTGATGCAAAATCCTATGAAGTTTCTAAAACTCCTGCAGTAAAAACTGCTGATTCAAACAGTTTAATTTATGCATTAATTGGTGTTTTAGTAATTGGTATTATACTTGGTTTAGGATATATGAAACGTAAGGATAAAGATCAATAACTCTTTTGAGTTATTATCTTTTTTTATTTTTTTTATGATGGCGATTTTATGAATTATAAATATTTATCATTATTGATTTCAATAATTTTTTTAATATCTTTTGTTTCTACAGCTATATGTGCTCATCCAGGTCATGGTAGTGAGTATATTGAAGAGGTTCCATCTTCACAGGCACCATCAACTTCAGAAGTTCAATCTTCATCTAGTGGATCTGGTCATTCAAGTAGTCAGAGTTCTTCTTCTCAAAGTTCATATGGGGGGGTCTGGTCATTCAAGTAGTCAGAGTTCTTCTTCTCAAAGTTCATATGGGGGGTCTGGATCTTCTGGAGGTTCAAACTATGACTCTGGTGCTGATGTGTCAAGTTCATCTTCGGATTCTTCATCAGATCTAAAAGATAATAATGGTGTTGAGAAAATAAATAAAACAGATAATAATACAACTAATACTACTAATACAAATGAGTCTAATGATTTAAAAAACGAAGATAATGATTTATTTAGTGTGAATAATATAATAGTGCTCATTATTGTATTGTTTTGCGGATTTTTTATAGCGATTATTATGTATAAAATATTATTTAAAAGATGAATGGTGATACAATGGCTTTTAGTTTAGTATGGTCATTAGGTTATGTTGGTGCTATAATAGTTTTTTCAATATTCATTGGATTAATTTTTAGTTTTAATGATATTTCTAAAAAAACTTTGGCTAAATATGTTCTTGTTTCATTCATAAGTACTTCTCTAATAATCTATTTACTTGATCTATTTAAAAATCAATTAAATTCTGCAATTGGAATTTATAATTATGCTTTTCTATTTTTGATTGCATTTATCTTGATTTTCATAGGATTTTTATTATCTAAAGAAAATGATTTGAAAAATAGTTTTGAGAAGTAATTTCATTATCTTATTCATGTTTTTTATTAGTATGTTTTATAGTTATTTTATCCAAAAATGATTTATTTGGATTTGATTCTTTACAAATTAGTTTGTTTACAACAATTTTATTTAATTTGTTAGTTATGATAGTATTCTTCGTAGTTAAAAAGTTTAATTTAATTGGAAAATCTTTTAAGATATTAAGGGATTTGTATTTTATTTTTGGAGCTTATTTTTTAATGGTTTCATTGCTACTTCCAAATATTTTATCTTTGGATATGGATGCATGGAGGCCGATTAATATTGGTTCTATAAAATCTATAATTGCTTCATTTTTATTTTTAATTATTGTGGTAGTTTTAGGATTATGGTATTATAAAAGAAATACGTTATTAAAATGATTTAAAAATTAGTTAATTGGTATGTGGTGATAGTATATGGTGAGTATTCCTGGAAGTGAGTTATTAACAGCTGCTTTAAATGTTGTCTCTCAAAGTTTACAAATTCCAGTAATTATATTCTTGCTTATATTTGTGGTTTTTGCAATTTTTGCATTAGGAGGTTTAATTTCAGATTATTCAACTCGTAAAAGATTAACCCGAGAATATAAAGAAAATTTCATATTTTCTCTAGCTAATGCAAGTTCTATTGATGACCTTATAAATATGGTTAATAATTCTGAAATTTATGATAATCAAAAAGAAGTTTTATTGAAAATAATCAATGCACATTCATTATCTTCTGATTCTCGTGAAGCATGGGCTTTGAACTTAATTGAAGATGAAGAAGTTACAATGGCAAAGTCTCTTGAAAAAGTTGACATTGTTACTCGTATTGGACCTACTCTTGGTTTAATGGGTACTTTAATTCCAATGGGTCCAGGTCTTGCAGCATTGGGCAGTGGTGATGTTACAACATTAGCTACAGCAATTATTATTGCATTTGATACTACTGTTGTAGGTATAGGGTCTGGTGCGGTTGCTTTTGTTATTTCAAAAATTAGAAGAAGATGGTATGAAGAATATTCTTCTAATCTTCAGTTGTTTGTCAATGAAGTTTTAGAAAATTTAAATAAGCAGGTTTAAGTTATGATTCGAAGGCGAAAGGGGAAATTTCTAAACCAAGGCGAAGAGGATCCAATGGCAGGATCATCAAATCTTGTTGATGCTATGCTTGTTATTGCTGTTGGTTTGCTGATATTTTTAGTGATTTCATGGAATATGCAAAACGTCGTGTTCAATGAGAATATGGATGAGCAGCAAAAACAAAAAGTTAAAAATGCAATTGAAGAAGTTTCTCAAATTGATCAAGGCGAGGAATTGGAAGACAGTCCAGACATCAGTAAATCCTCTGGAAATGGATTTACTGAAATGGGTAAAGTTTATCGAGATTCAGATACTGGTAAACTAATCATGGTTGAGGGTTAATAATATTGACCTTCAACTTTGACTTTTTTTAGATAATTATATTATATTTGCAAAAGATATAATAAAATCAATGATTGAAAAAATAGAGATTACACAAAGATTTAATTTTAAACGTCTCAATCGTCATTATGAATGTTTTACTATTGATTTTTTAAATAACTCTGCATATTATAAGATTTCAGAGAGGAGTGGTGGCGATAAGTTTTTAAGTGAAAGTGATCTCTGCGATGATTCTTGGGTTGAAATTTTAACTAATTTACGTCGTAATATGACAAGCGAAATTTATCATTTTAATTTTAGACAAGTTGATAAGTTTTTGCATGATTTTGATAATCTTGAATTGTTTAAAGATTTTGAATCTGAAAATTTTTCTTATTTTGAAAAAATAGAGATGATTTATTCCTGTAATGTTATTATTTATTCAACAGATAATTATGAGGAGTATAGCTTTAAGAATAACTTTCCGCTAAACTGGATGAAATTTGGTGAAATATTAATGGAGTTATTTAATTTTGATGTTTTACAAATAGATTATCAAAAGTATATGGTCACTCCATTGTTTTATAATATCTCATCAAATGGTGTCTTCCTTGAGGGAAAGCGATTGAATCTTAAAACTATTGAATTTGGCCATTACAGGACATACCCCTATGATACTCCAAAACCAAGATTAATCATTGATTTTAATAAAAAGAGAATTGACGGATATATTGATAAGGATTTGTCAAGTAATGATGAGGAAATGATTTTAAATTTACTTGAAAAATATCATGTTTATAATTGGATTTTCAAGGAATATCACAATAAATCGAATATTAAAGATCCAGATGATCTTGATGGATATGATTGGTATTTGGAAATGGTTTTTGAAGATGGAATTATTTGGCATCTATTTGGATATAATGATTATCCTGATACTTATGTTAGTTTAGCCCGTGAAGTCGAAAAAATTACTTCTATGGATCTTTTAGAAATGAATACAATTTCAGATGAGGATTTAGTTTTGTTTGACAAGTTCTCTAAGATGTTGTTTATGTGAGGATAAGTAATCATCTAATAATTCAAATATCTCTTCTTTTGAATTCATCTTAAACAGATGAGGCTTTATGTCTGCGGTTTTGTACATTCCTTTCATATAATAAGCGGTTTGTGTTCTCATTCTAGAAATTGCTAATTTTTCAGGAAGTGTTTCTTCAAGTATGTTGATATGTCGTTTTGCCATGTTTATTTTTTCTTCAACTGAGACTTTTTTAGGTTCTATTCCATAATCTAGATAATCTACGCATTGTTTTATAAGCCAAGGGTTTCCAAGTGTAGCTCTTCCAATCATTATTGCATCACATCCAGTTTTATCAAGCATCTTTTTAGCATCATAACATGACCTGATATCTCCATTTCCGATAACTGGAATGGATACATTTTCTTTAACCTCTTTGATTATTGACCAATCAGATTCAACATCATATCTTTGATGTCTTGTACGTGGGTGGACTGTAATTGCTGATGCTCCTGCATTTTCAATTATTTTCGCCATTTCAACTGCATTAATGCTATTTTCATCCCATCCACTTCTGATTTTAGCAGTAACAGGTATTGGAATGTTGTTAACAACAGTTTCGACAATTTTTCCTGCTTTTTCAGGGTTTTTTAAAAGTGCACTTCCTGCTTTTGATTTGATGGCTACTTTTTTAACTGGACATCCCATATTGATATCGATAATGTCTGGTTTCATGTTTTCATAGATGTATTTTGAGGCAATTTTAAATGATTCTGTACCGCAGCCAAAGATTTGCTGTGAAATTGGTCTTTCCTCATCTTTCATAAATAACATTTCTTGTGTTTTAAAATTGTTATACATTATAGCTTTATCTGAAACCATTTCAGTTTCAATCAAGCCACAGCCCATGGACTTGACTATGCTTCTAAATGCATGGTCGCATATTCCTGCCATTGGAGCTAAAACTACTTGATTTTCTATCTTGACATTGCCAATTTTCCATTTCATTACATTTTTATTTCTTTTAATTATTTTTATGTTTTTTTGTTAAACTTTAAAAATAGCTATTTTTTAGATTAATTATTTATATGTAAAAAAAGATAGTTAATACTATTATACTAATTTAATTTTTATAGGGATAGCATGGCTGAAGTATCATCAAAAGAATTATATGAATTCAAAAAAACTTTAAAAGAACTATCTGGAAAAAGAGGTAGAGGTACTGAGCTTGTTTCCGTTTACATTCCACATGATAAACAATTGAGTGATGTCGGTAAGCACATGAGAGATGAGCTTGGACAAAGTGCTAACATTAAGAGTAAACAAACAAGGAAAAATGTACAATCTGCAATTGAAGTAATTTTACAAAGTATACGTTTATATAAACAACCACCTGAAAATGGTTTAGTATTATTTGTAGGAATGATTCCTAAAGGAGGTCCAGGTACTGAAAAAATGGAAAAGTATATTTTAGAGCCTCCTGAACCGATTACTACTTATTGGTATAAGTGTAACAATGAATTTTTCATTGAACCTTTAGAAGAAATCATTGAAGAAAGAGACACATATGGTCTTGCTGTGGTTGACAGAAAAGAAGCTACTATTGCTACTTTAAAAGGTAAAAAAGTTAATATTTTAACTCACCTTACCAGTGGTGTTCCAGGAAAACACAAAGCAGGGGGACAATCCCAAAGAAGGTTTGACCGTGTAATTGACCTTGCTGCTCACGAATTTAAAAAACGTATTGGGGAACACATGAACGATGACTTTTTAGATCTTAAAGATGATTTAAAAGGAATCATTGTTGGAGGACCAGGTTTCACCAAAGAGGAATTTGTCCAAGGGGATTATCTCCAATATGAAATTAAGGATAAAATTATTGCAACTGTTGATACATCATATACTGGAGAGCCAGGTATTCGTGAGGTCATTGATAAATCAGCAGATATTTTAGATAACCTAGATGTAATGCATGAGAAAAAGCAGGTTCAAAGGTTCTTAAAAGAATTGACCAAGGATAAAGGTTTATGTTCTTATGGTGAAAATCAAGTAAGAAATAATTTGATTATGGGTGCTGTTGATACCTTGCTTTTATCAGAAGACTTATCAAGTATGCGTAAGACTTTTGAATGTACAAATTGCGGAACTCAGATAGAAGCTACTGTCAAATCTCAGGCTGAAGCAGATAAATTCGATAAAAGATGTCCTAATTGTAATGATACATTTAAGGAAGTAGATTCCAAAGATCTTGCTGATGAATTTGTTGAAAAAGCAGAAGAAATGAATACTGATGTCGAATTCATTTCCACCGAAACTGAAGAAGGTATGCAACTTTTCAGAGCATTTGGTGGTATTGCTGCTGTTTTGAGATATTATGTTGAATATTAATTATAGTATTTTGGAGATTTATCCAAATTTTCTATAATGTTATTTTTCTTTTTTTCTTTTTTTATTGTATAATATTCATTTAATCCTTCTTCTTGACGAATTTTGTTAATTAATTTGAAGAATAGTTGTTTATCAACTTTATTTTCTTTATTGATTTCGCTGTATAATGAATGCATTGTTCTATTTTTTGTAAGGTAACTATTTTTTAACTCATTATATTGTGATTTTGTTATGCTAATTTTTATCACCTTCTATTGTCTACTTAATTTAAATTTTTACTTAACTTTGTAGACTATTTTATAAATTATAGTATTTAAATAAATATGTTTTTTTTAATTTGTATATAATTTTGTTTAATATTTTTTTAAATATAATTTCATATGTTCGAATTTTTGAGATATTTGATTTAAAAATTGGTGGGTTGATTTTTTTCATACTTCGGAATTTATTGGTTGGCAATTGTTTTCCGACTTTGTCCAATATTTGATTATTTTGATTGGACATTGTAGATTTTTATCTTAAAACTTATGTTCATTTAATTATTTTTATTGTTTTTTTCTGTATAATGTTTATAATTATTATTAAATTTCATATGTTTCTTTTAGAATATTTTACTAAAAATTGAATAATATTTAAATATGAGAACATCCATATAATTAACTATATTGTTAAATGTGTTGAAGATTTCAACAAAAAATTCAATTTAATAATATCATTAAAAATAATCAATTTTATTTGGAGGAATAATTTTGTCATATGTAGATGAAGTAATTGAAACTATTATTGAACAAAACCCTGGTGAAGCAGAATTCCATCAAGCTTTACGTGAAGTAATGGAAACCATCAGAGTTGTAGTTGAAGAAAACGAAGAAGAATACAGGAAAAATGCACTCCTTGAAAGGTTAGCAAACCCTGAAAGACAAATTAAATTCCGTGTCCCTTGGGTAGATGACAACGGTCAAGTACAAGTAAATACTGGATACCGTGTACAATTCAACAGTGCAATTGGACCTTACAAAGGAGGATTACGTTTCCACCCTTCTGTAAACATAGGTATTATTAAATTCTTAGGTTTTGAACAAATTTTCAAAAACTCATTAACTGGTCTTCCAATTGGTGGAGGAAAAGGTGGATCCAACTTTGATCCTAAAGGAAAATCTGATAGAGAAGTAATGGCATTTTGTCAAAGTTTCATGACTGAATTATACAGACACATTGGTGCTGACACTGATGTACCTGCTGGAGATATTGGTGTAGGTGCTCGTGAAGTAGGATTCTTATTCGGTCAATACAAAAGACTTTCCAACTCATACGAAGGAGTATTAACTGGTAAAGGATTAACCTTCGGAGGATCCCTTGCAAGAACTGAAGCTACAGGATATGGATTATTATACTTCACCAATGCAATGTTAAAAGCAAATGATATTGACATCGCTGGTAAAACCATTGCTGTATCTGGAGCTGGAAACGTAGCAATTTATGCTATTGAAAAAGCTCAACAATTAGGTGCTAAACCAGTAACCTGTTCCGATTCAACCGGTTGGATTTATGATCCTGAAGGAATAGATGTTGAATTACTCAAAGAAGTCAAAGAAGTAAGACGTGAAAGATTAACTGCATATGCTGAAGCTAGAGAAAGTGCTGAATACCATGAAGGTAAAGGTGTATGGACCATTAAATGTGATATTGCATTACCATGTGCTACTCAAAACGAATTATTATTAGAAGATGCAAAAACTTTAGTAGAAAACGGTGTACTTGCTGTTGCTGAAGGAGCAAACATGCCAACTACTATTGAAGCTACTGAATACTTACAAGAAAATGGTGTATTATTTGCACCAGGTAAAGCATCTAATGCTGGTGGAGTAGCTACTTCTGCATTAGAAATGGCTCAAAACTCTCAAAGATTATCATGGACTTTTGAAGAAGTTGATTTAAAACTTAAAAACATCATGGAAGATATCTTCGCAAATGCTGATGCTGCTGCTAGTGAATATGGTATGGATAAAAATTATGTTGCAGGGGCAAACATTGCAGGATTCAAAAAAGTTGTTGAAGCTATGAACGCACAAGGAATCGTATAGATTTCCTTGTTTTTCTTTTTTTTATTTTAAAAAATAATATTTATTTATTTACAAACTCTTTTAGAGCATCTCCTGTAAAATGGAATACATTCCAATCTTTCTCTTCAGCTCCTATGGATAGATAAAAATCAATGCTTGGTTTGTTCCATGAAAGGCAAGTCCATTCAAATCTACCGTAATTTCTATTTATCACGATTTTTCCAAGTTCTTTAAGTAGTGCTTTACCGTATCCTTTTCCACGGTATTCTGGATCGATAAATAAGTCTTCTAGATGCATATTTACATTACCGATATATGTTGAAAAGCTTAAGAAATATAATGCAAATCCAACAACTTGTTCATCTTCAAGAGCAAATAGGACTTCTGCTTGTTTTTCATCAAATATCCATTTTTCAATTGATTTGGTAGTTGCAATAACTTCATCTGATCTTTTTTCATAATCTGCAAGTTTTTTGATGTATTCTAAAATTAATTCAGAATCTTTTCTTTCAGCTATTTTAAATGTTAACTTTGGCATAATATTTCTTTTTGAAAGAAGATATATATAACTTTTTTAATAGAAATTTTATTGAAAGTTTAAACTGAAAAAATTAACTTAATAATTTTAGGTATTGTCGTTATTTTATTTTGTGCTTATTGATTTGGTGGTGCTAAGATTATTAAGGTTTGAATTAATTGGGGGATAATATGAGTAATTTTAATTCAATAGAAGAAGCAAGGGAATTTTTTTATAATGATAAGTTTGCAGTAAATACTGGAGTTACATTAGATGAATTGACTGATGATAAGGCAGTTTGCTCTTTAATGTTAAATGATGATCATAGGAATGCTTATGGTGGAGTTATGGGTGGTGTGATTTTCACATTGGCTGATTTTGCTTTTGCAGTTTTATCTAATCAAATTCATCAATTGACTGTTGCTCAGCAGGTAAGCATTAATTATTTGTCTGCTCCAAAAGGGGATAAATTAATAGCTGAGGCAATTTGTCGTAAAAGTGGAAGGACCTCTTCAATTGTTATTGTAAATATTTCAGATGATGTTGGTCGTGATGTTGCTCAGTTTGTAGGTACTGGCTTTAAACTAGAAGTTGATAAGTAAAGAGTTTAATTCTCTTTATATTTATTATTCATGTTTAATGAAATGAGAATAAAACCATTTAATTTATATTGTATAAAATTAATAATTATAAGTGGTTAATAACAAGTCGTGAATATGCCATTCGAAGTTGCCTGCCGCACTTCGAATTTTTTTTTATAAAATATTTAAACTGTTGTTAATAGCAACAGTTTGAATATTATGTATTGTTTTTTTATTGTTTTAATTGATTTTATAGGTAATTAAAAGTAGGTTAACTTTAGTTATTTAATTTTATTTATTTAAAAAAAGAATAATATTGGGTGTAGATTAAAAATATAATATAATGCATCGCTTAATCTATTAATTATTATAATTGTTGAGTAATTTGGAAACTTCATATTTGAATTCCCATTCTACAAACAATAAAATTTCTGTTTTAGTGTAATTTATCAAAACAGCATTTATGTTGTTTTCGCTTAGCATATTGGCTAGTGAAACTTCAGTAATTTCGGGAGCAGTAATACTAAACATTGCTGTGTCTTTATCACGTGAAATAGAGCTTAAACTATCATTTTTAATAACATGGTCATGATAAAGTTTGTAGGCTTTGTTAGCATCTTTACTATCAATGAAAACAGTAATTGAATTGTGATGAGGATTCATTTTAAAAAGATTAATCCCATTTTCTAAAAGAATGTTTGAGAGTGCAGACACGATTCCAACTTTGTTCAATAAGCTTTTTCCAACAATAGTTATTGATGCAACAGGATTTTCATACAAATCAATTGGTTTATAATCCTTAGGACCAGTAATATAAGTTCCTTTTGCTGTTAAATCACCTTTATTGTAATTTATAATTTTAGCAATAATATTTGGATATTTATAATCAAGTGCATTAGGATGGAGAACCTGAGCACCATGTGTTGCAAGTGTTCTCATCTCATCAACAGTAATACTTTCTAAAAGTTTTGCATCACTGATTTTTCGAGGATCGGTTGATAAGACACCATCAACATCAGTTACAATAATTACTTCTGTGGCGTTTAAGCACTCTCCAATTAAAAATGCAGTAATGTCACTTCCACCACGGCCTAAAGTTGTAATTTGGTTTTTGTATTTGCCTAAAAATCCACAAATAACTGGAACAAATCCATCATCCAATAAACTTTTTAGTTTACTAGTTTTTTCTTTTGTTTTATCAAAGTCAATTTTAGCGTCCATATAATTTGAATCAGTAATGATTGGCCATAAATCTGAATAAGGATCAATAAATATGGATTTGACTCCTAAGGATTCAAGAGTAGCTGAAAATAATCTAACACTGATTCTCTCACCCATGCCAACAATTTCTGCATGTTGTTTTTCTGTGAGGTGGTGTGTAATTGCATCTTCTGTAAGTTTTATTAAATCATCAGTTGTTTTATTAACCGCTGATACTACAACTACAATCTGATTACCTTTTTTATATTCTTTTGCTATTGATTCAGCGGCTTTTTTAATTCTTTCACCGTTTCCAACAGAAGTACCACCAAATTTTGCTACTAATAAATCCATTAAAATTCACCTAATATAATAATATTTGTATGATATTTTTATTAAGTTTTTTGATAGGATTTAGATTGGTTATTTCAAGTTTGGATTTTAACTAATTTTTTGATTAATTTATTCATTTAAATTTATTAATTAATATTTTTATATCTTAAAAACTAATTTTTAACCATGACATTAATGGATACAATGCTTAAAAGAAGAAGTACAAGAACATTTACAGATGAACCAGTTACTAAAGATGAACTTGATAAAATTTTACAAGCAGCACTTCTAGCTCCAACAAGCATGAATAGAAAGCCATGTAATTTCATGGTTGTTGAACGTAGGGAAATTTTAATGCAACTTTCACAGTGTAAAGATCATGGGGCAGAACTTATTGGAAAAGCGGATAAAGCTATTGTTGTTTTAGCTGATACAATGCTTGCAGATACATGGTGTGAGGATTCATCAATTGCTTTAATATATATGCATTTAATGGCAACTGAACTCAACCTTGGAAGTTGTTGGGTTCAAGTTCATTTAAGATTTAAGGATAAAACTCCTGCTGAGGAAGTTGTAAGAGAAATCCTAAAAGTAGATTCTCATTATAGGATTGCAGGAATTCTAGCTATTGGACACTCAGATAATATTCCAGAGCATCATACTTTAAAAGACACAGATAAAAATAAAATTCACTTTTTAGTATGAAGATTATTTACTTTATCTACTTTTAACCATTAATTAGTTACATTATATTTATATATAATTTTCTATAAATTAAAGCTTGGAGATGGATTTAAAATGCATGTTAAAGATGTTTTAGATGATTTAGATATTAGGGTTAAATTGCCTCAGCACTGGTATTCAACTGAGGTAAGTAATGAATTTGAAGATGCTGAACTTGTTAGAAATGATGAAATAATTAAAATTAAGGTGGAATGCGAAAAAGATACTAAAGTCATTATCATTGATGTTAATGATGGAATGAGTGTTGTCAGTTTACTTCCTGATAAAAAAGTCATTGGAGTTAAATACCTAGAAAATAAGGATGACTTTGAATACATTGGTAAACCATCTGAATTGTATTTTTAAATATTTTATTCAATCTCTTTTTTTTAAAATTTTTGTGATTTATCATATTTCTGTTTTTTCTTTTTTTATAATATGCAAAAACTTCATATGTCAAATCATATATATTAATTGTTACATCATTTATTTGATATATTTTATATTAAAATTATTTATATATTATATATAAAATATTATTAAAAAACTAGTCATCATTGTATGTAGATTATAGAATTTCTCATAAAATGGTTTTTAAAAAATAGTAGGTGATAATATGAATGATTACTCAATTAACTGGAGTGAAAAAGTTAAAATATTAGATGAAAATATTCGAAGAGAGATGGGAATTGAAGAGGAAAATGATGCAAAGCATATTCTTATTAAAGTCCAGACTCAATCTGCTGAAACCATCGAGCCAGCATTCATAGTAGGGGAAGATGACACATTTTTAGATTTATTTGTCTTATCTTCAAAAGGATTAGGGATTATTTCCACAGCAGTATTGAAAAACAATATTCAAAGTGTTGGGGTTATTGGAGGAGTATCTGCTGAAAAGAGAGATGAATCAGAAGTTCATAAAATACCACTGATTGATGATGTAAATTCATTGTATCAATAGTATAAGAAATGTCTTTGATATAACACATAGAAGTATGATTTTTAAAGTTAAAATATTAATAAAATATGATTTTGAACATCATGAGGTAAATTATATATGCTTGTTTCAACCAAAATCTATGGAAATATAATTTCATACTTCTCGTATAGTTTGTTTTTAAATCTAAAAAACTATATCTATGAAAAGCTATTGGTTTTTTAATAAGAAATGATATTGTGTTCTTATTTAACTTTAAGCTTTTTTTAAAATAAGAAAAAGAGTAGATTTATAATCTACTAATTTTAATTAAAGATTCAACAGGTATGCCTTCAATTTCAGAGAGTCCTGCTTTATCAATAAGCACAGTAACACAAGTTGGCTCTCCACCTAAATCTTTTACTGTATGAATTGCTTCTTTTACTGTTTTTCCACTGGTAATAACGTCGTCTACAATAACAACATTTTTACCTTCAACAGTTCCAAAGTTAGTACTTATTGCACCTTCATCATCAGTTGAGTCTATATTTTTCCTATGTTTGTTTGGGTGGAAAATAGCTATTGAAGTGTCAACTCCGGACATGTCTTCAATTAAATCAGCCATTACGGTTGCAAATGGTACTCCACTTACTGCAATACCTACAACAGTATCTGCTTCACCATGAGATAATGCCATATCACTTAATGCGCCTGAAACATAACTTAAACGAGTTGAATTTCCCCCTATACTTTTCCAATTAATAGCAAAGTCTACTGGCGCTTCAGTTTTCTCTTCTGCCTTTTGAAGAGTTAACCATCTAGCAGTATCCATACTTACATTAAGTTCGTCAGCGATTTCACCGGTTGTAAAACCGTGTTGTCTTAATTCTTGTGCTTTTGCAATTAATTTTCTTTTCACAGTATCACCTGATTATAATTCATCAAAACTAATTGGTTTGTGTTCTTTAGAGGATCTATTTGCTGCAATAACCATTTTAAGAGCGTTTAATCCGTCTTCACCAGTAATTTCTGGTTCAGCACCTGTTGCTACAGCATTTAAGAAAGATGCTAATTCACCTTTTAGAGGTTCTGCATGTTTGATTTCTATGTCTTGGGCAAATTTACCGAAAACTTCGATACTTTGTTGGATATAGTCTACAGATATGATTCCTGCAGTACCTGTAAGTTCTAGTTCTCTGCGTTTGTATGGGGTTAACCAGTTTACTTCAATTATTCCGGTTGCCTCATTATCGAAACTGACCATAATTTCAGCATGATCTTCAAAATCACAGTCGTCTAAAATACTGTTCATAGTGCCGTAAACTTGTGTGACTTCCTCTTCAAATAAATAACTTAAAATGTCCAAATCATGGATAGCTAAATCAATTGACACACCAACATCCTTAATTCTTGGTGGTAGAGGACCTACTCTTTTTGCAAATCCAGTTACAATATCTCCAATTACTCCATCATCAATAAGTTCTTTAGCTTTTTGAACTGCTGGATTGAATCTTTCAACATGTCCTGTTGCAAGTAATACTCCTGCTTCTTTAGCAGCTGCAATCATTTCTTCAGCTTCTTCTAATGTAAATGCAATTGGCTTTTCAACTAAAACATGTTTCCCATGTTTTATCGCTTCCATTACAGTAGCATGGTGGAATGTAGTTGGAACACATACACTTACTGCTTCGATTTCTGGATTTTCAAGTAATTCGGAATATTCAGTGTATCCTTTAGCCCCATATTTTTTTTCAATTTTTTTAAGTGCTTTTTCACTTACATCACTTACAGCGATTAAATTTGCTTCTTCCATTTTGTGGTAAACGCGAACGTGGTTTTCACCCATTGCACCTACACCAATAACTCCTACGTTAACAGTTCTCAAATTAATTCCTCCGTTTAAACATAATTTTGGAAATGTTCACCGATGCGTCTGCCAAGTTCAATAGCATCTCTAATGGAACCTTTCTTTGTTTCCTCTTCGAGGATTTCTCCTTCTTTGGTTAATAAAATTGAATACAGTTTAAATTCTTTATTATTTACATGAGCAATAGCTCCAATAGGCCATTGACAGCCAACACCAAGTTCTTCTAAAATCATTTTTTCAGCAAGTACTTCCTGCATTGAAATATAATCGTTTATCTTTTGAATAATTCCTTTTTTATCAAAGTCTTTTCTAGTTATGATTGCAAGTGCTCCCTGACCTGCAGGAGGAGTAATATAATCAATTGGAAATACTTCTTTAATGTATTTTGTAAGATTTAATCTCTTAAGACCTGCTTCGGCCATTATTGTTGCATCTAAATTACTATTGAGTGCTTTGCTGATTCTAGTCTCAATATTTCCTCTGATAGGTTCAAGTTCAAATTCTTTTTCATAATGATTACAGAATGCTTCTCTTCTGAGACTACTTGTTCCAAGTTTAGATCCTGGCCCTAGTTCTGCCCAAGTTTTTGAAGAGATGAGTACTTCATTTGGAGATTCACGTTTGGGAACTGCAACAATTTCTAAATCTTCATTTAGTTCAGTTGGTAAATCTTTAAAACTGTGAACGGTAAAATCCACTTCTTCTTCTAAAAGAGCAATATCAAGTTCTTTTGTAAATAAACCTTTTGAGTCCATATTATATAATTGGGAAGTGGTAATTTTGTCTCCTTTGGTCTTAATAATTTCTAAATCAATTGCTTCACCAGTTATTTTCTCTAACCAAGCACATACTTGTTTAGTTTGAGCTAACGCTAATTGACTTCCTCTTGTTCCAACAATCATTTATTATCTCCAAATTTTTAAAATTAATTGTATAATTTTATGTTATTACATTGTTAATTTTTGAATGTAATAATTATTAAATGTTTATACAAATATCTGATTAAGGTTAAATTCATCTTTGTTTTAATTTTCTATAATCTGAACGATAAATAAAAAGAAGATTTTTATTACTTTTTAATGCAATATTATAAATTTCATGGTAATCTTTAATTAATTTGCATTTCTTAGACATTTTTTTATAAATTGAACCTCCCACATCTCCAGTTAAAATAATATCACAATTCAGATTGTTAAGAAATTCACTAACCTTTTTCTCGTTAATTTCCTCACAGGTTATTCCATAATCTCCCCCAATGGCAATCAGATAATCATCAAAATCACTTATCATGTTTATTGATTCTTCAATTGCTTTGGTATTGATTCCGGGATTGATTTCTTCAATTAATGTAATATGTCCGATTTGTCTTTTATTTGTCCGTCCGGGAATTCCTTTGTAGTTTTGAATTCTATTAATAATATAATCTTCTGGAATCTCCAAGCTTAATGCAGTCAGTATTGCTCCTAAAAAATTGCTTACATTATGTTTTCCTGGTGCAAAAGCATTCAAGGAAAGTTTGCCTGAAATCACATTATCATTTACAGTTTTAACATTATTATAAATGATGTCAATTTTAGTTTTATCTAATGTGTATGTGACATCAGTTAAATATAAATTTGAATTTTCATCAGTTAAGGAAAATGTGTTGACTTTATCGTGTGTAACATCATAGTAATAAGTGTCATATGCCTCTTTTTGACAGACCACTGTATTGCATCTGAATACTTGCTTTTTGGCTTTACTTGCACTGCTTTTTGTTTTTGCAATCGGATAGTCCTCAGCAATATTCAGTAATACTCCAACGTCTCCGATGCCACTTACTCCAAGTGATGATTCGAAAATAGCAGAATCATATTTCCTCAGATTTTTACTTTCAACAATGCCGTCAGCAATTTTACAAATAGGATTAGCTATTTTATATGCAAGATCAATTGTCTCTTTAATATTTGCAGGAGCTATTGAAATATTACTTTTTAGGAGAATTTTTTTTCCATCTTCAAAAAGCATAGCTCCAAGACTTGATAAAATTAAAGGATTTTTATCGGCCAGAATCTCTTTAAGCATGAAAACGGTAGATGTCTTACCTTTAACTCCTGTTACTTCGATTTTTGGAATATCATTTCCCCAATCTCTTAAAAGCTCACAGATAATTTCATGGTGTGTTTGAAAAGTATAATTCAAATCAGGATTGTGCATGGTGATGTCTTTAAAGCTTAGTGGCATATGGATAGGGTAGATTATATTCATATCTCCCAGGAATCCCGCAAGATCACTTAACTGTATTAAATCCACATTGTAGATACTCAGCATTTTAGCATCAATGTCGTTTAATGTGTTGTAAATGTCATATGCAAGCACATTTTTTCCTTCTTTTGCAAGGGTAATTGCAATTTTGACTCCACCATGGGTCATATCAATAACAAGATAATTCATTATTTGCACCTTGAATTTTTGGGGATTCCTCCTTCACTTAATTTGTCCTTAACCTTTTCATAGAAATATTTAGTTGAAGTACGGATGAAGTAAGCATTTTTATCTGATTTTTTAAATTTTATTTCCTCTTCATAATCTGCTTCTTCATTGATTTGACCATCAATAACAAATACTGCAGTTTTACCTTTTTTAAGTAATTTTACGGTAATTTCACTGCTGTCTGATACTACGAAAGGTCTTGCTCCAAGTTTATAAGGGCAAATTGGGATGATTATGAATCCTGCAACTTTAGGATCAACGATTGGTCCTCCTGCAGACATTGCATAAGCTGTTGATCCGCTTGGTGTTGAAATAATCAGTCCATCAGCTCTTACCTCTTCAATTATTTCTCCATCAACCTTTATTTCGAAATGCATCATCTTTGCAGGTTTATTTGTCATTATGACTACTTCATTCATTACATTATACTGGTGATTTTCATGGGAAACCACAAGCCTGCTTCTTTTTTCTTTATAATAATCCCCTTTTAAAATAGAATTCAATGCTTCAAATGTGTGTGAAGTTTCTATTTCAGTCAGAAACCCTACTGTCCCCATGTTAATTCCGAATAAGGGGATTTCAGGATTCAATTTTCCCTGTGCTCTTAGTAGTGTTCCATCTCCTCCAAGAATCACAGCCATATCACAGTCAAAGTCAGATTCCTTTTTGGATAATTGTTTAAAATTGATTTTTAAATTGAGATCTTCAAAGAAATCAGCAAGTTCAGGATAATTTTTTTTAATTTCACTTATTATTTTATCTATTTCAGGATCTTCTTTTAGTTTACTTAATTCGTGAGCTAATCTTTCTTCAATTACAACTTCACGGCCATTTGTTAATAAGTAGTCTATGATTTTTGCAGCAAATAGGATTGCTCTTGTTTGATCTATCCTAGACATTATACCCACTTTTCCGATGAAATCTGTTTGGTTGTCATTTAAAATATCAATCATCTGTTTATGGAGTATATTGTTGTTTGCAGCTACAACAACCGTTTTTTCATAGATGCTTAATATGTTGTTGAGTTCTTGACCGTACTTATTTGTAATAATACATCCTGCTTCTTCAAGAATCAGTTTTGATGCTGCAATATCTATTATTCTGCTTCCTCTAAGGTCGATAAATGCATCATATCTTCCGCTGGCAACGTATGACAGTTCTAAAACTACACTTCCAAGAACTCTCATACGGCGAGCGTTATCAACCAGTTTAGATGCTTGTGATGTGCCACTTTTGGTAAACCCTCCAAGTGTCATGTTACTGATGTTTATGATGTCGCTGGGGGAGACATTTTCATTATTTAATAAAGCCCCTTTACCTTTTTCAGCTTCAAAGAAGTTACCATTAGCAAAATTACTTATGAAACCAAGTTCAACATCATTTAAAGTTGCAAGACGTCCTTGATTAACACTAGCAATAGCTATTGAAATTCCGAAAGCAGGAATTTCCTTAATTGCATTGTTGGTTCCGTCAACTGGATCAACTAAAAATATAAATTTTGGGGTTTCATCTTCTGTTAAGTCTGTACGTCTGAGTTCATCAGTAAGTTTGATACTTCTTTTAGTTCCACGTCCGAGTTTCAACTCTCCGATTTCTTCACTGACAATATAAGATAGGACAGGAGCATTTTTTAAGATATTTATCATTTTATCTTCAGCAATTGTGTCAATCAATGATGTGGGTGTTCCGTCAGCACCAATTTTAACTTTTTCTCCGGATTCCGGTTTTCCTACATACGGTCTAATGGCTCTTGAAACTTCACGGATAATTTCGTATGCTAAATCAGTTGCAATCTGTTTGTCTTTTGCATCCATATTCATCACTCTATTATTCCATCTTTTAAATAAACGACTGATGCAACGACTGATGCGATTTCACGGACAGTTGTTGTAGATGATTCAATGATTAAATCTTTTAGTTCAACATCCCGTTTTTCCATCATGTAGTTGACCATCATTTTTGCATTTTCAATAAGGTCATTCGGATTTTCGTTAACTCCTGTTGTTTCCACAACGCATCCCAATTCTTCACCAATGGCTACTGCAACAACGGCAGTTATTTTATCACCAGGGTTATCTGAGGTTATTTCAGATAATACACAGTTTACCATGGCACCTGCTTTGAGTTTTGGCAACTCATTAATCTCAGCATTGCCTGCAAGCATACTGGATACTTTGATTAAGTTTACATCACCGATTCCTGCATTGGTTAGGGCATTGTCGAATGCATTTAATTTACTTGGACCTTCATCCTTTCCAGATACAATGGCTATTTTCATTTTATCACTTATTCTTAAATTTGTATGTTATATTAAATAAATATTTAAATGATAAAAAGGTAATTAAAATTTAGGTGTACCTAATGATTTTTAATAAGTCTTTATCAATAATTCTGTCAGCATGTTTTTTCATGCTACTTATGATGATTGTCTCGTTAGTTGTTGTTTTATTTTTCAATGGAGGATCTGTTCCATATATCGGTATTGTTTTCGTTATAGTTTTTTATTATATGGCTAGAATGTTCTACAATTATCTGAGAAACGATGAACTATATAAAAATAACAAGACTCATTCCAGTGATGCTCCGGGTGAAGAATATATGATTAAAGGCCCAAGAGATAATAAAAAGATTTTTCTTGTTGTTTGGGTTATTATTCTTTTGATTTTAGCAGCTATTTCTTTATGGTTGTATTCATTTAATAAGGGATTAATCTAATTTTTTTTAAAAAAAATTTTAATCCATAAATTAGCTTAATTTAGCGAATAGTTTATATAAAATGGAAAAGATAGTTTATTTTAATCTAATAATATTCCTTATTATATAGATTAAAAACCGGTTTTTATTTATGGAGGAAAAATTATATGTCAACAAAAGTTGTAGAGATTAAAACATTAAAAGTTGGAAAGTATATTGTTTTAGGTGGAGAAGCTTGTAAGATTATCAGTTATACTACTTCATCTCCTGGTAAACACGGAGCTGCAAAAGCAAGGATTGAAGCAGTTGGTGTTTTCGATAACCAAAAAAGAAGTTTAGTTAAACCAGTAGATAACAAAGTAGATATTCCTATTATCGATAAAAGATTAGGACAAGTTATTTCTATTCAAGGATCTAATGTTCAATTAATGGACATGGAAAACTATGATACTATTGATTTACCAATGCCTGAAGATTTAAAAGATTCTATCGTTGAAGGTATTGAAGTAGAGTACATTGTTGCTTTAGGAAATATGAAAATAATGAGGACAAGAGGATCTAACTAGATTCTTTTCCCTTATTTATTTTTCCTTTTAAAGATTTGTTATGCTTTTAAATACATATGAACCGTGGAAATTTGCATTTTCTAGTGAAAATGGAAATATTAAAGAAAATTCATTTGGGATAATCGGAGTTCCCTTTGACAGTACTACTTCTTATCACTCCGGTGCACGATTAGGACCAATTGTTGTAAGAGAAGCTTCATTTGGTTTTGAAAAATATAATGCTATTTTTAATAAAGAGTTAAATGCTGTTTTTTATGATTTCGGAGATGTTAATGTAATTCCTGGAAACTGTGAGGAAACATGTAGAATCATTGAAGATACAGTTAATGAATTATTTGACTTGAAAATTAAACCGATAATAATCGGCGGAGAACATTCGGCATCAATTGGAGCTATTAATGCACTATCCGAAAAATATGAAAGATTAACAGTAATACACTTGGATGCTCACAGAGACCTTGCATTTGATTTCATTGGTGAGAAATTCTCTCATGCAACTGTCATGAGAAGAGCTCATGAACTGGGGGTTAACTTAGTTCAAATTGGAATCAGATCATCTTCTAAAGATGAAGAGGACTTTGTAAAATCAACCTATAATATTCAGACATTTAAAAACAAGGATGTTCACAAACACATGGATGCAATTGAATATTACTTGACAAACATTGATGGTCCGATTTATATTTCAATAGACATGGATGTAATTGATCCGGCCATTGCTCCCAGTGTTGGAAATCCAACCCCCGGAGGTTTGTTTATCTCTGAAATGGAAACATTACTTAAAACATTATCACATAAAAATGTGGTGGGCTTTGATGTCGTTGAAACTGCAAGTGATAGGCTGGGAGATAATACTGCAGTGGTTGCAGCTAAACTGATTTATGATTTTTTAACATTAATTGACTAATTCTAAAAATTAGTCGTTATAATCGTGTTCTATTTTATCAAGGTAATATTTACCTTTCTCGGTGATGGTGTAAAATCTATATCGTTTATCTTCTTCATTAAGACATTCTACTAATTCCGCTTCTTTTAATGTCTTTAAGTATTTGGAAACATGATTGCTGTTATCATCAATATCTTTACTAATTTTTGATGGTATTTTATTTTCTTTTTCTAGAGATTTTAGAACTTTAAACCTCTTTTTAGAACGTGCTAATAAAGAAATAATGCTCATATCATCTTTTTTATTCATATTTTGAATTTTAATTTTAGCTATCTAATAGATATCTATATGATATTAGCATGCTAATAGCAATGTTTATATTATGTGTTCAATATAATTTAATAATGGAAAATATTAAGGTTATAATTTTTCAATAAAATCTATTTTATTCTTTATGGGAATATTATGAAAAATTGAATAAGTTTGGCCTTGAAATTAAATGGTTTTATAAATTCGTTTAGATTTAAATAGGTGATAAAATGTTGGTGCGTAATTTAGATTTTCTATCTATCCCAAAAGAATTTTCAAAAGTAGAAATTGATATTTATGATAATAAATCAATTGCTTTAGTTTATGTTGAACACAAAGGATATTCATTAGTTTTAAAAAATAATGATGAAATTGACTCTGTATTTTTACTTAAGACAGATATTCTCCCAAATAATGTTAATGATCACTTGGATAGAGAAGACTTCATTAATGTAATTAAAATGTTGTTAAACAAAATTTACAGCATTGCAGATATAAAAGAATATGAGAAACAACACCCAGAACATGTTTTTTTAAGATTAATGGACATGTTGAATGAGGGAAATGAAGTAGAAAATATTAATGAAGAAAATTCTCAAACATATAAAGACATTGAGAAAGGATTCATGAAATTAGAATTAGATATTATGAATAACAAAATTAATGCTTTAAATAGTTCTGTTTCGGAGGTTTCAAATAATTTGGATTCTACTGTTAAAGACATAGAAGAAAAAGCTTGGGGAAATAAAATTAAAAAAACGTTAGAACAAAATAATTGGGGTTAAATTATGGTTAAATGTCAAAATTGTGGGGTAGAAGTCGAATCAGATTTCTGTTTCAACTGTGGTGAAAAAGTAGGAAAATTTGATGGAACTTTAGATGCTTGCCCAAAATGTGGAACTAAAAATGATAGAAATACAACATTTTGTCGTGAATGTGGTTATAAATTAGAAAATGGTGCTTCTGTTTCTTTCAAACAACAAGAATGGAATGCTAGGCGTGATGAAGTTCTTGCAAGATATGATAAACTAGCTGAAGAATTCGGAATTAAAGAGGAAGATTATTTTTTAACTAGTGTAAAACGCTTTAATATGTTAGAAAAATCCTCTAGTAAACATAAAACTATTAATAAATATATTGGAGGTTTCAATCCGGATAATTACATTGGTAATGAAACAATGATTGATGGATTTTTCTTAATTAAAGAAAATAAATTTGTTTTTATGGAAATTGATAACCGTGATTGGCAAAAAGTTAATGCTGGAATAAATAATTTTTATTTTGATAAAATTGTATCAATGAGAATTACTAAAAGATTAGGTGATGAAAGTAGATATGAAGATATCACTAAAAGAGCTTGGACATCTCCTCATGATATCAGAAAAGACATTGAAAATAAAATCCAATCTCTTAAAGCAACAAGATTTAAAGATATGATTGCAAATAATGATAGTGCAGATATGTTTGATAGATTATTAATAAAATTAGTTGATAATACTTCTTATGAAATTAGACTTCCTAGTTTTGAATTTGGTCAAAACTTAGTTGATTTATATGAATCTTTAAAAGATAAACCACAAACTGTTTTTGTTCAAAATCAAGCTTTAAATCCTTCTAAAACTCAACAATTAAAAGAATTCCAAGAATTACTTGAATCTGGTGTAATTACTCAAAATGAATTTGATAAATTTAAACAAGATTTATTATTTGGATGATGATTTATGGTTAAATGCAATAATTGTGGTATTAATGTTTCAGATGATTTGGAAAATTGTCCAAATTGTGGAAATAATCTTGTTAATATTGATGAAACCCAAATTTCATCGTTGGATATTGATATAAAATGTGAAAATTGCGGATTAGATTTACATGAAAATGTTTTGTTTTGCCCAACATGTGGATCTAAGGTAAGTTTTCCAAAAAAAATAATTCAAACAAAAACATGTCCAAATTGTGGAACTGGAATAGGAGATGATGTTGAGTTTTGCCCAGAATGTGGAATTAATATTCGTACTGGTGTGAAAACAAAACATAAATCTCTTTCTAACTCTTCTGAGAATAAAATTAATTTGGAAAATATTATAAAACCATCTATAATGGCTTTGATTGTATCAGTAATTCTATCTTTAATTGGATTATTGATTGGGTTTTCATGGTTTTCATTTATAATTGCTATTATTTTAACTGTAGGATTTCTTGCAGGAACTATTGATAATGAAGTTAATGCAATGGTATTCGGTTTATTTGTTGGATTGATATTGGGTATTTTAGAAAATTCATTAGTTGAATTTATTTATGGCATATTTGTTGCAAGATTTTATGAGAGTTTTATTGGTGGTCATTTAATTATTTTAGTGATTTTAGGAGTTATTGTAGCTTATATCTCAAACACGTTTTTAAAAGAGACTATTGGAAGTATTATCACTAAATTCAAAGTCATGCTTTAATCTTTTTTCTTTTTTTTTAAAATCATAACCATACCATTAAATATTACTAAATCTAAATTTATTATATTAACTAAAAAAATGGAGCATATTGTTATGAATAAAAGAACTATTGAGCTTTCAGGCCATATTATTGATTCATTGACTTTAACTAAAACAATGGGCATAATTATGGATAAGGGCGGAGAATTTGACATATTGGAAATTGATGTTGGACGTAAAAAATCAGATGTAAGTTATGTAAAAATTGAAGTCTCAGCAGATTCTCCCGAATTATTGGAATCTATATTAGATGAATTATCTGTACTTGGTGCATCAATTGATGAAATTAAAGAAGTTAATCTTGTTGCATCCATTAAAGATAAAGTTGCTCCTGAAGGTTTTTATTCATCATCTAATCATGCAACTCATATTTTCTATGATGGGGATTGGATTCCTGTTGAGAAAATTGAAATGGACTGTTCAGTTGTTGTTGATGAAGATGAAAAACGTGCTTTTGTAAAACCTATTGCTGATATTAAGGCAGGAGATAAGATTGTCGTTGGTCTTGATGGGGTTAAAGTTACTCCTCCACACAGATCAAGAGATGAACAACAAGTATTTGAATTCATGAACAGTGAAGTATCTTCTGAAAAACCTTTAATGAACTTGATTAATGGTATTGCAGATGAAATGAAAGAAATCAAGGCTAAAGGTGGAAAAATAGGTATTGTAGGAGGACCTGCTATTGTACATACAGGTTCAGGTAAATATTTAGCAGCACTTGTAAAAGAAGGATATATTGATGTTATAATGGCAGGTAATGCACTTGCAACTCATGATATCGAATCTAACTTATACGGTACTTCTTTAGGTATTGAAGTTGAAACTGGTAAAATTGTAGCTCATGGTCACACTCACCACATGAGGGCAATTAACAAAATTAATAATTCCGGTTCAATTAAAAATGCAGTTGAAGACGGAACATTGACTGGTGGGATCATGTATGAATGTATTAAAAATGATGTTCCATATGTTCTTGCAGGTTCAATTCGTGATGATGGTCCTCTTCCAGATGTTATAACTGATACTGCAGAGTCACAAAAGTTAATGAGACATTATGCTCAGGAAGTTGATATGGTGATTATGATTGCAACAATGCTTCATTCAATTGCAACTGGTAATCTTCTTCCTTCCAGGGTAAAAAGTATCTGTGTGGATATTAATCCATCTACAGTTACTAAATTATCTGATAGGGGAAGTGCTCAAGTTGTCGGTATTGTAACTGATATTGGAACATTTTTACCACTTCTTTATAATGCATTACATAGGGAATAAAAAAATGAAATTCACTAGTTATATTCTTGATGTGGTTGCTGATTCAGTATATCCTGCAAGAATTACTATTGCTGATGGTGTTTTTAAAGAAATTAAACCAATATATGTTAGTGAAGAAACTAAAATTGATGTCGAGGGTATATTGCTTCCGGGATTTATTGATTCACATATCCATATTGAAAGCACTATGCTTACTCCTGCTCAATTTGCAAAAATTGTTGTAATGCATGGAACCACTTCTGTTGTTTGTGATCCTCATGAAATAGCTAATGTTTGTGGAATTGAGGGTATTGAATTCATGATTGAAAATGCAAACGGTGTTCCATTTAATTTCTATTTTTCCGCTCCTTCCTGTGTTCCAGCCACTTCATTTGAAACATCAGGTGCTGTTTTAGATTCTGAGGATATTGAATTTTTATTAAAAAAGGATGAAGTTGTGGCATTGGGTGAAATGATGAATTTCCCTGGCGTTATTAGTGGTGATGAGGAAGTCTTAAAGAAATTGGAAGTAGCTAGAAAATACAAAAAACCGATTGATGGTCATGCACCATTACTTTTAGGTAAAGAATTGAATAAATACTTAGGGCAAGGTATAGTAACTGACCATGAATGTAGTAGTTTCACTGAAGCTATTGAAAAAAAGCAGAAAGGTATGAAAATAATGGTTCGTGATGGATCTTCTGCTAAAAATATGGAAGCTCTTTTTGATTTTTCACAACGTATGGAATACTTAAGAAATCAAGATGGCTTTGGCATGATACCTGCGGAAGTTTTAGAAAGAAAAATTCATTCACCGATTTTTGATTTTATTGTAAGTGATGATAAACACCCTAATGATTTAATCAAAGGGCATTTGAATAAATCTGTTAAAAAAGCAGTTGAATTAGGTATTGATATTGTAGAAGCTATTAAAATGGTTACAATAAATCCTGCTGCGCATTATGGTTTGCAAACAGGTTCAATTGTAACTGGTGCAAAAGCAGATTTTGTTGTAATAGATAATTTAGATGATTTTAATATTTTAAAAACATATGTTGCAGGTGAATGTGTTTTTGATGGTGAAAACGTTTTATTTGATGCTCCGGAAGTCAATACAGAAAATTCAATCAAAACAAATAAAAAGTCATTTGATGACTTTGAAATTTACTTTGATGGAGATGAATGTGAAGTTAATGTAATTGAATGTTATAATGGTGAATTAATAACAACTAAATCTAGTGCAAATTTAGAAATTATAAATGGGGTAGTAAAGTCTAATATCCATGAAGATATATTAAAAATATCTGTTGTAGAACGATATGGTGGAAATAAGGTAAGTAATGCTTTTATTAAAGGATTTGGTCTTAAAAAAGGAGCTATTGCATCATCAGTAGCACATGATTCTCATAATATTATTGTTGTTGGGCATGACTCAAAAATGATGGCAAAAGCGGTAAATACTATAATTGAAAATAAAGGGGGATTTGCAATAGCAAGTGAAGACGTTAGTGAATCTTTATCACTTCCTATTGCGGGGCTTATGAGTAATGATGATGCATTTGATGTAGCAAGTAAATTAGATACTCTGCATAAAATGTCCTATTCATTAGGATGTAAACTTGATTCTCCGTTTATGACAATGGCATTTATGGCATTATTAGTTATTCCATCTCTTAAAATTTCTGATTTAGGATTATTTGATGGAGATTCATTTGATTTTATCGATGTTATTAAAAATTAAGGTTCATAACCTTTTTTTATTAATTCTTTTTTTATTTCACCCATGGCTTTTATATCTTCTCTGCGACCTACTTTTGCTACCACGCGATTTGCTTCTTTAAATCTTTTAAGATATTCTTCTTTTTTATCTTTTTCAACTATGTCAAAACGACTTAAATTAGCTAATGATTCAATAACATAACTAAATGCACGATTCATTGTTTTAGTAGGTTTTTTTATTATTAATTCGGTGACTTTTGATTTAATAACCATAGCAGCACTACTGTTTCTAATTGGATCGCTTTGTGTTACTGCTTCTTTTAGACTAATTACTTCACATTTAAAATATGCTTCTACACCTTTTAGAGAGTTATCTTCATTAAAATAATCTTGAGGTAAATTTCCAATAGTTGATAATGTAAATAATTCTGGATTATGAGTAATATTTACAACAAATTCTCCTTGTGAAATAATGTTTTCTAGTGTGTGACTCCCTTTGAAAATACGATTTAAAATTTTGTCTTCACCAGCATAAATCACGCCAATTGGTGCTGCATTTTTGATATTTTCATAATTATTTGTTGTAACAATTGTTTCGTATTGCCTTCCTTTTTCCATTCCAATTAAAGATAATTCTATTTCCATGTTATCATTCAAAGTTTTATTAAAAAACATTTTTATATATTAATAAACAATATATTAATAATATTATTTATTTTTAAGGTGTTTAAACATGAACTATAAAATGTATGATGAAATGATGGAGCAACCAGAATCACTCAGTAAAACTTTTGAATCTGAGTTATCTAAGATGGAAGAAGTTTCCAAATTAGTTTCTTATGTTGATAAAGTATATTTAATTGGTTGTGGTAGTTCAATTTCAACTTGTTATAGTGTACGTGATGCAATTCGCATGTCTAGTACTAATATTAATATAGAAGTGTTTACTGGTTATGAATTTTATTATAATAAAAAATTAGTTGAAAATGAGAGTTCCATTGCAATATTTACATCTCAATCAGGTGAAACCGCAGATACATTAGCATCTCTTAGAAGATGTAATGATTTTGGAATTCATACAGTATCAGTTTCAAATGAACCTGAAAGTTCTATGACTAAAGAAGCCATTACTTCAATTATTACTAGATGTGAAACTGAAACTGCAATTTTAGGTACTAAAACTTACATTACTCAATTAGCATGTCTTTATCAAATTTTATTCACAGCTAGTGATTATGAAAATAAGACAGAATTATTAGCACAGTTACATGACATGCCTGAAATTATAAAGGAATTATTAGAATCAACTGAAGAGGAAAATAAACATTTAGCTCAGGAATTTAAAGATGAAGATATTTTCTATTGTTTAGGTAGTGGCCCTAACTTTGGTCTTGCATATAAATTAGCAATGACTATGCTTATGGAAGGGGCAGTTAAGCATGCTTGTCCAGTATACTCTGCTGAATTTAGACATGGTTTAATTGAGCGTGCTGAAAAAGATGTTCCAGCTATATTTTTAAGATCAGGTCTTGAATCTGATGAAATTACAGATAAAGCTATTGAATTTTCTAAAAATTTAGAATTAAAATATATCACCTATGATTTAGATGATTATGAGAAATTAGATAAGTTATTATCTCCATTTATATTGGTAATTCCATTAGAATGGTTTATCTATTATTTAGCACATTTTAATGGTGAAGATCCAGGTGAAACAAGACACATTGGTAAAGTTAGATATTAATTTTTTTTAAAATAAAAAAAGAGATGAATGTAGAAGTTATTCTACATTTACTTTATGTTTTGGTATGATTAATTTTGGAAGGGTTATTTTAACGATTCCATTTGTGAATTTTGCAGTAACTTTTTCAAGGTCAATACTATTAGAAAATCTTACAGTTTTAACACATTTACCAGATTTGATAGCAGAAGAAATTAATTCAGCTTCATCTTCTTCATCAAATTCTTCAATGTAAGGTTTGAATGTGGTTTCAATAGTGATATCATTGTCACCTGCTTCAATTGAAATTTCTTCTTTTTTAACACCTGGAACTGCTGCTTTGATGAAATATGCGTCTTTGGTTTCTACAAAATCGATGTCAATATTTTGAACGGTTGATTTTTTGTATTCTGTGTATCTTTCATCAGCAGTTTTTTGCATGTTTTTAATAGCATCTTTGAATTCATCAACACTTTTGTATAAATCGGTAATCACATTATCTGCAATGTTTTTTCCTTTTTCTTTTCTTTCATTGATTTTTTCTTTTGTTTCTTCTTTTTTTGCATCGAATTTTTCTTTTTTTTCACTAAATTCTACATCAATTGTTTCAGTGTTTGTCATATTTCGCACGCTCCTTTATCAAGTTTTATGCCACGAGTGTGTAATAGTTATTTTTTGTTAGTATATAAATTTAACTATTAATTACTTAAAGTTACTAAAAGTTTACCTTAATAATATTCATCTTCATCAGTAGGTTCTTCTTCAGGTATGCGGTCTATTTTCTTAATTGTATCTATTTTAGCATTAATTTTCTCTATACCTTCACCTTCTATTGCAGATATGAAAATTGAACTTTTTTCATCATCAATATATTCTTTAAGGTATTCTGCATCTTCAATTAAATCCATCTTATTAAACAAATAAATCACGGGAATTTCTGAAAAAATCTTTTCAATTTGTTTTAAAAGATTGAATTGATTGTCTAGGTGGAATCCACAGGTCTCAGAAGCATCAAAAATAAATAATATTGCATCAGCTAAGTGTTCTAATGCAACAATAGCATTCATTTCAATATCATTCATTTCTAATACGGGTCTGTCAAGTAATCCTGGAGTGTCAATGATTTGTATACTTTTCCAGTGTCTTTCAGTATGTCCAATCTGTATACCTTTTGTTGTAAATGGATAATTTGCAACTTGAGGATCGGCTCCTGTGATTTGTCTAAGTAATGTTGATTTACCTACATTTGGAAAACCAGCAATAACAATTGTGGTTGCATCAAAATCAATTGTTGGCATATTCCTTAAGTTTTGTTTTGCAAAGTCTAGGAAATCTAAATCTTTTTTGATTTTGTTTACAACAGAAGCAATTCTCCCATAAGCTTGTTTTTGAATAGCTGTTGCTCTCTCAGAAGGATTTTTTCTAATTTTTGAACCGTATTCCTTTTCAAGTTGGGTTATGATACCATATGCCCAGTTAAGAGCACCTAATGCTTGTTTCATATCATCTACACCAACGGTAATATCAATATAATCTTGATAAAATGGATGCAAGTTTTCAATTTCTGGAACTGAATCCAAAATGGATTTTAATTTGTCTTTAATAACTTGACATGATGTTACTACTCTTCTTTCTTCAATTCTTTTACCTTTTAAGTGTTTAGGTATTTTTTGACCTCTCAATAAGTCTGCCTGTTTTTTACCTCTACTAAATCCTTTATCAAGTAATTCTTGAGGGGTAGGTATTGTTGGAATCATCATTTTAATCACTATTTAAATATTTGTCCTTGGAATTTATAGACATCACAGCTTTCATCCATCCAGCTATCTGCACTAATTCCTGCTTTGATACATGTGTGTTCTAAAAAGTTTTCAACGTTAAATTTGTTTTCAGTTGCTACTTGTGGCAATAATAAACCTCTTGAATATCCTTTTTGAATAATTAATCCGTCTTTACCAATTTCAATTTCATCAAAGTATTGACTATAATGTGCTACTGGAATTATTTCAGGTTTTGTAAGCACAGTTACTTCTAAATCAATGTTTTCTAATTCATCCAATGTAACTTGAGGAAATCTTGGATCATTAACTGCTGCTGCAATGGCTACATCAATTGTAGCTTCAATTGCGCTCATAATTGGTTCAGCGTATCCAATACAACCTCTTAAATTGTTATTTTTATTTAATGTTACAAAGACGCCTAGTTTTTCATCTAATTCAATGGGGTAATTTTCGTCTTTTGTTATTTTTTCACCAGTTTCTAAATATTGCTTGATAGCATTTTTAGCTAGTTTAACTAAGTATTCTCCGGATTTATCACTAATCATTATCCCATTCCTCCAACTAGTGCATTTAGAATTCTTGTATGGGGTCCACCATCACCTACAGGTGTTGTTTGACCATCTTTTCCACAAAATCCTACGCTTAGTTTAAAGTCATTTCCAATTGCATCAATGTTTTTTAATGTTTCTAAGATGTTACCGGATAGTGAAACATCTCTTAGAGGTGTTGAAATTTCGCCATCTTTAATTAAGTAACCTTCAGCAGCATTAAATTGGAATATTCCTTTACCAGTATCTACTTGACCTCCTCTTGAGCCTTTAAGATAAATTCCATCAGGAATATCTTCAATTAATTCTTCAAAAGTGTTATCTCCTGGTTGTAAGTAAGTATTACTCATTCTTACAATTGGTTGGTCTGCAATTGATGATCTTGCATTTCCAGAAGATTTCATATTTAATTTAGATGCAGTTTCTCTTGAATTTAAAAGTGAAACTAATTTTCCATCTTTAACTAATTGATTTGGTGAAGTTTTTACACCTTCAACATCATATGGGTAATATCCAAATCCTTCTTTTAGACTTGCATCATCAAAGATATTAACGATATCTGATGCAATTTGACTACCTATTTTATCTTTAAGGATAGAATCATTTTGTAAGATTAAATCACCTTCAACAGCATGACCTAATGCTTCATGGACTAAAACACCTGTTAATTCTGGATCTGCTATTACTGGGAAGTTTCCAGAAGGTGCAGGACTTGCATCAAGTAATCTAACAGCTTTTTCTCCAATAGTTCTTCCGAATTCTTCAATATCATTGTCAGCTATTACTTCAAATCCTTTAACTCCTCCAAGACTACCATGTCCAAACTGAATGATTTCACCATTTGTTGCAGATGCATTTAAAGCCATTCTTACTCTGCTAGTTTTTACTTGAATTTCACTACCTTCACTGTTCATAAATAATTCATTAGCTTCACTGTCTCCATAACTTACGGTGGTACTATTAACTTTATCGATACATGCAGCATCATTTGCTTGTTTCATAATGTCTTTTTTTTCTTCAATAGAAATATCCTTAAATGGAATTTTAACATCAATAGCTATTTTATCTTTAATAATGTCTGTTTCACTTAACTTGACATCTCCTTTTAGTGAATTTGAAAATTTAATAGCTGTATTTGTTATTTCGTCTATTTTGGATAAATCTGTAGTATATGCAAAACCCCATGCTCCATTATTTAACACTCTTACTCTTGCAGCTAAGCTCATTCCAGTGTTAATTTCGTCTACATCACCATCTTTCATTAATATTGAAGTATTATTTCCAATTCCTGCTCGGATATCAATGTAGTCTATTTGAGAATTTGTTTTTGCAATAACTTTTTCGAATAAATCAATATATTCTTCCATTTTATCACTCAAAAGATTAATCATTATTAATTATGAATTACATATTAAATAAAAGTTTTTTATATTATAAAATATAATATTAACAATTGTTATTTTATAAATTAAATTATAATAAATATGTGGTGATAGTATGATTGTTATTGTAGGAACGGGGGCTGGTGGAGGAATTTTAGCCCGAGAACTTGTAAAAGAAGGGTTTGATGTCACTATTTTAGAAAAAGGACCATATATTCATTCAAAAGATGCATTTAATTATTATGATAAATATTCAGATGATGTTGATTTATTAACTACCACTTGCATTGGTGGTGCAACAATTGTATCTATGGCTAATATGGTAAGAGCACTTGATGAGGAATTATTAGATTATAATATTGATTTATCTGATGCATATGATTATGTTGAGGATTTAATTAATGTACATCCTCTTGATGATTCTCATATTGGTAAAGGTACTCAAGCATTTTTGGATGCAGGTTATGAACTTGGTCTTCAAACCATGAAAATGCCAAAAGCAGTTAGGGAAGAAGAGTGTATTCAATGTGGAAAATGTGCATTTGGTTGTCCGGTTGATGCTAAATTTTCTGGAAAAGATTTTGTTGATGAAGCAGTAGAATATGGAGCAACATTGATTTGTGAAGCTGATGTTAAGGAAGTAATAAGTGAAAATGGTGTTGTATTTGGTGTGAAATATATTAAAGAAGGTAATGAAGAAATTATAAAAGCAGATAAAGTGATATTATCTGCAGGAGCTATTGGATCAACTTTAATTCTAAGAAAATCTGGAATTTCTAAAGCAGGGCATGAAATATTCTTTGATCCATTTGTAAGTGTTGGAGGATACTTAAAAGATATTAATTTCAATACTGAGGTGCAAATGGCAGGTCTTATTATTGGTAAGAATTTTGTTTTATCTCCTCATTATTCTTCTTATATTCCAAAAAATATTGATGATGACTCATTAACAGAAGAAGATATCTTGAGTATAATGGTAAAAACTCCAGATGAAGGTAAAGGTTATGTTACTGATGATGGTGATGTTGT
Source organism: Methanobrevibacter sp. (assembly GCF_051877095.1). GTDB lineage: Archaea > Methanobacteriota > Methanobacteria > Methanobacteriales > Methanobacteriaceae > Methanocatella. The sequence goes on along the minus strand of NZ_JBJEIO010000001.1, from coordinate 113,181 downwards.
TAAAATTAATTCTATTCAAGATGTAAGATATTTGGCTGAGGGAACTGCTGCTGCAGGTTTTGTTTTAGAACGCGCTGGTGTTGATCCAAATACAATTATCTCAACAGTATATAGAGGTGCACATCCTGGTGGAACTGCAAAAATTGGTGTTGTAGTAAATAGTAATTTAGAAACAGAAATTGGAAATTTATTTGTTTGTGATGCAAGTGTATTGCCAATATCTCCTGGAAAACCACCAATATTAACAATACTTGCATTATCTAAAAGATTAGCAGATCATTTAAAAAAATAGAAGATTATTCAAATTGCTTATAAATATCTTCTGTTTTTATTAATTTTTCACAATAATGACATCTAACTACTGGAGGATTTTCACTAAGAACATTGAATATTGGAATTATTGGTTCGTTTTCATAGTTAGTAATGCATTTTGGATTTGTACATTTAATGATTGATTTAATCTTTTTAGGTAGTACAATCTTATTTTTTTTAATATTTTTATAATCTCTAATGATATTAATTGTAGCTTTTGGTGCAATTAAAGCAACTTGATTAAGTTCTTCATGATCTAATTCTCTATTTTCAATTTTTAAAATATCTTTTCTACCCATCTCTTTAGATGGTACATTCATAGCTACAGTGATATTTTCTGTTTCATTGTCTGGAAGGCCTAAAATTTTAAGAATATGTAATGTTTTATTAGCTGTAATATGGTCAATAACAGTACCATTTTCGATTGCTTTAATTTTTAATTCAGATTTATTGTTAATCATTTAATCTACCTTGTATACATTTTTAAATCTTTTATTTCAACAATTGTTTCTGTGTCTCTGATTAATATTTCAGAAGGTTTATCTTTAGTAGCAATAGTGAAACTTTCAATTACTCTTGCTCCACGCATTTTTACTTTTTCTTCAAGTCTTTTAATATTTGCTTCCCCATGACTGTTATCCATTGTAGCAAATAATATAACATCTTTTCCAGTTAAATTGCACCTATCTATTATTGTTAAAATTGCAGGAGTTGGATTTCCAGACCATGTTGGTGTTCCAAATATAATTGTATCATAATCAGTCAAATCAACTTTTGCAGGAGTAATATCTGTTTTACTTTCTCTAAATGCACTAATTGATGCAAGAAATTTATTTTTAAATCCTTTACGACTTTTCAAATCTTTGATTTTTAATACATTTGCATTTATTTTTTTTGCTAAAGTATGAGCTACTAATTCAGTTTTCCCACTTAATGAATAATAAATTATTAATGTAGCCATATTTTCCCTCCTTATGTTTATTCAAGGATGAAGACCTAAATGCTTCAATCCTAATTGTTCTTCAATGCCAAGAATAATATTCATATTTTGAATAGCTTGACCAGATGCACCTTTAACAAGGTTATCAATACATGATAACATCACAAGTCTACCAGTATCATCTATTTCAAATCCACCAATATTTACAAAGTTAGAACCTCTAACTGAGCTTAAATGTGGAATTTCTCCTTCATCCATAAGTTTAATGAAATATTCATCCCCATATTCTTTTTCATATAATTCTCTTATTTCATCAGGAGTAATGTCTAAATGTTCTTCTTTTAAGAAACTGTGACTTGTAGTTTGAATTCCTCTATTTACAGGTACTAAATGTGGTGTAAATGAAACTTTAACATCATCAAATCCATGTAATTCTTGTTTAATTTCTGATGAATGTCTATGTGCAGAAATTTTATATGGATTTACATTATCTGCAATATTAGGGTAATGTGTAACTCCAGAAGGGTTTACACCTGCACCACTAACTCCAGTTTTTGAGTCAATGACAATTCTTTCAACCAAATTATTTTTAACAAGAGGATATGATGATAAAATCGCACCAGTAGGGAAACATCCTGGATTTGCTATCAAATCAGACTTTTTAATTTCATCTCGGTATAATTCAGGAAGTCCAAATGCTCCTTTATTTTCTTTATCAGTATGTTCCATTCCATACCATTTTTCATAAACTGCAGTATCACGGTATCTGTAGTCTCCACTTAAATCAACTACTTTAGTACCAGTTTCTAAAAGTTCTGGAACAATTTTCATTGATGCACCATGAGGAGTTGCAGTAAATACTACATCAGCATCTATGTCAGATGGTTTTTTATCTTTAAATATTAATCCTGTATCTCTAACATGAGGATGGGTCTTGTGAACTGGTTGTCCATCTAATTTTCTTGAGGTAATTTCAGTTACTTCAACTTCTGGATGTATACTTAGTATTCTTAAAAGCTCTCCTCCAGTATATCCACTTGCTCCTATAATTGCTACATTTTTCATTTTATAATCTCCTAATCACTATAATTTTCCAGTTTTATCATTAAACTCAGTATGTTTTATTCTTTTAATAATTTTGCATGTGCTATCGAGTTCTCCGAACATATAATCTTTAACACGCATTACTTTAGCTTTAATTCCTCTTTTATTTAATAATTCTTGTAATTTTTCAACGTCATGATCTTGATCGGAACCTATTGCGATAATGTCGGGTTTAATTTCTTCAACAATTTTAAACATGTCTCCATCATGTCCAAGATATGCTTCATCAACAGGTTTAAGACTTTTAATCATTTCTAATCTTTGTTCTTGAGGTATAATAGGTATCCGTTTTCTCTTTTCTACAGTAGAATCCCTAGCTATTACAACTGCAAGTATTGCATCTTTTCCTCCTAATTCTTTGGCTTTTTCAAGGAATAATGCATGCCCTGGATGTAGTATATCAAATGTTCCGGTCGCCATTACTTTCATTAAATTACCCTCTTTTGATATTTTAAAGCTTCAGTTAAATCAATTTTATTTTTATAAAGTGCTGAACCAATTACTATTCCTTCTACACAGCTTTCATTCAATTTTTTAATATCCTCTATTGTTGTGATTCCACCTGAATAAACAATAGGCATATCAACGGATTTTTTAAGTTTAATTACAGGATCTGTGTAAAATCCACCTAAAAGGCCTTCAACATCTACATTTGTAAATAAAATGCTTCCAGCCCCATGTTCTTTAAATTCAGATGAAAGTTCAACAGGACTTTTATCAATTTTTTCTTGCCATCCTTTTATGACTACTTTATTGTCTTTACTGTCAAGTGAAATCATTATTCTTTCACTCCCATATTCATCAGATAATTTAGTAATGGTTTCTGGGTGTTGAATGCCCATTGTTCCAATTATTAATCTTTCAATATCTAAGTCCAATAATTGACGAGCATAATCTAAGCTTCTAATCCCACCACCAAGTTGAATAGGGACACTAATTTCTTTTAAGATTTTCTTAATAATGTCAAAGCTAGCAACTCCATTTATTGTTCCATCTAAATCAATAACATGAATATTACGAGCTCCTAAATCTTCCCAATGTTTTGCAACAAGTTCAGGATTTTCTAATTCTACCATTTCACTTCCAGGTTCGCCTTGAACGAGTTGTACACATTTTCCATTCTTAATGTCAACTGCAGGCATTATTAACATTTCATCTTTTTTGAATGACATTTACAATTTTCCTGTAATATTATTATAATATAATTATATGTTTTTTTAATTAATAAATAAATATCATACTGGGTAATTTATTTAAGATATGTCAAGTAGATAAATAATTAGAAGGCATTTATATGGACACAATAATTGAATTTAAAAATGTTTGTAAGGAATATCGTTCTGGAGAACATGTCTTAAAGGCTATGAATGATGTTAGTTTTACAATTGGGGAAGGAGAGTTTGTTGTAATTCTTGGACCATCTGGAGCAGGTAAATCAACATTATTAAATCTTTTGGGTGGTTTAGATACTGTTACATCTGGTCAGATAATCGTTGATGGAAATCATGTAGAATCCTTTGATGATAATCAGCTAACAGAATACAGGGCTAAAAATGTTGGTTTTATCTTTCAGTTTTATAATTTAATTCCAAACTTAACAGCACTTGAAAATGTTGAATTAATGAGTGACATTGTTGATGTACATGTCAATGGATTAGATGTTTTGGATTCTGTTGGTCTTAAAAAGAATGCTAACCAATTTCCAGCACAATTATCTGGTGGAGAACAGCAAAGAGTATCTATTGCAAGGGCAATTGCTAAACAACCTACTATGCTTTTATGTGATGAGCCAACTGGTGCATTGGATTCAAATACTGGTGTTTTAATATTAAATTTACTTCAAAATATGAGTAATGATAAAAATACTACTGTTGTCATTGTTACTCACAATGCAATTTTGGCAGATTCTGCTGATAAAGTAATTAGAATTAAAAATGGGCAAATTGAAAGTATTGTCATTAATGAAAATCCCGAAAAAATTTCTGATTTGGAATGGTAATTATTTTCAATTTTTATTTAATTATTGATAAATAATCTAAATTATTATTTAAATGTAATTTTATACGATGAGTCTAATATATGTATTTTTAAATAATTATTCTTTCATTTAAAAGATATTCATACTATTTTTTTAATCTTTAAATTTAAATCCTATTTCATCTAATATTATATTATGTCATTATCTAAGAAGATGTTAAGAGATATAAAAATCAATAAAACTCAATTTATTGCAATTTTTCTCATGGCATTTTTAGGTATTTTCGCATATTGTGGAATATGTGGAGAATATTATGGATTAGAAGAAACAAGTGCTGATTTTTATAATGAAACTAATCTGGCTGATGGTTGGATTTATAAAAGTGGTTTTAGTAATACTGATTTGGATAAAATAAATAATTTCACAACACAGTCAGAAAGACAATCTGTAATATCTGCTGTTGGAGAATTTGACAATGATCCAGACATTACACTGCATTTTGTTGAAAGTAATGATATTTCTAAATTTTATCTCTCTGAGGGTGAGGAATTTGATATTAATGATGACTCTGGTGTTTGGTTGGACAAACGTTTTGCCGATGCTAAGGAATTAAATGTTGGAGATAATATTACTTTCAAATTCAATGGTAAGACTATTGAAAAGGAAATTAAAGGTATTGGGTATTCTCCAGAATATGTTTATATATCTTCAACTACATCAATCACTCCAAATTTTGAAGATGTGGGTTTCGCATATTTATCATATAAGGCTTTTCCAAGTGATATTCAGTATAATAGATTGCTTGTTAAATATAACCAATCAGATGACTCTTTTAAGGAGAAACTCGATGATTCAATTAAGTATTTGTCTTTTACAAAGCAGAAAGATCATGTTAGTGTAGCACAATTTAGTGAGGAAATGGCACAACATAAAATGATGGGTAATATATTCCCTATTCTTTTTATTTTAATTACCTTTTTGACATTATTAACAACAATGACAAGGATTGTAACATATCAAAGAACTCAGATTGGTATTCTAAAGGCAGTCGGTTTTAAGGATAGAACAATAATTTTACATTTTATATCTTATGGGTTTATTCCAGTTTTAGCAGGTTCTATTTTAGGACTTATTACAGGACCAATGGTTATCCCGCAGATGTTTTATCCAACGATGACTACTAGATATACATTGCCTTCATGGAATCCTGGTTTCGATATGAGTTTTGTTTATGTTGCAGCATTGCTTGTAATTTCTTCAGTTTTTGTTACCTATTTGACTTGTAGGCGCATTTCAAAAGAAAACCCTGCAAATACTATGAGGCCAAAAGCTCCAAATATATCTTCAAATAGTTTTTTTGAAAAATCAAAGTTATGGAATCGCTTGAGTTTTAATTTCCGTTGGAATTGGAGAGATACTAGAAGAAACAAATTTAGGGCATTAATGGCAATTATAGGAGTAATGGGATGTGTTGCATTATTAATAGCTGCTTTTGGTATGAATGATAGTATGAATGATTTAGAAACCTGGGAGTATGAGGATATTAATCATTTTGAATCAAAGTTATCTATTTCTAATAATCCATCTCAAATGGAATTGTATTATGTAATTAATGAGACTAATGGTAGCTTTATAATGCAGATGCCAATTGAAATTAAATCGAATAGTCATGAAAATACTGGAACGCTTTTAGTTTCAAATAATACTGATTTAATTTCTTACACGGATAATAATAAAAATCCAATTGAGATTAAGGAAGGAGAAGTTTCAATTTCAACTAAAATGGCTGAATATTTCAATTTGAGTATTGGTGATAAAATTAAATGGCATATTCTTGGAAGTGATGAGTGGGTTAAATCGGAAATTGGTCAAATTCATGCAGAACCTATTTCACAAGGTTTAATAATGTCTCCAGATACTTTAGAAGATGAAGGTTTGAATTTTACACCTACAAGTATTGTAACTTCTGAGAAATTCGGTGAAAATGTAGACTCAATTAAATCAGTGTCTACTATTGAAGAAATGGAAGAAAGTTGGAGTGATATGACTTCTTCGGTTATGATGATGGTTTATGTTGTAACTATTGTTGCAGCTCTTTTAGCTATTCTTGTTCTTTATAACTTAGGAATCCTATCATTTACTGAAATGGAAAGGGAAATCGCAACTTTAAAGGTTCTAGGATTTAAAACTAATTTCTTAAGGAGGTTGTTATTAACTCAAAACATTATTTTCACATCTATTGGTTTTGTTTTAGGAATTCCTATTGGATTTTATTTCATGACATTAATGATGGATGCTGCAGGAGAATCATTGTATTATGTTCCAACATTAACTTGGGGTAATATAATATTATCTGCTATAATAACATTTACAATATCAATTGCTGTTAATTTAATGTTTTCAGGTAAAATTAGAGAGTTGAATATGGTTGAAGCTTTAAAAGATGTAGAATAAATAAAAAAAGTTCTTTAAAGAAATTATTCTTTAAAGATTAAAGTAAAGTTTCAAATCCTTTGGTTGCAAGTAATTTTGTAAATGATCCTTGAGGTTCCATTACAATATTTCCATTGGAATATTCAGTTAATGCTGCTTGAACCATTGTACTTTTTTTAACAGGATCTTTAGCTGTGTTAGCAAGTGCTTTGGCAAGTACCATTACTGCATCGGATCTAGACATATTTCCAGGAACATTGTCATTTCCCGCATATCCATTATATGCATCATTTTGACGAATTATATCAGTTGCATTAAGGTCTGTTTCAACACCATCTATCTTAAGTGGCCTTATTGAATTAATAATGTTATCTATACCTTTATCATAAACAACAACTACTGCATCAGCATGCATTCCTGTACGAGATTCAACAATTTCTTTTGCGTTTTGCATACCTTCATCTAGTCCATTCCATAGACAATCGTGAAGCATCATTGAACCTCCCAGACCACCAGGTGCTGATTTTGTAGGGTGTGTCATTCCACCAGGATAAATTGGTGTATAGTTTTTAAGGGAACCATTTTCTAAACGGACCATAAATGCCATGTCCACACCACCATTTGGTTGTTCGTCTTTGTCAGATGCTAATACTAAGATATTCTTAGTTTCATGAGATAAGTCAGGAGTCATGAATAATGTACCTGCAATAAACAGTACCAATCCTAAAAGAATTACAAGAAGGATTGCAATAATTAGCTTTTTGCTTCTTTTCATTATTTCACTAACCTAAATTATTGAATATTTAAGTTTAAAAATAAACTCTGTAATTATTATGTTGTCTTAATTATATATATTTTAAGAATTATTGGATTTTTTCTATATTTTTTTGTTATTTTGAAATTTTATTTTAGAGATTATAGTTTATAGATTAATAATATATCATAATATCATGATATAAAAAGATTTAAATAGATAATCATATCATAATATGTAAATATATAATATATGTGATGACTATGGAAAATAATAATTTTAGAAATGAAGAGGATGTATGTGAAGTTTTTGATTCTCATGAAGATGTTGTAAATCGTGTAAAAGAACGTATACCTGATGAAAATAAATTTATTGAGCTATCTGAATTCTTTAAAATATTTGGAAATCCAACAAGACTAAAAATTATTTCCCTACTTAGTATTGAAGACTTATGTGTATGTGATATTTGTGAGATACTTGGTTTAAATCAGACCACTGTATCAAATCAATTAAGGATATTACGTGCTAATAATATTGTTAAATATCAAAAAGAAGGTAAAATGGTAAGATATTCACTCACAGATCTTCATATTGAAATGATTTATAAAGTAGGTTTAGAGCATATATTAGAATAACTTTAATTTGGTGGTAAAATGATGGAGAATAGATGTTATGATGCTGATTGTGGAGAGGAAATCTGTTACAATCCTAAGCATTACAATTATATCTGTTTTGATCCAGAATGTAATAAAATCCAGTGTAAAGATTCTAAACACTATGATAAACAATTATTAAGAGATTACCAGGAAAATACGGATTTAAGTATTTATGATCATAGAAAAGAAATGGATTATGATAAAGATGTTGAGATAAGTCTTTGTGCATGTCCTGATTGTGAGGATAATCATGAGCATGGTCATAGTCACGATCATGGGCATGAGCATGGACATCGACATGATGATGTTGATATGAGTATTTGTGGTTGTCCTGACTGTGAGGAGGATAATAGTGATAAAGAATTATTAACTGAAGGAAAACCTTTAATTACTAATAGGCCAATTCAAATCATTGTTGCAAGTGGAATATGTTTTGTAGCAGGTTATATTTTGGAATTATTGTCAATTAATTCAACATTAGTAACTTTAGTTTTCATGTTAGGTGCTTTGATTGCAGGTTATGAAATTGCTATTCTAGCTTATAAATCATTAGTCAAAAGACATACTGTTGGTCCTGCAATGCTTATGTGTGTGGCATGTGTCGCTTCATTTATTATAGGGCATCCTGAAGAAGGGGCTGCTGTAACATTATTATATTATATTGCAGAATTTTTGGAAGATTATGCAGAGCATCGTGCTAAACGTTCTATTAAATCTTTAGTTGAAATTGCTCCTGAAACTGCAAGGGTAAAAGTTGGTGAGTCTGAGGAACTTAGAAATGTTGTTGATGTAAATATTGGTGAAATTGTAATAGTAAAACCTGGGGATAAAGTTCCATTGGATGGTGAAGTAGTTTTAGGTTCTTCATCCATTAATCAAGCTTCCATTACTGGTGAAAGTGTACCTGTTTTTAAAGAAGTAGGTGATGAGGTATTTTCAGGTACTGTTAATGAAGATGGTTATTTGGAAGTTGTAGTGACTAAAAAAGCTAAAGATTCTGTTATTTCAAAAATTGTTACTCTAGTTAAGATGTCTCAACTTAACAGGTCTGAAACTGAAACATTAGTTGAAAAAATAGCTAAATATTACACTCCTATTATGATGATAGCAGCTATTTGTGTGGCATTAATACCTTCGGTTGTATTTGGTCAAAACTTAACTGATTGGGTTTATAAAGCACTTTCACTTCTGGTAATTTCATGTCCATGTGCATTTTTAATTTCAACACCTGTAGGTATGGTGTCTGCTATTACTTCAGCTACTAAAAATGGTGTCTTAATTAAGGGCAGTTCATATGTTGAAGAAATGCGTAATGTAAAAGCAGTTATCTTTGATAAAACTGGTACTTTAACAGAGGGAAAATTAATTTTAAGTGATGTTGAAGTTTTAGATGAAAACTTCTCAAAAGAAGATATTATTGGGATTGCAGCATCTTTGGAAAATCAGTCTTCCCATCCTATTGCAAAATCTATAGTAAACTATGCACAAATAAATGGTATTGCAATTAATGAGATTAATGATTTTAGAAATATCCCTGGAAAGGGAATTATAGCTAATATTGAAGGAGAACGGTATTATGCAGCTAATGAATCATTAATTGAGGGTAGTTTATTTGATGTTTCAAAAGATGAAATTAACAAATATTCTGCTGAAGGTAAGACAATCATATTTGTTGGAAATTCCAAGAAAGTTTTAGCAATTATTACAGTATCTGATAAAATCAGATCAAATGCCTCACAAGTGATTGCTGAGCTGAAAGAAGATGGTATAAGGACAGTAATGCTTACTGGAGATAATAAACTAGCTGCTAATAGTGTTGCATCTGAAATAGGAATTGATCATGTTTATTCTAACTTAATGCCTGAAGATAAGTTAAATATCTTAGATTCAATTAGAAATAAATTTGGAGATGTAGCTATGGTTGGAGATGGTATTAATGATGCACCAGCTCTAGCACGTGCAAATATTGGTGTTGCAATGGGTGCTGCTGGCTCTGATGTAGCTATTGAAACAGCAGATGTTGCATTGATGCAGGATGATATTTCAAAACTTCCATATTTGTTTTCTTTAAGCCACAAGACAATGGGAATTATTAAACAAAATATCACTGTAGCTATTGCAGTTAAGTTGTTATGTGTAGTGCTTGCAATTTTAGGTATTATTACATTGATGATGTCTGTTGGTTTTGGAGATTTAGGTTTAACAATGCTTGTTATTCTAAACTCCTTTAGAATTGGAATGGTAAAAGATCCACTATTCTAATTTTTTTTTTTTATTTTTATGTATTCTATCAAATGGTACTTATTTAATCATTAATCTAAAATTATTATTTTATGCTCTTTAAGATTAATTTTATATTTGAATAAATTTTAATAGTAATACATGTTCAGTAATGATTTTTCAAATAGTGTGGATTTGATGATTGATAGTCCTAAAAGAGCATTAATCAAAATGTCAATACCTTTGATTATTTCATTACTCATTACTAGTTTTTACAACTTAATTGATGCTGCTTGGGTATCTGGTCTTGGTGCTGATGCATTAGCTGGTGTTGGATTTTTTACACCAATATTCATGATTTTAGTTGGTTTTGGAAATGGATTGGGTTCAGGTGTAGCATTTGCTATATCAAAATATCTTGGTGAAAACGATAAGCAAAAAGCAGATAATGCATCTATCCATTCAATATTTATTGATATTATTGTGTCGTTAATTGTAACTTTTGTATTACTTGCTTTATTAAATCTAATATTAAATGTAATGGGTGCAGGCCAAACTATCGGCTATGCTACTGATTATGGTATGATTATCATTTCAGGTTCTATATTTGTAATACTTTCAAATGCATTATATGGTATTTCAAGAGGTGAAGGAGATACTATTCGTCCAATGTATGCTATGATTGCATCAGCTATTCTAAACATGATTTTAGATCCTATTTTTATTTATACTTTGGATTTAGGTGTTAGAGGAGCTGCCATTGCAACTATTATCTCATCAATATTCGTAATTTTAATTTTATTGTATTGGTTTTACATTAAAGGAGATACTTATTTAAAACCTAATTTAAGTAATTTTGATTTTAAGAAAGAAATTTCAATAGATATAATAAAAGTAGGTTTTCCTGCAAGTATTCAACTTTTAAATAATGCATTTTTTGCAGCAGTATTCTCAGCACTTTTGACATTTGTTGGATCAACTGATTCGGTTGCAGTTTATTCAACAGGATGGAGAATAGTTACCATTGGAACCACTCCTCTTTTAGCTATTGGAACAGCTTTAATTAGTGTGGTTGCAGCTAATTATGGTGCAAGAAATTATAAAAATATCAAGATTGCTCATAGATTTGCAATGAAGGTTTCAATTGTCATTGCGTTTATTGTAGCTATTTTAACAAATGTATTTGCAGGGGATATTGCATCTATGTTTGCTTCTTCTGGAAGCAGTGTAAGAATTGCATCTGAACTTACAAGTTTTCTTTCATGGATTGTAATTTATTATCCAACAATGGCAGTGGGTGTATCTTCAACATATATCTTCCAAGGTCTTGGAAAAGGGATTACTGCAATGTTTCAAACAATTATTAGAGAAACAGGTTTTACAATATTTTTTGCAGTATTATTTGGTGTTATATTAGATTATGGTGTATGGGGAGCTTGGATGGGTATTGTTTTAGGTGAAATAGTTTCAAATAATCTTACTATGCTTTGGGCAGATTATCTTATTAAAAAATTAATAAAGATTAATGGTTAAACACCATTAATATCTTTTAAGTATATAATCTCATCACATATGGTTTCTACTAATGGTTTGTCGTGACTCACGATTAGCATTCCCATGTTTCTTTTTTTCACGATTTCAATAACTGATGTTAATATTTGTACTTGTGTTATTGCATCGAGCATTGTGGTCATTTCATCAGCTATTATAAATTGTGTTTTTGGGTTTAGTGTTCTTAGTACTGAGAATCTTTGTAGTTCTCCTCCTGATAGTTCTTGGGGGAATCTTGTTAACCAGGATTTTTGAATTCCGAATTCTTCTAAGAGTTCATCATCTGGCATCCAAGATTCTTTAAGGACATTTATCATTTTCCATTTTGGATTCATTACTTTTTCAGGGTGTTGAAATACTAATTGTACAGGGCAAAATTCTTTTTTAGGTAATTCCGTGCCATTTAATGTGACTTCACCTTCGAAGTTTTGGACATATCTTGAGAGGATTTTACATAATGTTGACTTTCCACTTCCACTGTCTCCGACTAGTGCTGTGATTTTTGTGTTGTCAAGAGATATGTTTACATCTTTTAGTATGTATTTGTCTGTGGATGGGTATTTAAATGAAATGTTCTTTCCTTTAATTTCCATCTTCTAAACCTCCTTCGTATTTGAAGCATCTGACTTTTTTGTTTCCAAGATCGATTAATTCCGGTCTTTTTTCTTTACATATTTCCATTCGCATTTCACATCTGTCGTAGTATGGGCATCCTTGAAGTGTTTCTCCATGTAATGGTTGGTGTCCTTTGGTTAAATTAAATCCATTAGCAGGTAATGCTTTGTATAATGCTTTTGTATAGGGGTGTAAGAGATTTTCTCCATTTCCTGAAAAGTCTTTGTTTTCTGCAATTTCAATTACGTATCCTGAGTAAAATATTCCAATTCTATCAGCTATTTCTAATGCTGCATGAATATCATGTGTGATTAATAATATTCCTATATTTTCTTCTTTCATGTTTTTGAAGTGGTTTAAGGTTTCTTTGACTATTTTTTCATCTAGTCCCGGTGTTGGTTCGTCTGCTACCACTAGTTTTGGATTAGATAGTAATGCTGTTGATATTAGTACTCTTCTTGCCATTCCTCCGGAAAGTTGGAATGGATACATGCCATCTACTTCTGGACCTAGATTATAATGTTCGAAGATTTCTCTTTGTTTTTGTTTTTTTTCTTTTTTTTCTTCTGCATTTTCTGTATAACCTATTGCTTGTTCTGATATTTTCATTAATGGATCTAGAAAGTTCACAGATTGGGGAATGAGTGTTATATCTTTTCCACATATTTCTTCTTTATCTTTTTGGGTTAGTTCTTTTCCTTTGTATTTGATTTTTCCATTTAGTTTTGCATTTTCAGGTAATATCCCAAATATTGCGTGAGCAAGTAAACTTTTTCCTGATCCACTTGATCCTAATACTGCAAGTATTTCTCCTTCAGATACATCTAGAGTTAAATCGGTGATAACTTTTAAATCGCGCTGATTTAATCCTTGAGTATATTGGATGAATGAAATTGAAACATTTTCTACATCTAATAATTTTTCCATCAAATCACCTTATTCGTTTGCACTTGTTGGGTCAAGTATCTTTTTAATGTTTTCTCCAGCAATATCAAATAATAATACTAAGATTAATAATGATAATCCTGGGAATAATGCTAACCACCAGTTACCTGTTGCAAGATATTTCATGGATTCAGATAATATAATACCAATTGCAGGTTCATGAGGGGATAATCCGAAACCTAAGAAAGTTACGCTAGCTTCGTGCATAATTGCATGTGGGAAAATTAAAATAGTTCCAACAATGATTTGAGTAATTACTAAAGGTAATATGTGTTTTCTTGCAATCCATGATTTGGATCTTCCAAAGTTTTCAGACAATTTGACATAATCTGAAGTTTTAATTTGTTTAATTTCTGCTCTTAATACTCTTGCAAGGCTTGTCCAGTGAGTTACTGCTACTCCTATTGTAACTCCAAATGCTCCACCACCAAGACTAATTGAAATTAAAATAATCAATAAAATATGAGGGATGGATAGGAATAAATCGATTAACCATGACATTAATGAGTCTAAGTGTTTATTTAAACTACTTAAAAATGACATCCCAATTGCAATTAGGCTACTCAATATTGATGCTCCAGCACCAATTTGAACACTTAATCCAAGCCCTTTTAGTGTACGGGTAAACATATCTCTACCCATCCAATCTGTTCCAAATAAATGTTCTAATGATGGGGGATTATTTATAACACTGAAGTTAGTTGTAATATCACTTGAATTGATAAAAAAACTTGATATGACAACAATTAATAAAATAAACACTGTTAATCCGATAGTTAATAATGTTTTTGTTCTTAAATTCATTTTTGAAAGTGGATTTAAACTATTATTTTTTGTTCTATTAACCATCTTCTTCACCTTCTTTAATTCTTGGGTCAACGAAATTATATATTATATCTGCTATTAAATTACCGCAATATACGAATATTGCACTAAATATCACAATTCCTAGTAATAATGGTACATCACTCCTAAGACCTGCAGAAACTGCTGCTTGTCCTATTCCAGGATATGTAAAAATTTGTTCTACGAGTACTGCACCTCCAAATAATTCTGAAAATCCTAAAAATTGTAATGTAATTGCTGGGAGTAGAATATTTCTTATACCATGTCTTTTTATCAATTGCCAACCGTTTTCACCTCTTGCTTTTGCAAACAAGAAATAATCACTATTCATTACTTCAATTAGTTTATCTCTTGTAAATAATGCGATTGATGCAACACCAACAATACTTAATGTTACCATTGGTAATATCAGTCTGTTTAACCAGTCCCAAATGGATACGTTTTCGCTTAATGTTCCAATTGGAACTCCTAATCCTGTTGGGAACCATCCAAGGTAAACACTAAATATCATAAGAATAATTAAAGCAATCCAAAATGTTGGTGCTGATTGTAATATGTAACAGTAAACTTTTATTGCTTTGTCTATTATTGTGTCTTTTTTAAAACCAGCTATAATTCCTAAAATAAATCCTAAAATTCCTGAAAATATCCATGAACTTAACATTAATACGAGTGATGCAGTAAACCTTTCTTTAATAACATCAATCACTGGCATTCTAAATATTAATGATGTTCCAAAATCACCATGAAGAATATTTCCAAACCAATTTATCATTTTACTTGTAATTGGTTCATTTACACCCCAATAACTTTCTAAAATAGCTACTTGTTCTTGTGATACGACCATGTTGCTAATATAAGATTTAATAGGATTTATTGGAGATATGTCGATTAAAATAAAACTTAATAATATAACAAAAATGAGTAAAATTATAAATCTAATAGATTTTTTTCCTAAAAATTTGAGTAGTTTTTCATATTTTACCATATAGAATAACTCCTAAAAAAAGTAAGGAATGAGTTAAAATTTAATTTAACTCATTATTTTTTTATTTATTTTTCAATTGAAGAAACACGTGACCAATCATAGATGTTTCCGAAGATATCTCCACCGTGTGGTTGTAATAATGCTGTATCATTGGATATATCTAAACTTTCATCTACAAAGTATCCATATTTGATTTCTCCAACCCATAACCATGCTGCTTCACCTTTAGGTGAAATACCGGTTTTTCCATCCCAGGATACATCGGACCATTCTGAATATGAAGAGTTACGATCAGATTTCATAGCATTATCAATATGTTTATCTATAGCACTATTGTTGATAAGTGCAGGGTTATTATATCCAATAGTTGCTTGGTCACTGTAATATTCAGACCACATTGTTGATGGATCAGTTGAACCGAATCCCCATACGATTGGGTCAGTGTTTTTAACTTTATCCATTTCGTCCCAGTTTGAACCAGTTGCATTAACTTCAATACCGAATTTTTTAGCTTCTTCAGCAATACTTACTGCAATAGCTTGTCTTTCTGGTGCATTTGATGAATAATATATATTTATAGATGCTTTTTGACCATCTTTTTCTACTATTCCATCACCATCTGTATCTTTCCATCCACCTTTATTTAAGATGTCTTTAGCTTTATCAATATCACCATCTTCGATTGCAGATTCATTATTTGCCCATGGTAGTAAATGAGCGATTCCATCATAGTTTGGTACACCTACACCATTTAATGCTCCTTCACATATTGCGGTTCTATTAATACCATAGTTTAAAGCGTCTCTTATTGATTTGTCAGCAGTAATGTTGTTACCCATTGGAGTTCCATCTTCACTTAATTCACCAGTATTGTTCTGTACTGGTAGTGAAATACCTCTTACATCAATTGTATCCATGAGATACATTTTGTATCCATCTACAGTTTCATTTGCATAGGTTAGTGGTACTGCAGCTACATCTAGCTCTTTATTTTTAGCAGCATTGAGTGCAGCTTCATTTTGTTCGAATAATATTGTTAATTTATCGAATTTTACCTCTTTTCCATAATAATTTGGGTTTTTCTCTAAGATTACTTGTTGACCTTTGTCCCATTGTACAAATTTAAATGGTCCTGATCCAATTGGATTTGAGCCGTAAGTCTCATTATTGTATGAATCGGATGGTACAATACCAATGTATGCGAACTTATCTACAAAAGTGGAATCTGGTCTGTTTAATTCAAATTTAATAGTATGTTTATCTACTGCAGTTGCATTGTCCATACTACTTAAGTCTAAACTTGCTCCACTTTTTTTAGCTTCATTGTATGTGAATGCTACATCTTCTGCATCTAAAGTGGTGTTATCTGTGAATTTAACATCATCTCTGATTTTTACTGTATATTCTGTAAAATCATTATTAGCTTCCCAACTTGTAGCTAAATCGTTTTCATATTCCATTCCTCTTGTCATTTTTAACAATGTGGATTGGATTAATGGTTCTGAGTAATAGTTCCATCCAAGTATTGGGTCAAAACCTGATTCAGGTTCTCCACCATGACTGTATGCAGCTACTACAAGTTCATTGTCTGCTCGTTCTGTGGAAGATCCTCCCATTAGAATGGATCCACCAATAATTGCGATTATAATAACTACTATTATTCCAATAATGTATTTTTGTTCCATTATTATTCATTCTCCAATTATTTAATATTGATTGTAATTGTCATACTTTTTTATTATATTATAATAAAAAAATAATAACAATTATGTATATATTATTAATTTAAATCTATTTAAATATTATTATGTAATTTTAAAAAAGTATTACTATTTTGTATTGTATTTTTATAGTGGTTATTAATGTAATTGAAGAATTATTGTGTTTTTCAAAAATTGGTTTTTGATGGGTATTCTTAAATGAAAAAATAATTTTGTATTTCAAATTAACTCATATTGGTTTGAAATGATAATATTTAAATACTATTTTTTACTTTATAAATATTAAATTATTCAAAAATTATAAAAAAGTATTACTTATTAAATAAATTAGTTATAATTTGTAATACTTTTTTTAAGGGGCATTACTATGGATGTTATAATAAAAGAATTAAGTAAAGATTCAAAAGAAATTGCTAATGTTCAAGAATTTTTATTTAAAATGATTAAATTGGAATTGGGATATGATTATGTTCCTGAATGGCATCAAGACATTATGAAACTTGAAAAATATTATATTAATCCAGAAAGAAATAATTTTTTTGTAGCATATACTAAAAATGGTGAAATTATAGCTACTATTGGTATTAGAGCATATGATAAAGATTTTCCAGAATTTAGGCATTTATACTTTGGAGATACTACTTCAAGTATTTGGAGATTGTTTGTAGATAAACAATATAGACGTTGTGGTTTGGCTTCTCAGATGTTTAGTGTAGTGGAAAATTTTGCTAAAGCATCAAATTATGATAATATATATTTACATACTCACAAAACATTGAATGGTGCAATTAAATTTTGGACGAAAATGGGTTTTGTTATTACATGGGATGTTAATAATGAGTTAGAAACTGTCCATATGGATAAAAAGATTCGAGGATTAAATATCGTGGATAATAAGGCAGATTATAAATTTGCAGTAGAATTGTGATTTTTTGAATTTTTAAATTTTTTTCTTAAACTTTATTTTATATTGTGTTTAATATTATTATAATGAAAAGAACAGCACTCAAAATTGGATATATTGGAACTAATTTTCATGGTTTTCAAAGACAACCAGATTTAAGGACAGTTGAAGAAGAATTAATTTACCATTTACGTAAGCTTAATTATATTGATGATTTAAAAAAATCTAGATTTAGAATTGCTGGAAGGACTGATGCTGGAGTACATAGTTTAGGTAATGTAATCAGTTTTCAATCGGAAAAAGATGTTAGAGTAAATGAAATTAATAATTCTCTACCTGATGATATTCAAATTATTGCAAGTGCTCCTGTAAGATATGCATTCAAGCCAAGATACGCTCAAATGAGGCAATATAGATATATTTTATTCCAAGATTTGGATGTTGATAAATTAAAAGAATGTGCTGAAGTATTTAAGGGAACTCATAACTTTACTAATTTTACAAAAAGATTCCAAAAGACTACTACAAGGACTATTGAGGATATTAAAATCACAAAAGTTGATTTAAGTGATTATCATAAAAAAGAATTTCCAAATCTTCATGATACTGTATCTCCTATTTTTGTTGATATTTATGGAGAATCATTTTTATGGAATATGGTAAGAAAAATGATGAGGGTTTTTGTAGATGTAGCTATTGGTAAAATGGATTTGGAGGAAGTCGAAAGATTATTAAATCCTAATGAGAATGAACCCAGGGCTCATATTAAAGTTATGGAAGCAGAATACCTAATTTTAATGGATATTCAGTATGATGGAATTAAATTTAAATATGATGATTATGCATGTGAGAGATTTAAGCGTAATTTAGTTGATTCTTTATCTGATTTGCAAAAAAGATATGCAATTAGAGAATCTATGATAAAAAGCCTAAATGATTTGCATAGATGGGAATAAAAACAAAATGATAAATTATTGAGTATAATTTCCCTAGTATCTACTAAAAATTAAAAAGAATTTTTAATGATTAATTATATAAATATAATATTATGAAAATAGCTACTATTTTAGGGACTAGACCCGAAATTATTAAGATGGCTCCTATTATTGATGAGATTTCTAGAAGAGATATTGATCAGATTGTTTTGCATACTGGCCAACATTATGATGAGGAAATGTCTGATGCATTCTTTAAGGATTTAGATATTAGGACTCCTGACTATAATATTCATGTGGGTTCTGGAACTCATGGAAAACAGACTGGTTTGATGATGAAAGGTATTGAAGAAATTCTTCTTGAGGAAAAACCAGATATTGTTTTAGTTCAAGGAGATACTAATGCAGTTTTAGCAGCTGCGATGGTTGCGTCCAAATTGCATATTGCAATAGGTCATGTTGAAGCTGGACTTAGATCTTTTGATATGACAATGCCTGAAGAAGTAAACCGTAGAGTTGCTGATGTATGTTCTGCAATGTATTTTATACCAACTATAGATTCAGCTATTAATCTTTTAGCTGAAGGGTATTCAAGAAAAAATTTAATTATAACTGGAAATACAGTTGTTGATGCTTGTTTTAGACATTTAGATATTGCAAAAAAAAGAGGTATTGAAGAAGAATCTCTTAAAAAACTTAATATTGATAAAATGGACAATATTTTAACTTTTACAATGCATCGGGCTGAAAATGTTGATGTTAAAGAAAGAGTTATGGGTATTATTGAAGCATTAAAAGAATTGGATGACATGAATATTGTTTTCCCGATTCATCCAAGAACCAAAAACATGCTGGAAAAATTTGATTTATTTGATGAATTGAATAATTTGAGTCATGTTCATATTATAAAACCGTTAGGTTATCTTGATTTCCTACAGTTAACTTCTGCTTCAACATTAATCTTAACTGATTCTGGAGGTCTTCAAGAAGAAGCAATAACATTAAATGTTCCAGCTTTAACATTAAGATACAATACTGAAAGACCTGAAACTGTAACTGCTGGCGGGAATATACTTGTAGGTTCTGATAAGGAAGCTATTGTGAATAATGCTCGCAAAATCATTGATGATGCTAAATTTGCAGATAAAATGAAAAATGCAATTAATCCTTATGGGCAAGGTGATTCTGCAAAATTGACTGTAGATGCAATTGAGGATTATTATACTCGCGGATTATTAAATATTGTTGCTCCTGAAGATATAATGACATCATTTACAAGAAAGATGAAAAATATAGATGAAGATGTTTCTGTTGATGAATTTGAAAGAAAAGAGAATGCACTTGTTCATATGGTTTTTGATGGAGAAAATATGTTATTTCCAACAGATGAATTAAATTTAAATGGGATGCTGATTAGTTATGACAAAAGAAAATGAATCTATTTTAGTATTTGAATATTTTACTGCTTCTGGTGAAAAAGATAAATGTATTATTTCGGAAGCTGAAGCATTAATATTTTCACTTTTAGAAGATTTAAAAGAATTTGATGTTAATTTACTTATTAATGAATCTTACAAAGACATTATAAAAAATTATGAAAATGTTAATCCAATCTTAATTAATCAGGATGTTGTTTCATGGCTTAGTGAGAATGTAAATCAATTTAGTAGAGCTATTTTCATTGCAGCAGAAAATAATAATAATCTTTACAATATTACTAAAATTTTAGAGGAAAATAATGTGAAGATATATAATTCTTCATCTGAGGCTTGTTTAAAATCATCTGATAAATATGAAACTTATGAAGCATTGCCTAATACAATTCCTCAGCCAAGGTCATTTAGATTTAAAATAGATCCAAAAGGATATTGGAAAAGAGCAATTGAAAATTTACATGAGAAATGGCAAGCTGAAGATCCATTAACTCCATTAAAATTAATAATAAAACCATTAATTGGTGTAGATTGTGAAGATATTGTGGTTATAGAAAAAATTGAAGATTTAACTTTGGATTTGGACAAAATTTTCACTCCAGGGTCTCGTGTTCTTGTTCAAGAGTATATTGAGGGAATTGATATTAGTGTTAGTTTAATTTCAGATGGTAAAAATGCTATTCCAATAAGTTTAAATGAACAATATGTTGAGTTGAAAGATGATAAAGGAATTTATCTTGGTGGTAAATTACCATTTGAAACTGAGTTGAAAGATGAGGCATTAAATATTGCAACTAAAGCAGTTGAAGCTATAGATGGAATTAAAGGTTTTGTTGGTGTTGATTTAAAAATTAATGCGGATGAAAAAGACATTTATTCAGTTTATTTGCTTGAGATTAACTCAAGATTCACAACTCCTTATGTAGGATTAAGTAAAATTGCTAATTTTAACATAGGTAAAACAATCATTGATTTAGTTGATGGTAATATAAAAATTGATGATTTGGATATTTCTTTAGATGGTGAAATTGAATTTAAAAAATCTGGAGATTCATTAGAAGTTAGGAGAGTATAATATGAAGGTAGCAGGATTTGATATTGGTGGTGCAAACACTGATTTAGCGATTATTGATTTTGATGGTGAGGAAATTGTAAATATTGAGGTTGATTTTGCTTATCTTCCAATGTGGAGTAATAATGATGATTTATCTCATGTTCTAATTGAATTGATTGAAAAAATCTGTCCAATTTCTGAAATTGATGCTGTAGGTATTTCAATGACAGCAGAACTTGTTGATGCATATGATACTAAAAAAGATGGAGTTTTGGATGTGGTTAGAAAATGTGAAGAAACATTTGATTGTCCAATAGCATATGTTGGACTCGATGGAATGTTATCAAAAGAGGAAATTATGGAAACTCCACTTAAAGCAGCTGCTGCCAATTGGATTGCAACTGCTCAAATTGCAACATTGATTTCTAATAATTGTATTTTCATTGATACTGGAAGTACTACAACTGATATTATACCAATTAAGGATGGTAAAGAATGCGCAATTGGTAAATCTGACTTTGATAGATCAGCTACAGGTGAGTTAGTATATACTGGTACTTTAAGAACCAATTTAGCAAGTTTCCTTGATAAAATTGAATTAAATGGGAAAGAATATCGTGTAGCTAGTGAATTGTTTGCACAGACTGCTGATGTATATATGGTTTTAGATTTGATAACTCAGGAGGATTATGTTTGTGATACTTTTGATGGTGAAGGTAAATCAAAAATGGACTGTGCAAAAAGAATAACTCGTGTAGTTTGTGCTGATTTGGAAATGTTGACTATGGATGAAGTTGTTGAGATGTCTAAGTTCATTCACCAAAAGCAAGTTGAACAAATCGCTGATGGATTAAAACAAGTAGTTGAAACTCAAAATTTAGACTTAATTGTTACAACAGGTCTTGGAAAAGATATTCTAGATAAAAAAGCAGCAGAACTATTGGGATTGGAAGTTAAATCTATGGGTGATATTTTAACAGATGAGGAATGTGTTGTTGCACCTGCTGTTGGAACTTCTGTAATGATGAATAAATATTTAAGGTAAAATATTTACCTTTTAATCTCTTTTTTTTAATTAGTACCAAACATCTTTTAGATTTAGTAAATAAGCACAAGTGTTAGCTATTAGATGTATAATTAATGTTAATAGGATGGATAAAATAATAAATAGTAAATCCATTTTCACGACAAATGAAACTAAAATTAATGCAACTATTAGGAAATCTAATTGATCTAATATAGGTGCGGATTTTCCACGATCAATTCCAAGTCTTCTTTTTAAGAAACTACCCATTGCATCACCTAAAAGAGCTCCAAAACCAAGTAAAAATCCTATTAATATTCCGTTTGTTGTGTTGGTTATTATTGGAGTTATTATATATCCGCCATATGTTGGAATAATGTATGGTGCGGCAAATCCTTGAATTAGTCCTGTTAGAGATCCAATAATGGTTCCTGCAATTAATCCTCTCCAAGTTACTCCATCTCCAATCCAGCGAATGCCTTTTTTGTCAGTTTTTCTAAAATCAACTGGAAGTCCACCACCAAATATTAATCCTGCACTGTTTGAAAGATATGCAGGGAGTATGAAGTATAGTGTAGTGACACATGAAATAAGTAGTATTTGAATATTAATAGTCATCTTATTTATCTCCATCTATATTTTTTGTAAAACTACTATATATTAATTAAGTTTAAATAATACTATAATTTAAATATAATAATATTATAACATTTTAGTTTAATAGCTGAAAAATTATTATTGAGGGTGATTTTTTGAAAATTAAAAGTACTAAGAGTTTATGCCCTGAGTGTGGCAAACCAATTGATGCAGAGGTTTATGATGAAAATAATAAAATTTTCATAAAAAAAACTTGTGATGAGCATGGTGAATTTATTAACACTTATTGGGGCGATGATAAGTTATATAATAGAGCAGATAACTATGTTCCATCAATAGCTTCTGTTGAAAATCCTTGTGTTGAAGATTTTGCTAGTTGTCCTAGTAATTGTGGATTATGTTCAAAACATGAAACTTCAACTGTTTTAGGTTTAATTGATGTAACTAATAGGTGTAATTTAAGATGTCCGATTTGTTTTGCTAATGCGGCAGTTGCAGGATATTTATATGAACCTACTCAAGATGAAATTAGACAAATGCTTAAAAACTTAAGA
Organism: Methanobrevibacter sp.; assembly: GCF_051877095.1. Classification (GTDB taxonomy): domain Archaea; phylum Methanobacteriota; class Methanobacteria; order Methanobacteriales; family Methanobacteriaceae; genus Methanocatella. The sequence goes on along the minus strand of NZ_JBJEIO010000001.1, from coordinate 89,617 downwards.
AATTTAAAACCAAATCCAACTCCAGCTATACAATATTCAGGTGGGGAACCAACTGTAAGAAAAGATATTGTTGAACTTGTTGAAATGGCTAAAGAGGAAGGTTTCACTCATGTTCAAATAGCTACTAATGGTATTAGATTAGCTAAAAGAGAAGATTTAGCTGGTGACTTAAAAGCAGCTGGATTAAACACAGTTTATCTTGCTTTTGATGGTGTAACTCCTGAACCTTATATTTACAACAGAGGTAAAGATTTACTTCCATTTAAATTAGAAGCTATTGAAAACTGTAGAAAAGCAGGTTTAGGTGTTGTGCTTGTACCTACTTTAATTAAAGGTGTTAATGATGATCAAATAGGAGAAATAATTAAGTTTGCATTTGACAATAATGATATTATTTATGGAGTTAATTTCCAACCAGTTTCATTTTCTGGAAGGACACCTACTGATCAAGTTGAATCCCAAAGGATCACAATTCCAGACTTTGTTAAAACCATTGAGGAACAGACCAAAGGTCAAGTTAAAACAACTGACTTTTATCCTCCATCAGCTGTTGAACCAATTGCAAGATTCATTTCTGCTCTTGATGGAGAAGAAAGACCGTCAGTTACCTTAAATTGTCACCAACATTGTGGTGTAGGTACTTATGTATTCAGAGAAAAAACTGAGGGTAGTGGAAGAGATAATTTAATACCAATTACAAACTTTATTGATGTTGATGATTTATTTGTGAAATTAGATGAATACGCAGATAAACTTATTGAAGGTAAATTTGGTGCTCGTAAGAAAGTTTTAGCTGGTGTTACTAAAAATCTCCCAAAATTAGTACATACTAGTAAAACTCCAAAACATTTAGACATTAAAAAGATTTTATTTGATGTATTTGCTAAAAGGTCTTATGATGCATTAGGAGACTTTTCTAAAGATGCGATGCTTATTTCATGTATGCACTTTATGGATCCATTTAATTTTGATGAAGACAGAGTTAAAAAATGTGTTATTCATTATGCAATTCCGGATGGTAGGATAATTCCATTTTGTACTATGAATTCAATGTATCGTGAAAGTGTTGAGCAAAAATTTGCAAAACCTTTAAAACAGAAAAAAGAATAGTTTAATTTTAAATCACCTTATTTATCTTGTATTTGGGTGGAATCCCAAATACTCATTTTTTTAATTCAATTTTTTTTATTGTGATATTTATGGATATTATTAAAGGAAAAACATGGACTTTTGGAGAGAATATTGATACTGATGTAATAATCCCTGGAAGATATTTAAGAACATTTAATCCTCAAGATTTAGCAGATCATGTTTTAGAAGGTGAACGACCAGATTTCACGAAAAATGTTCAAAAAGGGGATGTTATTGTTGCTGATGAAAACTTTGGTTGTGGATCTTCAAGAGAACAAGCACCTGTAGCCATTAAGACAGCAGGTGTTAGCGCGATTATAGCAAAATCTTTTGCAAGGATATTTTATAGAAATGCAATTAACATAGGATTACCTGTTATTGTTAGTGATATTGAAGCTAATGATGGGGATGTAATAAGTATTGATTTATCTGAGGGTAAATTAGTTAATGAAACTACAGGGGATAGCAAAACTTTTGAACCATTTAAAGAGTTCATGTTAAGTATATTGGAAGATGGTGGTTTGGTTAACCATTATCTAAATGAATCTGATTAAGGAGGTATAAAAATGGAATGTCCGATTTGTGGTTCTGATGATATTGAAATTTTAAACGCAAAACAAAAATCCTCTAAGAAAAAACTCATGGAAGAATATTTATTAAAATGTGAAGATTGTGGTCATGTTTTTAGAGATATTCTTTCTGCAAAAAAACCCAAACCGTATAGATTAATTATTTCTGCACAAGATAAATCTCATAAAACTACTATTGATTTATCACCAAGTGATGAATTGAAAAGTGGAGATGTCTTAATTTCTGATTTAGGTCAGGTTGAAGTGACTAGTATTGAAGTTAAAGATAAAAGAGTAAACAAAGCAAAAATTGAAGATATTAATACTATATGGGCAGCATCTACTGAAATCCCAGCACGTATAGGTTTTTCAGTAGATCTACATGGTGAAGTTGATTCCTATAAATTAGATTTGGATAGAAATTTTGAAATAGCTCCTGGTGATGTTGTTAAAATTGACAAACACATTGTAAAAGTTCATGTTATCAAGACTAAAGATAGAAAATTAACTTCTGGTTTTGCAAAAGCAGGAGTAATAAAAAGGGTTTATTCAAAACCAGTTAAATTCAATAATTTTGATTATGATTTAACTAAAGACATATTTAAGAAAACTAAAAAATCTTCCTAGAGTGAAAATAAAATGAAAGTATATATTGAATCTTATGGTTGTACATTCAATAAAGCAGATGGACAAATTATAGCAGGTAATTTACAGGAAAATGATATAGATATTGTGGATTCCATAGATGAAGCTGATGTTATCATTGTAAATACATGTTATGTTAAGTTACCTACTGAAAATAAAGTTACTTATAGAATTCAAAAGCTCCAAAAGGATTTTCCTGATAAAAAGATCATTGTTGGTGGATGTATGGTTGAGATTGATCCTGAAAAATTAGGGAATATTGCACCTAGTACTTCATGGATTGGACCGCATCAATTAAATAAGTCTGCAAGTGTTGTTGAAGCTACTTATTGTGGTGAGGTAGTTCGTGAATCAGGATTTTCAAAAGAGTCTAAAGTGAATGTTTCTAAAATAGTGGATGATAGTTTAATTCATATTATTCAAATATGTGAAGGTTGTTTGGGAGCATGTACATTTTGTTGTACTCGATTTGCTCGTGGACCTTTAAATAGTTATCCAATTGCAGATATTAAGGAAGAAGCAAGAAAAGCTATTGAGAATGGGGCTTGTGAAATTCAGCTCACTGCTCAGGATACTGCTGCATTTGGTCGGGACAGTGGTGAAAAGCTATCTGATTTAATCAAAGAGATAGCTAATTTAGATGGAGATTTTCGTATTCGTGTTGGAATGATGCACCCTAAAAATATTTTAGATGATGTTGATGAAATTATAGATGCTATAAAACATCCAAAGGTATATAATTTCATTCATTTACCTATTCAAAGTGGAAGTGATAAGGTTTTATCTGACATGAGAAGAGGTCATACTATCAATCAGTATCTTGATATTGTCTCAAAATTCAAAAAGGAAATTCCTGATTTGACTTTAGCAGTGGATATTATCGTTGGTTATCCAACTGAAACTGATGATGATTTTAATTTAACTGTTGAGTTACTTAAAAAGATAAAACCAAGTTTGATTCATTTGTCTAAATATCAACATAGGAAAGGTGCAATATCTTCTAATCTTACTGAAGTTCCTCATGAAGTCATGAAGAAAAGATCAAAATTTTTAGCTGATATTAAGTCAGAAATAACTGAAGAAGAAAATAAATGTTTAGTTAATTCTCATCAAAGGGTTTTTGTTATCGAAAAAGGTTCTAAAGGTGGTTTTATTGCAAAAACTGATTCTTATATTCCAGTAATTGTGGACAATGTTAGTTTAGGAACTTTTGTGGATGTAAAAATAACTGAAGCAACAGCCACTTATCTTAAAAGTGAATTATTGTAATATTCTTTTATTTTTTTTATTTATCTTATTTTTTTATATTAGTCTTACTTTTTTCCTTAGTTTTTTTATAATGCTTTTAATTTTTTCTTAAATTTAAAAGTATATTCTAATAGGTGATAAGTTATAATATAAACGAAAAATAGGCATTTTTCCGATACCTTTATATACTATTGTGTACTACCATTTAATTGGAGGTGTAATTATGAGTGAATTACCAATCGCACCAGTCGGTCGTATCTTAAAAAATGCTGGCGCACAAAGAATTAGTGATGATGCAAAAATTGCATTAGCTGAAGCATTAGAAGAAAAAGGTGACGAAATCGCACAAAAAGCTGTTAATTTCGCACGCCATGCTGGTAGAAAAACTGTAAAAGCTGAAGATATCAAATTAGCAATCAAATAGATTTTCTAATTAGTTATTTTTAAAAAAGCTTTTAATAATAAAATCTATTGGCCACTTCTTGGTCAATTTTTTTTATTTTTAAAATTTTTACTGCTTGTTCTACTCAACAAAGAAAACTTTATATATGAGTTTTTATAAATTATAGTATGTTGTGTAGGACCGGTGGTCTAGGGGTATGATTCCTCTTTGACGTGGAGGAGATCACGAGTTCGAATCTCGTTCGGTCCATATGCCATGGTAGTTCAGATGGGAGAACGCTAGACTGAAGATCTAGATGTCGCTGGTTCAAGTCCGGCCCATGGCATTACTTTTAACTATTTTTATTAACTTTTTCAAAATATATAGTTATTTTTTTATATGTAAAATAAGTTTTTTTTTTAATGTTTTTATTTTAGATTAAAAATGGTGATGGTTTTTTTTAATCTATAAAGTGATAGGTTTTGGTTTTACTTGAGTATTTTCTCGTAAATCTTTATATCTTTTGACAATTTCGTAGCCTTGATCACTTCCAATAATATCTGCTCCTCCAGTTAATATTTGATTAGCGAATTTATAATTGTCAATTCCGCCATATATCTCAATTTTAATTGTTGGAGCATATTTTTGGATAATGTTAATGTCATTAACTTTCTCAAAAATGTGACTAGGAGATACAAAACCAGTAGCTGTTTTTACATAATCTGCACCACTTTTTTCTGCTAATTTTGCAGCATTAGCTTTTTGATAGTCTTCTAATACTTTTGTTTCAATAATTACTTTTAAGACTTTATCTCCGATTATCTCTTTTATTTGTTTTAGTTCATTTTCAAGTAATTCGTATTTTTCATCTTTTAGGTAACTTAAATTAAGAACTACTTCAAATTCATCGACACCTTTGTTAAGTAAAGATTTAGTTGTTGCTACTTTGCTTTCAGTGTCTTCAAAGCCTAGTGGGAATCCAATAACACTTCCGACTTTTATGTTGGTGTCTTTTAATATGTTTTTTGCTAATGTAACATATGTAGGGGAAACAACAACAGAATTAACATTGATTTCTTTTGCTTTTTCGAGAAATTCAATCATTTCCTTTTCACTAATCATGTTATTTAAATTAGTGTAGTTAATTAAGTTTGCTAATTCTTTTGAGTTTTTTATATTGTATGCCATTTTATCACCATTTAATTAGTTTGTATTTATACGAACATTATATTTAAATGTTTTTATATGATTTTTTTCACCATGTATGGTCCAAATTTTTCATAACCAAATTTACGATAATAGTTTCTAGTTCCAATTCCACTTATTATGGCTATTTTTTCTTTATTATTGTCAATAGCTAAATTTTCAGCTTCTTTAAGAAGTCTTTCTCCAAATCCAGTATGTTGACCTATTTGAGGATTTTTATTTCCTATTTTAATCATATTTCCATAAACATGCAATTCTCTTACAAGTGCAGTTTTATCGGTAATTTCTTTTCTGAAATGATCTTTTGATGGGAAACGTAATCTTAAAAATCCAGCAATACTTTCTTCATTAACATCTTCAATAGACAAGAAGTTTTCAACTCCTCCGCATGCACTGTAACTTTCGTTAAATAGTTCAAATTCATCTAAACTATACTGTTTTGATGTTTTTTTATGACCAATTTCACGACAGCGTATGCATTTGCAATTAATGTGTTCTTCATCTAATTTATTATAAACGAGCTCTCCAAGATTTGATTTTTTAACACCTGCTTCAATTAATGTTGAAGGGATATCACGTTGAATCCTCATTGTTCTAACCCATTTTGGAAGAATCTTTTTAATTTTGACAATTAGTTCAACAGCTTCTTCGTCAGTATATGGAGCATAATTTCCTTCAGCCCATGAATCATATAATTCACTTCCTTTTGTAACTAGACAAGGATAAATCTTTAACATGTCTGGTTTTAAATTATCATCATTAAATAATTGTTTAAACATTTTCAAATCTTGTTTTTCATCTGAAAATAAACCAGGCATCATGTGCATTGCTACCTTTATTGCAGAATCTCTTAAAAGTTGATTTGCTTCAATAACATCAAAGAGTTTATGACCTCTTTTTATTTTTTCATATAATTCATCGGATAATGTTTGAACACCAAGTTCAACTCTTGTCACTCCAAAATCAAGCATTCTATTGATATGATCTTTTTTACAATAATCTGGGCGTGTTTCAAAGGTCATTCCCACACATCTTACTTTTGAATTTTCATTAGCTTTTTGAATATCGTTGATTAAGACGTAATCATTAGGAGGATATGTTTTAATAATGCCTTTTTCAAATGATCTTATTTCATCAAAATCTAAATTATATTCATAATTTGTTGGTTTATTTTCAAGTATTAAACCAAAATCAGTCATTGCTTTTAGGCATTGTGATACAAACCATTCTTGATAGCATAAATCTCTTGAAGGAAATGTTCCACCCATAATAATTAGTTCAACTTTGTCAATGGGGTGTCCAATTTTTTTGAGTTGTTTTAATCTATTGAAACATTGAATGTATGGGTGAAATTCATACATTCTTCCTCTAAGTGCAGCTGGTTCTTCACCAGTATAGCTTGGAGGTGCTATATCACTTTCTGGACAATAAAAACATCTTCCATGAGGGCATTTGTGTGGATGACACATTACAGCAACAATTGCAACTCCAGACATAGTTCTAGTTGGTTTTTTCTTTAATATTCCAGAAACAAATTCCTTTTCTTCTGGCTTTGCAAATTCTAATATGTCTGCATTGCTCATAAATCTGGATAATTTTAAATCACGGCAAAGCTGTCTTTTTTCAACTTCAAGATCACGTCTTGTAGATATTTTGCCATTAAGAATATCATTAATTATAATTCGACATGCTTTTTCCATTATTTCTAACCTCAATTATTAATAGTTAATTTTATTTATGGTTTTATTTAAATATTTAATTAAAGTATCATGAAATTTTTTAGGTGGTTATTATGCAAATTAAAGAATTTTTAGGATCTATTGTTTTAGATAAAAACGCATATGAATTAGGGAAAGTAAGTAATGTTGAATTTGACCCAGTCACTGGTAAAATTGATGAAGTTACTTTGACTTTACAAAAAAATATCTTTTCTAAAGACGAACTTGTAATTAGTTTTGATGATATAGCTACTATTGGTGCTTATGTTATTTTAAACAAAGAAATTCCTAAAGAAACTGAAGTTGAAGAAGCTGAAGATGGATCTGTTGAAGTAGAAATAGAAGAAAAAGAATAAACGTGAGGTTTTTTTAATGGTTTTTGATGCAAGGGCTATAGAAATTCCTTTGAATTCTCATGTTAGATATGTTGATACTGGCACTATAGGTGAAGTTGTTGATGCAAGAACAACTAATGGTATTGATTGGGTTAAACTGGATAAAACTGGTTTATGGTATGAATCAAATCGTGTTGAATTGTTAGAGGAGAAGGATATCAAAAAAGGTTCTTGGGGCAATAAGGATCTTGACATTGAAAATCTAAAAGAAAATACAATGAATTTCGAAGAACTTGAATTATCTTCTGATTCTTGTAATGGTGGAGGTTAACTCCACACTTTTAATTTTTTACAAATAATCTTATTTTTTCAGCTAGTTTTGGTCCGATGCCTTCAATTTTTTGTAATTCATTTTCAGAAACATTACTTAAATCATTTCCAAATATTTTTACAAGATTTCTAGCTCTTTTTCTTCCGAGTCTTTTAACTCCAACAACTAATGGGATAAGGTCCTGTTTAATTCCGTAGTAGAGTCTAGCAGACAATATATCATATTCTTTTAAGTTGGAATAATCTCCTGAGATTTGAGATACTTCTTTTGCAAATTTTATGAGACGTGATGCTTCATAAGCTGATCTTCTTGTTGATGCTGAGTATACATTATATTTATTTTCTATTTCGTATTCGCTTTTTTCATCAATCCATTCAATTAATGAAACAGTTGTTGCTTCAGAGATTCCAATGTCCATAGCAAACAATCCACATTCAGATAATTTGTCTTTAACTGGATCTTTTGATTTTCTTCCTTTAAATGGAATTAAGGGTAAATCGGGTGTTTGAGATAGTGCATAGATAAATTCCTCACTATTAATTTCATTAATATTTGATACATATTCTTTAATTTTAACAGCTGTTTCTACTGTATAATTAGATTTAGCGATTAAGTAACCGAAATCAGTAGTCTTAAGTCCTTCAGGTGTAGCTCTAATAATTTCATTTTGAAGCAAGAATTCTAATGCATTTTCAAGTTCATATTGTATAGTGTATTCTGCAAAAGTAGACATTGAGGGGTTATTGTTCATTTGGTAACCATAAAGAGTTTTTCCAAAGAAATCAACTAAATCATCTAAAGTTTTAGAAAGAGAAGAAGCAATTTGAGCAATTATCTGTTTATAAATTGCATCTTTATTATCCACTAATTTTGAATTTGTTTTTTCAATTTCTCCTTCAACATAATATTCTTCTAGGTTTTGAGCTTCATCCATTGTTTTTGCAATAAGATAAGAGTAACCTACATCATCATATTGTGGTCTACCTGCTCTTCCAGACATTTGTTCATAGTCAAAAACAGGTATTGGTTGTGGTCCATTACTTGTCCAGCGAGTATGGTCTCTAATTACAACTGTTTTTGAAGGTAAATTAACACCATACATTAAACTTGGTGTTGCAGTAATCATTAGAATATTCCCATTTCTAAATTCATCTTCAATGATTTCTTTTTGTTCATTAAAAAGACCAGCATGATGGAATACGACTCCTAATTCAGCTGCTTCAGCTAATTTTAAACAAGTACTTGTTGGAAGTGATCCTTTTTTCTTCGGAACATCCAATAGCTTTTCAGCAACTTCTTTAAATTTTAATCTTTGTTCTTTATTGATTTTTTTATTAATTTTCTTAGCAACATAAGTAGCTAAACTTTCTGTGAATCTTCTTGTAGAAACAAAAGCTAATGCTTGAGAGTTATCTTTCATTGCTTTTTCAACAATTTTAACAATAACATCATTTTTATTTTTTGTATTAAACATCTCTGCATCTAATACTTCTTTGTGTAATGGTACTGGTCTATAATCATGTTCCACGCAAGTTCCGTCAAGCCAACCTTCGATTTCTTCAATATTTCTTAAAGTGGCGGAAAGAGCAATAATCCTAATGTTGGGGTTTATAATTTTTGCTCTTGTAATTGCTGATTCAAGGGTAGGACCTCTTGAATATTCCCCAATCATGTGGAACTCATCAATAATTAATGTATCTACTTCTCGAAGTACATTCCAGGAAAATCTTGTAAGAGCATCAAAAGACTCAAAAACCATAACTGATAAATCTGCGCTAGAAGGGTGTTTTCCTACATTAATGCCATGTTTTTCAAATGCCTTGAACTCTTTTACTTTTTCATTTTGGATGGAAAGGAGTGGTGCAGCATAAACTGCTTTTCCACCATTTAATATAGTTTTTAAAGCAGGCAAAACTCCTAAAATAGTTTTTCCACTTGCAGTAGGTATTGAGATTATGTAATTGGAATTATTTTCAAGATATCCGGATTCAATCACTGCTTTTTGAGCAGGATTAAAATCTTTAATGTAGGGATATGCACTATTGATTATTTTTTTAATATCAGTATCTAAATTTTCCATTTTAATCAGTTATTTTTATTTTTTTTATTTATATTAAACATTTGCAGAGAGCATTAGAAATCTATTATAAATAAGTAACAATTATATATTACTAATTATTAAAATAGTTACAAAATAATATAGGAGATATTTTAATGGTAATTAAAGTAGAAGTATTTTCAACCAATTCTTGTCCACATTGTCCAGCAGCAATCGATGCTGCTCAAAAAGCAAAAAGTAAATTAGGAGATGCAATTGATGTAGAGTCTGTTAAAATTGATGAAAGCCCAGAGAACAGACAAAGAGCTATTGATTATCAAATCATGGCAGTACCAACTATTGTGATTGATGGTGAGATTGCTTTTATTGGTGCACCTGCTGAAACTGAACTCATTGAAAAATTAGAATCTATGTTATAGATTCACTCTTTTTTTATTCTTTTTTTTTAATTAAAATGACAAATGATAATTTTATTGGTGTAACAACCGGTACTATAGCAACTGCATGTTCTCTTGCTGCATTGAATGCAATTTTAAATGCTCAGGATATTGATTGTGTTAAAGTTGAAACTCCAAAAAAAGTATTGGATATTCTGATTGATGAATGTAAATCTATTTCTTGCAATGAAGCCTATGCTATTGCTCATAAAAATCCGTATAATGATCCGGATGTTACTGTAAATCTGGATATTGTTTCCACAGTTGAATTGTTGGATAGGAATGGAGAAGAATACAATGTTATGATAACTGGAGGAGAAGGTGTTGGTATAATTACAAAACCGGGTCTTCAAATTCCTGTTGGGGATTATGCGATAAATCCGATTCCTCGTCGTATGATTATTAAGAATTTGTCACATAAAATTCCTGAAGGAAAATTAGCAAAAGTAACTATTTCTATTCCTGATGGTAAAAAAATAGCTAAAAAAACTATGAATCCTAAATTAGGTATTGTAGATGGAATTTCAGTTCTTGGGACTACTGGGATAGCAAGGTCAATGTCTAGTAAGGCTTATAAAGATTCAATTGTTAAGCAAATTGATGTTGCAATTGCTTCTAATATTGAGGATTTAGTTTTTGTTCCAGGTAATATTGGAGAGAAATTAGCATTAAAGAAATTGGATATTGCAGAGGAGCAAATTATTCAAACTGGTAATTTTGTTGGGTTCATGTTTGATGAAGCAGTTAAAAGAGGGATTACTAAATTCACTTATTTTGGCCATATTGGTAAATTAATTAAAGTTGCTGGTGGTATTTTTGACACTAAACATGCTGTTGCAGATGGTAGGCGTGAAATAATGGTCACTCATGCAGCATTATGTGGTGTTGATACTGTTAATCTCCAAAGATTATTTGATTCAAAAACAACTGATGATATGATGTCTATTTTAAATGAGCTTGGAGTTTCAGTTGATGTTTCAAATAGTATTGCATCTGCAATTCATGACAGATGTATGCAACGTTTTAATTTGGATTTGAATGTCATATTGGTTGATATGGAAGGTAATTATTTAAACAGTAACATGGAAATTATCACTGAATAATTATCTAATTTAACTGTTATTCTCCAGTATATTTTTGTCAAATCCTTTTATTTAATGTTGTTATTAGACATGATTCATCCTTTTGGCATATTTTTACAATATTTTGTTAATTAAATCAAACTGAATATGTAACTGTGTTTTTAATGAAGTTAAAGTTGCATTAACTTGAAGTTCATTAAAAATTAATTTATTTTTAAAGTTAATATTTACATCAAATACTTTCTAAAAGTAAGGAACAAAATCTTTTGGGATATTGCTAGGAGAAATATTTCAAAATTAATTATAAATTTATGGCTTATTCTATAATTGATTGGTCAAAGGGAATATATAAAAATAGTTTTAAACATAAATTAATATCAATATAGATATTTTTTTTATAGGATGTGGATTTAATGGGTCTTAGTGAAATGTATACTTGCGAGTATTGTGGAAAACAGAAGGATAAGGGAGGTAATTTTTGCAGTTGTGGGAAACCAAAATTTGATAAATTTGCAAATACATTTAATTGTCCCAATTGTGGTAAACGCATAAAGGATTATGATTCTTATTGTGAAAATTGTGGTGCAAGTGTTTCTAAAGATATTTATCTCAGTTATAGAATTTCAAATGTTAAAAAATGTCCGAGTTGCAATAATTTAAATGATATTTATGATAAGATATGTTCTGAATGTGGTAGGGAGTTACCTATTGTATCTGAATCATATTTAATTGAATGTCCTGGTTGTGGCAGTCCTGTTTTAGATGATATTAATTATTGTAGGTATTGTGGATATGATTTTGAAGAGTATAATCCTAAATCTGAAGAAGGTTTAGGGTCATTTGCTAAGAAAATAAAATCATCAGCAGGTAAAAAATGGTCCAATCACCGTTGTTATAACTGTAGTGTGGTTCATCTGATTGACAGTGCATACTGTAATATGTGCGGATCTGCAATGCCAACAAAAGAGCTATACCCTAATGTGGGATTGACATTCGAAGAATATAAATTAAAATTAGTCAATGAATTTATTGTTCCTTTATCTAATCATTATCAAGTTAATTTCAGAGCTACAACCTTAAGAAATTATTTTGATTTGACTATAGAAGAAGAAAAAAGAATAATTTATGTTATAACTGAAGTACTCAAAGAAAATAGTGATATTGATGTTTTAGCACTGTTTGAGACTACTCTTGAACAGACAAAAAAGAATTTTGAAAACCTTGATGAAATCATATTTGACACTTTTAAAAAAGATTTAACTGATGAATTCAATTCAGGTAATGTTTCTGCTGAAGGAGTAGTCATAATAAAAGACAGTCAGTATGATGTCGTTGAAACTCCGGTTATTCAGGATAAACATAGTGGTGTGACTAAAGGTTTTGCTACATTAGGTTTTGGTTTGATAGGGCTTGCGGCAACTTCCGGAGTTAAAACAACTATGGAAACTAAAAAAATATTTATAGAAGGGGAATATCTCCATTATCAAATTAATTTTAATAAGGATGCTGTTATTTTAAAAACTTATGATGATGAATCTCCGGATTTAACTTTCAATTTTGACAAACCGAATATTAATCAAACTGCAGTAATATATGGAAATATACATTCTTTTAATCCGCAGGATTTCACTTTTATTTTAAAATCCGGTGAAACTTTTAAATGTCCAAATTTTGAATTTAAATCATTATTCAGAAGCAGTGTTCTTAAAGTTGTCAGGACTTATGATGATGCAATCAATAATTATTTTGTCAATCAGTATTCGGATAAACTTATAACCAGATCAAGAATTATTCTTTCAAATTTAATAAATAAAGAAATTGAATCAGCTCTAAAGCCCAAATATGATATTCAGGAGCATAATCATTTAGATATTGGCGAACTTGAAAAAGTCATGGAGATGTATGAAAAAGGATTATTGACTGATGGTGAATTCACTGCTATGAAACAGAATATTATAAAAAATAATACTGTCAATGAAAATAGTGATGGTTTAGTTGAAAAAACTGAAGGAGCTTCAAAATTTTGCAGTAAATGTGGTGCAGAAATTGTAGAAAATTCTAATTTCTGCATTAAATGTGGTAATAGGATAAATTGATTAATTATTTTACATATTTCATAGAGATAACATCTATAACTATTATCTAAAAAATAGTAGAAATTAGTGATAATTCATATATTATTTAAACAATAATTTCATTATATAATAATAATATTGATTAATAGGAGTTTTATTTTATGAAAATAGCTATGGTAGGTCAGTTTCCACCCCATGTTGGAGGTGTTGGGGTTCATATTCATACTTTATCAAAAAAATTAGTTGATGAAGGCCATGAAGTATATGTGATTACTTATCCTCATAAAGATATTGAAGATATTGATGGGATCCATGTCATAGGAACTAAGGGATTTAATGTTCCGGGTGTTAGAGGATTAATGTTCATAAAAAATGCTAAAAAAGCATTAGAGGATCTTTTAGAAAAAGAAGATATTGATATTATTCATGGGCATTATTTATTCCCTGCAGGAGAGGTTGCTGTTGCTGTTGGAAAAGAACATAATATTAGAACATATGTAACAGCACATGGATCTGATATGTTTGAATTATATAAAAAGCAGCCATTTATGAGATCAACAATTAGAAAAGTTTTAAGAGAAGCTGATGGTGTTTTTGCAGTAAGTAATGCTTTAAGACATGAAATTATTGCAACTGGAGTTAATGGAATAGCTGATAAAACAAAGTTATCTTGGAATTCTGTTGATATTAATAAGTATTCATCAAAAACAAATGATTCATTTAAAAAAGAAAATAAACTTGAAGATAAACCAATAGTTCTTTTTGTAGGTAATCTAATTAAAAGAAAAAATGTTGAGTCACTTTTGGAGGCTAAAAAAGTATCTCAAAGTGATTACTATTTGGTGATTGTTGGGGATGGACCTCAATTTAAAAAATTAAACAAGAAAGTTGAAGATGAGAATATTCATGATGTAATTTTCACGGGTTCTAGGAATGATGTTGAAAATATTATTCCAAGTTGTGATGTATTGATTTTACCATCATTTTCAGAAAGTTTTGGTTTAGTTTTAATTGAAGCTTTGGCATGTGGAAAACCTGTCATTGGAAGTGATGTTGGTGGTATCAGTGAAATAATCAATAAAGATGTTGGTTTGCTTATAAATCCAAATAAAATTTCATCTATAGCTAAGGCAATTGATACAATTATTCAAAATGATGATTTAAGATTGATTCTTTCACTCAATGCTCGTAATCGTGCAATGGATTTTTCAGAAATTACAATCCCTTATGATGAGGTTAACTAATGAAAAAGATTGTTAGATCTCCAGGATCAGCAACAATAATTAATGCTATTGCAACAGGATTTGGTTCTGCATTTGGTATTGATTTAGATATAAAATGCATTGCTAAAACAATTAATGAAGGAATAATTTGTTTTAATGATGTTGGTGCAGATGTGGGGTTGATGGAACTTTGTGCTCAAAAAGTATTTGATTATTATAATATTGATAAATCTGAATTTGGTGTTGATTTAAAAACAGAATCAAACTTGCCAATGGCATCAGGATTATCAAGTAGTAGTGCTTCATCTAATGCCATTGTCAAAGCAGTCTCTTCAATTATCTCTGATGAATTTAATTTAAAGCCTCTTGATGATTTAGAAGTGATTAATATGGCAATTGATGCATCACTTGAGGCAGGAGTAACTATAACTGGTTCCTTTGATGATGCAACTGCATCTTATTTTGGTGGTGTTGTTGTAACTGATAATAAGAATAGGGAATTTATTATTAAGGAAAATATGGAAGAGTATCCTATATTGGTTTATATGCCCAATTTTTATTCAAAATCTGGTGATTCAAATTCTGAGAGGATGAAATTATTAGCTCCATTGGTGGAAACTGCTTTTGAATTTGCTTGTAATAAAGATTACTTTAAAGCATTGAATTTAAATGGATTGTTGTATTCCGCTACTTTAGGATTTAATTCATCAATAGCTATTGATGCACTGGAATCTGGGGCGATAGCTGCTGGTTTATCTGGAACAGGATCATCTTTTGTAGCAATTTCAAGTGAAGATGCAATCGATGATATTAAATATTCATGGAACAAATATGATGGTACAGTAATAAAAACAAAAATTGATAATGTAGGTTGTAAGATATTATGAAAAAAAGATATGTAATGCTGTTATTAATTGCTATGTTTTGTAGTTTATCATTAGTTTCAGCATCTGAGAATGTATCTACTTCAGATAATTTAGAAGTAACTACTGGGGGTACATTGTCTGAAAACATTGATTATGTTTCTAATGTTGGGTCAGTATCGCATAATGTTGTAGCTTTAGAAAACTCTTCAGGGGGAGGAGAATATTCTAAAAATGTGCCTACTGATAATAATGAAGGGGATAATCAAAATAGTTCATCAAGTAATGCAACTTCAAATGATACTTTCGTTAATGAAAAACCTGTTGTAAGTAAAGTTATAACAAAAGATGTTTCCTCTACATATGGAACTATTGCGAAGTATTCTATTAAAGTTCTTGATCAGTTTGGAAAGCCAATGGGTGGTAAAACTGTTGCGGTTACCATTGATAAGAAAACAGTTAAAAAAGTGACTTCAGAAAGTGGAATTGTTATATTCACACTTAATTGTCAAGCAGGTAAATATCTAATTAAATATGCTGTGGATGGAATAAATGGCTCTAATTCGTATAATGTTAAGAATAAAATTTCATTAAGTATTTTAAATTGGGGTCTTAAG
The DNA here is from genome assembly GCF_051877095.1 of Methanobrevibacter sp. Lineage (GTDB taxonomy): Archaea > Methanobacteriota > Methanobacteria > Methanobacteriales > Methanobacteriaceae > Methanocatella. The sequence continues at coordinate 73,696 of NZ_JBJEIO010000001.1, read as the reverse complement.
GGTGATGTTTCTAAATCTAGTCTAATTAAAAAGAACATGCCTAATAATTATTGGGTCAAAAAAGCAGTTAGTGCAACTAAAAAAGGCATTCCATTATTAACATTTAAGGGAGGTAAAGGAAAAGTTGTTTTCTTAACTGCTGGTGTTCATGGAAATGAATTATCATCTATGGTTGCAGCAATGAAAATGATTAGTCATTTATCTGATAATCCTATTAAAGGAACTGTTTATATCATGCCATTTGTGAATGTTAAAGCAATTTCTAAAAAAGTCAGATTCACTGATAAAGATTATAATCGTATAGCTTCTAAATCCGGAACTATCCCAAATAAAATTGTTAAATTAGTTGTTAAATATAAATGTAATGCGTATGGTGATTTCCACACTACAAAACCTGGTGGTGCGCCTGGAAAAAATATTGTAATGGGATCTAAGAGTTTAAAATCTAAAAGTGCTGACCTTACAAATTATATTTCTAAATATTGTAAAGTCAATAAAAAAATTTATAAGTATGCTGGTCAAGTATATCCTGGAGCATTGTTTGAAAATGTTAATAAATATGGAATTACTTCAGTTATCTGTGAAGTTGTACTTCCACACAATACTGTGACAACAAAAAGTATTAATACTTCTTTTAATATGATGAGATATTTATTGAAATATAATTCACTCATATGATGTTTTATGAAGAAAATTTATTCAATTTTCTTTATCTTCTTTTTTTTTAATTTTTATTTTATGTTTAAGATTCATTAATTGTACAGAATATTTTTTTTAAGAGTTTTATAAAAGTGATTATAATTATGGAAAGTATATAATAATCATGTAAATTGTTAAGGATTATCTTTTAGATATTATATTATTTAGGGGATTTGACTCTTAGAAATCATATAGTTTATATACTATGATTATTATAAATTATATTATTATCATTATTATCAATTTGGTGATTTTTTTGAATGGAAGTTATGAGATAAAATCTTTTAAAAATAAAGAAGAAGCTGAAGAACTTCTAGCAACATCAAGAAAATCTATTGATGAAATTGATAATCAATTACTTGATTTAATTTCACAGAGAACTGCTCTTGCAAAGGATATAGCTAGCTCTAAAGATTATTTAAAAATGCCTATTTTTGATGAGTTTAGAGAAAAAGCCATCCATGAAAAAATTAGGAGATTATCTGAAGAAAAGAATCTTGATGTTGATATTATTAATCGAATAGTAGATATGTTGACTATTTTAAATAAAAATGCACAAAAAGAAATTTTAAGGAGGAATGTTGATGGGAAATATTAGAACTTCATTTGTTAAACGTTTAGCAAAAGAACTTATCGAAACTCACAAAGGTGTTTTTACTACTGATTTTGAAGAGAACAAAAAATTAGTACAAGAACACTCAACTGTAAGTACTAAACATTTAAGAAATAAAATTGCAGGATATGTAACTAGGCTTGTAAGGTTAGAACAAACCAGAGAATAAGCTTTTTTTCATATTTTTTTATTAGTCTTTTTTTATTTAATTATTTTTTAATTTTAAAACTTTTTTTTAGTGTATTTATTTTTATAAAGTTTATTAATATGTTCATATAAAGATATACATGGGTATTTTATTAATTGGGTTAAAAAATATTCAATTAATACTTTAAGAAAATAGGTGAACTTAATGGATTTAATAGTAGTAAAATTCGGAGGAACCTCGGTAGGTGATGGTTCTAAAATTAAAAAAGCAGCGCAGTCTGTAGTAAATGAGTATATGAAAGGCAGTCAAGTAGTAGTTGTAGTTTCAGCTGTTAACAAGACTACTGATGAGCTCATTGGGTTATCTAATGATGCTATTGGCTCTAGTTTAACTGACAAGCAAAAGGCAGAAATTATGGCTATGGGTGAGTTAACTAGTGCTAGATTATTCTCAGCAACTATTGAATCTTTAGGTGTAAAATCTGAATTTATTGATCCTTATAATGAATTATGGCCAATCATAACTGATTCTAATTCTTTAGAAGCTAAAATAGATTTAAATGTTTCTAATAATAAGACTAAAGGAATTAAACAGCTTATTAATCAAGGGGTTATACCCGTTATCTGTGGATTTTTAGGAAAAGGACCTAGTGGTGAAATCACAACTTTAGGAAGAGGTGGAAGTGATATCACTGCATTTTTAATGGGTCATTGTTTAGATGCTAATGAAGTAGTTATTGTTACTGATGTGGATGGTGTAATGTCAACTGATCCTAATAAAATTGAGGGTGCGAAACTGTTAGATACTATTTCTGTTGAGGAATTAAGGGATTTAGCTACTCATGGAGCACAGGTTTTACATCCACATGCATTAAAATATAAAGATCCATTAATAAGTGCAAAAATTATTAATTTCTCCAATGGGGATTTAGCTTCTAAGGGTACTCGTATTGTAGGGCCTTTTGAAGACGATATGTTGAAATGTGTTACCCTTTATAAAGAACCTATTTCACTTATAGCTATCGTTGGAGAAGCTATGCTTAAAAAAGTTGGTTTAATGGCTAAATTAACTACGGCTCTTGCTGATAATGGTATTAATATTTTTGGTATGTCTGCAGGTCAGAATTCAATTACAGTATTTGTAAATAAATCTGATTCAAATAAAGCATATCTTTTGTTACATCAGTTAGTAATTGATACAGATGTTTTAAGTTCTTTATCTCTTGGAAGAGATACTGCAATGATAACTTTTGTTAGTCCAGATATCATTGAAACTCCAGGCATTATATCAGATATTACAGGACCACTTAGAAAAAATAATATTAATATTTTAGAAATAACTTCCTCTCAAACTGCTGTGGTATTGTTTGTTGATTGGGAAGATGGTGAAAAAGCACATAAATTAATAAGAGAGGTTTTAGAATGAATTTTGAAGGAACATATGTTGCTATGGTTACTCCATTTACTAAAGATGGAACTTTTGATGAAGAAGGTTTTAGATCAAATATCAATTATTTAATTGACCAAGGTGTAAATGGTTTGGTTGGTGCAGGAACTACAGGTGAATCTGCTACTATGACTCATGATGAACATCAGGAAGTCATTGAAGTTTTAGTAGATGAGGTTAACGGTAGAGTTGACACAGTTGCAGGAACTGGAAGTAACTCCACATCAGAAGCATTATCTCTTACTAAATTTGCTTATGATGTTGGTGTTGATTCAGCTTTGTTAATCACTCCATATTACAATAAACCACAGCAACATGCTTTAGTAAAACATTATGGTGCTATTGCGGAAGGATGTGATATTCCGATTATTGTTTATAATGTTCCATCACGTACTGGATGTAATATTGAAGTTGAAACTGCTGTGGAATTAGCTAAAATTGATGGTATTGATGCTATTAAAGAAGCTAGTGGTAGTGTAGATAAAATATCTGATATTTATAGAGCACTTACTCTTGAGGGTTTGGAGGATGAATTTAATATTCTCTCAGGTGAAGACTCTTTAACCTTACCTATTATGTCTGTTGGGGGTACTGGTGTAATTAGTGCATCTGCAAATATTGATGCAAGAAGAATGGTTTTAATGGTTGATAGTATCTTAAATGATGATTATACAAGGGCATTTGAACTTCATTATGAAATGTTGGAATTAATAAGGGCTCTTTTTGTTGAAAGTAATCCTGTACCTGTTAAAACAGCAATGAATTTAATGGGTCTTCCTTCAGGTCCTTTAAGAGAACCATTATGTGAAATGAAAGATGAAAACTTAGAAATTCTTAAAAAAGCATTAAAAAATTCTAATTTAATTTAAGTGGGTAATATTATGATTAAAATAGCAGTAACTGGAGCTGCTGGAAGAATGGGCTCTGGTATTATTAAAAAAATTACTGAACAAGATGATATGGAAGTAGTTGCAGCTATTGAAATACCAAATTCTCCTCTTGCAGGTAAAGATGCAGGTATTCAAGCAGGTATTGGTGAAATTGGTGTTGAAATTGTTGGATCTGAAAAATTGGAAGAAACATTAAAGTCATCTGGTGCTGAAGTTTTAGTTGATTTCACTATTGCTCCTGCAGCGGTTGAAACTATTAGAATAGCTACTGCATGTGGAGTAAATGTTGTTGTTGGTACTACTGGTTTTACTGATGAACAAATGGCTTTGAATATTAAAAATGTTAAAGATAACAATGTTGGTGCAGTTATTTCATCTAACATGGCTATTGGTGTTAATGTATTTTTCAACACATTAAAAAAATTAGCCCCTATCTTATATGATTTTGATATTGAGATTATTGAAGCTCATCACAATCAGAAAAAAGATGCTCCATCTGGAACTGCCATGACTGCATTTGAAGTACTTGCTGATGCTTTAAATAGAGATCCTGAAGAAATTGGAGTATTTGGAAGAAAAGGTTTAGTTGGAAAAAGAACTCCTGAGGAAATTGGTGTTCATGCTATCCGTGGTGGGGATATTGTTGGAGACCACACTGTAATGTTTGTGGGTGAAGGTGAAAGAATTGAATTTAAACATCAAGCTCACACTAGAGAAGTATTTATTGCTGGTGTAATCAGAGCTTTAAGATACGTACCTACCGCACAAAAAGGTGTTGTGAGTAGTATGAATGATGTTTTAGGTTTGGAATAGGTGGATAATATGGTAAAAGTAGGTGTAATTGGTGCAACTGGAATGGTTGGTCAAAGATTTATTCAATTACTTGAAAACCATCCAGATTTTGAAGTTACAGCATTAGCAGCATCTTCTCGTTCAGCAGGTAAAAGATATGAGGATGCTACTACTTGGTATTTAGATAGTGAAATGCCAGAATCTGTAAAAGATATTATTGTTTGTGAAACTAATCCTGATGATATGGATAATGATGTAGATATCGTATTTTCATCTCTTCCAACTGAATTTGCAGCGAAAGTTGAAAAGGAATTTGCAAAGGATTATGTTGTTGCAAGTAATGCTAGTGCACACAGAATGAAAAAAAATATTCCATTAGTAATTCCTGAGGTTAATCCAGAGTATTTGGATATGATTGATGCTCAACAGAAGGAAAATAATTGGGATGGATTTATTGTAACTAATCCAAATTGTTCTACTATTGCATTAACTTTGACATTAAAACCTATTGTAGATAATTTCAATGTAAAATCTATTAGAGTGTCAACTATGCAAGCAGTATCTGGTGCAGGTTATAATGGTGTTCCGTCAATGGCTATTGTTGATAATCTTGTTCCTTACATTGGTAATGAAGAGGAGAAAATGGAAAGCGAAACTCTTCATTTATTAGGTTCTTACGATGGAAATGATGTAATTGGTGCAGATTTCAAATTAAGTGCATCTTGTCATAGAGTACCTGTTATTGATGGTCATACTGAAGCGGTCTTTGTTGAATTAGATAATGAATTTGACATTGAAGATGTTAAAAGTAAAATGGCAAACTTTAGTGCATTACCACAAGAACTAGATTTATTCTCAGCTCCTAAAAATCCAGTCATTGTTAAAGAGGAAAGTGATAGACCACAACCTCGTATGGATAGAAATGCAAGTAATGGTATGGCTGTTACAGTTGGTAGGATGAGAAAAGATCAAGCATTTGATAATAGTTTTAAATATGTGCTTGTTGGTCATAATACTATTCGTGGTGCTGCTGGAGCATCTATATTAAATGCTGAATTGATTAATGATAAAATACTCTAATTTTATCATCTTATTTTTTTTATTTTTTTTTAAATTTTCTATTTTCCTCATACGTTTTCTATATATGTTCTATTTTTATTTTTAAGTTAATTTAAGGGTTTAATTTAAATAGTATAAAATTAATATCTTATGTTAAGGAATTATATTGTACAATATGTCGAAATTTCAAATTTATAAAGGGTTAATAATTTGAAATCGATATTGGGATAAAATTTAAACTAAGGGATAAAATGCAATTAGGAATGGATGTTGAAAAAGATACTTTACATTCTTTAATTCGATCTTGTTTATTAGAAATTAATAAGTTAAAATATGATCTAACTGAACTTGATGTGGAAAGGGCTAAGGATAACACTCCACAAAGAATTAAAGAGTTAGAAAAAGATATAATTGATAAGGAAAAAGAAGTATCAGTCATTAAATTTAAGGCAGAAGATGAAATTAATCTTTTGAAAAAAGAACTTGATGAAAAAGATATTTTAATTAAAAATCAAGAAGATAGAATTTATGAATTAGATTATGTTAATAATTCTCTTGATGAAATTAAAGAATATTTTGCTGAACAGTTAATGAATTATAAGAAAAAGGAATTAGCTGATGTAAATGAAAGATTAACAGATTCTTATAAAAGTATAGCTGAGAAAGAAGCTACTATTAACACTCTTTCAAGAACTATTGATGATTATAAAATTAAGGTTATTAAACTTGAAAACAATGTTGAATCTCAAACTCAAATTTTAGAACTTGAAAAACAATTAGAACTTAAAGAAAATGAAATTCTCATAAAAGAGAGTGAAATTAATAAATGTAATAATGAATTAGATGTTATAAAACAGCAAACTATTTCTAAAGAGGAATATGTTGATCTTCAATCTAAATTCAAGTCTGAAATTGAGGCAATGGATTCTGTAATAGCTAATTTGAAAGAAGAAACTATCTCTAAAAAAGATTATGAAAGTCTTCAATCTAAATCTGAATTTGAAATTAAAAATTTAAATAATCAAATTAATAACTTAAAAGAAAATACTGTTCCTAAAGATGAATATACTTCTCTTCAAATAAGATTTGAAAATGAACTTTCTGCTCGTAATAGTGAATTAGAATATCTAAAAGAAAAATCTATTCCCAAAAAAGATTATTTCACTCTTAAAAATCAATTACAAAGTGAGATTAGTGCTAAGGATAATGAACTTCGTTTGTTAAAAGAACAAACTATTCCTCGTGAAGATTATTTCAAACTTCAAAATGAGTTAACTAAAAAAGAGGGTAAAATTAAAAGATTAGAAGAGATTAATGCTTTTTTTAATGAACTTCAAGAAGAACAAAAAGCTTATGAAACTCAAGAAACTACTCCTCCTTTTAGATTTGAGAAAAAATAATCAGATGGTTCTGTTTATTCTTAATTTTTTTTTATTATAATTTCTTATTTTTATATTTTAATGATTAGTTAATTGATTTAAATTATTCTGAGAGATAATTCCTAAATATTTGGTTTATTTATAATCATATACATTTTAATAATGATTTTACAAGTCTTTATCTTTTTCTTACTTTAATTTATTTTATACCATAAAGTATTTATATAACCTTAAACTCATTAATTATAGTAGAAAGGTTTATTCAACACTATATCTTATTTTTTCTGTTGATTGTTAAACTGATCTAATTATTTATAAAATTAAAAAAAGGTGATTATTAATGGCACAAGGACAACCAATCTTTATTTTACCTGAAGGTACAAATAGATCTGTCGGTAGAGATGCTCAAAGAAATAATATTTTAGCTGGTAAAGTATTAGCTGAAACTGTAAGAACCACATTAGGTCCAAAAGGAATGGACAAAATGTTAGTCGATGGACTTGGTGATATTGTAGTAACCAACGACGGTGTTACAATCTTAAAAGAAATGGATATTGAACATCCTGCAGCAAAAATGCTCGTAGAAGTAGCAAAAACTCAAGAAGATGAAGTTGGAGATGGAACTACTACTGCAGTAATTATTGCTGGAGAATTATTAAAAAAATCTGAAAGCTTACTTGACTCAGATGTTCACCCAACTATCATTGCTATGGGATACAGAAAAGCTGCAGAAAAAGCACAAGAAATCTTAGATGAAATCGCAATTGATGATGTGGATTCTGACATTTTATTAAAAGTAGCTATGACTGCAATGACTGGTAAAGGAACTGAAGCAGCACGTGAACCATTAGCAAAATTAATTGTTGATGCTGTAGAAGCTGTTGCTGAAGATAATCATGTTGATATTGATAACATCAAAATAGAGAAAAAAGATGGAGCTGTTGTTGAAGAATCTAGCTTAGTTGAAGGTGTAATTGTAGATAAAGAAAGAGTACACCCAGGTATGCCTGCTGAAATTAAAGATGCAAAAATCGCATTAATCAACGCTCCTTTAGAAGTAAAAGAAACTGAAGCTGATGCAGAAATCAGAATCACTGACCCTGCTCAAATGCAAGCTTTCATTGAACAAGAAGAAAAAATGGTTAAAGATATGGTTGACCAAGTTGTTGATGCTGGTGCGAATGTTTTATTCGCACAAAAAGGTATTGATGATTTAGCACAACACTACTTATCTAAAGCTGGTGTTTTAGCTGTAAGAAGAGTTAAAAAATCTGATATTGAAAAATTATCCAGAGCAACCGGTGCTAATGTTATTACTAACTTAGATGACTTAACTGCTGATGATTTAGGTAAAGCAGGTATTGTTGAAGAAAGAAAAATTTCTGGTGAAGAAATGATCTTTGTAGAAGAATGCAGCGGAGCTAAATCTGTGACTTTATTCGTAAGGGGAAGTACCAAACACATCGTTGATGAAATTGTAAGAGCTATTGAAGACGCAATCGGTGTAGTTGCTGCTACTGTAGAAGATGACAAAGTTGTTGCTGGTGGAGGAGCTCCAGAAATTGCAATGGCTAAAAAACTCAAAGATTACGCTGAATCTATCTCTGGAAGAGAACAATTAGCTGTAAATGCATTCGCAGAAGCTTTAGAAGTTGTACCAAAAACCTTAGCTGAAAATGCAGGTTTAGACAGTATTGATTCTTTAGTAGATTTAAGAGCAGCTCAAGAAACCTCCTATTACATGGGATTAGATGTATTCACTGGTGAAGTAGCAGATATGAAAGAAGCTGGAGTAATTGAACCTAAACGTGTCAAAAAACAAGCTATCCAATCTGCATCTGAAGCAGCTGAAATGATTTTAAGAATAGATGATGTAATTGCATCTACTAAAGGCCCAGAAGATATGGGTATGGATCCTTCTGCAATGGGCGGAATGCCTCCAATGATGTAAGTATAAAGAAATTTTTATAATTTCTTTTCTTTTTTTATTTTTCCTTGTATTCAATAGACTTATTTTTAATACATCTAATTTTTTATTTAAAGAATACTAATTTTAAACACAATTTTAGTTAATATTTATCTTAAGTAACTGAATTATCTTAAAACTTGTCATGTCTAAGACTATATAATAAATGAATATAGCTTAATGGAAATTAATTTAAATTATATAACATGTCTAATTAGATTAGCTAAATAATAATTTGAGCATTATATCAAAATTATTTAAATGTTGAAGTTACTATGGTATATCAACTGTATGAATTATAATAAATACTGCAAAAGTAAGTGTTCATGTAGGAAAATGGATCATTTAATTTTAGAATAATTAATGATATTAAACATTGGTGGAGATTATGGTTGATATTATAAAAAAGAAGAGATTTTGCTATTGAGGTTCTGTTTTTAAAAAGAAGGATCTTTTAAAAAATAGTAATAGTTATCCAATGAATATTGGATTTACTATTTTATTCAGTAAGATTGAAATCTATGACTTCTCCATTTTCTTTAACGATTTTAGATATTGATTCTTCTGCAGCTGTTAATTTATCATTGCATGTTTTAACTAATTTCATTGCGTTGTTAAATTCGTTAATTGCATCATCTAATGGTACATCACCATTTTCCAATTTATTAACAATTTCTTCTAATTTGCTTAAACTTTCTTCAAAACTTAAATTTTCCATTATATCACCTTAGTATTTATTATTCCATCGTTAAATTCAATGTCAATTTTATCTCCAGATTTAACCTCTTTTGCAGATGAAATAATTTTATCATTAGTTTTTGCTAATGTATAACCTCTTTTTAGTGTTAAAAGAGGATTTAATATTTCTAATTTTTCAAAACTCTTTAAATATGATTCTTTTTTAATTCTTGTTATTTCATTAGGATTTTTCAAAATATTTGAGTTTTTTAATTTGAATAATTTTATTTTATTGTTATTTATTATGTTTTTAGATGTAAAATTTAACTTATTAATTAGATTGTCTAAACCCATAGCTTTTATTTCATAAATTGTCTCAGGATTTCTTAAAATTTGTTTTTCAGAAATATGGGTTACTTTAGTCCTCTTCTGATTAATCATATCAAAAATTGTTTTATTTATCCTATTTGAAAGTTGAGCTAAGTTATTTTTAACTTCGTTTAGGTCCGGTACTGCAATTACAGCAGCACCAGTAGGTGTGGGTGCTCTTTTATCTGCTACAAAATCAGAGATAGTATAATCGATTTCATGACCTACTGCACTTATAACTGGAATTTTACAGTCATAAATGGCATTTGCAACGATTTCTTCATTAAAAGGCCACAAGTCTTCAATGCTACCTCCACCTCTACCAACAATTAATGTATCTAAATCAAATTCTTGAGCATGGTTAATTTGCTTTACGATTTGTGGTGCTGCTTGATCTCCTTGGACTAATGTTGAAAAGATTAAGATGTTACATATTGGATATCTTCTCTTTATGGTTGTAATGATGTCTCTAATAGCTGCACCGGTTTGCGCTGTGATGACTCCTATCTTTTTAGGATATTTCGGTATTTCTTTTTTATGTGTATCATCAAATAAGCCCTCTTTTGAAAGTTTTTTCTTTAGTTGTTCATAAGCAATATGCAAGTTTCCTATTCCATCTTCAGTCATTGTTGTGGCATATAATTGATACTTTCCGGTTTTCTCATAGACTTCTATTTTTCCTTTTATGATTACTTTCATACCATTTTCAGGATTAAATTTCAGAAATCTATCTTTATTGCCTTTAAACATCACTGCAGAAAGTTGGGATTTTTCATCTTTCAAAGTAAAATAACTATGTCCACTAGGATAAGATTTATAATTTGAAAGTTCACCTTTAACTAAAATATTTTTTAATTGTGAATCTTTTTTCAATTTCTTATTGATATATGAATTAATTTCTGATACTGTGAAAGTTTCTCTTTCCATAAATTCACCTTTAAACCAATATTGTTATTATGTTGTTTATATTTAATACAATTTTTTATTATGATCTTATTCACATGAGAAATATATTTTAAATTGAAAATACAATAATAAAAATAAGGTGTTTTTTTATGAGAATTAAAGATGAATTATTTGGTAAAGAAGTTCTTGATTCAGAAATTCAAATTGTTGGAAAAGTTAATGATGTGATTTTTGATAAAGATACTTTTGAAATCACAGATTTAGTAATTAAAAAAACAGGATTTGCAGAACAAATTAAAGCTAGTGAAAATATTGTCCCCATGGAATTAGTTAAAGTTATTGGTGATAAAATTTTACTTAAAGGCGAAGAAGATATTTAACTGATTTTTATGGTTTCTAAAGAATATTTAATTAATTTATTAAAAGATAATGATGTATTTCTTGAAGGAGATTTCACATTATCTTCTGGAAAGAAAAGTAATTATTATATTAATATGAAAAAAGCTATTACAGAGCCAGAAATCCTTTCTGCTATTTCGAAATTAATTACTTCCAAAATTAATTTGGATGAAGTTGATAAAGTTGCAGGCCCAGCATTAGGTGCGGTTCCAATAGCTACTGCTGTTTCATTAGAATCAAAAATTCCATTATTAATGATTCGTAAAGAAAAGAAAGGTTATGGTACTTCTAAATTAATTGAGGGTGAATTAAACGAAGGTGATAATGTTATTGTTGTTGAAGATGTTTCAACTACTGGTGGATCACTTTTAAAAGCTATTAAAGCTATTGAGGATAATGGTGGTAATGTAACAAGAGCTTTTGTTGTAGTTGACCGTCAAGAGGGTGCTGTTGAAGCATTTGAAAAAGAAGGTATTAGATTAGAACCTTTAATAAATGTTAATGAATTTTTTAATTAAAAAAATAATTAATGATGAAAAATTAATTTCATCATTTTTTAACATGATGGACAAAATGAGGGAGTTCATCAATGATTATACTAAATGCAGTTTTAACTGCATTAGGAGAACCTGGCATAGAAAAAATAACTGTTTTTTTGTAAATTCCTGCTGTAGCTCTTGAAAGTAATGCTGCAGTACCAATCTCATCATAAGATTTTGCTCTAAATATTTCTCCAAAGCCTTCAAGTTTTTTCTCGAAAAGTGATTCGACTGTTTCAACTGTGATGTCACGAGAATCAAGGCCTGTACCTCCAGTTGTTAAAATAACATCAATATCCTCATTAATCATGGTTTCAATTGTATTAATCAAATCAGTTTTTTCATCTGGAATTATACTTCTAGATTTTAAGGTGTATCTAGCTTCAATTTCTTCTACCATATATTGGCCGGATAAATCTACTTTTTTTGATTTTCTACTATCGCTTAATGTAATTACACCACAAGTAATGTCTTTTGAGGACATTTTTTGATGTTCCATTGCTGTTTTACTTTTCATTTTTATATCATTCCTATTTAATTTTAAGAAAATTTTTTATCAGATTATATTCTTCAATATATTTATATAATTTTTTGCTAGGGTAATATATGTAGCTATGGGTAATTTTTTCTTTCTCTATAAATTTATGGTCAATCATGAGATTTAAATGATAGGTTATTGTTTTATAATCTAATTGAAGTATTTTTGATAGTTGGTTTGCATTGCTAGGCTGATACAATATTTGGTCAGTTATTTTAATAGTGGTTATACCACCTTTTCTAGCAATTAATAAACTCGACAACTCTTTGTTTTTTATTTTACTCATTGAAATTAACTCTGCATTTAACATGATTGACTCCTTTTTAGTTATTTATCTATCTAAAGCATTGAATTAAATTTAAAGCCCATTTTATTGAATTTTCATCCTTTCCAATTAAAATTTGAGAATCATCATAATGTCCATCGTTTAAAAATAATGTCAATGACATGAAATTATTTGAACAGGTCAAAAATAGCTTTAAATCTTGTTCGAGGCATTTGACTGTTACTTTTTTATTTTTTAATAATTTTTCTTCTAAGTCAGTATTTTGTTTGATTGAATTTAGGATTTTTTCGTTGATTATCAACTCCAATTTGGATTTTTCATTCATATCTAAAAATTCGATTATATATTTAAAATGATTTTCAGAGTAGATTGGAAGAATTATTTTTAATTCTGTTGATTTTAAAAGTAAGTGAATATATTTATTAAATGCATTTGATAGGTCACTTGTTGTTGAAGTTTCATATTCAACATTTTTTAATAGGTAAATATCTTTTAGCATTTCTTCTGGAATGTCTGATAAATCGTGATTATTCCAGAATTGTTTGCTGTTATTTATTGAATGCCAGTTTTCAATTAATTTTATCATGTTTGTTGTAAGAATATAACCATTTGAAGTTAATTCATAATGTTTTTGAATCTTTCGAATTAAATTTTTATTTTCTAATTCTTTAAGTCCATGCAATATTGTTGCTGAAGGTTTTTTTAAGTTTTCTCTTAGTTCTTCTAATTTCTTTGAATGTTCATAAAGTGTTAAGAGTAATTTTGTTCTCATAGTTGATGTTAAAATGTATTTTACATTTTGATACTCATCATTCAATTCTTTCTTGGTCTGACTATTAGTCATTTTATCACATCATACTTTATATTTTCAAATAAGTTTTCTGCCCATGTTTGAGATTTTTTAGTATTTGAAATTAATATTCTGTTTTGATCGTAACTTTCATCATTTTTGAATAGTCCGAAACTCATTGATTCATCGCAAATGGTTAAATATATCTTTAGATCATTTTCAACTGGATGGATGGTTAAGTTTTTATCACTGATTGAGGTTTGTTTGATTTTAGGATCAATTTTTGATATAAGTGCATGGGAGATACTTTTTGGAACTATTATTTCAACTTTTCCATTCTTTTTTAGGATCTTTTCTATTAATTGAGGATACTCTGGATGTAAGTAGGGGAAGATAGCTTTAAGTGATTTTGATTCCATTATTTGAGTTTTTATAGCATTATGGGTTTTATAAATGTCAAGTGATGTTGTTTCTATTAATTGAGAATCTTTTAAATCAGTGATATTCCTTAAAGAGTCTATATTTATTTGATTTAAGTTGTGTTTGTTCCAGAATTCACTATAGTTGTTTATTATTTCTACACTTTTCTTAAAATCCATTAAAGTTTGGTAATATATTTTTGTTATGGGATTTAAGTAGTATTTTGATTTTATTTTTTTAATATAATTATTATTCTCTAATTTGCTTATATTGCTTGATACGGAACTATATGTTATTTTAGTTTTTTTAACAAGTTCATGTATACTATTAGGATTATTTTCTAGCTCACTTAGTATTTTTAGCCGAATCTCTGATTTCGTAAGAAATTTGATATCATTGTTGATTTCATTATGGATTTCCATTTTTCATATTCCTCCAATTTTTTGACAATATCAAATTTTTTTATTTAAATTTAAATAGATTTTTCCAATATTGTCCCAAATTTATTCCAAATCCATTAAAAATTCATCATAATGCTGTTATAGTGTATTATTAAGATTGTTTTAAACTTGATAAGTTAATTTAAAGTCATATGATATTTTTTTTTAAATTACTAAACTTTATTAATTTATAAAATTCAATATATTTATATGGAAATTTGTTATATATTGGATGCTTCTGCTTTTATTAATGGATTTAAATTAACTTCCAATAATAATTTCACAGTTCCTGAAATTACTGCTGAAATTAAAGACTTTAAATCTAGATTGACATTTGACATGGCTATTGATGAGTGTAAATTAACTATATATGATGTCCCAAATGAATATTTAAATTGTGTTAATAAGACTATATCTGATTCTGGTGATATTTTAAGGTTGTCTTTACCTGATAAAAAATTAATTTCACTTGCATATATGTTTTCAAAAGAAGGTCGAAATGTAATGGTAATGACTGATGATTATACTATTCAGAATACTTTGAAAATATTAGGGATTCCTTATTCAGGGATTATAACTGGAGGTATTAAAGGAATTTATAATTGGAAAAAAGTTTGTGAAGGATGTAAAAAAGAATATGGTGAAGATTATCCATTTGATGACTGTGAGATTTGTGGATCAAAAATATTTAAAAAAAGGATTAAGGTGGACAAATGAAAATAGGTATAGTTGTTCATGGTCCAAATATTATTGATTCAGGATATGCCTTAAAACTAATTAACTTGCTTAAAAATTACGGTGATGTTTCAGTAAGGCTTGGTGGCACAATGGGTAGGACTGCAGTCATTGATGCTAGTTTAGAAAGCATAATTGACATAACACGTAAATTAGTGCCTAGTGATTCTTTAAAGATTTTCCATGATGATAATGTTGATGTGATTTTTTTAATTAATTATGGAAAATCCGATGTTACAGGTCAAGTTTTTGGATATAAAGTATATAATCATTATATTGATAAAATTGATGATAATAATATTCCAGTAATTCAAATAGAAAGACCAGGGGAAGAAGATGGTAGTATTATTCCTTGGAATAATGAATTGGGTATTGTCAATGAGTTATCTGAAAAATTAAACTTATCTGTTGTATTGCCTGAGGAGGTTTATGAAAATCATATTAAACAAGATAATGTTGGTGTTAATCAAAGAATTGTTCATGGAGTAAGTCCTGGTGAGAATATCATGGTTAATAGTGTTATCATAGGTAAAACTAATTCTGATAAACTCATATTAATAGCTCGTGATAATCATATTGTTGATATAGTGGGTGGTGAACTTAAACAACATGGTCTTGAAAAATTAGGTGAAGTTGATTTAGAATCTGCAGTTATAAAAACAGGTCTTTTAAGACATGCAAAAGTTACACCAAGAGTAATTTCAACAAATAAACTTAATAATTTTAAAGTTTCATTTTTAGACCATGCTGGTGAAGATGTATATAAATTCATTGGTTCTTCTATGGTAATTTGTGTAGGTGATGACACTACTTTAATATCTTCTGATATACTTTATAGATTTGATATACCTATAATTGGAATAACTGATGGGGATTTGGATAAAGTTGTAGAAGATGGATTTAAGGTTAAAAATTCAATTATTTTTGAAGTTGAAAGTGGTTTTGATGATATCGTTGGTAAATATATTAAGAAGATAATGTTTGACGGCGATCAGGAATCATTTGATTATTCAAGCATTGATGAAGTTCGAGACAAAATAATTGAAATAATAAATAATATTAATTGTAAATATAAAATAAGTTATATTAAATAGTTAGGAAGTGTAATCTTTGGATTTTAAAAATCTTGTTAAAGAAATTCAAGAGTTTAGGGGAGTATCTCGTAAAAGTTCTATTAATAATGTAATTTCTCTTTTAGAAGAGTCATATAATGTTTCAGGTAATGTTGTAATTGACATTGGTGATGATGCTTCAGCTATTGACATTGGAAATAATCAGGTAATACTTATTGCAGCTGATGGTATTTGGGGAGACATTATGAATATAAGTCCTTATTGGGCAGGATATTGTTCTGTTTTGGTGAATGTGAATGATATTGCTGCAATGGGTGGAAAACCATTGGCTATGGTTAATATAATGTCCATATCTGATGATGATATTTATGAAGAATTACTAAAAGGAATTAAAGATGGATGTTTAAAATTTGGTGTCCCAATGGTTGGTGGACATTTGCATCCTGATGGTGAAGTTGACTCATTAGGAGTAGCTATTGTTGGAATAGCTCAAAAAGACAAGATTATAACAAGTTTTGGAGCAGAAGTTGGAGACAAAGTAATTGTAGCAATTGATCTTGATGGAAAACCTCATGAGATGTTTAGCTTGAATTGGGATACAACTTATGATAAAGATGCACAAATTGTTAGAGATCAAATTACTGCTGTTCAATACTTAGCAGAACATGATTATATAAAATCTGGAAAGGACATATCAAATCCTGGAATTTTAGGAACATTAGAAATGCTTTTAGAAACTTCTAGAAAAGGAGCTGTTGTTAACTTAGAAGATATTCCAAGAAATGAGTCAGTTTCTTGGATAGATTGGCTTAGGTCATATCCAGGTTCTGGTTTTGTGTTTACTGCAAGTGAAGATAAATGTGAATATATTAAAGAGTATCTTGCTAAATATTCAATTGAAGCAGCAGTTGTTGGTGAAATAACTGATTCTGATTGTTTATATTTAAATTATGATGATGAACAAGCAGAAGTTTTTAATCAAAAAACAAATCCTGTTTTTATTTTTAGATAAAATTTGCTTTGAGGATATTAATTTCCTCATATTTGCTATTTTTTTTATTAAAAAAAGAAAAATTAAGGATTGCACCTTTTACATGGTGTATATCCTTGATTTATTGCATCGTCTCTACTTGAGAAAAATACTTTATTGCTATCAGACATTTTGTTAGCAGCACTGCAACCACTAGAATGGAATTTTCCTGAATTTGCATTACCGATGTATTGAGCTGAATCTGATGAAGTTGTGGATTCTGCACTTGATGGGCTGCTAGTTGTTGAAGATGAGCTATGAGTGGTATCTACATGTGTGCTAGCAGTTCCCCAATCAAATGGGTTAAATTCGCTAGGTGGCATGTACATGATTTCAGCTAGACCTTCTTTTAAAAGCATTTCATTAACATTTTTCCCATCAACAATAACAACTGCTAATGTCCTACCATAACGATCATTGTGTTTTGAATCATCGATATCAATACCTACTTCTTTATTCAAACATAATTGTTTAACGAAATTCTTAGAAGTATCATAACCATCAACACCTCTTTCAGGTGTATTAACTCCAACAAAGCGTATTTTTTCACCATTGTCTAAATAAATAGTGTCTCCATCAACAACTTTAGTACAAATAGCACTTTCTTCTACATGACAATCTGTTTTGTTGTATTTGTTTAAAATATCTGAATCTGAAAGACCACTATATTTTGAAGTTGGAATGTCATGTGAAAAACCTGTTCCGGTATATGCACTAGCTACTGAAACAACTCCAAGTGATATTATCAGAATAACTAATATTGAAAAAATATGTCTTTTAGTGATTCTCATTTTTTGTCTCCTTGTTCTATTGTTATTATTTTGTTCTAATATAATTTTTTTTATATTTAGTGAATATATAAAAATAAAATATATAAACCAATTACAAAATTCTGATTTAAAGATTTATTCATTGAATTTAAAAAATTATATTGGGATTTCAAATTCATTAATGGAATTAAGATTAGTTAAAAAATTAAAAGAAGAGTATTATAATGGCATGTGTTGTAAATGTAATACAAGTATTTTTTTGATTAAGAATCCAGTAATATTTGTAGTGTTAGTAATTTTATGTATTTAGGATAAACACAAACTTATTATCATATTTTTTCCTGAAATTTTTTTTCATGCTTAATGAGAGTTAATAATAAGTAATGAAAAAATAGTCATGATTTTATAGTTTATAGGATACTAATTTTAGATTTTTTATACAATTCTTTTTTATTATCTCAGTTTAATTATTTTTTCAGAGTTATGTGGTTTTTTCTTAAAATTTTTATATTATATAAAATATATTATATTATATTATTTTATAAAAACCTAAAATTTCTTTAGTATAATAAAAGGGAATTGAAAAATATGTTGTTTTAAACATTTAGGTTAGGAGATCGTATGTTAATAAAAATTAATGGAGAAGAAATGGATGTAGCAGAGGATTCCACAATTCGAGATGTGATTGAGGAAACTAATGCTCCATATACTCCGGGTTGTATTGTTTGTTTAATTAAGGGTAAAAAGGAACTTGAAAAGAATATTAGTAAGTATAAGCTTAAAACTAATAAAGGTTTCATCGTTATCCAATTAGATGAATCTGATGAGGCTAAACCACTTGTTGATGTTTGGAAAAATCAATATAATGAATTTGTTAATTTAAACATCAGATGGTCTACTACAACTGAAGTAGCTATTGGTCCTATTGTAACTGATTTGGAACCAACATCTGATGAATATAAATATTATGAAGGGGATGTGGTTTTAAGTTTATCTAGTTTTAGTAATGAGTCTACTCATTTAATATTGCTTAAAGATAATACTACTAATGTTTATAGTGTACCTCCATTTAATAAAGGTATTTTTGCTCATGTAGTTGGTGGTAAAAAAACTTTAGATAATTTAACCGATGATGATTCAATAATTGGTATTGAACCAATTATTGAGAGAAGTACAACAACGGATATTGTATCTGTGTCTGATTTAAGTACTGTTTTAGAAGAAGGTAATGAATTATATACTTATATGTCTTTTGATATTGATGAAGAGTCTCCTGTTTGTGTGGAGCATTTATTTTCACTTATTAAAGATGGTAAAATGCAGGTTTCATATGAAAGTGAAACTTTTTTAGGTTTTTATGAATTGGCTAGCCTTAAAAAACCTAAAGAACACATAACTAAAAGAAATAGAGGGACAATCACTGTTAGAAATGAAGGTGTAGGTGTTGGAAAACTTTTCATTTATCGTGAAAATAGAGTTTTATCCCCAAATCACACTACTGTTGGAAAAGTAGTCGAGGGTATGGAGCTTATTGATGTTGCAAAAGAAAATGAATTTATCACAATCAAATCTAAACAAAACAGATTAATGTTGTTAAACAAAAGTCAAGCAGAAGCTAGTGAATTACTGTCTGCTGTTGGTGTTGAGCACATAATTGATGGACTTATTGATGATGATGCAATTATTGTTGAACAAAATCCTCAACATACAATTGATATTCTAAAAAGTGGTAGAGTTATTACTAAAGCTATTAAAAGAGAGGATTTATGCACAATTAATTTTGTTGATAATGCTCCAAGATCTGTAAGGTACTTTAAATTATTATCTGGTCTTTTAGAAAATCCAATTGGTCAACTTAAAATTCATTTTGCAGTACCTGGAATGCATATTGTAATTTTTGAAGGAGATAGAAAAGCAGCTAAAGGTCTAGTCCCCGAGAATAATCCTGTTGGTAAAAATATAAGAGGTCAAATTGGAATTACTAATATGGCTTCAAAAAATGCTGGTTTAATAGGTATTAGGTTTGAAGACAATTCTGATTTTGGACCGACTGCTGAAAATTTTGAAGCAACAAATATAATTGGTGATGTTACTTCTGATTATGATCGTATTGAAAAATTAAAAGAAGGAGTTGTGGTGTATGTTGCCGAATCTAACAATGTGTCCTGATTTAGGTACAGAAGATTGGGATCCAGATGTAATTACTCGTATGATTTTTATTGGGCCTGGTGCTAATGTAAGTGAACAGCAAATTGTTAATGAGTTTCACATGCTTGATTTGCCACTTACTATTAAAAACACTTGTTATGGGGCTATGATTAGTGGAAAAAGTGAAGATGTTTATAAAGCCATTAAAGAAATTAGAAAGCTTGATCCTAATCATATTTTTACAAAAGAAAGAGGATTTGCTCCTGGTGACCCTAGAAGGTGTAGGGGTCATAGGTTTGGTCCAAGGGAAGGTTTCCACCAAATGGAAAAAGAGTATAGAATACTTGGTTTTGTTTCAGAAGCTTTAGAAAATCCTAAAGAAGTTGAAATTGAAGAGAAAAAACCAATTGATGTTGATAAATTTAAAGAAATCATGAATGAATGTTTAGACAAAAAAGAATAGGTGAAATTATGGTTAAAATTGCTATTTATCCTCCAAATTCATTAATATTAGCAGATTTATTAGAAAGAAAAGGTCACACTCCTTTAGTTCTTCAAAAACAAATTAGACAAAAAATTAAAGATCCAGAAATTGATTCTCCACCAATGAATATTACAGAAGAAGATCCACTCGCAGGGCTTAAATACGCAGCTATTGAAGTTCCTTCAGGTGTACGTGGAAGAATGTCCATTATTGGGCCACTTATAGATGAAGCTGAAGCAGCTATTATAGTTGATGGGGCTCCATATGGTTTTGGTTGTATTGGGTGTGCAAGGACTAATGAATTATCAATATTTTTACTTAGAAACAAAGGTATTCCAGTTTTAGAATTAAAATATCCTGATAATCAAGATGAAACTTATGTTATGATGAATGCAATTAATGAATTTGTGGATTCACTTGAAAATAATGATGAGGGGGAATAATAATGGTAAAAATTGCTTTAGTTTCATGTGGAACAGAATATAGTGGAATTCAAAAAGAAATTGAAAAGGCGGCAAATAAATTTGGTGCAGAAATTATTCTTCCCGAAATTGATTTAGATTATATTGATGAATCTTATGTAAAATTTGGATTTTCAGCTCAAAGTTCAAGTTTAAAGTTGATGATTGCAAGAGCAATGGCTATTGTAGAAGGTAGATGTAAACCTGATGCAGTGTTTATTGCAACTTGTTTTAGATGTGCTGAAGGAGCATTAGTAAGAAATGAAGTAAGAAGATTCATACAAAATAATACACGTATTCCAGTAGTTACCTATTCATTTACTGAAAGGACAAAAGCAGATGAATTATTCATCCGTATGGAAGCATTAGCCACTACTGTTACTCGTAGGAATATTCTCGCTCGTGAAAAACAAGAAGGTCTTACTCTTGGTTTGGATTCAGGTTCAACAACTACAAAAGCAGTACTCATGGAAAACAATAAAGTTATTGGGACTGGTTGGACATCTACTAAAGATATCATTGAATCTGCGAATATTGCAGCTGCTGAAGCATTTGAAGGTACAGGTTATACTTTTGATGATATTGATGGTCTTGGAACTACTGGTTATGGTAGATTCACAATGGGTGAAAAGTTCAAAGCTGAACTTGTCCAAGAAGAATTATCTGTTAATGCTAAAGGTGCAGTATACTTAGCAGATTGTCAAAAAGGAGAAGCTACTGTATTGGATATAGGTGGTATGGATAACAAAGTAATTACAGTAAACAATGGTATTCCTGATAACTTTACTATGGGTGGTATTTGTGCAGGAGCATCTGGAAGGTTCTTAGATATGACTTCTCGTAGATTAGACGTGGACATCACTGAATTAGGTCCTCTTGCAGTGCAAGGTAATTGGAAAAATGCTATGTTAAATTCATATTGTATCGTATTCGGTATTCAGGACCTTGTTACTACATTAGCAGCTGGTGGTTCTAAAGCTGATGTTGCAGCCGCATCATGTCACTCTGTAGCAGAGCAAGTTTATGAACAACAACTTCAAGAAATTGATATTCGTGAACCTTTAATCCAAGTAGGAGGAACAAGTTTAATTTCAGGTCTTGTTGAAGCAGTAAGTGAAACTTTAGGAGGAATTGATGTTATTGTACCTGAATATTCTCAACATATTGGTGCTGTAGGTTGTGCACTTTTAGTATCTGGTATGGGACACAGACAAGATAATAGATAAATATAAGGGGTTGATTTGATGTTAGTTGAGTGTTATGATGAAAAGGGTGCAGAAGTTTATGAAATCATCATTAAACAAATTTTTCAAGATTTAGTTCTTGGTTCTTCTGTTGATGATTTAAAGGCTTATGTAAATCCTGATGACCCTGTATTTATTTTAGCTATTAAAATGAGAAAAACTTCTAATGTTATCAAGTTTGATGATGTTGCTAATTTAATATATAATAAACAAAAGGATGTTACAACAATTTTGATTGATAATGAAAATTATCTTCCAAATATCCTTAAAGAATTATGGAAAAGATTTTCAAGAGATGAAATTTATCAGCCAAATAGATATCAACTTGAAATTAGTGGAGACAACACTGATTTAAAAGATATGGTTGTGGATGATCCTCATTCTAATTTACAAAGACGTATTTATGATGCAGTATTTAGAATATTGCCTGAAGGATTTAAAATCATTAAAGATTTATCTACTGGGAATATTATAACTGTTGTGGCTACTGATGAGTTAATTAAAGATGCGTGGATTGAAAGAGCACATGAATATATTGATGAGTTAAACAAAGGCATTTAGAAAAATATATATTTGTTCGTAACAATACAAAATAACAAAAGTTATATTATAAGGAGTAGTGGTATTATGAATGAACATAATGGTTCAAGATTTGCACATATTACAAGAGCACATCCATGTTTCAATGAAAAAATGCATGATAAAGTTGGAAGAGCACATGTACCCGTTGCACCAAAATGTAATATCTTTTGTAATTTCTGTACAAGAGATATTAATAATGAAGAAGATAGGCCAGGTGTAACAAGTTGTATTATGAAACCTGATGATGCAATCACTCATATTAATGATGTTACTGCAGATGGTCCAATTGCAGTTGTAGGGGTTGCTGGACCTGGAGATTCACTTGCTAATGAAGAAACATTTGAATTTTTTGAAAAATTAGTAAAAGAACAACCTGATTTAATCAAATGTATGAGTACAAATGGACTTTTACTTCCAAAGTATGTTGATAAACTCGTAGAACTTGGAGTAAATTCTGTTACTGTTACCATAAATGCAATTAATCCAGATGTTGCTATGGAAATTTATTCATTTATTAAATATGAAGGAAAAGTCTACAAAGGTCGTGAAGCTGTTGAAATTCTAATTAAAAATCAATTAGAAGGGGTTGAAAAAGCAGCTGCTAAGGGTTTAGTAGTTAAAGTTAATTCTGTTTTGATTCCTGGGGTAAATGATGAACATATTGTTGAAATTGCTCGTGAAGTTGAAAAACGTGGTGCAGCTTTAATGAATGTTTTACCTTTAATTCCATTAGGAAAAATGAAACATTTAACCAGACCCGACTGTTCTATGATGGAAAAAGTTAGAGAAGAAGTTGAAGAAATTATACCTGTATTTAGAGCATGTACTCAATGTAGAGCAGATGCTTATGGAATTCCAGGTAATAAAAAAGAAGATCATCATTTAGGAATGACTCCACAAAGTCATTACTAAATACTTTTTTTTATTTCATTATTTTTTTTAAATTCATCTATAATATTAAATATGGATGAAACAGATAGTATTAATTGATATACTTTTTATTTATTTTAATTGAGGAAAGATAATATGGTTAAAATTTATGTTTTTGGACATAAAAGTCCAGATAGTGATTCAATTACTTCAAGTTTAGTAATGGCTAACCTAGAAAAAGAATTAGGTAATGTTGAAGCTCAAGCTTATAGATTAGGCAATATTAATAAAGAAACTGAATTTATTTTAGATTATATTGGTATTGATGCACCTGAACTTTTAGAAAGTGTTGAAGATGGAGCTAATGTAATTTTAGTAGATCATAATTCTCCATCAGAATCTGTTGATAATTTAGAAAATGCAAACATTTTAAAAGTTGTTGATCATCATAAATTAGCTTTAAATACTTCTTATCCTTTATTTTTAAGATTTGAACCTCTTGGATGTACTGAAACTATTTTATGTAAGTTATATGAAGAAAATAATGTTGAAATTACAAAAGAAATGGCAACTTTAATGTTATCTGCTATTATTTCCGATACTTTACTTTTAAAATCTCCAACTACAACTGAAGATGATAAAAAAGCTGTTGAGAAACTTTCTAAAATTGCAGGAATTGATGCAGAAGAATATGGTTTAGAAATGCTTAAAGCAGGTACAGACTTAAGTAGTTTTTCAATTGAAGAAATTTTAGCATTAGATGCAAAGCAAATTGATTTTAAAGATGTAAAATCTATTGTTAACCAAGTAAATACTGCTAGTATCCCTGATGTTTTAGAAATGAAAGAAGAATTAGAAGCAGGTATAAATAAAATTATAGAAGAAGAAAACTTAGATTTATTCATGCTTTTAATAACTGATATTGTAAACAGCAATTCACAAGTTATTGCTCTTGGAAAAAATGCAGATCTTGTTGAAAAAGCATATGGTGTTAAATTAGAAGACAATATGGTTTTACTTGAAGGTGTAGTTTCACGTAAAAAACAAGTTGTACCAATAATGACTGAAAATGCTTGATTTAAGTTTTTATAATAATCTATTTTGGATTAAAAGAAGCATAATATATAATGTTTTCTTTTAATGATATTTTTTTAAAATTAGGTGTTAATATGAAAACACTAGAATGGGAAGATAATAAATTAAAACTCATTGATCAAACAAAACTCCCTGATGAATTGACTTATGTTTATTGTAATAATTATCAGGATGTTATTGTAGCAATTAAAGATATGATTGTTCGTGGAGCTCCAGCTATTGGAGTATCAGCTGCTTTTGGAATGGCTCTTGCTGATATTGAGGGTGCTGATTTAAATAAAGCAGCTCTTGAAATCAAAGCCGCAAGGCCAACTGCTGTAAACTTGTTTTGGGCAGTAGATAGGGTCTTAAATAGTGAAGATGCACTAACAGAAGCATTAAAAATGTATGAAGAGGACATGGCAACAAATAGGGCAATTGGAAAATTTGGTGCTGAAGTTATTGATGATGGAGACACTGTTTTAACTCATTGTAATGCTGGTGCTCTTGCATGTGTTGATTATGGAACTGCACTTGGAGTATTTAGGGCTGCACATGAACAAGGTAAAAATATTAATGTAATATGTGATGAAACTCGTCCTCGTGGACAAGGAGCAAGTTTAAGCGTATGGGAAATGCAACAAGAAAACATTCCAGTTAAATTAATTCCAGATGTTGCATCAGGATTTTTAATGTCACAAGGAAAAATAGATAAAGTGGTTATTGGTGCAGATAGAATAGCACGTGGAGGTGTTGTGAATAAAGTAGGATCATTTATGGTGGCTCTTGCTGCTAAACATCATAACATACCATTTTATGTAGCAGCTCCATATTCTACTTTTGATAATGAAATTTCAATTTTTGACACTGTTATTGAAGAAAGAAATGGTGATGAAGTCAGATATTATGGTGGGGCAAGAATTTGTCCTGAATGTACTGAAGTAA
Organism: Methanobrevibacter sp.; assembly: GCF_051877095.1. Classification (GTDB taxonomy): domain Archaea; phylum Methanobacteriota; class Methanobacteria; order Methanobacteriales; family Methanobacteriaceae; genus Methanocatella. Next base: position 47,923 of record NZ_JBJEIO010000001.1, on the reverse strand, counting down.
TTAATCCTGCATTTGATATAACTCCAAAAGAATTAATTACTGGTATTATCACTGAAAAAGGAATTATTGATCCAATTTAAGCAATAATCCTAATACTATTTTTTTAATTTATTCAAATTATTTTTCCATCAATAGATACATGCCATTCTCCAGGTGATGTGGATTTAACTTTGCGACAATTAATTATTTCCACTTCTTTTCCAGCTGCATTACAGGTATCAGTCAATCGTTTTATTCCTTGTTCATATGAATCAGAAAATTCATAATAATTGATTATTCCATTGTCTTCAATTAAATCAACTGCAACATCAAGAAAAGTATATGCAAGACCTGGTAAGTTCATGATTATTCTGTCAAACTTGGAGTTAAAGCTGTCTTTGACTTGTCTCACATCACTGCAACAAGTTTTGATATTGCCTTTTAATTTATTTAATCGGATATTTTCATCTAAATATTTAATTGCAGATTCATTAATATCAACAGCAGTAATATCTACATGTTTATTGCGCGCTATTACAATAGGAAATGGCCCAATTCCACAAAACATGTCTAATATTTTTTCACCATCACTAACACTTTGCATTACTCGTTTTCTCTCAGTTGCAAGTCTTGGTGAGAAATAAACTTTGCGAACATCTAATTTTAGTCTAGCACCATGCTCTTTGTGGATTGTAACTGAATCATCTACTCCAGATAAAAATTCTAAATCGCGAACACGTGTTGTTCCTTTAATTGCACTTCTTTTCATGTAAATTGATTTTCTTTTTGTAAATTTAAGTGCAGCATCCCCAATGATTTGTTTTTTGTCTTGTAAATTTTCAGGAATTTCTAAAATTACAATGTCTCCTATTGTATCAAAAGAAGTTCTTAAATTCTCAATTTCTTCGGAAGTTAATTCATCTTTCAGTAATTCAGCAAAATTGTGTGGAACTTTTTTCATTGGTTCTAATTCAATATCAATGATTTCATAATTATTAATATTTTCATTTATTGGAATATATCCAAATTCACTATCTGCTTTTATTCTATATTCCATATTCATTAATCCATTTTCCATTAATTTTATACGAGTATCATTTAATTGTCTTAATGGAACTTTTACACATTTCATAAAGTATTTTTATGTTTAAATTATTATATAATATATATGTTTTATTTAGTGGGTTTAGGATTATTTGATGAAAAAGATATATCTCTAAAAGGATTAGAATGTTTGAGAAATGTTGATAAAATTTATGCTGAGTTTTTTACTTCTAGATTATTTGGTTCAAGCTTTGAGGCAATAGAGGATTTGGTTGGCCAAAAAATTGAGGTTTTAGTTAGAGGAGAAGTTGAAGAGGAAAGTAAATTCATAGAAGAAGCTAAAACAAAAAATGTTGCTTTAATTACTGGGGGAGATCCTTTAATTGCAACTACTCATAGTGATTTTTTAGTCCAATGTTCTAAAAAAGGAATTGATTATGAGGTGATTCATGGTTCTTCTATTTTATCTTCAGCACCAGCTATTTCTGGTCTTCAAGGTTATAAGTTTGGTAAAGTAACAACAATTCCTTTCCCTGATTATAATTTTTATCCGAAATCTCCTTATGAGGCTATTGAGGAGAATTTAAAGATGGATTTGCATACATTGGTTTTGCTTGATATTCAAGCTCATAATGACCGTTACATGACTATTAACCAGGGTTTGGAATATTTGATGAATATTCATGATACTTTGGATTATGATGGGTTGGTTGATGAAAATACATTGGCTATGGGTATTGCACGTGTTGGATCAAAAGATGTGTGTGTTAAGGCCGGAACAATCAAAGAACTGATTGATTTTGATTTTGGAGGTCCTCTTCATTGTATTGTAATACCATCAAAACTTCACATTGTTGAGGCAGAATATCTTGTTGAAATTGCAGGAGCAAGCCCTAAAATTCTTGAAGATATTTAATTTTTAAAAATAGGAGATTGGGAGTAGTACTGTTTTTCCTACTCCTTTTTTAGATTTTATTTATTGGCATTTTCACTAATAAAAGAGATTGACTGATGTTCAAATTGATATGAATATTACATCATATCGATTATTATTTTTGTTTTACAATTATTTAAATCTTTTTATTTTATATAGTGATGTTTGCCAAAAATGTATTTTTGTTAATTTTAAAAAAAACAGGGGGGAGGGGAAGTAGTATTCATTTCTACTTCCCTAATGAAATATATTCTAACATTTTGGAGATTGTAAAATGATTGATGTTTTTTCATTATCTGACATGAAATTTAATTCATATCGTATAATACTTATATTTTAATGTTATTTAAATATTGTTATTTGATTTTGGGGTGCTATGATTTTTATATTAAAACATTGTGTTTATTATATATAAGATATGTATTTTATTGTAATAAAATATGTAAATAACTTCTAAAAAAGTGTAGGTGTAGTTTATGGTTTTTTGTGTAGATTGTGTTTAGAATTAGGTGAAGATGATAAATCATTTTTACTATCCGTTTTGTGGTGAAGAAATTGGTGAACAATTTTGTGTTTAATGTAGTGCAGGCCCACAAGCTACTAGTGGAGGGAACAATTGAAGAGCAACATTATTAGTGTTTAATGTTAATAATAGTAAATCAAATGATTTGTTATTTAATCATTGATCATATCAGTATTAAAATTAATATATCAAACTGCTTTAATATAAGACTAAAACATTTATTAACTTGTATACACTATCTATTTTCATGACTCGAAACAGGCGTGTTACAATCAGCATCAATAATGACATTGACTTGGATTTTCGCAAAATTGCCTCCAGTAAGATGTTATTTAAAACTGGATGGTATTCAAAAGCTATCGAAGAAGCAATGTTATTATGGATTGAAAAAGAAAAGGTCAACTAATTTTTTCTTTTTTTCTTTTTTTAAGCATTAACTATTTAAATTAAACTAATCTATTTATTATTATAGAGTGGGTGTCATTAATGGATAATGAGGAATTTAGAACTGTTAGAGTTTATACTAAAAAATATACTAGTAAAGATAAAGATGGAAACCCTGTTGAAAAAGAATCCCAGCAAAAACAAGTGAGTCTTAAAAAAGAAGATCCTTTTGAAGATAATGATTTAGTAAAAGTATTAGCACAAAGTGAATATGAATCATTACTTGATAATCAATTTTCTGATTCAAAACTCGATGAATTTTATCATAGGATTGAAGCAAAAGATGCTGAAATTGAAAATTTGAATAATCAAATTCAAACTCTTAAGGAGTCTTTTTTTGATGATGTTGATTCTCTTAAAGAACAATTATCATATAAAGATGAACTTTTAATGGCAAAAGATGAAATTCATGAGTTAAATAAAAAGATTACTAGGATTGATGATGAAAGAGTAGCTATTTTTAAAGAATTGGATTATAAAAATAAAATGATTTTGGCTTATAATGTTGAGTTAAATAAATCTATTTTAAATGCTATTAATGTTGTTATTGATGAGGCAAGAGATAATATCAATAGAAGAAATGCTCAGCTTGTTGAAGACTTAGAAAAATCTATTGAAAAGTCTAAACATGATGTGAATGAGAAGAATAAAGCTATAGCATATGAAATAAAAAGTACTGTTGAGGATATGAACGAGCAAATTAGAAACACTAGTACTTTTAAAATGATATTAAACAAAAAAAGGATTAATTTAAAGGTTTCTACAGATGATTTACTCAAACCATTTGATTTTGACTTTGATGTTGAACAATTGCTTTCAGGACAGGTTTTAGAACTTGATGCTGCTGAGATTTTAAAAGAAGTAATGCCTAAACTCCCAGAACCATTTTCCAAATATATTGATACTATTGAAGAAGAGCCGGAAACCATTGAAGTTTCATCAAAAAAAGAGGAATAATTCATGAGAACATTTAACACAGGTAAAATTACTTTTGAATATCCAGATAGCTGGGAAGTTGAAAAAGCAGATATATTATCTAATCCAGATTGTATTGCAACATTATCTAAAGGAGAGAATAATTTATTTAATGCAGTAGTATTTCCAACTGCCACAAATCTTGATGATTATAAAATTTTTATGGAAGATGTAATCTCTGATGATGGTGGGGTTATTATATCTTCTGATTTTATTCAGATTGCAGGTAAAGATGCTATTAAAGTTCATGCAAATATGGATACTCCTGAAATTAATTTTGACATTTATACTTACGTTTTTATTGAAAAAAAGGAGATTTATATTTTTGAACTAAGGACACTTGATATTTCTGGTGAGTCAGAGCGTGAGTTCAAAAACATTATTTCTTCATTAAAATTTTAGAATATTTGTGTATATTCTAATAGATAATCCATGTAATTTTTATCAAGTATTTTTAAAGTTGAGATGTTTTGTGGGGTTGTGCCTGAGCGTTCTTCTACAAGATTTCTTAAAGATCTATTTTTCATGTGTGCATGGATTTCTTTTATTACAAATTCCATATTTTCTAAATTCTTTTTTTCTAAATCTTTTTGTGAAATATTTTCATAAATGGGGTAACTATTTAAGTCATATGATTTAGTTGGAGTTTGTAGGACCTTTAGGTAACTATAGTAATTTGCAGAGTCTGCAAGAAATCCATCAATCCCCATGTATGTCAAAATGGGCATAAATGATAATTCTGTAAATGGAAATATAAAATAACTTGTTTTTCTTGCTTCTTTTTTAAGGGATATGATGAGATCAACAAGTTCCCTTGGATTAGTTAGTAATGCATCACCATTAGCTATTATAAATCCATTATACCCAATTTCTTCTAGTTTTTTTAGACATTCAATTCTTAAATCAATATATTTTGAACCTTGAATTACTACAATATCACAATCATCAACATTTTCTTGTGCAAGTTTTAATGTTTCTTTTACATTAAATTCTGCAATTTCACGGTCTATATTATGTGCAGATCCTTGGTTAGGTGCTATTTTCAATTCATCTTTAAAAAATATTTTTGGTGTAATATTGTCGTCAACTTTTCCGACTCTTCCAGGTCCATCATGTGATTTAATTTCGAATCTTTTTATCATTTATTTCTTTCCTATTTACTTTTTATTTTATTATTGTATCTTTAGGTTTATAAAAATTTTTCATTAGTTGTAATCTTTTAGATTACACTATCAAAAAATTTAGTAACCTTTATATATTCTTTTTTAAAGAATATAATTAAGGATTTGAGGAAATACTCCAATGATTATCCGAGGTGTGTTTTTAATGTCTATAATAAATCGTCTTAAATCCTTATTTAAAGGAAACATAGATAATGAAGAAACAGACATCAATAATGATGTATCAAACACATCTAATGATGTCAAAGTTACATCTTCACAAATGAAAGATACTGTCTCCTCCGAAATGGAAGACAGTAAAAAAGATTTAACTTTCAAAAAAGACATCGAAATTGTAGAAGATTCATCTGAAGAAATTGTGGAAGAAGTTGAAACTAGTGAAGGAACAACTGAAGAAGAAACAGAAGTTGTTGTTGAGGAAGTTGAAACTATTGAAGATGAAGAAGAAACAACTGACGAAGATGTTGTTGAGGAAGTTGAAGAAAATTCAAATGATAAAGATAAAAAGAGAGATACTATGACTTTATTAACTGATAAAGAATTGTTAAATGATAGTAATCGTGATCCAGATTTCACTGCTGAATTCATTGATTCTGGAATTGAAACTGTAAAACACTGTTTCCAATGTGGTACCTGTAGTGGTAGTTGCCCATCTGGAAGAAGAACCCCTTATAAAGTAAGACAAATTGTCAGAAAATGTTTATTAGGTTTAAAAGAAGAAGTTATTTCTGATGACGCTTTATGGATGTGTACTACTTGTTACACTTGCCAAGAAAGATGTTTAAGAAGTGTTAAAATTGTAGAAATTATCAAAAAAGCACGTAACATCGCTGCACATGCAGGATACATGGCTAAAGCTCACAAAATGACTGGTGTATTTGTATTAAATACTGGTCACGCAGTACCTATTAATGATAATGTAAAAGCTTTAAGAGCAAAAATTGGTCTTTCTGAAGTACCACCTACAACTCATGCTTATCCTGAAGCATTAGCTGAAGTACAAAAATTATGTAAAATTACCGCTTTCGATGAATTAATTGGTTTCGATGAAGCAACCGGCGGATTAAAAGAATAGATTTATGAGGAGAGTTATAATATGGAAATTGCATACTTCTTAGGTTGTATTATGAACAACCGTTATCCTGGTGTTGAAAAAGCTACCAGAAAATTATTTGAAGCATTAGATATTGAATTAAAAGATATGGAAGGAGCTTCTTGTTGTCCTGCTCCTGGTGTATTCGGTTCTTTTGATGAAGAAACTTGGGCTACTATCGCAGCTCGTAACTTAACTCTTGCTGAAGATATGGGTGCAGACATTATGACCGAATGTAATGGTTGTTTCGGTTCATTATTTGAATGTAATCATATATTACAGGAAGATGAAGCTAAAAAAGCTAAAATTAATGAAAACTTAGCTGAAATTGGAAGAGAATTCAAAGGAACTATTAATGTAAAACACTTCGCTCAAATTTTAAGAGACGATGTTGGATTTGAAAAATTAGCTTCTCTCATTGAAAAACCTTTAGATTTAAATGTTGCTGTTCATTATGGATGTCACTTCTTAAAACCTACTGCTACTATTGGTATTGAAGACCAAGCTGAAAACCCATCTATTTTAGATGATCTTGTTGAAATTACTGGTGCTAAATCTGTAGACTACAAAGACAAAATGATGTGTTGTGGTGCAGGTGGAGGTTTAAGAGCTAGAGATATTGATGTAACTACAAGCTTCACTAAAGAAAAACTCGACAATATGTCTGCAGCTGGTGTAGATGCAATTGTTAACGTATGTCCTTTCTGTCACATGCAATTTGACCAAGGTCAAGTTGAAGTAAATGAAAAATACGGGACTGACTTTGCTATTCCTGTATTCCACTTAGCTCAATTATATGGATTAGCTATGGGATTATCAGCTGATGAATTAACCTTTGATGCTCAAAAAATTGATGCAACTCCTGCTATCAAAAAAGCATTAGGTGAATAAATTTAAGGATTTTTAATCCTTTTATTTTATTTTTTTTAGACATTAAAAACACATTTTGGATGTTATTATCAGTTTTGATAATCTTTTTTTTATTTTATTTTTTTGTTTGTATTTTTGCGAATAATTCGTAAGTATATTTATATATTAGTATATAGAAATGAATAAATGTTATATAAAATAAGAGGTGAAATTATGTTTGTAGCAACATTAGATGGAATATTCAAATATTCTGACCTTCCAGAAGAATATGAACCTTATGTTCAATTTAAAGCAACTATCGATAAAAGAGAACTTAAACCTAGTGATGAAATGGCTATTTTAAATATTGCTGGTACTTCTACTCATCATGTTTTATTTTTAGATGCTTATTCAAATATTTCAGAAATTGAAGCTGAATTAAAGGAAGCAGATGCTAAAATTAATCATACTACTCTAAAAATTATAGGTGGACATTTATGAGTTTACCATCTGAACAAAATTGGTTAGTTCTTCAACATCTTATAATAGATTTAACAAAAAAAGGTTATGAAATACCTAAAGGAATTAACCCTGGGATGGGATTAATTAGATCTTCAATTAGTTCATATAAAAGAGATCCTTCCCATCCTGAATTGATCAATGGTTTAGCTAAAGCGGAAATGACTTTAAATAAGATTCAAGGAACTCTTTTAAGTATTGCTGAAGAAGAAAATGATGAGGAATATGTTGATTATTGGCTTGATTTATTAAAAAGAGCTATGAAAGGTGAAAAAGTATTTGAATTTGCTAAATCTAGGTCAAAATTCTTAGTAAATACTCCTCCTGGTTTAACTACTGGTAGAGTCAATTTAAAAGTTCCTTTAGCAGAAGAAAGAGTTCAAGAAATTGCAGAATGGAATGGTTTAATCATTGAATTTGATGATGATGTAACTATTCAATTACATGGAGATCAAGAAGACCTCAAAGCTGGTTTAAAAGAAGTAGGATATTTCTTTTTAAATGATTAGGTGAGTTTAATGACAAAAATTTTAGCAATAAGTGATATTCACGGCGAAGAAAATGAAAATTTATATACTTATTTAAGTAATAATGATATTGATTTAGTTTTAATTCTTGGAGATATTACTGATTTTGGTCCTTTAGATTTTGTAGAAACATTTATTAATAAAATATATGAGTATGATGTTGATGTAATTGCTATTCCAGGTAATTGTGATCCAAATGGAATATGTAATTCTATTAATAATGTAGCATTTTGTCTTCACAATAATATTGTTGCATATGGTGATGCAATATTATTTGGTTATGGAGGTTCTAACCCAACTCCATTTGACACTCCTGGTGAGACAGATGATGATCATATTTATAGATCAGTTTATGATTTATTAGCAAATTATGATTATGTATACAATTCTGAAGTTCCTAAGATTAAAATTTTAGCTACTCATGCACCACCATTTAATACTGAAGCTGACAGAGTTGCTAATGGTGAACATGTTGGTAGTTCTGGAATTTTAAAATCTATTCATGAATTTGAACCTGAAATCAATCTTTGTGGTCATATACATGAAGCTAAATCACTTAGTAAAATTGGAACAATTACTGATGTAGCAAATCCAGGTATGCTTAAAGATAATGGGGCTGTCTTAATTGATATTAAAGATGGTTCAAATTATGACATAAGTATTATTTCTTTAGATGAATAATTTACTTATTCTCTCTTTTTTTATTTTTTACATGTTTTTATGTAGTTACTGTAATTTCATTTTTTTCTTAGAAATTCAAATAAAAACTTTTATTTAACATTAATCTAATAACTATAATGTGATTTTTATGATTTGGGTTACTAGTTATGTTGATGGTGAAGAATACAGAGAACCTTTTTCTAAGGGCATCATCTCTCGTTCACTCAATATTTCATATATTGGACCTCAAAGAGCATATGAGTTAGCTAGTGAAATAGAGGATGAATTAATCAAAAAGGGGTTAGTTATGATTTCTCGTGATGAATTAGCAGATATTGTATTAGATCACTTGAATAGAGTTAATCCAAAAATTGCAGAAAAATATAAGAATCTGAGATTACTTAGGAACTCTAAAAAACCATTAATTATTCTTATTGGTGGAGCATCGGGAGTAGGTACTTCTTCAATGGCATTTGAATTAGCAAGTAGATTAAGATTGAAGAATATTATAAGTACTGATATGATTCGTGAAGTAATGCGTAAAATTGTTTCTAATGAATTAAGTCCAGTAATTCATAAGTCTAGTTATGATGCTTATAAAAGTATAAAAATTCATTCTGTTAAAATGGATAAAATTATTGAAGGTTTTATTACTCAAGCTGAAGTTGTTAATTTAGGAGTAGAAGCAATTATTGAGAGATCTATTAAAGAAGGTATTAGTATTATTATCGAAGGAGTGCATATTATTCCAGGATTTATTAATGAAGATTTGATGGAAAATAATAATATTATCATGTTTTCATTATCTGTTGATGATGAAGAGTTACATAAGCAACGTTTTTATTTGAGATGTAGTCAGCCTTGGGTAAAACGATCTCTTGAGGATTATATGGATAATTTTGATTCAATTAGGAAAATTCAAGATTTTTTACTTGAACAAGCAGAATTTTATGATTCCCATATAATTAATAATCTTGATATTAATGAAACAATTAATATCATGGTATCTGATATTTTAGAGAAATTTGTAGGTGTTAATGATGTTAAATAAGAAAGTTAGTGAAATAATGACATCTGAGGTATTAAGTATTACTTCGGATGTTGATGTAGTCTTTGCATTTGAAAAGTTAATGGAAAATAAAATTAGTTCTCTTCCAGTTGTTGAGAATGGTGAATTAATTGGAATTATCACAGCAACTGATGTAGGTCATAATTTAATTTTAGATAAATATGAATTAGGTACTAGTGTTAAAGAAATAATGATTTCTCCTGTTGTCACTGTTTCTCCAGATAGTACTATTGAAGAGGCAGTTAAGATAATGAAGGATAATGTTTCTTCAGGAATATTAAATCAGCTTCCTGTTGTTGAAGATGGGAAATTGGTGGGTATTATTTCTGATGGGGATATCATTCAAGAAATATTCTAATTCAATCTATTTATTTTATTTTTTTTAAATTCATCTATTTTTTTGGGCTTTGTTAAAGTAATTTTTTTATTAAATATTTTTTAATTTTCAATTTTTTTACTAACATTTATATAATATTAAAATCATATATTTATATGGCTAGACTGGAGGGTTAGGGGTCCTCTGTAAGCACATACCCCCTTTGGTGCAGTTGAAGTCTAAGAGGCGGCTTTTTAAGAGAATATGAGCCTATTAAAAACAACGCAGAAACCTCGTCCTACAGGATTGGTGGTGATGAAATTTTTACTGGAGGGTAAAAATTAGTCATTTTTGATATGGAAATGGGTCAGGCCCGGAAGGGAGCAGCTTTACTGTTAACATACAATGCTTGTAGAATCCCGGGGCGGAGTTGGATTTTTTAGATCACTTATATTTTTGAGATTAGTCCACTCTTAGACATGCCTTTTTTAATAAAAAATAATTAACTTTATAAATAAGTTTAAACATATAATTTATTATATTTGTTTTGTTATTATTGTCGGGATGGCCCAGCCTGGTACGGCGTCGGACTGCTAATCCGATGGTCTTATGACCACCCGGGTTCAAATCCCGGTCCCGGCGTTTTTATTATTCATCTATTTCTTGGTTATGATTATAATTTAATCCTGAAGGACATGCATGAACAGTTATATATTTTATAGTGGGGATTTTTTTAATAATATTATTTTGAACTTCATGTACAATTTTATGAGATTCGCTTAGAGTCATGTTTCCATCAATCTCAATATGTAATGTTACTGTTGCATAGGAACCTAAATAATCTACTTTTATATCATGTGCGTTGTTAGCATATTCATTACTTTCATTTGCTACTTTCTTAATTTTATTAACAAATTTTTCTGATGGAATTTTCCCCATGATGTTGTCAATGTTTTCTTTACCAATATTATATGCTGTTTTTAAAATTAAAAATCCAATAAATAAACCAATAATTGGATCTAATATCGGGTAACCTAAGTTTGATACAATTATTCCTATTAATATTGCAACTGATGAGAATATATCTGTTCTTTGGTGTTGTCCATCAGCTATGATTGCGGGACTGTTAATCTGTTTACCTAGTTTGATTATGTATTCACTTATAATATAATTAATAAATATTCCAAAAACAGCCATTCCAGCTGCATAAATATCTGGGGAGGTAATTCCTGAAGGATGGAATATTTTTTCAATAGCTCCACTCATAATTTCATAAGCAACCATAGCTAAAAATAACATGATTACTAATCCACTTATTGCTTCGGCACGTCCATGACCAAGCGGGTGTTCTTTATCTGCTGGTTTTTGGCCAATTTTAAACCCAATAAATGCGATTATTGATGTTGCAATATCAGATAAAGTATGCCCTCCTTCTGAGATTAAAGCATAACTTCCAGATATTATTCCTACAATGAGATTAAAAATGGTTAAAATGACATTTGCAATTATTCCTATTGCAGCTGCTTTTTTACCATATTTGTCTCGAAATTCATCCATTTATTACACGCTCTTCTAAAATGTTCATTGCTTTTTCAATGTTTTCATATGAATTTGCATAAGACATACGCACATGGTTATTACCGTTTGATCCAAATGCAATTCCAGGGACAGTTATTACTCCTGCTTCAGCAGCTTTCATGACAAAATTTTTATCTTCAATTTTTGGGAATACATAAAATGCACCATCTACATTCGCAGTTTCATATCCCATTTCATTTAGACGGCTAACAATTAAATCACGTCTTTTTTGGAATTCACTAACCATTTTTTTAACTTCATCTTGTGGACCTTTTAGTGCTTCGTATGCTCCTCTTTGGGCTGTTGTATTGGCACATGCAATGTTATATTGGTGTATTTTAAGCAATTGTTCAGTATAATTCTCGTTAGTAGTAGCTAAATAACCTATTCTAAGACCTGTCATTGCATATGTTTTTGAAAATCCATTTAAGGTAATTACATTATCACTGTATTTTGCAGGTGAATAATTTTTTTTGCCATAAATAATTTTTTCATATATTTCATCAGAGATTATTAAGAAGTTTTTATCCATGGATAAATCTGCAATTGATTTTATATCTTCTTTATTCATTACTGCACCTGTTGGATTTGAGGGTGAATTTAAAATTATTGCTTTTGTTTTATTAGTTATTTTTTCTTGAACATCTTCTGCTTTTAATTTAAATTCATTTTCCATTTTACAGTCAACTGGTGTTACATTTCCTTCAGCTAATTTCACACATGCTTCATAAGAAAGAAAACTTGGATTTGGAACTATTACTTCATCTCCTTTTTCAATAAAAGCCTGTGTACACATGTATAAACCTTCACTAGCTCCTACTGTAACAATAATGTCTTCAGGGTTAGTGTTTATGTCGTTATCTTTTTTAAATTTTTTAGAAATTTCTTCTCTTAATTCAATATATCCTTTATTTGGTGTGTAATGAGTGTCATTTTCATCAATTGATTTTTTCATTGCATTTTTGATATTTTCTGGGACATCAAAATCTGGTTCTCCAATTCCTAAGTTTATTGCATTAGGATTTGTTACTTCAAACATTTTTCTTATTAATGATAATTCAATTGATTTGGTTCTATCTGCCGGATTAATCATAATTTTTACCTCTTTTTTATTAAATATATTATTTATAGTAAATTAATTTTTTTCTAAGAATTATTTTTCGCAAGCTCCACAATTATAGCATGGACTTGTTTCACACCAGGGGGTTTGCTTTAGATTTTTCAATCGTTTGTTTTCTATTTTTAAAAATCTTTTATCTACTCCAACATCAATATTATCCCAAGGTAATTCATCGTTAATATCATATTTTGGTAGTAGTTCTTTCCATTCTTTTAATGTAGGTTGCTTTGTTAAAGATTTTTCAATAATTGCACCAATGTCTCTATTTCCACAAGACAATATATATTGAACTAGTCCTTTTTTAGGACTTTCGCAATTAACATTATATCTTCTCATTTCTTTATTAATATATCTAGTTTTCTTTTTAATATCCTTAAAATCATAAGGTTCCCATTGTAGGGGAGTGTGTGATTTTGGAATAAGTGGATTTATGCTAAATTTTACATTTTTAACACTTTTATGCATGTCTGCAATTTTTTTCATATAATTGCAAAGTTCCTTAATGTCATCCATAGTTTCTCCAGGTATTCCAATTAAGAAATATAACTTAATTTTAAAGTCAAGTTCAATTGCATTTTTTATTACTGTAAAAATCTTTTCTTCTAAGATTTCTTTATTTATCACTTTTCTTAATTTTTCAGTTGATTCTGGTGCAAGAGTAATAGTTTTTAAGCCACTTTTTTTTAAGGATTTTAATGTTTCTTTTGTTACTGACTCAATTCTTAATGAAGGTGTTGAAATTTGGAAACCCTCTTTTTCTAAACCACTAATTAAATTTTCTAGATTATTATAATCTGAAACTGCAGCTCCAATTAATGTAATTTTATTCAATCCAGTATAGTCACGATTTTTAATTGCAATGTCAATTAACTTTTGATAATCGGTTTGCCTAGTAGGTCGATATAAATATCCAGACATACAAAATCTACATCCTCTTGTACATCCTCGTGAAACATTTAACATTATGGAATTATTAAAAACTGTTTGGTAATCTTCATAATCACTTTTACTTACAATAGGTTTTATAATGTGATAAATATCATCCATATTTGGTATAATATTTATTTTTGTTTTGTTGTTATATTTTGGAATATAAACTCCTGGTAAGTCAAGATATTTTTCTAAATTTTTTCCATGTTCTTGATAGGTGTCTATAATCTTGTCAATAATAAATTCACCCTCACCAATTACAAAAAGATCAATGTAATCTGATAATGGCATGGGGTTTGCAGTTACACAGGGTCCACCTGCAATTATTAAAGGATAACTTTTATCTCTATCTTTTCTTTTTAATGGTATTTCAGCATCTTGAAGCATCTTTAATACATTAAAATAATCTTCTTCAAATTGGATAGTAAAGCTTATAATATCAAAATACTTACTATCAGTATTTGATTCTATTGATTTAGTGTTTGGAAAGATTATTCGTTCACACCAAGTATCCTCACGTTCATTAATTTGATTGTATAAAATATTATATCCTAATGAAGACATTGCGGTTTTGTAAATATTTGGATAAGCTAATCCCATGTGAATATCTATGTTTTTGATATTTTTTTGAAAGATATTTTTTTCATATAACATACAATCATCTATTTTTTTATTTTTTGAAGAATTCTCTTTTTATTAGGAAAATTCTTTATTTTTAATTTGACAATTAATGATTGATTAATTTTTTTTAATTAGGACTATAAATCCTTAAAGATAATCAAAATATATTAATTTTTTCTTATTTTTAATATAATGCTCTCCTAAATTTAAATTTTATTTTTCATCTAATTGTTAAAAATTTAAATTAAATTTAAGATATTTAATCTTATATTTCTTCATTTACGTTTATTTATTCTTTTATTTTAAATTTATAGATATTTTTAGTTTATTTTAGTTAATTTACACGATTTAAATGAGTTTTTAAGTTTTTAAAGTTTTAAAAACATTTATATAATATTAAATTATATATGTTTATCTACTCATTATGAAATACTATATAATTTAGTATACTCATTTTTTAGTATAAAATTTTCGTAATGAGAACCAAGAGGTGGAAAAATATCGATAAAAAATAGAGCTTTATTTATATCTATTGTGTTAATGTTCTTTTTATTTTTAGGAGCAGTTAGTGCAACAGAATTAGATAATGCTTCAAATACAGAAGATTCAAATTTAGTGACTGATAATGTGAATTCATTATCTGTTGAAAATAAATTAGAAGTTTCTAACGAGGATTCTATCTCAAAGACTAATTTAGTTAATTCTCATGATGATAATTTGAACAATTATTCTAATAGTGATGTTTTAAGTAGCTATGAGAATAATTCTGGAAATGTTCAGTCTTCTAATTACAGTGAGATAGATGATAATAATGTTACTTATAGTAAGGTTGCACCTGTTTTTAAAGGTGATAAATTATCTGCTAATCCTAAAAAAGTATCTACCAAAATTGATGTAGTTGATACTCATTATTCAAAATCCGCTACATATTTTAAAGTAATTCTGAAGGATGCTAATGGTAATCCTATAAGTAATCAAAAAATTTCTTTTAAAGTTAATGGAGTGACTTACACTGCTATTACCGATAAATATGGTATTGCATCAGTTAAAACTAAGGCTTTGGCTATAGGATCATACACTGCTGCAATCAAATATTCTGGTAATTCTAATTATGCAGATGTATCTCTTTCAAAGAAAGTCAAAGTATTATCATCTGTAAGTGGAAGTGATATTACTAAATATTATGGGCCTGTTGTCCAATATTCAGTAAAATTTTGGAAAAATTATGATGCATTAGCAAATACAAAAGTATCATTTAAAGTTAATGGGATAACCTATACTAAAACTACTGATAAAAATGGAATTGCTAAGTTACCAGTTAATTTAGCACCTGGAAAATATGTTATTACTACAATTAATCCATATTCTGGTGAAAAATTGTCTAATAATTGTATTTCCTTAAAAGATGGTACAACTTTAACTCATGGATCAACCGCTACATATATTGTTCCTAATAAAAAATATTCATTTACTGTAACTTTAAAATCCAAAAATGGTATTTTAATTGAAAATAAGAATATAATATTCAAATATAATAATAAAAAAGTAACAGTTAAGACTAATTCAGAGGGGAAAGCTACTTTGTCTCTTCCTGCTCTTTCTAAAGGTACTTATTCTATTAGTTATTCATTTGCAGGAGATAAATATTATTCAGGATCATCTGAATCTGGAAAGTTATATGTTAAAAATCCTACTACAAAAATTACATCTTCAAAATTGAATATGCAATATAATGATGGATCTAAATTTGCGGTTAAATTAACAAATAATGGTAAAGTTTTAACTAATAAAAACGTAAAATTAACATTTAATGGAAAAACTTATACTGTAAAAACTAATTCAAAAGGTATGGCTTATTTAACTGTTCCTACAGTAAAACCGGGTACTTATACAATTAAATATCAGTATTTAACTCCGAGTTCTTTCGATTATTGTTCTGGATCAAATAAAATTGTTATTTCTAAACAAACTGCTACAGTATCAGCAGGGAATTTAGTAATGAATTATAAAGATGGTTCTGATTATACAGTTGTTGTAAAAGACAAATTCGGTAAAGCTCTTAAAAATGTTAAAGTTAATTTCTTAATCAACGGAAAAACTTATACTCATACTACTGATTCAAAAGGAGTAGCTAAGCAAGCAATTGGATTGAGTATTGGTTATTATTCAGTTAAAACAAGTATTTCCAATAGTTATTATAAACATAGTACTATATCTAAATATATATCAGTTAAAGGAACTAAATTTGTAGGTGAAAATCTTAATATTCCAGTTGGTGAGAAGGTATCTTATTCACTAAAATTATTGGATTACAAGAATAATCCAATTAAGAATACTAAGGTTAGTTTTACTTTAGATGGTAAAAAATACACAGCAACAACTAGTTCATCTGGTATTGCTAAAGTAAATTTAGGTGTTTTATCTAAAGGTACTCACACTATTAAATATTCACATGGATCTTATTCAGGTTCATCTAAAATATCTGTTATTGATGCAGTAACTCTTAGTCAAATTATTAAATCATCTGAAAATGTACAGAACTTTATTCAGAAAAACCATAGATTACCTGCTACAGTTAACATTGGAGGAATTACTTATTCAACTAATCAATATTTGTATTTAGCTTCAAAGGCTATTGTAAATTTAAAATCTAATATTAAATCTGCAATACCTATTAAAAATGTTGGTGGTCCAAGTAGTCCTTCATCAACATATGCTAATGGTAATTTATATGATTATCTTTCTGTTGCAAAAAGTGTAGTGAAAACTGCTGACTCTAAAGGTAGTGTTCCTAATACTGTTAGTTCTAAAGTTGGAACTATTGGTTATAAAAGTTTAGTTTATGCTTTTGCTCGTGTTGTTTCATTTTATGGTGATGATAATAGATTACCCTCATATGTGGAAATAAAATCAATTAGTTCAACTAGTTCAGATAGTGGTTTGAATTCTAAGAATACTATTTCAAACTTAAAAGCTTACTTAGCTGCATCAGCTAATTGTCAAGTTGATAATTCTAAAATTAAAAAAATAGTTGATTCATTGACTAAAGGATTAAAAACTACAAAGGCTAAAGCAACTGCAATTTTCAACTATGTAAGAGATACAATTTCATATGCTTTCTATTATGATACAAAACATGGTGCTGTCGGCACATTAAGTGCTAAGTCTGGAAATTGTGTTGATCATTCCCATTTACTTGTAGCTATGTTTAGAACTGCAAATATTGAAGCTAGATATGTTCATGGATCATGTACATTTACTAGTGGAAGTACTTATGGGCATGTTTGGACTCAAGTATTAATTAATGGTGTTTGGACAGTTGCGGATGCAACAAGTTCTAGAAACTCGTTAGGAAAAATAGCTAATTGGAATACTAAGTCTTATAGACTTAATGGATACTATTCTAGTCTCCCATTCTAATTAACTTTTTTTTATTTTTTTTTTAAAATTTCTTTTTTTGTATTACTATTATTTTTATAATAGTTTTAATAAATAGTTATTTAGCAAACTATTAGGACAATATTATGAAATCTAAGAAATATAGTAAAGTGGCTGTTGGTGGAACTTTTGATAAATTTCATGATGGGCACAAAAAATTATTATTGACTGCTTTTGAATTAGGTAACCATGTGGAGATTGGCGTTACTTCTGATGCTTTTGGTGGATTAAAAGGAGATATTGATTCTTGTAAAGTGAGAATGAATAATCTTAAGGCTTTTTTTTCCGATAAATCAGATTTTGTTGTAATTCCGTTAAATGATCCATATGGGACTACAATATATGATGATGATTTTGAAGCTATTATTGTTAGTGAGGAGACTGAGCCTACTGCAGTTGAAATTAATGAAATTAGAGTTTCTAAAGGTATGAAGCCTCTCGATATTGTCATAGTAAGTTTTGTGCTAGCTTATGATGGAATTCCCATATCTTCCACACGAATTAGGCGGGGGGAGATTAATCAAGAGGGAAATGTTGTTGAATAATCCAGAAAATATCGATATGTTTATTAATACAATTCGATAAATAATTAATTACATAAATTATTTTATGTATATTTTTGAGGTGATTATATGGCAGTAAAAATTGATTCTGATTTATGTGGACATATTCAAGATTGTCCTGTACAAGGATTGTGTATTAAGCTTTGTGAGCAAGGTGCAATCATAGAAAAAGATGGTGATGTATGTATTGTCCCTGAAAATTGTGATGATTGTGATCTTTGTATTCAAAACTGTCCAAATCAAGCTATATCTAAAGCATGAGTGATAAAATGTTTAATATAGAAAGAAATGGTGAGGAACACCGTAATTTATCATATAAGGATGATTATTGTGTTGGTTGTGGAATTTGTGCAGATGTTTGTCCAACTTCTTCTTTAAGATTAGGGCCTGTAGTTCCAGTGGCTCGTGGATTAATTGAAATGGATTTAGTTTCTGTTAAAGAAGATTCATGTGTGTTCTGTGGATTATGTTCAGTTGCTTGTCCGTTTGATGCATTACATTTGTTTATTGATGGTGAGGATATTAAGAACTTTGATTCTTATCCTGACTGGAATAAGGGAACTATTGTTGATGATGAGGAATGTATATACTGTGGTAAATGTCACAATGCATGTCCTAGTGATGCAATAATTTTTGAAAGGAACCTCCCAAGTCCTACAGATTTAGTTAGAGGGGAAATTGATATAAATAAGGATGATTGTATATATTGTTCTTTTTGTGCAGATATGTGTCCTGTTGAGGCAATTACAATCAAAAATCTTCCGTCTTCTGATGGTAAATTAAATAGTTCTATTGAAGTAGATACTTCTAAATGTATTTTCTGTGGGGTTTGTAAAAGAGTTTGCCCTGAAAATGCTATTAAGCAAATTTGTTCTACTTGTATGTTAAGAGATGAAATTAAAGTTCCAGAAATTACTGGAAACGTAATTATTTTGGATAATTCATGTGTATATTGCTCATGGTGTTCTGAAGTTTGTCCAGTTGATGCAATTGATATAACTAAACCATTTGATGGTAAATTAAAATTGGTTGAAAGTGAAGAAAAAATCTGTAAAGGTGATTCTTGTCATGCTTGTATGGATGTTTGTCCATGTAATGCAGTTTCAATTGTTGATGGAAAATCTGTAACTGATTTATCTTTCTGTAATTTATGTGGGGCTTGTGTAAAAGCATGTCCACAGAATATTAGAATTTTAACAAGAACTAATTTGAATTTAGAAAATGTCCATTCTGAATCTTGGAATGAAATCTTAAATTCAACTTTAGTTGGAAAATAGAGAGGTTTACTCTCTATTTATATTTTATTTATTAGAAAATCTCTTTCTGTTTTTAACAAATTTTGAATATTTGTTTGTGTTTTTTCAGTTATATTGGATATATAACTTCCTACAAGGAGTACAATAACAATTAAACCACCTGTGATTAATAGTAATTCTGCACTCCCTTGTCCTCTGTTGTCAATTTTTTTTCTAAACATGGGTCCGGTTGTCGAGTATGGTGTTTCTAACATCGAGTATATCATCTTTAGCTTTTAAGCTGACATCACTTGTTTCCATATATGATCTATATATTGTCAGTGCAAGTAGTGCGATTACAAGTACGCCTCCAAAAAGCAATATATATTCTGCTGCACCTTGTCCAGAATTTTCTTTGATGAGTTGTTTTATATTTTTCATGTTTTTTCACCAGTATTAAATTAGATTTTTTACTATATTAATATTACTATATTATAAAAAAGTAATACTTATTTCTTTTTTTAGTCGTTTTCTATTTATTTTCGTGTTTTTTTCCATTAGATTTATAAATAGTTATTTAGATATTATAATAATAGTTAAAAATAGAGTGATTAAAAATTTATAAGGGTGAAAACGTGGGAAATACACTAAAATTAGTTTCAGGTTTTATTTTATTAGTGATTGGTGTTCTTTTGGCTTACGAGACAACGGTCTATAATTTATTAGATATTTTATTAATTATTGGTATACTTATTGCAATCATTGGAGCATTTATAATTGTCAACTCTTTTGTCGAATCTAATGCTAATAAGACAGTAAATAATATTAAAGAGTTTTTAGAGTCTGGAGAAAGGAATTCAGGTTCTAAGAAGAAAAGTTCCACTAATGAAGGACCTTTAAAAATTCGTCAAGATTATAATGATTTTGATGATGGGGAATATGAAGATTTAGTTATTGAAGATTATATTGATTCTACTCCTAGAGATTATTATAATGGTTCTTTTAAAGATAATTCTAATGAAGTATTAAAAGTAGTTCCAAGGGAAGAAAAAGAATTGGATTTGGGTGATAAATTAGTTTTTACTCCAAATTATGAAAGGCCATTAAAAGTTACTAGGGCTCCTAAAAAACGTCAATCTGATTATTTCGAACAAGAAACACCTTCATTTATTGCTGAGAATGATAAATCTGCTGAAATTGAACGTGCTTTAGAAGAACCAACTCCAATTGAAAAAGAAGATACTGTTCCTGCATTTTCCCGCGAAGTTAATCCACCTAGAGATATTAAAATTGATATTAATGACCCTGAAAGTTTACCTATACCAAAATCACTTAATAGTCATATACTCTATGATGATCATGTAATAACATCACAGGAAGCTTTTGATCAATTAGCAGTTCATGTTAATAAAGAAATCATGTTGGAAATTCCTTCTTTAAGAGTATTGTCTGATAGATTCTTATCTCATGTTCCTACAAGCTATTCAAGAGTAATCATTGATGAATTTGATACATCTGATTTATCTTACATGTTCTTAATTTCATCTCTTTTAAAACAAGGTGTTCATATTAAGACTGTTCCTAAAGTTCATACAACTAATTTAATCGCTGATGATTCTTATGCTATGATTATTTCTGAAGGTCAAAGAGATATGGAATATGGTGCAATATATGACGATAGAAGTTCTATTTCAAATATTCGTGCTAGTTTTGAAAAAACTTGGAATATTGCATCTAATTTAGATGAAAATATTATTATAGGTTCTAATGGGGTGTCTAATTAATGGAAATAAGATGGTTAGGTCATTCAGCCTTTGAAATAATTAGTGATGATAATGTTAGGATTTTAATAGATCCGTTTATTAGTAATAATCCTGCTTGTCAAGTTCCTGTAGAAGAATTAAATCCGGATATTATTTTGCTCACTCATGGGCATTCTGATCATTTTGGTGATGCTTTAGAAATTTCAAATACTACTAATGCACCTATTGCATGTATTCATGAAATTTCACTTTTCTTAGCTAAACAAGGAATTAGAAACATTAGTGTTAATATTGGTGGTTCTTTCATATATAGAAATATTAAATTCACCATGCTTGAGGCTAAACATTCTTCTGATATTGATATTGTTGAGGAAACAGTTCCTGGTGGAACTGCTGCAAGCTTTTTAATAACCTTTGAAGATGGTACTAAAATATATCATTGTGGTGATACTGGATTATTTGGTGATATGAAAGATATTATAGGTTCAATATATAAACCTGATGTGGTAATGGCGCCTATTGGTGATAAATTTACTATGGGTCCTTTTGAAGCAGCATTAGCTTCTATGTGGATGAATCCGAAAGTGGTTATTCCAATGCATTATAATACATTTCCACCAATAGAACAAGATCCAGCAATTTTTGCTAATTTTGTAAGTCAATTTAATCCTAATATTGATGTTGTGGTTATGAATCCTAATGAATATTTTGAATATGATCCTGAAGATTATCAGGATTAATTTTTCTCATATTTTTTTCTCAGATGATATTCTTCATCGATATCGCATTTTCCAGATGGTAATACTCGTATAATATCGTCAAGTGTTAATAAGTCATCTTCATTAATTTTATTTAATATTTTTTTAGCTATTGCTTCTTTTTTTGTAAATCCTGGTTTTAATACAACATAATTATCACAGTGTGCTTCAAGTGATTCAACTGGACCTGCCATTATTCTTTTACCTTCATAATCAACAATTCCAATAGCTAACTTTACCCTTGCACCTCTGATATAATTACGATGGCCTCTTATTACAAATGATCCTTTTGGTAAAAATTCTCCTGCTTCTGGTGTTTTTGTAACTTGGTCTGGATGAACCCAATATACGTCTTGTGTTGTGAATCCCATTGACCAAGCAGATGAAAATGATGCTGCAAACTCTCCAGATTCTTTAATGGTATTTTCATTTAATTCATTGCCATTTAATTTTATTGCAGTTGAACTTGCACCATGTATATCTGCATGTAGATAAATATCATTTGGTTCTAAATATTTTTTAACAACCATTTCATTACTGTTAGCATCACGTCCACCAATGACTAATATATTATCAGAGCTAATAAACCATCTAAGCTTTTCATACCATTTCAAATTCTTTTTAACTCTTTTTTTAGGTACTGCAACACGCTCCATTGCAATATCCTTTTTAGACTTGATGTCTTCAAGTTGTTTTTTAGTATTTTCAATAGCTATTAGAGCACCTTTTGTTTTTCTTTTTGCTTTTTTAGCTTTTTCATAGTATATTTCAGCATTTTCTGGAATTGTTAATTTAGGATTTATATTTAATGTTGTATCAGCAATATTTAATATTAAAACACCCATTTTATCAATTGATTCATAAATTTGAGCTTCCGCCATTCCATCTTTTTTAGCTTTTTTAAGTGTTTTGCCAATTTCCTTGAATGAGTAGTTGTTACTCCATGCAGTGTTTACAACATTTATGATATTTTCAATTGTGGAGTAATTAGAATAGATTACTTCTCCTTTATGTTGACTTTCTTCGATAGTTTTTGTAAAATTATCAAGTGTTTCTTGCTGTAAATTTAATCTTTTTTCAAACTTCCTTACTTTTTTATTCCATGCTGCCTCTTTTACATTTTTTATACTACTATTTACTTTTTTAGAATAAAATTCATCACAAGCTTCATTGAAAGTATTATATGAAGTTTTTTCAAAATCAGCATATTTAACAAGATTTAATGGAACAACATCTTCTTTTGAATCTTTTTTCACAATTTGTGGTTTAATTAATCCGTTTTTAAGATTATCAAATAATTCCTTGAGACTCCTATGGATTTCTTTAACTTGAGTATCACTTAATTGTGATGTTGGTGTATTTTTATCTATATCAATGATATTATTAGCTCTTTGAATAATTTCCTCAGCATATAAGCTTCCAAGTCCATTCATTGCAAGTGTTCTTACAACATCACTTTCAGTATTTTCAAATAATTCCTTTAATTCTTCTTCAGTAACTGTGATAGGATTCATTCCTCGCTCTTCGGGGAATTTGTATTCTTTTTTAGAACTAATATCTCTTGCACTTAATTGCTTTCTTTTTAATGGTTGGATAATATTATTTTCATCATCTAAAAGAATTATATTTCCTTTATCAAATAATTCAACAATTATTGTGTAATATTTATCCTTTTTAACTTTAATTTCAATTACACGATCAAAATTATGTTGTTTAATGCTTTCAACATGTGCTCCTTTAATTCTTTTTCTTAAAAGCATTGGAAATGACGGTGGTGTAGTTGGATTTTCAAGAGGATATTGGCTAGTGTGTATTCTAGAACCGCATTGCATTACTAAATCGATTCTACCAGTTCCAGGAACATGGAATCTCATTACTACAATATCACTTGTAGGTTGGAATGATTTATCTACTCTAGCACCACTTAATAAATTATTTAATTCATCACTTATTGTATAAATGTCTACATTGGACATAGATTTCATTATTAACACCTTTTTTATCAATACCTTAATATATTATAACTCACTAAAATTATATTAATATATTTAATTTAACGGAGGATATCAATGGACACAACTATTAAAATCACAAGTATTCATGTTGTCGCAGCTTTATTTGCTTCTCTTATTTCTGCCGCTTTATCATTAGGTTGGTTCGGATTTAAGAATGATGTTTTTGCATTCTTCATTGCACTAATCGTATTGTATTTCATTGGCCAAGCTTGTCAAAAAATGGCTGGTGATGAGATTTCAGGATTTTCCCAATGGTTATGGGATGGAATCGCACCATTCTATTTTGTATGGGTTATAGCATATACTCTTTTTACAGTTTATTTATAAACCACCAAAGAATATCCATATAAATGCGATTAATAATGCTGTAATCAATAATACTGGAGCTATAATTTTACTCACGGCAACTACTGAACTAATTGTTGAAATTAATTCAGTTGAATTTTTTGGTCCGAATGTGTTAAGATTTTTAATTTTTTCAGTTCCAGTTCCAACTTCTACTTTTTCTAAATCTTTTATTGCTTCTTTTATACTTATTCTAACATACTCTATGATTTCTGGTCTTTTTGAAATTCCAACAGGATTATATCCTCTTGAAAGTGTATTTACTGTATGTGTATCAGTTGTCATTACTTCGATTTCATCTATTTCTAAATCACTAACTGCATCAATGATTTCTTGTCTGAATCCCATTTCCATATTATTTGAGTCAAAAAGCACATATGCTGTTCTTTGATTATCAACTTCAATAATCATTGTTTTTATACCACTATCTCCGACACCTTCATGTTTATCTAGTGTTTCCATTTTATCTTCATAGCAGCCTACTTTTACTTCGTGTTTTTCTTGATTTGGATCGATTGTATCAATAACCTCAATTATTTGGAAAACTTCTGAATTTCCAGGTAAAATTTCTCCACTTTCAGGAGTAAATGAATTATGACAATCTACAATTATGGAATCTTTAACATTACAATGGCTTCTACTTTGAGTCATCATTGTTAATCCCACACCAAATTCAATATCATCAACTGCATCTGGAGCAAAAGTTGATAAAATAACCATACCCTCATTAAATAATTGAACACCAATTTTCGCTTTTTGAGAAGTATACCTCACAAATTTACTTGCATTTGGGGCGTATTCTACTTTTTCTAATCCTTCTTTCACGGATTTTTCAATTTTATCAATTTCAGATACTGCAATTGGATTAAAATCATGTGTAGATGGTCCATGAGCAACCATTGTAAAATGATCAAATTTGTTTGCTAAAATAGTCGGCATATTTGAACCTCCAAGATCTCCTAAAGGTCCTGGATGAACAGAAGGTGATATGAATAATGCTTTTATCCCATTTTCAGTTTTAAAACTAACAAAGGTAACAATGGTATCAATAGCTTCACTCATATTTTCAAATAATCCTTCAAGAGAATTTGATCCTTCATTCATATGAGCAATAAATAGACTTAATAAATCTAAAACACCTATTCCTAAATTTTTCTTAAATGGAGATGCAATAACCTTAATAAATGCATATATCGCCATAACAAATATTATTGCTGCAATTATTGCTTTTATAGTGATCTGTAAAATGATAGGACCTAAAAAGCTTGTATCAACGAATAAAAATGTGATTAAAGTGTACATTGCAAGTATGAGTAATGGCTGGATTAAACCAGTAACTGCAGCGGTCATGAACCTAACCTTAGATGTAGCCCAGAACACTAATGTGTTAAATCCATAGATTAAAACACAACCAAATAACATTGAGTTTAAAAAGAGGTTTACTTGTAATATCTGAGAGATTACGCCTGTGATAATTATAATTATTCCAAGTATGGTCATTGAAAGAGCAGATAAAAACATTGAATGTTTGATTTTTAAGTTAATTCCATGAACAACACTAATTGTTTGTTGATTCAATGCCCCACTCATGATGGATGAAATCCCAAATACAATTAAGCCAAATAGTCCTCCTGCAATAATATTTTCTAAAATACCCATTGAATTTAAATCTATTAGATAATATGTACTTCCAATGATAAAACTGATAATGAGCATTCCCATTATTGAGAACTTAGCTTTTGGTAAGGTTTTAATATATTTAGATAATCCTGCAACACTACTCATACTTGACATATTTGTTTACCCGACACTTTTTGTATAAAATGCTCATATAAAAATTGGTCAAAACGAATATATTAAATTTGTCAAATGTGAGTAAGTTTCCACCAATCAAGTAGAGCATATGATGATTTAATATATAATGTTTTGGTAATGAGACTATATTAAAGTAAGTATTGATTGCAGATTGTCAGACAAATAACGTTTAATATTTTTGGAATGTGATTTTCTTCTGACTTACATCAATTTCAAATTTATCATTAACTGTAAAAACATTCTTTCCATTAGTGAAGTGAACTTCATAATCTTCAGGTACATTTTCAATAATTTCTTTTAAAACTTTGATTACTAGAACTGCCAGGAATAAGAATATCCTTGGATTTAATACTTAAATCCCTCTTCCTAAGATATCCCAAACTTATTCCAAATTTATTCCAAGTGAAAATGTTTATAGGAAAAATAAATGTCAGTTAACTGATTACAAAGAGTATTTACTTATTTCTTATTTGATAATAAAATAGTCACACCTTTATATAAAAAGATTAATAATCTTATATATATGAATGATGACGAGCGTTTTCAAGAAATAAAAGAAAAAGAAATTACTCGGCTAACAACTCCTATATCTTATCCAAAAATTGGTAACTTTTCATTGAGGGTGGTAGGAGCTAAAGACTGTGAAGGAAACCCTGTTCCTATGATTAGGGGCTTTCGTAATAGATTTGTTTTAGAGCCTAAACCGGAATACTTTCCGATGATGAAATTTTAATGTATGCTCCTGAATCAAAAGAATCTTCTAGAATTAGGTTAAAAAGAGGTATTGGAACTCAATCAGATAAAACAACTGTAAATGGAGATTTAATTAATGTGCTTTGGTGTAGCAGTTTTTTTTATTGTTTTTTGATATTTTAGCTTTAATTATTGATAATTTAATTGGAATATTGTTCTTTTTATTAATCATACTCAGTATAGTTGGATCTTATATTTATGTTATGTATATTAAAAATTATGCTGATCCAAGATATCAACAAACTATTGAAAAAGAAGAAAAGCATATCAATGAAGAAAAATTATCCAATGATGATGAACTATTCTTATTGTTTGAAAGTAAAGAAAAAATAGCTAGGGAAATGATTGAGAAAAAATTCCCTGCACCACAATTAACTAATTCTAAATTTAATGATGTTTTAGATAATTGCAGAGATATTGTTGAATCTCAAATTGAAGTATTAAATATTTTAACTCCAACTGAAAAAACTAAACATGAAATAGATTCTAGGAAGAAATTAATTAAACAATTAATTAGTAAAATTGATGATTTAACTAATGAATTAATATTATCTGAAGAAACTAATATTGAAGATGTAATTGAGGATATGGATAATTTGATTAATTCTGTTAAAGAATATAACTAAGGTGATATGATGGAAAAATATTGTACTTCTTGTGGTAGAGTAT
The DNA here is from genome assembly GCF_051877095.1 of Methanobrevibacter sp. Classification (GTDB taxonomy): domain Archaea; phylum Methanobacteriota; class Methanobacteria; order Methanobacteriales; family Methanobacteriaceae; genus Methanocatella. Next base: position 20,207 of record NZ_JBJEIO010000001.1, on the reverse strand, counting down.
TAGGGGATGTAGATTTTCCACGTTGTCCTTATTGTGGAGAACAATTAAGTGAAAGGGAAGGTAAACAACCAATTCCTGATAGAGTAAGACATGAAGTTTTCAAAAGAGATGGATATCGATGTAGAGAATGTGGAGCTAGTAGAGATGAAGGTGCCACTTTAGAGATTGATCATATTGTTCCCGTAGCAAATGGGTGAACAAATGATATTGATAATTTACAAACTTTATGTAAAAATGTAATAGAGGAAAATATACTGATGAATGAATTGGTGGAGAAACAGATTTAAAAATTGCTGAAAATGAATATAATCAATTATTAGAATTAAAACAAGAATATGGGTAGATAAATGTCAGATAAAATAATGTGTCCTAACTGTCATAAGATGAATGATGTTCATAAATTCTGTGTTTACTGCGGCAAAAAGTTGCCTGTTGATGATGATATGATTAAACAGATGAATGACAATTGCGAACCATATTGCCTTAACTGTGGAAGAGCATATAAAAAGGGTCAGATTAAATGCAAATGCAGGTATCTATTCAGAGATATAAAATGTCATGAATGCAATGCAAAAAACTCGTATGCAAACAGATTCTGCACTTCCTGTGGCAAAAAGCTTTGGACTTCATATGTATTTGACTACAAATATCCCCAACGCACTTTTGAGGGGCGTTTTTTTAAGGTAGTGTTGCCTAATGCGTTACGCAATACGTCCATGAATAAACGTCATAATAAGGGTGTCGCAGTCAATTCCAAGTCAGATATTATCACTATGGATGATGATGTATATAGTCTCAAATTAAAGAATTTTAAAATAGATGAGAATCTATCTGAAATAGGTTCAAGATGGAAAATTGCCTCTCCCAACCGTTGCATTAATTGTTTTGGAATAATAAAACCTGATGATTTATTATGCAAGAAAACCTGTATTTAATAATCTAAACATCATGTTAGACAGAAACTTTTCTTCAGTTGTATCATCCAATGTAGCATCAGGATATACTCCTCTAACATCAGTCATGTTCTAATTTTCACGATTGATTTTTGAGTTTTGCCTGTAGATTTTTTTTGCTGCATGTTAACTCAGAGATAAACCTCTTTCCAAGACTTGCTTAACATCATCAAAGGATACCACAAAAAAAGTGTGAACGGCTGGAAAAGAATCCGTATTTCTGAACCCTTTCCTTTTGTGGAATAGACTGCAGGAATCTCCATGCATCTTTTTGTGTGCTATTCCATGTCAATGTTGAAGTGTCATTTTCATCAGTGAAATATAATACATAATTATAAATCTAATTCAATAAGTCTTTATTGTTTTTTTCGTATCATTGTCATGCACCATTAATGTTAATATTATATTTACAGAAAAGTGAGAACTCATTTGAAAAGTAAAAATAAAATATAAGTGGAATATTCAATTCCACTTTTTAATTTAGGAAAGTCAAAGGTCTTCATCGATATGCTGCATGATGAAATTAAACTTTACATTAAGTTCATGTTATTTTCCAGAGTTCTTATCATTATTCTTAGTTAATGCTGTTTTAATTACACCAAATATTGTTTTAATGAAATACGCTCCATCTTGTCTAAATTGACTTAAAAGATAATGTGGTCTTAAATAAAATTTTATAAATGCTTTAGTCTGCATTTTCCTCAGATCCTTTAAAGAACAGTCTGCGGTCTCTAAAATTGGGCTAATTAATGTGTATTTAGACCAATCTTTTACTTTAATTAAATTTTTCTCAAAGGATTCTTTATAAAATCTTGTTCCAGGATATGGTGTAGATAAACTGTAAATAGCATAATTCGGTTTAAGTTTATGGACAAATTTAATTGTTTTATTCATAATCTTTTTAGTGTCACCAGGCATGCCTAAGGCAACAGAAGCTATTGTTCTAATTCCTAATTTTCTTGACATTTTAAATGCATTTTCAATTTTTGGAACTGTAATTCCTTTATCCATTGAATCAAGCTGGTTTTGATCTACAGATTCTACACCCATAAAGACAGTAATACATCCAGATTCCTTCATGTTTTTAAGTACTTCTTCATCTAAAGTATCAACACGAGCAGTACAGCCCCACATAATCTCATAATCTTTCTGCTTAAGTTTATCACAAAATTCCATTAATCTTGATTTTTTTAATGTGAATGTATCATCCATGAATGCAATAGTATCAATATCATATTTTTCACGTAAAAAATCAATTTCAGCTAAAATATTATCAACACTACGTTGTCTCATTTTTCTACCATGCATTGCAGCAGAAGAACAGAAGGAGCATTTCATAGGACATCCTCTTGTTGTAATCATAGTTGCCATGTGAGTATCCATGTCTAAAAGTTTATATTTGTCCATAGGCATTAAATCGAAAGCAGGGAATGGAAGAGCATCTAAATCATAAATCAAATCAGCATCTGGATTTAAAACAATGTTGTCATCTTCTTTAAAGACAATTCCTCTAACTTCCCTTAAATTGCCATTATTTCCAATAGTTTCAACTAAATCCCTAAGAACATATTCTCCTTCGCCACGAATAACAATATCAACAAAGTCATTTTTCAATGTTTCTTCAAAATCAAAAGTTGGATGATATCCTCCCATTACAATAATTGAATTAGGAAGCACTTCTTTCGCTGTTTTAGCTGTTTCTAAAGCTTTATTTATTGTTGGTGTAAGTGCAGATATTGAAATGATGTCAGGACTTCTATTTTTGATTTCTTCTGAAAATTCCTTAAAATCCATATCCTCTGCAGAAGCATCAAGAATATTAACATCAATTCCATTATCTCGCAAAACTGCTGCTATATAACCAATACCTAAAGGTGGTGCAATAACACCCATGAATTTATATTTAGATGCAGTTTGTGGTGGATTAACTAAAGTCACTTTCATAATAAAACATCCATAATTATAATATGTTAATTTTTGATTTCAAAATATAAATATGTTAAATTTTAGTTTTTACATAAACTCAAACTCATCTGTCTATGATTGTTATGTTCCTGTTTACAAGCTAATTTTTGTTTTAAATGTTATATTCAAAACATTTTAAAAAAGGGCGAATAATTAGATGTTTTTTTTTTTAAGTTGGTAAATGATTAGTGAAAAGTTATATATGGCTTGCGCACAACAAGTGGTTTTATTATGAATTTTGAAAATATGAAATTTTCTCAATTAGGTACAAGGTCAATGAGTGGTAATGATTTTGAACTGAAAAATGATTATCTAAAAGCCATGACTATTGTAAATATTGATACCAAGATGGGGAGTTTATCAGCGAAGTTAATATGTATGAATGATAGATTTTTGTGTTCTAAAAATCGCAGAAGCTATTGGAATGAGTAACGAAGACAAGAAATATCTGAAGAAATGTTTCCAAAAACACTAGATGAAATAATTATCTACTTTTCTTTTTATATAATACTTAATTCTAGTTTTAATCATATGCTTTAGTGATATTCAACAACAGAAGTAAGATTATTTAGATGTTGAAATTACTTGCTTATTGAAATTGATAATGCATGGTTAAAATTACTAGCTAAACAGTCACATGAAAAACAAGAAGAAAATCCACCAATACATATAAAATAAATATTTTTTTTAGTACTGTTATTATAATAAAATTTTAGAAAATATAAATTGTGGGATTATTTGAAAATATAACTATTAAAATTATGAATTAACCTATTTAATAGTTTCTTGAATATTTCTCTTTCATTTTCTGTGAAATTATAAACTAAATCCTTTTCCAAGTCTTTTTTAAAACTATTTATTTCCTCTACAGCTTTTTGGCCTTTAGTAGTTAATATGATAATATTATTTTTTTTTATTATTATCATCATGAATTCTTTCGACAAATCCTTTATTTTCCAATTTATCAATATATCTGGTTATTGTACTTTGATTTCTATGGAATAGCCTAGCTAAATCTTTTTGAATTACATTTTCATGATTATATAAATTCTAAAGTCATATAATTATGAAAAGTTAAATTTAATTCATCAAATTTATCTAAACAAGCGATTTTAAAGCTTCTATCGATTATAGATATTAAAGAATCTAATGAATTATTATTTAACATCTCTTTATTAAACTGTGGTTTCATAATATTAAATCTAGTGTTTAATTATTTTTAAGTTTATCTAAATACCAATTAAAGTAGAAATAACTAAATATGGAAGATACAATCATCCAAGTATGATTCCTACATAAATTCCATAAACTCCGAAGTTTAATAGAATTCCCAATATATACGCAAAAATTGTTGATAATAAAAGATCTCTTAGAATAACTAAAGATAAAGAAGTAAATCCTTTTTGTGCTGATTGAAACATTGCGGTTGATGAAAGACCAAGTGGAACAAATATTATATAAATTCCAAATAATCTTATGATATTTGTTATTAAGTAACCTAATGATTTATCTCCATTTAATAATGTGAATAAGTATGAAATTTGGTTTGCAAAAATGAATAGGATAATAGCTTATGATTGAGATGGTTGTGGAAAATATAATTGAATATTTATATATGCTTTTAATTCTCTTATAATTTCCAGCTCCAAAATAATATCCGGAAATAGTTAAAATAGCTGCTTCAACTCCTATTGCAGGTATCATTCCTAAGGATAGTATTTTTCCAAGATCCTGTAAATGCTGCAACATGGATGTCTCCACCAGCTACTATTAACATCATATTAACAAATATAAATAGAAAACTCATTACAAACCCTTCTAAAATAGCTGGAATACTTAAAGATAGTATATTTTTTATATATTTCATATTAAATTTAAAATGAGACCATTTAGTTTGTAGGTATGTATCTTTCTTAACAAATAGCCAGTATATAACAACAATTGTTCCAATTAATGTGGATAGTATTGTTGCAGCACCAGCTCTCCAAATTCCAAAATTAAGGAAATATATTAAGAAGTAATCAAGAATTATATTCAAAACAAATCCAAAAATGGTAATATTTGATGCTTTTTTCATATCTCCTTCTGCTCTTAAAGATGAAATTGTTACAGTATTTAAAATTATTATAATACTTCCTGCAAATACTGTTTGAGCATAATCCATAGTAAGATCTATTACATATTCTGCTCCCATGATAATTAATAGTTCTTTAAGACCAAAAAATGCAAATACAACAGATTATTGAAATTATAAGGGATATTAAAATCCCATGCCAAAAGACATTATTTGCTTTTTCTTTTTCATTTGCTCCTATGTAATTGACATTATGCTTATCATTCCTGTACTTAAACCTTGTCCGATTGATATAATCAGCATATAAACTGGAGGAAATATTCCAATTGCTGTTAATGCATTTGCATTGATCCCTGCTACGAATAGGGTGTCTATTATATTATATAAAGAAATAGAAACCATTGAAAGGGTCATTGGATATAAAAAAAGAATGGAAAAACATTATTAAAATTCGCAAAAGTAAATTACTTAATCAAAGGCGTGGGGTAGAGTTCCTAAAACTTTATTTTTTGAAATTTTAAATGAGAATAGTATATTCTATATATTTTTTTAAGTAATGAAACTGGTAATTTTATTCAAACTGAAAAGTGTATGGCGTCCCTGTTTTGATTCAGGTTTTTGATGAGGATAATCAATTCATAAGCGAAAAAATTAAAGAGTTATATAATTTTATGATTTCTGAAGAATGGGTAGGTAATAACTCAACCATATAAATATGCTATTATCAACTTTTATGGTTTTACTGTATTCTCATTAATCTTTCAGTTTTAAATATTATTTGAGGTAATATTCGTTTTAAACTTAATATCCTCTAAGTACCCTTCAGACTTGATTTCTTATATTATATTCGTTTTAAATTAGGGTGAGGGGTAATTTTCCATAAACTTTAAATATGGAATGGTGAAATATTTAAAATTAGTCAGTATTCATTGAACTTTTTTTTATAAATATAAAAAAAATATTAATAGGATGAAAGAATGTTAGAATTATCAGAAGATAGAATGGAATCAATTAAAAGCATTAAAAAACTTACTGAATATAATGATTATAATCTTTATTCTATAGAAATAAAATATGATTATAATATCGATAAGGTAACTCCAATTGTCGAAGGAGAGATAAGTGATCAACAAATGATGGAATTAACCTTCGCAGATGCTCTTCCGGGAGTAGAATTGGAATTGGAAATTCCTAATTATGGATGTTCAGCATTTACAATGCCAAATGATGAAAAATTTTTATTTGGAAGGAACTATGATTTCTCTTTTGATTCATCAGCACTACTTGTAAGATGTAATCCTAAAAATGGATATAAATCAATAGGATTTGCAGCATTAAATCATATTTATAATAATGATCCCGAAATAAGCATGGGAACAAAAGCATTATGTTTAATTTCACCATATATCTGTTTAGATGGGATTAATGAAAAGGGGCTTGGAATAGCTGTATTGACACAAACAAGCAAACCAACAATTCAAAAAACTGGGAAACCTATTTTATTAACGACTGTATTAATTAGATTAATTTTAGATAAAGCTAAAACAACAGAAGAAGCGATAAAATTAATCAAACAATATGATATTTTATCTACGAGTGGGAGGGATTATCATTTCTATATAACAGATAAGACTGGGGATGGTAGAGTAGTGGAATTTGATCCTGAAAAAGAAGAAAGACCAATGGTTGTTACTAAATTTAAAGCTGCAACAAATTTCTATGGAATGTATATTGATAAAGTAAAACCAAATAGAGTAAATGGAATATATGGAAAAGGAAAAGAAAGGTATGACTCCATAATGGATGTAATAAATAATGGTGGAAATGGAATAACTGATGTATGGAAAGCATTAAAAGCATCAGCACAAGACCCAAACCTGAAGATATTGCAAGTAATACTCAATGGTCTATTGCATATGATTTAGACAAACTAGAATGTGAAATTGTATTAAGAAGGCATTGGGATGATATATTAAGGTTTAAATTAAATGAATAGTGTTAAATTAATTTTCAAGTGAGTTCTGGATATTACTTAAGATAATTTGATTTAAACCCAATGAAACGACTGAAGCAATAAAAACCTTAACTTTATTTCATTTGGTCATACTCTGAGTTAAACTTGGTGTTTTCTTCATTGCTGAATCAGGGTCTTCAATCAAATCTTCAATTTCTTTTATAATCTCATCTTCTGTGAATTCTTTATTTAATTGGTTCTCGAAATATTTCTCCCAATCACTATTTTTTCGGACATATCCATTAATTTGTTTATGGAAATGTCCACTATATGTTTTTACAGCATGCAATTCTTCCCAATTTAGAATAATTTTTCCCTGTATTTTTATTTGTTTTTTCTCCAATATAGTTCCTGCGATTGTACGTGCTCCTCTAATATTTTGATTATCTAAAAAGAATGAGTCCATATCAATTTCAGGAACTGGATTTATAGGTTTGAATAATAATTTTTCGTACTCATACGTTTAAAACGAATATTATCTTAAGTAATATTCAGAACTTAATCAGACCATGTTGGTGCCTATGGACTTGAGGAAATTGATTCCAAAAGACCATCCATGTTATTTTATTAAAAATGTGGCTGATCATATTGATTGTTCCAAAGCAAACCGTGAGTTTGCTGATACGCTGGAGAATTTGCTTATCTTCGTGAATTATTGCTTAGGCTAGTTTTGATGAGTGTTTTTGATGGAAGATTATTATCACGTGAGATTGAGCGAAGAACTCAAACAGATGTTGGTTATATGTATTTAGCAGGCATGCAGCATCCTAGTTATCGTACAATTTTGAGATTTAAGTGTGATTATTCTGATCTGATTGATGAAGCTTTTAAAATGACTATAAAAATTGCAACCGAAGAAGAATTAGTTAAAATTCATCATGTAAGTGTTGATGGGACTAAAATAAAAGCAAAAACATCAATTAACAAATTGACAAACGAACAGCAATTAAAAATAATGAAACAACATCTTGAAAAAAGCATTAAACTAGACGAAGAAGAAGATGAAGAATTAGGTGAAGAATCCGGGAATTCTGTTCCAGAAACATCAACTAATGAAGAAAAATTCAAAGAAGTCTTTGAAAAAGTCAATAAATCTTCCAAAGATGATAGAAACAAAGATAAATTAAGAGCTTCCAGTAAAAAGCTCTTAAAACAAGCAGAAGAAAACCCAGAAAAAATTCTCAAAAAGGTCGAAACGCTTGAAGAAAAACTCAATGAATCTAAAAAAAGACGTTATTAGCATAAATGACCCTGATGCAAGGTTTATGAAGAATAAAAAAGGACGATGGGAATTTGATTACAATGCACAAATCGCAGTAGACGAACACAAATGAATAATAATCGCATCACACATTACCAATAATCCAAGCGATCATCACGAACTTATTCCAGAAATAGAAGAAGTAAAATCAAATTTAAGCGAAATATACAACGAAATACTGTCTAATTTCCAAGTAAGTGCTGATAATGGATATTCCACAGACATCAACACTGAATATCTCGAACAAGAAGGTTTAGATGGTTACATATCTTCACGAAAATTCTCAAGAAAAGAAAAGAAATACAATTTAACCGAAAAACCATTTTCCAAAGATAATTTTAATTACGATAACGAAATCAAGACATATATTTGTCCATTAGGACAACCATTATACTGTGTGAAAGAATATGAATACAAAAACAAGCCAAGAATTACTTATTGGACAAAAGAATGTAAGTCATGTTCAGTACAAGAGCATTGCGTAAAAAGTCAACGATATAAAACGATTAGCGATTATGGAAATCCCTCCAAAATAAGAATGCAACGGAAAATGGAAACTTCTGAAGCGCAAGAAATCTACAAATAAGATCAAAAACAGCAGAATTGCCATTTGCAAACATGAAACAAAACATGCACTTAACAAAATTCACAACAACAGGATTAAAACAAGTAAATGCTGAATTCAAACTATATGCAATCGGACATAACCTAAAAAGAATCTATAATGAAATAAACATGAAAAATAACTAAAAAAATAAGAAACAAACAAAATTTTTCTAAAAATAGAAATTAGTTAAATTTTGCGTCCCATCTTCAATTTTAAAGAATAGAATATGAATCTCGAAGCAAGGAATTTGCTGCTGAAATTCCAATCATGATGGAATTAAATAGATTTGAATACCGTCCGATAATTTACCAGCATATGTGTTAAAGCAACCAAAAAAATCGAATGCATATTCAATATTTAAAACTTAAAGAATGAAAAAAGTAAAAATTAATAGATGAAACTAGTTCAGCTAAAAAATAAATAAAAAAAATAAGGATTTTATAAAAAAATCCTTTGAATTTATTTTCTCTTTCTAGAAACACCAAATCCGAAAATTGCAAAGACTAAAACAACTAACAATGCAAATATTGGATTTCCTGCTTTTGGCATTGTTTCAGCACCAGGTGTACCTTGACCTGCAGGATCAGGAACCGGAGATGGAATAGGATTTACAGTAATTGAAATATTATTATAATTATTGGACATATTTAAGTCAACTGTACTTCCATTTACAAATACTTCATTAGATATTGCCCCAGTTTTTAAAACAATAGAAGTAATTTCTAATGTAGCAGTGCTTCCATTAGTTAAATTGCCAATTTTCCAAATACCTGTTGTTGGATTATATGTTCCTACACTTGATTTATATGAAACAAATTTAAGAGCATCGGATAATTTATCAACTGCATAAACACCTAATGCTGTATCCGGACCATTGTTTTTAACAATTATGGTGTAAATTATCTTATCTCCAACAGTCACTGTTTTGACATTTACTATTTTTACAACAGATAAATCTGCTGTTTGAGGAACAGTAATATTTACAGTTGCATTGTTGTTGGTTAAGTTAGGGTCATAACCGGTTCCGTTTACACTTACATTGTTTTGGATGAATCCTGTTTTAACTATTTTTACAGTAATAACCAGTCTGGCTGTTTCATTGTTGGTTAAGTTACCTACTGCCCAAATACTGTTTGTTAAATCGTAATGTCCTTTAGAAGCATCAGCTGAAATGAATTTGAGATTGTCTGCCAATACTTCAGATACCCTGATGTTTGTTGAGTTATCAGGACCATTGTTTCTTACAGTTATTGTGTAAGTTATTTTATCTCCATAATTCGGAGAGGTGTTGTTTACTGTTTTAATAATTTCAATATCTGCAATGTTTACATGTATTGAAGTATTTGAAGTGTTTCCTTCAGGATGTTCATCACTAGCAACAGTTACAGAGTTGAAAATGTCTTGGCCTGTTGTATTTAGGATTGGAGCATAAATATCTACAATTGCCTGATTGCCTGTAAGCATATTTCCCAGAGAGATGATTTGGGCGTAGTTAGTTAAATCGCCGCCATTAATTCTATATGTTGCAGAATCAACATCTAACAAATTAGCATCTAAAATGTCCTCCAGTTTGACATTTAATGAATCTGAAGACCCACCGGCAGTTACAGTTATGATGAAATGTGCTGTATCTCCAGGGTTAAGTGCTTTAATTTCAGCATCTTTAACTACAATCAAAGTAGTATCAGCTATTGCATTAACTGTTTCATCATCGCTAAAGTTGCCTCTGGCATCGTCAACACTGGTGGTAATAGTAACTGTATTTAAAATATCCCCACGAGCAGATCCGTTAACTTTAGCTTTGAAATGGACTGTCATGTCAGTTCCGGAGTTGATAGTTCCCAGGTTAATAGCTTCACTGTAGTCAAACCAATCTTCACCATTTAAGGAATATTTGACATTAAGTAATTCCTTGGTGTTGAATATGTCTTTTAATATTACATCAGATGCATCGGAAGGACCATAATTTGTTACAACAACTGTGTAACCTACATTTTCACCAGCCACAATAACTGTTTGGTTTGCGACTTTTGCTATGTTCATCAATACTGATTCAGGAACGGTTACGGTAGCAGAATCATTATTGTTGGTTGAGTTGTTGTCATGTCCGGTTCCAGTAACATTGACATTATTTGTAATGTTTCCTATTTTAATAACCTGTACAGTGATTTTTAAAGTAGCACTTTCTTGGCTGTTCAAATCACCAATAAACCAGGCACCTGTAACTGGATCATAATTGCCGTCAGTTCTAATGAATTTCACACCGTCAGGCAACAAATCACGGACAGCAACATTAAATGACATGTCAGGGCCCTTGTTGATTACAGTAATTGTGTATTCAATGTTTTCCAGATACTTAGGATTGGTGTTGTTTGAAGTCTTCTCAACGCTTAAATCAACGATTCTTACATGAATGGTAGTGCTGGAGGTACTGCCTTCAGGATGCTCATCACTGGTAACATTAGCTAAGTTGAAAATGTCCTTATCGGCAGTACTTAAAACTTTAACCCAAATGTCCACAGTTAGTGTTGTACCTGTAGGCATATTTCCTAAATCAAAACTTCCAGTCCACATACCGTTATCTACACCATTAATGGAATAATGGGCTTCATTAACATCAAGCAATTCATTATTTAAAATATCTTTTAAGTTTACATTTAATGAATCAGATGACCCCTCAGCAGTTACGGTAATAATGAAGTGTGCTGTATCGCCAGGATTTAACTCTTTGATTTCAGCATATTTGACTACTGTTAATGTAGTATCGGCAATTACATTAACTGTTTCATCATCACTGAATTTACCTCTTGCATCCTCAACACTGGTGGCAATATTCACTGTATTTAAAACATCTCCACGGGCAGAAGCATTGACTTTTGATTTAAAGTACAAAGTCATATAATCATTTGCACCAATATCTCCCAGATTAATAGCCCCAGTATAATCCAACCAGTCGTTGCCGTTTAATGAATATTGCAATCCAATTAAATCCTTAGGATTGTAAATGTCTTTTAGAACAACATCTTTAGCTAGTGAAGGACCCTTATTAGTAACAGTAACAGTATATGCAACACTTTCACCAGCAACAATTTCATTGGAATTGGCTATCTTGGCAACATCTAAAATAACACATTCCTGAACATTTACTGTTGCAGAATCATTATTGTTGGTTAAGTTTGTGTCATGTCCGGTTCCAGTAACATTGACATTATTTGTAATCTTGCCTACATCAATAATTTGAGCAATGATTTTTAAAGTTGCACTTTCTTTACTGTTTAAATCACCGATAAACCAAACACCAGTATCATAATCATATTCACCATCAGTGCTGATGAATTTCACTCCAACAGGCAGCAAATCACGAACAGTAACATTGAATGACATGTCAGGACCGTCATTTGTTACAGTAATTGTGTATTCAATATTTTCCAAATATTTTGGATTGGCATTATTTGAATCCTTGCTTACACTTAAATCAACAATTCTTACATGAATGATAGTATGTGATTCAATGCCTTCCGGATGTTCATCACTGGTAACGCTGGCCAAGTTGAAAATGTCCTTATCGGCTGTGCTTAAAACTTTAACCCAAATATCAACAACAACACTTGTTCCTGTAGAAATTTTTCCTAAATAAACATTGCCATTAAAATCATTTAAATTACCTCCATTTATGGAGTATTTAGCTGAATTTATGTCCAATAATTTATTATCCAAAATATCTCTCAAGTATACCTCTAATGAGTCAGACAATCCTCCGGCAGTAACAGTTATAATGAAATGGGCTGTATCGCCAGGATTTAACTCTTTTGTTTCAGCATCTTTAACTACAACCAGAGTAGTGTCATATTTTACTTCAACAGTAACATCATCTTCCAATTTACTATTTTCTGTTAATTTAGTAGTTGAGTTGATAACTGCATTATTTAAGATATTTCCACGTTTATCAGCCGGAATTACTCCTCTGAAGTATATTGTTTTACTTTCACCATCAGTTAGAAGACCAATGTTTATAGCCTCATTATAATCATGCCATACTTGACCATCAAATGAATATTTCATATCAGTTAATTCAGTGGCATTGAATTCATCTTTTAAAAATACTTCACGTGCATATGACGGTCCATTATTAGTAATTACTACTTCATACATAATATTTGAACCGGCAATAGCTGAAGTTGTGTTAATTTTAGCAACATATAATTCGGTCAATGCAATAACATTTTTAATGTTTGTAGCTTCATTATCACTTAAGTCCAATTCACCGGTAGTGGTGTTGACTCTAACTGTGTTGTTTAATATTTCACCGTCAGCAGCACCGGCGTCTAAGTGTCCTCTAATATATACGGTTTTAGACTCTCCGGAATTAATGCTGCCTAAATCAATAGGATTATTGTAAACATTCCAAATTTCACCATCAAAGGAGTATTCTAAATTAGTTAAATAATCTGAATAATAATATTCATTTAATTTGACGTTTTGAGCTTTATCCAGTCCGTTATTTGCAACAATAATTGTGTAAACAATGTCATTTCCAGCTATTGCTTCAATTTCAGTAGTTTTGCTTACACTAAGTTCAGCTTCAGTAACACGAATGCTGGTGGATGCAGAATCGCTATAAGTTCTATTATTTGATTCATTGATTGAATAATACACAATATTGGCCGTATTTTTAAATGATTTGCCTATTGGAGATTCTATAATTCCTCCTTGTGTATAATTAACAAATGAAACAACAAATTTAAAAGTAAATTCATCGCCTGCAGTTAAGTTAAGACCATCAATAATGAAGTTTCCTGACTCTTCATCAAATTCAACAACCCAACCTTCTGATTTGGAACTTGAATTAATACCTGTGTATTTTAAACCAGACGGCAATACATCACGAATACTGATGCTGTAAGCTGCTCCTGATCCAATGTTTCTAATAGTAATTGTATAAGTTGCATTTTCATAGTATTCATAGATTGTCTTATCTGAAGTTTTGGAAATTTTTATTTCAGGCTCAACTATTTTAACATCAGCATCAGCACTGCCTACTTTTGTATTGTTTAAATATAATTCAGCATGATTGTTTTTAAATGCCTGTGCTTTGTTGGATGAATCATTTAAGACTACAGCAGATAAATTAAATATAATATTGTTCGGATGTTTTAAAGATGAAGTGTTACCGAAGTTTATAGTTAGAATGTTTCCATCTACCTCAACACCACTAATTACTGTGCCGTTTGATAAAATGACTGAATCTTCAAGGTATTCGAATCCTGTTGGAAGGATGTCTTTAACTTGTAAATTAGTGTAGTTACCTTTAGGCAGCACTACTGTAATTTGGTATGTTACATTTTCACCGATGGTCGGTGTAAACTTGTCGCCGTCATTATTGTCCAGTGTAGTTTCAATTACCAGTTTAGTAATAGTAGGCATTTTAGTTTTTAATGTATCTTCACTATAATTATAATAATTTCTACCATGGTCAGGTGCTGAAAATCCAACAACCTCAGCAGTATTTACATATTGGCTTCCGATTTGAATGTCTGATCTTACAATAAATGAATATTTTACATGAATTGCATTTCCAGGATTTATTTTGGCTACATCAATTTCAACATGAGGCCATATCCATTTGATTTTAGCATCAACCGGTTCGCCATTTGCATCAGTTACTTTGATATCTACATTATCGGCACTTGGTATTTGACCAATAAATAAATCAAGCCCATCTAACTCATCAATGATAGTTACATTAAATAATGAGGATTTGCCGTTGTTTTTGACAACTACGTCAAATGAAACATGGTCTTGACCTTCAACTTCAGTTACATTGAATTTTTTAGTAATGTCAGTTGTAGGCTCAACAATTATGACTTTTGCACTGGATTTATCAATGTTTTTATCATTTAGGAATAAATCTGCATTATTAACTTTTATGGCTCCTGCTATATTTGTTTGGTCAAATATTGTAGCCCTGGCAGTTAAATTAATGGATAAAATGCCATCTGCAAAGTCACTGGAGTGAACATTGCTAATTGTAATAGTTATAATGTTATTAGTCACATTTATTGTCCAGTCACTACCATTTACTAATTTGGTGCCATTTGCATAAAATGCACTTCCAACAATGTATTCAAATCCTTGAGGTAAAGTATCCTTAATTACTAATTTTGTATAATTACCTGTCGGCAAAGTTACATTAATGCCGTAAGTTATATTTTCACCAATAGTTACATAATCCTTATTGTGACCAATAGATGTGTCAATAACCCATTTGGCAACAGCAGGAAGTTCGGTAGTGAAACTATCTCTTGCCGCATTAGTATAATTTCTACCTTCAGATAGTGCAGAATAACCTATTACATTAGCTACGTTAATATAAGTGCTACCTATAACTACATCTTCCCTTATTTTAAAGGTAAATCTGTAAGTTAATGATTTGCCCATATCAAGTTCTGCAATATTTATGCTTGCAGTATTGTTGTTCCATGTTGGAGTTACAATAATTTCATTTGAGGTAACATCAATACTACCATTGACAAACTTATTAATTAAATCACTTAAATCATCGCTGATTGTTATGTTGAATAATGGGGATTTGCCATTGTTGGTTATGGTAATGTCAAAGTATATTTCATCCCCACCAACAACTGTCTCTACATTAAATTTTTTAGTGATATCCACTTTAGGTTCAACAACGGTGACTGAGGCATCAGATACTGATTCATGTCCATTCCAAGTAAGTGATGCTTTATTAGTTTTAACAGCACCTGCTTTGTTATTGTTAACATTTAATACTGTAGCATTTAAAAATACTTGGAATTTGCCACCATATTCTTTAATAATTTCATATGCAAATTCAGAAGTGAATGTCAGTTTTATTATGTTTTCATTTACAGTTACTGTATAATCTCCGCCTTCAATTGCTTTATTCTGACTATTTCCTTTGTAAACTGCAATTGTGCCGCCATTGTATTTAAAACCTTCCGGAAGAATGTCTTTAACTTCCAAAGTATTGTATTTTCCAACAGGCAATATCGCAGTTATATTGTAAGTTACATTTTCGCCAATAGTTACCTTATCCTTACCGTTTGCAATAGTTGTGTTAAATACTGTTTTATTTACCTTTGCATCATAAGTATATAAAGTACTGGTTGCTTGGTTAGAATAATTTCTTTTTTCATCGAATTTGGTTTCATTGAAAATAGAATAATATTCTACTTTGGCCATATTTTTAAATTCTTTACCGATAACAACATCATTTTTTACATTGAATGTGAATTTGACAATAACTCTTTTGCCGGCTAAAAGTTCGCCAACATTAAATCTGGCCACGTCTTTATTCCAGTTGAAAATGATTTTACCGCTTTCATTACCTTCAAGTACAGTTGCCTCAATATCATTTCTACTATTTACAAAGGTTTTGATAAATTCTGTTAAATCATCTGTAATGGTAGTATTGTAAGCAGTACCTTTACCATTGTTATTAATGGTGATTGTGAAACTGGATCCGTCTCCGCCTTGAACAGTATTAGGTTCGAATATCTTATTTATGTCTATTTTGGGTTGATATACATCAACATTGACAGTATTTGAAGTTACTGTATTATCAGTCCAGCTAATACTTGCATGGTTGCTGGTTGTTGCACTGGTTGCAGTGGCAGGAATAATATCTTCATTATTGACAACAGCATAATATGCCTTAATGATTAATTGGTTATTCTTAGCATATGCAGGTACAATATCTCCATTAAAGTTAATGGTTAAATAACTTCTTTCAGGGTGAGTGGTACTTGGAGTGTAGGTTACTGCATATTCATATTCAGGAACAACAAGACCATCACTGGTAGTTATTGTAAAGTTTGTATACTTGATTCCGTATGAGTTATCTTTGATAACTAAGTTTGGAACTCTTAAATCCGGCAAGTTAACTGTGATTTCATAAATTCCAATTTCGCCAACAAATAATACATTCTTATTGTCAGTAACATTGGATCCGATAAATTCTTTTGTAATTTCTAATCCTTTAGCCATGATTGTTGCATTGTCCCTGTACTTTTCCCTGTTTGTTACAAAGTTTGTACCTTTAGGAAATGCTGCAAAGTTTGTAATCCATACATTGTTAATAATACTTTCTTTTGGAATCAGATATTCATTAAATCTAGCAGTATATACAATGCTGCAAGATGTGTTTTTAGCTAATTGAGCTATCATATATCCTTTTGTGAATAATTCATCTTTAAAGTCAGTAATATCAACAACAGTTCCATTTGAGTAAACTAAACTAACAGATTTAACATCCGCTTTTGTAATTCTGCCAGATGTTGTTGAATTGACAAAATCATCTGCTACAAGTATATTGTAAGCATCAGAATGTCCTATATTAGTTATAGTTATATTATATTTAACATCAGTTGCATTTTCAATATTTTCTAAAATTTTTGTATCATTTACATTTTTTGTAATTTTTAATTCCGGTTCATTAGTAAGCATTAATACAATATTTGAACCTACATATACCTCTTCAACAGAATCTTTAAATTTCATTTCAGCAAGATTAACCAGATTAAGCTGGTCTGCCATAGGTTCTGAGGATACCTGAACTGTAAACCATAATCTTATATCTACCGGATTAGCAAGGTTATCTAATGTGTCTCCAAAATCAAATGAAATTGCATTATTTGCAGTATCCACATTAATTTTAGGAATAATGACTTTACCGGTTTTTTCATGGTATAAAAATCCACTATTGTTTGCATAAGACCAATATCCGACTTTAGGAAGTATTCCTGTAGTGGAATTAACAGGATTGAATCCGTTTATATTAAATAATGGTATTGGTAAAAAGTCAGTGACAATAAAATCATTTACAGAACCTGTAGGGAAATGAATATCCAATACGAAAGTTATGTTCTGACCAGGATAAACTTTATAAAAATCAGCGGAATTTATAACCTCCCCATCAACTGCAATAATATCCTTCCTAAGTGAAACGCTCGGGACTATTAAGTCTGTACGGCTGTTATCAGAAACCTTATTGGCTGTATTTAATAAAGTAGCTGATGTTTCAATGGTATTAATAACCAAATCGTTTGATACAACAGAAGATCCATTTGAATAACGAATAATAACTTTTGTAACAAATTTTAAAGATCCTACCATTGCACCTTCATTAACACTTCTATTTGTATAGTATCCTCCAATTAGGCTTGTACCAATATTGTTATCCTTTAAGAATTTTGAAATATAAAATGTAACTGATTTATCAACATTTTCTAAAGAAACGATACTATAATAATCTTCATTTAATTCATATGTTTTTCCATAAATAGATAAAACAGGTTTATTATCAGTTAAGAATTTTTGAGCTGAACCTACTTTATGAGTATCAAATTTATCTTTAATCACTAAATTATCAAAAGCAAAATAATCAGAAATCTCAAAATCAATTGTATAAGTAATTAAATTATAAGGAACAACAGAAAATGCATCAGTATTTAAAATTTCTGCATATTTTTGTGTAGCTAATGATTTTAAAAATACATTATAGCTATCTGAAGCATCATAAGTATTATTTGCATAAGTATAATCTATTCTTGCAGTATTTGTAGCAGTAGTGCCTATGCCAGTTTCAGAATCAATAATTGTAATGTTATTAGATGTACTATTATCAAATTCCGGAGCATATGCTTTATATTTCAAACTAAGACTTACACTATTTAAATCTCCAATAGCCTTTTTTAATTTTAAAATTATTTTTCCGCCGGTTTTCTTACCGTCGGGTTCTTCAATAGTATATAAACTAGGGTCTATAATCCTTCCTTTAGAGTCATATAAAACTGGACTGCCCAAATACATTATAGTAGATGGAAGCACATCAGTAATTGTAATATTTTCAATTTTTGCACCATTAGCTATGTTAATATTAATATTATACTCAAATGGGAAATTTGAACCTGTAGCAGTTTCATCTTCATGAAGGTTTGAATCTTTATCTATTTTAACAACAACTGGATTTACCCATCCAGTGACGGTTTTTCCATAAATTGGAGGATAATTCACCGGGTCATCAAGAGGACTATTTCCATACCTGAATACCGGAGTAACAGTAAAATTAAGTAATTTTCCTATTTCTAAAGCTCCAATGCTTGTAGTAATATCTAAAATCGCACTAGGTGCATCAACTGTAAAACTACCTAATGGATACTGAAGAATATAAAATGTACTGTTTAGTGAACCATGAACTTCTTTGTTAGTGAATGGATCAATTAAGGTATATAAACCAGTTTTAGGATTATAAGTACTCTTATCAAAGACTCCAACTTTTATTGGAACAATGTTTCTATCAGAATATGAAGCTGTGAATTGTGTTAATTCATTGGGAGTTATTAACTGGATATAAGGTTGAAATCCAGTAGCATCACCCAAATTATTAAATATCATTTGGAAGTTAAATGATTCATTGATAAATACGTCTGCAGGATTAGTTGAAGACATGTCTTTGTTATTTTCGTCTTTTAAACTAATATCTGGAATAGACGTAGGGTCATTTTTAGAATCTCCCATATCATCTACAGAAGCATCTTCAATAACTTCCTCACCATTATTACTTGTGGTTAGACCTGAAGGTCCATTAACATTTTCAACCGCGGTTGTATCGCTAATAGCTGAACCTTCATCAATCTTAACACCAGAAATGTCAAGCGAATCGGCATCACAAGCACCATAAACTGAACCACAAAATATAAACAATAAACTAAGTATCGTTAATACTTTAAAATAATTCATATTTACGCCATATTTCATATAAAAACCTCGACATGTACAATTAACAATTGTATAATTTTATATTACATTTTTAAGGATATATATATTATATACTTTAGGCTCTTTCAAAAACTTGTGTGATTTTTTTCTTTTTCATTGTTTAAATTCCAATAATTTAGTTTTAGCATGAATCTGGCTAGAAGTCCTTGTTCTATTTTCATTGTTCTTTTTATGTGTTTTGAGAATACTTTTTGGAAGATATTTTCGATTTTATTGTTTGTTGATGGGATGTTCGTGTTTTCCAGGTGTGTCGTTAATTTTTTGAAGTAAAAAATGACAAATTTCCAAAGAATTTTGTTTGTGAACTTGTTTTTTGTATATTTTTTGTTTATTAATTCGTTTCTAAGTTCTTTAGCAGTATTTAAATCTTTTGCATCCAATATTTTATAAATGTCCTGTTTTAGTTTAAAACGAATATTATCTTAAGTAATATTCAGAACGTAATTTACAAAATAATTAGAAAATCAATTACTCCAAGATATAAAAACTTCATTCATCACTTAAAAGATAAACGA